>NZ_CP088296.1:0-1200000 GCF_024666595.1 Sphingomonas sp. J315 | reverse complement strand
GAGGAAATCACTCCGCCAATGTCTGGCCGACGACTGAAGATGCCGCCCTTGACGCCGCGAACCACCGAAAGCAGCTGCTCGTGCTCGATCAAGTTGACCGCTTGCCGAAAAGTCGGGCGGCTAACACCAAGCGCGCCCATCAGATCCTTTTCTGACCCCAGGAATACACCCGGCGCTTCCGAAAGCGAGATACGGCGCAGTTCTTGGGCGACGCTTTGCGTAAGCGGTCGGTGCTTGGGTCGGGGCATATCCCTCTTTGGCGGTATGGCTGCCGCCACTGCAAGTCGCATCAGCGTGACCTGCGATATCGGCGCTCGAAGTGTCACGCCCGAAATCCGCAGCTATACGCTCGAGCACACGCTCTGAACGACCGCTCTCATCGGCGATGGCGCGTAGAGACGCCTAGTGGCGCGCCAAGGGCGTAATTTTCTCGAATCGCCAAGTCCTCAATTCTTCGAGGCCTGAACCGGGGCGGACTGTCGCCTGCGGGCGGAGCGCCTCATGACCCCCACCAAATTGCTGATCGGCCAGATCCTCGTCGTGTTCGCGATCGTCGTGGCGGGCGTCTGGGCCGCGACACAATGGTGCGCGGCCATGCTCGGCTACCAAGCGGAGCTCGGTACGGCTTGGTTCCAGATCGGCAACCTCCCGATCTATCGCCCCTGGGCGATTTTCTGGTGGTGGTATTCGTACGACGCCTATGCGCCGCATGTCTTCGACAAGGCTGGTACGCTTGCCGGGGCCAGCGGTTTCCTCGGCTGCGCCGCGGCGATCGCCGGATCGCTCTGGCGTGCGCGGCAATCGCGGCATGTAACGACCTATGGTTCGGCGCGCTGGGCGACGTCCGGCGAGCTTGTCCGGGCAGGCCTTCACAATGACGCGGGCGTCTTTCTGGGGCGGTTTCGCGGGCGCTATTTGCGTCACGACGGACCAGAGCATGTCATGGCGTTCGCGCCGACACGTTCGGGCAAAGGCGTCGGGCTCGTTGTCCCCACGCTCCTGAGCTGGACCGGCAGCACGGTCGTCCACGACATCAAGGGCGAGAACTGGCAGCTCACCGCCGGCTGGCGCTCGCGCTTCTCCCACGCGCTGTTGTTCAACCCGACCGATCCGGCATCGGCCAAGTATAATCCGCTACTGGAAGTCCGCAGGGGAACCGACGAAGTCCGCGACGTTCAGAACATCGCAGATATTTTGGTCGATCCCGAAGGGGCGCTCGAGCGGCGCAACCACTGGGAAAAAACCTCCCACTCGCTGCTGGTCGGCGCGATTCTACACATTCTTTATGCCGAGGAAGAGAAGACGCTCGCCCGCGTCGCGACCTTCCTCTCCGACCCGCAGCGCCCGTTCGTTGCCACGCTCAAGCGGATGATGGAGACCAACCATGTCGGTAGCACCGATGCGCCGAAGGTTCATCCCGTCGTGGCTTCCGCCGCGCGAGAAGTTCTGAACAAGAGCGAGAACGAGCGCAGCGGCGTGCTGTCGACCGCGATGTCGTTTCTCGGTCTCTATCGCGATCCGACCGTGGCGGCGGTGACCTCGCGATGCGACTGGCGCATTGCCGACCTGGTCGAGGCCGAACATCCGGTCTCGCTCTATCTCGTCATTCCGCCTTCGGACATCTCGCGGACCAAGCCGCTCGTTCGCCTCGTGCTCAACCAGATTGGCCGCCGCCTGACCGAGAAGCTCGATGCCGATCGGGCAGAGGGCCGCAAGCACAAGCTCCTGATGATGCTGGACGAGTTCCCGGCGCTCGGGCGGCTCGATTTCTTCGAGACCAGCCTGGCCTTCATGGCGGGCTATGGCGTGCGCGCATTCCTCATCGCCCAGTCATTGAATCAGATCGAAAAGGCATACGGCGAGCACAACTCCATCCTCGACAACTGCCATGTGCGCGTCGCCTTTGCCACGAATGACGAGCGCACGGCGCGTCGGATCTCCGATGCACTCGGCGTCGCCACCGAGCAGCGCGCGATGCGCAACTATGCCGGACACCGGCTCGCGCCCTGGCTCGCGCACGTCATGGTCAGCCGGCAGGAGACCGCACGCCCGCTGCTAACGCAGGGCGAGGTGATGCAGCTGCCGCCCGCCGACGAGCTGGTGCTGATCTCCGGCATGGCGCCGATCCGCGCCAGGAAGCTTCGCTACTATGAGGATCGCAACTTCCGAACCCGGCTCGCGACCCCGCCAGCGCTGGAGGCGGAAGGCTATAGCGACCGGCCGCGTCCGCGCACTGACGATTGGAGCGATTGCGTCAGCGCGGTCGATACGCGCCTCAATGTGGAACAGGTCGATGCCGTCGAGAGCGAAGGCGGCCTCGAACAGCAACGGCATCCCGGGATCGAGGTGAAGCCCGCCAAGGCCGAACCCGCAAAGCAGCTCGAGCTCCTCGATGCTGATCGCGACGACCCCGATGCCGCCGCCGACAAGCGGGTGATGGATCGCGTGCGTGCCTCGCTCGTGCGCGGCCACGCGATGAACCAGTCCCAGACTCCAGATCTGATGCCGGGGATCTGAGCGATGAAAGTCCGCCAAAATCTCTACATCGATCTTGACCTCAGCAATGCGCTCGACGCGCTGGTGATCCGGCGCGGCGGCAACAAGTCGCGCATCGTCAACGAGGCTCTCAAGACCTGGCTGGCGCGGGGCGCGAGCAAGGAGGTCGATGATCTCCTGAAGGTCCGGCTCGATCGCATCTCGCGTGAGGTCGGTGCAAGCCGACGCGACATCGAGGTGGTGCTGGAAGCGCTGGCCCTTTTCGTTCGCTACCAGCTGACCGTCACGGCGCCGTTGCCCGAGGCCGATGCTGCTGCGCTGGCGGTCGGTAATCAGCGTTTCGAGCGCTTCATTGCCCAGCTTGGTCGCCAGATCGCCGGTGGCAAGCGCACACTCGATACCAGCGACATGGCGGAGGCGCGGTCATGAGCGAACTGCTCTCGGCCGAGCGCCGCCGTGCCATGCTCCGCACCGCGATGGGACCGGCGATCACCGGCGCGCTCGCGGATCCCGCGGTCATCGAGATCATGGTCAATCCCGACGGGCTGCTCCGGCTCGACCGGCTCGGCGAGGGCCGCGTCGATACCGGTATCCGCTATGACCCCGCCCAGATCGAACGGATCATCCGGTTGGTCGCGAGCCATGCCCGCACCGAGGCTAATGCGGTATCGCCGATCATATCGGCCGAATTGCCGCCGCATGGCGACGGAGCAGGAGAGCGGTTCGAGGGGGTGTTGCCCCCCGTCAGTCTCGCGCCCTGTTTCTCGATCCGGAAGCCCGCGGCACGCATCTACACGCTGCTCGACTATGTGACTGACGGCATCATGCCCGCTGAAACCGCGCGGTTGCTGTCGCTGGCCGTGGTCGAACGCCGGAACATCCTGGTCGCCGGCGGCACAAGCTCGGGCAAGACGACGCTCGCCAATGCCTTGCTTGCCGAGATGGCGCATCTCGATGAGCGCGTGCTGATCATTGAAGACACGCGCGAGCTGCAATGCGCCGCGCCCGATGTCGTTGCGCTGAGGACCCGATCCGGCAGCGTCAGCATGGCCGATCTCGTGCGCTCGACGCTGCGCCTCCGCCCCGATCGCATCGTCGTCGGCGAAGTCCGGGGCAGGGAAGCCCTCGACATGCTCAAGGCCTGGAACACCGGCCACCCCGGCGGCATCGCCACGGTTCACGCGAACAGCGCCGTCTCCGCGCTCTATCGGCTCGAGCAGCTGGTGCAGGAAAGCGTGATCACTGTGCCGCGTCGGCTGATCGCCGAAGCGATCGACATGGTCGTGTTCATCTCAGGGCGAGGGCTCGCCCGCCGCGTCGACACCGTCGCGCGCGTCGCGGGCCTCGACCCGGACGGAAACTACGCGGTCCTCGACCTCACCCCCGATCCCACCAGTCATTGCGAAGGAGAATAGCCATGCGTCTGTCCCGCATCTCTCAAACCAGCAACATCGTCACCGTCGCGGCCGTCGCCGCGCTCGGTCTCGCTATCGCAACAACCGCGCAGGCGGCGGGCTCGGGTATGCCCTGGGAAGAACCGCTCCAGCAGGTGCTGGAGTCGGTGCAGGGACCGGTCGCCAAGATCGTCGCGGTGATCATCATCATCGTAACCGGTCTGACCCTGGCGTTCGGCGAGACCGCGGGCGGGTTCCGCCGGTTGATCCAGATCGTCTTCGGTCTCTCGATCGCCTTTGCCGCGTCGAGCTTCTTCCTGAGCTTCTTCAGCTTCGGTGGCGGGGCGCTGATCTCGTGATCGGCACCGGGCAGCATATCGACGGCTTCGAGGCGCCGATGCACCGGGCGCTGGCCCAGCCGATCCTGCTTGGCGGAGCGCCGCGCGCGATCGCGATCGTCAATGGTACGCTCGCGGCGGCGCTCGGGCTCGGCCTCCAGCAATGGATCGCGGGCCTCATCATCTGGGCGTTCGGGCACACGCTCGCTGTGTTCGCGGCGAAGCGCGATCCCGATTTCGCGCCGGTACTCGCCCGCCACCTTCGTCAGAAGGGGCGGTTGTCATGCTGAACCTTCGCGAATATCGCAGCCGCGCCGACCGGCTTGCCGATCATCTACCCTGGGCAGCGCTGGTGGCGCGCGGCGTCGTCCTCAACAAGGACGGCAGCTTCATGCGCGTGCTCGCTTTCCGCGGGCCAGACCTCGAATCCGCGACCGAGGCCGAACTGGTCGGGGCGTGCGCGCGCGCGAACAATGCCCTCAAGCGCTTCGGCTCGGGCTGGGTGCTGCATTTCGAAGCCGAGCGACGCGAAGCGCTGGGTTATCCGGCCAGTCATTTCCCCGAAGCGGCTTCCTGGCTTGTCGAGGAAGAACGCCGCGCCGCGTTCGAGAGTGCGGGAGCGCATTTCGAGAGCTGCTATCATCTGACACTGAGTTTCCTGCCTTCGCCCGATCAAGCGGACATGGCGGGCCGCGCGCTGGTCGAGCGCAGCGACGAGGTGAAAGGGCGCGACTGGCGCCAGGCCTTGGCGGCCTTCATCGCGGAAACCGATCGCGCTCTTGATCTGTTCAGCGGCTTCATGCCCGAGGTCCGCGCGCTCGACGATGCCGAGACGCTGACCTTCCTGCACGGCACGATCTCGACGCGGCGCCATCCGGTCACCGTCCCCGAAACCCCGATGTATCTGGATGGCGTGCTCACGGACACGCCGCTGACCGGCGGTCTCGAGCCCATGCTTGGCGCCGAGCATCTGCGCACCCTCACCATCCTGGGTTTCCCGAACCTCAGCCGTCCCGGTATTCTCGACGCGCTCAACCATGAGGGCTTCAGCTATCGCTGGGTCACCCGCTTCATCGCGCTCGACAAGACCGACGCGATCCGGACGCTGACGAAGCTGCGTCGGCAATGGTTCAACAAGCGCAAGTCGATCACGGCGCTCCTGCGCGAGGTCATCTACAACCAGCCCGTCCAGCTCCTCGACAGTGATGCCGACAACAAGGTGGTCGACGCCGACCTCGCCCTGCAGGCACTCGGCGCCGACCATGTCGCGTTTGGATATCTGACAACGACGATCACCGTCGCCGACGACGATCGTGCTCGCGTCGAGGAGAAGGTTCGTGCGGTCGAGCGGATCGTCAATGGGCTCGGCTTCGCCTGCATCCGTGAGAGCATCAATGCGGTCGAAGCCTGGCTGTCGAGCCTGCCGGGCCATGCCTATGCCAATGTCCGCCAGCCGCTCGTCCATACGCTGAACCTTGCCCATCTCATGCCGCTGTCGTCGGTCTGGGCCGGGCCGGCGCGAAACACGCATTTGGGCGGTCCGCCGCTGCTCTATGCCGAGACCAGTGGTTCGACACCGTTCCGGCTTTCGACCCATGTCGGCGACGTCGGCCATATGCTGATCGTTGGCCCGACAGGGGCGGGGAAGTCGGTGCTACTCGCACTGCTTGCGCTCCAGTTCCGGCGCTATCCCGACAGTCAGGTCTATATCTTCGACAAGGGATTCTCGGCGCGTGCCGCCGTTCTCGCGATGGGCGGCGCACACCATGCGCTCGGCCTTGGCAGCGAGGATGGCGAAGGGGGCAGGGCCATCGCCTTTCAGCCCTTGCGGCATATCGACACGGCCGACGAGCGTGCCTGGGCGGCGGAATGGATCGGCGCGTTGCTCGCCCACGAAAAAGTGCTCGTCACGCCCGAGATCAAGGAAACAATCTGGTCGGCCCTGACGAACCTCGCGACCGCGCCGGTCGAGGAACGCACACTCACCGGCCTGTCGCTGCTGCTCCAGTCGGCACCACTACGCTCCGCGCTGGCGCCCTATACCTTGGAAGGGCCGTTCGGCCGCCTGCTCGACGCGGCGGAAGACGACCTAGCCATCGCCGATGTCCAGTGTTTCGAGACCGAAGCGCTGATGGGGCAGGCGGGCGTGGTCGCGCCGGTCCTGACCTATCTGTTCCATCGGCTCGAGGCGCGCTTCACGGGGCGGCCGACGCTGCTCATCCTCGATGAAGCCTGGGTGTTTCTTGATCACCCGTTGTTCGCGGCACGCATCCGCGAATGGCTGAAGGTGCTGCGCAAACGCAACGTCGCCGTGGTGTTCGCCACCCAGTCGCTCGCCGATATTGCCGACAGCACAATTGCGCCCGCGATCATTGAGAGCTGCCCGCAGCGGATATTGCTCCCGAACGACCGTGCGATCGAGCCGCAGAGCCAGGCCGCCTATGTCCGGTTCGGACTGAACGCGCGGCAGATCGAACTGGTCAGCCGGGCGACGCCCAAGCGGCATTATTATCTCCAGTCGACCCGCGGCAATCGCCTGTTCGAGCTGGGCCTCGGCCCGATCGCCCTGGCGCTGTGCGGCGCGTCCGATCCTGAAACCCAGAAAACCATCGATGCGCTGCTTGCCGAGCATGGCGCCGCGAATTTCGCCGCGCGCTTCCTCACGAATGCCGGCCACGCTTGGGCCGCATCGCTGCTCGCCGATTTTCCCGATCCCTCAGTCCCCGAAGGAGAAGCCCAATGAAGAAATATGTGATCGCCGCCCTGCTTGGAACGGGAGCAGTCGGTTCGCTGACCGCAGGTGTCATGACGAGTATGCCGGCGTCCGCGCAGCTCAGTGTCTTCGACCCGTCGAACTACTCGCAGAACCTGCTCACCGCCGCGCGAACGCTCCAGCAGATCAATAACCAGATCCAAAGCCTCCAGAACGAAGCGCGGATGCTCATCAACCAGGGCAAGAACCTGACCCGCATCGACTTCCCGCAGCTCGACCAGCTCCGCCAGAAGCTCGCCGAGATCGATCGGCTGATGGGGCAGGCGCAGGGGATCGACTTCCGCGTCGACCAGCTCGACGAGCGGTTCCGCCAACTCTTTCCCGACAGTTTCGATCAGGTCTTGGGCCGCGACCAGCGCGTCGCCTCCGCCAAGGAGCGACTCGACACTGAAATGGCCGCGTTCCGGCAGACGATGACCGTTCAGAGCGGCATCGTCGAAAATGTTCGCGATGATGCCCAGACCCTGAAGGCGATCGTCGACAGGAGCCAGGGCGCCGAGGGATCCTTGCAGGTCAGCCAGGCGACCAACCAGCTTCTCGCGCTGACCGCCAAGCAGCAGTTCCAGATCCAGACGCTGATGGCCGCGCAGTTCCGCAGCGAGTCGCTCGAGGCCGCGAAACGTGGTCAGGCCGAGCGCGAGGCGCGGGAGCGGACCAACCGCTTCCTTGGCGACGGCAAGGCTTACACGCCGCGGCAATGAGCTGGGCGGCGCTGGTCTTCGCCCCCAGCCAGCGCCGTTCCGTCGCGGGGGCCAGGTGGCTCGCCCCCTCGGTCTCCGGTCCCCGCGACACCTTTCGAGGCTTCACGCAGGAATCCACGCATATGGACGACCTCAACGTCATCGATCAGTTCATGGATGCGTTCGTTCGCTACATCGACAGCGGCTTCGGGCTGCTGGGTGGCGATGTCGGCTTCCTGACCACGATCCTGATCGGCATCGACATCACGCTTGCCGGCCTGTTCTGGGCGCTGGGCGGCGAGGATGACGTGCTCGCCAAGTTCCTCAAGAAGATCCTCTATGTCGGGGTCTTCGCGCTCATCCTGAACAGCTTCTCGACGCTGTCCGACATCGTCTTTCGCAGCTTCGCCGGCCTTGGCCTGACCGCAGGGGAGGTGCGATCACCGCCGAGGACCTGTTGATGCCGGGGCGGCTCGCGGGAACCGGGTTCGAAGCGGCCTGGCCGTTGCTCGAACAGGCCAAGGAACTGGTCGGACCGGTCGGCTTCTTCGAGAATTTCATCGAGATCGCGGTACTGGTGATCGCTTGGATTGTCGTCATCGCGGCCTTCTTCATCCTCGCGATCCAGCTCTTCATCACGATCCTCGAGTTCAAGCTGACGAGCCTTGCCGGCTTCGTGCTGGTCCCGTTCGCGCTGTGGAACCATACCGCGTTCCTTGCCGAGCGCGTGCTCGGCAATGTCGTGAGCTCCGGCATCAAGGTTATGGTGCTCGCTGTCATCGTCGGCATCGGCTCGAACTATTTCGCTGACTTCACCAACGCGATCACGGGTGACACGGTGTCGATCGAGCAGGCGGTCTCGCTGATGCTTGCGAGCCTCGCGATCTTCGGGCTTGCGATCTTCGGCCCCAGCATTGCCTCCGGCTTGGTGGCGGGCGCGCCGCAACTGGGCGCCGGATCGGCGATCGCCACGACCGCGCTGGCCGCCGGCGGTATCGCGATGGGCGGCGCTGGCGCCATCGGCGCGGCGCGGGGCATCGCTGGTGCCGGGCTTGGCGCGATCCGTGCCGGCACGACGATGGGGAGCGCCGCATCGACCGCCTACAAGCTTGGGCAGGAAACTTCCGGCCAGTCCAGCGTCGGCGCGGGCCTTGGCGGCATGGCAAGCGCTGCCAAGGGGGCGGCCGGCGACAGGGTTCGCAACGCTTTTGGCCTTCGTGCTGCAGCCGAACGCGGCCGACAGGCTGTCTGGGCCGCCGGAAGCGGTGGGGCCTCCGGCAGCGCCCCAGAACCCGCCGGGTCCATGCCGGCCTGGGCGCAGAAGCTCCAGTCCACGCAAGCCTCCCGCCACCGCCGTCAGATGGCGGTCCACACCATTCAGGGCGGAGATCGCGGCGGCGCGGGCATTACTCCAGACATCCGGGAAAGGGATTAGATCATGCGATTCAAGCGTGCCGTCGAGCGATATGGGCGAACGCCCGAGCCGGAAACGCCGTATCAGCGTGCCGGGCAGCTTTGGGACGAGCGGATCGGTTCCGCCCGCGTGCAGGCCAGGAACTGGCGCCTGATGGCGTTCGGTGGGCTGTTCCTGACCACAGGCCTGTCGGCCGCGCTGGTCTGGCAGTCGATGCAGAGCCGGGTTGTGCCCTATGTGATTGAGGTCGATCGCCTGGGTGAGGCGCGCAGTGTCGCGCCCGCCGCGGTCGACTATCGGCCGACAGATCCCCAGATCGCCTGGCACCTTGGGCGGTTCGTCACCAATCTGCGGTCCCGCTCGCTCGATCCGGTGCTGATGCGCGAGAACTGGCTGTCGGCCTACGATTTCGCGACCGAGCGCGGGGCGCTTTTCCTTGGCGAATATGCCCGCACCTCCAATCCGTTCGCCGAGGTTGGCCGCAAGACCGTGTCGGTACAGGTCACGAGCGTGGTGCGCGCGTCGGACACCAGCTTTCAGGTTAAATGGACCGAGAGCGCTTATGAGCGTGGCAGCCTCGCCGGTACGTCACGCTGGACCGCGATGCTAACCGTAAAGGTACAGTCCCCGCGCTCTGCCGATGTCCTGCGCAAGAATCCGCTTGGGCTCTATGTCGATGCGATCGACTGGAGCCGCGAGTTGGAAGCGCCTGCTGAACGTGCGCCTTCCTCACAGCCAATCCCATCTCCGGCGGAAACCCCAGCTACAGCACCGCCCGCCGGCCTCCCTCTCGGCTCGCCTCTCGATCCGAACCTCTCGCAGCCAGCCGCCGCGCCGTCCCCTGAAAGGAACGCCCGATGATCCGTGCCATCCTCCTGTCGGCGAACATGATCGTGCTCGCCACGCCCGCCGCCGTGCACGCGCGTGAGACCGTATCGTCGGTCGATCGTGTGACAGCTGCGAACCGGGCTGCGTTGCGTGAGCCTTCGCGCGACGGCTACATCAATGCCGTTCAGATCTATCCCTATTCGGAAGGAGCGCTCTACCGGCTCTATGCCGCGCCTGAGCGCGTGACCGACATCATGTTGCAGGTCGGCGAGGCGATCGTCTCGGTGGCGGCCGGCGATACGGTACGCTGGACAGTCGGCGACACCACCAGTGGAAGCGGCGAGGGCAAGCGCGTCCATATCCTGGTGAAGCCATTCGCGGCCGGATTGAGCACGAATCTGGTCATTACCACCGACAGGCGAGCCTATCACCTTCATCTTCAGAGCACCGCCGCAAGCGCAATGGCGGCATTGTCCTGGAGCTATCCGCAAGATGAGCTCGTCGCGATCCGCCGGCGCGAGGCTGAGGCTAGGGCGGCGGCGCCCATTGCGTCGGGGGTGACGGTTGAAAGCCTCAACTTTGACTATGCGATCGGTGGCGACAAACCCGCCTGGCGACCGATCCGCGCGTTCGATGATGGGCGGCAGACCTATATCGAATTCAGTCCGAACATCGCGGTTGGCGAGGCGCCGCCGCTGTTCGTCATCGGCGACGATGGCGAAGCCCAGCTCGTCAACTACCGCGTCGCCGGACGCTATTATGTCGTCGATCGCCTGTTCGGTGCGGCCGAGCTGCGCCTTGGCGGCAAGAAGCAGAAAGTCGTTCGGATCGAGCGCACGTCTGAGCGGCGGGCGCGTCGTGAGGCGGGGAGGGTGTCGTGACCGACGCGCCCGCTCCACCGGATACCACGATGCCAAAGGCCGATCCTGAAGCGCTGGTCCTGCGGGCATCGCCTGGACGGGTGACCCGCTTCCGGCGTGGCGCGATCATTGCCATCGCAGCGGCGGGTTCGACCGCTATTGCCGGCGCCGCCTGGCTTGCTTTGAAACCGGCGACACTCAGCCTGATCGCACCGGGCGAGGACAAGCAGATCGGCACGAAAGCGCCACCTGACGCGCTCGCGGGCGCGCCGGCGGGGTATGGTGACGTACCGAAGCTTGGGCCGCCGCTTCCCGGTGATCTCGGGCGGCCGATTCTCGAGCGCCAGCGGCAGCTCGGTGGACCGCTTTCGGCCGATCCGAATGCGGACGTGGCGTCCAAGGTGGCGCAGGACGCTGAGGCCGAGCGTCAGCGAGCGGCTGCCGAGCGCCGCACGGCGCGTGAGTCCGGCGTCATGCTGCAGCTCGCAGGCGGGCGCGCCACGGCGGCACCCGCAACCGCCGTTGCCGCCGATACACCCTCTGCGCCCGAAGGAGCCAAACCCTTCCTCGATCCCGATCTCGACCCCAATGCTCAGGCACGCAAGAATGAGCTGGTCGGGCGCGCGAACCGCGACGAGGACACCAATCCGCATGCGCTGACCGCAGCGCCTTCGCCCTACACGCTCAGTGCCGGAAGCCTGATCGCGGCAAGCCTCATCACTGGGCTCAACTCCGACTTACCGGGGCTGGTGGCAGCGCAGGTGACCGAGAACGCCTATGACAGCGTGACCGGCAGGATCCTACTGATCCCGCAGGGCTCGCGTTTGATCGGCAGCTATGACAGCGTCGTCGCATTCGGGCAGAGCCGCGCCTTGCTCGTCTGGCAGCGGATCATCCTGCCGGACGGCTCCTCGATCCGCATCGACAATGTGCCCGCGACCGATACCCAGGGCTATGCGGGGCTATCAGACCGGATCGACCGTCACACCTGGCAGCTCTTGAAAGGCGTCGTGCTGTCGACGCTGCTCGGTGTTGGCACCGAACTCAGCTTTGGCAGCGGCGAAAGCGATCTGGTCCGCGCCATCCGCGAATCCGCGCAGCAGAGCGGCGCAAGGGCAGGAGATCAGCTCGTCACGCGCAATCTCAACATCCAGCCGACCCTGAGGGTGCGGCCAGGCTGGCCGCTTCGGGTGGTCCTCCACAAGGACATTGTGCTGCGACCTTGGCGGGGAGGGAAATAGATGCCTGAGATCAAGCTTGCCAGGCTGCCCGATCGCACGCCGGTGAAGATCTCGGTAAGCCTTCCACCGACCCTGATGACGGCACTGAGCGATTATGCGGCCTTCTATGCGGATACCTATGGGGTGGCGGAGCCCGTCGCCGAGTTGGTCCCGGCAATGCTCCAGGCCTTCCTTGAGGGCGACAGGGCGTTCATGCGCGGTCAGGCCGCCAGGGAGCGGGGCAGGTGAGGAAGCTCCAGCGCAAACCCTCGGTGACTCTGGAACCTGTAGCTGGCGCCTTGCGGCCGCTTTGCGTGACCATCGAAGAGGCGGCGGGCCTACTTTCGATCGGACGGACTCGAGTCTATCAGCTGATTGCATCCGGTGAGATCGAGATGATCAAGATTGGCAAGAGCAGCCGTGTGACCACAGAGAGCCTAAGCTCATTTCTTGCGCGCGCGGCTGTTCGAAGCGGGAACTGAAGCTTTGGCCGAGCTCTGGCCGTGGAGATAGTTCGCCCACGCGGTCATCAGCTTCCCGCGCTTCTCGAAGAAGTCAGTACGCCGATAGGCGGCCTCGACCTGGTCAGGAATCCGGTGCGCGAGTGCTTTGTCGGCCACTTCTTTGGGAAAGCGTGTCCGCTCCGCCGCCCAGTCGGTGAAGCTGCTTCGGAAGCCATGCACAGTGTAACTGCCGACGTTCAGCGCCTTGAGAAGCTTGGACAGCGTCATGTCGGAAAGAGGCTTCTTACCGCCGATCGAGAACACCAGCGCGTCATCGCCTCGCCGCGCGCGCCAGTATGTCTTGAGGAGGGCGACCGCGGGCGCGGACAATGGAACAGTATGTGCCACTCGGGCCTTCATGCGCTCCGCTGGTATCGACCACACGCCCGCATCGAGATCGAACTCCGGCCATGTCGCGTTACGGATCTCGTTCGAACGGGCAGCCGTATAGATCAGGAGACGCAGCGCATCGCGGCTGACCGTGGGCTCGCTGACCAAGCGATCGATCAGGCTGGGCGCCTCCGCATATGGCATCGCTTCGAAATGTTTGCCGCGATCCGTCTGTCTGGGGAGACCCTTGATCACTGTCCGAAGTGAGGTTTCCTCGCGGCGCCACCCTTCGATATGGGCGAAATCAAGGACGGCGGAGATACGCTGAAGAATTCGGCGCGCCGTCTCCGGAATCTTCAGCCATATCGGTTCCAGCGCTCCGCGGACCATCGCGCTGTCCACCGTGTCGATCGGCTTCTTCCCGATAAGCGGAAAAATGTGGTTCTCAAGGCTGGAAAGCCAGTTTTTCTTTCGTCGATCGTCCCATCCTTCGGACAGAGTCTCGTAACACTTCCTTGCGGCCTCATCGAATGTTGGAATGGGCTGTGCTTTTGCAGTTATATTGCGCTTGGACTCGCGGCCGATCGACTCAACACCTTTCTTGATATCGGCGCGAAGAGCAGCAGCAGCGGCTCGCGCTTCGGCGAGCGTAACCCAGTCCGTGGACCCAAGTCCGAAGTCGCGTCGGCGCCCTTGGTGCTGGATACGGAGCATCCAGCTTTTCGCCCCAGTCGGCGTGACGCGAAGCAGCAAGCCTTTGCCGTCGCAGTAAGTTCCTGGCTTCGCCTTGGCGATGCGGAGTGCAGTCAGTGCCATTGTCAGCTCGTGAGCTGGTCAAATCCACTCCCGATCCCGCCCAATATACGACCCCACGAAATGAGGCGAATTTGCACGTTCGGTAGCGAACGCAGGCAATCACGGACGATACGTAACGTCAAGAACAAATTAGATAATTGGACAATGATGAACAGTAATGAACAAGTATTATGTAGTCCTCAGCTCCACCAGCCGCTCCGCATCCTGACGCGCCATCGTCTTATCCCAGTGCCTCGAACCGGAAATCGCTGAACTTCGCCGTGCCTGCACCCGCCGAATAGAGGCCGGGGCGGAGCATCAGGAAGCCGCCGCGGACATTGTGGTGGTATCCCGAAACCTCCATGCCGCGATCGAACCGGTGCCAGGTCTTTCCGCCATCGCCGCTGGTGTCGTAGGTGACAATGTGACGGTCGTTGGTGACGCGCAGCCGCATCTTGCGGCCATGCGGGTTGGCGGGGCGGCCGCGTTCGATGCCGTATTGGTGGGTCACGAAGCGCTTCTCGTCGAAGCCGAGGCCGCAATAGAGTTTGTCGTCGTAGAACAGGATGAGGCCGGCGGTCCCGCCCGGTGCAATCTCGATATCGCATTCGAAGCGATAGGCGGGGTCGCCCGCGATCAGCAGCAGCGGCGACGAGCTGGACGGCGCGGTGCCGCGCGCGTCGAGGTGCAGGACGTTCTTCGCAACGCGAACGCGCGTGCGTTCATCAGGGGCGGGGCGGAAGAAATTCCATTTGGTGCCGAGCGCGAGCGTGGCGAAATCGTCCGACAGCTTCATGCCGTGCGGGCCGCTCTTCGTCCCGCCCCTGGGCTTGGCGATCGGCTGCGACAGGTCGCCGCCTTTCATGCGGAACCAGCCGTCATCGGTCCATTCTACGGGATCGAGCAGCGCCTGTCGCCCCAGCGTCCAATAGCCATTTTCATAGCCGTGATAGACGCTCCACCAGTCACCCCCCGGCCCCTCGACCAAGGTTGCATGGCCGCGCGACCACCATTTTTCCTGCAGTGAGGTGGTGCGGACCAGCGGGTTGTGCGGGCAATTCTCCCACGGCCCGTGGATCGAGCGTGAGCGCGCGGCGATCACCATATGCCCGGTCGGCGGCCCCGCCGTCCCGCCGACGGCGGTGATCATGTAGAACCAGCCCTTGTGGCGCGTGATCTTCGGCCCCTCCGGCGCAAAGCCCTCGACGATCCAGTCCTTGGGATAGCGCCACGGGTCATAGACATGCTCGGGCTCGCCGATCCGTGACAGGCCGTCGTCGGACAGCCGCACGCGGTCGCCACCCGACAGGAACAGCCAGCGCGAGCCATCCTCGCCCACCGCATGGCCGGGGTCGATATGGTTGGGCAGCTTCAAGTCGATCGGATCGCTCCACGGCCCCTCGATCCTGTCGGCCCAGATCACCCAGCTGGTGTTCGGCCCCTTGGTCGGAATGTAGAGGAAGTAGCGGCCATTGTGTTTGCACAGTTCGGGGGCCCAGACCGATCCGATATTCTTTGTGAGCGCTGCGCCGACCGGCTGCCAGTTGATCAGGTCGCGCGAATGCCAGATGACCAGGCCGGGGTAGGAGTCGAAGGTCGAGAAGGTCATGTAATAGTCCTTCCCGTCCTTGAGGATCGTCGGATCGGGATGGTCACCCGCCATGAGCGGGTTGAGGAAACGCCCATCGCCAAGGTCGGGAATCCGCTGATTGTCGAAGCCGCGCTTCCAGTCCGGGGCGGTCGGTGCAGCCTTGGTCTCGGTCGCCAGCGCCGCGGGAAAGGTCGAGAGCGCGCCTCCGATCGAGGCGGCGCCGATCAGGTCGCGACGGTTGATACGCATGGCTACTTCCCTTGGGTTCAGACGAGGATGCCGGTTGCCCAGGCGAGGAACAGGTCGGGCCAGATCGCGACGGGCTTGCCCAATGTCCGGCGCAGGCCGAATCCATGGCCGCCATGGGCGAAGAGATGCGTTTCGACGGGGATGTTCTTCGCCCGCAATGCCGCGCGCAGCAGCAGGGCGTTTTCGACCGGAACGACCGCGTCATCCTCGGCATGGACGATGAAGGTCGGCGGGGCATTGGCGGGGACGTTGCGGTGCGGCGAATGCGCCGCCTCGCGCGCGGCATCCGCGGTGTCGCCGACGAGCAAGGTGCGCGAGCCGGGGTGGGCGTGCGGCGCGCTCATGCTGATCACGGGGTAGATTGGCGCGGCGGCGTCGGGGCGCGCGCTGAACCGGTCGGCGGCGTCGACGGGGTCATAGACGCGTGCGTCGAAGCGGGTGAGCAGATCGGCGCAGAGATGCCCGCCGGCGGAAAAGCCCATCGCCGCGACGCGTTGCGGGTCGATGCCGTAATCGCGCGCGCGGTGGCGGATCAGGCGCATCGCGCGCTGCGCATCGGCGAGCGCGACATTGGGGCCAGCAGCCCAGCCATCACCCGGCAGGCGGTAGAACAGGACGAAGACGGTGAAGCCGCGCGCCGCCAGCCAGCGGCCGAGCTCATAGCCCTCCTTGTCGATGACGATGTGGCGATAGCCGCCGCCGGGGGTGATCATCACCGCCGCGCCATTGGGGCGGTGCGGGCGGAAGACGACGAGGCGCGGGCGCGTGATGCCCAGCACGGCGCGGTCGGTCAGGTCGCGGTCGGTGCTGCGTTCGGTGACGGTTTCGACCGGCGGGGTCGCGGGCATCCCCGGCGCGCCTCTGGGCCACAGGTCGATGGTTTCGGTCGGGTCGGGAAGCCCCGCCGGCCCCGGCTTTCCGGTGGCCGGCGGTGCGGTCTGGCCGCGGGCGGCGGCGGACGCGATCAGCGCCGCAGTCACCCCGGCGGTGGCGAGAAATTCACGGCGGCCGGGCCGAAGGGGAGCCTCACTCCCGGCCGCCATGTCCCCTCTCTCGGTCACATCTTGATCCGCGCGCCCACCAGGATCGTGCGGCCGAAATGATTGCTTTCGTAATTGCGACGCGCACCGATATCGACCCAGCGACCGCGATAGGCGTCGGTGAGGTTGGTGCCCTCGACCGAGACTTCGAGATAGTCGGTCAGCTTGTAGCGGACCGAGGCGTCGACATTGGTGATCGCGTCATAGCCTTCGAAGATGTTGCCCGTCGCGGATCCGGCATCGGTGAAGCCGTCACGATAGCTGACCGAAGCGCGCGCGCTGAACTTGCTGTCTTCGTAGTAGAGGGTCGCATTAAACTGCTTCTTCGACAGGCCGAAGAGCGTGTTTTCGAGCGACACCGACGGGAGCGCCCCGCCCGGTGTCGTCGCCGGTCCCTGCTGGGTGTAGGTTGCAGAGCTGTCGACGAAGGTCGCGTTCACGATGCCGCCGAAGTTCGACAGGAAGCCGGGCAGGAACTTGAACGGTGCCTGGAGCGCGACTTCGACGCCCTCCAGCGATGCGCCGGTACCATTGCCGGGAGTCGAGATCGTCCAGATCGGCTGCGACTGCTGCGCCGGATTGAGTGCGGCGGGCGAGGACGGGACCAGCACCGAGGGAGAAAGGCCGGTTTCGGTGAAGGTGCCGGTGCGGGTGAGCGCGACCGGGAAGCTCGCGACATCCTTCTTGAACAGCGCGACCGAGAAGATCGACTGCGGCGCGAAATACCATTCGACCGCGAAGTCGAAATTGGTCGCGCGGAACGGCAGCAGGAACGGATTGCCGCTGGTCACGCGATAGTTGAAGCCGTCGGCCGAGCCGCCCGGAGTCAGATTGCCGAGCGAGGGACGGGTCATCACCTTGGCGATCGCGCCGCGGATGATCAGATCCTGCGACGGATAGAGCGCGAGATTGAACGATGGCAGCCAGTCCTCGTAATCGCGCTCCACCGTGACCACGACACCGCTGTTGATGCCGTAGGATGACTGGTCGGTGCGGACATAGCGGATGCCTGCGTTGAGGGCATAGTCGAGCCCAAGCAGATTGCCCTTCGCATCGAACTGGAGGTAGCCGCCGGTGGTTTCCTCGACTACGCCGCGATTGTTGCCGACGTCGAGCGCGGCGGTGCGCCCATAAAGGTTGGTATAGGCGGTCGCCGCGTCGAGGTTCGGAATCAGCCACTGGGTCGTCGTGCCCGTCGGGGCATTCGAACCGGTGAGCGTGAACAGTTCCGACAGGGCAGACGTCACCGGGAAGCCGTAGATCGCGGTCGGGCCGAACAGGCTGGTCGGTGAGCAGGTGAGCGTGCCGAGGACGCGATCGACGCCGCCATTGCCGCACACCGCCGTGTCGCGGGTGAAGGCGACGATGTCGTAATTATAGCGCCGCCACACCGCGCCCGCCTTGACCGTGAAATCCTCGGTCACGTCCCATTCGGTGCGCAGCTGGGCGTTGCGGAACTGGTTGAGCACGTTCGACGGCCGGTCGCGGATTTCGGCGAGCTGGAAGTTGCCCGGGGTGGTGACGCTGGTTCCGAAGGTCAGCGTCGGTGCCATCATGTTGCGATAGTCGTAGCTGTAACCCTGCGCATCGCGGTCATCGAACACGATGGTGGTTTCGCGCGGCACATCGGCGTTCGAGCGCGAATAGCCGCCGATCAGGGTGAAGCGGAAATTGTCGGTGACGTCCTGGTCCCAGCTCGCCCCGATCTGGTAGAATTCGGTTTCGGTCTGCTTGAAGAAATGCTCGGTCCGCACCCACGCATCGTTGAGCGTCGCGGCGATCATGTTGTTGTTGCTGTCATAGACCGGGTTGACGACGTTGATTGACCGCTCGTTGGAGCGCAGCAGCACCTCGCCCCATTTCTCGCGGCGGTCGCCCTTGAAGTTGGAATAGAGCGCGTCGATCGACAGGCGGGTTGCGTCGCCCGGCGACCATTGCAGGCTGCCGGTGACGCCCAGGCGCTCGCGATAATGGGAGATTTCGCCATAGCGCGGGATCCGCGGGTGGAACGAGGTTGCGGCCTGGTCGCACGCGGCGCTGGGGACATAGGTGCCGCCGCTGTTCGCGGTGGTCCAGCAATTGGTGCCGTTGACCGAGTCGAAGCGCGCCTGTGCCCAGCGCACGGTGTTGTTGCCGACCTCCCGGGTCTTGGTCTTTTGATACGCGGCGGAGATCGAGGTGCCGAGCGTGCCGTCGGGCGACTTCCAGCCGAGCAGACCGGCGACGCGCGGCCCCCAGGTGTCGGACAGGTCGTTGTAGCTGCCCTGTGCCGATGCGGCGAAGGTCAGCCCATATTTGCCCTTGAGCGGGTTGCCGGTGTTGAGGTCGACGACCGCGCCCAGCGAGCCTTCGTCGAGGTCTGCCGATGCGGTCTTGTGGACCACGATCGAGCTGAACAGTTCGGATGCGAACACGTTGAAATCGAACGCGCGGTCGCGGTTCGAGGCGGCACCGTCATGGCTGGTGGTGATCGTCTCAAGCCCGTTGACGCGGACGCGGGTGAATTGCGAGCCGAGGCCGCGCACGGTGATCGCGCGCCCTTCGCCGCCGTCGCGCTGGATCGAGATGCCCGGAATGCGCTGAAGCGATTCGGCGAGGTTCTGGTCGGGGAATTTGGCGATGTCCTCGGCGACGATGGCGTCGACCGCAGCGACGGAGTCGCGCTTGACGTTGAGCGCGGCGTCGAGCGAGGCGCGGAAGCCGGTGACGACGATTTCCTCATCCTCGCCCGCTGCGGGGTCGGCAGGCGCGTCCTGCGCCTGGGCGGCGGTGGCGATAACAAGGGCGGAAGTGGCTGCCAGCAGGCGGGCGCCGCCACGGCGAACAGTGAACCGCATTGATATTCCCCTCTCAAACGGTGTCGTTGACACCGGTAACTTCAAAAGACCCTGCGAAGTGCGCGAGGCCGGATGTTTTGCGGAGGAGGGCGGCCGAGTCGCGAATCGCGATCACAGGACATGATCCTCTCCGTCATCGCCGTGTTCTCACGGTCGTGCACTGGCTTGCTTGAGAAACCGGTGTCATGGCGCTTCTCCGCCATTCTGTTGCGGGTGTCAACCCACGTACCCCGGCCGGGTCCCAGTGCACGCTTGGAGGCGAACCCGCTTCTAATGCGAGTCATTACGGGACGGTCGTCGGGCCGGGCCTCGGTTTGCCAGTTGAAAATCCGATGTCTGCCTGATACCGGTGTCATTCGACGGGTCGGCCACAGGCCCGCGCCGATATCAGAGAGAGGGGATTCCATGGCCATTCGTCATCTTCATTTCGCACGCCGCTCGAGCTCGGGGCTGGCGCTCGCTTTGGCATTGGTCGCAGCGGGGCCAGCCTGGGCGGCGCAGTCCGATGCCGCACCTGCGGATGGCCAGGCCGACGCCGACAGCGAAGAGGTAGTGGTTACCGGTTTCCGCGCCAGCCTGGCCAACGCATTGAGCGACAAGCGCAAGGCCGACCAGATCGTCGATTCTGATCACTGCCGAGGATATTGCGGACTTCCCCGACGCCAACATCGCAGAATCGATCCAGCGCCTGCCCGGCATCTCGATCGATCGCGACAATGGCGAGGGCCGGTCGATCACCGTGCGCGGGCTGGGGGGCGACTTCCAGAGCGTGTTTCTGAACGGTGCGGATGCGCAGAACATCTCGGGCGGCAACCAGTCGGATGCCGGCGCGAACCGGTCCCGCGGGTTCGACTTCAACACCTTTGCCTCGGAGCTGTTCAGCGGGGTCAAGATCACCAAGTCGGTGACTGCGTCGAACGAAGAGGGGTCGCTGGGCGCGATCATCGACCTCATCACCGGCCGCCCGCTTGCCTATAAGGGCGACCGGTTCGCGGTCGGCGCGGAGGCGGAGTATCGCGAGAATGGCGACAGCTGGAACCCGCGCCTGACCGCGCTCTTCTCAAAGCGTCTCGCCGAGAATTTCGGCGTACTCGCGACGGTGGCCTATCAGGATCAGCGCCAGCAGATCGATTCCTATCGCCGCCAGCCGGGCCAGTTCGAATTCGCCTATCGCAATTCGCAGCATGCCGGCGTGTCGCCCAACGTGTTCGGCTTTGCGCGACCGACCGGCACCGGCACTGGCGCGACCTTTGGGTCCGACCCGGCGGCCTATGCGCTGGTCACCCCGACGACGATCATCCCGGCGCTGCCCCAGATCGGACGGCAGGATCTGGAATATGACCGACTGGGCGTGACCTTCACCGCCCAGTGGCAACCGACGTCGCGGACCGAAATCATCGGCGACTTCGTCTATTCGCGCTATCGCCAGGAATCGAATTCGCAGGGCATCACCACAATCGGGCTTAACCGCAACGGGACCAATGCCCGTGTCGCGCAGAACACGTTGCGCGCCCTCAATACGGCAAACGGTCTGGCCGACCGGCGAGCGCTCTATGCGCGTTGCGACGCCAGCGCCTCGCTCGATTGCGGCCAGGCGCTGTACGGCAACACCCTCGTCACCGGCACACGCGCGAGCTACAACCCGTTCAACCTCGACCCGTTCGATTATTACAATTCGACCGTGTCGCCGGGCTACATCCCCAACGCCAACAGCATCGCCTATTATGACGAGCTGCTCGGTCGTCCCTCAACCCAGATCCGCGCGGCAAATGTCAACGCGGCAGGTCAGGCCGATTACCTGGTGCTCGACAATGTCGACTGGCGCAGCTTCGCCGATGCGCAGATCGGCCAGACCGACTTCAAACAGGCGACGCTGAACGTGAACCATGAGTTCAGCGACAATTTCCGCGTCGCGGTGACGGGGGGCTGGTCTAAGTCGGAGTTCAATGCCGAGGGGATGCTGGTCGAATTCAACGCAATCGACCGCGACGGCTATGTCTTCGACGAGCGGGGCGGCGGGAAAATGCCGATCTTCAACCCCGGCTTCAACGTCGCCGACCCGACCCAGTGGACGCTGGTGAAGGGGCTATCGACGATCCGCTACTTCACCAATGAGGTGAACAACGAATTCCGCGTGGGTCGCGCCAATTTCGAACTGGACCTGTCCGAACAATTCACGCTGCGCTTCGGCGGCACCTACAAGACGTTCGACTTCGACAGCCTGACCGGTCGCCGCAACCAGGGGATCGAGGCGATCAACCCGACGCTTCAGGAGGCGGGGTTGCAGATCACCCAGCTGGGCCAGCTGGTCGGATTCGGCCAGGGACTGAACGTGTCGGCAGGGACGCCGACCAGCTTCTACGCCCCCAATCTCGACGCGTTTCGCCGCTATTTTTCGATCGACTGCAACTGCATCAACAAATGGGGCGACTATCGCGCCCAGACCGATGGGCGTGAACGCAATGCAGTGCGCGAGCGCGACATGGCGGGGTTTGTCCAGATGGACTTCGACCTCGACCTGATGGACCGCCGCCTGCGCGGCAATGTCGGCGTGCGCGTCGCCAATACGCGGGTTGACGGGACCGGGTCGGTCGGTGGCGCGGCGAACGGCGTGCTCGGTACGGTCGTGACCGCGCGCAACGAATATACCGATGTGCTCCCTGCCGGTAACCTGACCTATGAAGTCAGCGACAATTTCCAGATCCGCGCCGCTGCCGCCAAGACGATGTCGCGGCCGCAGCTGTCGGCGCTGACGCCCGGCACGACCTCGTTCCCGACCGGCCTGACCGTCGGCGGGGCTGCGCCGTCGATCACGGTGGGCAACCCGTTCCTCAGCCCGTTCCGCTCGACCAACCTCGACCTCAGCTTCGAATATTACTGGGGCACCAACGGCTTTGTCGGGCTGGCGCTGTTCCAGAAGGACATCAGTTCCTTCCCGCAGCAGGTCGCGGGCGAGTTTACGCTGCAGGACATCTATCCGCAGGCGATCATCGACCAGATCCTGACCAACGTCACCAGCGCAACGTTGGCACAATATATCCGCGACGGCGGGGTGTTCGCGGTGCGCCAGTTCAACGACGCGCCGGGCGGCAAGATTCAGGGGCTGGAGCTCAACGTCCAGTCGAACTTCTTCTTCCTGCCCGGTTTCCTCGAGCGGTTCGGCGTCACTGCGAACTACACCTATATCAAGTCCGAGCTGAACTACCTGACCGGCACCGCGCTCTCGACGACGCAGGGGCAGACCGGATCGACGGCGGTCAATGATTTCGCGACCGCGCCCTTCCTCAACACCTCGCCGCATTCGTTCAACGCGACGCTCTATTACGAGCATGGCCCACTCAAGGCGCGCGTGTCGGGGGCGTATCGCAAGGAATATGTGAACCGCTTCCCGCTCTCTTCGGGCACCTGTGCGGTCGGCACGACGACCAATGGCGGCGGGGTGTGCAACTCGCCGGTGGTCGCGGACTTCGGGTACAATGAGGATACGTTCAACCTCGACTTCGCGATGTCCTACAAGCTGACCAGGGCGATCAGCCTGTCGGTCGAGGGGCGCAACCTGACCAACACCCCGCAGTATCGCACCATGTATCAGGCGAACCCGGTGTCGAGCAGCTATGCCAGCACCGGCCGCATCGTCACCTTTGGCGTGCGCGCAAACTTCTGATGCTGGCTGCCTTGCTGCTGATGTCTGCGGGGACGGCCGTGCCGCTCCCCGCTTTTCCCGGCGCGGAAGGCGCGGGTGCGCTGGCGCTGGGCGGACGCGGCGGCAAGGTGCTGACCGTAACCACGCTCGCCGATAGCGGCCCGGGCAGTCTGCGCGCGGCAGTGGAGGCAAAGGGGCCGCGGATCATCGTCTTTGCGGTTTCCGGCACGATCCAGCTGCAAAAGCCGCTTACGGTCCGCGAAGGCCAGGTGACGATCGCCGGGCAGAGCGCACCCGGCGACGGCATCACGCTGCGCGATCATCCGTTGGTCGTACAGGCGGACGATGTGGTGATCCGCTTCATCCGATCGCGGCTCGGGGATGAATCGAAGACCGAATCCGACGCGATCTGGATCCGCGCGGGGCGGCGGATCATCCTCGACCATGTCTCGGCGAGCTGGTCGGTGGACGAGACGCTGTCGGTGTCGGGCAACTATGCCGAGCCGGGCGAGGGCTGGTTCGACGTCACCGTGCAATGGTCGATCATCGCGGATTCGCTGACCAGATCGCTCCACGCCAAGGGCGCGCACGGCTATGGCAGTCTGGTGCGCGGCGGGCGCGGAGCGCGGGCGAGCTTTCACCATAATCTCTGGGCCAACCACAGCGCGCGGATGCCGCGCCCGGGCAACTACGCCCCCGCGGCGAGCGATCCCGAGGGGGCGTATTTCGATTTCCGCTGCAACCTGTTCTACAATTGGGGCGGCAGCCGGTCGGGCTACAATGCCGACAAGGACAGCCTGTCGCGGTACAATTTCGTGGGCAATGCGTATGTGCGCGGGCCGCAATCGACCAAGGCGATCGCATTTCAGGAAGGCAATCCGGTCGCAAAATCCTTCTTCGCCGACAATATGATGGATGGGGTGATTCCATCCGATCCCTGGTCGCTGGTGAGCGGGATTGTCGATCCGGCGCAGAAGCTGTCCGCCCCGGTCGAGATGGCAAAGGTCGGCTGTGCCGGTTCGGCAGGGGTCGAGGCCAAGGTGCTGGCGAGTGCCGGGGCATCACGCAGCCGCGACAGCGTCGATGCGGCAGTCGTCGAGGGCGTGCGCACCCGGACCGGCCAGCAGATCGATCGCCAGAGCGACGTCGGCGGCTGGCCGGCATTGCGCAGCGGCCCCGCGCCGGTCGACAGCGACGGCGACGGCATGCCCGATGCGTGGGAGACCAAGCAGGGGCTGGACCCGAAGCGCGACGATTCCGCGGGCGATCGCGACGGCAACGGCTATACCAATATCGAGGATTATCTGAACGCGCTGGCCGTCCGCTGAGTGGACCGCTCGCTTGAAATGAGGAGAGTGACATGCGGGCGATGCTGATGCTGCTGGCGGCGATCCTGCTGGGCGGAACCACGCCCCCGCCCCCGCCCGAAGTCCTGATCTTCAGCCACACCACCGGCTGGCGGCATGACTCGATCGAGCCTGCGGTCGCGGCAATCACCAAAGCGGCGGAGGCGAAGGGTTATCGCGTCGCGGCGAGCGAAGACCCGGCGCTGTTCGACGATGCGGCGCGGGTGAAAAGCTTTGCGGCGATCGTGCTGCTCTCGACCACGACCAACCCGAAGGAGCCGGCGAGCGAGTGGTTCACAGGCGCGCGGCGCGACAATCTGGTCGCCTATGTCCGTGGGGGGCGGCGGGATCGTCGGCGTGCATGGCGCAGCGGACTCGCATTACCATTGGGACTGGTATGGGCGGATGATGGGCGCGCGCTTTGCGCGGCATCCGGCGGGGACGCCCAAGGGCGTGGTGCGCCGTGCGCCGCTCGACCACCCGGCGATCCGCGCCTTTCCCGACACCGCCGAACTGGTCGATGAATGGTATTGGTTCGACGATCTCGACCCCCGCCTGCGCCCGCTGCTGACTCTCGACCCGGCGTCGATCGGGGAGAAGGGCGTCAATCCGCGTCCGCTCGCCTGGGCGCATCGGTTCGAGGGCGGGCATGTCTTCTACACCGGGCTCGGTCACACCAAGGAAGCGTGGAGCGACCCGCGTATCCTCGCGCATGTGATGGGCGGGATCGACTGGGCGGCAAAGCGCGGCGCGCGGCCGATGGTGGTGATCGACGAGAATACGAAGCGCGTCGATGAGCCGCCGCCGCATGGTGCGATCGGCATGAGCACCGCGTGGCGGATCAGCGACGGCGTGCCGGGCCGGATGATGGAATATCGCAAGCGCGCGCTGCACAAGGGTGCTGCGATCGGCGTCCACCCGATCGGCCATGACGAGGTCTATGCCGTGGTGTCGGGCGAGGGCGAAGTGACCTCGGATGGCCAGACCGCGCGGCTCAAGCCGGGAATGACCGCCTATCTCTATGATGGCGCGCATGTCGGCATTCGACAGATCGGCGAGAAGCCATTGGTGCTGATCGTCGCCTATCCGCTTGAAGGAGTACCGCGTAAATGATCGACCGCCGCAAGCTGCTTGCAGCATCCGCCGCACTGGCGCTGACCCCCGCAGTCGCGCGCGCGCAGACTCCGTCGAGCAGCGAGATTGCCGCGACGATGAAGCGCGCGACGCGGTTCATGGTGGAGAAGCTCGCCTATCGCGGCGGCTATCTCTGGTCCTATCTGCCCGACCGGTCGCGCGTGTGGGGCGAGCTGGAAGCGTACAAGACGATGGTGTGGGTGCAGCCGCCCGGCACCGCGACGATGGGGCATCTCTATCTCGACGCGTATCATGCGACCGGCGACGACTATTATTATCAGGCCGCAGCCAGGGCGGCACAGGCGCTGATCGACGGACAGCTGCCGACCGGCGGCTGGGGTTATTTCATCGACTTCGGCGGTCCTGCCTCGACCAAACGCTGGTACGACACGATCGGCAAGAATGCCTGGCGGATGGAGGAATTCCAGCACGACTGGGGGAACGCCACCTTCGACGATCAGGGCACCGGTGAGGCGATCCGTCTCCTGATCCGGATCTATGTCGAGAAGCGCGAGCAGCGGTTCAAGCGCGGGCTCAACAAGGCAATCGAATTCATCTTCGCCAGCCAGCTCGACAATGGTGGATGGCCGCAGCGCTGGCCCCGCGTCAAGGACGGCGGGCTGCACGGCAAACCCGATTATACCGGCCTCATCACCTTCAACGATGGGGTAATCTACGACAATATCGACGTGCTGCTGACCTATCACCAGGCGATCGGCGATCCGCGCGTGCTCCCCGCGATCGAGCGGGCGATGGACATCTATCTGAAGACCCAGCATCCCGCGCCGCAGGCGGGATGGGGGTTGCAGCATCGCGCCGATTTCTCCCCGGCTGGCGCGCGGACCTATGAGCCGGAGGCGCTGGTCACGCATACGACCGCGTCGAATATCGAAGAGCTCATGCGTTTCTATCGCCTCACCGGCAATGCCAAATATTTGGCGCCGATTCCGGCGGCGCTCGACTGGCTCGACAGCGTACGGCTGCCCGAGGAATTGCGGGTAGGGACCCGGCACTTCCCGACCTTTGTCGAGATCGGCAGCAACAAGCCGCTCTGGGTCCATCGGCGTGGGTCGAACGTGGTCAATGGCGAATATTATGTCGATCACGACCCCGCGCACACGATCGGCCATTACAATCCGCGCCGTTCGGTCGATGTGGCGAAGCTGCGCCGCGAATATGAGAAATTGCGCGCGATTCCCGGCGGCCCGGTTTCGAAGGATTCTGCCTTTGCTCAAGGGCCGCCAGCCGCTGTCGCCCTATTGGGTCGCTGCGGTCGAGCCCGGGTCGGACATGAATGTCGCCGGCGGCAAGAGCGTGGCCGAGCTGGTCGCGTCGCTGAACACCGAGGGCTGGTGGCCGACGCAGCTCAAGGCGATCAGTCACCCGTATCGCGGTCCGGGATCGAAGGAGGTCGCGCCGGGCGATTTCCGCTCGACCAATGTCGGCGACAGCAGCGACACGTCGCCATTCGACGTCAAGGACGGGCCGATCGGGATTTCGACCGGCACCTATATCGATCACATGGTGACCCTGATCGGGGCGCTGCGCAGCGGTTCCTAGGTGGGGTCGACGACCAGGCGGCAGTTGCGCAGCTCATAGCCCGCGACCAGCGGGTTCCAGCCAACATCGGGCGCGCGCTCCAGTCGCATGCCGGGGATGCGCAGCAACCGGTCGAGGAACACGGCGGATTCGTGCAGCGCCACGCCCGCGCCGGGGCAGCGATGCTCGCCGTCACCAAAGGCGAGGCCCGGGCCGGTGACCTTGGGCGCGCGGGTCCGGTCGGGGTCGAGCGCGTGCGGGCAGGCACCGACCGCCGCCGTATCGCCATTCGCCGCGCGGATATCGAGCGCGACGGTGCCGCCTTCCGTGTGGCGATAGAGCGTACCAACCACGGGTTCGAGCCGGAGGATTTCCTCGAGGATCGCGATCTGCCCATCGGCATCGGCGGCAAGGAACTGCGCGCGCAGTTCGGGCCGTTCGAGCAGATGCCAGCCCGCCATGGTGATGAATTCGCGCGTCGTGACCATCCCGGCCGCGCCATAAGTAAAACATTCGGTGAGGATATCGAGCGGGGTGTAACCCTCGCTCAACAGGTGCGAGATCACGTCCTCACGCGGCGCGGCGCGGCGTGCCTCGATCGCCGGTTTCACGTCCCTGGCGTAGAAGCGCCGCATGCGCCACTGGCCGAGCAGGAAGCTCATCAGCTCTGCAATCTTGCCGCGTCCGGTCTGGAAGGTGGTGCTGAAAAATGCGTCGAGGCGGCGGCTCATGCCCGGAATGTCGCTTTCGGTCAGGCCGACAATCTCCGCCGCGACGGTCACCGCGAGTTCGAGCGACAGCCGGTCGAGATCGCCGCCGCCATCGCGCACCAGCCGTGCGATCAGCGCGGCGCTGGTACGCTCCATCAGCTCGCGATAGCGGGTCTCGACCACGCGCGGGGTAAAGAAGCGCGCGGTCCCGCCGCGCTGGCGGCGATGCGCCTCGCCATGCAGGAACAGGATCGGCGGGCGGGCGCGGCCGCGATAGCGCAGGATCACCTCGGCCTTGAACCCCGCCTGACGCGCATCCGGATCGCGCAGAACCGCGCGCACGGGATCGAAGCCGGTCAGGGTGGGCGCGTCGAGCAGTCCGCCGCGCGCCGCGCTTGCCGATTTGCGGTCGTCGCGCGCATGATCGACCGGACAGCGTCCCGCATTCGGGGCGGCGACCTGCGACGGGGCTGGCATGGCGATCTCCACATTGTGATATACTATGGATCATAAAATAGCGAAGCGCAGCGCGGTTTCAAGCGACGCGCGCGCGGTCCGGTCGCGCGTGGCGCTCCGCACGGCATTGATCGAGTTGATCGGCGAACGGCCCTTTGGCGAGATCAGTGTCGCCGCGCTGACCGAGCGTGCGGGGATCGGCTACGCGACCTTCTTCCGCCATTATCCCGATCTGGCGGCGGTGCTGGCGGAGATCGCCGACGGGCTGATCGCCGAGCTGCTCGAACTGCTGGTGCCGTTGTTGCGCGCGCGCGACGGGGCGGCGGCGATGCGCGCGCTGACTGCCGAGGTCGGGGCGCGGCGGCAGCTCGCTCACGCGCTGCTGACCGGAGCGGGGGATTCGATGCGCCAAGCGATCACGCGCCGCGCAATCGATCAGGCGATGGCCGCGCCGACCGACACGCCGGGCGGACTGCCGCGCGAGCTGGCGGTGACGCATCTGGTCGGCGCGACGCTGACGATCCTGACCTGGTGGCTTGACCGCGCGCCAGAAACGACGGCCGATGAAGTCGCGACAATCCTCGACCGGCTGGTGCTGGCACCGGTTCTGGCGGATCAGGTTCCGGGCTGAATATAGGGGATGCGGGCGAACAGCTCGCGCTGCCATTTGCGCGGGTCGTTCTCGACGCGGCTGTGCGTGTCGAAGAGCATGGTCGCGCGATCGGGCAGGGAGTGTTTGGGCCAATCGTGCACGCCTGCGCCGTTGGGATTGCCCGTCGCCGCGAGGTTGACGAAGGCGCGCTGCATCGCCGCCGATACCGCCTGTGCGCCGGGTCCGGTACCGGAGACGGTGCCCTCCGCGCCGATCGTGCCGAACACCAGCGGGATGTCATGGGTGTGCGCCGCGCCGCGTTCGGGCGCGACCGGGGACTGGAAGTCGAGCTGATAGACCCAGGCGGGGACGCCGGCCTTTGCGCGCTCCTCGGCTTCGATCACCTGCCCGCGCCAGCTGCGTCCGGCGGTGGTGGCGGCGTAGAAAATGTCCTGCGCCGACCAGTCGGGGAACTGCTTGCGATACTCGGCGACGACCCATTCGGGGTGGGCATCGATGCGCAGTTGCGGCGCGATGCGTTCGGCGAGGTTCGACCAGTCGAGCGTGCGGACGCTCTCGCTTTTCGGATCGATGAACGCGCGGGTCTCGTCGCGGGTGTTGCCGAGGATCAGCGGGATCGCGTTGCCCTGCGGATTGGCGTCGGGCCAGAAGGGGTGGCGGGTCAACCACTTCATGTCGAGCACGGGCCCCATATAGACCCCGCCGCCGAGGACCGGGTCCTCCGCCGCTAGACCCTCGATCAGCCTTTGTACCGGCATGCCAATCAGGTCGGCGGGGGTGGCGTTGAGCTTGGCGAGGAGTGCCTTGGCGCGCGCGGTGGCGTTCAACGGGCCGCTCGCGGTAACCTGCTGCCCGCTCATCGTGGCCGCGCGGTGGAACAGGCCCTTGGCGGCGGGCATGCCCATCAGTGTCGCGATCTTCGCGCCGCCGCCGGACTGGCCGAAGACCATCACGCGATTGGGATCGCCGCCAAAGCCGATGATGTTGTCGCGCACCCATTGCAGCGCGAGGATCAGGTCGAGCTGCCCCAGATTGCCGCTGTCGGGGAAGCGCGGGTCGAGCCGGGCGAGGTAGAGATAGCCGAGCGCATTGAGCCGGTGGTTGACGGTGACGACGACGACATCGCCTTTTTCCGCCAGCGTTGCGCCGAACACCTGCGGCTCGATGACGGTGCCATTGGAGTAAGCGCCGCCGTGGAAATAGACCATCACCGGGCGGCGGGCGTTCGGGTTGGCGGCGGGGGTCCAGACGTTGAGGAACAGGCAATCCTCGCGCTGATCGGCGATACGGCTGGATTGCGGGCAGCTGGGGCCGAAGCGTGTCGCTTGTTGCGGTTCGCGAGAGGGGGGCGGAACGGTGGCCGGCCGGAAGCGGTGATGGCTGGTGTCGTTGCCGTAGCGGATCCCGAGAAAGGCCGCCACGACCCCATCGCGCCGTCCGTGCCAGCGACCGGTTCGGCCCGTTGCGATCGGATCACCCTTGGCGAACGCGGCGGAGGGCAGGGCGAACGTCGCCCCAGCCCCCAGCAGCGTCCGCCGGGCAATCACCGGCGCACGTCCAGTCCGCCTTCGAGGAAGGCGTCGATGTCCGCTTGGCGGAACAGGGAGGCGTCGCCCGGCAGCGAGTGTTTGAGGCAGGTGAGGGCGAGGCCCGAGGCGACGGTCGCCTCCAGATCCTGACCCGACAGCACGCCGTGCAGGATGCCCGCCGCGAACGCGTCGCCGCCGCCGATCCGGTCGACGATCCCCGCAACGACGACCTCGTCGGTCTGGTAACCGCGCTCACGCGTATCGACGCGCGCGGCGATGCGATGGCGGTCGGCGTCATCGACATGGCGCGCGGTCGAGGCGATGCGCTGGAGGTTGGGGAAGGCAGCGAAGGCAGCTTCGGCGGCCTCGCGGCGGCGGTCCGCGCCGTCGCCCGAAAAGCTCTTGCCGAGCAGCAGCGAGACGTCGCGGTGGTTGCCGAACATCGTGTCGGTCAGGCTCACAAGTTCGGACAATACGCCACGCGGATCGCTGTCCCATGCTTCCCACAGGCGGGCGCGGTAATTGCCGTCGAAACTGACCGCGACGCCCATCTCTTTCGCGGTCTTTGCTGCGGCAATTGCTGCAGCCGCCGTCGCGGGACCGAGCGCGGGGGTGATGCCCGAAAGGTGCAGCATGGACGCGCCGTCGAGAATGCTGCGCCAGTCAAAGGCGTCGGCGGGCGCGGTGGCAAAGCTCGATGCGGCACGGTCGTAGACGATGTCCGATGCGCGGAGGCCAGCGCCGACCGAAAGGAAGTAGAGACCCATGCGCCCGTCGCGCAGCTGGACGCCCCGCGTATCGACGCCCTGTCCGCGCACGAAGCGGATCGCGGCCTGGCCCAGCGCATTGTCGGGCACCGCGCTGACCATCGACACGGCGTGGCCGAGATTGGCGAGGCCGATCCCGACATTTGCTTCGGCGCCCCCGACATGCACGTCGAGGCTGCCCGTCTGGAGCATGAGTTCGCGCCCCGGCGCGGTCAGGCGGAGGAGGAGTTCGCCGAAACAGACGATATGGCCGTGGGTCAAGTCGGTCTCCCTAGGGGGTCAGTTTGCCGGACCACCTAGCCCAAAGTGTCATGCCGGTTAAAGCCGAGTTCGGCTTGTTCGGCCCATACCAAAGCTCGCGGCGTGCGTCGGGGTCAGCGTGCCAGCCAGCCGCCATCGACGGCAAGGATATGGCCCTGCACATAGTCCGACGCGGACGAGGCGAGGAACACCGCCGCGCCGCCCAGATCGGCCGGATCCCCCCAGCGGCCTGCGGGAATCCGCTCCATGATCTGGCGGTTGCGGGTTTCGTCCTTTTGCAGCGCATCGGTATTGTTGGTCGCGATGTAGCCCGGCGCGATCGCGTTGACCGTGATGCCCTTGCTCGCCCATTCGTTGGCCAGCAGCTTGGTCAGCCCGCCGACGCCGCTCTTCGACGCCGTATAGCTCGGCACGCGGATGCCGCCCTGAAAGGTCAGCATCGATGCGATGTTGATGATCTTGCCCCCGCCATTGGGGATCATGTGCCGCGCCGCGGCCTGGCACAGGAAGAACACCGACTTCAGATTGGTGTCCATCACCGCGTCCCAGTCTTCTTCGGTGAAGTCGACGCTGTCGTTGCGGCGGATGATGCCGGCATTGTTGACGAGGATGTGCAAGCCCCCAAGCTTATCCACAGTTTCATCCACAATCCTGCCCACAGGCTCGATCGTCGACAGGTCGGCGCTGATGATCTCCGCCTTGCGGCCCAGCGCGCGGACCTTTTCGACCGTCTCGGTCGCGGCCGAACGGCCGACCGCGGCGATGTCTGCCCCCGCCTGTGCCAGCGCGAGCGCGATGCCCTGGCCGATGCCGGTATTGGCACCGGTGACGACCGCGACGCGGCCGGTGAGATCGAAGGGGTTGGTCATTTCAACTCTCCTCCCCTCCCTGAAAGGGAGGGGTCGGGGGTGGGTGCGCGGCGCGGAGCGTCGCGCGTGTCGCGGGCGGTGTCGGCCGAGCCTTGCGGCTCGGCATCCACCCCCAGCCCCTCCCTTGCAGGGAGGGGAGCAAGTTTACGCCAGCTGGCAGATGTCCAGCACGTTCATGTCGGTATAGTCCTGATTCTCGCCCGCCATCGCCCAGATGAAGGCGTAGGATTTAGTCCCCGCGCCCATGTGGATCGACCAGGGGGGCGAGATCACGGCTTCCTCATTCTGCATCACGATGTGGCGGGTCGCCTCGCCCTCGCCCATGAAGTGCATCACGCGGTCGGTGTCCGCATTGTCGAGCTCGAAATAGAAATAGATCTCGCTGCGGCGCTCATGGATGTGCGGCGGCATGGTGTTCCACACGCTGCCTTCCTTGAGCACGGTCAGGCCCATCACCAGCTGCGCGCTGTCGCACACGCCGGGAATGACCAGCTGATAGATCGACCGCTCGTTGGATTCGGCGAGGCTGCCGCGGTCGAGCCGGTTGGCGTCGGCGATGCCCAGCTGGCGCGTCGCATATGCCTGATGCGCCGGGCAGGAGACGAGATAGAAGCGTGCACCCGCACCGGAGAATTGCACGTCCGCCGCACCCATCGTCACGTAGAGGCAATCCTTGTTGCCCAGCGTGAAGGTTTCGCCATCGACGGTGACGACACCCTCGACTGCGCCGACATTGACGATGCCCAGCTCGCGCCGCTCGAGGAACGGGTGTCCCGCTGCCGAGGGCGGCTCGCTCTGGTCGGGCAGCTTGATCGGGGCCGAGTCAACCAGCACCCCGCCGATCACCATGCGATCGGCGTGGGTGTAGTACAGCACGCATTCTCCGGCACGGAACAGGTCCGTGATCAGGTAGCGGTCGCGCAGCTCGTCGTTCGACACGCACTCCATCATGTCGGGGTGGGTGGCGTAATAGGTGCGGTCGAACATGGACTCTCCGTTGCGAGCTATGCGGCGAATGGGATCAGGCGAGCGCCGGTTCCGCGGTCACGCTCTTGAGATAGTCGGCGATCGCCGCGTCCTGGCAGTTGGCGTAGAACAGCTCGGCGAACTTCTCGCCCGCGATCGCGGCGCGCAGCAGGTCCTGATCGACATTCTTGAGCACGGTCAGCATGTCGTGGCAGGTCGTCGCCTTGAGATCGGCGAGGATGCCGCGGTTCTTGCGCATGATCTCGGCGCGCTCCTTGGGGTAGCCGAGGCCACGCTCGCCGTCGAACAGCTTGCGGTACACATCCTGCAGGTTGAGCTCGGCCGCCCAGCCAAAGCCCTTGGCATAGGGCATCGAGATGGCGTTGCCGTCGTTGATCTGGCCGAACAGGAAGGCGTCGGTCGGGTCGATGACCAGCCCGCAGAACACGCCCGGCATCGCGTTGCACGCGAGCATCGACCCCATGCCGGTGCCGCAGCCGGTGACGACAAAATCCGCCGCCTTCGAATTGAGCAGGATGCCGGCGAGCAGGCCGTTCATGACATAGGTCAGCGATGCGCTGTCGTCGGCCGAATACATGCCGTAATTGAACACCTGATGCCCCAGCGGCTCGGCCACGGCGGTCAGCGCGTCGTGGATGATGCCGTTCTTGGCGGCCTGGCTGTTCTCGGTGATCAGCGCGATCTTCATGGTCTCAAATCCTCTCCAAATGCGGGACGCCGGGGCGGCGGCACGACTCCGGCCGCAGGGCGCACACCTTAAACGACGATGGCAATGGCTTCTAGGTAACCGGTGTCAAGTTTCGATGCAAGTTGTCTTGCAACTTTGCGTGTGAGCAATCAGGCGACCTGCGCCGCCGGCGCGAAATTGTCGAGCCGGTACGCCTTGCGCACCAGCGTCGAGGTCAGGTCATGGGCGAGTTCGGCGGCTTCCCAGTCCTGCATCCGCCCTTCGGCGACGAGGCGGGCGAGGAAGGCGCAATCGACCCGGCGCGCGACATCGTGCCGCGCCGGGATCGACAGGAAGGCGCGGGTGTCGTCGTTGAACCCGACGGTGTTGTAGAAGCCCGCTGTCTCGGTCGTCATCTCGCGGAACCGGCGCATTCCCTCCGGGCTGTCATGGAACCACCAGGCCGGGCCGAGCCGGAGGCAGGGATAATGGCCGGCGAGCGGCGCGAGCTCGCGCGCATAGGTCGATCTGTCGAGCGTGAAGAGGATGATCGTCAGGTCACGTTCGTTGCCGACCACGTCGAGCATCGGCTTCAATGCCCCGACATAGTCGGTGCGCGTCGGGATGTCGGCACCCTTGTCACGGCCATGGCTGTGGAACAGCTGATGATTGTGGTTGCGGCACGATCCGGGATGGATCTGCATCGTCATGCCATCCTCGACGCTCATCTTCGCCATTTCGGTGAGCATCTGCGCGCGGAACAGTTCGGCATCGGCGGGGGTCCATTTGCCCCCGATGATGCGGCCGAACAGCGCCTCGCATTCCGCTGTCGACAGGTTGGCGGTTTGCGCGGTCGCGAAGCCGTGGTCGGTCGCGGTCGCCCCTGCTGCGCGGAAATCGGCGCGGCGTTTGCGATGCGCGGCGAGATAACCCTGCCAGCTGTGGACGTCCTCGCCGGTCAGGTCGGCGAACGCCTGCATCGCGCCGTCGAACGCCTCATGCTCGACATCGATCACCGAATCGGGGCGATAGGTGGTTACCACGCGCCCATGCCAGCCGGATCTGCGGATCGCGGCATGATGGTGGAGCGGATCGTCGGCGCCCTCGGTGGTGGCGAGGAAGTCGATCCTGAACCGGTCGAACAAGGCGCGCGGGCGATAGGCCGGCGTCGCCAGCGCATCGGTGATCATATCGTAATAGTGATCCGCGGTCGCCGCGCTCAGCAGCCGGTCGATCCCGAACACCTCGGCAAACACATGGTCGAGCCACATGCGCGACGGGGTGCCGCGGAACAGATGGTAGTTGCTCGCGAACACCCGCCACGCGCTACGCGGATCGGTCGCCGGGACGACGCCATCGCGACGCGGCACGCGCAGCGCGTCGAGGTCGACGCCCTGGCTGTAGAGCATGCGAAACACATAATGATCGGGCGCGAGCAGCAGTTCGGTCGCATTGTCCCACGCCGCGTCGGTCGCGAACCATGCCGGGTCGGTATGGCCATGTGGGCTGACGATCGGCAGCCCGGCGATCTCGCGATACAGCGACCGCGCAATGCCGCGCATCCCGGGATCGGACGGAAACAGCCGGTCGGGGTCGAGGGTCAAAGCGTGCACGGGCGTCCTCTCGCTGGCTTTGCGGCTTCGGTAATCGGTGTCAGCGGCGCGATCAATGCGACCTTTGGCTAGGCTAGCATTATTCGACGGGTGGGGCGACCGACGCGCGGCGGATCAGGGTGGATACGAACAGCGATTCCGCCGCTTCCTCATCCGCATCCTCGGCGGTGCCGATGAGCTTCAGGGCGGCGGCGCGGGCCATCGTCGCGATCGGCCAGCGCACCGTGGTGAGCGGAGGCCAGAGATAGGAAGCGATGGTGGTGTCGTCGAAGCCAACGATCGAGAGATCGCGCGGCACGTCCAGCCCGCGCTGGCGCGCGGTGTGCAGCACGCCGGCTGCCATGGCGTCGTTGGAGCAGAACACGGCGGTTGGACGCGGCGACAGGTCGAGCAAGCGCTCGGCCGCCCGCATCCCCGATTCGAACGTATAGTCGCCCTGGGCGATCAGGGTGCGCTGAATCGGCAGATCGGCTTCGTCGAACGCGGCCTCGTAACCCTGGCTGCGTTCGAACGCCGACCGGAACCCGTGCGGACCGAGGACAAGACCGATGCGACGATGGCCCATCTCGATCAGGTGCCCGACCGCGCCGCGCACCACTTCGCGGTCGTTCGATGCGACCATGTGCGCGGGGTCGTCGAACGACGCTGAGCCCATGCGAACGTAGCGGGTGCCAATCTCGGTGCACAATTCGGCGATCGAATCATTCTCACTGATCGGCGGCAGCAGCATCACGCCATAGGGCCGCTGTCGTTCGAGGAAGCGCCGGATATCGTCGAGCATCGTCGGCGATCCGCGATCGACCGGGTGGACGATCAGTTCGAACTCGGTATCGCGCAGCACCTCCAGCAACCCCTGCTGGACGTTGAGCACCATGTGCGGATTGGGGTTGTCGTGGATCAGGCCGATCAGGAAATTGCGGCGCAGCGCCAGCGCGCGCGCCTGCGGGTTCGGCACATAGCCGATCTCGGCGATCACCTTCTCCACCCGCTCGCGCGTCTCCTCGTTGAGCAGGGGTGAGCGGTTGATGACGCGGCTGACGGTCTTTTTGGAAACCCCGGCGAGCCGCGCGACATCGTTGATCGTCGCCTGAGCGCTTTTCTTCATGACCAGTGCATAGCGCGCAACCGGCCCCTAGCCAATCGTTGCGCGGCGGCGTAGTTGACACCGGTTTCGGACGGGCCGGGAGCGTGCAATTTGGAACGGATAATCTCCATGGTCGATAACGCCGAACCGCAACCGCCTGCATTCGTGGGCGATCCGTCTAATTTGCGCCTTCAGTAACCGGCGCCTTGATATTGACACCGGTTTCCTTTAGCGATGCAGCCGAGAACAGAAGTGAGGGGTGGATGAGCGACCTGGACGTGATTGCGGAGGCTTTTGTCGCCGCGCGCCGCGATGCCCGCGGACTCCCCGACTATCCCGGCGCGGTCCCCGCCACGCTTGCCGAAGCCTATGCGATTCAGGACCGCGCGCTGGCGCTGGCCGGTGCCGAGGTTGCCGGGTGGAAGGTCGGACGAATCAATCCGCCACTCGATGCCCAGTTGGGCACCAACCGCCTCGCCGGGCCGATCTTCGCCCCGTTCGTGCATGGCGACGAACCCGCGCCGGCAATGCCGATCTTTGGCGAAGGGTTCGGCGCTGCGGAGGCGGAGTTCCTGCTGCGCATCGGCACCGCACCCGATCCGGCCAAGACCAGCTACACGCTCGACGAGGCCTCCGAGCTGATCGACGCGGTGCATGTCGGGCTGGAGATCGCCAGCTCACCCTTCCCGGGTATCAACGCCCATGGTCCGCTGGTCACCATTTCGGACTTCGGCAACAATCACGGCTTGGTCGTGGGCGCCGCCATCGCGGACTGGCGCAATTCGGGGTTTCTCGACTGGCCGGTGACGCTGAGCATCGACGGGGTCGAGATCGGTGCCGCGACCGCGCGCACGATGCTCGACGGCCCGGTCGGCGCGGCACGCTTTCTGTTCGAAACGATGGCGGCGCGCGGCATCGCATTGCGGCCGGGGCAGTGGATTTCGTCGGGGGCCGTTACCGGCGTCCATGAAGTCTCGCCAAGCTCGGAAGTTACTGCCACGTTCCGCGACATGCGGGTGAGCTGCACGATCGAGGCCGCCAGACCCGCTTTATAAAGGGAGAAGATGCATGGAAGCGACGCAGGCCGATAGCGGCGGCGCCCCGCCCCGCGCGGCACCGGTCCGGAGCGGCCGTTATCGATGGATGATCATCGCGATCCTCTTCTTCGCGACCACGGTCAATTACATCGACCGCACCATGTTGGGCCTGCTTGCCCCCGATCTGGGCAAGGAACTGGGCTGGAACGAGAATGACTATGGCAACATCGTCACCGCGTTTCAGGCGGCCTATGCGCTCGGTTTCCTGCTCATGGGCTGGCTGGTCGACCGGTTCGGGCCCAAGATCGGCTATGGCATCGCGATCACCGTCTGGACGATCGGCCATGTGATGCACGGCTTCGCCAGCTCGGTCGCGTCGTTCATGGCAGCGCGCATCGTGCTGGGCGTGGGTGAGGCGGGGCATTTCCCCTCGGTCGTCCGCGCGAGCAGCGAGTGGTTCCCGCAAAAGGAACGGGCCTATGCGATCGGCTGGGTCAATTCGGCGACGACGATCGGCGTGATCCTGACGGCGCCGACGTTGTGGCTGTTCATGACCTGGATGGGCTTCGACTGGCGCGAGACGTTCATCTATTCGGGCCTGTTCGGGGTCGTGCTGCTGCTGCTGTGGATCAAATTCTACAGCAATCCGCGCGAAAGCGGACGGGTGAGCGAGGGCGAGCTCGCCTGGATCGAGCATGACCCGCCCGAGCAGATCGAGAAGATCGGCTGGAGCCGCGTGGTGCGGCTGCGTGAGGCGTGGGCATTCGCCGTCGCCAAGTTCCTGACCGACCCGGTCTGGTTCCTGATGCTGTTCTGGCTGCCGAAATATTTCGCCAGCACCTATGACGTCGATCTCAAGGTCGTGCTGTTGCCGATGATCGTCATGTATCTGCTCTCTGACGTGGGCAGCATCGCGGGCGGTTGGCTGTCGTCGAACCTGATCCATCGCGGCTGGACTCCGAATGCGGCGCGCAAGGTGACGATGATCATCGCGGGCGGGTGCGTCCTCCCGCTGCTGTTCGTGACCCAGCTTGAGAATATGTGGCTGGCGGTCGCGCTGATCGGGCTGGCGCTGGCGGGGCACCAGGCATTCTCGACCAATTTGCTGTCGCTGCCGCCGGACATGTTCCCCAAGCGCGCGGTCGGGTCGGTGATCGGGCTGGGCGGCTTTTGCGGCGGTGTCGGGGGCATGATCATGGCCAAGTCGACCGGTCTCGTGCTTGACGCGACCAACGGCAATTACACGCTGATCTTCGCGGCGTGCACGGTGGTCTATTTCCTTGCTGTCGGGGCGATCCACCTGCTCTCGCCGCGACTGACCCGCGTGTCGGTCTGACAAGATGTGCCGGGCACGGGACATTTCATGTCCCTGCCCGGCATTTTCGCGCAATGAAGCATTGCTAACATTGCATCGTACCCGCGAACGCGGCATCACTGTCCTATGACGGCAACACTCAAGCTCGACGCCTTTCTGCCCTACCGGCTCTCGGTCGCCTCGAACCGCGTGTCGGGGACGATCGCCGGTGCCTATCAGGCGCGGTTCGGGCTGCGCATTCCCGAATGGCGGCTGGTCACGGTGCTGGCCGAGTTCGGGTCGATGAGCCAGCAGGCACTGTGCGGGCGCACGCAGATGGACAAGGTGACGGTCAGCCGCGCGGCAATCTCGCTGCATGAACGCGGGTTGGTAACGCGCACCCCCAATCCGGACGACCAGCGCTCGCATCTGCTCGACCTGAGCCCCGAGGGGTGGGCGCTCTACCGTCAGATCGCACCCCAGGCGCTGGAGTTCGAACGCCGCATCTTCGCCAGCCTCAACGATGAGGAGCAGGCGCAACTGCGCAAGATGCTTGAACGGGTCGAGGCAGCAGCGGCAGCTATCTCGCCGGGTTTCTAGCCCCTTGATCCCGGCCACCATCCTCGCCTAATCGGACCATCCCTCCCCAGGGCAGTCGATTTGCTAGCCAGGAGGATTCCATGACCGCTTACCAGACCCGCGCCGGGCTTTCGGTCGCCGCACCGCTCGTCGCGTTCGTCGAGGAGCGGGTGCTGCCGCCGCTGGGCATCGCCGCCGACGACTGGTGGGCTGGCGCAGCGGAGATTTTCGCGCGCTTCGCCCCGCGCAACCGTGACCTGCTCGCACGGCGCGAGGATCTTCAGGGGCAGATCGATGATTGGTGCGCCGCGGACCCTGTGCGGGCGACCGACCCGGCGGCGCAAGAGGCGTTTCTGCGCGCGATCGGTTATCTCGCGCCCGAGCCCGGTGACTTCATGATCGGTACCGCCAATGTCGATGCAGAGATCGCGACGATGGCGGGGCCGCAGCTGGTCGTGCCCGCGCTCAACGCCCGCTTCGTGCTCAACGCCGCCAATGCGCGCTGGGGAAGTCTGTACGACGCGCTCTACGGCACCGATGCGCTGCCCGGTGCGGCGAAGTCGGGTGGGTACGACGCGGAACGCGGGGCGCAGGTGATCGCGGCGGCGAAGGCGTTTCTCGACGCGGCGGTGCCGCTGAGCGGCATGGAATGGGCGGAGTTTGCTGGCGGTGACCTGCCGCTCGCGGATCCGGGGCAGTTCATTGGCACGCGCGACGAATCGATGCTGTTCGCTCACAACGGCCTGCATATCGAGGTGGTGGTTGACCGCGCCCATCCGATCGGCGCGAGCGACCCGGCCGGCATTGCCGATGTGCTGCTCGAGGCCGCGCTCACCGCGATCGTCGACCTTGAGGATTCGATCGCGGCGGTCGATGCCGAGGACAAGGTCGCGGCCTATGCCAACTGGCTCGGCCTGATGCGCGGAGAGCTGACCGAGACCTTCGCCAAGGGCGGCCAGACGCTGACCCGTACCCTTGCCGCCGACCGCGTCTATCAGCGCCCCAACCAGAGCGACCTGACGCTGCCGGGCCGCAGCCTGTTGTTCGTGCGCAATGTCGGGCACCTGATGACCAACCCGGCGGTGATGATCGCGGATGAGGAGGCACCCGAGGGCATTCTCGACGCGATCATCACCAGCACCATCGCGTTGCACGATCTCAAGGGGCTGGGCCGCTTCCGCAACAGCCGCACGGGCAGCATCTACATCGTCAAGCCCAAGATGCACGGGCCGGACGAATGCGGCTTCACCAACGATCTGTTCGATGCGGTGGAGGATCTGCTGGGCCTCGCCCGTCACACGATCAAGGTCGGGGTGATGGACGAGGAGCGGCGGACCAGCGCCAACCTGGCCGCGTGCATCCATGCGGTGCGTGATCGCATCGCGTTCATCAACACCGGATTCCTCGACCGCACCGGGGACGAGATTCACACGTCGATGCGCGCCGGGCCGATGATCCCCAAGGCGGAGATGAAGGGGAGCGCCTGGATCAAGGCCTATGAGGATCGCAATGTCCGCATCGGCCTCAAGCACGGCCTGTCGGGCAAGGCGCAGATCGGCAAGGGCATGTGGGCCGCGCCCGACCGCATGGCCGACATGATGGAGCAGAAGATCGGCCATCCGCTGAGCGGCGCGAACACCGCCTGGGTGCCGTCGCCCACCGCCGCGACGCTGCACGCGATGCATTACCACCAGGTCGATGTCTTTCGGCGCCAGCGCGAGATTGCGGGGGAGGCGGTGCCCGCGCTGCGCGATCTGCTGACCATTCCGGTGGCGCAGGGGCGCAACTGGACGGAAGAGGAAGTCGCGCGCGAGCTCGACAACAACGCGCAGGGCATCCTCGGCTATGTCGTGCGCTGGATCGACCAGGGGGTCGGCTGTTCGAAAGTCCCCGATATCCACGATATCGGCCTGATGGAGGACCGCGCGACGCTGCGCATATCCTCGCAGCATATCGCCAACTGGCTGCTCCACGGCGTCGCGACGGAGGCGGACGTCGATGCGGCGTTCGCGCGAATGGCGGCGAAGGTCGATGCGCAGAATGCGGGCGACCCGGTCTATCGGCCGATGGGGGGGCAATCCCGACGGCCTCGCGCTGCAGGCGGCGCGGGCATTGGTGTTCGAAGGGGTGACGCAGCCGAGCGGCTATACCGAGCCATTGCTTCACGCCTGGCGCGCGCGCGCAAAGGCGCGCGGCTAAGCCTCAGTCCGTATTGAACCTTCCCGACGCTGGCACGTTGCGCTAGCGGTCGGGGTGCGTGCTGTCTCCAAATGGCGCGATCCCATTGGGAGGTCAGGGGTATTTCGGGCGTGAGGCTGTTGATTCTGCTGCTGGCGAGCAGCGCGCTCGATCCGGGTATCGCGCGCGCGCAGATCGACAGCGGCGCGGGGAAACCCGGTCAGGGTGCGCCTGCCGAAGACCCCAAGACGCTGGAACGCGAAGCCGAGCGGCGCGCGCAGGGGCAGAGCGAGAAGCCAATCGTCGCCGACGATGAATTTTCCGAGGCGCTTCCGCCACTGTCCGGCGACATGGATGCGCCGCTGGAGCAGATGGTGCCGCCGGCAGGCCCCGTCACCCCGATCGAGCCGATCGAGGACGCGCCTCCGCTCGACGATGCTGGCAGCGAGGCTGAGATCGCTGCGCCGCTGCCGCCGCTGTCGGCATTCGACACCACGCCCATTGCCGAGCCGGTGGCGGGCAATGACGAGGCGGCGGTCGAGATCCGCTATGCCATCCGCGTTACCGGGCTGGATGAGATCGGGCTTGAGGATCAGTTCCGCGACCTGTCCGCCCTGGAGGACGGCGACGGAGTCGCCGCCAATGCCGCGATCATCGGCGCGCGTGCTCGCGAGGATGAGGGGCTAGCGGTGCGGCTGATGAAATCGCTCGGCTATTATGATGCGACCGCCGTCTCGACCATCGAACAGACGCCGCAGGGCGATCGGCCGGTAACCGCGACGGTCGCCGCGGTGCCGGGGCCGCTCTACACGTTGGGCGAAATTCGGGTCGAGGCAGAGCCGACCGTGCCGGCGACGCTGATCGCCGACAATCTGAAGCTGCGAACGGGTGAGCCGATCGATGCCGTGCGGGTGCAGGCGGCGGAAGCTGCGGTCAGTGTCGCGCTGCCCCAGACCGGCTATCCTTTTGCCGAAGTCGGTCAGCGCGACATCCTGCTCGACGAGACGACCCGCACCGGGGACTATACGCTCCCGGTCAGCATCGGCCCGCGCGCGCGCTTTCGCGGGATCCGCATTGAGGGCGATCCGGTGCTCGCGCCCGACCATATCGATGTGCTGACCCGGTTCGACCGGGACGATCTGTACGACAGCCGCAAGGTCGACGATCTCCGCGACGCGCTGATCGCAACCAGCCTGTTTTCCACCGTTTCGGTCGAGCCGGTGAAGACCGGCGAAGCCAATTCCGACGGCACCGAGGCGGTCGACCTGCTGGTGCGACAGACCAAGGGGCCGCCGCGTACCCTGGCGGGCGAAGTGGGCTTCAGCACCGGCCAGGGGTTCCGGGCCGAGATAAGCTGGACTCATCGCAACTTGTTCCCGCCCGAAGGCGCGCTGATCGCGACCGGAGTGCTCGGCACGCAGGAACAGGGCGCGTCGGCGACCTTCCGTCGATCCAATGCCGGACGGCGTGACCGGACGTTTCAGATCGTGGCGTCCGCGCTGCGTTCCGATGTCGCGGCATTCACCGGCCTGACCGGCACGCTGTCGGCGCGCGTTTCCTACGACTCGACCCCGATCTGGCAGAAGAAGCTGACCTATGCCTATAGCGTCGAGCTGGTCGGCACGAGCGAGGACCGGTTCGACTTTGCGCGCGGCGCGCGTGAGCGGGGGGTCTATTTCATCGCAGCGCTACCGCTGTTCGCCGGGTGGGATCAGTCGGACAATCTGCTGAACCCGACGCGCGGCTGGCGATTGAAGCTGAACGTCAGTCCCGAAACATCGGTGCGCGGCACCGCGCGACCCTATGCCCGGGCGATGGCGGAGGGGACGATCTATTACCCCGTCACCGACAGCATCGTGCTCGCCGGGCGGGCACGATTCGGGACGATCCAGGGGATTGACCGCAACGACCTCGCCCCGTCACGGCGCTACTACGCCGGGGGTGGCGGATCGGTGCGCGGCTTTGGCTATCAGGAACTTGGCCCGCGCGGTCCCGACGACAAGCCGATCGGCGGGCGCAGTTTCAACGAATTCGCGATCGAGGCGCGCTATCGATTCGGCAATTTCGGGATCGTGCCGTTCCTAGACGCGGGACAGGTCTATGAGGACTCCATGCCGCAACTCAGCAGGTTGCGGTTCGGCGCAGGGATTGGCGGGCGCTTCTACACCAATTTCGGTCCGATGCGGCTCGACGTCGCGACGCCGATCGCGCGAAAGCCAGGTGAGAGCAAGATCGCGCTCTATATCTCGATCGGTCAGGCGTTCTGATGACCGACGAAGCACCCGCGCCCGAAGTTGTCGTCGTGCAGCGCCCGACGTGGCAAATCGTGGCCAAGTGGGGCGCGATCGGACTGGGCGGTCTGGTCGCATTGCTGCTCGCTGCAGCTGCGATCCTCGATACGGGGGTCGGGCATCGTTTCGTCGCCGACCGGGTGGCGGCCTATACCACGGCATCGGGCCTCAACGTCAAAGTCGGGCGGATCGAGGGTTCGATTTATGGCGCGATGGTGCTGCGCGACGTGCGGGTGAGCGACCCCAAGGGCGTGTTCGTGACTTCGCCGCGGGTCGCGGTCGACTGGCGTCCGTTCGCGTTCCTCAACAACCATGTCGATATCCGCTCGGCAACCAGCCCGCTGGTGCGCGTGACGCGGATGCCCGAACTGAAACCCGGCGATCCCAATGCGCCGTATTTGCCCGATCTCGATATCGACATTGCGAAGCTGTCGATCGACCGGCTGGTCTTGGAGGCACCGGTCGCGGGCCGTCGGCACGTCGCGACGCTGGCCGGTGAGGCCAAGATCGCTGATCGCCGCGCGCGGGTGATCGTCAATGGGCGGACGCTCGGAACATCGGGTGGCGACCGATTGGCGCTCGTCCTCGATGCGGTGCCGGACGACGACAAGCTCGACCTGCGCGCGGAATTGAACGCGCCGGTCGGCGGGCTGGTCGCGGGGCTCGCCGGGCTCGAAGCGCCGCTTGCGGTGCAACTGCGCGGCGCGGGCAGCTGGTCCAACTGGCAGGGGCGCGCAATCGGGCGGCTGGGCAACGACGAACTCACCAATCTGCGCATCGCCGCGCGGAGCGGTACGGTTCAGGTGCGGGGGACGGCGCAGCCCGGTCTCTACCTCAAGGGACCGGTCGAGCGGCTGAGCGCGGGCGGGATGCAGGTCGCGCTCGACGCGACGCTCGACCAGCGCCGCGCCGACACGAAGCTTCGGCTGCGGTCAAGAGCGATGGCGCTGATGACCAGCGGCACGATCGACCTTGGCCAGAGCCGGTTCGACCAGTTCCGGGTCGAGGCGATGCTGCTTACCCCCGGCGCGATCGCCCCCAATCTCAATGGTCGGTCGGTGGCAGGCGAAGTCGCGCTCAACGGCCCGTTCGCGACCCCGACGGTCGATTACAAGATCAAGGCCGCTGCGCTGGGATTTGGCGAGACCGTTGTCGAGCGGCTCTATGCCGAAGGTCTGGCGACGGTGAACGCCGACCGTATCCTGATCCCGGTCAGGGCGCAGGCAGCGCGGATTTCCGGCCTCAACGCGGCGGCGGGGGGCTTGCTGACCAATGTCACGCTGGCCGGCGATCTCGCGATTACCGGTGACCAGATCTTGTCGGAAAATCTGCGCATCCGGTCCGACCGGATCGACGCGACTGCAATTCTTGCCGCCGATGTGAGCACGGGCCGTTACACCGGTGCGCTCAGGGGCCGGGTCAATGATTACGAGATCGACGGCATCGGCATCGTCAATCTGGAGACCGACGCCGATCTTTACGCCGCCGCACAGGGCGGCTGGGGGATCAAGGGGCGGATCGTCGGGCGCAGCACGCGGCTGTTCAGCGATGGCGTGCGCAGTTTCCTCGGTGGCAATGCGGTGGCGCGGGTGTCGCTCGATTTCGGGCCGGACGGGATCGTGCGGTTCAGCGATCTGAAGGTCGCCGCGCCCTTGTTCCGCGTGATCCGCGGATCCGGGCGCTACGACCCCGCCGGGCCGCTCAGCCTGACCGCCGACGCCTGGTCGAACGCCTATGGCCCGATCACGGCGCGGGTGACCGGCAGCATGGCGAAGCCGGTGATCAATCTGCGCGCGCCGCGTCCGGGGCTCGGCGTCGGTCTGGCCGATCTTCAGGCGCGTGTGGTCGGCAACGATGGCGTCTATGCGGTCGATGCCAAGGGTGAGACGAGCTACGGCCCGTTTACCGCCGACGTGCTGCTTCGCACCGGTGCGCGGCTTGAGATCGACGTGCGCAGCGGGCGCTTTGCCGGGGCGGATTTCAAGGGTGAACTGGTCCAGACTGCGGCAGGGCCGTTCGATGGCGACCTGACCTTTGTCGGGTCAGGACTCGACGGGTCTGTCGCTCTGTCGGCGGCCGGCAAATATCAGCAGGCGGTGGTCCGGGCGACCGCGAACAACGCAAAGATCCCGGGCGACATGGAACTGACGATCGGTCGCGCGCTCATCAACGGCACCGCGATTCTCTATGACGACGCGCCCGCGATTACCGGCGAGGCGCAAGTGGCGAACCTGCGCAACGCGCAAATGACGCTGACCCGCGCGCGGGCGAAGATCGATTATCGCGGCGGTCGCGGCAGCGCACAGGCCTTTGCCGAAGGATCTTCGGCCGTCCCGTTCCGCATCGCGGCCAACGCCCGGTTCGAACCGGAGCTGTGGCGCGTCGCGCTGGCCGGGCGGGCAAACAATATCGGGTTCAAGACGGCGCAGCCCGCGCAGATCGCGGTGAGCGGATCGAGCTACACCCTTGCCCCCCGCGCGGATCGATTTCGACAAGGGCAGCATGCGGCTGTCGGGCAATTGGGGGGAGGGGCTGCGCGTGCAGGCGCGGCTCGACAAGCTTGATCTGTCGCTCGCCAACGCGCTGTCGCGTACCGCTGGCCTGGGCGGCACGGTGACCGGCGCACTCGATTTCAGCCAGGCCAGCGACGCGACGTTCCCGCAGGCGATCGCGCGGCTCAACGTCGACGACTTCACCCGGTCGAGCCTGGGCGGCGTGTCGTCGCCCGTCGACATCGCGTTCGTCGGACGGTTGCTGCCTGATGGCGGTGATGCGCGCGCGCTGATCAAGCGCGGTGACACGACGATCGGGCGGATGGTTGCCAGTCTCCAGCCGCTCGGACCAGGCGCGGGCGGCTGGACGACGCGGCTGCTCGCGGCCCCGCTCTCGGGCGGCATCCGCTACAACGGCCCGTCTTCGGTGCTGTTCTCGTTGGCCGGGTTCGCCGATCAGAGCCTGGCCGGCCCGATCGCTGTCGCCGCTGATTTCTCCGGCCAGGTCCGCGCGCCGCAGCTCGCGGGACAGCTGCGCGCCGAAAAGCTGACCTATGAAAACGAGACCTGGGGCACGCGGCTGTCGCAAATGGCGGTGCAGGGGCGCTTCGACAATGACTCGCTGGAGATCGAACAGATTGAGGCGGTGGCGGGCAATGGCCGCCTGACCGGCTCGGGCACGATCGGCCTGTCGGCGGAACAAGGGTTTCCGATCGACCTGACCGTGCGTTTCCGCAACGCGCGCCTCGCCCGCAGCAATGCGCTCGGTGCCACCGCGACCGGGCAATTGCGCATCACCAACGGGCTCGATGGCGGATTGATCGAGGGGCGCATCATCATCCCCGAGGCGCGCTATCAGATTATCCGGCAAGGCGCTGCGGAGGTCCCCGAGCTCACCGGCGTCTATCGCAAGAGCGAACTGACCGAAGACGGCAAGCGTCCGACGCGGGTGAGGCCCGCGGGGATCTTCCGCCTCAATGTCAGTGTCGTTGCCGACAACCGGCTGTTCGTGAACGGCATGGGCCTCGAATCCGAATGGAGCGCGCGGATGCAGGTCACCGGCACCTCCGCCGCGCCGATCGTCACCGGTGAGGCGCGGGTGGTGCGTGGCACCTACAGCTTCGCCAGCCGCCGCTTCGAACTGACCCGCGGCATCGTCAGCTTCGAAGGCGGGCCGCTCGCGGATCCGCAGATCAATATCGGCGCGAGCACCACTGCCGAGGGTGTCACTGCCAACATCAACATCACGGGCAGCGGACAGGTGCCGCGCATCGCGTTCAGCTCGACCCCAAGTCTGCCGCAGGACGAGGTGCTCTCGCGCCTGTTGTTCGGCAGCTCGGTCACCAACCTCTCGGCGACCGAAGCGATCCAGCTCGCCGCTGCATTGAACTCGCTACGCGCGAGCGGCGGCGGCCTCAACCCGCTCGGCCAGCTCCGTTCGGCGGCGGGGATCGATCGGCTGCGCATCCTGGGCGAGGACGACACCACCGGGCGCGGCATGGCACTGGCGGCGGGGCAATATCTGACCGACGATATCTATGTGGAGATCATCACGGACGCGCGCGGTTTCACGGCGGTGCAGCTGGAGATCGCGCTGACCCGCGCGCTCAGCCTGTTGTCCGCGACCGGATCGTTCGGCGGATCGCGGGCGGGTCTCAAATATTCGAAAGACTATTGACCCTCCAGCCCCAAGCGTCATGGTCGACTAATACAGTTGATATCGAGCGGGGAAGCGTGGCGCGGACGGGAACTTGGAGCGGCGCTGTGGCGCTGGCCGGCGCATGCGTTGCGCCAGCGCATGCAGCGGATACTCCGATCGTCTGTGCGCTTGCCGAAACGGCGCGCACGGGGGCGGTGATCAGCGTGCCGTTCGAAACCGTCGATGGCCGCATCTACGTCACCGCCCGCGTCAACGGAAAGGGACCGTTCCGCTTTGCAGTCGATACCGGGGCGAGTGGTCTCGGACGCGCCGATGCACGGCTCGTGGCCGCGCTCGGCCTGACCGTCACCGGGAGCGGGCAGTCATCGGACGGGGTTGCCACCGCACAGGTCGATACGGTGTCCCTGGCGTCGCTCGAACTCGGCGGGCTTGCGCGCCGCGACCTCAGTGTCATCACCCGCGACTATAATGGCCGCATGTCGAAGGAAGCGGCGTTCGACGGGATCATCGGGCGCGACTTCTTCGCCGACGGGCTGCTCGTGATCGACTATCCCAATCGGCGCCTGACCTTCACCCGCACGGCAGGACTGCGACGCGACGCGCCCGGCGTGCTCGGCTATGCGCGCGCGTTCCGCGTGCCGGTGACGATCGGATCGGTGACGGTCGAGGGACAGCTGGATACCGGAGCGAACGTCGCGTTCGTCCTGCCCCAGTCGCTGTTCGAGCGGATCGGTGGCGGCGCGGTCACGGCAAGCGGTGAGGGCAGTCTGACCAACACCACGATCAAGACCGATCGCGCGACCGTTGCCGGCCCGTTCCGGATCGGCGCAGCATCGCTTGCCAATGTCGAAGTGCGCGTGTCCGATCGCTTTCCCGAACTGCTCGTCGGCGCGCATGCGCTCCAGAATTTCGCGCTGCTGATCGACCAGCGCACCGCCAGCGTCGCGCTCTGCCCCACCGACCGGGAATGACCGCGCCCCATTGCGCTCAACTTACACGCATGTAAGTATCGCCGCCGGGAGAGCGCGATGGCCGAGCATTTCGACGTGGTGGTGGTGGGCGCCGGGATATCCGGGATCGGCGCGGGCTATTTTCTCCAGCGCGACTGCCCCGACCGCTCCTATGTAATCCTCGAAGGGCGCGCGCGGTTGGGCGGGACATGGGACCTGTTCCGCTATCCCGGCATCCGCTCCGACAGCGACATGTACACGCTCGGCTACAGCTTCAAGCCGTGGACGGAGGCGAAGGCGATCGCCGACGGGCCGTCGATCCTGCGCTATCTCGACGAAACCGCGCGCGAACATGGCATCGACCGGCATATCCGCCACCAGCATCGCGTCGTCGCGGCTAGCTGGTCCACGCCTGACGCACACTGGACAGTGACGGTCGCGCGCGGGCCGGAGCAGGAGCGGGTCGAGTTCACCTGCAACTTCCTCTTCATGTGCTCGGGCTATTACAATTACGAGGCCGGCTATCTCCCGCATTTCGAGGGGCGCGAGGATTTCGCCGGGACGATCGTCCACCCCCAGCATTGGCCCGAGGGGCTTGATTATGCGGGCAAGCGTGTCGTCGTGATCGGGTCGGGCGCGACCGCCGTGACCCTGGTGCCGGAGATGGCGAAGGCGGCGGCGCATGTGACCATGCTCCAGCGCTCCCCCACCTATATCGTCTCGCGGCCGAGCGAGGACGGCATCGCCAACTGGCTGCGGCGGAAGCTGCCGGGCGGCATCGCCTATCGCCTGACGCGGACCAAGAATATCGCACTCGGCCAGTTCTTCTACCGGATCGCGCGCAAGAAACCCGAGAAGACGAAAGAGCGGATCGTCCAGATGGTCCGCGACGAGCTCGGCCCGGATTACGACGTCGCGACGCATTTCACGCCCAGCTACAATCCCTGGGACCAGCGCATCTGCCTCGTCCCCGACGCCGATCTGTTCGCCGCGATCCGTGAGGGGAAAGCGTCGGTGGTCACCGATCATGTCGAACGGTTCGAGAAGGGCGGCATCCGGCTCAAATCGGGCGAATTGCTGCCCGCCGACATCATCGTCACGGCGACCGGCCTCGACATGCAGCTGATGGGTGGAGTTCCGTTCAGCGTCGACGGGCAACGCGTCGATCCGGCGAAATCGCTGGGCTACAAGGCGATGATGTATTCCGACATTCCGAACCTCGCCTCGTCATTCGGCTATACCAATGCCAGCTGGACGCTGAAGTCGGACCTGACCTGTGCCTATGTCTGTCGCCTGCTCAACGCGATGAAGAAGCGCGGGATGCGACAGGTGACGCCACGCGTCGGGGCGGATGTGACGCAGGAGAATTTCCTGACCTTCACCTCCGGCTATGTCCAGCGCGCGATGGATCGCTTCCCCAAGCAGGGCGACAAGCGCCCATGGCGGGTGCACCAGAATTACACGCTCGACCTGATCGACCTGAAATTCGGCGGGATCGATGCGGGGATGGAGTTTTCCAACCCCGAACCGGCGCGGGTGCGCGAACCGGCCTGATCGGGTTTCTCCCGCATTGCAGCAGAAAATTCGGAACGATTGCGTTCCGGATGCATTGCCCCTGTGATGCCCAAGCTAGCGGAAATGGACACGGCGGCGCTGCTGGCACCGCCGCCGATGGATTTGGCGAACAACGCCAGCCTGTTCCTCGACTTTGACGGGACGCTGGTGGAAATCGCACAACGACCCGACGCGATAGAGGTCGATGCGCGGTTGCGCGGACTGATATCAGCGCTGGGCGCACGCTTCGACCGGCGGGTCGCGATCGTCAGCGGGCGCGGCGCGGAAGAGATCGACCTGTTGTTCGGCGGTGCAGGCTGCCCGATTGTCGGAAGCCATGGCGCGGAACTGCGCGGCGTCGAAGCGGCGGTGACACCGGAGCGCCCGGCTGCGCTGGATGCGGTGGCCGAGCGGTTCAGGTCGCTGGCCGACGCGATTTCGGGCGTGCTGGTCGAAGTAAAGCCGCTGGGCATCGGCCTTCACTATCGCGGCGCGCCCGATGCCGAAACGGCGTGCCGCGCGCTTGCCGAGGAACTGGCGGGGTCGACCGGCCTGACGCTGCAACGGGGCAAGATGGTGTTCGAACTGCGCGCGCCGGGCGACAAGGGCCGTGCGATCGCTGCGCTGATGGCGAGCCCGCCCTTTGCCGGTTCGCGTCCGATCTTTCTTGGCGACGACCTGACCGACGAGCCCGGCTTTGCAACCGCCGCGCGGCTGGGCGGCGCAGGGGTGCTGGTCGGCCCGGTGCGCCAGACCGAGGCGGTCTATCGCCTGCCCGATGTCGCCGCCGCGCTACGCTGGCTCGAGATGATCGTGAAGGACGCCGCATGAAACCCAATCTCGACCTGTGGCCGATCGGCAACTGCCAGGTCAGCGCGTTGATCGACCGCACCGGACGCTTCGTCTGGGCGTGCGTGCCCAAGGTGGACGGCGATCCGCTCTTCGCCTCGCTGCTCGATGGTCGCGACCCGCGCAGCGACGATGCGGTCGGACTGTGGGCGATCGACCTGGAGGACTGCGCCACCGTCGAGCAGCATTATCTGACCAACACCCCGATCCTGATCACGCGGATGACCGATAGCAACGGCAGCGCGATCGAGATCACCGATTTCTGCCCGCGGTTCGAGCGGCTGGGGCGGATGTACCGCCCGGTCGCCTTCGCGCGGATCGTGCGCCCGGTGGCGGGATCGCCGCGTATCTGTGTCCGCCTGCGCCCGACGCGCAACTGGGGCGATCCGGCGGTGCTGACCACGGCGGGATCGAACCATATCCGCTACCTGCTCGATGGCATGCAGCTGCGGCTGTCGACGAACGCTCCGGTAGGGCTGCTGATGGATGAGCGCTGCTTCCGGGTCGAACGACCACTGCACTTCTTCCTCGGTCCGGACGAGAGTTTCGCCGGCAACCTTGCGACGACAGTCGATGAGATGGCGGACTATACCCGCTATCACTGGCAGAACTGGGCGCGCGGGCTCGCCACGCCGTTCGAATGGCAGGATGTCGTGATCCGCAGCGCGATCACGCTGAAATTGTGCCAGCATGAGGAGACCGGCGCGATTGTCGCCGCGCTCACCACCTCGATCCCCGAACATGCGAACAGCGGGCGGAACTGGGATTATCGCTACTGCTGGATCCGCGACGCCTATTATACCGTCCAGGCGCTGAACCGTGTCGGTGCGCTCGACGTGCTGGAGGGCTATCTCGCCTATCTGCGCAACATCGTCGATCAGGCCAAGGGCGGGCATATCCAGCCGCTCTACGGCGTGCAGGGCGAATGCGTGCTGATCGAGAGCGAGGCACCGCGCCTCGCCGGCTATCGTGGCATGGGGCCGGTGCGGGTCGGCAACCTTGCCTATGAACAGGTCCAGCACGACGCCTATGGCCAGATCGTGCTGTCGAACGTCCAGGCGTTTTTCGACCAGCGGCTGTTCCGCATGGCGGGGCGCGAGGATTTCGACGCGCTGGCACGGGTCGGCGAGCGTGCGGTCGAACTGTTCGACAAGCCCGATGCCGGACTGTGGGAGCTGCGCACGCGCCAGAGCGTCCACACTTACTCCGCCGCGATGTGCTGGGCGGCGTGCGACCGCCTCGCCAATGCTGCCGAGCGGCTGGGCATGGAAAGCGAGCGCAGCGTCTGGCAGGAACGCGCCGACCGAATGCGTCGTGCGATCGAGGATGCGGCGTGGCGACCCGACACCAACCGCATGTCCGCGACCTTCAGCGGCGACGATCTCGACGCCAGCTTGATCCAGCTGCTCGACCTGCGCTTCATGGCGCCCGACGATGCGCGGTTTCGCGGTACGCTGGAGGCGGTCGAACAGGGCTTGCGGCGCGGCAGCCATATGCTGCGCTATGCGACCGAGGATGACTTCGGCCTGCCCGAAACCGCGTTCAACGTCTGCACCTTCTGGCTGATCGAAGCGCTGCACTTCACCGGGCGCGACGCCGATGCGCGCGCGCTGTTCGCGGAGATGCTCGAGCGCCGCACAGCCGCCGGGCTGCTGTCCGAGGATATCGACCCCGTCACTGGGGAATTATGGGGCAATTACCCCCAGACCTACTCGCTGGTCGGCATGATCAACTGCGCCGTCCTGCTGAGCAAACCCTGGAGCGCCATAAGATGAGCCGCCTGATCATTATCTCCAACCGCGTGTCCGCGCCCAAAGACTCCCATGCCGGTGCGCAGGGTGGCCTCGCCGTGGCATTGCAGGCGGCGATCCGCGAATTTGGCGGCATCTGGTTCGGCTGGTCGGGCGAGACAGTCGAGGAGTTTACCGGCCAGATCAACTTCCAGCGCGCGCAGGGCGTGACCACCGCGACCGTCGACCTCGAGGAACAGGATATCGAGGAATATTATAATGGCTACGCCAACCGGACGTTGTGGCCGCTCTTCCACTACCGCATCGACCTTGCCGAGTATGAGCGCGGCTTTGCCGGGGGATATCAGCGGGTGAATGAGCGCTTCGCCGACACGCTGCGCCCGCTGGTCGAGGGTGAGGATATATTGTGGGTGCAGGATTATCACATGTTCCCGCTCGGCCAGTGTTTGCGCGATCGCGGCGTCAAGAACCGCATCGGCTTCTTCCTGCACATCCCATGGCCCCCGCGCCGGTTGCTTGCGACGATGCCCGAGGCGCAGGAACTGGTGCGGACGATGTTCGCCTATGATCTGGTCGGCTTCCACACGATAGAATGGCTGGAGTCGTTTCGCGACTATGCGACCTATGAACTTGGTGCCACCGTCGAGGGGGACACGCTAAAACTGGATGGCCGCACCTTGCGCGCGATCGTCGCGCCGATCGGGATTGACTGCAAGGAGTTCGTGGCGGGAGCATCGACTCCCGCCGCCAAGCTCGCCTATCGCCGGATGCGCGACAGCGCGGTAGGGCGCGACATGATCGTCGGGGTCGACCGGCTCGATTATTCCAAGGGGCTGGAGGAGCGCTTCGCCGGTTACGAGCGCTTCCTCGCCGAACATCCCGAGGAGCGCAAGGAAGTGTTCCTGCTTCAGATCGCGCCGCCGTCGCGCGGGGCCGTCGAGAGCTACAAGAAGATCCGCACCGCGCTGGAGGGGCTGTCGGGGCAGATCAATGGCGCCTATGCCGATGTCGACTGGGTGCCGATCCGCTACGTCAACCAGGGCTATCCGCGCGACGTGCTGGCGGGCATTTACCGCGCGGCGCGGATCGGGCTGGTGACGCCGTTGCGCGACGGGATGAATCTGGTCGCGAAGGAATATGTCGCGGCGCAGGATCCCGAGGATCCCGGCGTGCTGATCCTGTCGCGCTTTGCCGGGGCGGCCGCGCAGCTCAAGGACGCGGTGCTGGTCAATCCCTATAGCGCCGACGAGGTATCCGACGCGATCATGCAGGCGCTGCGCATGGATCTGGGGGAGCGCAAGCGGCGCTGGCGGTCGATGATGGACAATGTCGAGGCGGAGGATGTCGTATGGTGGCGCAAGCTGTTTACCGACGCCCTGATGGGGAACGACACACCCGAACCGATCTCCGCCGACAATGACGCGGCGGCGGCTTAGACGGTGAAGATCGCACCGTCGCGGACTTCGAGCGGCCAGGGCGTGAGAGCCGCACCAGCGCACGGGCCGCCGACGCACTGTCCATCCTCGATCCGGAACAGCGCGCCATGCCAGCTGCACTGGATCATGCCGCCATCATCGGTGAGATAGGCATCGAGCTGCTGTGCCAGCGGCAAACCCATATGCGGGCAGCGATCGACATAGCCGCTAACCGCGTCACCCTCGCGCACCGCAAAGCCGTGGAATCGCCCCGCTTTCATCTCCAGCACGAAATTCCGCGCGGCACCGTCCGCGATCAGATCGAGCGGGCCCAGCCGGACGCCGGGCGGGGTCTGCGTCAGCCGCTCGCTCACCCGGGCAACTGCGCCTTCGGGAAGCCCGCCCAGGCCGCGTCATAGTCCGGTTGCGCCGTCTCCAACGCGAACTGCGTCGGCCGATAGGGCCAGCAGCTTTCGACCATAAACGCCATCGTGCCTTCGATCTTGTGCGGCTTGAGCTGGGCGTTGCTCGCCCCGTCCCAACTCGCGACATCGGGACCGTGGCCGGCCATCAGATTGTGGAGCGACAGCCCGCCGGGAACGAAGCCGTCGGCCTTGGCATCATAGGCACCGTGGATCAGCCCCATCGCCTCGCTCATCACGTTGCGGTGGAACCAGGGCGGGCGGAACGTGTCCTCGGCCACCATCCAGCGCGGCGGGAAGATCACGAAATCGGCGTTCGCCCGTCCCGGCACGTCGCTGGGCGAGGTCAGCACGGTGAAGATCGACGGGTCAGGATGGTCGTAGCTGACCGTATTCATCGTGTTGAACCGCGCCAGGTCGTAGCGCCACGGCGCGAGGTTGCCGTGCCATGCGACAACGTCGAGCGGGCTGTGGTCGATCGTCGTGGTCCACAGCTGGCCGAGCGACTTCTGGACGACCTCGAAAGTTTCGTCGCGATCCTCATACCACGCCGCCGGCGTCTCGAAATCGCGCGGGTTGGCAAGGCCGTTGGCACCGATCGGGCCGAGATCGGGCAGGCGGAACAGCGCGCCGTAATTCTCCGCGACATAGCCGCGCGCTTCGCCGTCCGGCAGCACTGCACGGAAGCGCACGCCGCGCGGGATCATCGCGATCTGGCCGGGCGCGATGTCGATCCGTCCGAGTTCGGTCAGCAGCGTCAGCCGCCCGGCCTGCGGAATGAACAGCAGTTCGCCATCGGCGTCAAAAAACACGCGGCGGTCCATATCGGCATTGGCGGCGTAGCGATGCACCGCGACGCCCTCAAGATCGGCGGGGTCGCGGGTGACCAGCATGCTCGTAATGCCATCGATCAGGTCGGTGCCAGGCGCGGGATCGGCGATCGGCCCCCAGCGCAGGCGGTTCGGCGCGAGCGGAGCCGGGTCCGGCTGCGGCACGAAGCGCGTGGCGCCTTCATAGGGCTCGAATGGCGGATGCTCGGCGCTCGGGCGCATGCGGTAGAGCCAGCTGCGACGATTCTCGTGCCGCGGCGCGGTGAAGGCGGTGCCGGAAAGCTGCTCGGCATAGAGGCCGTAAGCGGGCCGTTGCGGCGAATTGCGCCCGATCGGCAGTGCGCCCGCGACCGCCTCGGTCGAGACGTGATTGCCGAAACCCGGGAAATAGTCGGTCATAGGTCAGACCCTAAAGCGCGCTCTGGCGACTAGTCGGATGAGGGGGCGGTCTCAGGCCGCCTCCCTCATCCTCCTGCGTTCCTTCCCCCTTCGGAAGGTATGGGGCCGGTTGTCCCGGCTCTCCTCTCCAACCTCGTTACGCGTCGACCTTGATCACCCCTCTACGGATTTGATCGAGTTCGATCGACTCAAAAAGTGCCTGGAAGTTGCCGTTGCCGAAACCTTCATTGCCCTTGCGCTGAATGATCTCGAAAAAGATCGGGCCGAACATGTTTTCGGTGAAGATCTGCAACAGGATGCCCTCATCGCCGACATTGCCGTCGATCAGGATGCGGTTCTTCTTGAGGCGCTCCAGATCCTCGCCATGGCCGGGGACGCGCTTGTCGACCAGCTCGTAATAGGTCTCGATCGTGTCCTGCAGCTTGACCCCTCGTGCGCGCAGCCGCTCGACCGTGTCGTAGATGTCCGGGGTGGTCAGCGCGAGGTGCTGGATGCCCTCGCCATTATAGTCGCGGATGAACTCCTCGATCTGGCTCTTGTCGTCCTGGCTTTCGTTCAGCGGGATGCGGATCGCCTTGTCGGGGGCGATCATCGCCTGGCTGAACAGGCCGGTCGCCTGACCCTTGATGTCGAAGTACTTCTGTTCCTCGAACCCGAAGAGCGTCTTGTAGAATTCCGACCACACCCGCATCTGGCCACGCCGGACATTGTGGGTGAGGTGGTCGAGCAGGTCCAGCCCGACATTGTTGTCCGCCTCCGCCTGCTGCCAGCCGGGGATCTCTTCCCAATCGGCATAAAGGTCGGTGCCGTCCTGGATGAAGTAGAGATACGAGCCGCCGATGCCGATGATGCAGGTGTCGTCCTCGGCGGTGCGCTGCGCGCCGTTGTTCAGCGCCCACTCCATCGCGGCGACCGGATCGGCGACGCGGAACGCCATCGCGCTGGCCGAGGGGCCGTGCGCAGCGCGGAACTCGGCGACGCGGCCGGTTTCGTCGCGGTTGAGCATCAGGTTGATGCGCCCCTGCTTGAAGCGGGTGATATTCTTGGTCGGGTGGCGATGCGAGGGAACGAAGCCGAGCTGCTCGAACTGGCGCGCCATCGCATCGGGATCGGGCGAGGTGAATTCGACGAATTCGAAGCCGTTGAGGCCGAGGGGATTGGTCGGATCGGTCATGTCGAGGACTCCGCAGAAGTTGATCCCGCGTTACACCCCCGGCGGCATTTGGTGTCAAATGTTACTAAATTGCGCGACCCTTGACCCATTCCAGTAAAAGTGACCATAGTCATTTATGACCATGGTCGGAATTCGCGAGCGCAAGCGGCTCAGTACCCGTGCCAGGATCATGGAATCGGCGTGCGACCTGTTTGCGGCGCGCGGGATCGAGGCGGTCACGGTCGAGGAGATCGCAGCGGCCGCCGATGTCGGCAAAGGCACCGTCTACAATTACTTCTCCGCCAAGGAGGACATCGCCGTCGCCTTCCTCATCGAGATCGACCGCAAGGCGCTCGATTCGATTGCGCTGCTCCCGGCGGACGGAATGAGCGTCGCCGATGCGCTGGATGCGGCGGCATGGTGCCTGCTCGAGCGAAAGCCGCCGTATCGGGCATTCGTCCGCGCGTTCATGGCGCGCGTCTTCGCGGCGGATCATTTCGCCTATGAGCTGGCCGAGTTCCAGGCGCAGCTCGACGAGGCGCTCGGCGCGCTGTTTGCACGGCTGCTGGCGCGGGCCGGCGCTCGGAAAGCGGTCTCGATCGACGAGCAGGTGATGTCGTTCAAGACGATGCATTTCGGGATCAGCGCGATCTGGGTGCTCGAAGGTCCGCCCTTCGCCGCGGCCCGGACGCTCACCCGGCGGCACATGACATTGCTGGCAAAAGGGATCGAACAATGATGGTCGCTTTATACCTGTTGCTCACCCTCGCGGCGATGGCGCTGGCGGGCTATGTCTCACCCGCGCGGGGGCGTCCGCTTGCGACCGCGCTGCTCGCGCTGGCCTGGGTCGTCGGCCAGTTCAACACGCTGATCGAGGCGGTGGTGTTCAGTGTCATGCCGCTGCGCGAGGCGCTGGTGCCAATGGGCGTCATGCTGGTGGTGCTGGCGCTGTTCGCCGCGCTCGCCGTGACGATCCTCGGCCGCTGGCGTGGCGCGGGTTCGGCGACGGTCGCACTCAGGGCCACGCCGCTGCGGCTGCTCGGCGTGATAGCCGCCTATATCGTCCTCTATTTCACGGCCGGGACGATCGCCTGGCCCCATCTCGCGCATTTCTACACGCCCGAGATGCTGCCGCCGCAATGGCTGGTCGCACTGCTGCAGGTGCCGCGTGCGCTGATCTTCGTCGCAGCGGCGTGGCTCTGGCTGCGTACCGGTCCGCGCGCTGCTCCGCTGGTGCTGGGACTTGCCTTTTCGGTGATCGGGGGCATCGCCCCGCTGCTTCCCGAGAATCCATATATGCCGGGCGATGTCCGGCTGGTTCACGCGATCGAGGTCGGAACGTCGAACTTCCTGTTCGGCATCGTCCTGGCCTGGCTGATCGGGCCGGTACGCGGTGCCGCCAGCGCGCGATAGATACCGGCACGGCGGCCCCAGCACGATATTCCAGTCCACCGATCCCGGCGTGTAGCGCTTGCATTGATCGGTCCGGAGCGCGAAGCTCGTTGCGAGGGGGACGGGATGATCTACCCATTGCTGCTCGCCGCCGCCGCGCTGACCATCCAGGATGCCGAACCGGCAGCGGTCGAGGTCGACGTGATCCAGACCAGCCCGGAATTTGACGCCGCGATGGATGCGGGCGATGCGCGCAAGGCACTCGCGCTGATCGAGCCGGATACGAAAGCGTGTATTGCCGCGAATGGCGGAGATGCGGCGACGCCCGAGCAACAGCGCCCCTGCATATTGCTGGTATCGAGCCTCGCAGTCGTCCTGGGCGAGGCTGGCCGAACGGCGGAGGCGGTGGCTGTCGCGCGCCGGGCCGTCGCGATCGGAGAGACGTTCGACGGATCGACCGGCATGTCGACGCTGGCCAACCTCACCCTGGGGGCCGCGCTGGAGCGGTTGGGGCGGCATGGCGAGGCGGAGCCGGCGTTCGTCGCAGCGCTGGCGAGTGCCGAGAAGATCCTGGCGGGCGACCCGGCGCTCGCCACTTACATCGGTCGTCGCGCGAACAATCTGGTGATGCTTGGTCGGCACGCCGAGGCTCTGCCGCTCGCGCGTCGTGCGGTCGAGATGGCAGGCGACACGATCGAAGGCGCGGTGTTCCGGATGATGGAAGGGGCGGCGCTGACGCGGCTCGGACGACTGACCGAGGCAGAGGCGACGCTGCGCATTTCGATCGCGCGGCTGTCGGCGCTGATGGGGCCGGGCGCGAGCCAGACAATCCGGTCGCGCGAGGCGCTGGCGCATTGCCTCGAGCAGCAGAATCGGACGCAGGAATCGGTCGCCCTGTGGCGGGAGGCGGTGGCGATGCGCCGCGCGGAGGGCGACAGCCCCGATCTGGCCGACAGCCTGTCGGGCCTGAGCGTCCTGCTGGTCCGCACCGGCGAATATCGCGAGGCGGAGGCAGCTGCGCGCGAGGCGCTCGCGGTTCGGCTGCGCTTCTTTGGGGAGGCGAGCAATTTCACCGGGCTGGCATATAATAATCTCGGTCTTGTCTTGCTGGAGTCGGGCCAGATCGAGGCGGCAGCGGAGATGCTTGGCCGGTCTGTCGAAGTGATCAAGGCGTCCGGCGTTGCAAATATAGACGAGATGATCGCGATCCTGACCAACCTTGCGACCGTCCTCGCCCGTCTCGGCGAAACCGGGCAGGCGATCGATGTGCAGCGCCAGGTGCTGAGCTATGCCGAGCGCGCCTTCGGGCCCGCACATGCGCGCGCGGTGATGGCGCGTAACAATCTGGCGGTCGCGTTGGGCGCTGCGGGTCGGCGCCGTGAGGCGATACCACTACTGGACGCCAATTATGCAGCAGCAAAGTCGCTCGGGGTGCAAGGACAACAGATCGCCGTGCAGTCCGCAGGAAGCCTTGCGGCGTTTGCGGACCAGGAAGGCGATTCCGCCAAGGCGCGCCTCTGGTATGCGCGCGCAGATGCCGACGCGCGTGCAGCGTTCCGTCCGGATCATGTCCAGCGCATCCTGCTGGGGGAAGCTATGGTGCCTTTCTGATCGGACAATCCGGCGCGCTGCCGTTGGCGCGGACGCTACTGCGCGAGGCGGGCGGCCAGGCGCTGGCGCGGATGGCGACCGGGGCCGGATTCGACACCCGCGCACAGGCGGAGATGGGGCGGTTCACGCATGTTTTCCGCGATCAGGTCCGCGCAGCCTGGAGCCTGGCAAAGCCCGCCCGCTGACCCCGTCCGTCTGATCCTGACCGTCGCTTTCACCTGAACCAAATGACAGGAAAGGGGCATCTGAAGTCAGTATCCGGAACTTCCATGAACCCCAATCCATCCGTGAACCTGACCCGCCGCACACTCGGCTGGTTCCTCGGCGCGGCGCTCTGTCTTGGTGTTGCGCTCCCGACCACCGCGCGGGCAGCGGCGATGCCCGATACGCCCAAGGTGGCCGCGCCCGCCCAGGATGAAACTGCCATCGACCGCGCGATGAAGGCGGTGGTCGCGATCAGCCCGCAGGACGAGGCCGCGCGCAAGCAGAATGGCGATACCGAGGCGGCGGGCGGCTCCGGCTTCGTGATCCATGCCTCGGGCCTGATCCTCACCAACGCGCATGTCGTCGCGAAACTCGATACGGTCGAAGTCACCTTTGCCAATGGCAAGCGCTACCAGGGCAAGGTGATCGGACGTGACGGGCGCACCGATCTTGCGATCGTCAAGATCGAGGCAGACGGGCCACTCCCGGTACTCAAACTGGCGAAGTCATCCAAGTTGCCGCTGGGCGCAAAGGTCTTCGCGTTGGGCAACCCGATGGGCAACCGTTTCTCGGTTACTTCCGGGATCATAAGCGGTTATGACCGCGCCTATGACGTCGCATGGCCGGTGAACTTCATCCAGCATGATGCGGCGCTCAACCCGGGTAACAGTGGGGGGCCGCTGATCACCGAGGAGGGGGAAGTGATCGGTATCAATACGGCAACGCCGCCCGAGACCATCTTCGACATCGGCATTGGCCTTGCGATTCCTGCCGAACTGGCAGCGAAGATCGCACCCCAGCTTGTCGCCGATGGCAAGGTCGTGCGCGGCCGGCTGGGCGTCACCGCGAGCAGCGCGGATGCCGGGATGGCCGAGGCGCTGGGCGCTCCGGGCAAGACGGGTCTGATCATTGATGCGGTCAGCGATGGTGCGACGGCGCGCGGCGGGCTCAAGATCGGCGATCTGCTGCTGAGCGTCGATGGGCGCAAGATGGAGGTCGTGCGCGATCTGTCGATGGCGTTGATCGACAGCAAGCCCGGCGACAAGGTCAGGGTCGAGATCGTCCGCGACGGCAAGTCGGTTGCGCTCGCGGTCCCGCTTGAGGCCGACGACGATCTCGCCGGCGAGCGCGGCAAGGTCGCGGCACTGGCCATGGACATGAGCGGGGCTGCCGCAGGGCCGTTCACGCTGGGGTTCGCGCTGCGTGCGGATGGTGCGCGCGTTCTGGTCGGCAAGGTAGAGGAGGCTTCGATCGGACAGATGTATGGCTTGTACGAGGGCGACGAATTGCTGGCGGTCGATGGCGTCGCGCCACGCGACGCGGCTGCGGCAATGGCCGCGATCAAGGCATCGAAGCGTGATGTGGCGGTGCTGCGCATCCAGCGCGCGGGACAGGGGACGCTGCATGTCGCGCTCCCGCTCAGCGCCGAAGCGGCCAAGGCTCGGCGCCCCGGCGTGCCGCGCCGCTTTCCGCGGGGACCGTTGTGACGGAGGGTGTGACGATGAGTAAGTTGAGACTGGACGCTGAAGCCGCGCAGAACATTGCCGACACCTTTGCCGGATGTCGCGCACTCATCCTGGAGGACGAGATCGGCGCGGAAATGAAGGCCGCGCTGGAAGCCGCCGGGTGCGAGAGTGTCGACCTGTTCGAGACCGGCGACGCCGCGCTCGCGGCACTGGAGGTCAACGCCTATGACGTGCTGGTGCTCGACCGGATCAATCCGGGGATCGAAGGGCTCGAGGTGCTCGACCGGGTGCGCCGTCGCCCCAATGGTCTCAAGACCGATCCCGATGTTCCCGCGCTCGTCTATTCGCTGCTCGGGGGCGAGGAACAGCGCATCCATGGCCTGATCGCGCGCGGTGCCGATGATTATGTGCCCAAGCCCGCGACCAGCGAGGAACTGGTCGCGCGTGTCGCCGCGCAACTGCGCCGCCGCAAGCCGACGATGCGCAGCAAGGGGTGGACCTGCGCGCCGCTGGAGGTCGATGCCGATACCAAGGACGTGCGGTGCAACGGACGTCTGCTCCAGCTGACCAGCCGCGAGGCGGACATATTGGTCGAGCTGTACAAGGAACGTGGCAATCCGCTGAGCCAGTCGATGCTGTGGGACCGCTGCTGGATCGGCAAGGGGTGGAGCCATTTCCCCGAGGAGTTCGCCAACACCGTCGATCAGGCAATCAAGCGGCTGCGCAAGTCGCTCAAGCGGCAATGCCCGGACATTCCGGACGACTGCCATCCGCTGGTGACCAATATCTGGGCGCAGGGTTTCGCGTTGCGCAACCTGGCGGGTATGGAGGGTGGCCGCTAGTTCGCATGCTCCGCTGGCTTCCGCTTCGTACCACTTTGGTGATCGGCGCGCTCGCCGCCGTCGCGCTGGTCGGCTTGACGCTCGGCCTGTTGCAGATGGTGTCGATGAACGCGCGCGAGGTGGCGATGGTGCGGGCGCAGGCCGACGCGGCGGTGCTGTCGAGCAAGATCGACAGCCTTGCCCCGGGCCTGTCCGTCGAGGAGCGCGATGCCGAAATCCTGACGATGGTCGCGGCGCGCGCGTCACAGGCGACCGATGGCGGGCGCTGCGACAGCGGCGAGCGGGCGCGGGCGCTGTTCCTCTATCGCGGAGCGGATGGTGCGCTGACCGGCACGCCCCGGCTCGACTGGCCGGCGGGCAAGGGCGAGGTGCGCTTGCGCGTTCCCGCCGGGACCGCATGCCAGCGCGCGGATGCGACCGCAGTCGGCACCGTCGTCGATTTGGGCGATGGCCGCGCGTTTCTGAGCGCGCGGATATTCAGTCCCGATCCACGGCTGGTGACGCGCGCCTATCTGCTTGCCGCGGGGGTCGGCTTCGGCTTCCTGCTGCTTGCCGGATTGCTTGCCTGGGCGCTGATGCGCGGGTGGCGTACCCGGCTCGATGCGTTCAACGCCCTGCTCGACCGCGCCGACCGCACCGGCTTTGCCGAGCGCGCCCCTGTGGACGAGGGCCAACCCGAGTTTCGGCTGTTGGCCCAGCATCTCAACGCGCTGTTGGCGCGGTCAGAGGATATGATCGGTGGCCTCAGGCGGCTCCACCGCCATGTCGCGCACGATCTGCGCGGGCCGGTGATGGTCGCGCGCAAGCATCTCGAGGCGCTCGCGCTCAAGGTGCCGGGCGAGCCGCTGATCGCCGACGCCGACGCGAAGCTGGTGACGATGGACAAGCGCTGCCGCATGCTGCTCGGCATCATCGACGCCGAAGTGTCGCGACGGCACGAGGCGGACAGTGTCGATCCCGGCGCACGGATCCGCCAGCTGATCGACGACATGTTCGTTTATCTGGGTGACGACAAGGATCTGGAGTTTGAACTGGACGCGGTCGACGCGCGGGTCTGCGTGGCGGGTGACCTGTTCGACCGGATGGTCGAGAATGTCCTGGGCAATGCCGTTAAGTTCGCGACCCCTGAATCGACGATCCGCTGTGCGGTCACGCGATCGGACGATACGGTGACCGTCGCGGTCGACAATGACGGGCCGGGGGATCGAACCGAGCCGGACCGAGCGGATCTTCGAGCCCGGCTATTCCAGCGGCGGGGCGGACAGCCACGGGCTGGGGCTCGCCTTTGTCCGCACCGTCGCGCTGCGCGCGGGCGGCAATGTTCATGCTTTCAATCGCGCGGGCGGGTTTCGCATCGAAATCACATTGCCCGCGCAGGACGATGTAGATCAGAACCAGAGGGAAAGGGGACATGATGAGGTCTAGTTTTCACGGACGGCTGCTCGCCGGGGTCGCCGCCATCGCGATGCTGGGCACGCCGCCGCTCACGGTGAGCGCGGCGGCACAGACCGCACCCTATGACAGCGAGCGCGGCGTCTATAGCTATGCCCGCGACCTCAAGGCGGTTGCGCCGAGCGTGGTCAAGGTGATCGTGCTCGGCCACAAGCAGCAGGACGGCGAGCGCACCGCGTCGCGCGAAGGCCAAGGCGATCCGTTCCGGGGGCAGACGACATCGGCGCAGGCGGGACCGCAGGGTCAGGCACCGCAGGGCGCTCCCCAGCCGATCGGCAGCGGGTCGGGGGTGATCATCGACGCGGCGCGCGGCGAAATCCTGTCGAACAACCACGTCGTCGAGAAGGGGACCGCGTTCAAGGTCCAGCTCCATGACGGCCGCGTCGTCGATGCCGAGGTGGTCGGCCGCGATCCGCAGACCGACATCGCGCTGCTCCGCGTCAAGGCGACCGGGCTGCGCGCGATCGAGGTGGGCGACAGTGGCAGGATCGAGGTCGGCGACCTCGCCTTCGCGATCGGCTACCCCTTCGGGTTCGACCAGACGCTGACCATGGGCGTGATCTCCGGCCTGGGGCGCACGGGAATCGGCGACGGGCTTCAGGATTTCATCCAGACCGATGCGGCGGTGAACAGTGGCAATTCGGGCGGCGCGCTGATCGACAGTCGCGGGCGGCTGATCGGCATCAACACTGCGATCTGGTCCAAGTCAGGGGACAATAGCGGCATCGCCTTTGCCGTTCCGATCAACATGGCGATGGCGGTCGCCGACCAGCTGCGCCGCAACGGCAGCGTCAAGCGCGGGCGGATCGGCGTGACGGTCGGCCCGGTCACCGCCGAGGCGGCGGGCAGCGGATCGACGCGCGGCGCGCTGGTTGCCGAAGTCTCGCCCGACAGTCCGGCGGCCAGGGCGGGCCTCAAGTCGGGCGACATCATCACCTCCGCCGATGGCCGGTCGATCGAGGGCCCGGGCAACCTGACCGCGATCCTGGGCGTGCTTGAACCGGGCAAGACAATCGCGCTTGGCTATCGGCGCGGCGGCTCGACCGGGACGGCGCAGGTGACGGTCGAGGCACCCCGGCCGGTTGCGGTCACGCGGCCTTCGACCGGCGGGGCAGGACTGGCGGCACTCGGCGCGACGTTCCGCGACGTCAACGCGACCGACAAGGTGCCACAGCAGCTGCGCGGCGCGGTCGTCGCAACGGTTCAGCCCGGTTCGGCTGCGGCGCGGTCGGGCCTGGCGGTCGGCGACATCATCGTCGGGGTCAATGGCGAGCAAGTCCAGAGCGCTGCGGAACTTGCCCGCGCCTTCCAGAATATCGCGGGTGGCGCAGTGTTGTTCGTCGCGCGCGGCAACAGCCTGGTACAGCTCAAGCTGGAACGGTGATTGGGATGCGCCGGGCAAGTCCCGGCGCATTCCCATCTTGGGTAGGCTTGGGCCGGGAGTCGCGTTCATGTAACCGGAAACCGCCCGAATAGTGGCGAAAGCCATTCTAAACTGTCACGAATCAGAGACTTCGCGGCAAGTTTGATATGGAAACAAGGACTGAAACTGTTAGTGTCGCGCGGGCGGGGGCCACATTAAAGAAGAACCTGCCTGATCGAGGGATCAGTTCGCGAGGCCGGCTTGGGAGCAGGCCCGGAGAGTGAGGAGACATAGGTAATGGTTAAGTTCAACAAGAAGATGGCGATGGCACTGGTTGCCGCAAGCATGCTGGCCTCGCCGTCGGTCGCGCAGGACAAGAAGGGCACGAACCTCGGTGACAAGGAAGTGCCGGCGACCGAAAGCTCGAAGGCTGTCGACACGCTGGCGCTGGGCTATCGCCTGGCCGACTATGCCCGCACCGCCAAGGATGCGCGCGCGATGATCGTCGCCGCCAAGATGGTCGACTCGGTCACCGTCAAGGAAGGCACCGACAAGGGCAAGATCGAAGGCACCGGCAAGGGTACCGGCACCGCGAAGGTGACCACCGCAGCCGACCTGTTCGCCGAGGCGAAGACGCTCGCTGCGGGTGACGCCGACATTGTCGCTGCGGTCGAGGAAGCTCAGGCCGAAGCATCGCGCGGTGTCGTGGGCGGCGCAATTCGCACCGTCCAGTATGTCCCCGGCAACACCGTGTGGACCGTCCGCTTCGCTGCCCGTGGCGGTGAGCCGCTGGTCGTCGGCGTGCGCCGTGACTCGGCGACCCCGGTCGGCCTGAAGATCTTCGACGAGAACGGCAATCTGGTTTGCCAGGACATGTCGGGCAATGTGACGCTGTACTGCCGCGTCAACCCGATCTGGACCGGCCCGTTCTCGGTCCAGACGATCAACTATGGTGCCTATGGCACCGGCGCTGCGCTGGTGACCAACTAAGCGAAACGGCTGCTCGCCCCGGGGTGCGGACTTATCCCGGGGCGGTAGCTTTCTCAAGCACGCAGCGGCCTTGCCGCGCGTCGATGGGGAGGACGTGATGCGCTCCCGGACTCTGATCACCGCCCGGCAACTTCTGCTGGCAGCCGTGATATCGACTGCATCCCTGTTCGCCGCTGGACCCGCGACGGCCCAGATCCGCGACCTTGCCGATCCGGCACCCAAGATTTTACCCGATAACGAAGGCTCAGAAGCTGCGGAGGCGCTGGTGCTCGGCTATCGCCTCGCCGATTATGCGCGCGCGACCAAGGATGCGCGCGCGATGATCGTCGCGGCGAAGATTGTCGAATCCGCTCCGGTCAAGGAGGGGACCGACAAGGGAACGCTGGACAGCGGGGCAAAGGCGGAGGGCAGCGCCAAGCCGCTGACCGGCGCCGATCTCTTTGCCGAGGCGGCCCAGTTCGCCGCGGGCGACGCGGATCTGCTTGCCGAAATCGAGACCGCCCGTGCCGACGCGGGCAAGGGTATCGTGTGTCCATGCAACTCAATCCGCACCACCCAATATGTGCCGGCCAAGACGGTCTGGACCGTCCGCGCGACGTTTCGCGGGGGCGAACCCAAGGTGATCGGGATGCGCCGGGATTCGGCGACTCCGCTGGCGCTCAAGGTCTTCGATGAAAATGGAGGCCTGGCCTGTCAGGACATGTCCGGCAACGTGACCCTCTATTGCCGGGTCAATCCGATCTGGACTGGCCCTTTCTCGATTCAGGCGATCAATCTTGGGGAGACCGGCACCGGCGTGGCGCTGGTGACGAATTGACAAGGAGCAAGTGATGCCGCGCACCAACCCGTCCATGAGACTCAAGTGCGCGGTTGCCCTGCCGCTTGCTGCAGCGTTGCTGTCCGCCCAGACCACGCCCGACATCAAGATCGAGCCGGTGCCGTCGCCCGAAGTGCTGCGGTCAGAGGCGTTCGAGGCGGCGCAATATGCCCAGATTTCCGGCGCGGCAGCCGCGCTCGACCGCACCACCGCGCGCTTTGCAGCGGGCGGCGGTCCGCTCGCGGTCCTGGAGCAGGAGCGCGACAAGAAACTTGCCGAGATGGAGGCGGTCGATCGCCAGTTCAGCGCGCTGATCGAACGCGGCGCGCAGGTGCCGGAGGAAGAACGTCGCGCGCTGACCCAGCGCCGCGCCGCGCTGCGCGCCGAGGTCGATGTGATCGAAGCGAAGATCGCGAAGGATTTCCCCCAATATTTCGACATGACGCGCCCCAAGGCGCTCGACATCGCCGCCGTGCAGAAGCTGCTCAACCCCGATGAGGCGATGGTCGTCATCCTCGTGTCCGACGACGCCAGTTACACTTGGGCTGTGACGCGCGAGGGATCGACCTGGTCGCGCTCGGAAGCGATGAAACAGGACGCATTGGCCGCCAAGGTCAATCTACTGCGTGCCAGCATGGAAGTGGACGGCGCGCGCGGATCGGGCCGTCAGCCGCCGCCCGGCACCGGTACCGCCGCCGTCGCTCCACAGGGCAAGGCGTTCGACCGCAAGCTCGCACATGAGATTTACAAGGAACTGATCGCGCCGGTCGAAGGGGTGCTGAAGGGCAAGCAGGTGCTGTTGACCAATGTCAGCGGCCCGCTCACCTCGCTTCCGCTGGCATTGCTCGTCACCGCGCCGCCGGAAGGATCGGACACCGACCCGGCGGCGGTCGCGGGTAGCCCCTGGCTGATCGACAAATATGCGCTGGCCGAGCTGCCCTCGGTGTCGGCGTTGCGCTCGCTGCGCTGTTTGCTGATCGAAAAGCCGTCCGATGCCCATCCCGGCTGCGACGTTCGCGCCGGTTCGGCCAGCTACGCGCAGGTGCGCGGCGGCGGGATTACGCTTGCCGCTTATGGGGCACCGACGCTTGCCGGGGCCTATACTCCTGAGACCGGGCGCAGCGTGACCCCAGGGTTGGCCGGCCAGATGTACAAGGGCAAGCTCGCCGATCCGGAAAAGCTGCGCGCGCTGGCCTATCTGCCGCAGGCTAAGGCAGAGCTGGAAAGTCTGCAGAAGTCGTTCGGGACGCAATCCACCGTGGTGATCGGGGATGCTGCGACGGAAACGGCGGTCAAGGCGAGTAAGGCAATATCTGGAGCGCGCTTTGTCGTGTTCTCGACCCACGGTTTGCTCGCGACCGAGGTTGGTGACAACGCCGAACCGGGCCTTGTGTTTACCCCGCCCAAACAGGCCACGGAACTTGACGACGGGCTGCTTACCATGTCCGAAGTGACGGAGCTCAAGATCCCCGCCGATGTCGTCGTCTTGTCGGCGTGCAACACTGCTGCGGGAGACGGGAAGGACGCGAGTGGCTTGTCGGGCCTCGCCCGCGCATTCTTCCAGGCAGGCACTCGATCGCTGCTGGTCAGTCATTGGGCGGTCAGCGACGCAGCGACCTCGCTGCTGATGCAGCAGACCTTCGGCAACATCCAGAAGGGCGATGTCGCTGGGCGCGCGCGCGCGTTACAGGCGGCAATGAAGACCGTGCGCAGCGAAGGGACGGGCCAGTTCGTCAGCCCCAAATACTGGGCGGCGTTCACGCTGGTCGGCGATCCGGGCAAGTGAGGTGGCGGCGCGGCGCTCCTCCGGCGTCGTGCGCACGACGCTGATTGGCATCGCGCTCGGACTAGCGGCTGCCCCGGCAGCCGCGCAGAGCGTACCGCCGGTCGATCAGGCCGCGCAGTTCGAGGCGGAGGCGCGCGCCACATTGCGGTCCGCGACGCCCGGCAGCGAGGAGCATGTCGGGGCGCAGATTGCGCTGGGGATGTTGCTCCAGGCGCGCGGACGAGACCGGGAGGCAGAGGTGCTGCTCCGCGCCGCGCTGGTCGCGGTGATGCGGTTCGAGGGCGCCGATGGGCCGACCGCTGCGCTGATCAATTCACGGCTGGCGATCATGCTGATCGCGCAGGATCGCGCGGTTGAGGCCGAGAAGATTTTACGCCGCGCCGCAGCCATCCTTACCGCGACCCCCGATGCACCGCCCGATGCGGTGGCCAGCGTGCTGATCGAACATGGCCTGGTCCTCGCAATGCTCGAGCGGCATGCGGAGGCGGAGGCAAGCCTCAATCGCGCGTTGAAATTGGTCGATTCGGGTGTCGCGGAGGCCAGTTCGTCGCTCGCGGGCGCGTTGATGGCGGTTGGCTATGGCCTGCTGGGGCAGGGGCGTCACGCCGAGGCGGAGGTGGCATTGCGGCGATCGCTGGCGCTGCACGAGGCGCAGTTCGGGCGCGACCATTTGCAGACGCGCAAGGTTTTGGTCGCGCTCGGCATGACCCTGCGCGAACTGGGGCGTGAGGGCGAGGCGGAGCCCTATCTGCGCCGCGCGGTGATCGCCCATGCGCTGACCGGAATCTGGGACAATATGGACGCGATCATGGCGGCAGTCGCGATGGGCGAGGTGACCCGGACCCGCAGCCCTGGCGAGGCGCGGGTATTCTACGCCCGCGCGGCGCTGGGTGTGCAACGGCGGATCGCCAGCTTTCGCGGTTACGATGCCGGTGCGCAGGCCGAGTTGCGCTATTTTGCGCCGATCTTTGCGCGACAGGTCGAGGCGGCGTGGCGGATGGGCGCGACGCGGTGACCCGATTGTCAGACCCTGTCGGTCGCGCCAGACTGGGCGCAGGGCCAGGATGCGGCTCGTTCGAACCTGCAGGAATTGCGCCAGACCGATGCGCCTGATGATGCCCTTAGCCCTATTGCTCGCCGCACTGCCCGTCGCCGCAGCGCCGGTGGCGCATGACGGCCATGTCGAGGCCACGCCGCCCGATGCGGTGATCGCCCGCGCCGAGCTGGTCCGCGACCTGATCGCGCGCGCGCGCGCCGATCGCGATGTCGATATGATGATGGTCGCCGCGCGGATGCTGGACAGCGGCGATTTCGTGCTGGTCCAGGCGGAGAATGCGCCGATGGTGATCGGCCGCGCCAGCGCGAGCGAGCAATTGCCCGTCACCGCGCCCGCAGCTTTGCTTGTCGAGGCGCGCGGCTGGGCCGGGGGCGATGCGGACAAGATCGCGGCGATCGAGGAAGCGCAGGCCGAGGCGAGCCGCGGATTCCTGCCTGCCGCAATCGTCTATACCCATGATTTGCCCGCCGAGCGCACATTGACCATGCGCGCGCGGGCAGAGGGCGGGCGGCTGGCGCTGGTGCGGGTGCGCGGCGATGGCGACGCGGCGCTGGAACTGGCGGTGACCGATGCTGCGGGCCGCGTCGCATGCACCGATCGTCCTCCGGTGACGTCCGGACTCGCGCGCCGCGACCTGCTGTGTCGCTGGACTCCGGGCCGCACCGAGGAATATCGTATCACGTTGAAAAACAAGGGCCGCGTGTGGACGCGCGCGATCCTCGTTTCGAACTGAAGGGGACGGACGATGTTGAGGCAGATCATGCTGGCGCTCGGAGCCCTGGGGCTCATCGCGGCGGGCCTGCCCCCCGCGCCGTCGGCCGCGTCCGCGCCAGAGGCCAAGGGCCGGATTCGCGCCGTGATCGTCGCGGTGGCGGGTTATCGCGAGGGCATCGCCTCGCCGCTGCTCGGCACGTACAACGACGCGGTGCTGATCGCCGAGACGCTGATGCGATCCGGGGCCAAGCGCGACGACATCATCCTGCTCGCCGACAAGCCGTCGCCCGAACTGCTCGCGTCGAAGGGGAACCCACGACTGCGCGCCACCAGCCTGAAGATCGACGCACTGGCGACGCGCGAGAATATCCTCGGCGCGCTCAAGCGCGCGGCGATCGACACCCAGGCGGGCGACGAGGTGCTGCTCAGCTTCTCCGGCCATGGCGTGCAACAGGTCGAGGCGGTCGCCGGGTCTGAGCCGGACGGGCGCGACGAGGTGTTCCTGCCCTATGACACCGGCGCGCCCGACGCGAACTACACCAAGGTCGAGAATGCGATCCTCGACGACGAGATCGGCGCGGCAATCGACGCGATCCGGTCCAAGGGCGGCAACGTCACCTTCATCGCCGACTTCTGCCATTCCGGGGATTCGCAGCGGGACGCGAACGCGCCTCCGCCCGAGCCGATCGAGGCGAAGCTCAAGCTGCCGCCGCGCAAGTTCGTCGCGGTCAGCGATGCCGGATTCTGTCCGCGATCTGGCGGGCGAAACCAAGAAGGGCGGAGCGGGCTGGGGCGCCTATGTCGGCATGATGGCTGCACCCTCGGCGGTGCAGGCGCGTCAGGCGATGGCCCCCGCCTTTGCGGATCCCGCCGAGCAGGCACCGCACGGCCTGCTCACCGTCTATGCGATGGCGAACTGGAACAACCCGCGCGTCTATTCCTATCGCGACCTCGCCAACCGCGTGACTGCCGGAACCGACAAGCACCCCAAGGCACCGCGCCCCGAATTCGACGGCGATATCGACCGGCCGCTGATGGGCGGGCTGGTCAAGAGTGGCGCGACCGCAGGAGCAGGCAGCTGGGCGGTGTACAAGCCCGCGCGCGTGTTCACCGCCGACACCAAGTCGACCGATCCCGTGAAGCTGGAACGGCTGGAGATGAGCGCAGGCCAGCTGCAGGGCGTGATCGAAGGGGCGATCGTCGGCCTCGCGCTCGCCGCGCCGACCGGGGACAAGGTGATCCTCTACGGTCGGGTCGAACGGGCCGATGCGTATAAGGCGATCCTGGTCCCGACTGCGTTCGGTGACATCCCGGCGGAGGCGTGGAACGATGTCCGCGACATCGACGGCAAGCCGCTGTCGCGTGAGGTGCGGCTGATCGCGACGATCGAGCAGCAGCCGGTCCAGCTCGACTATCGCATCGCGCTGCCCGCCGCCCCCGCCAGCCCCAGCGCGGCACAGGCGGCGGCACTGGCGGCGCTCAAGGAGATCAAGCCCGCCGATGTCGGTGCGACCTTCGTCCAGCCGGGCGAGGCAGCGGATCTGGTGCTGACGTTCAACGGCGACAGGCTGGCGCTGACCCAGCCGCCCGGGCAGGTGACCGCAGACTTTGGCGCGATCGATCTCGCCGCCGAACTGGCCAAGGGCGGCAGCACCCCGACGATCCGCGTGCGCTTCGCGATCGGTGGCGCGCTGGTCAAGGCAACGCGGTTCAGCCGCCTGCAGCGGGTACTGGCGAGTCCCGCGCTCGCGACGGGTGAGCCGGGCGAGGATCCGGCGAAGAACGTGTCGGTCGAATTCTATGTCGGGCGGCCCAAGGCGCTTCCGGCAGGCGCCGCCTGCCCCGATACGACCGCCGACTATTATGCAGTCGACAAGGATGCGCGCCGCATCGGCGGTGACGGCAGCGAGGTGGGCGGCTTCCGGTTCCAGCGCTGCGACTGGCTGTTCATCAAGGTGACCAACACGGGCAAGTCCGACCTGTACGTGAACCCGCTGATCTTCTCTCCCGATGGCGGCATTCTGCTGTTCGATGGGCAGGACGGGCGATACAAGATCAAGGCCGACAACCCGACCCGATTGCGCGCGGGGGAGAGCGGCGTGCTGCAATACAGCCTGACCGACGCCAGCCCCGGCGGCGACCTGCGCGACGACCTGGTGCTGCTGGTCAGCGACGTCACCGACGGCGTCCCGGCGAGCTATGCGCGGCTGGCGCAATGCCCGGTGGTGCCGGGGCCGGAGGACGGCGCGGCCTGCGCCACCGCCGCCGGGCCGACGCTTGCGGGAACGCGGATGCGCAACAATGGCGGCGCAGGCACGGGGATCGAGGAGCTGATCGATTCCGCTTTGGTCGGATCGACGACCCGCAGCGGTCCCGCGAAGAAGCCGAGCGCGGTCTCCGCCCTGCGGTTCAGCTGGCAGACCGAGCGGACTGGCGGGCAATGATTGCACACCCCGGTTGAATCCGGCACATTCTGCGCATCACTGATCGGGGGAACGCAGTGGTGTCGGGAAACTGGATGATCGTGGCGCTGTGTCCCGCGTTGGTTGCGGGGCCGGCGCTGGCACGCGACGGGCTCGTTGAGCCGGTCACGACGGCTGCCATCGCGACCGACAGTCGTGGCATGCTGATGGCCGAGGCGCGCGTTGGCGGGGGTGAGCCCATCGAGGAGCGGTATAGCCCGGTCGCATTGCCCCCGCGCGACACAGGAATGACGGGCGACAGGTATCTCGCACGGCTTACCGCGATCGACATCCCGACATCTTCAGACGCCCACGCCCTCCCGGTCATTCCAGTCCCGCCTGCTGTCTGGAACCTGTCACCCGATCGACCGCGAAAGTCGCGGCTCGACGCTGCCCCGGTCGAGCGCATGTCGCTCGAGGGAACTGCGGACTATCGTCGCCGCCGCAACATCGGGATCGACGCGCGACTGGAGCTTCGAATCGACGGACGCGAGGAAAGCGCGATGGTGAGCCTCGCCGGACAGCTGGCGCGTGCGATTCAATCGCTGGAGCGCCGCTGACCCCAGTGCGGGGGGCACCGCGAGATGCAGGTGCCGATAAATGCATCATCGTCCGGGAACCGAATGCAGCGCGCCTCGTTAAGGCTGGTCGCTTTGGGGCTAAGGGCGGGATCAGGCGTTGAAAGTTAGCATGCACGGGCAAAAGCCCAATCGGACGGCGTGGCTTTATGGTGCCCTGGCCGTTCTTCTCTTTGTACCGTTCGTCGCAGACCTGAACTACCCGCTGGGGAGTTCGGTGTGGGTCGGCTACATGCTGCCCACCGTCTTGGCCTATCTTGCGCCGCGACCGGTGGTGCCGCCGATCATGGCGGCGCTCGCGACGTTGCTTACCATTCTCGGCTTCACGCTCGCCCCTGCCGGGGTCGATCCGTCAATCGCGGTGTTCAACCGCTCGCTCGGCATGACGGTGACCTGGCTGCTGGCGATCACCGGATTCCTGTTCGTGCGCAACCGCCTCGCCATCCAGCGCGAAGAGTGGTTGCAGGGCGGTCAGGTCGGGCTTGCCAAGGCGGTGGGCGGCGAACAGCCGCTCGACCAGCTCGGCACCAGCGCGCTCAAATTCCTGGTCGACTATCTCGGTGCACGGGCGGGGGCAGTGTTCATCCGCAATGGCGACGGGTTCAGGCGCTATGCCACGCAGGGCGTGCCCGCCGATGCGCGCGTGCCGGAGCGCTTCGGTCCGGGCGACGGATTGCTGGCGGATGCGGCGGCGGATCGGCGCAACTTCGTCGTGACCGATGTGCCGGACGATTATCTCTATTTCGGGTCGGGGCTGGGCAGCGCCAAGCCCGCCAATCTGCTGATCGCCACGACCAGCGTCGATGGCGCGGCCAATGCGGTGATCGAGCTGGGCTTTCGCGAGGTTCCCGCCGACGCGCTGGCGCTGTTCGAGCGGGTTGCCGAACAGCTTGGCGTCGCGATCCGGTCGGCAAAATACCGCACCCAGCTGCGCGAACTGCTCGAAGAGACGCAGCAACAGGCCGAGGAACTGCAGGTCCAGAGCGAGGAACTGCGCGCGAATAACGAGGAGCTGGAGCAGCAGAGTCGCCAGTTGCAGGAGGCCGCCGAGCGGCTGGAGGAGCAGCAGAGCGAGCTGGAGCAGACCAATGCCCAGCTGGAGGAGCAGACCCGACAGCTGGAAATCCAGCGCGACGATCTGGCACGGTCGCAGGCATCGCTCGAAGCGCAAGCCGGCGAGCTGGAAACCGCGAGCCGCTACAAATCCGAATTCCTCGCCAATATGAGCCACGAGCTGCGCACGCCGCTCAACTCGTTGCTGATCATGGCGCGGTTGCTCGCCGAAAATCGCGACGGCAACCTGAGCGCCGCACAGGTCAAGCATGCCGAAACGATCGAGACGTCGGGCAACGACCTGCTGACGCTGATCAACGACATCCTCGACATCTCGAAGATCGAGGCGGGCAAGCTGGAGTTGCAGCCGCGCCGCTTCCGGATCGCGCCGACGCTCGACAAGCTGCGCACGCTGTTCCAGCCGGCGGCTGCAGCGAAGGGGCTGTCGCTCGATGTCGCGGTCACGCCCGGCGCGCCGACCGAGATCGAGACCGATCCGCAGCGGCTGGAGCAGGTGCTCAAGAATTTCGTGTCGAACGCGATCAAGTTTACCGAGTCCGGAACGGTGACGCTGGAGACGGCGGCGCGCGAGGATGGGCGGATCGCATTCACCGTGCGCGACACCGGGGTCGGCATTCCGGCCGAACAGCAACAGGTGATTTTCGAGGCGTTCCGCCAGGCCGACGGGACGGTCAGCCGCAAATATGGCGGCACGGGGCTTGGCCTGTCGATCTCGCGCGAGCTGGCGCATCTGCTCGGCGGCGAGGTGAGCGTGGCGAGCGCACCGGGACAGGGCAGCGCGTTCACGCTGATCTTGCCCGACGTCTATGAGCCGGTCGCGGTCGGCCCCGCGCCAATTCCGGCGCCTGCACCGACCCGCGCGCGCCCGTCCAACCCCAAGCCGGGAAAGAAACGCGGCGTGGTCCCGGCAGAGGATGACCGTGAGCGGTTGTCCGGCGACGCGCGCGTCATCCTGATCGTCGAGGACGATCCGGTGTTTGCGCGCATCCTGTGCGAAATCGCGCACGAACAGGGGTTCCAGTGCCTGATCGCGGGAACGGCGGACGAGGGCGCGTTGATGGCGCGGCAATATATCCCGCATGCCGTGATCCTCGACATGAACCTGCCCGATCACACCGGGCTGTCGGTACTCGACCGGATCAAGCGCGACGTGCGCACGCGGCACATTCCGGTTCATGTCGTGTCGGTCGACGACGACAGCCAGGCCGCGCTGTCGAGCGGGGCGGTCGGTTACCTGTTCAAGCCGGTGAAGCGCGAGCAGCTGATCGACATGCTCGAAGGGCTGGAAGCGCGGATGGCGCAGCGGATGCGCCGCGTGCTGGTGGTCGAGGACGATGCGCAGCAGGCGGAGAGCGTCAAATTGCTGCTCGCCAGCCGCGAAGTCGAGACGATCGAGGCGCATTCGGCGGCGCAATGCGTCGAGCTGCTCGGCCAGCAGACCTTCGACTGCATGGTGCTCGACCTCAACCTGCCCGACGCGTCGGGGTTCGACCTGCTCGAGAAATTGAGCGGGGACGAGAGCCTCGGCTTCCCGCCGGTGATCGTCTACACGGGCCGCGACCTAAGCGCGGACGAGGAATTGCGGCTGCGCAAATATTCCAAGTCGATCATCGTCAAGGGCGCCAAGTCGCCCGAACGCCTGCTCGACGAGGTGACGTTGTTTCTCCATCAGGTCGTGTCCGACCTGCCCGAACCGCAACAGGCGTTGATCGCCAAGTCGCTGACCCGTGATGCAGCGCTGGAAGGGCGCAGCGTGCTGCTCGTCGAGGACGACATTCGCAACGTTTATGCGGTGACCAGCATCTTCGAGCCGCACGGCGTCGATGTCCGCATCGCGCGCAACGGGCGTGAGGCGCTGACCGCGCTGGAAAGCTCGGCGGCGGGCGAGAAGCCGGTCGACCTGGTCCTGATGGACGTGATGATGCCGGAGATGGACGGACTGACCGCGACCCGCGAACTGCGCAAGGCGAGCTGGGGCCGCGACCTGCCGGTGATCATGCTGACTGCCAAGGCGATGGCGCGCGACCAGCAGGAATGCCTCGATGCCGGGGCCAATGACTATCTAGCCAAGCCGCTCGACGTCGACAAACTGCTCAGTCTGGTGCGCGTATGGATGCCGCGATGAAGGAGGTGTTCGCGCCGCACGAGGAGATCGAACTCGATCTGTTGCTGGAAGCGATCCACCGGCATTTTCATTACGACTTTCGCGGCTATTCGCGCGCGTCGCTGCACCGGCGGATGGAGCGCGCGCAGCAGCATTTCGGGTGCGAGAGCCTGTCGCAGCTCCAGCACAGGCTGCTGCGCGAACCGGGGGTATTCGAACAGCTGCTGGCGTTCCTGACCATCCAGGTCAGCGAGATGTTTCGCGACCCCGGCTATTTCCGGGCCTTGCGCGAGCGCGTGATCCCGCATCTGCGCACCTATCCTTCGCTCAAGGTGTGGATCGCGGGATGCGCCAATGGCGAGGAATTCTACTCGCTCGCCATCCTGTTCCGCGAGGAGGGGCTGGAGGATCGCACGATCTTCTACTGCACCGACATCAGCCCGGCGGCGCTGCAAAAGGCGGAAGCCGGGATCTTCGGCCTCGACCGCATCCAGCAATTCACCGAGAACCACCGGCTGGCGGGCGGCAAGTCGTCGCTCTCGGACTATTACACCGCAGCCTATGGTGCGGCGGTGTTCGACAAGAGCCTGCGCCGCCGCGCGGTATTCGCCGAGCATAACCTCGCCAGCGACTCCGTCTTCACCGAGGCGCAGCTGGTGTCGAGCCGCAATGTGCTGATCTATTTCGACCGGGCGTTGCAGGATCGCGCGCTGGGGCTTTTCGGCGAATCGCTGGTGCGCGGCGGGTTCCTGGGGCTGGGGTCGAAGGAGACGTTGCGCTTCTCGTCGCAATCAGACGGGTTCGACGATTTCGATGTCCCCGAAAAGATTTTCCGTCGCAATGCGGCGGCACTGGCGGGGGTGCGCGATGCCGCCTGAACCGGTCCCCGTCCTTGCCGTGGACGACATCCCCGAGAACCTCGCCGCGCTCGATGCGCTGCTGAGCGGGGAGGGGGTCGAGCTGGTGCGCGCGCGATCGGGGGCCGAGGCGCTCGAACTGCTGCTGCACCGTGATTTCGCCGTCGCGCTGCTCGATGTTCAGATGCCGGGGATGGACGGGTTCGAGCTGGCCGAGCTGATGCGCGGGACCGAGCGGACGCGGCGCATTCCGATCATGTTCCTGACCGCCGTCGCCACCGACGAGATGCGCAAGTTCCGCGGCTATGAGGCGGGCGCGGTCGACTATCTGCTGAAACCCGTCGATCCGCAGATCGTGCGCAACAAGGTCGGCATCTTCGTCGAGCTGTTCCAGCACCGCCGCGAGATCGCGCGGCAGCGTGATGCGCTGTCCGAGGCGCTGGGCCGGCTCAGGGCGCATGGCGACAATTCGCCGCTCGCGGTCGTCGAGCTGGACGGCGAGCAGCGCATCCTCGCCTGGTCGAACGGTGCCGAGCGGCTGTTCGGCTGGCGCGCGCACGAGGTGTGCGGGTTCCGCCCGTGCGAGTTCGAGTGGATCGCGCCCGAACATGGCCCGGCCTTCGCGGCGCTGATCGCCGACATGATCGGCGGGCAGCGGGTGCGCGAGATGCAGCCATTGCGGATGCGGACCACCGAAGGGGTGATGCTCGATTGCGAATGCTATTGCTCGGCGCTGCACGACGCCGCGGGCAGGCTGACGTCGGTCAATGTCCAGATCCTCGACGTCAGCGCGCGCAAGCGGGGCGAGGATACGCAGCGGCTGCTGATCGGAGAGCTCAATCACCGGGTGAAGAACACGCTGGCATCGGTGCAGGCGATCGCGACCCAGACGTTGCGCCATTCGACCGGACCCTCGGATTTCGCGCCGACCTTTATCGGGCGCATCCATGCGCTCGCCAAGGCGCACTCGCTGCTGAGCAGCGCGACCTGGGAGGGGGCGCGATTGCGCGAGTTGATCGAGGGGCAGTTGCGGATCGGGGCGATACCGCCCGACCGGCTGGGGATCGAGGGACCGGAGCTGGACCTGGCCCCCGAGCCCGCGTTGCATCTGGCGCTGGTGCTGCACGAGCTGGTGACCAACGCACACAAATATGGGTCGCTATCGGTGCCCGAAGGGCGCGCCGATATGCGTTGGCACGTCAGCGGCGCGACGTTGCGGCTCGAATGGATCGAGAGCGGCGGACCGCCGGTCACGCCGCCGACGCGCCGCGGCTTTGGCACCGCGCTGATCGAGCGCAGCCTGAAGGCCGAGGGCGGCGTTGCAACCTCGACCTATGCGCCCGACGGACTGCGCTGGACGCTCGACCTGCCGTTCACCGGCAAGTCGCGGCTCGGCCCGGCACAACGCGCGATCGCCCGCAGCGCCGCGCTGGCACCCGCCGGTCGGCATGCCCTGCTTACGGGCAAGCGCTTCCTGATCGTCGAGGACGAACCGCTGGTGATGCTCGAACTGGTCGACCTGCTGAACGGGGCAGGCGCGACGGTCGCGGGACAGGCGTCGGCGCGGTCCGATGCGCTGGAGCTGGCGCGCGTCGCAGAGGTCGATGGCGCGCTGCTCGACGGCAATCTTCAGGGCGAAATGGTCGATGAGATCGCCGCCGCGCTGGCCGCGCGGGGCGTGCCGTTCCTGTTCGTCAGCGGCTATGGGCGCGAGCATCTGCCTGCACAGTTCGACCGGGTGGTGGTCGTGACCAAGCCGTTCGCGCCGACGGTGCTGCTCGACAGCGCGGCGAGCCTGTTCGGCAGCGAGGCTGCAACCGTGCCCTGATCGGTGCCGGTTGCGGTTGACTTGCCCCCTCCATTGGCCTTGATCGTTCCTATGGCAACGGATGAGGCCGGACACGCGGCCGGAACAGCGCAGACCGGCGATCAAGCGGCGCGGATGCGCGGGCCGGGCCGTCGCCTCCGCGGGGCGGTGACCAACAAGATTGGTACGGCGATCCTGTCGGGGGAGTATCAGCCGGGCGACGTGCTGCCTGGTGAGATCGCCGCGGCCGAGGCTCTCGCCGTGTCGCGCGGTGCCTATCGCGAAGCGGTGCGCGTGCTGGCGGCCAAGGGGCTGGTCGAAAGCCGGACCAAGGCGGGTACCCGCGTGCTGCCGCGCGAGCGATGGAATCTGCTCGATCCCGAAGTGCTTGCCTGGGCCTTTGCCGGCGATCCCGATGCGCGGCTCATCCGCAGCCTGTTCGAACTGCGGCTGGTGATCGAGCCCGCTGCCGCCCGGTTCGCCGCGCTGCGCCGGAGCAAGACGGACATCAAGCGGATGCGCGATGCGCTGGCGGGGATGCGGCGGCATTCGCTGGCGACGGCGGAGGGACAGGCGGCCGATCGCAACTTTCATGATGCATTGTTGCGCGCGACCGACAATGACGCGCTGGTCGCGATCAGCGCGTCGATCGGCGCGGCCGTGGCGTGGACGACGCGGTTCAAGCAACGCACACGCGCGCTGCCGCGCGATCCCATTCCCGATCATGCCCGTGTGTTCGACGCCATTGTCACGGGCGATGGCGAAGCGGCGAGCGAGGCAATGCGGCTGCTGGTCGAATATGCGCTCGCGGATACGCGCGATGCGATGGCGCACGAAGGCCGCCCGGACTCCGCCTGATCCGCGCGGCGATCGCGCGCGCCATCGATCCCGTCAATGCCCAGCCCCAACAAAAAACCTGTTGGCCCGAATCGGTGTTAGCGCTACCAGAACGGTGAGGTCTCACCCGAATGCGACCCATAGGAGAGAGAGATGAAGCGAAGCGTGACCCTGTCCGTCCTGATGCTCGGCGCATGCCTTGCCGCGTGCAGCACCGGAAGCGCCGATAACCAGGCCGAACCTGCGGGCAATGCCGTTGTCGCCAAGTCGCCCGATGGTCGCGCCTATCGCGAACAGCCACTGGTCACCGAAATCTTCGTCGCCGACCCCTCGGCGCATGTCTTCAATGGCAAGATCTACGTCTATCCCAGCCACGATATCGATGCCGGCGTGCCCGACGACGATCTGGGCAATCAATATGCGATGCGCGACTATCGCGTGCTGAGCATGGACAGGATCGGTGGTCCCGTGACGATCGGCCCGGTCGCGCTCGACGTGAAGGACGTGCCCTGGGCGTCGCAGCAGATGTGGGCGCCCGACGCGGCGTACAAGAACGGCACCTATTATCTCTATTTCCCGGCGCGCGATAAGTCCAAGGACAAGAACGGCCTCGGCGCATTCCGCATCGGTGTCGCCACCTCGAAGAATCCGATGGGGCCGTTCACGCCGGAGCCGAACTATATCCCCGGCAGCTTCTCGATCGACCCTGCCGTCTTCACCGACGAAGATGGCACAAGCTACATGTATTTCGGCGGGATCTGGGGTGGGCAGCTGCAGCGCTGGAAGGACGGCGTCTATAATCCCAACGGGTCCGACACCGACCTGATGCAGGACGACAAGCCCGCGCTGTCGGGCAAGGTCGTCAAGATGAACCCCGACATGAAAACGTTCGCGGAGCCGGTGCGCGACGCCGTGATCCTGGACGAAAAGGGCAAGCCGGTGCTGGGCGGTGACCATGACCGACGCTTCTTCGAGGCCGCCTGGGTCTTCAAGCGCGGCGGCAAATATTATTACACATATTCCACCGGCGACACGCATTTCGTGAACTACGCGATCGGCGACAATCCCTATGGCCCGTTCACCTTCAAGGGGCATATCCTCAAGCCCGTGCAGGGCTGGACGTCGCATCATTCGATCATCGAATGGGGCGGGAAATGGTGGCTGTTCTACCATGACACCCAGCTCAGCGGGAAAAACCATCTGCGCAGCGCCAAGGTGACCGAACTCAAGTTCAATCCCGACGGCACGATCCCCACCATCGACCCGTTCCTGCCCTGATGTTCCTCGGCATCGATATCGGCACGTCGGGCGTGAAGGCGGTGGCGCTGGACGAGACCGGCGCCGTCGCGGGGCAGGGCACCGCCGCGCTCACCGTTCAGCGGCCGCAACCGGGCTGGTCGGAACAGGATCCGGCCGCCTGGTGGCTGGCGACCACCGCTGCGGTGCAGGCGATCGATCCTGCGGTCCGGCGGTCGATCCGTGGCGTTGGGATTGCCGGGCAGATGCACGGCGCGACCCTGCTCGACGGCGATGACAAGCCGCTGCGCCCCGCGATCCTGTGGAATGACGGCCGCTGCGACCTGGAGTGCGACGAGCTGGAGGCGGCGGTCCCCGATCTGCGCGCGATCACTGGCAATATCGCAATGCCCGGCTTCACCGCGCCGAAACTGCTGTGGGTGCGCAAGCATGAGCCGGAGTTGTTCGCGCAGGTCCGCGCCGTGCTGCTGCCCAAGGACTATGTCCGATTGATGATGACCGGCGACAAGGCGTCGGACCTGTCGGATTCGGCGGGAACCTTGTGGGTCGATGTCGCCCGGCGCGACTGGAGCGACGAAATCCTGTCCGCCACCGGCCTGTCGCAGGCGGCGATGCCGAAGTTGTACGAGGGGAGCGAGGTCACCGGATCGCTGCGTCCCGAAGTCGCCGAACTATGGGGCATGCCGCAGGTGCCGGTGGTCGCGGGCGGCGGCGACAATGCCGCAGGCGCGGTCGGGGTCGGCGTGGTGCGCGACGGCGATGCGCTGCTGTCGCTCGGCACATCGGGCGTGATCTTTGTCGCGACCGACCAGTTCCGCCCCAATCCGGCGCGCGCCGTCCACGCCTTTTGCCACTGCCTGCCGGGCATGTGGCACCAGATGAGCGTGCACCTGTCCGCCGCGTCGTGCATCGACTGGGTGGCGCGGCTGACGGGTGCTGCGGGGGCCGCCGACCTGTTCGCGCGCGCCGAGGCCGCCGGGCCGGGGACGGGGGAAGAGCTCTTCCTGCCCTATCTCTCGGGCGAGCGGACGCCGCATAACGATGCGCGGGTGCGCGGCGCGTTCCTCGGCCTCGACAATGACACCGATCCGAACCGGCTGGCGCAGGCGGTGCTGGAGGGCGTCGCCTTTGCGCTCGCCGACGGGCTCGACGCGCTGCGCGATGCGGGGACGCAGGTGTCGCAGCTGTCGGTGATCGGCGGCGGTGCGCGCTCGGGCTATTGGGGCCGGATCATCGCCGCCGCGTTCGAAGTGCCGCTGGTCTATCTGAAGGGTGGCGAGGTCGGCCCAGCGCTGGGGGCCGCGCGGCTCGCCCAGCTCGCCGTCGACGGCGGCGATCCCGCCAGCGTCTGCGCCGCGCCGCCGGTGTCGCAGCGCATCGAACCCGAAGCCGATCTGATCGAGCGTCTTGCCGCGCGCAAAACGCTGTTCCGCCAAGCCTATCCCCGCATCACGCCCAAGAAAGGTCACTAAAATGTCCGCCGCCGACTATTTCGCCGACTTCCCCACGATCGCGTTCGAGGGGCCGGAGAGCGACAATGAGCTCGCCTACCGCTTCTACGACAAGAATCGCGTCGTGTTCGGCAAGACGATGGAGGAGTATCTCCGCTTCGCCGTGTGCATGTGGCACACCTTCTGCTGGCCGGGTTCCGACGTGTTCGGCGCGGGCACGTTTCAGCGCCCCTGGCTCGCCAATCCCGATCCGACGCAGGCGGCGGCGCAGAAGCGTGAGACGGCGCTGGGCTTCGTCCAGAAGCTCGACCTGCCCTTTTACTGTTTCCACGATGTCGATGTGATGGAGCCCGCGACCGACGTTGCGTCCTATCAGCGCAATTTCGCCACTGCGGTCGATCATCTCGAAACGTTGCAGGGCCAGACCGGGCGCAAGCTGCTGTGGGGTACTGCAAACCTGTTCTCCGACCCGCGCTATGCGGCGGGTGCGGCGACCAGCCCCGATCCGGAAGTCTATGCTTGGGCCGCGCTGCAGGTCCGCTCGGCGCTCGATGCGACCAAGCGGCTGGGTGGCGCCAACTATGTGCTGTGGGGCGGTCGCGAGGGCTATGAGACGCTGACCAACACCGATCTCAAGCGCGAACTCGACAATTTCGGGCGGTTCCTCGCCCTCGTCGTCGAGCACAAGCACAAGATCGGCTTCACCGGCACGATCCTGATCGAGCCGAAGCCGCACGAGCCGACCAAGCATCAGTACGACTTTGATTCGGCGACCGTGTACGGCTTCCTCAAGCGCTACGGCCTGGAGAAGGAAGTGTGCGTGAACATCGAGGCGAACCACGCCACGCTGTCGGGCCACACGTTCGAGCATGAGATCGCGACGGCGGCGGCGTTCGGCATATTCGGGTCGATCGACGCCAATCGCGGCGACCATCAGAATGGCTGGGACACCGACCAATTCCCCAATTCGGTCGAGGAAACGACACTGGCGATGCTGGAGATCGTGCGCGCGGGCGGGTTCACCACCGGCGGGTTCAACTTCGACGCCAAGGTGCGTCGCCAGTCGGTCGATGCCGAGGATCTGTTGCACGGCCATATCGGCGGGGTCGATGTCGTCGCGGCGGCGCTGCTCAATGCCGAGCGGATCATCGCCGACGGGCGCATCGATGCGTTCAAGAAGCAGCGCTATGCCGGTTGGGACGGTGAGCTGGGCCAGATGATCCACCGCGACGGCACCAGCCTGTCCGACATCGCCGACCATGCGGTGAGCGCCAACCTCGATCCCAAGCACAAGTCGGGCAAGCAGGAGCGGCTCGAGAATCTCATCAATCGCTTCGTGTGAGGGCCGCGCGGCGGCGCGTCTGCAGGTCCGCCGCCGCCGTTGGGCGAACCCGGGTCAGCGAACCGCGTTGCGCGCCTCGCGTGGCGAATGGCCGAAGCGGCGACGGTACATCCGGGCAAAGCTGGACAGATCGAGAAATCCGGAGCGATAGGCCGCGTCGGTGACCGAGAGTGTCGCGTCATGCAGCAGGAGCGCGCGCGAGTGTTCCAGCCGGGCTGCCCGGATCGCTTCGGCGACGCCTTCCTGATACCGCCCGAACAATCGGTAAAGCGAAGCGCGCGACAGGCCGAGCAGCTGCGCAAGGCGCGCCATCTCGCAGCCGAATCACTGATGTGATAGGCACCTAAAATGAGGTCCGAGACCGATCATCTTCCAGAGCGCCAGCAGCGCGAACTCGAGCGCGTGCGCGCTATCCTGCTCGAGGAATTCGACAGGGCGATCGGTTCTGCAACCGCCGCGCACAAACGCAATGGCAAAGTGCTCAAGATCATCCTGTTCGGCAGCTATGCCCGCGAGGATTGGGTCGACGAACCCGACAATGGCTATCAGTCCGACTTCGATCTGCTGATCGTCGTCAGCCATGCTGACCTCACCGATATCGCGGACTATTGGTACGTCGCCGAGGACAGGATCGCGCGCGATTCCAGCATCGCACGCCCGGTGAACATCATCGTCCATGCGCTAGACGAGGTGAACCGCAGCCTCTCGCGCGGCGAGTATTTCTGGATCGACATCGCGCGCGACGGCATCGCGCTTTACGAGCTGCCGGGCCATTCACTGGCAATGCCCAAGCCGCTTACCGCTGCCGACGCGCATCGCATGGCGAGCGAGTATTGTGAACGATGGCACGAGAGCGCCGACGAATTTCTAAAGCTTGCGCGATACGCCCAGCAGGAGGGGTTAGCTAACAAAGCGGCGTTCCTGCTGCATCAGGCCACCGAGCACTATTACATCTGCTTCCTGCTTGTGCAGACGCTGTATTTCCCGCGCTCGCACAACATCAAGTTTCTGCGCTCGCTCGCCGAGGACAAGGACCCGCGTTTGGTCGATGCTTGGCCGCGCGCAACGAAGGCCGACCGCGCGCGGTTCGAGCGGTTGAAACGCGCCTATGTCGAGGCGCGCTATTCGGCGAGCTACGCGATTACGCGCGAAGATCTCGATGCGCTGGCACGCTCGGTCGGGAAACTGAGCAATCTTGTAGGCGCGCTTTGCACGGAGCGCCTTGCTGCTCTGAGTGCAGCCGAGGCAGGCTGACAGCCAAACAAACACTGCCTGCTCTCACATCGTCGATCCGCGCGCGCCGAAACGAATAATCTGCCTTGCTGCAAGAATCGACCCGAGCCGCCTGAGATGCCTCCAGGAGGCCCTCTGGTGCCCTCGCGAGATACTGGTGCCCGGGCAAACCAGATGAGATTAAATGTGGAGTATCAGTTCACCCATGACCAAAGGAATTGGCCTCATGATCGACCAAAAAATGCAACCGATCAGTATCCGTGTCGACGAAGCGTCCACGCTTACCGGCATGGCGCCGTCCCTGCTCTATCGGCTAATAAGGCAGGGCGACATCAATGCAGTGAAAGTGGGCCGACTGAACTTGATACCGCTTGCCGAACTGCGAAGCTTTATGCAGAGAAATAGAACTCGGGCAAAAGATGGCCTGCTGTAGCGGCGCGCGCTGCTGGGTGCTGCATTCAGTTCGCTCTCTGCGGCTATTCGGCACCCCTCTTCTCACGGCGGATCTTGTCACGCTTACGGTCGCGTGCAGTTCGATTGGTGTAGGTGTTGCGCCGCAGGTGAAGCGCCACCGCTAAAACGGCCAGTACCATCAGAACAATAAGACCATAAGCCAACATCAAGCGGGGTTCGATAAATAATACCTGTCGAGAGAAAGTGTGATCGACGTCTATCACGAGCAGGTCGAAGCGCTAAGCGTATTCGTAAGGTGAGCACTGCTCACCTGGCCGCGTCGCGCGCCTCGCGTGGCGAATGGCCGAAGCGGCGACGGTACATCCGGGCAAAGCTGGACAGATCGAGAAATCCGGAGCGATAGGCCGCGTCGGTGACCGAGAGTGTCGCGTCATGCAGCAGGAGCGCGCGCGAGTGTTCCAGCCGGGCTGCCCAGATCGCTTCGGCGACGCCTTCCTCATACCGCCCGAACAATCGGTAAAGCGAAGCGCGCGACAGGCCGAGTAGCTGCGCAAGGCGCGCGGGATCGAACTCGTGATCCGCGCAATGCTGCTCAATGGCGCGAAGTGCTGCGGCGTAGAGCCCGTTTGCGAACGGTTCGGGCTCGTCCTCGACCTCCTTGGGCGCGCTCAGCGCCGCAAGCGCGAGCTCACCCATCACCCGCATCGCAACGTCCCGTTCCGCATCGCTGAGGCGTGCCGCCTCGGCTGCGAGCGCGCGCATATGCGAGGCGAGCAGGCCGCCGATGCCGCTGGTCCGCAGCGCATGCCCGCCAAGGTCATCGACGGCGTCGCCAATCGCCGCGCGAACCGCCGCTCTCGGTAGAAAAATCGCCATTTCCTGATGATCGGGAAGGACGCTGCTCACCGGATGGCCGAAATCTATGACGTAGAGCTGGCCGCGCTGCAGCTTCATTTCGCGGCCATGCTGAACTGCCCCGGTGGTCGGGCTCGCGACCAGGCCGATGCTGATCTCATCCCGGTCGTCGGCCGCGCACATCCGTTTGGTGCGGTCCATGATGAAGCCGCGGGATTCATAGTTCATGAACTCGATGCCGGGTGCGGCGAGCGCGGTGACACGAGCATGGACAGGCGCGTCGGCGCTCGCGCGCGTGCAAGCCATGCGACCGCCCGTATTCGAGAACCAATAGTCGAGCCGCTGCGCTTCCGGGACGGCATCGGTCGACAGTTCGGCATGAACAACTGAGGCCATGCGTGAGACGATGTCACAAGTTGCCGCGCGTGTCCCGCCCCGGCGCGCAACGCTCCCGCATGCAAAGAAACCAGATAATGTCGTTGGGATATCGTAACAACTTGTCCAGACGAGCTAATTTGCCTCCTGTGCCGGTTCCGGACATCGCGACGGCTGTGAGACGTCGGGCACATTCTCGGAGACGTGTGGCCTAACCGCCACGCTTTTGCGCCGACTACCCTTGCCGGGATCAGTCGCGGACAGGATTCGCCGCAGATCCGGGGGACAGAATGAACGGATATATGACTCGTCGAATCGCGACGCTTCTCGGAAGTACGGCGACCGCTCTCGTCCTGCTGGGGCCGGCGGGTGCGGCTGCCCAGTGCGTGCCGGCGTGGGACTCAGCTGTGGCGGCGCGAGTGCTGACGGGATGGACGGACCGACGACCGGACCTTTCCCGGACGCCGGTGTGCCGGGCGGTGGCGGTACGGCGGGACTGACGGTCGATGAAACGATATCCGCGAACATTTCGACATCAGGTGGCACCCCGGCACTCGATGTGATCAGTCGTGGCGGGCGCGGGGGCAAGGGCGGGACCGGCACGCTGATCGGTGGCCGCGGAGGTGCCGGCGGCGACGGCGGCTCGGTCGCGATCAACCTGTCCGGCAGTTTCACGACCATTGGCGATCTGGGTGCCGGGGTTCATCTCGGCAGCTATGGCGGGCGCGGTGGCGACAGCGGTGTGACCGGACTGCTGGCGTCGCTGGATCCGGGGCGTGGCGGTGCGGGCGGCGACGTCCTCCTCTTGACCGGCGCGAGGGTCTCGACCGACGGGTTCGCGACGTCGGGTATCTTCGTCGAGAGCCTTGGCGGCATGAGTGGAGCTCAATCGGCGCGCGGCGGCGGCCTCGGTCCGCTGTCGGGAGCGGGCGGACGCATCACGATCGTCAACACCGGCGCGGTGACGACCCTGGGCGCTGAATCGCGTGCGATCCATGCGATCAGCATCGGCGGGACGGGCGCGGACTGGGTCGCGGCGTCGCGTGGCGGAGGGCGCGGTGGCGCCGGCGGCGCGGTGTCGGTCACGAGTAGCGGTTCGCTTCAGACCGCCGGTGCCTTTGCGCATGGTGTCGATGCCTTTTCGGGGGTGGTGCAGGGGGCGACGGTTCCGACACGTCCAGCGCTTTCTCGACTGCAGCGGGGCCGGGTGGCACCGGCGGCGGCGGCGCGGCAGTGGACGTTGTGCTTTCGGGTACGATCACGACCCTCGGCAACGACGCGACCGGCGGCCGCGTCGCCAGTCAGGGCGGCCGCGGGGGTGCCGGGGGCACCGGCAGCGCGGTGTTCGGCGAAGGTCGTGGCGGTGACGGTGGCCGGGGCGGCGACGGCGGCAGCGCGACGGCGGCGATCAATGGCACGATCGTCACTGCAGGAACCGCGCGACGGGGCTGGCGGTCATGAGCATCGGCGGCGATGGCGGCAATGCGGGCGCTGGTGCCGGCGCTGCTGCGACTGGCGGCACCGGGGGTGCTGGCGGTGTCGGAGGCGCGATCGAAATAGTGATCGGCACCGGGGGACGCATCACTACAGCGGGGATCGAGGCGCATGCAGTCGCGGCGCTCAGTCGCGGCGCTCGCGGTGGCGTTGGTGGCAACGCCAGCGGCTTTTTCGGCGATGCTGCGGGCGGCGGTGCCGGGGGCGACGGCGGCGCGATCGACATTGAAAGCCTTGGCACCCTCGTCACCAGCGGAAGGGACGCGATGGGGATTTCGGCGCTGAGCGTCGGCGGCTCCGGCGGCTATGGTGGAAGCAGCGGCGGCGTGATCGCTATCGGGGGCAGTGGCGGGGGCGGCAGCGACGGCGGGCGGATCGACGTCGTTCATGGCGGCACCATCACCACCGGTGGCGATGGCGGCCACGGCATCTTCGCGTCAAGCATCGGGGGAGATGGTGGTCTGGCGGCCGGAGCGGCGGGACTGGTCGCGTTCGGCGCGCGTGGCGGTGGCGATGGCACGCTCGCCTGTCTGTTGCAGCCAGCGGGATGCAACAATGGCGGCACCGTCACGGTCATCAATCGCGGGGCGATCCGCACCGGCGGCGATCTCGCGCTCGGCATCCTCGCCCAGAGCATCGGCGGCGGCGGCGGCGCGGGAAGTTCGCAGGCCGGCTGGCTGACGATCGGGGGATTTGGCGGCGAAGGCGGCGACGGGCGTGCGGTGACGATCACCAACGAGTCGACCGGTACGATTGTCACGACCGGCGATCAGGCGCCGGCGATGCTTGCGCAGAGCGTCGGCGGCGGTGGCGGTTTCGCAGGCAATGCCGACAGTATCGCGGTTGGGGTGACTGCCGCGATCGGCGGCGACGGCGGCAATGGCGGCAATGGCGGCCGGGTAGAGATCGTCAACCATGCCGCATTGGCGACCAAAGGTTATGACTCGCCGATCATCCAGGCGCAGAGCATTGGCGGCGGCGGCGGCAATGGCGGCGACGCCACGACCGAGGGACTTGCCCTGTTCACGGTCGCGGTCGGCGGATCGGGATCGGCGGGTGGGGATGGCGGACTGGTAACCGTGCGCAATCGTGGCGCACTCGCCGGCGATCTCGACCGGTCTAGCGGCATTGTGGCGCAGAGCATCGGTCGCGGCGGCGGCACCGGCGGCTCGGGCTATACCGCGACTGTGTTTCCGGTGGTCGATATCGGCATTGCCGTCGGCGGTCGCGGCGATGGCGGCGGCAGCGGCGGGCGCGTCGAGGTCGAAAATTGGGGCGCGATCTCGGTCGCCGGCGACGACAGCCGCGGCATTTTTGCACAAAGCATCGGCGGCGGCGGCGGTATGGGCGGATCGGCCGTCGCCTATACGCTCAGTGGTGGTCCCAAAATATCCTTCTCCGCCTCGGTCGCCGTTGGCGGTGCGGGCGGTAGCGGCGGCAATGGGTCGCTGGTGACGGTCGGCAACCATGGCCGGATCAACGCCTATGGCGATGCGGGTCACGGCATTCAGGCACAAAGCGTGGGCGGAGGCGGTGGCGTGGGCGGCGATGCCTCGGCGTCGGCGACAGCGATCACGGTGACCGGCAGCAGCATCGCGCTGACCGTGGCCGTCGGGGGTAGCGGCGGTGCCGGTGGCCATGGCGGATCGGTTGACGTGACCAACACGGCGGCGGTCACCACGCTGGGCGCGCGCGCGCATGCGATCTTCGCCCAGAGTGTGGGTGGCGGCGGCGGCGAAGGGGGCTGGGCGACGCATCGGCGACCCAGCTCAATGCGCGCGCCGGGATGCTGGCCAAGTTCGCGCTCAAGACCGGTGCCAGAGTCTTCAAGACCGCCACGCCCACCTTCGCCAAGGGGCGGGCAATCCAGATCGCGGTCGGCGTCGGCGGCGCGGGCGGTGCGGCCGGGAATGGCGGCACCGTGGAAGTGGTCAACAGCGGTGCGCTGATGACCGATCTCTATGGTTCGCACGGCATTCTCGCGCAGAGTGTAGGCGGTGGCGGCGGATCGGGGGGCCTCGGCTTTTCGGATGCGACCGGAATTCCGCTGACCGCCGCGTTCGGCGCTTCGGTCGGGGTCGGCGGTGAGGGCGGCGCGTCGGGCAACGGCGGCGCGGTCACGGTGATCAACACCGGCAGCATCGTCACCTATGGTGGCAACGCGTTCGCGATCATGGCGCAAAGCGTCGGTGGGGGCGGCGGCTTTGCCGATACGGGGAGCGGACCTGACTGGCGGTCAGGGCGGCGACGGCTCGGGGGTCGGCGGCTTCGGTTCGATCAACCTCAGCATCGGCGGCACGGGCGGTGCCAATGGCGACGGCAATGCGGTGATGGTCGATCATGCAGGCACCCTCGTCACGCACGGCAAGACCGCGCATGCGATCTTCGCACAGAGCGTGGGCGGCGGCGGCGGCTTTGGCGGCGATGCCAGCAACAACATCATGGGCAAGATCAGCGTCGCGGGCGACGGCACGGGCGAGGGCGATGGAGGCGCGGTCCTGGTTGCCTTTAACGGCACGATCATGACCTCGGGCGCAGGCGCCTATGGCGTGCTTGCGCAAAGCGTGGGCGGAGGCGGCGGCATCGGCGGCGATGTCACCACGCTGCCGCTCAGCGTGCTCGGCCAGCAACTGGTGCCCGCAGTGTGGGCGGGCTTCGTCCAGGTCGACGGGATGAACGGCAAGGGTGGCAATGGCGGTGACGTGATCGTCGACGGCATGGGCGCGATCGTCACGACTGGCGCCGGCGCGCACGGCATATTTGCCCAGAGCGTTGGCGGCGGGGGCGGCATCCACGGCTCGATTCTGCTCGCCGATTTCACGGGCGTGCCGCCCGGCGAGAACCCGCAAATCTCCGGCGTTGCCGATCTGATCTTTGGCAGCGTCGGCAACTTCGGGACTGCCGGCATCGTCGATGTAACGCACAGCGGCGGGATCAGCGCGACCGGCAACAATGCCAGCGCGATCTGGGCGCAGAGCGTCGCAGGCATGCCCGACGCTGGAAAGCGCCAGGCTGGCGGCGATGTTTCGGTCAGGGTCGCCGGTGGCGACTATCGCGGTGGCGGCGGAGACGGGGCAGGGATCCGGGTCGCCAATGGCAATCTCAACACGATCACCATCGGCCCGGGTGCCAGCGTTTCGGCCCAGAGCGGCGTTGCGATCCGCGTGACCGACGATGCCGGCTTTGCGCGGACGACGATCTCAAACGCTGGTACTGTCATCGGCAATGTGCTGGCAGGCGAGGGCGTGCGCAGCGATTTCGCCAATCTGATGGGCGGGCTTTTTCTCCCCGGCAGCCACGTGACGCTCAGGGGCGGCACGCTCTCCAATGCCGGGACGATTGCGCCGGGTGGCTATGGCCTGATCCAGACCACCACGCTCACCGGCGGATATACGCAGACAACGGGCGGCGCGCTCGATCTGGATATCCGGATCGGCGGGGCATCGGACCGAATCGCCGCGACGGGGGCGGTGGCGATATCGGGCCAGGTTCGCCCGACGGTCGACGCCTTTGCCGGTGCCTGGGCACCCGTGACGATCCTCACTGGATCAAGCGCAAGCGTCGCCGGCGTGTCGGTCCGCGATACGCTGGCAGTCGACTGGTCGGCGAGCGCCATAGGACAGAATGTGGTTCTCGACGCGCGATTCGATTTCGGGTTGCGCGGCACCAACCCGGCCGGGCTCAACGCCGATGAACAGGCATTGGGCGGGCACCTTGACGCCGCCGCGATCACCAATGGCGCAGGTCTCAGCATGCTGCTGACGCCGCTCGCCAACATGACCGTGCCAGCCGACTACAAGGCCGCCCTCGAGACCCTGACGCCCGAGCCTTATGCTGCCCAGCGCTGGCTGGGTGTGCGCGCAACCGCACAGTTCGCCGACGCGGTGCTGAGTTGTCGTGACAGCTCCAATGACACGCCGCTGCGCGAGGCGAGTTGCGCCTGGATCCTCGGCAACGACCGCAACTTTGCCGCGGACGCAACGCCCGCCACCGTCGGCTTTCGCGAAGACGCGCAGAGCGTGAGTGGGGGCGTCCAGTTCAAGCTGGGTGACAATTGGGTGCTCGGCGCAGCGGGCGGGTACGAGACCGGGGACTTCGTTCAGCCCAACCGGGCCACTGGCGCGATTGAGCGGACACTGCTCGCGGGAACGGCAAAATACATGACCGGCCGCTTTGTCGGCTCCTTCACCGTCGCCGCAGCGCTGGGTCAGGCGACCACTGCCAGGATCGTGTCGGCGACAGTTCCCGCCATCTCTTCGAGCTCGGGCAAGTTCGATACCTATACTCTCCGGGCCAGGGTCGCCTATGGCCTCTCGTTCGGCAGCGTGACGATCGCGCCACGCGCCGACTTCGACCTGAGCTTGGTCCGCAATGGCCCGATTACTGAGGCAGGTTCCGGGGCGCTGTCGCTGGTCCTGCCGAGACAATCGGAATCGCTCTTCGCCTTCACCCCGGCAATAGAGGCGGGTATGACGCTCGACATCGGCAAGGCGCGCATTCGTCCCCTCATTTCGGTCGGTGCCACCCTCTTCGAAAAGGCCCAACTGAGCATTTCCGCCGCGCTTGCGGGCGCTCCCGGCGGAATCGCTCCATTCGCCGCATCCGCAGAGTTAAATGGCCCGCTCTATAATTTTAGCGGAGGCGTGGAGGTGACGGGGATGTTGGGTGCGATCCTGCGTCTCGAATATACCGGACGCTTCGCTGAGGGCGTGGAGGAACAGAGCGCGTCGGCAAAGCTGGGATGGCGCTTTTGACGGCGCCGACCCACGCCCGCTCTGGCGGCTCCACCGTCCGCTGGAATACCGTCTGACGAATAGTGAGGTGATGAGTGCTCGGCATGTCGCCAGAGAGCGCGCCGGTTCACGTCACCGGGGCTAAATCGAGCTGCTGTCGGGGTATGCGCCAAATTGGCGGAAAGCCTGAAATCCGCAAAGCCTGCGGATGGTGACCCCTACGGGAATCGAACCCGTGTTTCAGCCGTGAAAGGGCCGCGTCCTAACCGCTAGACGAAGGGGCCGTGAGGCGAGGGCGTCCGTTAGGCGCAGTGCTTTGCCGGGTCAAGAGGGTAAGCGACGGGTTTCAAGTTTATCGCTGGAGCCGTGTCTGGTCGGCGCGTCGCGGCCGCAGACTCGACGTCAACCTCGCCTGATCTGGCGAAATTCCGGTAGACGGACCCGCAAAACGGCCATAGCGCGATGGCGGCAATTGTGCCCTGTCGCGCTGTTCGTGCGCGGATTGAAAATCGTTTCGGAGGTTTGTTCGATGCGCATCGCGATGATCGGCACGGGGTATGTTGGCTTGGTGTCGGGCGCCTGCTTTTCCGACTTCGGTCATGATGTCGTCTGCGTCGACAAGGACGCGCGCAAGATCGGGCTGCTGCATCAGAATGTGATGCCGATCTATGAGCCGGGGCTGGCCGAACTGGTCGCGTCGAACGTCAAGGGCGGGCGGCTGTCCTTCACCACCGATATCGCGGAGGGCGTCAAGGGCGCGGACGCGGTGTTCATTGCGGTCGGCACGCCGAGCCGGCGCGGCGATGGCCATGCCGACCTGTCCTATGTCTATGCAGCGGCCGAGGAGATCGCCGCCGCCGCCGATGGCCCGACCGTGATCGTCACAAAGTCGACCGTGCCGGTCGGTACCGGCGACGAGATCGAGCGGATCGTCGCGCGCATCGCCCCCGACAAGGGGATCCGCGTCGTATCCAACCCGGAATTTCTGCGCGAAGGCGCCGCGATCGAGGACTTCAAGCGTCCCGATCGCGTCGTGGTCGGCAGCGAAGACGAGAGCGCCAGCGATGTGATGCGCGGCATTTATCGTCCGCTTTCGCTCAACCAGTCGGCACCTGTCATGTTCACCGGCCGCCGCACCGCCGAGTTGATCAAATACGCCGCCAACGCCTTTCTGGCGGTCAAGATCACCTTCATCAACGAAATCGCGGACCTGTGCGAACAGGTCGGCGCGGACGTGCAGGAGGTGTCGCGCGGCATCGGCATGGACAATCGCATCGGGCGCAAGTTCCTGAATGCCGGTCCGGGCTATGGCGGGTCGTGCTTCCCCAAGGACACGCTGGCGCTGCTCAAGACCGCCGACGATAACGAGACGCCGCTGCGGATCGTCGAGGCGACGGTCCAGGTCAACGATCATCGCAAGCGGGCGATGGGCCGCAAGGTGATCAAGGCAATGGGGGCGACGTGCGCGGCAAGACGGTCGCGATCCTTGGCCTGACCTTCAAGCCGAATACCGACGATATGCGCGATGCGCCGTCGATCGCGGTGATCCAGACGTTGCAGGACGCGGGGGCCACGATCCGCGCCTATGACCCTGAGGGCGTCGAACAGGCCCGGCCGCTGCTCAAGGATGTCGAGTTCACCGACGGCCCCTATGCGGCGGCGCAGGGTGCCGATGCGCTGGTCATCGTGACCGAATGGGACGAGTTCCGGGCGCTCGACCTCAAGCGGATGAAGAGCGAGCTAAGCCAGCCGCTGTTGGTCGACCTGCGCAACATCTATCCAGCCAAGGAAGCGGAGGCTGCGGGCTTTACGCTCGTTGGCGTCGGCAAGGGCTGAGGCGCGGGCGAAGCTGATGGCTTCGCGCTTCACTCCGCCCAGGCTGCATCGTCGAGATGGATTTCGGCGGCCGGACGCGGACCCCAGTCGTCGATCTTCGCGCGGCCCGCGATCCAAAGCCTGCGATCGCGCGGTGCGCCGAGCAGGGCGAGGCCGAGCGGGGTGTCGGCGGCGCGGAAGGCCATCGCCTTGATGCTGCGTCCGTCATCTCCCGCGACGATCGCACGGACATGGCCGTTGCCGACCACGTCGCACTTGATCAGGCGCACCGGCCCGGCGACGACGCGCGGCGCGGGCCAGCCCATGCCATAGGGGCCGCCCGCCTCCATCGCGGTGACGAGGTCGGGATTGACCCCGCCCGGTGCCAGCACTGCATCGAGCAATAGCGCGCGATCGCCCGATGCCCGCTCGACCGCATCGGCGAGCTTGGCGTTGAGGAAGGCGACGAATGCCGGAATCTGGTCCTCGGCAACGGTGACGCCCGCCGCCATCGCATGGCCGCCGCCAGCGATCAGCAGCCCGGCCTCCTTGGCCGCGATGATCGCCGCGCCGAGATCGACGCCCGAAATCGAGCGGCCGGAGCCCTTGCCGATCCCGTCCTCGCCGATCGCGATGACGATTGCCGGGCGACCATGCTTTTCCTTGAGCCGGCCGGCGACGATGCCGATCACCCCGGGGTGCCAGCCGCGTGCGGCGACGACCGCGACCGCACCTTCGGGCTCCATCGCTTCGGCGGATTGCTGGACCTCAGCCTCGATCGCGCGGCGTTCCTCGTTGAGGCGGTTCAGCTCTTCGGCGATGGTGCGCGCTTCGTCGGCATCCTCGGTGGTCAGCAGGCGCACGCCCAGGTCCGACTTGCCGACGCGTCCGCCGGCGTTGATGCGCGGGCCGAGCGCGAAGCCGAGATCGGTGCAGGTCGGCGCGCGGGTCAGGCGGCTCGCCTCGATCAGCGCGTTCATGCCGATATTGCGGCGCTGGCCCATCACCTTGAGCCCCTGCGCGACGAAGGCGCGGTTGAGGCCCTTCAGCTGCGCGACATCGGCGACGGTGCCGAGCGCGACCAGGTCGAGCAGGTCGAGCAGGCGCGGCTCGGCCCGGTTAGCGAAGAAGCCGCGCCCGCGCAGCACGCGGACCAAAGCCGCGCCGAGCAGCCAGGCGACGCCGACCGCGGCGAGATGGCCGTGCGCTGCCCCCTCATCCTCGTCGAGCCGGTTGGGGTTGACCAGCGCCAGTGCGACCGGGAGTTCGGAGGCGCATTTATGGTGGTCGACGACGATCACCTCCGCGCCGACCGCCTTGGCCTCGGCCAGCGCGTCATAGGCCATCGCACCGCAATCGACGGTCACGATCAGGTCGGCGCCGTCGCGCTTCAGTTGCACCAGCGCCTCGCCCGAAGGGCCATAGCCCTCCATCAGCCGGTCGGGGATATAGGCTTTGGGATCGAGGCCGAGATCGCGGAGCAGGCGGATCAGCAGCGCGGCGGAGGTCGCGCCGTCGACGTCGTAATCGCCGAACACCGTGACCTGCTCGCCGCGCTGCACCGCATCGGCGACGCGTTCGGCGGCGCGGTCCATGTCGCGGAAGATCGATGGGTCGGGCATGAAGGCGCGGATGCTGGGGTTGCGATGCGCCTCCAGCTCCTCGCGCGGGCAGCCGCGCGTCAGCAGCAGCTGGGTGACCAGATCGTCGGGCGCGAAGCTGGGGTCGCGCGCATCCGCCGCCAACCCCCGCCAGCGCCATGCTTGGCCGAGGATCGAACGATGGACGTTGAGCACGGGAGTCATCGGGGGGCTTTAGCGTTGTTTGAGAGATAGGGGAATCGCTCGTCCCTTTTCCATCGTCATCCTGAACTTGTTTCAGGATCCACAGCGCCACCAGCGGCTCAGTCGCGTGGGGAATGGTGGATGCTGAAACAAGTTCAGCATGACGGAAGAGGGGCGGGGTCAGTCCTCCAATATCTTCGAATGCACCCGCGTGTCGCGCATCATCAGATAGGTGACCAGCGATACGCCGATCATCGCGGTGACATACCAGTAGAAGCCGCGCTCCATCCCCTGATCCTTGAACCACAGGGCGACATAGGGCGCGGTGCCGCCGAAGATCGCATTGGCGAGCGCATAGGGCAGGGCCACCCCGAGCGTGCGGATATGCGCGGGGAACAGCTCCGCCTTTACCACCGCGTTGATCGACGTGTAGCCGGTGACGATCACCAGCGCGCCCGACATGATCAGGAAGGCGGTGAGCGGAGTCTGGACGGTTTCGATCGTGGTGAAGATCGGCCAAGTGAAGAGGACGCCGAGCACGCCGAAGCCGACCATCAGCGGCTTGCGCCCGATCCGGTCGGAAAGGGCGCCCGCCAGCGGCTGGATACACATGAACACGAACAAAGCGGCGGCGCTGATCTGGGTCGAGACCTGCTTGGTAAAGGCGCCGGTGCCGCTGAGGAAGGTGAGCAGGTAGACCGAATAGGCATAGAAGGCGAGCGTACCGCCGGCGGTCAGCAGCATCACCAGCGCCGCCTCGCGCGGGTGGCGCAGGAACAGGCCGCCGAAGCTGGACCTGTCCTCCGCCGCCGTGCTGCGATTGGCGAAGCTTTCGGTCTCGGGGAGATTGCGGCGGAGCCAGAACACGCCGACCGCGAGCACCCCGCCGATGAAGAATGGGATGCGCCAGCCCCATTCGGCCAGCGCGCTCTCCGCCATCGACCATTGCAGCAGCAACAGCACCGCGAGCGCGACCAGGTGGCCAGAGATCAAGGTCACATATTGAAAGCTGGAATAGAAACCGCGCCGCTCGCGCCCCGCCATTTCCGACAGATAGGTCGCGCTCGCGCCATATTCGCCGCCGACCGACAGTCCCTGCATCAGCCGCGCGACGACCAGCGATACGGTTGCCCACGCGCCGATACTGTCATAGCCGGGGGTCACCGCGATCAGCATCGATCCGCCGCACATCAGCGTCACCGACAGCGTCAGCCCCGCCTTGCGCCCGCGCCGGTCGCCGTAAATGCCCATCAGCCACGCGCCGATCGGCCGCATGAAAAAGCCGACCGCAAAGATCGCCCAGACGTTGAGCGCCTGTGCCAGTGGATCGCCCTTGGGAAAGAAATGCGGGGCGAGGAAGCTGCTGAACGCGGCATAGGCGTACCAGTCATACCATTCGACCAGATTGCCCGCCGACCCGCCAAAGATCGACTTGAACCGCTGGCGCGTGTCGATCGCATTGTTCGGCTTCATGCGCAGTTCCTCCCCAGGCTCACAATGGTGAACCCAATTTGCGCGTAGCAGACAAGAGCGGATCGGTTCGCGGGCGACGGAAACGCCCCCGCGCGAGGGTCAGAAGGATCCGGGCAACTCGCGCTGGGCCGTGTTCGGGCGCTCCGGGCTGAGCAGGTCGAAGCGGATCGACTGAACCGGCGTACGGTCAATCGACATCGTCGCGACCGCTCCGATCGGGGTACATGCCCGTCCGCCGAGGAAGTCGAGTGCAGCCTTTACCGAAGCTTCCTGGGGATCGCCCAGCGGTCGGGTGATGTCGTCGCCCGCCTGGCAGGTCGCGCCCATGAACCCGGCGAGGCCGGTATAATATGCACCCTGGCGCGCGCTGTTTTCGGTGGCGAAGGCGACCACGCGCAGCCGGTCGTCGCACGCGCTGCGGTCGATTGCGATCTGGCCGACAGGCTTGCCATATGTGTTGGTTCCGACCAGCGCTGCGCGGTTGCCCAGATAGGGGATGAAGGTGTTCATCACCAGCTCGCTCGCCGACGCGCTACCACTCGTGCCGATAAAGGCGATCCGTGTGGGTGCGATCGATTCGGGCTGCGGGCTGAAGAAGGCGGTTTCATTGTTCGAAGCCTTCGACGCGCGAAATGTCGTGTAGTTCGCGACCTGGGTGGTCGTCTTGTCGCGCGCCAGCAGATTATTGATCAGCGTGGCGATCGAGACGAGGCCGCCGCCATTGTAGCGCAGGTCGATGATTACTTCGGTGATCCCCTGCGACCTGAAATTGGCAAAGGCGGCGCGCAGGGGCGATTCGGCGGTGTTGATGAAGGTACGCAGGTTGATGTACCCGACCTTCTTGCCGCCATCGTCGATGACCTTGGCACCATAGCGCGCCGAAACCGGGGTCAGCGTATAGTCTGCCTTGGTGATCGTAACCGTCTGCGGCGTCGCGGAACCACGTGTGAAGAATCGGAACGTTCGCGTCATCGGATCGAGCGCCGCGTTGAGTCCGGCTGTGCCCTCGCTCGCGAGGATGTCGCTGACATTGCGTAAAGACCCCGTATCCGCACCGATTGCGGTGATTTCAGTCCCCCGGTCGATGCCGCCCGCAAACGCTGGCGCGCCCTCGAACGCTTCGGCGATGAACAGCCGCCGTGCCGTCGAATCGAGGATCAGGCGAAAGCCGAAACCGGCGTTGGAGCCGGAATTGTAATAGGCATTCTCCTCGGCGATCGACGTTATGTAGGTGAAATACCGGTCCTTGTTCTGGGATCGCGCGGTGGCCGTCAGCGCGTCGATATAGCCCTGCACCGTGGTATAGGGCGTCGCGCTGAGACTCGCGGGCAATGTCTCGGGGAAGAGGTACCATTCGTTGAGCTGCTGCGCCGCCCAGGACTGGCGTGAACTCAGCGAGCATGTACCGGACGGCGTCGGGGTGGGCGCGGAACCCGTTCCGCCTCCGCCCGTGCTGATCGACCCACTGCCGCCGCCGCATGCGGACAACAGGGCCAGGGTTGCGGCGGTCGCCGTAAGGCGTTGCGAACGAAAGTGAAACAGGCGCATGACGGCTCCAGATTATCGTAAGCGCCTAGCTGCGTCATGCGATAAATGCGCTATAGGAAGGCTGCCCCGGTCAGGCGACTGCCGAGAATCCATCGGTGTCGCTAAAAGGCGTCGAATGCGACGCTTTGCCTTGTCTTTTCATTAGCCCTTTGCTAGGGGCGCGTCCCAACGCCCGGGGCAGGAGCTTCGGCGACCCCTGTTCTATTGAATAAGATTCTGGAGTTGAGACGGACTTATGCAAATCATCGTTCGCGACAATAATGTCGACCAGGCGCTGCGGGCGCTCAAGAAGAAGCTGCAGCGTGAGGGCGTCTATCGCGAGATGAAGCTGCGCCGTCATTACGAGAAGCCCAGCGAAAAGCGCGCGCGTGAGCGTGCCGCAGCTGTGCGCCGTGCGCGCAAGCTGGAGCGCAAGCGCATGGAGCGCGACGGCGCCCGTTAAGGCCCGATCTGCTGTCGGCGCGCGATGCGTGCCGACAGTGCGACTTTTGTGACCTTTCGCCGCGCCGCGGGCCGGCCGCTTCAGGATAGCTGACTCATGTCGTCCGTCACCGCCGTGCCGATTCCGCCGACCAGGCGCAGCTATCTCGTCTGGCTCTGGCTGGGGATCGTCGTGGCGATTGCGGGCGCGGTGGCGCTTGCCTGGGTCGGAACGGACAAGGTCGTCGCCGAGCGCGCCGACAATGCGACCTTCCTTGCCCGCAATGCATCGCAGGCGGGGGTGACGCAGACCGCGTCGGGCCTGCAGATCCAGACGATCACCGAGGGCACCGGCGCCAGCCCGACCGACAGCGACGTCGCGCTGGTCAACTACAAGGGCAGCCTGCGCAACGGCGAGGAATTCGACGCCAGCCAGCAGCCGACCCCGCTCCCCGTCGCTGGCATGATCCCGGGCTTCACCGAAGCGCTCAAGCTGATGAAAAAGGGCGGAAAGTACCGCATCTGGATCAAACCGGAGCTGGGCTATGGCAGCGAAACCAAGGCCGATCCGCGCACCGGGCGTGAGATCATCCCGGCCGATTCACTGCTGATCTTCGAGGTCGAGCTGCTCGAATTCCTGCCGATGAGCGTCTATCAGCAGATGATGCAGCAGCAGATGGGCGGTGCAACTGGCGGCGCTCCGCCCGCTCCGGACGGCGAGTCCAGGGGCCGCTGATCGAAGGCTTTTCTAGGGGGCCGAGAGGCTGGGCTGCGCAGGCGCGACGTCGTGCGGCCTTACCCGGGCCGCGACCCATTCGCTGACTGCTTCGACCTCCGAGCCGGTCAGATGCAGGCCGAGCTTGGATCGGCGCCACAGGATGTCCTCCGCAGTCAATGCCCATTCGTTGGCAACCAGGTGGTTCAGCTCGGCCTCGGTCAGGCCCGCGCCGAATGCGGCACCAAGGTCGGTGAGCGTTCGTGCGTTACCGACGATGTCGAACGCAATGGTGCCATAGCTTTCGGCAAGGCGTCGAACGGTGAAGGGGTCGAGAAATGGCGCTGTCTCGCCTAGCGCGCGCATCAGTCCGTCCAGCCCTTCGGAGCCGAGGTCGCCGCCGGGAAGGATGGCGGTGCCGGTCCAGGCCGGGCCGAGGTCCGGCAGTGCCGTCGACAGCTTGTCCATGGCATGCTCCGCCAGCGCGCGATGGGTCGTGATCTTGCCACCGAACACGGAGAGGATCGGCGCGCCCGCCTCGGTATCGAGCGCGAGGACATAGTCGCGGCTCACCTCGGACGGGCTGGCGGCATTGTTGTCATAGAGCGGGCGCACCCCCGAATAAGCAGAGACCACGTCCGTCGGCCCGATTTGAGCGTTGAACCAGCGGTTCACCGAGCTGCACAGATAGTCGATCTCGCCGGCGTCGATCGCGACCTTGCCGATCGGTCCGTCCACTGGGATGTCCGTCGTGCCGACCAAGGTGAAGCGGCTCTCGTATGGAATAACGAAGACGATCCGCCGATCGGTGTTCTGCAGCATATAAGCATGATCGCCGTCGAACAGGCGCGGCGTCACGATATGACTTCCCTTGACCAGCCGGAGTCGGCCGGATGGAGCGAGGCCCGCCTGCTCGGTCAGGAAACGCTGGGCCCAGGCGCCCGTCGCGTTGACGAGTGAGCGCGCGGTGACCGTCTCCGTGTCGCCGTCCTTGCGCTCCAGCGCGACCTGCCAGTAACCGTCGATGCGGCGTGCCTGTCGCAGTCGGGTGCGCGCCCGGATTCGGGCGCCGTGCGCCGCTGCATCGAGCGCGCAGCTGAGGGTGAGGCGGCTATCGTCTCCCCAGCAATCGGAATAGAGATAGCCACGCGCGGCGTCCGCCTTCAGCGGCGTGCCATAGGGGGTGTCGCGAAACGGGATCGCCCGCGAGCGGGGAAGGCTCGAGCGTCCACCGAGCCTGTCGTAGAGGAAGAGGCCGATCCGCATCATCCAGCCCGGCCGCATCGCGCGGTCGTGCGGCAGCGCAAAGCGCAGCGGGCGGATCAGGTGGGGCGCCGCGCCCATCAGCCGCTCGCGCTCCGCCAGTGCCTCCGCCACCAGCCTGAACTGATAATGTTCGAGATAGCGAAGCCCGCCATGAATCAGCTTAGTGCTGGCCGACGAGGTGTGCGCCGCAAGGTCGTCCTGTTCGACCAGCAGCACCCGCGCCCCGCGCCCGGCCGCATCGCGCGCGATCGCAACGCCGTTGATGCCGCCACCGGCAACGACCAAATCATAGTCAGGCTGCATTGTTCCCCCGTGTCGGCCTTGGATCAGTTCCGACATACTTGATCGCGCCCCGCGCTGCGCACACCGCGCTCTTGCTGTCTGTCCGCGCACTTGGCAACCGAATCCCCGATGGCGGAGTCCAGCGCCGGTGCAGCCGCCGACAGTGCTGCCCGCGCGCCCGTCGCGCTCAGGTGGTCATCGTCGAAATAAAGCGGGACGCCATCGAGGACGAGAGCGCAGCGACCCGATTGGGGATCGCACAGACCCTTGGCGGGATCGACCCTGAACAGCCGCGGGTGATCAGGCAGCGAATCGAGCGCCCGTCGAGCCGCTCTCGAACGGTTCTCGACCCAAGCGGTCGAGACCGACAGCCGCTGGGGATCGCCGACGCCATACCGATGGGCCTTGGCCATCCATCGTGGCACATCCCATCCCGCCTCTGGAACGGGATAGACGATCACCACCCGCTTTCCCCGTTTGATCAGCCAGCGCACTGTATCGCGGATCGACGCGGCCAGTGCCTCCAGATCGGCGTCGGAAGCGGGAGGGAGCGGTGTGCCCGTCTCCATCCCACCCTCACCGTTGTCGGGATAACTGCGCTCGAAATAGAGCGTCCAGCGCGCGGCTAGGACGACCGTGCGGATCGACGCTTCGTCCGCGATTCGCGCGAACGCAGATCGAAGCATCGTGGGGCAGGGTGTCTGATCGGGCTGGAACGGCCGAAATGCCCGGATCGGCGGGCAACTGGAGTTGGCGAGAAGGAGCGTGCCTGCACCGTTGCGCCGCGCCGCATCGACGATCGCCGGGGCGATCGCGGCGGCGTGGGAGTCGCCGATGATCGCTACATTTGGGCCGTCTGCGGCCGCGGGTTCGGTCCGGCAAGCCTGTTCCACACTCCGCGCCGGAGGCAAGCCGACGTAGCAGGCACTCTGTGCGACACGGGCCTGCTGCGCCGTGGCGCCGAGCCGCAGCGCCGTCGCGCCGAGACGCGCGGGAACGCCATTTGCGAGGACGAACCATCCGCTCAGCGCGACGCAGGCGGCCCAGAACAGGCCGCATCCAATCACGAAGCTCCTGGTTCCCACGCGCCCCGGTCGACGCAGCGGCTGTTCGACGATCCGCCACGTCAGCGCACCGAGGGCGATTGCGAGCAGAAGCAGCGCGCATGTCGCCAATGGTCCTAGCGCATTCATGGGAAGCACGCGACCGAATGCAAGAACCGGCTGGTGCCAGAGGAAGGTGCTGTAGGACACAAGCCCGAGCGCGACCAGGGGTGGGGAAGCCAGCAGCCTCCCGACTCCGCTGACGGGGTTCGCATAGCGCAGTACGAGTAGCGTCCCGATCACGGTGGGCAGCGTGGCCACCCCGGGGAACGGCGTGTCCGCATCGAGCAGGAAATAGGGGGCCAGCAGCATCGCCACTCCAATGCTGGCCAAGGGCAGTTTATGAAGTCGAGTCTCGACCGCGCCCTTTGCCGATGGCGCCATCGCGAGCAGCGATCCGGCGAGGAACTCCGACGCCCGGGTCGGGAGCAGATAATAGGCTGCTGCGGGCATGCGGGTGGACAGAAGTTCGGCGAGCGCGAAAGAGACGAGCGCGGCGGCGAGCAAAAGCGGGGTAGCATAGCGCCGAAAACGCGGGAGGAGCAGGAGCAGCAGCGCGGGGGGCAGGACCAGGTAGAACTGCTCCTCCAGAGACAGGCTCCACAGGTGCATTAGCGGGTTGAGTTCCGCCGCATCGTCGAAATAGCCCTGACCCTCCCGCCAGAAATGGACATTGGCGAGGAATAGGAGCGCGGCAACCCCGCTCCGGCCGAGCGACTCGAGCTGCTCTGCGGTGGGTAGCAGCAGGCCGGCCAGAGCGGTTGCCAAAATCACAGTGAAGAGTGCCGGAAAGATGCGGCGGGCGCGGCGCAGAAGGAAGTCCCGAAACCGAAACCGGCCTGACATCATATCTCGAAGGATGATGCCCGTGATGAGATAACCGGAGATGACGAGAAAGACATCGACCCCGGTGAACCCGCCCTCCGCGCCGGCGAGCTTGCCGTGGAACAGCATCACGCCCAGGACGGCGAGCGCGCGCAGCCCGTCGATCTCGGGCCGATAGGCAAGTCCTTCCTCCTGTGACCCGAAGCTCAACCCGTCCCCCCGCAATGTCGGATTTCAACCCGCGCCCGAATCGCGATGCCGCGATCGCCCCGCTCGCAGCCACGGCCTTACGTCACCCGGCACCTTGCAACCAGATCGCTTCGTGGCATAGAGGGTCACAGCGAACGGCAGCCGGTTTCGGTGTGCGGTCAGTGATTTGAACCGACGTGAAGGGGCGTGTGGCATGGCTGTCGATACCGATTGCGTCCGACGTCCGAGCCGCTGACGCCGCGATGCAATTTCGTACCCGTTTGATCGTCGCGATCGTCGGCCTGTTGCTCACGGTATTCGTGGCGCGGGTAACGGTGACCGACTTCCTGCGCGAGCGCTCGCCAGAAGCCGCTCTAAAGGTCTCTCCTTATGACGCGCAGTCGCGCGCGACGGTCGCGGCCATGGCGATGACGACTCGACTGGACGCGAAGCAGCGGATGAAGGCGCGCGACGATGCGCGCGAAGCCTTCTTACGCAGCCCCGTCAATGTCGCCGCCCTGCGCGTGCTTGGGTTCGAGCGCGAGCTTGCCGGCGATCCCGCGGGGGCGCTTCGGATCATGCGGCAGGCCGAACGGATATCGCGCCGCGACATCCTGACCCAGTTGTGGCTGCTCGAATATAACAGCCGCACCGGCAATCTGCGCGGCACGCTCCATCACTACAACCTCGCCATGCGGTCTAGCAGGACGACGCGCACCCTGCTTTTCCCGATTCTGGTCTCGGCCGCAGCCGATCCGGAAGTGCGCGTGGCGATTCTGCGAGTTGATGGTGACGAAGCCCGAATATTGGTGGCGCGACTATCTGATTGAACTCATTTCGGACGGCGATCCAATGGCCGCAGTCGAAATCGCCGATGGCCTGCTCGACGTGCGCAAGCAGGAGGATCGGCCGATGGTCGAGCTGTTCCTCAACCGACTGAATGGCGAGGCGTTCCGGACAAAGTCGGAAGCGCCGATCGACCTTGGTTGGCGGGTCTATAGTTCGGCATATCACCAGGCCGGCTTGAAGCCTTCGATCCTGCGGGACGGCGGGTTCGAGCGCGAAAGCCGTTTGCCGGTCTTCGAATGGGCGCTGGTCGGCGACATCGATCTCGGCAGCGCGGTCGTCGCCCGCCCGGACGACAAGGGCGGACGCGCGCTCGCGCTCACCGCCTATGGCGGCCGGTCGGGCGAGGTGGCTCGCCAGATCCTGAAGATGGGCGGCGGCCGGTATCGGCTGTCGCTCGAATCGGGAGGGTTCGGCGCGACCGCGCCCGATGTCGAGGTGCGGATCGTATGCAACAAGGTCGAGCCGGGCCGCGATCGGGTGGTCGTTCGCGTGCCGCGCGGGGAAGCCACCGTGCGCTCGGCGCCGGCGGCCTTCGCCGTACCCGCCGGTTGCGACTGGGCGTGGCTGATCGTCAATGCTTCCTCGCGTGCACCATCGCAGGAATCGATGCCGTGGATCGACTCGATCAACGTGGAGCGCGTGAAATGAGGGGGGCGGTCGCGCCGAGCGCCGATGGACAGGAGCGGCGCGCATGGAGCCGGTGACGATGCTGCGCAGCTGGCCCCAGCACTTGCGCTTCTCCCTGTTGATCGCGCTGATTGGGCTGGCAGCCGTTATGGGCGGATCGTCGCGCGGAGATGCGTTCGGCGCACCGGTCGTTCAACCCCTTGCGATACTGTTCGCGACGATCGGCCTGCTCGTGCCCGGCCCGGTGCGCTGGCGCGAGTTCCGCGCGCCGATGCTGTTGCTGCTGGCGCTGGCCATGCTGATGATTACCCAGGTAATTCCGTTTCCCGCCGGGATCTGGACCGCCGTCCCGGGTCGCGAGCCGTTCGTGCGGATCATCGAGGCTGCGGGGCTGCCATTGGGTGCTCGCCCGATCAGCGTCGCGCCCGATCTAACCCTTTCTTCGCTTGCATGGCTTGCGGTGCCCGCTTCGGTTCTGGTGCTGTCGGCTTCGTTGCCCGGCGAACGAGTGATCGCGACGCTCCCCTACCTTCTGGGGATCGCGTTGCTTTCGGTCTTGGTCGGGCTGGCGCAGCTGCTCGGCGGGGACAAGAGCGCCTTTTATCTCTATCGCGTGGTCAGCGAGACTTCGGCGTCGGGGTTCTTCGCCAACCGCAACCATCAGGGTGCGTTCATGGTCTCTTTGATGCCGGTCGTGGCGCTACTCGCCGCGACTTGGGAGCGCGCTCCCAGCCGTCGCGCTCTTTATACGGTCGCGGCGGCAGGGATGCTGCTGCTGATCGCCAATATCGGGGTCATCGGTTCGCGTGCCGCGCTGTTGCTCGCGCCGCTGGGCCTGGCGGGCGCACTGCTTGTCTTTGCCTGTGGCCGTCCCGATGCCGGGAAAAAGCGGGTATGGAGCGGCCGACATCTCGCGATCGCATCGGTTGCAATTCTTGCGCTTGCGCTCGCGGCCTATCTGATTTCGGACACGGCGGCGGTCCGCAGGCTGTTCGGCGGCGACGCGGCGAATGTGCGCGCGATGGCCTATCCGCATCTGGTCGAGCTGCTCAAGCAGGTCTATCCGCTCGGAACCGGGTTCGGAACATTCGACCTGGTGTTCCGCGTGCACGAGCCGCTGGTCATGCTCCGCCCCACCTATCTCAACAACGCGCATAATGACCTGATCGAGCTCGTGATCACCGGCGGGCTGCCCGCAATCGCGATTCTGGCCGGGTTTCTGTCCTGGCTCGCGATTCGCGTGATGTACAGCGTACGGGGCGCAGCCGGAAGCCGCAGGCGCGCCGCCGCGCTGGCTGGACTTTCGATTGTCGCCATCCTGTTTGCTGCCAGCCTGGTCGATTATCCGTTACGCACGCCTGCCCTGGCGGCTCTGGCCGCCTTGGCTGTTGCGTTGGCGGTTCCCTGGGGAATTCCGAGCGTGCCGAAACGCGCCGCAAGGGTGGCGGGGCGCACTTTACCGCCGCCGGTAATTGAACTAGAGCGCTCGTGACGAGCTGGCCTCGATGCGAGACGGTTGTATTCTTAACTTTGTGAATTGGGGCCAGTTTTGATGCGTTTGGCTGTGAGCGCTCTGCTTCTACTCGGTGCCTGCTCGACCGGCCCGGGGCTAGTTGATACCGGGGTGGTTCGGGTCGTCGGCGCGAGCGATCTTCCCGCGCCGCGACGCGACGATCAGGCGGCCGGTCGGCGCGACTATATCATCGGCCCGTCCGATCAGCTTTCCATCGAGGTATTTGGACTTCCCGACTTGAGCCGAGACGAGGTGCGCGTCGATAGCGGCGGCTATGTCTCGATCCCGCTCGCTGGCGTGGTCGAAGCAGCGGGAAAGTCCCCGATCGAGCTGACGGCGGTCATTACCGAGCAGCTGCGCAAGGGGGGGGTCCGCGATCCGAAAGTAACCGTCAACATCAAGGAGATGTTGAGCCAGGTGGTCACCGTTGATGGGGAAGTGCGCCGGCCCGGTAACTACCCGCTGGTCGGTCGCGCGACGCTACTGCGTGCGGTCGCGCGCGCCGAGGGGACGAACGAGTTCGCCGACGCAAAGCGAGTCGTAATCTTCCGCACCGTGGGGCAGCAGCGCATGGCCGCGCTTTACGATCTCCGCGCGATTCGGATCGGCGCCTATCAGGATCCCGAAGTCTATCCCAACGATGTTATCGTCGTGGGCGAGTCGGCGAGCAGGCGCCTTCTGCCCGTGATCGTGCAGGGCGCTAGCGTGTTGCTGACCCCACTCGTATATCTCCTGCGCTGATCTGCGCCGTCTTGATCTGGATGTTTCGATGAATGATGCCGTGCTGAGCCGTCACCTTCCGAATGGGGGTGGGCACCTGATTTCGGACACGGCACCAGTGGCGGACCGGGGGCCTCCCTCGCGCCTGCCCTCTCTCGTCACCTATCTGCGGATCCTGAAGCGCTGGCGCTGGGTGATAATCGGCGCGATAGCGGCGAGCCTCATCGCAGGCCTCGTCACCACCCTATTGACCACTCCCAAATATACCGCATCGGCGACGGTCGAGATTCAGCGCGACAGCTTCCAGATCGTCAATGTCGAGGGTGTAGAGCCCAAGTCGCAGGCGGCCGACGCAGAATTCTATCAGACCCAATATGGTCTCCTAAAGTCCGAGTCGCTCGCGCAGCGCGTGGTGCTTAGCCTGCGGCTTCAGGACGATCCAGCATTTTTCGAGATGTTCGGCGCGCTAGAGACGGCGGACAAGATCCGTGCCGGTGGCGTCGGCGCGCGGTCGGCGCCGGCGCGCGCGGAGCGGGTCCGTACCGCAGGCGAGTTATTGCTCGGTATCGTGAATGTCGCGCCGGAGCGCGCTTCGCGCCTCGTCCGTATCGACGTGACGACTCCCAGCGCTATCTTCTCAGCCAAGATCGCCAACGCCTGGACACGCCAGTTCGTCGAGACGACGCTGGCGCGGCGGTTCGAGGCGACCTCCTACGCACGCAACTTCCTCGAGCAGCGGCTCGGACAGCTGCGTGAGCGGCTCGAGCAGTCTGAGCGCGAACTGGTGCGCTATGCGTCCGCGCAGAACATCGTGAATCTGCCCACGTCGACAAGCTCGATGAACGGGCCGCAGGGCGCGGTCACGGAACGTCCGCTCGTCGCCGAGACTCTCGCGGCGCTCAACCAGGAGCTGAACGAGGCGACTGGGGCGCGCGTCGCTGCCGAAGCGCGTCTGCGCAATTCCGCCGATGCAACTGCGGAGGCGTTGCAGAACCAAGGGATCACCGGCATGCGCCAGAAGCGGGCCGAGGCGGCCGCCGAGCGCGCCAAGCTGCTTTCGCAGTTCACCTCCGACTATCCGCAGGTGCAGGCTCTGACCGCACAGGTCAGCCAGCTCGACGCCGCGATTGCGCGCGAGGAGCAGCGCGTTCGCACGACGCTGCAGGATGTATACAAGGCGGCGCGTGCTCGCGAAGCCGATCTGGCATCGCGTGTGTCGGTGCTGCGCAGCGAGATGCTCGACCTGCGCAGCCGGACGATCCAATACAATATCTACCAGCGCGAGGTGGACACCAACCGCCAGCTCTACGACGGGCTGCTCCAACGCTACAAGGAGATCGGCGTCGCTGGCGGTGTCGGCGTCAACAATATTTCAGTCGTCGATCCGGCGCTGATCCCCGAGCGGCCGTCGAGCCCGAATCTGATTCGCAACCTGCTGCTTGCGCTCATCCTGGGCGGCATGGTTGGCGTCGCGGCCGCGTTCGCCCTAGACCAGATCGAGGATGTGATCTCCTCGCCCACGGATGTGGAGCGCCTGCTCCGCGTGCCGCTGCTTGGCACGATCCCGAAGGTCGATACCGACGATCCTCGCGGGGAGTTGAGTGATCCCAAGTCGTCGCTGGTCGAGGCCTATCTGTCGATGCAGACCAGCCTGGCCTTCACCACCGATCACGGCGTCCCGCGCTCGTTGATGATCACTAGCACGCGGCCTGCGGAAGGCAAGACCACCAGCAGCTACGCGCTGGCGCGGTCGCTTGGGCGCACGAGCAAACGCGTCCTGCTGATCGACGGGGATATGCGCTCCCCGTCGCTTCACCACATCTTCGGGACCGAGAACCGCCGCGGGCTCAGCAACTATCTCGCGGGGACCGGGCTGGACGAGGATCTTATCCAGCGCAACTTCGACGGCGTCGATTTCCTATCGACCGGCCCGCAGCCGCCGAACGCCGCCGAACTGTTGACCGGGCCCAGGCTCGGGCGCCTCATCGACGAGCTAGCCGCGCGCTACGATCACGTTATCATTGACGCGCCGCCGGTGATGGGTCTGGCCGACGCGCCGCTGATTGCCAGCCGCGTCGAAGGCACGGTGTTCGTCGTCCAGTCGCACGCGACGCGGACCGGCGCAGCTGACATCGCGATTGCCCGCCTGTCTGACGCGCGCGCTCATGTGCTGGGCGCACTACTGACCAAGTTCGAAGCGAAGCGCGCCGACTATGGCTATGGCTACGACTATGGCTATGGCTACGGTCGGCGATCGGATTCGAAGGTCTGACGCTGGTCAAGCGAATGTTTAGCTACAGCGACTTGCGGGTGAGAGACCCGCGTGTCCGTGGGGAAGTGTAGTGGGGGGAAAATGCTCAAGTTCTGCCTGGTCGGGTGCGGCCGGATCGCTAAGCGCCATAGCGAGTTGCTCGGCGAAAAGGTTATCAAGGGCGCCGAGCTCGCCGGCGTCTGCGATTTGGTTGCGGCGAAGGCTGAGAAGATCGGCGCACAATTCGACATTCCCGCGTTCACCGACATGCACGAGATGATGAAGACGGTCCGGCCGGATGTCGTCGTTGTGCTGACCGAAAGCGGCAACCATGCGCGCCACGTGATCGAGCTGGCGCCCTATGGCGCGCACATCGTCGTCGAAAAGCCTATGGCGCTCACTCTGTCCGATGCCGACGCGATGATCGAGGCGTGCGACAAGGCCGGCGTGAAGCTGTTCGTGGTCAAGCAGAACCGTTTCAACGTGCCCGTGGTGAAGCTGCGCGAAGCGCTTGAGGCGGGCCGTTTCGGTAAGCTGGTGATGGGCACGGTCCGCGTTCGTTGGTGCCGTCCGCAATCCTATTACGACCAGGATTCATGGCGCGGCACCTGGGCGCTGGATGGCGGCATCTTGACCAACCAGGCTAGCCACCATGTCGATCTGCTCGAATGGATGATGGGCGATGTCGTCAAGGTGTCCGCGATGAGTGCTACGCGCCTGGTCGAGATGGAGGCCGAGGATACCGCGGCGGTGATCCTCACCTTTGCAAGCGGCGCGCTCGGCGTCATCGAGGCGACCGGCGGCACCCGCCCCAAGGACCTCGAGGGGATCATTGTCGATCCTAGGCGAGGGCGGATCGGTGGTGATCGGCGGTTTCGCCGTCAACAAGCTGGAGACCTGGTCGTTCGTCGAGACTCAGCCGGGCGACGAGCAGGTCGTGCAGAATTACTCGGTCAACCCGCCGAGCGTCTATGGCTTCGGGCACCAAGCTTATTACGAGCATGTCGTCGATGTGATCGAGAATGGTGGGCCGCAACTGGTCGACGGGATGAAGGGCCGCCGCAGCCTCGAGCTGATCTCGGCGATCTATGAATCCATCGAGACCGGCCGTGAGGTGAACCTGCGCTTCAAGCCGAAGATGGCCCGGCTGGGCCGCGTCTGAAGCAAGCAGGCGGAGACAGAGGGTGCAGGACCGCAATCGCGCCGACCGGCGCATCGCCATCATCACCTATGATGCGCGTCACCTGAAGACCGAGCAACTCGCGATCGGCCTGGACCAGGCGGGCTATCGGAACCTTGTCTTTTACGCACTGCCCTTCGTCAGCCGGCCGTCGCGTGAGATTCTGTTCGCGCATCGGCCGGACATGCTGGGCGGCTCCGCCACCCCCGCGATGGCGGAGTATCTTGGGGCGGAGTTCGTCGCGGTGAGTGGGGCGCAGGATATTCCTGCAGACGGGGCCGACCTGTTCCTCATCGCTGGCGCGGGAATTCTGCCTGAAGCGTTCGTCCGCGCGACCCGTGGCCGGGTGCTGAACTGCCATCCGGGCATTATCCCGCTGGTGCGCGGGCTCGATTCTGTTTAAATGGGCGATCTTCGATCAGATGCCGATCGGAAACACGCTGCACCTGATCGACGAACAGGCGGATGCCGGCGATCTGATCGCCGTCGCGCCGACCCCATTGTTCAAGGACGACGATCTCGAGTCCTTCGCGCGTCGCCATTACGAGAGCGAAATCCTGATGATGCTCGCCTTCGATCATCTCATGGCAGCGCCCGAGCGACCCGTCATCGACGAAAACTTGGTGCGGCCGGCACGCATGCGCATGCCCGCCGAGAAGCAATCCACGCTTCGAAGTGCGTTCGAGGCGTATAAGGAACGGTTTGTGCGCTGATCTGCGCCGACGGAATTGATAGGAAGACACATGGTTAAGTTTCTCGATCTCACGGCTCAATATGAATCGATCAAGGGGGACATCGACGCCGCGATCGCACGGACGATCGAACGCACCAGCTTCATCGGCGGACCCGACCTGAAGCCCTTCGAGGATCCGTTTGCGGAGTTCCAGCAAGCCGCGCACTGCATCGCGGTGGGGAACGGCACCGACGCGATCGAGATTGCCCTTGAGGCATTGGACCTGCCGCCCGGGTCCGAAATTCTGGTTCCCGCTAACAGTTTTATCGCCAGCTCGGAGGCGGTCACCCGGTCCGGCCACCGCGTCGTGTTCTGCGAGCCCGATCCGGAAACGATGCTGATCGATGTGGCCGACGCAGCGAAGCGGATCACGCCGAAGACCAAGGCGATCATGTGCGTCCATCTCTATGGGCAGCCTTGCGACATGGACGGGATCAACTCGCTCGCCGACGCGCACGGCCTCAAGATCATCGAGGATTCGGCGCAGGCTCATGGCGCCGAGCATCGCGGCCGTCGCGTCGGTGCGATCGGCGACGTCGGCACGTTCAGCTTCTATCCTGGCAAGAACCTCGGGGCCTATGGCGATGGCGGGGCGATCGTGACCAGCGACGCCGATCTGGCGATGAAGTGTCGGATGATCGCCAATCATGGCCGTATCGACAAATACGACCACAAGTTCGAGGGCCGAAACAGCCGCCTTGACGGTATGCAGGCGGCGATTCTGCGCGCGAAGTTGCCACACCTCGACGGGTGGGTGGATCGCCGCAACGCGGTCGCCGCCGCCTATCACGCTGGCTTGGCGGGGATCGAGGGCCTTACCCTTCCGACCGTGTCCGCGAACGTTCGCCACGCCTACCACCTGTTCGTCGTTCGGACCGATCGCCGCGACGCGCTTGCCGCGCACCTCAAGACGGAGGGGATCGAAAGCGGCATCCACTATCCGATCGCGCTCAACGATCTGGAGGCCTATGCTTATCTGCGTTCGGCTGACGCGCCGGTGCGCGCGAGCGCGATCGCGCCCACGTTGCTCAGCCTGCCGATGGGCGAGCATCTGGAGGAGGCCGAGGTCGAGCGCGTCATCGCATCGGTCCGGGCATTCTTCGCGGGCTGACGGCCTGCGGGAAGGCCGTGCCGTGCGTGAGCACCACACCGTGATCGACCGGGCAAGACGGCGCGTCGCGCAGACCCTTCAGAACGGCTTCGTGCGTGCGACTGGGGTGCTGGTCGGCGGTACGGTGATCGCCAACCTGGTCACGGCTGCGGCGATGCCAGTGTTGACCCGTCTCTACACGCCCGAGGACATGGGAATTCTGGCGGTGTTCGCCAGCATGCTGGCGATCCTCTACATCTCGATCTGCCTCCGCTTCGACCTGGCGCTGTCGATCGCCGAGCGGGACGACGAAGCGGTCAATTTGCTGGCGCTCGGCGGAATCAGCGCCGTCCTGCTGTCCGCGCTCCTCGCGCTGGCGATGCTAGCGGTGCCCGACCGCGCGTGGGAAACACTCGGATCGCGCGCCTTCGCGGCCTATGCGTGGATCCTGCCTCCAACCGTCATGGTGGCCGGCTTCTACAGCCTGTTGCAGTTCTGGTTCGTACGGCGCCGCGCTTTCGGACCGATCGCACGCAGCCGGATCAGCCAGTCGGGGGCAAGCGTCGCTGCACAGATCAGTCTCGGAGCTGCAGGCACCGGGCCGATCGGGCTGGTCGTGGGAACGGTGCTGAACAGCGGCGCGGGTGCGCTGCTGCTCGGCGCGCGCTTCCTGCGGCACGACCGGGCGCTGTGGCGCCATGTCTCGCGCGCGCGGCTTCGCGCCGCGTTCGGGGCCAACGTCAACTATCCGCGCTACTCCGCGCTGGACGGAGTGGTCGTGGCGGTCGCCGTCCAGTTGCCGGTGATCCTCGTCGCGGCGATGGCGGGCCATGGCGAGGCAGGGCAGCTGATGCTCGCGCTGTTCGTGATCCAAGCGCCGATGTCCCTGCTCGGCAACGCCCTCGGGCAGGTGTTCCTCTCGGAGGCGCCGACCCGGCATCGCGACGGGACCCTCGCGCCGCTGCTCCAGAACATCCTCGTCGCGCTGGCAAAGACCGGTGTCGGGCCGCTGATCGCGCTGGGCTTCGTCGCGCCCTTTGCCTTTGGCTTTGTGTTCGGCTGGGAATGGGAGCGCGCGGGTGTGCTGATCGCGTGGATGGCCCCCTGGTTCGCATTGCAGCTGCTGACCACGCCGGTCGGCTATGTGATGCAGGTGACGGGCCATCAGCGGATGGCGCTCGGCCTGCAGGTGTTCGGGTTAACCCTGCGCGTCGGCACCGTTGCGCTGGTGGGCGCGACCGCCCCGGTCTACATGTCCGAAGCGTTCGCGGTCTCGAGCGCGCTCTTCTATCTCGTCTACCTCAGTGCCGTCGTGCATAGCGGGGATATCCAGTTGCGGTCGCTGATCGGCCAGTTTAGCGGCGCGGTGCCGCTGCTGGCGGCATGGACGGCGGTTGGAATTGTGTCGGCTGTGTTGGCGTCCGCGCTCACTGAAGCGATATTCGCCGCAGGATAGGACGGGTCGATGAGAAGGCGCGGGTTCTTGCTAAGTGCTGCCAGCGGAGCGGCCGCGGTGAGCGTTGGGGCATGCGGTGCGATCTGCGCCCGGGCGCGAGAACGGCGCTCGCTGTTGGAATGGCTCACTCCCGCTGAGCGCGGCCGGATTGCCGATGGGTTCAAAGTTCCCCGGATCGCATCCCGTCTCGGCACTGCGATTTCCGACTGCCCCGATGGCTCGATCCTTGATTGCTCAATGCTGCGAGGCACGATCGCGCTCGAGGAGGATTTTTTTCCGCTTGCCTCGGCGGCCGATCACGCTCCGCACTGGCCTCGTTACCTTTGTTCGCGATCTAGGTGCGGGTAATCTGGTAATGCCCGGCGGACTACGATGGGAAATGGAAGGAACGCGCATTGCGACCTCTAGACCGCCGACCCGAATCGCGAGCGACAATGCCGTCGCCTACGGTATGGTTGAAACGTTCGTCGGCCCGGGCTCTTGTGACGGTAACCGGGGGAACGGGCGCTTCGCCTAAATTATCCGGGCGATTCGGTGTATTTCGAACCGGGAGCGCGAGTCGCGGTGTTCGGAATCGAGGCATATCCGGGGATTCTCCTCGCTCTGGGCACGACCATTGACGCCGCTATGGGCAGATTTCCGATCGTTGGAAACACTGCGGCAAGCATCGAGGGCGGCGCCATCCATCTTCTGATCGAGGACGAGATCGTCTATGGGACCGTGTCCGGCGGCATTTTTACGGCCGATGAAGTTTACGGGCGCGGCGCGCTTGGAAGTTCGGCTAAAGCGCACCGAGCCGGCGTGTCCATCTCCGCACTTCGCTCGGCGATTTTCACGGTTGAGCGCGTAACTGCACGTGAGGTGCATCTCAATAAGCCGCTGCCGCGTTCCTTTGCCGGGGCGCCGTTTCGCGTTGGCAGCGTCGGCGGTGGACTCTCAGGGCGTTTCGAAATTGCCGGGGGCGGCGGGCGTGGCGACGTTGTCAGTTTTCACTGCCTCGCAGCCACGCTAGCGCGCGGCTTCACAGTCGAAGGGCAGGGAAGCCTGTCCGGAGGTAGTCATGGCGGTTTCATCGCTTTTGGCGCGATGGAATCAAACGTGCGTTTGAACCGCATCTCTGGGTGCGGACGTCCTGATCGCGGCCTGGGTGGTAGCGTTTGGATTTTCGGCCGCTCACAGGCCAATCGCGTTGACGTTGGGCAGGTGGTCGACGGCCACGCGGCGTGGCTCATAGACGACAAGTCATTCGGCCTGTCCTATTATGGTCTCGAAGGTGCGCCGCACGACAACGTCATAGCGTTCGCGGACGTGACGGCCCATGATCTGGAAGGGCAACTGACGGGAGGGATCAATAACCGGGTAGAGGTTGGCAGAGCGGACACGCGGAAGGCGTCGGTTATCATCGACACCGGAGTGAGCCAAGTGACAGACCCTAGACCCCCGCGGGGCAATGTCATAACGACCTCGATGCGGATGCGACCCTTCTCTCCTCAAGGCGACGGCTTGATGCAGAACCGCGTCTCGTCCGACTAAAGGTGGCCGGGTTGCGCCGACACCCTTGTTTGCTAAATGCGTCGCGGTCGTGGTGCCGCGCTGTATGGCCGCTAATTTCAATGGGCCCTAATCTATGAACATATACAGCTCTCGCCACCGGTTTGCGACCCTGACAGGCCGAGCGGATCATTTCGACCTTCTTAATTTGCTGCAGACTCGGCTGGCACTGGTAGTGGCGGTTTGCGCGTTCGTATTCAGCCTCCATATGGCGCACCGGGAGTATCTGAGCGACACGTGGGCCTACCTTGGGTTCACCTACGCCGCGCCCACATTGACCACTGGGACCGCGACACTATTCCTCGCACTGTTGCCATCGTTTACAATCGCCCTGCGGTTCGTGAGGCCATCGTCCCTCATCCTATTTTTCATGTACTCCGTAATTTATTTGCCCGCAGTCGCAATTATCATGATGCTCGGGTCCGAATCACTCCAACGCTATGGGGTTACTTTGCTATGTATCGGGATCGCAATTTCGGCGCTTTCCATTTCGGCTGACGTCTTCGGGCGCAAGCAAACTGGAACCGTTTCTGTTCAAATACCAGATTGGATTCCAATGCTACTCGTTGCAATTTGGATAATAGCAACAGTAACCCTCTTCATCGCCTATGGCAGCATTATGCGTTTTGCGTCGCTAGATGAGATTTATGATCAACGCTTCTCAATTCAGCGTGGAACAATCAGTTTTGTCGGTTATATACAGACGTATTACTCAGCAATGATTTCTCCAGCATTGCTATCAATTGGCATTGTTCGTAGAAATGTGTTTTTATGCTTTCTTGGCTCCGCGGGAGCTGTCATTGCTTATCTAGTTGATGCGCAAAAATTTGCGTTGGCCACTCCGTTTATTATTGTGGCTTTCTATTTTTTATTTTCCACGATGCGCGGTCGCCTTAACTCATCTGCCTTGATACTAATTGGATTGACATTGCTTGTATCTTTGGCCGTTATCTTTCAGGGGACGGGGCTAGGATCCGTTATAGGATCTCAGCTAGTTATGCGTGGCCTCGCAATCCCGGGATTGACCATAGCGCAATACAGCGACTTCTTCGGGACGTTCGGATATACGTGGTGGTCCAACATCACAGGCTTGGGTATGGTGGTTCCCACCCCCTCTGCGTATGTTGGCGATCCGGATTGGCCCAGGCTGGGCGAAATTGTTGGGCGTCACTACGCTGGAACGTTCGCCTACGTGAATATGAATGCCAATGCCTTTTCCGGTGAAGGGCTCGCGGCCGCCGGGCCGTTCGGCGTCTTTGTGATTGCGTTCGTTATCGCGATATGGCTGCGTTTTTTTGACCAGTTCTCGATTGGTTGGGATTATAAGCTAGTGCTCTTGCTTACTGTCCCGCTGGCCGTTTCGCTCACGAACGTTCATTTCTCAACGTCTATGGTGTCCTTTGGTGGCGGATTGCTGACCATCCTTCTTTTTCTGGGCCAGCATCTGGCACTTCAAAGGCGGTAGAATGCAGATGAAAATCGTGATGCTCTGCGAGTTCTTCAACGAAGAGCTCGAGTTCCAAGAAAATTTACTGGTCAAATATTACCGCCGCCATGGGCACGACGTGACCGTGATTGCTTCTCTGTTCGAATCGGTCTTCGACTATTACGAGGACCGCGCACCGAAGGGCGGCGAGCATCGGGAATACCAGCATGAGGGCGCACGGATCATCAAGCTGCCCTTTAGGTTTAACCTGCTGAACCGCGTGCGGCCCTATGTATCGATCCGAACGATCCTGGAGGAGGCAAAGCCCGACCTGATTTTCGTCCACGACATCATGCCGAACCTGCCGGAGTGCATCGCCTATGTGAAGGCGAACCCGCAGACGAGGATGATCATGGATTACCACGCCGACTACAGCAACAGCGGCAAGAACTGGGTCTCGCTCAAGATTCTGCACGGCGTGATCCGCAAATGGTATCTCGATCGCGCGCGGCCCTATCTTCAGAAGATATTTCCGATCGTGCCGGCAGGTTTCGAGTTCCTGGAGCAGGTCTATCGCGTGCCGATGCACGAGATGGAGCTTTTGCCGCTCGGCACCGATCTCGAATATGGCGTCGCGATCACCGAGGCAGGCGGCGGGGCCGCAGTGCGCAAGCGGCTGGGGATCCCGGCGGATGCATTCACCGTGTTCACTGGCGGCAAGCTGAGCCGCAACCGCCGGACTGAGCATCTGATCGACGCGGTGCGCCGAATCTGCCGCGACGACCTTCACGTCATCATCGCGGGAGCCCCCCCGCCCCAGCATGTCGAATATGCCGAGATGCTCAAGGATCGGGCGCTGGGTATGCCCAATGTCCACTTCGTCGGCTGGCAGGACAAGAAGGGGATGTATGAACATATGGACGCGAGCGATGTCGGGGTATTCCCCGGCGGCCAGTCCGTGCTGTGGCAGCAGGCGATCGGGATGGGCTTGCCGCTGCTGCTCGTCGACCGATCCGAGCAGATTCGCGGACACCAAGACGCACGCTATCTAAACCGACACGGCAATGTCGTCATCCTCGATCCGGAAACCACGTCGCAGCAGATCGAGCAGTGGCTACGCGACCTGATCGATGATCGGGCTCGCCTGGCGGAGATGAGCGAAGGCGCGCGGCGCACTGCGGCGGAGATGCTGGACTGGAACGTGCTGATAGATACAACGCTCCGGTTCAACCGTGCTGGGAATGGAAAGTTGGGGGAGGGTTAAAATGGCCAGTGTTGGCGAAGCAACGGCGAAGCTAGAGACGATTCCCTGCCCGAATTGTAAGAGTGCACAATTCGAACCTTGGGCGGAAGAAATAGGCTTCAGGGTGGTGCGGTGTGCCTCTTGTCGTCTTCTTTATGTGAATCCTCGATTGCCAATGGCTGCGATAGACAAAGCCGTGCAAACAGGCGCGCATGGTGAAGAGGCGGGCGGGCTGATTGTCACGTCCCGTCGTAGCCCGAGGCGGGTCACTGCATATTACAATAAGTTTAAAGATTTGTTCGCTGACAAATGGGCAGGTGGACAGCCCATTCGATGGCTAGACGTTGGCGCTGGCTACGGTGAGATTGTCGAAGCTGTATCCCGATTGGCGCCACCAGGCAGCGTCGTCGAGGGTCTAGAGCCCATGAAACCCAAGGCTGACGCCGCCAAGGCACGCGGTCTCGCCGTCAAACAGCAATATCTGTCTGCTGACCATCCGAAGGTAGATGTTGTATCTACCGTCGATGTATTTTCCCATATACCTGATTTCGACGCCTTTTTGGGAGATGTGCGGGCGGTGCTCGCGCCGGGTGGGGAAGTTTTCGTCGAAACTGGTAATCTAGCAGATATCGAGAATAGGAATGAATTCCCAGATGAGCTCGGTGTCCCAGACCATCTTGTTTTCGCTGGAGAAGCCCAAATCACTCAATACTTGGAGCGCGCCGGATTTTCTGTCGTGGATATCAGAAGAAGCCGACTCGACACACTCGAGTCGTTCGTCAAAGGCGTCGCGAAGAAGATACTGGGCCGCAACATTATTCTTAGGATGCCCTACACCTCTTCCTATCGCTCACTTCTAATACGTGCCAAATTCGCTTCGTAAGGGGCTGGCAATATTGGAGATTGGCCGGGTGTCTGCGAGACTTGTGCTCACGAAGCCGCAGTCGTGCCGCTGCGAAACGGTCGGTGCGGTGGGCGGCGTGACTCTCCGCGCCCCTCCGTGTATCGGCGACTGGGGGAAGGGGCCATGAACGTGATGACCGAACAGAAGACGCTAGCCGTCGACCAGATCCAGGCATTCTATCACGACGAGTTCGTCGAGGATCAGGTGCGCGATTTCGGGACGCTGGTCCCGGCTGGGGCCGCGCGCGGCGTGGTGGTGGACGTGGGTGGCGGTTGCGGCTTCTTCGCCCGTGCGCTGCACGACAGGCTCGACCTCCTCACGCGCGTGATCGACATGGATCCCGGCTCGATCGACGCATGTGGTCGCAACGGCGTCGAAGGTCGGCTGGGCGATGCGCTCGCACCGCAGATCGAGGGGGATGAGGGGATCGCCTGTTTCAACCTGATCCTCCACCATCTGGTTGGACCGAACGAGCGCGCGACGCGCGCGCTCCAGGTCCGCGCGCTCAAGGCCTGGCACGGGCGGGTGCCGGCCGTGTTCGTGAACGAGTATATCTATCAGTCGTTCGTCGGCCGAATCAGCCCCAGGCTGATCTTTGAGATCACGTCGAGTCGGCTATTGTCGGCGATCGGCAACCTTGTCTCGCGCATCGTCCCGTCGTTCAAGGCGAACACCTTCGGCGTCGGCGTGCGGTTCCGCTCCCATGAGGAATGGCGCGAGCTGTTCGCGGAGGCGGGCTACAAAGTCGCGGACGTGACGATCGGCAAGGACGAGCGCATTGCCCCGCCGCTGCGCTTGATGTTGATCAAGGCGATCCGCCGGGACAGCTATCGTCTCGAACCGGTGTGATGCAACGCACCATTTAGCCCTTGGCGCACTCGGCGCGCGCCTGTATCAGGCGCGCGTATCACGGAAATGCGAACGGAAACCGATGCTTCACGCTCCTGCCTCGACGCGCGAATACCAGATTTGCGCGAACTGCATCATGGACACGAGCGATTCGAACATCACGTTCGACGAACGTGGCTGGTGCGATTACTGCAATAATTACCATGAGAATATTCTGCCGCACTGGCACACCGATGCGCGCGGCGAACGCGAGATCATGGCTCAGATCGAGAAGATCAAGGCGGACGGCAAGGGTAAGGACCATGATTGCCTGATCGGCCTGAGTGGCGGCGTCGACAGCAGCTATGTCACCTACATCGCCAAGGAGAAGTTCGGGCTCCGTCCGCTGCTCTATCACGTTGATGCCGGGTGGAACTCCCAGGAAGCGGTCAACAATATCGAGAAGCTGGTCGACGGCCTCGACCTCGACCTCTTCACCGAGGTGGTCGACTGGCCGGAGATGCGGGATCTGCAGCTCGCGTTCTTCAAGTCGCAGGTGGCGCATCTCGACACGCCGCAGGACCACGCTTTCTTCGCGGGCCTCTACAATTTCGCCGCGAAGAACGATGTGAAGTACATCCTGACCGGCGCGAACTACTCGACCGAATGCGTGCGCGAGCCGCTGGAGTGGCACTATCACGCGTCGGACCTGCGCCAGATCCGCGATATCCAGAGCAAGTTCGGGACCCGTCCGCTCAAGAAGTTCCCGCTCGCCGGGATTTTCAAGTTCAAGCTCTACTATCGCTTTGTGAAGGGTGTCCGGGTCGTCAAGCCGCTCAACCACGTTCCCTATCATAAGGAAGCGGCGATGCAGGAGCTGGTGGACCGCTTCGGCTGGCAGCGCTACGCGCACAAGCACTATGAATCGCGCTTCACCCGCTTCTACGAGGGCTATTGGCTGCCGACCAAGTTCGGGTTCGACAAGCGCCGCGCGCATTTCTCCAGCCTGATCCTGACCGGGCAGCTGAGCCGTGCCGAGGCGCTCGAGAGGATCGCCAAGCCCGCTTATGACGAGGAACGAATCGCCGAGGACTTCGAGTATATCGCGACCAAGCTTGGCATCACCGTCGACGAGCTGCGCACGCTGCACAACGGCCCGAACAAGTCCTATCGCGACTACAAGAACAACATCACGATGATCGACCTGGGCGCAAAGGTGCTGCGCGCCGCAGGGATCCAGAGGGCGATCATCCGTTGATCACGATCGTCGACTACGGCCTCGGCAATATCGGGGCCTTCCTCAATATGTACAAGCGGATGAACATCCCCGCGACCGCGGTCTCTGGCGCCGCCTTGCTCGAGAAGGCGGAGCGGATTATTCTTCCCGGCGTGGGCGCGTTCGACCATGCGATGGAGCTGCTTGACGCATCGGGCATGCGGCCGGTGCTCGAGCGCAAGGCACTTGAGGAGAAGGTGCCGGTGGTCGGCATCTGCGTCGGCATGCAGATGCTGGCCAATTCGAGCGAGGAAGGCGAGGGTGAGGGGCTCGGCTTTATCCCCGGGCGCGTGCGCCGTTTCCAGACCAACGCGCTGCCGCTGCCCCATATGGGCTGGAACGACGTCGTGCCGCGCGAAGGCGAGCCGCTGTTCGCCGGGTTCGAAGAGGCACCGCGCTTCTATTTCCTGCACAGCTATTATTTCGAATGTGCCGATCCGGCCGATGTCGCGGCGACCGCTAACTATGGCGGCGATTTCGGCTGCGTTGTGCGGCGGGACAATGTGTGGGGCGTGCAATGTCACCCCGAGAAGAGCCACCATTTCGGTGCCGCGCTTCTCCGCAATTTTGCGACGCTCTGACCATGCTGCGCCCGCGTATCATCCCGTGCCTGCTGGTTCACGAAGGGGGGTCTGGTAAAGACCGTCGGGTTCAAGGACCCGAAGTATGTCGGCGATCCGGTCAACGCGGTAAAAATCTTCAACGAGAAAGAGAGCGACGAGCTCATCATCGTCGATATCGACGCGACGGTGACCGGCGCGGAGCCCGACTATCCCCGCATCGCGCATTGGGCGGCGGAGTGTCGCATGCCGCTTTGCTATGGCGGTGGCGTGAAGACCGCCGAGCAGGCGAAGCGGATCATCGGGTTGGGCGTCGAGAAAGTCGCGATCAGTGCTGCGGCGGTCGACAATCCGGCGCTGGTCGCCGAGATCGCGGAGGCGGTCGGGCGCCAGAGCGTCGTGGTGGTGATCGACGTGAAGAAGCGCCGCCTGCTCCCCGGCTGGGACGTCTACACGCACAACGCAAAGATGAATCGAAAGCTGGAGGCGATCGAGTTCGCGCGCGAAATGGAGCGCCAGGGCGCTGGCGAGATCGTCGTAAACGTGATCGACCTTGACGGAACGATGAAGGGCTATGACCTCGCGCTGGCCGAGAAGCTGCGCGCCGCGGTGCGCATTCCGATCTCGATCCTAGGCGGGGCCGGCTCACTCGACGATATCGGGCGCCTGGTCGAGAAGGTCGGCGTCGTCGGGGCGGCCGCAGGCAGCCTGTTCGTGTTCAAGGGGCAGTACCGCGCCGTTTTGATCAACTATCCGTCGCCTGATGCGAAGGAACGGCTCGTCCGGTCGGCGCTGGGCGGGTAAGAGGCTTTCCGGGTCGCGGCCCGAGGGGGGATGATGTTCGACAACAAGACCTTGCTGATTACCGGGGGTACCGGCTCCTTCGGGAATGCGGTGCTTCGCCGTTTCCTTGATTCCGACCTCAAGGAAATTCGCGTCTTCTCGCGCGACGAGAAGAAGCAGGACGACATGCGCAAGCGCTATGGCAGCGACAAGCTCAAATTCTATCTGGGCGATGTCCGCGACGAGCGCAGCCTGGTGCCGGCGATGCGCGGAGTCGATTATTGCTTCCACGCCGCAGCGCTGAAGCAGGTCCCCTCATGCGAGTTCCATCCGATGCAGGCGGTGCGCACCAATGTGCTGGGCACCGAAAACGTGCTGGGGGCGGCGATTGCCGCTGGGGTGCGACGCGTGATCTGCCTGTCCACCGACAAGGCGGTCTATCCCATCAACGCCATGGGTATCAGCAAGGCGATGATGGAGAAGGTGATGGTCGCCGCGTCCCGCAACCTGGAGGGTACGGGAACTGTGATTTGCGGAACGCGCTACGGCAACGTCATGGCCTCGCGCGGGTCGGTGATCCCGCTGTTCATCGACCAGATGGTCAGCGATCGGCCCATCACCATTACCGATCCGCAAATGACCCGGTTCATGATGACGCTGGACGATGCGGTAGAGCTTGTCCTCTATGCGTTTCAGCACGGTAACAATGGCGACATTTTCGTCCAGAAGGCGCCCGCCGCGACCGTCGAGACGCTGGTCGAAGCGCTCAAGCAGCTGATCGACAAGCCCAGCCACCCGGTTGGCGTCATCGGCACCCGGCATGGCGAGAAGCTCTACGAATCGCTGCTCTCAAAGGAAGAGCGTGCGGTCGCCGAGGACCTGGGGGATTATTTCCGCGTTCCCCCCGATGCCCGCGACCTCAACTACGACAAGTTCGTCGATCAGGGCGAGGCGCGGCTGAGCCACGGCGAGGAATATAATTCGCACAACACCCACCGGCTGGATGTCGAGGGCATGAAGGCCCTGCTGCTCAAGCTCGACTTCATCGTCCGCGTGCAGCGGGGCGAGGGGGTGTCGATGGAAGCGCAGGTATGAAAACGGTCATTGTCACCGGAGCGCGTGGTTTTGTCGGCCGCAATCTGTGCGTTCGGCTGGGCGAGCTTGGCGACGCGGTTCGGGTAATCCAGATCGGGCGAGAGGACGGTGCCGACGCGCTGCGCGCCGCAGCGCAGGAAGCGGACTTTGTGTTCCACCTCGCCGGGGTGAACCGCCCGAGCGACGAGGGCGAGTTTGCGCTGGGTAATCCGGGCCTCACCCGCAACCTGTGCGACGCGCTGGCACAGGCCGGGAATACCGCGCCGATCGTGCTCAGTTCCTCGACCCAAGCGGCGGCCGACAATCCTTATGGCCGTAGCAAGCGTGAGGCCGAGGATGTCGTGTTCGCGCACGCCCAGGCGACCGGCGCGACCTCGTATGTGTTTCGCCTGACCAACGTGTTCGGCAAATGGGCGCGCCCCAACTATAATTCAGCGGTCGCAACCTTTTGCAACAATGTGGCACGCGGCCTGCCAATCGCCGTCAACGATCCGTCGGCGCCGCTCAACCTTGTCTATATCGATGACGTCGTTGATCACTTCATTGCCCTGCTGAACGGGTCGGACGTCGCGACCGGCTATCGCAAAGTCGATCCGGCCTATGCGACCACGGTGGGTGCAGTGGCGGATGCGATCTGCGGCTTTCCCGAGAGCCGCGGATCGCTGGTGTCGCCGCGCGTGGGTACGGGCCTGATTCGCGCGCTTTATTCGACTTATCTCAGCTATCTGCCGACCGAAGCGTTCGATTATACTGTGCCGGTGCATGGCGATCCGCGCGGGGTGTTCGTCGAAATGCTCAAGACCCCCGATGCCGGCCAGTTCTCCTATTTCACGGCCGGACCCGGCATTACCCGCGGCGACCACTATCACCACACCAAGGCCGAGAAGTTCTTGGTCATCGCGGGCACCGCGCATTTCGGCTTTCGCCACATCCTGTCCGGCGAGCGGCACGAGGTGGTCGTGAAGGGCGGCGAGGCGCGGATCGTCGAGACGATTCCGGGCTGGACTCACAACATCACCAATATCGGCGATGACGAACTGATCGTCATGCTGTGGGCGAACGAGATTTTCGACCGGGCCCGCCCCGACACCATCGCATTGAAGGTCTGACGGCATGAAGAAGCTGAAGGTGATGACCGTCGTCGGCACGCGGCCGGAGATCATCCGGCTGTCGCGTGTTCTTGCGCGGCTCGATTCCGATTGCGAGCATGTGCTGGTCCATACCGGCCAGAATTACGACTATGAGCTGAGCCAAGTCTTCTTCGACGACCTGGGGATCCGCAAGCCGGACCATTTCCTGAACAGCGCGGCGGGCGCGCCCTCCGCGACGATCGGCAACATCCTGATCGCGATGGATTCGCTTCTCCAGGTAGTGCGCCCCGATGCGCTGCTGGTGCTGGGCGACACGAACAGCTGTCTGTCGGTCATTCCAGCGAAGCGCCGCCGGATCCCGATCTTCCACATGGAGGCGGGCAACCGCTGTTTCGACGCGCGGGTTCCCGAAGAGACCAATCGGCGCATCGTGGACCACACCGCGGACATCAACCTGACCTACAGCACCATCGCGCGCGACTATCTCCTGCGCGAGGGGCTTTCGCCGGACATGGTGATCAAGACGGGCAGCCCGATGTTCGAGGTGCTGCAACATTATATGGATCGGATCGACGCATCGGACGTGCTCGACCGGCTGGGCCTCGATGAGCGGGGCTATTATGTCGTGAGCGCGCATCGCGAGGAGAACATCGAGTCCGACCGCACCTTCTTCAAGCTGGTCGAGGTCCTGAACCGCATCGCCGAGAGCCGCGACGCCCCCGTGATCGTCTCCACGCATCCGCGCACCAGCAACCGGATCGCCGCAGCGGGCGTCGCCTTTCATGAAAATGTCCGGCTCCTCAAGCCACTCGGCTTCCACGATTATGTCCGGCTGCAGAAATCGGCGCGCGCCGTGCTGTCGGACAGTGGTACGATCACCGAGGAATCGTCGATCCTCAACTTTCCTGCGCTCAACATTCGCGAGGCACATGAGCGGCCCGAGGGCATGGAGGAAGCGTCCGTCATCATGACCGGGCTCAACGTCGAGCGCGTGGAGCAGGCGTTGGCACTCATCGACCGCCAGGCGCGGGGCGAGGATCGCGCGTTGCGGCTAGTTGCCGACTATTCAATGCCGAACGTCTCCGAAAAGGTGGTTCGGATCATCCACAGCTACACCGACTATGTGAAGCGGGTGGTCTGGCGCGAATACGACTGACGCCGATGCGCATCCTGATCCTCAGTCAATATTTCTGGCCTGAGAATTTCCGCGTCAATGACCTCTCTTCCGAGCTGATCGCCCGGGGGCACGAGGTGACTGTCCTGACGGGAGAGCCCAACTATCCCGACGGCAGCATCTTCCCCGCCTATGCGGCGGACCCGGCCGCGTTTGCGCGGTTCGAAGGTGCGCCGGTCTACCGGGTGCCGATCATCCCGCGCGGTGGCTCCAGTCTTCGGCTCCTTCTTAACTATTTGAGTTTCGTGGTCAGCGGCCTGCTGCTTGGCGGGTCGCGCCTGCGAGGACAGGAATTCGACGCGATTTTCGTGTTCCAGACATCGCCGATCACCTCGGCAATTCCCGCGCTGTGGCTCGGCTGGCGCAAGCGGGCACCAGTCCTGATGTGGGTGCTCGACCTGTGGCCGGAAACGCTGTCCGCGATCGGCGTGGTGAAGTCGCGGTGCCTATTGTCACTGGTCGGCGCAATGGTGCGGATGATCTACAAGCGCTGCGACAGGATCCTGGTCCAGTCGCGCGCCTTTTACGCCAATGTCGCGCGCTATGCAGGCGGCGACGAGAAGATCCTTTACTTTCCCGGCTGGCCCGAGCCCGTCTTCTCGACCAGCGGCGGTGAACCCGAACCGGCAGGCGAGCTTGCCCCATGGCAGGGGATGTTCAAGGTCATGTTCGCCGGGAATTTGGGCCAAGCACAGGACATTCCGGTCATCATCGCCGCTGCGGACCTGCTTCGCGACGAACCGAACCTTCGATGGATTATCGTCGGGGACGGGCGGGCCGGGGCCGACGCGCGCGAGGAAGTCGCACGACGGGGGCTGGAGGGTCGAGTGATCTTCGCCGGACGCTATCCGATCGAGCGGATGCCTTCCTTCTTCGCCGCCGCCGACGCGCTGCTCGTGTCGTTGCGCGACGAGCCGATCTGGAGCCTGACAATTCCGGGCAAGGTGCAAAGCTACCTCGCATCGGGCAAGCCGGTCGTCGCGATGCTCAACGGGGAGGGCGCGCGAGTGATCGCCGAATCCGGCGGCGGTGTGGCGGGCCCGGCGGGCGATGCCGCCGCGCTGGCAGAGAATGTGCGCACCCTGATGGCGATGCCGGTCGAACGACGCGCGGAAATAGGACAGGCTGGGCGCGCCTATTGCCAGCGCGAGTTCGACCGGGCGCAACTGGTCAACAAGCTCGAGGGCTGGATCGAGGAGCTGGGGAACTGACATGGCGCTGGCCGATTTCTCGCCCAACTTCGTCGCCGATCTGGTTTCGCGCGCGCGCGGGTCGGCACGGCGGCGCCAGCACTTCAATATCCATGCTGAGTATGCAGACCCCGTCCAGCGGCTATTCAACGGGATCGAGCCAGACAGCTATATCCGGCCACATCGACACCTGAGCGATCCCAAGCGCGAATGCCTGATCGGCGTCCGCGGCGCGTTTGCGCTCATCGCGTTCGATGCGGAAGGTGGGATCGAACGGATCGTGCATTTCGGGGCGGCACCCGACCTCTCCATCGGGGTCGAACTCGATCATGGTCAGTGGCATACGGTGATCGCGAAAGCGCCCGGATCAGTCCTGTTCGAGGTGAAGCAGGGCCCTTTCGATCCGCTGGCGGCGAAGAATCTGGCACCCTGGGCTCCCGAGGAGGGGAGCGGCGCGGCGGTCGCCTATCTTGAATGGCTGCATCGCGCGGCCACCCGCCGCGGGCTGGACCATAGCGGGACTCGGTCTGAGAAGTCTCTGAATTCAGACTAAATCCATATCGGCTATTTATTGATCGTGGGCCGGGATGTAAGGCGGCGTCACGGGTTGGGGGCGGTATACCATGCATAGTCCGAGGCGGACGAGCAAACATTCGGATGTCCGGTTCTGGTCGCGCTTGCGCACGCAGTCCGTCGGGCTGTTGCTGATCGCGGTGGTGCTGCCGATGGCAATGGCGCTGCTGGCGCTTCCCCCATAGCGACGTCTCCGAACTGGTTCAGCTGACCGCAGCGGGCAATGCATGCGCGTGCCTGCTCACGCTCTATCTGCTGCGCAATATCGTCGTCTATCCGCGGATCAGCGGTGCCTTTTTCGTATTGCCGATCACATTGGTCGGCTTCGGCATGACGTTCGCGATGTTTCTGCTCCTGCGCCTCGACTTCAGCCGCATCTTGTTCGTCGCGAGCGGCATGGGGACCCTGGTCTGGCTGTATTTGGTGCAGATCATGATCGAGCGCGGCCCGCCGCTTCGCGTCGGCGTGGTGCCGACCGGTGAGGTGTCGGCGCTCGCCGATATCGACCATTTCCGGATCGACTGGCTTGAGCGTCCCCAGGCGCCCTCGCGCTACGATCTGCTCGTCGCGGATTTCCGCGCTGATCTGGATGACGAATGGGAATCGTTTCTCGCCGATTGCGCTCTAGACGGCGTACCCGTGTTCCACGTCAAGCAGCTCCAAGAATCGGTGACGGGGCGGGTCGAGATCGAACATTTGTCGGAAAACAGCTTTGGTTCGCTGATTCCGTTTCTCGCCTATCTCCGTCTGCGCCGCGTGATCGACCTCATCGCTGCGGTTCTGGTCGGGATCCTGCTGCTTCCGTTTCTTCTGGCGGTCGCGCTCGCCATCCGGATCGACTCACCGGGTCCGGCCTTGTTCCGGCAGGTGCGCATCGGATCGCGCGGGCAGCCGTTTCGGGTCGCAAAATTTCGGACCATGACCCATGCGCAACTTAGCGGTGAGGCACTAGACGGCGCGATCACCAAGGAAAATGACGCGCGGATCACCCGGCTCGGCCGCTTTCTTCGCCGGTCCCGCATCGACGAGCTGCCGCAGATCCTCAACATTATTAGCGGTGAGATGAGCTGGATCGGCCCGCGTCCGGAGGCTGAGGTGCTGTCACGCTGGTATGAAACAGAGCTGCCTTTCTACCGTTATCGCCATATCGTGCCGCCGGGGGTGACCGGCTGGGCTCAAGTCAATCAGGGGCATGTCGCGGATCTAGGCCAAGTCAAGAGCAAGCTCGAATATGACTTCTACTATATTAAACACTTTTCACCTTGGCTCGACGCCCTGATTGTCGCGAAAACAGTCCATATTGTCATTACCGGCTACGGGTCAAAGTAATGGATCGAAATAGGCGGTTTGAGCTATCGCCGATGCGATCGCATCGCTGAATAAAGTATCGAAGCTCGCGGAGTGAGGCGAAGGACGGATTTGAAGTTTGATTACTTGGAGTGAGCGTGCTGCTTCGAATTCATCGAGCAGCGCTTTTATGGTCAAACTCACGCATCTGATCGATTGTCTGCTAGGCCCTGTTGACAAAGACTTCAATCATAGGCGTGTGGCGGCGAGGTTGAGGAAGCTCTCGAACGAGAGAAGTGTCTTGACCGCGTACGAGTGGAGGGATGCGCTATGGGACAGATTCTACACGGGAGCGCCCGCACGACAGCGGCGGTCCGTCGAGCGATACAACATAGTCAAGAGAGCCTGAGGGCTCTCGCCAAGCGTCACGGCATCAACCAGAAGACCGTGGCGAAGTGGAAGCGACGCACGGCGGTCAAGGATCTGCCAACCGGGCCGAAGGCGCCTCATTCCACCGTGCTGAGCATCGAAGAGGAAGCGATCATCGTCGCGTTCCGCAAACACACGCTGCTGCCGCTCGACGACTGCCTCTATGCGTTGCAGGCGACAATCCCACATCTGACACGCTCGTCGTTGCACCGCTGCCTGTAACGACACGGAATCAGCCGATTGCCCGAGGTGGCCGGCGACAAGGAGCCCAAGCGCAAGTTCAAGACCTACCCGATCGGCTACTTCCACATCGACATCGCCGAGGTGCGAACCGCCGAAGGCAAGCTCTACCTCTACGTCGCCATCGACCGCACCTCGAAGTTCGCGTTCGTCCAGCTCGTCACCAAGACCGGCAGGACATCAGCCTCGGCCTTCCTCGTCGCCCTGATCGAAGCCGTACCCTACAAGATACACACCGTGCTGACCGACAACGGCATCCAGTTCACGTTCCCGCCGCGTTACGCGGAGGGGCCAACGGCCCAATACATCACCCACATGTTCGACATGCGCTGCCGCGAGAACGGGATCGAGCACCGCCTCACCAAGATCAAGCACCCCTGGACCAATGGACAGGTCGAACGGATGAACCGGACGATCAAGGAAGCGACGGTCAAGCGCTACCATTACGACAGCCACGTCCAGCTGACCGCCCACCTCCACGACTTCATCAACGCCTACAATTACGCGCGTCGGCTCAAAACGCTACGCGGCCTCACACCCTACGAATACATCTGCAAATGCTGGACATCAGAGCCCCAGCGCTTCACATCAAACCCGCACCATCAAATGCCGGGACTAAACACCTAGCAATACTTTGGCAGAAACCTGATTTTTGGAATTCCCATGGTGCGGCTGGCGTGATTCATGGGGAGCCAGCTTGACGGAGGCTTGCGATGGACGAGGACTGGAAGGCGGATCTGGAGCGGTGGCTTGCCCCGTATCTGGAAGGTCTGAGCACAAGACGCGGCGACGGATGTGTCCGGCCTATATTGCCGGCTTGATTGGGCCAGGTGATCGCAAAAGCATCCAGCCCATAGCGGCCCGGTCAGACGCCAGTTCCTATGCCGGCTACATCATTTCATCGGGGCCGGTTTGTGGGACAGCGCGCCGCTGGACGCGACCTTGTGGGATCAAGCTGAAAATTGGTTGGTGGCGATGAAGCTTGGCTGATCATCGACGACACTGCCTTGCCTAAGAAGGGGAAGGCCTCGGTTGGCGTCGCGCCGCAAGATGCTACGGCGTTCGGCAAGAATGCCAACTGTCAGACGTTGGTGCCGGTGACGCTGGCTTCGGGCGAAGTTCCGCTCATGCTGAGCTTGCGGTTGTTCCTGCCGGAAAGCTGGGCGAGCGATACCGCGCGGATGGACAAGGCGGGCGTGCCTGCCCCTTTGCAGGAATGCCGCACTAAGAACCTGGCGACCGGCGATGGCGCGCTGGGCGCGCTCGGTGGCGGCTGATCAAGATGTCGCGCATACGGGAGCGTAAACAAATACTAGATCGCGGAGCGCGGGCATGGTCCATAGATGGCCGCCTATGGAATCCCTCACACATCTCGCCCGGCTTGAGGCCGAGAGCATTTACATCCTGCGCGAAGTGGTGGCCGAAGCCGAACGGCCGGTGATGCTCTATTCGGTGGGCAAGGACAGCGCGGTAATGCTGCACCTGGCCAAGAAGGCGTTCTTCCCCGCGCCGCCGCCGTTCCCGCTGCTCCATGTCGACACGACCTGGAAATTCCGCGCGATGTACGATCTGCGCGACAAGGCGGCGCGCGATGCCGGAATGGAGCTGCTGGTCCATCACAATCCCGAGGCGGTGGCGCGCGGGATCAACCCGTTCGACCATGGCGGCCTCCACACCGACATGTGGAAGACCGAGGGGCTGAAGCAGGCGCTCGACAAATATGGCTTCGACGCGGCGTTCGGCGGCGCGCGGCGCGACGAGGAAAAGAGCCGCGCCAAGGAGCGCGTGTTCAGCTTCCGCTCGGCCAGCCACCGCTGGGACCCCAAGGCGCAGCGGCCCGAACTCTGGCGGCTGTACAATGCGAAGAAGGCCAAGGGCGAAAGCATCCGCGTCTTCCCGCTGTCCAACTGGACCGAGCTGGATATCTGGCAATATATCCGCGCCGAGGGGATCGAGATCGTCCCGCTCTATTTCGCCGCGCTGCGCCCGACCGTAGTTCGCGGGGGGCTCACGCTGATGGTCGATGACAACCGTTTCCCGCTCGATGGTGAGAAACCGGTGATGCGCTCGATCCGCTTCCGCACGCTCGGCTGCTATCCGCTGACCGGCGCGGTCGAGAGCGAGGCCGCGACGCTCGACGATGTGATCCAAGAGATGCTGCTGACGACAACCAGCGAGCGACAGGGGCGGGCGATCGATCACGATCAGGCGGCGTCGATGGAGAAGAAGAAGCAGGAGGGCTATTTCTGATGTCCTCCAGCTACCGCCCCGACGCGCTGATCGCGTCCGACATTTCCGCCTATCTCGAACAGCACCAGTCGAAATCGCTGTTGCGCTTCATCACCTGTGGCTCGGTGGACGACGGCAAATCGACGCTGATCGGGCGGCTGCTCTATGATTCGAAGATGATCTTCGAGGATCAGCTCGCCGCGCTTGAGGCCGACAGCAAGCGGGTGGGAACGCAAGGGCAGGAGATCGACTTCGCCCTCCTCGTCGATGGCCTCGCCGCCGAGCGCGAGCAGGGGATCACGATCGACGTCGCCTATCGCTTCTTCGCAACCGAGAAGCGCAAGTTCATCGTCGCCGATACGCCGGGGCATGAGCAGTACACGCGCAACATGGTCACCGGCGCGTCGACCGCCGACCTAGCCGTCATCCTGATCGACGCGCGCAAGGGCGTGCTCACGCAGACGCGGCGGCACAGCTTCCTCGCGCATCTGATCGGCATCCGTCACATCGTGCTGGCGGTGAACAAGATGGATCTGGTCGGATACGATCAGGCGATTTTCGACGGCATCGTCGCCGACTATCGCGTCTTTGCCGACAGCATCGGGATTACCGACTTCACCGCGATCCCGATTTCGGGGTTTAAGGGCGACAACATCACCGGCCCCAGCGGCAATACGCCCTGGTACGGCGGCCCCGCGCTGATCGAGCATCTCGAAACCGTGCCGGTCGGCGGGGAGGGCGAGGCGCGCCTGTTCCGCATGCCGGTGCAGTGGGTCAACCGCCCCAATCTCGATTTCCGCGGGTTCGCCGGCACGATTGCCAGCGGATCGATCAAGCCGGGCGACGCGGTGCGAATTCTCCCCTCGGGCCGCACCAGCACCGTGGCGCGGATCGTCACCTATGACGGTGACCTGACGGAGGCGGGGCGCGACCAGTCCGTGACGCTGACACTGGCGGACGAGGTCGATTGCTCGCGCGGCGACGTGATCGTCGCGGCCGATGCCCCGCCCGAGGTTGCCGACCAGTTCCAGGCGACGATCGTGTGGCTGGATCAGGAAGAACTGCTCCCCGGCCGCGCCTATTGGCTCAAGCTCGGCACCCAGACGGTCAGCGCAACGGTCCAGCCGCCGCGCCACGTGATCTGCGTCAACACCATGGCCGAGTTGAGCGCGAAGACGCTGAGCCTCAACGATATCGGCGTCGCGGAGGTCTATACCGACCGCGGGATCGTGTTCGAACCCTATGCCGAAAGCCACGACCTTGGCGGCTTCATCCTGATCGACAAGCTGACCAATGCGACCGTGGCGGCGGGGATGCTCAACTTCTCGCTGCGCCGGGCGCAGAATGTCCATTGGCAGGCGCTGGAGATCACCCGCGAAGCGCATGCCGCGCAAAAGGGGCAGCACCCGCGCCTGTTGTGGTTCACCGGCCTGTCGGGATCGGGCAAATCGACCATCGCCAATCTGGTCGAAAAGAAGCTGCACGCGATGGGCAAGCACAGCTTCCTGCTCGACGGCGACAATGTCCGCCACGGGCTCAACAAGGATCTGGGCTTCAGCGATGCCGACCGGATCGAGAATATCCGCCGCGTGGGCGAGGTCGCGAAGCTGATGTGCGACGCGGGGCTGATCGTCCTCACCGCCTTCATCTCGCCGTTCCGCGCCGAGCGGGAGCTGGTGCGGCGGATGCTGCCTGAGGGCGAGTTTCTGGAAATCTTTGTCGATACGCCGCTGGAGGATGCCGAACGCCGCGACGTGAAAGGACTCTATAAAAAAGCGCGGGCCGGGGAAATTGCGAATTTCACCGGTATTTCAAGCCCGTATGAGCCGCCGATCAATCCGGAGATTCGAATCGATACACAGATTGTGACACCGGAGGCAGCCGCCGAATTGATCATCGAACAGGTCGTCGGTATCTGGGCTCCAGTGCTGTGATTGGCCACGGTACGAGTTCATGGAGTGTCGGTGTTGGTCGAAGTGGAAGGCCGGGAATTTATAGCTTATGCTCTGATCGCGATCGGGGTCGCGTTGGTCGCGGGTTGGGCGATCATGGCACGCCGACGGCGCTACTGGAAAAAGCGCCGGATGTCGGGCCACTCGGAGGCGAAACGGCGCGAAATCCGAAAATACTGATCCGTGATCGATATCCAGACGCCGACGTCTATGGATGACGCATCACTCGCCCGCTCTGTCGCAGACGCGGCGGCGGCGCTGCTGCTGAAAATTCAGGACGATGGGGCCGATGGCGCACGAGGGGATCGCGACGCCAACCGTCTGATCCATGACATGCTGCTTTCCAAGCGACCCGATGATCCGATCCTTTCGGAAGAATCGGCGGACGATCCATTGAGGCTTGGTGCGCCGCGCGTCTGGATCGTCGACCCGCTCGATGGGACGCGTGAGTTTGCCGAAGGGCGGGACGATTGGGCGGTCCATATCGGTCTGGCGATTGATGGCGTGGCGGCGGTCGGCGCGGTCGCGTTGCCCCGTCGGGGCGTGACGCTCGCGACCGATGCGCCTCCGGCCTTGCGTCCGGCGAGCGGAGTTCCGCGGATGCTCGTGAGTCGCACGCGGCCGAGCCGCCTATGCGGTGCAGTCGCCGATATGTTGGGAGCGTCGTTGATCCCGATGGGCTCGGCAGGAGCGAAGGCGATGGCAGTCGTGATGGGTGAGGCGGAAATCTATCTCCATTCGGGCGGACAATATCAATGGGATAACTGTGCCCCGGCGGCGGTGGCGCTGGCGGCGGGTCTCCACGTCTCGCGGATTGACGGCACCCCGATCGTTTACAACCGTCCTGCGCGTGAACTCCCCGACCTGCTGATTTGCCGCAAGCAACTGGCGGACGGGGTGCTCGCCACGATCAAAGCGTTTCAGCATGGGTTACGTCGCTCACGCGGAAGCCGACGTACTTAGCCTGCTCGGACAGAGCGCAATCGAAAGCTCTTGTCGGCCGACGGCTGATCCGGCCAGATCCCGCGCGTGTCATACACGAGCTTGTTGGCCCGCTCTTCGAGGGGGATCGACTTGAAGACGTCGTGATCGACCAGCACGATTAGAATCGGACAGGTTTCAAGCGCGGTATCGATGTCGGTAAGCTTCGCGCCGCTTTCGGCGAGCGCGGCGGGGAGTCGCGAGGCGTAAGGCTCGACGATCCGCACGCGCGACCCGTGACGCGCTGCGATCGCTTCCGCGACATGCAGCGCCGGGCTTTCGCGGAAATCGTCGATGTTCGCCTTGAACGCCAGGCCGAGGCACGCGATGGGGGCGTCGGAGAGTTGCGCGATCAGCGTTTCGGCGCGCGCGACCGTAAAGGCGACCTTGCCGTCATTTACCTCGCGTGCCGTGCGAATGAGCGGTGTATTCTGTGGGTCTGCGGCGACCAGAAACCAGGGGTCGACGGCGATGCAATGGCCGCCGACTCCGGGACCGGGCGAGAGGATGTTGACCCGCGGATGGCGATTGGCGAGGCGAATCACCTCCCACACATCGATCCCCATCCCGTCGGCGACGATCGAGAGTTCGTTTGCAAAGGCGATGTTCACGTCGCGAAATGCATTCTCGGTCAGCTTGGTCATTTCTGCCCGCGCGCGCTGGTGGTGACGCACGCGCCCCGTACGAAGCGGCGATAGAATTGAAGTGCCTTGCGGGCGCAACGGGGCGTGACGCCGCCGATGACACGATCATTATCGATCAGTTCGACCAGAATCCGGCCCGGCAAAACACGCTCGGGGCAATAGGCGATCGCGATGTCGGAAGTGCCGCTGCAATGTCCTGGAATTTTTAGGTCGGGGCGGAGCTGGCTGAGCAATTCGGCGACCTTCTCGGTCGTGCCGACCGGGGATGTCGATTCGAGGATAACCGTATCGCCCGGCTTCACCACCGTCGCGACCGTGGTGGCCGCTTTCAGGACGTAGCCGATATCGGGCGCGTGATTCTCCGCGAACGGGGTCGGAACCGCGATCACGAAGACATCGGCGGGTTCGATCTGGATCGATGCGCGCAACGTCCCCCGTGCGATAACGCCGGAGACAAGGCCGTCGAGGTCGACCTCCTCGATATGGACGCGGCCGGAATTGACGGTGTCGACGACGCGCTGGGATACATCGATGCCCAGCACCATCGCGCCCGTCCGCGCGATCACTGCGGCGGTCGGGAGGCCGATATAGCCCAGACCGAGGACGGCAACTTTAAGCTGAGTATCCGAATCCATGCGCGACGACCTTCGCAATTCTTGCCGAGGCATGGCCGTCGCCGAACGGATTGTGCGCGCGCGCCATTGCCTGATACGCGTCCTTGTCGTCCAACAGGGTTGAGATTTCGGAAACGATCCGGTCGGTGTCGGTGCCGACCAGCTTGGCGGTCCACGCCGAAACGCCTTCGGGGCGCTCGGTCGTCTCGCGCATGACCAGCACCGGCTTTCCGAATGCAGGTGCTTCCTCCTGCACGCCGCCCGAGTCGGTCAGAACGAGATGGCACAGCTCCAGCGCACGGATGAAGTTGGGATAGTCGAGTGGGTCGATCCGCAATATGTTCGGCCGACCGCCGATCACCCGATCCATCACCGCGACCACATTGGGATTGGGATGCATCGGAAACAGCACCACCACGTCGGGGCGTTCGGCGATGCGCGATATTGCCCGCGCGATCGACTCCATCCCGTCTCCGAAATTCTCGCGGCGGTGCGTTGTGACCAGGACGACGTGCTTGCCTGAGAGCCGTTCGCGAATGGGGTCGAGCGCAGTCGCGAGGTCAGGGTGCGCTGCGATGCGCTCACGGGTCGCCAACAGCGCATCGATCACCGTATTTCCGGTGACGAAGACGCTGGCGGGATCCACATTTTCACGCAGCAGCGCATCCGCAGCGGTCTGGGTCGGTGCGAAATGCTGGTCCGCCATGGTCGCGACGATGCGACGGTTCACCTCTTCCGGCCAGGGCTGCCAGATGTCGCCCGAACGCAGGCCCGCCTCGACATGGCTGACCGGTATCTTGCGAAAATAGGCGGCCAGCGCGCCGGCCATCGCCGTCGCGGTATCGCCCTGAACGACGACGCGGTCGGGGCGTTCGGCATCCATGACCTCCCCGAGCCCGGTCAGCAGCCGGGCGGTGAGGCGATCGAGCGTCTGCCCCGGTTCCATGACGTTGAGGTCGATATCGGGGGTAATTCCGGCGATCGCCAGAACCTGATCGAGCAGCGAACGGTGCTGTGCCGTGACACAGGTTCGGACGTCCAGGCCCGATACGCGCTGCATCGCATGAACGACGGGGAACAGCTTGATCGCCTCCGGTCGGGTGCCGAAAATCGTCAAAATCTTTGCTGGATTCCTCATGAACGGGTCCTTAGCGGAACGACGTTAACGGGCCGATACATCTTTAGGCAGTTACGACGCGGATCCTGCCATCTCATCCAGATACCAGCGCACGAACGCAGCGACGCCCGCACGCACCGTAGTCTCCGGCACGCGGCCAATCAGGGCGCGCAACAATTCGGGCGAGGCCTCGGTCGCGGGAACATCGCCTGCCTGTATCGGCAGGAAATTCTTGCGCGCGGCCTTGCCCATCGCTGCTTCGAGAGCGGCGATATACTCTGTCAGCGAGGTCGACTTGCCGCCGCCGATATTGACGACCCGAAAGGGCGCGACAGGGGACAGGCTGTCATGCATTACAGGCTCCTTGCCGGGCACCACGGTGAGCAAATCGACAATCGAACGCACCAGATCGTCGATATAGGTGAAATCACGCTTCATCTCGCCATTGTTGAATACGTCGATCGGGGCGTCGCGCAGCATCGCATCGGCGAATTTGAACAGCGCCATGTCGGGCCGACCCCAAGGTCCATAGACCGTGAAGAAGCGGAAGAAGGTCATCGGGATGCCGAACAAATGGGCATAGCTGTGACCGATCAGTTCGGTCGCGCCCTTGGTCGCCGCGTAGAGGCTAATCGGTGTTTGGGTGCGTTGCAGCTCGTCGAACGGCATCGCGGTATTCGAGCCATAGACCGAGCTGGTCGACGCGGCGAGAAAGTGGCGGACCGGATTGTGCCGCGCCAGTTCGAACAAGTTGAACGTGCCAAGAATATTGGTGCCGACATACCCCGCCGGCTGCTCGATGCTGTAGCGGACACCGGCCTGAGCCGCGAGGTGGATCAACGCGTCCGGCGCGAAATCGCGCCACGCCTGCTCAAGTGCCGGTGCGTCCTCGATCGAGATGCGGGCCAGCTCGAAATTGGGGTGGTTGGCGAGGATCGCGTTGCGCCGCTCCTTGAGCGAGACATCGTAATAGGGTGTAAAATTGTCGATCCCGAGCACCTTGGCTCCGGACTGAAGAAGCAAGCTCGCAGTGTGAAATCCGACAAACCCCGCCGACCCGGTGACAAGAACGCGGCGTTGGGTCAGGTCATTCATTGCGCAGGATTTCCCTTTTGGCTTGCCGCGCCCCTAACCTAATTCCGCCCCTTGTTCTATGTCCCACTTCAGCTATGCGCGCTGCCAGGAGACACCGGAATGACGTTCAAACCGCTTCGCAAGGCCGTTTTCCCGGTTGGGGGGCTTGGAACGCGCTTTCTGCCCGCGACCAAGGCAATGCCCAAGGAAATGCTTCCGGTCGTCGATCGCCCGCTGATCCAATATGCGGTGGACGAGGCGATCGAGGCGGGAATCGAGCAGATGATCTTTGTCACCGGTCGCGGCAAGAGCGCGATCGAGGATCATTTCGATATCGCTTATGAGCTTGAGGCGACCATGGCGTCGCGCGGCAAGTCGCTGGACGTTCTTGAGCCGACGCGGCTCAAGCCCGGCGCGATTGCCTATGTGCGCCAGCAGGAGCCAATGGGCCTGGGTCACGCGGTCTGGTGCGCGCGCGACATCGTCGGCGATGAGCCGTTCGCCGTGCTGCTCGCCGACGATTTTATGGTGGGCCAGCCGGGCTGCCTCAAGCAGATGGTCGCGGCCTATAATAAAGTGGGGGTAACCTCATTTGCGCGCAGGAAGTGCCCGACTCGCAGACCGACAAATATGGCGTCATCACCCCGGGCGAACGCGACGGCGTGCTGACTCAGGTGCGCGGTCTCGTGGAAAAGCCGAAGCCCGGTACCGCGCCGTCAGAATCTCGCGGTGATTGGACGATATATTCTTCAGCCTGAAGTGATGCGGGTTCTGGAGACGCAGGAGGCCGGCGCAGGTGGCGAGATCCAGCTGACCGACGCCATGGCGCGGATGATCGGCGACCAGCCGTTCCACGGGGGTGACATTCCAGGGGATGCGCTATGATTGCGGCGACAAGGCCGGATACGCTCAGGCCAATTTCGCGCTCGCGCTCAAGCGCGACGACATTGGCCCGGCCGTCCGTGAGTTTGCACGCACGCTCATTGGCTAGGCGCGTCGGGAGCTTCAGCACTTAGGACGAGGTTCTGGTCGGCGCTGCGGCCGTGTCCGGAATGCGTGGGCGTGCTGCTGCCCTGCCCGACATGGGCGGTTTGATCCCGATTCGGGACATCCTCCGCTGATTAGTTTCGGCAGGAACCGCGCCGGATCACCCGGTGGTCGATCTCTGCGAGATTCGCGAATAGGTGGTGATCCCGCCGTAGGCCGGTGCGAATCGTTCGAACAAAAAAATGGCGGCCACCGGGGCCGCCATTCTAATTGCCATCGGCAGACCGAATTACGTGCTGTCGGGCGTATCGTCACCGCTGGTCGCGGCATAGATGCCGAGGCCGACTGCAATCACCACGAACACGATCAGGAAGGGAAAACCCGCCTGCTCGTTGGCTTCACCCGCCGGCGTCGCAGTCCGCGCAGCAGCGGCCTTCGAGACGGACAGCTTTGCCGATGCCGACGAAGCGAGCGCCGGAGTCGTTGCAAGCGAACAGGCCGCCACGGCCATCATCAACTTTGCGAACCGCATTATTTCTGCTCCCTCTTATCAAACAACCTTAGTTGCCTGGGGGCTATGGCAGATTCGCGCGTCGATCTCAACCCGCAAACAACCAAAAGAGCGCCGCCCAGTGCTCCCTGAACATCTACTATGCTACTCTGTTCCCACGAAATCCGCCGATTGCGGCTAAATGTTCGTGACAAGAGACAGCACGCCGCCTCCTGAGCGAAGAGTGTTAAATTTTTATGGCGGCGTCAACTGGTCTCAAGATACCAGCGGGTCGAACCCTCAAGTCCCAGCGCGGTAAGGCGACCCGAGGCATAGGCCCCTGTGTCGATGCCGATCCGATGCGATCGTTCCTCGACGGAATCGCTGATAGTGTGTCCATGCACGACGATCTTTTCAAGCGACCCGCGATGATTGATAAACTCGTCGCGAATCCACCGGAGCGTGGCGGACTTCTGGTCGGCAAACGGGCTGGTCGGATCGACGCCAGCATGGGCGAACGCATAGTCCCCGATCACGATAAGATCTTCGAAACTGGACAGAAAATCGACATGCTCGCGTGGGACGCGCGCCTGGAGCAGCTCCTGCAATGCCACGTAATCCGCTTCGAGATATTCGGCTTCGGTAATGTCGTAGCTCAGGACGGTGGATTTGCCTCCGATTCGGATGAAGAAGGGCAGCGCATTCTTTTCGCCCGCCAGCGCCTTCAGGAACACCTCCTCGTGATTACCGAGCAGGAAGCGGACGGTCGCGTCGCCGGGACGAAATTGCCTGAGTCGTTCCACCACCTGTGCAGAATCGGGACCGCGGTCGACCAGATCGCCCAGAAAAATGATCGTCGTCTCTGCCGGGCCGCGCGCAAGCCGGTCCTGCTCGATTCGCGCGAGCAGGTCATCGAGCAGGTCGAGCCGCCCGTGAATATCGCCGATCGCATAGACGCGCTGCCCCGGAGGGATCGACCCATCCGGCGCAACCTGCGCCCGTTGGGGCATGAAAGAAGAAAGAAGCCGCCGCAGCATTAAAATATACCTGTCTGCCGCCCCTTAGGCCAGACTGGCTTCCCGGCGCAACGCCAACGCGGCATAGACCGCGCACGATGTTCGACCGGATGCGTTTCACTGTCCTGACGATTGCGATGTGGCTGGGCGCGCTGCTGGCGGGTCCGGCCAGCGCCCAGTCGCTCGACCCACAGACGCTGGAGGCGATTCGCGCGGCAGACCTGCGGTTGGCGATCGACGGCTTCCGGCTCAGCACGGCGAATGCGGCGCTATGCGATCGACTGGAGCCGGGTCACGGCATCCAGATCCATACGCTGGATCAATATGCGCGGCCGCAACGTGCGGCGGTGCGCGCGCATTTCAGGTTCGCGGGTCCGGTCGCGGTGGAGGGCGTCGTTCCTGGCAGCCCGGCCGACCGCGCCGGGGTGCGCGCCGATGACACGATCCTGTCGATCGGCGGTATCGCGGTCGAGCCGCAGGGCGATGGTCCCGCATCGACCGATCGGCTGGTCAATCTGTGGACGCAGATCGCACGGCTCCCGGCTGCCGCGCCGATGCACGTGGAGCTTCTTCGCGCAGGATCGCATCTGGCGCTGACCCTCACGCCAGTCCCCGCGTGCCGGACGCGGTATGAGCTGGCGATCACGCCTGCGCTCGAGGCAAGCGCCAATGGCGAGATGGTGCGGATCAGTTCGGGCTATTATGACAGGTTCGATGCCGACCTTGTGCCGGTCGTGATCGCGCACGAACTGGCGCACAACGTCCTTCGCCATCGCGATCGGCTCAAGGCGGCGGGGGCCGAATTCGGGTTGCTGTCGGGGTTCGGTCGCAACGCCAACCTGTTTCGCCAGACCGAATTACAGGCGGACATCCTTGCCGTTCATCTGCTGGCGCGCGCGGGGTATCCGGCGGATCTGGCGGTCCGGTTCCGCATGCATCGCACGGCGAAAGCCATGTCGGGCGCGTTCCAGGCGCGGTCACACCCCCATTGGAAGGACCGGCTGCGCATCGCGAAGGCGGAACGGGCGCGAATCGCGACCAGCGGGCCGGGCGCACCTTTCGTTGCAGAGCGGGAGGCGCCGCTTACCGGTGACTGGCGACCTCTGGTCCCGGCGGATTAGTCCTCCAGCCACTTCCGATCGCATCGGTCACCGGCTGCGGCTTTTCCCAGGGCACGAAATGCCCGGCATCGACTTCGACCAGCGTCAGGTCGGGGATCAGCGCGTCGAGCCCCTCGAGCTGCACCGGGAGCAACGCGGTGTCGCGCATGCCCCAGATCACCAGCACCGGCATCCGCAGCGGCGGAAACGGCCCGTCGAGGAAGGCGGGGCGCTCGGGGGGGTCTCGTCCATCGCCGGGACGACCACCGCGCTGGCGCGGTACCAGTTGAACATCGACCCGATCGCGCCCGGCTGGCCCCATTGGTCGAGATAGGTGTCGCGCTCTTCGGCAAGCAAGGCGGGATCGCCATGCTTGGCGAAGGTCGTGTCGAAGAACCAGGCGACACCCTTGGTTTCGATCGCGGCCTCCAGCGCCGGATCGCGGAAGGCACGGATATACTGGCTCGCCGCGCGCTGGCCCATGTCATCGTAGAGCGACTTCTGAAAGACAAAGGGATGGGGGGCGTTGATGATCACCAGCCGCTCGACCCGGCCGGGATGCTGGAGCGCGGCCATCCACGCAATCGCCCCGCCCCAGTCATGGCCGACCAGCACGAACTGGTCCTTGCCGAAATGGGTGGCGAGCGCGAGCAGGTCGGCAACCGGCTTGTCCGGCGTGTAATTCTCGACCCCCTCGGGCCGAGACGAGCGCGCAAAGCCGCGCTGGTCGGGGGCGATGACGAAATGGGTCTTCGCCAGTTCGGGGATTACGTGCCGCCAGGTGCGGTGCGATTCGGGAAAGCCGTGGAGCAGGATGATCGCGGGCGCCGCGGGGTCGCCGGCGGTGGCGACGTCGAGTTCGACCCCGGTGGGCAATGCGATGTGCTGAAGCTCAAACCCGGCCATGACCCTCTCCCTCGATTTTTTCGAAATCAGGGTATGGGTGCGTGGCCGGGCTGGCAAGCCTTCAGGGATAGCTGACCGTCTTGGGCACTTCGGGGATCGGGATGAATTCCTTGTCGTCGCCCGGCACCTTGGGGAACAGCCCGGCTTTCCAGTCTTCCTTGGCCTGGTTGATCCGGTCGCGGTCGGACGAGACGAAGTTCCACCAGACATGGCGCGGTGTGCTGAACGCGTCGCCACCACACAGCATCACCCGCCCGCCCTCGACCGAACTCAGCCGTGCCGAGATCCCCGGGCGCAGCACGTACAGAGTCTGCGGCTCCAGTTCGACGCCATCCAGTCGCGCCTGCCCCATCGCCAGATAGACGGCGCGCTCCTCGGCCTCGGCATAGACCGGGATGCATGCCCCTTGGTCGAGCACGATGTCGGCATAGATGGTCCCGGCATAGGTCGTGGTCGGCGCGGTCTGGCCCCAGAGCGAGCCCATGATGATCCGCGCCTTTACCCCGCCGTCGTCGAGCACCGGCAGATCCGCCTTGGCGACATGCTCGAACGCCGGGTCCATCTCCTCGAGCCGCTCGGGCAGGGCGAGCCAGGTCTGGATGCCCGACAGTTCGGGGCCCGCGGCGCGCTCACTGGCGGGGGAGCGCTCCGAATGGACGATGCCGTTGCCCGCGGTCATCAGATTGACCGCCCCGGGCTCGATCGTCGCGTAGGTGCCCAGGCTGTCGCGATGGTCGATTGCCCCGGCGAACAGATAGGTGACGGTGGCGAGGTTGATATGCGGATGCGGGCGCACGTCGATGCCCGTGCCGACCTCGAGGTGCGCCGGCCCCATCTGGTCGAAGAAGATGAAGGGGCCCACCATCGTGCGCGGGCGCGACGGCAGCGTGCGGTGCACCTTGAACCCGCCCAGATCATGGGTGGTGGGGTGGATGGTATGGATGAACAGGTCGTCGGTCACGCCGCGTCTCCGAATTGGGTCGGAACACAGATAGGGGCGCGGGCGGGAATGTGCCATCCACCCGAACGGGTGGCTTTACTCGCCCGGCGCGGTCGCCTTGATCGCCATGGCGTGGACCCGCTCGATCATCAGGTCGCCGAGCGCGCGGTTGACGAGGCGCTGGCGGTCGAGCCGCGACTTGCCGGCAAAGGCGTCGCTTTCGATCACCACGGTGAAGTGCGATTCGCCGCTGCCGTCGTCGCCCATATGGCCGCGATGCTTGGCGCTGTCGTTGATCACGTCGAGCTGCGACGGGGCGAGCTGGGTGGTGAGGCGGGCGGTGATTTCGGCGGCGACGGGGCCGGTAGAAGTGTCGATCATCGCGCCTATATAGGGCGTTTTTTCCCGGAGTCAGAGTGTCGCGCGAAGCCCCCAAAGACCGCCCCAAGGCCCGCTTCCACGGCCGTGTCGAGGCGCCGGGGCGGCTGTGCGCGGAGCCGGGCTGCGCCGAACCGGGCGAGTTTCGCGCGCCAGCAGGCCCGGCGCAGCGCAGCGCCGACGGACCGGGGGCGTATCGCTGGCTGTGCCTCGACCATGTCCGCGCATTCAATTCGGGCTATAATTTCTTCTCCGGCATGACTCCGGACGAGATCCACGCGGCACAGCGGCCCTATGCCGGGTGGGAGAGCGAATCGCGCGCCTTCACAGCGACCGGGGGCGCCGACCGCCCGCCGCGCTGGGCCGACTTTGCCGATCCGCTCGACGCGATCGGTGCGCGCTTCCGCGCTGCCCGCCCCGCCGAGCGCAAGGACGGCAAGCCGCTGTCGGGAAAGGATCGCGAGGCGATGAAGGTGCTGGCGCTCGACCTCGATGCCGACCGCATGGCGCTGCGTCGCCGCTATTCGGAGCTGGTCCGCCAATATCATCCCGACCGCAATGGCGGTGACCGCAGTCATGAAGGTGCGCTGCAAAAGGTGATCGAGGCCTATCAGCAGCTGAAGTCGTCGCCAGCCTTCGCGTGATTCACCAGCCCTCGCCCGCGTCGATCCGCGCGCGGCGGGCCAGTTCCTCGGCGGTGGGCTCGGGGAACTGGAAGTCCGCCTGTTCGACCTCGCCCTTCACGTCATAGGTCGCCATCGCGGTGCCGTTGCGGGTCACGCGATGCTCGACCAGTTCGAGCGACCGGGGCGGGGTGCCGTCGCCGAACATCCGCTTGCCCCGGCCCAGCACCACCGGCGCGGTCATCGTCACGATCCGGTCGAGCAAGCCGCGTTCGAGCAATTGCGGGTAGAGCGTCGAGCTGCCCTGAATGACCAGGTTCGGGCCATCGCTGTCCTTGAGCTTGGTAAGTGCGTCGATGTCGGCGAGGCGTTCGCTGCCCTCCCATTCCAACGGCGCGTCGCTGGTCGTCAGCACATATTTGCGGATCGTGCGGAACAGGTCGCCGATCTCGTCGCCCTCCGGCGCGAACGGCCAGTGCGCCGCGAAAATCTCGTAGGTCCGGCGGCCGAGCAGCAGGTCGAACGGCGGCTTGAACACGCTGTCGACCTGATTGCCGATCCCTTCGTCGAACAGCGCGGCGAGCCAGCCGCCCTGTTCGAACCCGCCGGTCCAGTCCTCCTCCGGTCCGCCGGGGGCCTGCATCACCCCGTCGAGGCTGAGGAACGCGGCGCCGATAATGCGTCGTGGCATGATGTGCTCCTGATTAGTCGCGGTCGGGCGCGCCGAGCGGGAAGAAGTGGCGATAGGGCCGCGCGCCATCCACTGCGCGGGCGACCGAGGGGTAGGCGAGCAACCGGGCGCGATAGGCGCGCAGGTTCGCATGTTCCTCCGGGATCGGGATGATCCAGTCGGCGTAGAACAGGGCGGGCGCGGCGGAGAGATCGGCGAGCGTGAAGCTGTCGGTCGCGACCCACTCGCGCCCGGCGAGATGCGCGTCGAACCAGGCGTAGCTGGTAGCGAGCTGCGCCGCGACCTGCTCGTCCGCCAGCGGATCGAGCTTGTCTGCCGGCCGGATCGCGTTGAACACCAGCCGGGTGGCGGGGTCCATGATCTGCTGGTCGAACAGTCGGTCGAGCATCCGCACCTGCAGCGCCGCGTCCGGATCGGCGGGGATCAGGAGCGGCGCGCCCGACAGCCGATCGACATGCTCGGCGATGATGCTTGATTCCCCCAGCACCAGATCGCCATCGACGAGCAGCGGGAAGCGCTTGAACGGCCAGAGTTCGGCCCAGCGCGCGCTGTTCGCCGGTTCCTCGGGCGCGACGATCTTCAGCGTGAACGGCAGATCGTGTTCGTAGAATGCGATCAGCGCCTTCCAGCAATAGGAGGAGAAGGGGTGGGCGTAGAGGTCGGGGCCGCTCATTTGGGCGCGACCAGTCCGAACACCGCGCCGTGCGGGTCGGTCGCGTGGAACACCCGCTCGCCGCCGGGCACCTCCATCGGATCGCTCAGCGGCGTGCCGCCCAGTTTCGTCACCTTGGCGTGCGCCGCCTCGATATCCGGCACGCGGAAGTAAAAGGTCCAGCCGACCGGCTTGTCCTCGCATTCGCGCGGCATCATCGCGCCCCACACGCTGTCCATTTCCTCGCCCGCATCCTTCCCGCGCAGGAAGCTGTACTCGCCCCATGGCATCGGCATGCCGCCCGCCTTTTCCCAGCCGAACAGGGCCGCATAGAAGGCGAAGCCGGCGGCATCGTCGCTGGTCTGGAGTTCGTTCCAGCTGACATGGCCTTCGCCCATCCGCGCATAGGCGGTGCTGGTTTCGGGGCTGGATCCGCGCATCACATAGAAGGGGATGCCTTGCGGATCGGCGACCATCGCAAAGCGGCCGACGCCCGGAATGTCGGTCGGCGGGACATGCACCGACCCGCCCGCTGCCTTGAGCTGTTCGACCGTCGCATCGACATCGTCGACCCCGACATAGCCCAGCCAGGCCGGCTTCGCGCCGCCCGCCAGCATCGCGGCGTCGAGCGTCAGCATGCCGCCGATATCGCCATCGCCCGCGTGGAGGATGCGATATTCGGCACCGCCGGGCGCCATCGATTCGGCGTCGATGGTCCAGCCGACGACGGCTTCGTAAAAGGACCGCGACGCCGCCGCGTCGGGGGTCATCAGTTCGTACCAGATCCATCTGCCGTGGGGATTGGTCATGGGAATCCTCCCTCTCGGATTGTCGTCACCCCGGCGAAAGCCGGGGTCTCATGTGATGTGCACATGCCTCCCGAGACCCCGGCTTTCGCCGGGGTGACGGTGACGTGGCGAGGATCACCCCTTCGCCGTATCCAGGATCGGCGCGAAGCCGCCCCACATCATCCGCTTGCCGTCGAACGGCGGCTCGGCCGGCGGCTTCATCCGCTCGTCCTCCATGATCTTCGCCCAGCCGGCGTCGCGCGTCGCCTTGTCGGGCCATTCGATCCACGAATAGACGACCGCCTCGTCGTCCTTCTTATGGGTCGCGCGGTTGTAGTCGGTGACCTTGCCGTCGGGCGTATCCTCGCCCCACGCCTCGACCACGCGCAGCGCGCCGAATTCCTGGAACAGCGGCACCATCGACGCGGCGAGCTCGCGATACGCCTCCTTGTTCGCGGCGGGGACGGGCAGGACATATCCGTCGATATAGCCGGTCTGACCCGCATCGCCTGCCTCGACCAGCGCGTCGAACCCGGCAAAGATCATGCGGCTCCCGTCGAACGGCATGTCCTTCATGCCTTCAAGCGCGTTGGGGTCGCTCATCATCTTTTCGTTGGCGGCGTCGCGCGTCGCCTTGTCGGGATATTCGAGCCAGCTGAACAGCACGGTCTCGTCCTCCTTGAGGGCGACCGATTGCTTGAGGTCGTTGATCTTCCCATCGGGCACATCATCGCCCCAGGCTTCGACGAAGCGGGTGGCGCCGAGCCCCTTGAACAGCTCGATCGCGCTGTGTGCGTGCTTGGTATATACCGCCTTGTTGGCGGTGGGGACGGGGGTCAGGAATCCTTCGACATAGGTCATTGGGTCTCTCCCTGGGATCGCTTCACGCGAGGGCGTGTTCGGGTTTGAAATCGGCAAGTTGCGCGGCGAGCGCGGCCTTGAAGGCGGGACGAGCAATGGCGCGCTCCAAATAGGCGAGCAGCACGGGCCGGTCGGCGAGCAGCCCGCTGCCTTCCGTCTGACGCAGCACCGTCGCCATCGCGATGTCGGCGATGCTGAACTGCCCCGCGAGCCACTCACGGTCGCCCATCGCGACGGCAAGCCGGTCGAGCCTTTGTTCGATATCCGCGATCAGCGAGGGGCGACGCAGCTCCGCCCATTGCTCGCCGGCCGAGAAGATCTCGACATTGCCGAGTTCGAACAGCATCGGCTCGACGCTGTTATAGGCGGCGAACAGCCAGCTTTGCGCATCGGCGCGCGCTTGTGGGTCGCGCGGCAACAGCCGTTCGTCGCGTTCGCCAAGGTGCAGCAGGATCGCGCCGCTTTCGAACAGATGCACGCCGCCATCGACGAGGGCGGGGACCTGCCCCCAGGGCTGCTCCGCGAAATAGGCGGCGGGCCGGTTACGCGGGTCCATCAGCCGCATGTCGTAGCGCAGGCCGATCTCCTCGCACGCCCAGCGCGGACGCAGGTCGCGGACGAACCCCTTGGCGAAATCGGGCACCCAGTCGAACCCGGTAATCTCGACGGTCATGATCAGTCTCCTTGCGGGAGGTAAGGTCAGGCGGGTTGGGTTTCCCCCGCAGCGGCAGCCTCGACCGTGGCGATGTCGATCTTCTGCATCGTCATCATCGCCTGCATCGCGCGCTGGGCTGCCGCCTTGTCGGGATTGTCCCACACCAGCTGCATCAGCCGGTCCGGCGTGACCTGCCAGCTGACCCCCCATTTGTCCTTGCACCAGCCGCACATGCTCTCCGCCCCGCCATCGGCGGTGATCGCGTTCCACAGCCGGTCGGTCTCGGCCTGATCCGGCGTGTGGAGGATGAAGCTCATCGCCTCGCTATGCTGGAACATCGGGCCGCCGTTGAGCAGCAGGTAGCTGTGCCCGGCCAGTTCGATCTCGCACAGGATGACGTCGCCCGCCTTCTGGCTGGGCGTGTCGATCGGGGTGCGCTCGGTGCGGACGATACGGGCGTCGGGGATCAGCGACGTATAGAACGCCGCCTGATCCTCTGCGGTGTAGTTGCTCCAGATGCAGGTGGTGATTTTGGTCACGGCATCTCTCCTTGGTATCTCGGTTCAGGCCGGTTCGTGCGCCGGTCCGTCGGGGAAGGCGGCCATTGCGGCCTCCATGTCCATGAACATCGGCTCGAAGATGTGGCCGTCAGGGTCCTCGAAGCTGCGGCCATACATGAAGCCCATATCCTGCGGTTCGCGGACATCGGCCTTGCCGCCCGATGCGCCGGCCTTCTCCGTGATCGCATCGACAGCTTCGCGGCTGTCGAACGACAGGCACAGCAGAACCTCGTTCACTTTCGAGGAATCGGCGATCGTCTTGTGCGGGATGAAGGTCGAATAGAAATCATGGCCGAGGATCATCAGCGTGATCTCGTCCGACCACTGCATCGCGCTCGCCATCTCGTTGCTGAAGCGTGGGTCCCTGGTGAAGCCGATCGCTTCGTAGAAGGCGGTCGATGCCGCCACGTCCCTCACCGGCAGGTTCACGAAAATCATCTTGGCCATCGCGCTTCTCCTTGGACGCGTCCGGGAAACTCACCGGTTCCGAATCGCTTGCTTGATGTTGATGCGCCTTTGAGTTATTAAAAGCAACTATGAAGTTAGAAAAAATGACTCATATTTTTAAGTCGCGGAAATCGCTATGAAAAAGGAGCGGCGGCGCTGGTATGACGACGCCTGCGGCACGGCGATGGCGCTGGAACTGGTGGGTGAGCGCTGGTCGTTGATGATCGTGCGCGAACTGATGTTCGGCCCGCGCCGGTTCAGCGAGATCAAGGGCGCACTGCCCGGACTTTCGGCGAATGTGCTCACCCAGCGGCTCGAGGGGCTCGAGGAATCGGGCATCCTGACGCGGCACAAACTGCCCCCGCCGGCCAACGCACAGGTCTATGCGCTGACCCCCTGGGGTCATGAGGCCGAAAAGCCGATCCAGCTGCTCGGCGCATGGGCGGTGCGGTCGCCCGAACATGATCCGACGCTGCATCTGTCCGCAGCCTCCGCCATGATGTCGCTGCGCACCATGCACAATCCGGCGCTCACCGGCGACCTCGATTTCGTCGTGGGGTTCCGGATGGGCGACGACCTGTTCGTCGGGCGCTACAATCGCGACGGGATCGAGCTGAAGCGCGGCGATCCGGCCGGTGCCGACGTGATCTTCAACGGCCCGCCGACCGCAATCGCGGGCGCGGTCTATGGCGGCGCGCTGGCCGAGCTGGAGGCAGCGGGGATACTGCGCATAGAGGGCGACCACGCGCTCGCCGAGGCGTTCGTGACGCGCTTCCCGCTGCCGAAAAAGTGGAGCGAGGACCAGGATAGCCAATAATCCTCCCCCGCGAGGGGGAGGTGTCAGCGTAGCTGACGGAGGGGGAGGAAGCACGACGATCGAGAGGACACAGCCGTCCTCCCCCTCCGTCGCCTTCGGCGCCACCTCCCCCTGGCGGGGGAGGATTGAAGCGAACCGATCCGTCGCCCGCGCTTGCGGAGCGGGGCGCTAGCCGATACCGCACCGCAAAAGAACAGTCCCCGAGTCCGGAAGCCCGATGAGCAGCATCCCCAACACCCAGCCCGACAGCCGCGAGACGACGATCCTCGCTGCGCCTGACAAGAGCGTCAGCGTGCGCGACCTGTTCGGCATCGACATCGACATGGAAGTGCCGGCGTTCAGCGAGGCGGACGAGCGCGTCCCCGATCTCGACCCGGCTTATGTCTTCGACGGCGACACCACGCTCGCGATCCTCGCCGGCTTCGCGCACAACCGCCGCGTGATGATCCAGGGCTATCACGGCACCGGCAAGTCGTCGCACATCGAACAGGTCGCCGCCCGCCTCAACTGGCCGTGCATCCGCATCAATCTCGACGCGCATATCAGTCGTATCGACCTGATCGGGCGCGACGCGATCGTGCTCAAGGATGGGCAGCAGATCACCGAGTTCCGCGAAGGGCTGCTCCCCTGGGCGCTGCAGACCCCGACCGCGCTCGTTTTCGACGAATATGACGCCGGGCGCCCCGACGTCATGTTCGTGATCCAGCGCGTGCTGGAGACCGAGGGCAAGCTGACCCTGCTCGACCAGAATCGCGTGATCCGTCCGAACCCCTGGTTCCGTCTGTTCGCCACCGCCAACACGGTGGGTCTGGGCGACACCAGCGGGCTGTATCATGGGACACAGCAGATCAACCAGGGCCAGATGGACCGCTGGAACATCGTCGTCACGTTGAACTACCTCCCCGCCGCGACCGAGGCGCAGATCGTGCTCGCCAAGAGCGGCGAATATGACAAGCCGGGCGGCAAGGAGATGGTCGAGAACATGGTCCGCGTCGCCGAACTGACCCGGCGCGGGTTCATCAACGGCGACATCTCCACCGTGATGTCGCCCCGCACCGTCATCACCTGGGCGCAGAATACCGAGATCTTCAAGGATGTCGGCTTCGCCTTCCGCCTGAGCTTTCTCAACAAGTGCGACGAGGCGGAGCGGGCGCTGGTCGCGGAATATTATCAGCGCGTGTTCGGCAAGGACCTGCCCGAGAGCGTGGTCAGCAAGGCTTGAAGATCTGAGTGGACTTAGCTAACTTGGCTTAGTCCACTCAAGGAGCTGCGCGATGGCCGAGGCTGATCCGCAAAAGACGTTCAACGTTCATGATGCCAAGACCCAGCTGTCCAAGCTGATCGACCGCGCGCATGCGGGCGAGGAGATCATCCTGTCCAAGGCGGGAAAGCCCTATGCGAAACTGATTGCATATGAGCCCACGCCTTTGCCGCGCCGCCAGCCCGGCCGCTTTAAGCATCTGTTGAAGGATGTGCCGAGCGACATCTGGTTCGAACCGACGTTTACCGAGGAAGAGCTGGACGCATTTGAGAGCAAGGAGCTCTGAGCGTTGCGCCTGCTGCTCGATACGCACGCATTGGTCTGGTGGTGGATGGGAGATCCTCGCCTCTCGGATCGCGCGCGCGTTGCGATTTCCGACCCGGATATCGAGCGATATGTCTCCGCCGTGTCCTGCTACGAGATCGCACTCAAGGTCGGCAGTGGCAGACTTCCCGCGATGGTCGAACCACTGTCGCAATTTGCAGAGGCGTGCAGTCAGGATGGCCTGATCCATCTCGATCTGCGCTATGACCATGCGCGCGGCGCGGGGTTGTTGCCATTGACGCATCGCGATCCGTTCGACCGCATGATCGTGGCGCAGGCGCTCGCCGAACGGCTAATCGTGGTAACCCGTGATCCACAGATCGCCGCATTGGGTTGCGAGACGCTTTGGTAGCACCCCGAACGCTCCGCCGCCCGCCGGGATAACGGAGTGCGCGGTTTCACTTCACGCCGCCGCCGCGTAGCTCCGGCTTTGCGGCGTTCCGTCGATCTCGAACTGCGCAGCGCGGCCGGCGAGATCGGTGGCTTCGGTGCGCAGCTGTTGCGCCGCCGCCGAGGTTTCCTCGACCATTGCGGCATTCTGCTGCGTGGTGCTGTCCATCCCGCTGACCGCAATCACGATCTCCGAAATCGACATCGCCTGAACGCGGTTATTGTCGACCAGCGACCCGACCAGCGTATCCACCTGGGTGAAGATGTCGGCGATCTGGACCAGCGCCCCGTCGACATTGCCGACTGCGCCGACCGCATTGCCGACCTCTTCCTGGGTGACGGTCAGCTGGTCGCGGGCGCGCTTGGCCTCTTCCTCGGCGCGCATCGCGAGCGCGGAGACGAGGTCGGCGACCACCGCGAAACCACGGCCTGCTTCTCCGGCACGACCCGCCTCGACCGCCGCGTTCATCGCAAGGACGCGAGTCTGGAAGGCAATCTTGTCGAGCCCTTCGATCACATCGTCGATGCCCTTGGCGCATTCGGACACGCGGTGCATCGCGGCGACTGCGCCCGATGCGACATCGCGGCCACCGGCGACGCTGACATTGGCGCGCTTGGCGCAATTCAGCGTTTCGTCGGCGGAGGCGGCGCTGGCGCGCAGCCGCTGATCGATCTGCGACAGCGCGGCGGAGGTTTCCTCCAGGCTGGCCGCACTGCTTTCGCTGCGGCTCGCCAGGTCCTGCGCGGCGCGGGCGATCTCGGTCGATCCGGTCTGGATGCTCTCCGAACGCTCGACCACGGCGGCGATCAGGTCGCGCAACGTGGTCGCGGTGGCGTTGAAATCGGTCTTGAGCTGGGCATAGGCCGGCGGGAAATCGGCGTCGATCCGCGCCGTGAGCTTGCCTTCGCGCAGTGCCGAGAGGCCGGTGCCGATGGCGGCGGTGACGATCCGCTGCTCCTCGGCATTGCGCGCCTGTTCGCGCTCGCGCTCGGCGGCGGCGAGGCGGAAGACATCGGCGGCGCGGGCGAGCGTGCCGACCTCGTCGTTGCGCTCGGTCTCGCCGACCGGAACGTCCTCACCCTTGGCGAGGCGGTCGACCGTGTCGCTGAGCCGGCCGAGCGGCAGCCCGACGACGCGCTTCGATGCGACCCACAGTGCCGCAGCGGCACCGGCGATCAGCACGATCGCGATCACCACCAGCATCCAGGTCAGCGCATTGGCCGGGGCGGTGATCGCCGCCGCCGGGATATCGACCACGACCGCCCAGCGATCGTCGATCCCGTCGATCGCCACCGGCACCGCGAAGCGGGCCCAGTGGCTGCCATCGGCGTCGACATGGTCGAAGCTCTGCGCCTTGCCCGACTTGACGACCGCGTCGATCAGATCCTTTTCGGCCTCGTCATAGGACTTCATGCGCAGCTGCGCATTTTCATGCGCGATCCACTTGCCGTCCTGCGCGATCAGGCGCACCCGGCCCGATCCCAGCGGCTTTTCCTTCATCAGTCCGGCGGACAGGTCGTCTAGGCTGATGTCAAAGCCGGACACGCCGACCACCTGATCTCCGCGGCGCAGCGGGAAGGTGATGCTGAACATCGTCACATCCTTGCCGTCGACCGGATAGACATAGGGGATGCTGAGGCGGCCGGCGGCGCGCTTGAGGCCCTCGGCGTAATAGTCCTTCTGCCAATCCTCGGGCGGGCTCGCGGGCTGCATCGCGATCTTGCCCGCCTTGTCGCGGGTCACATAGGGCGCAAAGCCCCCCGCAACGTTCCAGCCGGGCTGTCCCGCCAGATCGGGCCGGTGATATTCCGGCTCGAGGATCGACCAGGCGCCCAGTACGGTCGGCGCGGCGGCAAGGAAGCCGCGCAGCTGCGGGATCGTCCGCTCGGCCGCAAAGCCGGTCGCGGTCAGGTCGGTCGAGATCGACCGCGCCATTGCGTGCGAGGCACCGACAATGCCGTTCACATCGGTCGCGATGCCGCTGGCATAGCGCTCCGCCGTCGCCTGCGCCGTCTCGCTCGACCCGCGCCCGACCACCGACGAGGCCTGAAGCGTGACGATGGTGAAGCCGATCGTCAGCAGCACGCCGATCGCGGCGGCACAGAGCGTCACCAGCTTTCCGGCAACGGGAAGACGGTCGAAGCGGCCGCGCAGCTTCTGGGTCTGGGCGTGCAGCGTGGCGTTGGCGTTGGACAAGTCGGTCCTCCTTGCAGGCGCTTTGCGGGGCGATCGTTGCTGTCGCGAACTGACCCGGTTGATGGCTCAATCTATAGGTGGGGGGACGGCACCGCGGGTCGCGTGGTCCGTAAAATTACCCACTTCCCGGACTTCGGCTTTGACGGGACGCGCTCCCCGCTTGTGTCGCGCGGCCGCTCCGCGCATGGAAATCGCATGGCCAGCGACACTCCCCTCGATCAGTTCAAGTCCGTCCTTGCCGGGACCGCGCGAGCGTTGAGCCACGAGGCCGAGCTTGAGCTTGCCTTTACCGCCGACGCGCCCGCGCAATCGGGGCGGCATCTCAAGGTGCCGATGCCCGGTCGCACCCTGCCGCCCGAACAGGTGGCGGAGGCGCGCGGTTTTGCCGACGGCTTTGCGTTGCGGCTGCGCCTGCACGACGCCGCGACCCATTTGAAGGCAGCCCCGAAGGAGCCAGTGGCGCGCGCCGTGTTCGATGCGGTCGAGACCGCGCGGGTCGAGGCGCTGGGATCGCGTGGCTATGCCGGGATCGCCGACAATCTCGACCATGCGCTCGAGATGAAGATGCGCTCGGACCCGATCAGCCGCGCGCGGACGCGGGACGAGGTGCCGCTGTCGACCGCAGTTCAGCTGCTTGTGCGCGAACGCCTGACCGGGCGGGAGTCTCCTGCCGCCGCCGCGCTCGGCCTGGCGCTGGTGCGCGACTGGATCGAGGACAAGGGTGGCGCGGATCTCGACGCGCTGGCGCTGGCGATCGACGATCAGGCGACCTTCGCGAAACTGGTCGGCAATCTGCTTGCCGATCTGGAGCTGACCGAGGGCGACCTCATCCCCGACGAGTCCGACGAGGGCGGCGGCGAGGACGAGGGCACCGACGACGTCGACGAGAGTGAGGCCGACGCCGGCGACGAACAGGGAGAGACCGGCGAGGGCGAGATCGACGCGCGCGGTGAGCAGCGCGAGGGCGAGACCGACGAGGGCGAGGAGAGCGAGCAGGAGCAGGGCGAGTTCGAGGACGGCGAGGGCGATCCCGGCGATGCCGGGGACGAGGGGATGATGCCCGTCCGCCCCAATCGCCCCTGGTCCGACATGCCGATGCAGTTCGACTATGGCGCGTACACCACGCAATATGACGAGGTGATCGCCGCCACCGACCTGTGTGACGATGAGGAGCTCGACCGGCTGCGCGCCTATCTCGACAATCAATTGTCGAACCTTCAGGGCGTGGTGACCAAGCTTGCCAACCGGCTCCAGCGGCGGTTGATGGCGCAACAGAACCGCAGCTGGGACTTCGATCAGGACGAAGGGCTGCTCGACGCCGCGCGCCTCGCACGGGTGATCGTCAACCCGATGCAGTCTTTGTCCTACAAGGTCGAGAAGGATACCGAGTTCAAGGACACGGTCGTCACCCTGCTGATCGACAATTCGGGGTCGATGCGCGGCCGCCCGATCAGCATCGCCGCGATCAGCGCCGATATCCTCGCGCGCACGCTGGAGCGGGTCGGGGTCAAGACCGAGATTCTCGGCTTCACGACCCGCGCATGGAAGGGCGGCCAGTCGCGCGAGAAATGGCTGGCCGAAGGGCGTCCGGCGCAACCGGGCCGCCTCAACGACGTGCGCCACATCGTCTACAAACAGGCCGACGAGCCGTGGCGGCGCGCGAAGAAATCGCTCGGCCTGATGATGCGCGAAGGGCTGCTCAAGGAGAATATCGACGGCGAGGCGCTGCTCTGGGCGCACAGCCGCCTGATCGCGCGGCCCGAGGATCGCAAGATCCTGATGGTGATCAGCGACGGCGCACCGGTCGACGATTCGACGCTGAGCGTGAACAGCGGTTCGTATCTCGAACGCCATCTGCGCCAGGTGATCGGGTGGATCGAAAGCCGCTCGCCGGTCGGGCTGGTCGCGATCGGTATCGGCCATGACGTGACCCGCTATTATGGGCGCGCCGTGACGATCATGGATGTCGACCAATTGGCCGGCACGATGATCGAGCAGCTTGCCGCCCTGTTCGACATCGATGCCTGACGGCCCGGGCGGCATCGTGCCGCCGCCGGGCGGGTTCCACCCCCCGGTCAAGCGGTCGATGACGATTGCCGCGCATCCGACCTCGATCAGCCTTGAACCGATATTCTGGGACGCACTGGAGGCTGCGGCGCAGGCGCGCGATCTGCCGCTCAGCGCACTGGTCGCGCAGGTCGATTATCTGCGCATCCAGGCCGACGATCCGCCCAATCTTGCCAGTGCGTTACGCAGCTGGCTTCTGGCCGACGCGACAAATTTGCGACAATAATGAAAACGATTCGCATTAGTGTTGACAGTGCGAACGACTCGCAATAGCGGGACCCCAACGACAATCAGAAGGGGTTTCCATGTCTCGCAGCTCGTCCGACGCGCACCGCGCCGCGCCCGCTTTCCTCGCGCTGGCCGCCATCGGCTTCGTCGCATCGGCACCTGCAGCCTATGCCGGCGATCCCGCCGATCCGGCGGAGGAGCAGGATCGCGCTGACGTCGTCGTCACCGGCGAGAAGGTGCGCTCGGAACAGGCCAGCCCCAAGGTCACGCGCCCCGTCCGCGACACGCCGCAGACCGTCACCATCCTGACCAACAAGGTGATCGAGGAGCAGAATCTGCTCACCCTGCGCGACGTGCTGTCGACCGTGCCGGGCATCACCTTCGGCGCGGCTGAGGGCGGCATCGCGCCGAGCGACCAGATCACCCTGCGCGGCTATTCCGCATCGTCCGACATCACCACCGACGGCGTGCGCGACAGCGCGCCCTATTCGCGCAGCGACCCGTTCAACCTGGAACAGGTCGAGGTCACCAACGGCGCCAACTCGGTCTATAACGGGTCGGGTTCGGTCGGCGGGTCGATCAACATCGTGACCAAGCGCCCGCAGGCGGAAACGGCGATCGCGGTGCAGGGCGGGATCGGCACCGACGACTATTATCGCGGCACGATCGACGCCAATGTCCGCGTGAGCGAACTGATCGCCGTGCGCCTCAACGCGATGGTGCACCAGAACGACGTGCCCGGCCGCGACGTTGAAAATTACGAACGCTGGGGCGTCGCCCCGGCGGTGACGATCGGGATCGACGGCCCAACCAGCCTGACGCTGCAGTACCTGCATCAGGAAGAGACCAACATCCCGCAGTACGGCGTGCCCTATTACAAGAATGCCGTGTTCAACGGCGCACTGCCCGGCATCGATCGCAGCGACTATTTCGGCTATCGCAACATCGACACGCAGGAGATCACCGTCGATCAGGCGACGGCGACCTTCGCCCATGAATTCAGCGACAAATTGTCGATCCGCAACCTGACGCGGTGGCAGAAGGTGCAGCAGCTGACCATCGTTGGTCCGCCGCAGGGCAGCTTCTGCCTGCCCGGCAATGTGCAGGGCAACGGCACCGCCTGTCCCGCGACCGTCCCGGTCGGCTATTATCTGATCGGCGGTCCGCGCGGGAACCTGCGCGATACGACCAGCGAGCTGATGTACAATCAGGTCGATCTGTCGGCGCAGTTCGCGACCGGTGCGATCGAGCACAGCCTGGTCGTCGGCGCGTCGGCGGGGTGGGAGAAGTTCTTCCTCTCGACCGGCAACGTCTATCGCAACGCCAACGGCACCGTCGCCAACGCGACCTATCCGTTGATCAACTGGGCGAACCCCAATGAGGTGGTCCCCGGTCCGGCCGGCTTCAACTACGGGAGCAACGTCTATACCGGTCCGGTCAACTTCTTCGAGAGCGGTCGCCAGCGCGGCGAGGTGACCAACTATGCCGTCTACCTGTTCGACACGATGAAGCTCGGCAAGTTCGAGCTGAACGGCGGCATCCGCTACGAGCGCAACCAGGGCAATTACCAGACCGACACCGGCACCGCTGCGACGGTCACCACGCCGCAGGGCGCGATCGTCACCGGCCCGCGCTTCCGCAACACCGCCGATCTGTTCAGCTATCGCATCGGTCTGGTCTACAAGCCGGTCGAAGCGGTGACGCTCTACGCTGCATATGGCAACGCGCGGACCCCGTCGCAAAGCGCGGTCAATGGCGGCTGCACCGCGCTGACCTGCAACGTCGATCCGGAAAGCGCCAAGAACTACGAGATCGGCGCAAAGGCCGAGATCGGCCGCGCGCTGTTCAGCATGGCCGCGTTCCGCAACGAGCGCGACAAGTACAAGGTGCCGTCGAACGATCCGACGCTGCCCGATCAGGTGCTCGACGGCCATTCGCGCGTCGATGGCATCGCGGTCAGCGCAACCGGCAACATCACCCCGGCATGGTCGATCACAGCCAACTACACCTATCTCGAGCCGAAGCTGATCCGGTCGGTCGCGGTGGGCAGCCCGGACCCCGCAGCGGGCGCGGAGCTGCAGAATGTCCCCAACCATTCGGGCAGCCTCTACACCACCTACACGTTCCCGTTCGGGCTAAAGCTGGGCTATGGCGTCACCTATCAGGGCAGCTTTGCGCTGAACCTGCCGACGGCGACATCGGCGGTCGTCTATCGCTCGGACGATTATCTCGTCCACAATGCGTCGATCTCCTACGACATCACCAAGGATCTGAGCGTGCTGGTGAACGTCAAGAACATCACCAACGAGCTCTATTACACCCGCATCCGCAACAATGGCTGGGCCACGCCGGGTGACGCGCGCTCGGCGGTGCTGACCGTGGGCTACCGCTTCTAAAGGCTAAAGGGGGAGGAGCGGGTGACGGCAATCCCTGTCCCCCTGCTTTCATCCGCTCCGACCCCCCTTTAGAAGGCACATCATGCTGATCGCGATTCCAGACCTGCTCGATCCCGCCACGCTCGCCGAGCTGCGCGCGACGATCGACGCGGCGGAGTGGATCGACGGCAACGCGACCTCCGGCCATCAGTCGGCGCTCGCCAAGCAGAATGAGCAGCTGCCCGAGGACAGCGCGGCAGCGAAGGCAGCGGGGAAGCTGGTGCTCGACGCGCTGGGGCGCTCGCCCTTGTTCTTCGCGGCGGCACTCCCGCTCAAGGTGTTCCCGCCCTTGTTCAACCGCTACGGCGTCGGCCAGACCTTTGGCGTGCATGTCGACAGCGCGATCCGAATCCAGCGCGGCACCGATTTCCGCATCCGCAGCGACCTGTCGATGACCGTCTTCCTCGAAGACTCCGCAGCCTATGACGGCGGCGAACTGGTGATCGAGGACCAGTATGGCGTCCAGCGGGTCAAGCTCCCCGCCGGCCACGCGATCCTCTACCCCTCGTCCAGCCTGCACAAGGTCGAGCCGGTGACGCGCGGGACGCGGGTCGCATCCTTCTTCTGGCTCCAGTCGATGGTCCGCGACGATGGCGCGCGTCGCATCCTGTTCGACCTCGACCAGAGCGTCCAGCGCCTGACCGGGCAAGTGGGCGGCACGGACCGCAGCGTCATCGAACTGACTGGCGTCTACCACAACCTGCTGAGGCGCTGGGCGGACGCCTGACGAGCGACTATTTACAGGTGGGCCTCGATCGGTATCAATCGTTCGTGATGCAGGATCGACTCCGACTTCTATTCCGCATGTGCTCGGTTGCATTCTGGCTGGGCTTTGCAGTCGCGATGTTTCGACTCGCCCAAGGGTGGCATGTGCCAAACTGGCTCTGGTTATTGGTTCCTGTTTTCCTCGTGGCCGAGATTGCGGAACGAGTCCGAAGCAAGCCGGCCAATTAGGCGCGAAAAGCCAGCAAGTATTCTTCATCGGCGGCGGGCGGACGCGTAATGTTGCATGCGCTCCTGCCTCCGCAGGAGCGCTAGTCCAACATCGCCCGCAGCCCGCTCGACAACCACTCCCCGTTACCGCGTACCACCAGCTGCGCCGCCAGCCCCTCGCGCTCGGCCAGCGCCTTCGCCGCTTCCGGCTCCAGCACGGTCAGCGCGCTCGCCCAAGCGTCGGCGTGACAGCAATCGGCGTGGATCACCGTGACGCTCGCGGTACCGTGCGCGATCGGGCGGCCGGTGCGCGGGTCGATGCTGTGGCTGCCCTGTGCCGAGGCGCGGCGATAGTCGCCCGAGGTGGCGACCGCGATGCCGTGCAGAGCGATCCTCAGCGGGGCGAGCGCCATGCCCGGCGGCGGCTCGACATCCACCCACCAGGGCTGGCCATCCGGCTGAATGCCGACACCGACCAGCTCGCCGCCGATCTCGACGAGGAAATCAGCGCAGCCAAGGGCGCGCAACCGCGTCGCGACCGCGTCGACGGCATGGCCCTTGGCGATCCCCGACAGGTCGAGCCGCGCGGGGCGGACGCGGCGCAGGCGGAGCAGGGGGGCGTCGAGCTCGATCGCGCCCGGCCCGGCCGCGCTGCGGGCGGCATCGATCGCGGCATCGCTCGGGGCATCCTCGCGCGGTCCCGGCGGACCAAAGCCCCACAGGTCGACCAGCGCTCCGATTGCCGGATCGAACGCCCCATCCGACCGCGCCGCGATATCAAGCGCAACACCCATGACGTGAATGAATTCCGGCGCGATGCCGTGCCACCCGCCCGGCGCAGCGGCGTTGATCTGGCTGAGCTGCGAGCAGCGCTCCCAATGGCTCATCTGCGCGAGGATATGGGTGAGCACGCCCTGGATCGCGGTCTGCACCCCCGGTGGCGGCGCGACGATCGTTGCCGACCAGCGCGTCCCCATCGTCTCCCCGCCAAAGCGCGCGACAGCGGCGTCGGCCCGCCGCCGGTGAAAGGCGGCGGGCGACAGCGTCGGGGGAATGGCGATACGCGGTTCGGGCGTCAGGGCGCCATCACCTCGACCGTCGTCACATAGCTCGCCCGGCGGCCACCCGGCGCGGGCGCGCCGCCCTCTTCGCCGCCCGCGCGCGGGGTGGTGACGTTGATCCAGGTCATGCCCGGATCGCTCCACTTGATCGTGACCTTGCCATCCGCGCCGGTCGTCAGATCCTGCTGATGCAGCTGGTCGCGATAGCGGATGCCGCCGGGGATCACCGTGACCGCCAACCCTGCGGTCGGCTTGCCGTCGAGCAGGAACTGGAAGGTCGCGTCCTCACCCATCACCAGGTCGTTGGGGTGCGTCACCGGTACCAGCTCGATGCCCTTGCCGGTCGGCTTGAACACGGTGGTGGTCGGCTCGCCTGCGGTCACGAAAATCTCGTTGCGGTTGCTGTTGATGCTGGTGCGCACATCGGTCGCGCCCGCCGGGATCACGCTCGCCAGCTTGTCGGCGGTGGTGCCGCGCGGGAGGCGAACCTCTTCCCCGTTCAGCTTGTAAGATCCCATCACGCCCTCGCTGGCGTAGAAGATCTTGTAGGTGCCGCGCTGCTGGATCTGGACGTCGAGCGTGGTGCGGTACCGGCCGGTCGCCTTGTTCTTGACCTCACCCGCCGTGCCGTCGGGCAACATCACCGCAATGTCGGCGCGCAGCGGCTGATGCTCGAAATAGAAGAGGTCGTTCGACACGGCGGCATCGACCGTGACCCACACGTCCGCGCCTTCGCCCGACACGACGGTCATCGACGGCATCATCCACTGGCGGTGCGCCTGGACGCTGGCGGGAAGTGCGACCGCAGCGACTGCGGTGGCGATCAGGATAGTGCGCAACTTCATGTGATGATCCCCTTGGTTCAGCGCTTGACGGTGAGCGTGACCGCTCCGAGTTCGGATGTGCCGGCGGCGCGGGCGGTGCCGCCCTTGGGCAGCGAGAAGGGGATGCGGACCAGTTCGCGCCCGCCCACTTCGCGCGCGGCCTCGACCACCAGCGTGTAGTTGCCCGGCGTCAGCTTGGGTTTGAAGCTCACCTTGTGCGTCCCGGGTGCCTTGGTCGCGCCGGTCACGCCGGCGGCGGGGAAGCGCATCGTGCGGCCCGACGCGCGCCACCATTGGCGCACGTCACGCAGCCACTTGGTGCCCTCATTGTTCTTCAGGTCGACATCGTACCACACCGACAGCGTCTGGGCCGGGCCGCCCTCCTTCTCGATCCACATGGCGACATAGGGCCGGTGATATTCGGCGACCGTCAGCCTTGGAATCGTGACCGAGACATCGAGCGTCTGCGCGGCGGCCATCCCCGGCGCGAACAGGCCAGCGCCCAGCGCGGTGGCGGTCAATCCGGTTACGCGAAACTGCATTTCGGGCGGCTCCCTTTAGATATGGATGAAGAAGATCGCGAGGAACGCGGGGATGACGAGGCCCGCGCCGACCAACGGCCAGGTGCTCGGGCGGTTCTTCGAATGCATCTGCAACAGCACCAGGCCGGTGAGCGAAAACACGATGCAGGCGAGCACGAAGATGTCGATGAACCACTTCCACACCGTGCCGCTGTTGCGGCCCTTGTGCAGGTCGTTGAGCCACGCGATCCAGCCGCGATTGGTGGCTTCGGTGGTCACCGCGCCGCTCGCCCGGTCGATCGCGACCCAGCCATCGCCGCCGGGGCGGGGAAGCGCGAGGTAGATCTCGTCCGCCGACCATTCGGCCTCGCCGCGCGCGTGGCGGATGTCCAGATTGCCCTCGACCCACTCGGCGACCGGGGCGGGCAGCGGCTTCTTCGCATCGGGCGCGTCGTCGGGCCTGATCGCGGGCAGCAGCTGCGCGGGCAACTGGCCCTTGCGCTCAATCGTCTGCGGCGATCCCTCGATCTCGGCGGCGTGGTTGAGCGTGAACCCGGTCACCGCGAACAGCAGCAACCCGACCAGGCTGATCGCCGAACTGATCCAGTGCCAGGTGTGCAGCTGCTTCAGCCAGAAAGCCTTGCGGCTGCGCTTGGCACGCGCGGTCGTGGTGGTTCCGTGCATCGGGGTGGGGACAGCCTAATTGCGATTCGTTCGCAGCACTAGCGCGAGTGATTCGCAATTACAATCTGGCGCGTGCGTCGGACTAATCTAACCCTCCCCCGCCAGGGGAGGTGGCACGCGCAGCGTGATGGAGGGGAGGAAGCACGACGGCCGAGGCCGCTGCGTTCTCATGACCGAACAGCTTTGCGACATTCCCGAGGGGGATTCTGTCGCATGCGTGCGTAGCCCCATGGCGCGCTTTCACGCGACATGTTCGCATGACGTGGTTCGGCTACCGCGCTTCATCGGCCCGATGACGACCGGTTTCGGCGCGGCCAGCGGGTCTTCCGCAGCCCAAAACCCTCGGAAACCCACGCCTCTCCGGGGGGTGGGCTTTCCTACAATAACCTATTTGGTTGCAATGGCAGGACCGGATATCAGAAGGGAGGAGGCAAGTTCACACATTTCGCATGATCTCGCCCGCCTCCGTTTTCACCGCCCCAGCAGCACCCGTGCCTGCCCGGCAATCTGCGCCAGCATCGCGGCGTTGGGCGCAGGGGCCTTCTTCGCCCGCTCGACCAGCGTCACGAACTGGCCGACCCGCGCGGCATGTTCCGCCAGCCAGGCATCGACCTCGGCCTTGGGATCCTTGCCGGTGCCGCGCGCGAGGAACTCCAGCCGCAATTGCTGGAAATCGCGCGCCAGGCCCGCGATCAGCAACCGCTCCCACGGATCGCCCGCGACGATGCGCGCGGCATTGGCCTGTGCCCAGTCGAGCCCCAGCGCCTGTCCCAGATGCGTGAAGGCATGGGTCAGCTCGGTCTCGCCGATGCCGCGCCGCTGGCCCAGATCGGCAAGACCCACCGCGCCGTCCAGCTCAAAGATACGGACGATCTTTGCGACCAAGGCCGCCGGTGCGCCCGCCGCCTCCAGCTGCGCGGCGATGCGACCCGACTGCGCCAGCGCCTCTTCCTTGAGCAGCGTCTTGGCCTGGCGATCGAGGCTGTCGATGCCGGGCTTCAGGCGGTTGAGCATCGCGCTGATGTCTTCGCCCGGGCGGCACACGCGCAGCAGATCGGCGATCTGCGATCGGGTCGCGACCGCGATCTCGTCGAGCACCGCAAGGCGCGCGCCCTCGCTCATCGCCGCAGTCTCGATCTCTTCCCACAATGGCTGGAGGCCAAACAGCCGCTCGGTCACCACGAACATCATTGCGATGTCGCGCAGCGATGCGCCTTCCTCTTCGGCCAGCTCGAACGGGTGCAGCACGCCCAGCCGGTTGACGATGCGGTTGGCCAGCTTGGTCGCGACGATCTCGCCGCGCAGGCGATGCTCGCCGATCGCCTTGCGGAAGGTTTCGCGCATTGCGGGCGGGAAGGCGGCGATCAGGTCGCTCTCCAGCGCCGGGTCGAGGCCCAGCCCGCCGCTTTCGATCGCGTCCTGCAACGCCAGCTTCGACGTCGCGAGCAGCACGGCAAGCTCCGGCCGGGTCAGTCCCGCGCCGTCCTGCGCCCGGCGCAGATATTCCTCATTGGTCGCCAGCCCCTCGACCGCGCGGTCGAGCCGACCCGCACCCTCGAGAATCTCGGTCAGCCGCACGAAGCTCGGCACCGCGACCGGGCCATCATTCTCGAGGAACGACAGCGCCAGCGTCTGCAGGCGATTATCCTCCAGCACCAGATGCGCGACATCGTCGGTCATCGACGCGAGCAGGGTGTTGCGGTCGCCCATCTCCAGGCGACCCTCGATCACCTCGCGGTTGAGTGCGATCTTGATGTTGACCTCATTGTCCGAACAATCGACGCCCGCCGAATTGTCGATGAAATCGGTGTTGATCCGCCCGCCGCGCATCGAAAAGGCGATGCGCGCCGCCTGCGTCACGCCCAGATTGGCGCCCTCGCCGATCGCGCGCGCGCGCAGGTCCTCGGCATTGACGCGCAGGCGATCATTGGCGGGATCGCCGACCTCGATATGCGCCTCTGCGGCGGCCTTCACATAGGTGCCGATGCCGCCGAACCAGATCAGATCGACCGGCGCCTTGAGGATCGCGGAGATGAGCGCATTCGGCTCCATCTCCTCGGCCTCGATGCCCAGCGCCGCGCGGACTTCCGGCGTCAGCTTGATCACCTTTTCAGACCGCGCGAACACGCCGCCGCCCGCCGAGATCAGCGATGGATCATAATCCGCCCAGCTCGATCGCGGCAGTGCGAACATCCGCTCACGCTCGGCCCAACTCGCCGCCGGATCGGGATCGGGGTCGAGGAAGATGTGGCGATGATCGAACGCCGCGACCAGCTTGATCGCCTTGGACAAGAGCATGCCGTTGCCGAACACGTCGCCCGACATGTCGCCGCAGCCCGCGACGCGGATGCTCTGCGTCTGGACGTCGGTGCCCATTTCCAGGAAGTGGCGCTGGACGCTGACCCACGCACCCTTGGCGGTGATGCCCATCGCCTTGTGGTCGTATCCGACCGAGCCACCGGACGCAAAGGCGTCGCCCAGCCAGAAACCGCGTTCGATCGCGATGGCATTGGCGACGTCGCTGAACGTCGCGGTGCCCTTGTCGGCGGCGACCACGAAATAGGGGTCTTCGCCGTCATGGATCACGACGCTGTCGGGGTGCACCACCGCGCCGCTGACGATATTGTCGGTGATCGACAGCAGCGATCGGATGAAGATGCGGTAGCTTTCCTTGCCCTCCTCGAACCACGCATCGCGGTCGATGCTGGGGCTGGGGAGCTGCTTGGGATAGAAGCCGCCCTTCGCGCCGGTCGGCACGATGACGGCGTTCTTGACGCGCTGCGCCTTCATCAGGCCGAGGATCTCGGTGCGGAAATCGTCGCGCCGGTCGGACCAGCGAAGGCCGCCGCGCGCGACCGGACCGGCGCGCAGATGGATGCCCTCGACGCGGGGCGAATAGACCCAGATCTCCCGCCACGGCAGCGGCGCGGGCAGATTCTGGCACACGGCTGCTGTCCAGCTTGAACGCCAGCGCTTCGGCGGCGGCGGGAGCATAGGCGTTGGTGCGCAACGTCGCGCGGATGACACCGGAAATCGCGCGCAGGATACGGTCGTCGTCGATCGCGCTGACCGCGTCGAGGCCTGCGGCGATGGCGGCGTCGGCGGCGGCGATGGCGGCGGCGCTGTCCTTGGCGCGCGCCGGATCATGCGCGGCGGCAAAGCGGTCGACCAGGGCAGTTGCGACGGCCGGGGCGCGGCGCAGCGCCTCGACCACCGTGACCAGGCCGTAGCTGAGGCCGGTCTGGCGCAGATAACGGAACCAGGCGCGCAGCAGCACGACCGATGCCGGGGCCAGGCCGCCCTCGACGATCAGCCGGTTGAACGCATCATTCTCCGCGCGCGCCTCCAGCACGGCGGCAATCGCGCCCTCGACCGTCGCGGTCTCACCCTTGAGGCCGCCGCCGGGCAGCTCGACCTCGAAATCATGGATATAGGCGTCGGCATCGCCCGCCAGCGCGGTCGGCACTTCCTCGATCACGCGGAATCCGAAATTCTCGAATACCGGCACCGCGTCGGAGAGCGGAAGCGGCCCGCCCAGGCGATAAAGCTTGATCCGCAACTTGCCGTCATGGTCGTAGATGCGCACCGACCGGGCGTGGACGTCGCTCAACCCGGCGATCCGGACGATATCGCGCGCAGCCTCTTCGGGTATATTGCCGTTGCGGTAGCCGAACGGGAAGCAGGGGGCGTAGCGCAGCGCCAGCCGCGCCGCGCGAGACGGCGTTGCGCCATCCTCCCGCAGCGCATGCTCGACTGCGGGCAGCCAGCCGCGCACCATCCGCTCCAGTTCGACATCGAGCGCGGCGGCGTCGGGCATCCGCCCCTCGCCACGCAGGTCGAGCGTGTAGCGCAGCAGCGCCACCGGCCCGTCCTCCAGCGCGATCGACCAGCTGAGCAACGAGGCATTGGCGCGCTGTTCCAGCATCTCGCCAATCGCGACGCGACGTCCGGTCGAGACATCGTCGCGCGGCAGCCAGACAAAGGCGAACAGGTGGCGTCCGAGCTGGCTGCGGATCAGCACCAGCTTGGGGCGCGGGCGATCGGTCACCGACATGGCGGTGAGCGCGATTTCCTCCAGTGCAGCGCCGTGGAAGGCGGTGGTCAGATCGTGCGGCAGCCCGCTCAGTGCATGCGCCAGTGCCTTGCCGGTATGGCCGCGCGGGTCGAACCCGAACTTGCTCTCCAGGCTTGCAATGCGCGCCCGCAGCATCGGCACCTCATCCGGGGTCGAATGCAGCGCCGCGCTGGTCCACAGGCCGGCATGAATCGACAGCCCGGTTACTTCCGAGGCCCCGTCTTCCCCCTTCGCGCGCAGCGGCACCAGCACCAGATCGAGCGGCGCGCGTCGATGCACGGTCGAGATGAAGTTGGACTTGAGCAGCAGCGGCGGCTGTCCGCCCTGTTCGAACCATTCGACCGCCAGCTTGCGCGACGCCTCGGCGAGCAACGGCGTGTCGAGGTCCATGCGGCAAATGCCCGCCGCATCGGTGACGCTGCCATCGCGGTGCCAGTTTTCATGTCCGACCAAGGTCATGCTGCCGCCCTGGAACCACCGCAGCAGCGCGGCCCCTTCGGCATCAGCGATGCGGTTGGCGTCATCGCTCATCGCACGGCGCAGCTCGCTCCAGTCGGTGACTGCGGCGCGGACATGGCGCAGATTGCGCTCGAGATCGCGGACCAGCCCCGAGCGATCGCGCGCGTCGGCGCGTTCGAGTTCGAGATAGACCATCGATTCGCGCGATCCGACCCCGTCGCGACTGGCGCCGATCCCGACCAGCGTGCCGTCGCCCGCGCGCTCGACCGCGACGACCGGGTGAATGATCCGGCGGATCGCGATGTCATGTGCGGCGATCGTCGCGGCGATCGAATCGACCAGGAAGGGCATGTCGTCATTGACGACCGCCAACCGCATGGCGCGGCTATCGTCGCCAAGCCCGGTTTCGAGCGCCACCCCGGGCGTGCCCGGCGCGCGCGTCGCCGCGGCCTCCGCCACGAACCTTGCGGCCGCGGCGCGGGCGGTTTCGTCGAACCCCTCCAGCTCCCCGGCAGGGCCCCATCGGTGAGGCGCGCATGCAGCGCCTCGGCGAGCGACTTGATCGGCGTCTTGCTCATGGAGCCGCGCTATGCGCCCGCAAAGGCTGCGGCTCAAGGCTTGCTGCACCGCACCGTAACATTTGAGACTAAATTGCCCGGATAGCGGTAACGCGGGACAAAAAAATGCGCGCGAACCGGGTTTTCGGACCAGTTCGCGCGCAGCTTGGGAGAAGACTTCGGGGAGGGTCAGGTGTTCATGCGGCAGCCTTGCGCAGCGCACGGTTGGACAGCGCGGCATCGTCGTCGATCCGCGCAACGATATCGAGTTCGCCATCGGCACCCGCGCGCGCGAGCAGCAGGACGAATTCCTCCGTGCCTGCCGCCATCTGAACATGCGCGATTGCCGGACGCGCGCGCAGTTCGGCGCGGACCTGATCGAACAGATCGGGCTGCGGCGCGGGCTTGCGCAGCGCGCGCTCGGCCTTGACGATCCCCTTGATGCCACCCTCGGCCGCGCCGATGAAGGCGTCGAGTCCGCCCTCCGCCACGTCGTGGCGGCGCGCATGGCTCATCACCGCGGCGAATTCGGTCAGGCGGGTCTTGTCGTAATCGGTGCCGAAGACGAGCTTGGCAGCAGCGGTCATTGGCGCGCGCGCCTGGACCGTGATGCCGGCATCGGCGAGCAGTTCCGCATAGTCCTCGGCATACGTCTCCGACGCGCGCGCGAAATCATAGGCGCGCGAGAGAGCGCGGTAGAGCGACGAGCGGCTGCGCGTGTCGGCGGCGCGCGCGGCGGCGGCGGTCTCGCGTGCGATCAGCAGCCGGTCGGCGAGCGAATCGGGGGCGGGGGCCGCGACCGGAGCCTCGGCATCCTCGACGATCACATCATCGTCGAACCCGGCGCTCGGCCCGTCAGCCCAGACCGGCGCGGCGACCAGCGGGGTCGGAGCGGTGCGGCGTGCTTCCTCGACCTCGCGCTCCAGCCGCGCCTGGGTCTCGGCGTCGACCAGTTCCTTCCAGTTGATCACGCCATAGATGAAATCGATCGCGTCGCCATCGGACGAGAACGGCATCAGGATGCCGCGGTACAGCGTGTTGTGACCGCGCTGGCCGACAAACTCGGCCTCGAAGCCGATCGGCGCGCGGTTGGCGATGATCTGGAGATAATGGTCGGTCAGCCGCGACAGCAGCGACCGGCTGGGCACCTCGCCGACATGAGTAATGTCGGCGGTGACCCCGCATTCCTCCCGCAGCGAACGGCCAAGATAGCGAATCGCAGGGTTCTCGACGCCCTGACTGAAGTCGAGCAGCACGCTGTGCGGACCGAAATCGGCGATATTGCCCGGATCGAGATCCTCGATCGACGGATAGGCGCGTCCCTGAAGTAGCGAAACCCAATGATTATAGGCGCGTACATGCATGCGCCGCTCGTCCGATCCGATCGACAGGCGATGCGCGTCATGCGCCGAATCGGTCACGCCGGTGTCGTCGTGATCGGTGTCGGGACGGTCATCGAGTCCGCGGGCGGTGTCCATGCGCATGCTCCACAAAGGGCAACGGCCCTCAATCCAGAGCGACTCTGCGCTGCTTGTGGTAAATACTGCGTAAAGGCCGCCAATCGGCAAAACCCGCCCGGCCCCGCTTGTCAGCTACAATCAAGGCTGGTAAGCGCCCCCACCTTCCCCGCCGAACACGCGCGGGGCGAGCCGCTTTAGCTCAGTTGGTAGAGCATCGCATTCGTAATGCGGGGGTCACAGGTTCGAGTCCTGTAAGCGGCACCAGCACATATTGAGAACATTGTAGAAAACCGCAGAAATCTGCGGTAAAATGACCACTGTCGGTCCGCTAAGGTCTCACTATGTTCCATCGGGGCCGCCCAAAAGGGGCCACGAATCGGTGGGCCACGAGAAATGACAGGAGGCGTGGCCCTCATTCGTCTGAGGCGTGCCAGTCACGCGATAGCGGGAAGCCTGTCGAGATACTTGTCCAGCGTCAGCGGATAGTGGCGGACACGGATGCCGGTTGCGTTGTAGACAGCGTTGGCGACCGCCGCGCCTGGGCCGCAAATCCCGAGTTCGCCGACGCCCTTCGCTTTCAGGGGCGAGATCACCGGATCGAGCGTGTCGAGAAACACGCAATCCTGATGCGGAATATCGGCGTGGACCGGGACTTCATATCCCGCCAGGTCGTGGTTCACGAACAGGCCGAAACGCTTGTCCACCGCCAGCTCCTCCATCAGCGCGGCGCCCGCCGACATCACCATCGCGCCGATCACCTGGCTGCGCGCCGAGAGCGGGTTGAGGATGCGACCTGCATCGCACACTGCCAGCATCCGACGAATGCGCGTCTCACCGGTATAGGCATCGACAGCGACCTCCGCGAAATGCGCGGCATAGGTCCCGATGTCATACTCGCGCTTGAAGGCACCGTAGCTCATCTCTCCTTCGGCGGACATCGCGCCTGCATCGGTCAGCGCGAGAGTGCGGTTGCCCAGCCTGATCCGGCCATCCTCGAACTGCGCCGCGTCACCGTCGAAGCCGAGCTTCTCACCGATCGCACGGCGCAGCGCGAGGCAGGCGGCATAGACGCCCGCCGTCGAACTTGCCGCGCCCCATTGCCCACCCGATCCGGCAGCGACCGGAAAATCGGAATCGCCCAGGTCCACGGAGACGCGGTCCAGTGGCACGCCCATTGTCTCCGCTGCAGTCTGGGCGATGATCGTGTAGCTGCCGGTGCCGATATCGGTCATGTCGGTCTGGACGGTGATGCGTCCGTCTGCGGCCAGTTTGATCCGCGCCGCAGACTTCATCGTCGGAGCGCCGCGATACCCGGCGGCGACGCCCATGCCGATCAGCCACCGCCCTTCGCGCACCGCACCCGGCTTCGCATTGCGCTTGCTCCAGCCGAAGCGCTCCGCCCCTTCGCGCAGGCATCGGGTAAGATGGCGATCGGAAAAGGCGCGTTGCGGGTTGCCCGGGACCGACTTGGGCTCATTGCGGATACGAAGTTCGACCGGATCCATACCCAGCTGTTCGGCCAGCTCGTCCATCGCAACTTCCAGTGCCATGTGCCCGGGTGCTTCGCCGGGCGCGCGCATCGCATTGCCCTCGGGCAGGTCGAGCGTCGCGATATAGTTCGCCGTGATGCGGTTCTCGCCGGCGTAGAGCTTCGGCGTCTGCAGCGTGCCGTTCTCGCCATCCTCGCCATTCAGATTGCCCGACCAGTTTTCGTGCGAGATCGCGGTGATCCGCCCATCCTTTTCGGCGCCGATCCGCAGCCGCTGGATCGTCGCGTGACGGTGGGTCGCATTGTTGGCCATCAGGGGGCGCTGCATCGCGATCTTGACCGGTCTGCCGGCCGCCTTTGCGCCGAGTGCGGCGAGCACGGCGTCGGCACGGACGAACAGCTTTCCGCCGAAGCCGCCGCCGATATAGGGCGAATCGACCCGGATGTTCTCTGCGGGGATGCCCAAGATCTGGCTCATTGACCGTTTGGCCCAAGCGATCATCTGGTTCGAGGTCCAGATCGTCAGCCGGTCGCCCTCCCATGCCGCGATGGTCGCGAACGGCTCCATCATCGCATGGCTTTCGTCGGCGGTGTGATAGCGTGCGTCGATCTTGACCGGCGCGGCGGCGAACGCTGCGTCGAAATCGCCCAGTGTCCTGCGGTCCGGCCTGTCTCCGCTGCCCTTGGCGAGGGGCGCGTCGGGTGCCGCCTTCTCAAGGTCGAACGCCCCTTCGGCCCGGTCATAGCGGGTCTGGATCAGTGCCGCCGCAGCGCGGGCCTGTTCGAACGTTTCGGCCACCACGCAAGCGATCGCCTGATGATAGTGAGAAATCTCGCTGCCGCCGAACAGGGGCGCGTTGTTGAATTGCGGCTTGCCGACCGGCTTGGTTTCGGGCGCGGCGACCACGGCCAACACACCCGGAGCCGATTTCGCCGCGGCGGTGTCCATTGCCACGATCCGCCCCTTGGCGATGGCCGATCCGACGATGAAGCCATAAGCCTGGTTCGCGACCACGTCGTGCCGCTCGGCGGCATAGCGCGCGGTGCCGGTGGTCTTGAGCGGACCGTCGATGCGCGGCGTCGCCTTGCCGACGATCCTGGCCTTGTCGAATAGATTGGTCCCGGCGGGGGCGTTGAACTCCATCGGTCAGCTCCTCGCGTCGGCGATCACGCCCGCGAGCGCCCGCTCGGCAAGCGTGATCTTGAATTTGTTCTCTTCGGTCGGGCGCGCCCCGGCAAAGGCACGCGCGACGACTGCCCCGGCGCCCTGGGGCAACAGTGCCTCGGCCGCTTCGACCCGCCACGGCTTGGGCGCGACGCCGCCGAACGCGACGCGACCGGTCCCGTCCTTTTGCAGCACCGCCGCGACCGACACGAGTGCGAACGCATAGGAGCTGCGGTCGCGCACCTTGTGATAGACATGCCTGCCGCCAATCGGCTCGGGCAGGGTCACCGCGGTGATCAGCTCGCCCGGCTCCAGCGCCGTTTCGATATGGGGTGTGTCGCCCCAGAGCCGGTGGAACTCGGCGATCGGAATGGTGCGCGTCGCCCCATCGGGGTTCACCGTCTCGACCATTGCGTCAAGCAACCGCAGCGCGACGGCCATGTCGCCGGGATAGGTTGCGATGCACGCGTCGGACGTGCCGATCACGCCGAGCTGGCGCGAAAACCCGCCGATGGCGCCACAGCCGCTGCCCGGCTTTCGCTTGTTGCAAGGCAAGTTGGGGTCATAGAAATAGGGACAGCGCGTGCGCTGGAGCAAATTGCCGCCGGTTGTCGCCTTGTTCCGCAACTGGCCCGACGCTCCCGCAACGATCGCGCGGGTCAGCACCGCATAGTCGCGGCGCACCCGTCGGTCTGCTGCCAGCGCGGTGTTGCGCACCATCGCGCCGATCCGAAGTCCGCCCTCCCCGGTCTGCTCGATCGTGTCGAGGCCCAGCCGGTTGATGTCGATCAGATGCGTCGGTGCCTCGATCTCCAGCTTCATCAGGTCGAGCAGATTGGTGCCACCGGCGATGAACCGTGCGCCCTGCACCCGCGCCGCCATCGCGGCCGCCTCGGCCGGCGAGCTTGCGCGCGAATAGGTGAAGGCCTTCATGCCTTGGCTCCCGCGACATCGGCCATCGCATCGACGATATTCGAATACGCGCCGCAGCGGCACAGATTGCCGCTCATCCGCTCGCGCATCTCGATATTCGTGGCGCGCGGCCTGGCGGCGACGTCCGTCTGGGCATGGCTTGGAATGCCGCGCTTGATCTCGTCGAGCACCGCCACTGCTGAACAAATCTGGCCCGGCGTGCAATAGCCGCACTGATAGCCGTCATGTTTGACGAACGCCGCCTGCATCGGGTGGAGCTTGTCGGGGGTGCCAAGCCCCTCGATCGTCGTGACCTTGTCGCCATCGTGCATCACCGCGAGCGTCAGGCAACTGTTGATCCGCTCGCCATTGACGATGACCGTGCAGGCGCCGCACTGACCGTGGTCGCATCCCTTCTTGGTGCCGGTCAGCTTGAGATGCTCGCGCAATGCGTCGAGCAAGGTAGTGCGGACATCTAGGTCGAGTTCGCGCAGCTTGCCATTTACGGTTAGGGTAACAGGCATGGTGCTCTCCGCCGCCGGTATGCGGGACGCCGCAGATGCGCGGACCTGGCTGGCGGCCACTCCAGCGGCTCCGGCGGCTAGAACACCACGCCGGGAAAGGTTCAACAAGTCCCGATGATCCATAGCTGGCTACCCTTTGTCCCGCGCCGATGCCCCCCGCGTCCCGTACCGATGCCCCAGCGCAACGTATCGGACCCCAAAAAGTTACCCGATCGCGGCAATCTCTCATACGCGATTCAGCTGCGAAGTCTGCCGCTGCTGCTCAGCAGCCATTCCTCCGCTAAAGGGACAGACTTCTCATTCGATTGCGGCCTCAATGGCCGCGGACGACACAGCGGAAGCCGATATGGCTGGTCGCGCTGTCGATCCCCTGTGGGTGGCGGGCGGCGGGGCGGTAGCGCTGGCAATAGTTCGGTGCGCAAAGATGCGATCCGCCTTTCAGCACCTTGCGTCCGATCTTCACCTGCGGCGTCGCGGGATCGAGGCTGTCGCGTAGTCTGGCGCCGCGCGGGTTGGCGGCGACGCAACAGCTTCCCTTGGCCTTGGCCGGTGCGCCTGTGCCATACCAGTCGCGCGTCCATTCCCACACGTTGCCGATCATGTCCGACAGGCCATAGTCATTTGCTGGGAAGCTGCCGACCGGAGTCGTGCGGAAACTGCCGTCGCTTTTTGTGGAGGCGAAGGGGAACAGCCCCTGCCAGTAGTTGGCGAGTACCGCACCGTCCGGCGCAAGTTCGTCGCCCCAGGAAAATTCCCGGCCTTCATGCCCGCCGCGCGCGGCGAACTCCCACTCCGCTTCGGTCGGCAGCGCCTTGCCGGCCCATTTGGCATAGGTTTCGGCGTCCTCGAACGCGATATGCACGACCGGGTGGTCTTCCATGCCGGCGATCGAGCTGCCCGGCCCAGTCGGATGCCGCCAGTCGGCGCCGGGGACGAAGTCCCACCAATTGCCGTGATCGTCGAGCGGGACGGGGGCGGGGGCTTGATGAATACGAGCGAACCCGGCACCGCAAATGCGGGATCAAGGCCGGGGTAGAGCTTGGGGTCGGGCGGCAGTTCGGCGAAGGTGCGATAGCCCGTCGCCGCGACGAAGGCGGCGAATTGCGCGTTGGTCACCGGCGTCTCGTCGATCCAGAACGGATCGACCTTGACCCGCTTCAACGGCCGCTCTTCCTCGTAAAACTGCTCAGAGCCCATGGTGAAGGTGCCGCCCGGAATATGGCGCATCGCTTCGGGGGGCGGTGGCGGGCAGGGCGGCGGATTGCTTCATCATCGCCCTCGAATATGGGGTCTGGCCATCGCGGTTGAAGCCCCGGCGCGATCAGACGTCAGGCCGGAAATGAAAGCGACGATCGACATCGCCAATGCCGTCCTGACCCTGCTTGCCGAACGTGAACCGGGAACACGCTACGCCCAAGCGAGGTCGCACGGAAGATTGCGGCAGATGGGTCTGCAAAGAACAGGGTGGATTGGCGAAGTGTGATGCCGTCTTCATGCGACCAATCTCCTCGTGCTTCTGCCGAAGTTGGGATTGATCGGCTGATCCTGTCGCAGCGGAAATGTGCGTACTCGTTACGGCTGCCGATGCCCATATGCGGACTATCGGGTCCGGGAGCCAAGGGACACGGTGGTCTCAGTATCTCCTCCGCACGGTCGTGCCGCGCTCGAGATCATGCGGCACTCTATGGGCGCACAGGTCGCGCCTTCCACCGATCAGGATGTTTCGCGCGGGTTCGAGCCAGACCAGGAAAGCTGAGGAACATCCGCCTCACATCTCCCCGGTCAGCGCTACGAGCAATTGCTCGAGCCGCGCATCGGCCTCGATCTCGTCGTCTCGGCAGGCGTTCAGGGTAGCGCGAGCCTGAGCGGCGCCAAGGCGCCGCGCCAGGTGGATTGCGGTTTCGTAGCTGACACGCTCGCTTTGCTTGCCCTTTCGAAATGCACCGCACAGGGCGATATCGCGCAGCCCGCCAGCCCTGATCGTCGTCGCATCGCGGGCGGCGTCGTCCAGAATGGCGCGCAGCCAGATATTGGGCGATCCTTTCAGCGCTGCGCCGCGCTCGCGCAACACCTCCGTGAGGCGCTGCGCATGAGTTTCTGCCCGCGCATACTCGCCAGCGAGAAACGTCGCTATCCCTTCGCCTGCATGCTCGCTCAATGCGTCCGATCGTTCGATCCACCCCCGCTTCGCGTCCAGCAGATCCTGGATCGCCACGACGAACAGTTCCGCAGTGGTGGATGTCTGAGTCATGGTTCAGAAGTCCAGCCAACAGATCATGCCTCAACCGTCCGCACGATCCTTCGGATAATCCTCGGGCTTCACTGTTCCGACGACCGGCCGGTCCTCGACCGCCTCGGGGCGCTGGCCGCCGGGCGTATCCTGCCCACGATCGAGCGTATCGCTCGGACTGCGCGCATCGCCCTCGCGCTGATGCTCGGTCGAGAGGTTGGGCCGCGGCTGCGTTTCGGTGTGGCTATTCGGGGCGATGCCCTTCTCTCCCGGCTCGGTCGAGAGGTTGGGGCGGGGTTGGGTTTGGGTATGTTCGTCGGCCATCATATCTTTCCTCAATCCTTGACCGAGCCCGGCTCGGCCATTCCGCGATGCATTTCTGCCAGAACCGACTGGGGCACGACCCCGGAGGCAGCGACCCGCAACTTGTTGCTGACCCCCGATACGAAATGGCCCGTGCCCGCCAGCATCGCCGACCATCCGTCTTGCGCGACTTTGGCCGGGTCTGCCTTGTCGTCATCCTGACCGACTTCGGTGTCGAGCATGCCGGCGCGGGCGAAGAAGGCGGTATCGGTCGCTCCGGGCATCAGGGTGGTGAGCGTAACCCCATCGACATCCTTGAGCTCGTTCCTCAGCGCCTCGGTGAAATAGTTGATGAACGATTTGGTCGCGTTGTAGATCGCGTTGAATGCACCGGGGATGTAGCCCGCAATCGAGCCGGTCACCAGAACCCGTCCCTCACCGCGCGCGACCATGTCCCGAAGTACTTTCTGAAGCAGGTAGACCGTGCCGGTGACATTCGTATCGATCGAATGACGCCATTTCGCGACATCCTGTTCAAGGAACGCGCCGCCCGTTCCCACACCCGCATTGGCGATCAGGATATCGATCCGTCGGCCGGCTGCCGCAGCGAGCAATCGATCGACACCTTCGATGCCCGAAAGATCGGTCTCTACGGACTCGACCTTGACGTCGTATTTGCCGAATTCCTCCGCGACCCCCCGGATCTGGGGCTCGTCGGCGACGACGATCAGGTCATATCCCGCTTGCGCGGCGAGCCGCGCGAGTTCGAGGCCGATCCCGGTCGAAGCGCCGGTGACGAGTGCAAGTCGATTGGACATGGCTCTTACTCCGCTGCCATCTGGGCTTCCATGCCGGGCTTCAGCACAACCTTGGTCACCTCGTTCTGATTGTCGTGGAACATCTTGTACCCCTCCGGTGCCTGTTCGAGCGGGAGGGTGTGGCTGATCAGGAAGGTCGTATCGATCTTCCCTTCGAGGATCGCCTGCAGCAGGCCGGGCATATAGTGCTGGACATGGGTCTGGCCCGTCTTGAGCGTCAGCCCCTTTTCCATCAGCGCGCCGAGCGGGAACTTGTCGACAAAGCCGCCATAGACCGCCGGCATGGAGACACGCCCGCCCTTGCGACACGCGAGTATCGCCTGGCGGATCGCATGCGCGCGGTCGGTCCCGAGGAAGGTCGACACCTTGATCTGGTCGATCACATTGTCGACGAAGAAGCCGTGCGCCTCGAGACCGACCGCGTCGATGCACGCGTCCGGCCCGATGCCGCCGGTCATTTCCATCAGCGCTTCATAGGTCTTGCTGTCCTCGAAGTTGATCGTCTCGGCGCCGAAGCGCTTGGCGAGCTCGAGACGGCGCGGGAAATGGTCGATTGCAATGACCCGCTCCGCTCCCATCAGGAACGCCGACTGGACCGCGAACAGTCCGACCGGGCCGCAGCCCCAGACCGCGACAGTATCGCCGGGCTCGATCTGCGCATTTTCCGCCGCCATCCAGCCGGTTGGGAGGATGTCCGAGAGGAACAGGACCTTCTCGTCCTCGACCCCCTCGGGAATCACGATCGGGCCGACGTCGCTGAACGGGATACGGACATATTCCGCCTGTCCACCCGAATAGCCGCCGGTCATGTGGCTATAGCCGAACAGGCCGGCCATCGGTTGGCCGTACAGTTCCTGCGCAATATCCTGGTTGTCGGCGGGCAGGCCGTTGTCGCACGCCGAATATTGATGCTTGGAACAATGATAGCAGGCGCCGCACGAGATGGTGAACGGCACCACCACGCGCTGGCCTTTCTGAAGCGTCGATTTCGGGCCGACCTCGACCACCTCGCCCATGAACTCATGGCCCAGGATGTCGCCCTTCATCATTGTCGGGATGTATCCGTCGTAGAGATGCAGGTCGGAGCCGCAGATCGCGGTCGCGGTCACCTTGATGATCGCATCGCGCGGGTTGAGGATTTCGGGGTCGTCGACGGTATCGACGCGGACGTCATGCTTGCCGTGCCATGCCAGTGCGCGCATCAGTTTTTTCCTTCTTCCATCTGGGCACGACTGCGGGCGCCGGTGGCAATCTCCCCCGTCTCCATCAGTTGCTTGAAGCGGCGCAGGTCGCGGCGTGCCTGGATCGCCGGTTCGCGCTGGAACATCTTCGCGATCACCTTGCCGATGATGCCCGCAGGCGGGTCATAAAGGATGGTCGCGGTCACGATGGTGCCGCGGTCGCCCTGCGCGTCGCGAAAGTCGATACGGCCGCTATTGGGCACGTCTGCGCCGTCTTCGGACGCCCATGCGATCACCTCGCCGTCGACTTCCTGGGTGATCATCGACGTCCACTCGACGGTCTTGCCGCCGGGAGCCTTGACCACCCAGCGCGAACGCTTGTCATCGAGCATTTCGACTTTCTCGACATTCTCCATGAACCTCGAAAGCTTGGTTAGGTCGCGCCAATAGGCGTAAAGTTCGGCACGCGGACGCCTGATGGTGACAGTGCGGGCGATCAGAGTGTCTGCCCCGTTGCCGGGCGCATCAATGAGAGTGTCGGTCGCGGCATCTACTGCTGCGGTGGGGTGTTTCGAGGACGCGAGCGGAGCGTCGTCCGCGCGCGCGGGATCGATCGTATCTGCCATGGCTGATCCTTGCTGAAAGGGTGCTGCGTCAACGAGGCAGGCGACTGGAGTGTTCCCCAGGACGCATGGAAAATGCTTATTCTAACATATGTTATGGGTCCGCGGCGGTCCGGAACCAAGCCTGTGGAAGAAGCGCTTTCAACGGCATCGATGATCGACGGGAGACGTGTGATGCCGCAGGGCGACAAGGATAAATATACCGACAAGCAGAAGCGCAAAGCCGAGCACATCGAGGAAGGCTATGAGGATCGCGGCGTCAGTCACAAGGAGGCCGAACGCCGCGCCTGGGCCACGGTGAACAAGGAGTCGGGCGGAGGCAACAAGTCCGGCTCCGGGCGCGGGAAGAAGGACAGCCACGAAAGCGCGCGCAAGGGCGGTCACAGGAGTGGATCAAGTCAGAGTTCGGCCAAGCGCTCGGCGGCGGCCAGGAAAGGCTGGGAGACGCGCCGCAAGCGGGGCAACGGATAAATCGCTTAGACCAGAAGCCATATCGCTGCGGCGAGCGCCGCAGTAGCGACCGAGAGCATCCACGCCAGCATCCGAATGCGTATGGGTGACAGGCTCGAGACCTTGTGTGCCTCCAGCTGACTGATGATCCGGCATGCTCGTCGTTCGGCAGACAGAAACACGAAGATCGCAATCAGCAGGAACGCTGTTGCGATCGCCTAGGCGATCCAGAGTGGTTCGAGCGTTCGAAAGAGCGCGTTGAACCCAAGGCCGAGAGCGACCGCGCCCATGCCCGTGCGCACCCAGCCGGCAAAGCTGCGTTCATGCGCGAGGACGGTCCGATCCTCGGCAAGATCGGTCCGGTCTTCGGCCAGGTCGCTGCGTTCCTGCGCGCTCATGCACTAGTCCCTCTGATCGAGTGGAGAGCGGATCGATCACCGGCGTCGGCCGCAGCGACCACACTGAAGCTGCCATCGGTCTCGAGCACGACTGCTGCGACCTTGCTCAGGTCGCCGAAGCCCGCGCCGCGTATCGCAGAATGGATTTCAGACTCAGTCACGCGTTCCACGCGAAGCGCTCGCTGGTCGATTACGCCATCCGTGAGCAAAATCCGCGCCTGAGATTTCACAAGCCGTTCGACCCACCGATAACGGATGGCCAGAAACGCGATGACAAACTGAAGCAGGATGAGAACTGCGAATGCGAGCACGCCTTCCGCCAGCGCGACATCCTTGGTGAGCAGGATGGTCGCGAGGGTCGAACCCAGCGCAATGGTGACCACCAGATCGAACGCATTCATCTTGGCGAGCGTGCGTTTGCCGCTCATCCGAAGAATGGTGATCAGCGCGAGATAGGCGGACGCGCCGAGCAGTATGACCCGGGCCAGTCCGGTGAAGCTGTCGAAAAGCATCGTTTTCTCCCTCATGCCGTCCGGTCCAAAGGTGAACGCGGCGCGGCGCGAGCTGTTTCAGATCAGCAGCGCGACAAGCCCCTGCCACAGGATCGCTATTCCGCCGACGGCGATGCCCCACAGCGCAACGACCCGTATCCAGTCGCTTTCCGCATCCGGGGCGCGGTTCAGCCATGCACGTCGACCGATCAAGGAAAGCACAAGCAAGCAAACAAGCGTCAGCGCGATCGTCAGCCCGCGCGCGAGATCGGTGGTGAGAAAGATGCTCCCCACCGCATACAAAGCGAAGAAATGGACCGCCCAGACCAGCAGTCCGCCGAGCAGCAGGAGCCAGCTTCGCACGCCTAACCTCCGAACGCGCGGGTGAGGATCGTGGTCAGCGCGCCCTGGCCCGCGGCATAGGTGACGAACAGGACGCACAGATCGAGGCTGTTATTGCGCGGTCGAACGATCATGCCCCGGCTGTTCCGCGCGGAGATATAGCCGGCCATCAGCAATCCGATGAACGCGAGCAAGGCGGTGAGCGTCAGCAGCATGTATACGATCGCGCCCTGCCCGCTTGCATCCGGGCGCAGGCCCGAGGCTTTCCAGAAAGCGATATCCGCGCCCACCGCCGCGGACAGCGCGATCGACCCGCACAGGAACAGCACCCCCGGCGTCCAGAGCTGTGTCCGCTCCCGCGCCAACATCACCCGCGACCAGAGCACCAGCCCGGCTGCCAGCGCATAGAGCGGCAGCGCGACCGCCGCACCGCTCCATCCGGCGGGAGCGACCCAGAAAGCGGGCTGGACGCCATAGAGATAGAGGAAGCTGAACACCGCCATTGCGAAGATCATGCCGATGACGATCAGCAGGATGACCATCGCCCACCAGCCATGGGTGCGCGGTCCGGTGACATAGGTGGGCAGCATGATGCCCGCGCCGACATCGACCTCCGCTTCCTTGACGACCCGGTCGGTGTCCCAGAGCCAGCGCAGCGTGCAGAGCACCGCGAGAACGCCCGATACGAAGCCGGGCGTATAGGCCTGAACCGTCAGCAGCAGGAAGAAGCCGGCGGTGAAGATCGCGGCGAGCAATGGCCAGGGCGAAGGGCCTGGCATGATCTGGAGATATTCAGGCTCGGCGCGCAGCGGGCTGGTAATGATCGTCTCGCGCAGGCCCGTCGGCGCATTTGGGAGCAGGTAGCGTCCCTGCTCGACATCCTCACAGATCTTCGGATCGTCCCACAGCGGCTCGCGACTGCGCACCACGGGAATGCTGCGCGCCGAATAGAGGCCGGTCGGCAGCCATTCGAGCGTGCCCCCACCATAGACATTTCCCGCGTCATCATCGACGGTGAAACGGAAGTTCCGCGCGAGATCGACCAGGAAGACCAGCACGCCGGCCGCAAGCACAAATGCCCCGAGTGTCGAGATCATGTTGGTGACCTCCCACTCGCGCCCGGGAAGATAGGTATAGACCCGGCGCGGCATGCCCATCAGGCCAGTCAGATGCATCGGCAGAAAGGTCACCTGCATGCCGATGAACATCAGCCAGAAGGCCCATCGGCCCAGCCGCTCGCTCAATGCCCGGCTACTGGTCATTGGCGTCCAGTAGTAGAAGGCGGCGAACAGCGGAAACACCATGCCGCCGATCAGTACATAGTGGAGGTGCGCGACGATGAAGTAGCTGTCATGCGCCTGCCAGTCGAACGGGACCATCGCGACCATCACGCCGGTCAGCCCGCCGATCACGAAGGTGACGAGGCCCCCGATCACGAACAGGGTCGGCACGTTGTAACGCGGCTTGCCGACCGCAAAGGTCGCGATCCAGGAGAAAATCTGGATGCCGGCGGGTACGCTCACCGCCATGCTCGCCGCCGAGAAATAGCCGACCGAGATGTTGGGCATGCCGGTGGTGAACATGTGGTGTGCCCACACCCCGAAGCTGATGAAGCCGGTGGCTAGAAAGGCGAGGACGATCAGCGAATGGCCGACCAGCCGCGTGCGCGCCAGCGCCACCACCATCATCGAAACCAGGCCCGAGGCGGGCAGGAAGATGATGTACACCTCGGGATGGCCAAAGAACCAGAAGAGGTGCTGCCAGAGCAGCGCGTCGCCCCCGCGCGTCGGATCGAAGAAGGGCCAGTTGAACGCGCGCTCGATCTCGAGCAGCAGCGTGCCGAGGATGACGGCAGGAAAGGCGATGATGATCATCACCGCCATCACCAGCATCGCCCAGGCATAGACCGGCATCTTGGCGAGGCTCATACCCGGCGCGCGGGTCCGCAGCACGCCGACGATGATCTCGATCGCGCCCGCAATCGCGCTGATCTCGATGAAGCCGATGCCCAGCAGCCAGAAGTCGGCGTTGATGCCGGGCGAGTAGGTAAGGCTCGTATAGGGCGGATACATGAACCAGCCGCCGTCCGGAGCAAGGCCCACGAACAGCGAGGCGAAGAAGCACAGCCCCCCGACGAAATAGGCCCAGAAAGCATAGGCCGACAAGCGCGGAAACGGCAGGTCCCGCGCCGCCAGCATCTGGGGCAGCAGCATCACGCCGATCGCCTCGACCATCGGCACGGCGAACAGGAACATCATCACCGTGCCGTGCATGGTGAAGAACTGGTTGTAGGTTTCCTGCGGCAGGATGCCCTGCAGCGGCAGCGCAAGCTGCACGCGCATCACCAGAGCAAGGATACCGGCGAGCAGGAAGAACAGGAATGCCGTCGCGACGTAGAAGAAGCCGACATAGTTGTTGTTGACGGCGGTCAGCAGACCCCAGCCCCTGGGCGCGGCCCAGATCCGCTTGAGCTCCTCGACCTCGCCCTCGGGACGCGGCTCGCTGGTCGGGAAACGGTCGAGCAGTGCCGGGTCGAACCCGGTCTCCGACCTCATTTCTGCGCCTCAAGATAGACGGCAAGCGTCTCAAGTTCCTGCGCCGACAGCATCTTGTAGGGCGGCATGCGGTTGCCCGGCTTGATCGCCTGGCTGTCGCCGATCCATCCCATCATCGTCCCGCGATTATTCGGCAGGATGCCGGCACCGAGCGAGCGGCGCGATCCAACATGCGTCAGGTCCGGCCCTGCGGTTCCGTTGGCATCGGTCCCCGCAATACGGTGGCAGGCTGCACAGCCGGTCGAGCGGAACAGCGCTTCGCCCTCCATCGCGATTGCGGAGCGCGGTGTTCGGCGCGAAGCCAGCCATGCGTCGAACTCCGCCGGCGCGTGTGCAACGACCACAAACCCCATCAGCGCGTGGGGACCACCGCAATATTCGGCGCATTGCCCGGCATAAACGCCCGGCTTGTCCGCCTGGATCGGCAATGTGTTTCGGCGTCCCGGAACCATGTCGAGCTTGCCCGAGAGGCGCGGTACCCAGAAACTGTGAATAACGTCGTTGGATTCAAGCTCGACCAGCACGGGACGGCCGGCGGGAATGTGCAACTCATTGGCGTCGAGCATGAAGGGCTGTCCCTTCGCGTCGAGATAGGCGACGCGCCACCACCACATCTCGCCCGTGATCCGCACGCGCATCGCATCCGCCGGGAGCGGCGCGGTCAGATTTCGGGTCAGGGACAGGCCGTAGATCAGCAGCGCCGACAGCACCACCACCGGAAAAACGATGCCGCCCGCCCAGACCATCGTCTGACCGCCGAGCCGCGCCTTGAGCGATGCCCCGCCGAACAGCGCGATCCACAAAGCGGCGAGGACCACACCGAGGACAGCGACGGCCATTGCGATCAGAACCCAGCTCAAAGTCGCAATCGAACCGGCATAGGGGCCGGCGGGGGTCGAACACGGGGATGATTGAGGCGAAATTCATTTCACCGATCCCCGGTGGCGTAGAGATAGGCCGCGACGTCGCGTGCTTCGTCGCGCGTCAGCGGCATGGCGGGCATGGTTGTGCCGGGGAGCGTTGCAGGTGCATCGCGGACATAGGCGGCAAGCGTGTCGGGGCGATTGGGAAGCCGACCGGCGATCAGTCCCTGACCCGCAAATCCTTCAAGCGAGGGCCCGGTTCGACCCCTGGGCCAAGCAAGGCCGGGAACAGTGTGGCAGGCGCCGCACCCTGCACGCTGGATCGTCACGAGGCCCCGGGTGGGATCGGCCTGCGGCATATGCTGCTCTGCGTCGGGAGGCGGCTTGCAGGCGACCAGAACCAGCATTGGAAGCATCACGGGCAGCAGGATTTGGGCGTCCGGCAATGATCCCCCTTTGCGATACGCTTGCGACGGGCGTTTCACCTCCGGAACCGTCGCCACACCCTGTCGGTTCCGTGAGGCGATGGAATTGCGCATGCTTTACCTGTTGGCGGGAGCCGCCCTTGCGGGATGCGGCGGCATCGAGCGCGGGTCGGCGGACCGGTTCACCACCAGCGGCGAATTGCTGGCGGTAAGCGGTGGCGATGCGGGCGCACCCAATGCCTGCCTTACCTGTCACGGCGTGGACGGGCGGGGCAACGGCGCTGGCACGCCAAGGCTCGCAGGATTGGATCGCGGCTATATGGTGGCGCAGCTCGAAGCCTATTCGAGCGGTCGGCGGCGTCATCCCGAGATGGAGTGGATCGCGCGCAAGCTCACTCCGGCCCAGCAGGATGCGGTTTCCGCATATTATGCCGAGATGGCGTACGACGCGGCGCCCCGAGCGGCACGCGGCACTGCGGCGGCAAAAACCCTCTATCATCGCGGCGATCCGGCGCGCGGCTTGGCCGCGTGCGCATCCTGTCATGGCACGCGGGGCGAAGGCGTGGGTGCGGCCAATCCGCCGCTTGGCGGACAGCCTTCTGCCTATCTGAGCCATCAACTCGAACAATGGCGGCAAAGCGCGCGCCGCAACGATCCTGAGGGCGCGATGCAGCGGATCAGCCGGGCGCTGTCTCCGGAGGAATCCGCGGCCGTTGCGGCTTATGCTTCGTCTCTTCCCGGGGATCCTGCGCATCGGGGATCTCCGGCAACATCCCGCGCAGCACATCGTGCCGATCCCAGAAGTGGTGCTTCAGCGCTGCCCCGACATGCAGCGGAATGACCACCAGCAAGGTGACGACGAGCACCAGATGCACGTCCTCCGCCAGATCCATGATCCGCCAGCGGGTGGTGAGCGGTAGCTGATCGAACGGCAATTGCGGCCAGGGGATCACGCCCGCCAAATAGAGCGGACCGGGTTCGGCGATCGACGACCACATCACCCAGCCGCTGAGCGGCAGTCCGAAAAAGGCGATGTAGAAGACATAATGGATCGCATAGGCGACCTGCGTCTGCCAGCCCTGCCTGTCGGCATCGTTGATCGGCCCCGGGATCATCAGGCGCCAACCGAACCGCGCCAGTGCAAGCAGAAGTACGGGCAACCCCGCAGCGCTATGCACCTGATAGGCGAGGAGCTTGTCTCCGCCCGCAGGCAGCCAGCTGCAATAATAGCCCCAGCCGAGCTGGAAGAGGACGAGGAACGCCATCACCCAGTGAAAGGCGATCCCGACGGGCGAGTAGCGACTGCGCTCGGTATGCCCGCGCGCCCATCTGCGCAGGGCCGATGCAACGCTCATGCAGCGGCCTGTTCCCGCGCGAACCAGCGCCCGAGCAAGGCGAGCGCAGCGGCGAGGTACAGGCCGGCACCCGGTGCCCACATGATGAGACCGGCAAGTTGCTGATCTTCGAGCGGGGTCAGCCCCCCACTCGAACGGGGCGAGATAATGCGGCGCGTAAAAGGGGGGCCGTGGAGAAAGTCAGGAGCGCGCCGAGCAGCCCCATCTGCACCATGGTCGCAAGCAGTGCCGCGATCCCGCCGGTCACCGGGGCCGCGCGCGCCGCGCGCCACAGCGCGAGCGCGGTCAGCAACAGGCTGAACTGCATCGCCCAGTAGATGGCATGATTGGACAGCGCGGCCTCATAGGCAGCGGGCACATGCCAGAGCCAGAAAGTGGCAGCATGGACGCCCGTCCACGCCCCCAGCCACCGGGAACGCGCCGGAGGGGCAAAGCCAAGGTCAGCAGCGGCGCGGCGAGGGCCGTCAGAGCGATATGATGCACCGCGCGGGCGGAGAACAGCGCGGAGGTCAGCGCGCAGAAAGGCGACACGAACAGGACGAAGAGCACGGCCGTCGCAGCAAGCAGCACGCGGCGTTGGGATGGGTTCGCGCTTCCCCAGCGCCACCACAGCAGCGACAGACCGGCAAGGCATAGGATCAGCAGCGGATCGAAATTCCACCGCCCCGCCAGCTCGATCGGGGCGGGCGCGATCCCGCAATAGGGTATCCAGGTGGCTGGTGGGTTCATGCTGCTCGACAATTGCCCCCGTTGAATTCGCCGGACCCATCCGGAACTGATCGCAGCGGGGTCTGTTCCCTTTGCAACAGGAGGGACAGCATGCTGGATCACGCCGCCGCCCGTCCCCGCGTCCGTTCGCTCTATGCGGCTGTCGTGGGTGCCATCCTAGCCATCGTCGGTTCCGTGCTCGCGATCGGGGGTGCCTGGCTCGCCCTCCTCGGCGGTTCACCCTATTATCTGATTGCGGGCATCGGGCTCCTCGCATCGGGGATATTGCTGGTCCGCGGACATGTCCTGGGCGTCTGGACCTACGTCGCGACATGGGCGCTGTCGATCCTGTGGGGCTTGTTCGAGGCCGGTCTGGATGGCTGGGGTCTCATCCCCTTCGCGGTCGGTCCAACGATCCTGCTCGTACCCGTCCTGCTGACCTTGCCCGTGCTGGGTGGCTATCGATGGCGCATCTCGATCGGCGCGTCCGGCCTCGCACTGCTCAGCCTTGTAATTGCTGGCCTCGCGATCTCCCGCGTCAATCGCAGCGATCCGGGCAGCTTTCCCGGCGTCATCGCCTCGAGCGTCGCCGACCCATCGCCGATGCGCGTCGGCACCGACTGGCCCGCCTATGGCGGCACCTATGCTGCGCAACGCTACTCCCCGCTGGGACAAATCACGCCGGAGAATGTCGGCAAGCTCGCACGTGCCTGGGTTTACCACACCGGTGACATGCCGGAGGGCGATCCGAAGGACAGCAAATATGGCGCGGAGACCACGCCACTCAAGGTCGGCGACACGCTCTATCTCTGCTCGGCCACCAACATCCTGATCGCTCTCGACCCCGCCACGGGCAAGCAGCGCTGGCGCTATGATCCGCAGGTTTCGGACGACTGGATCCCTTACACAGCAGCCTGTCGTGGCGTTGCTTACTATGCCGCGCCCAACGCTTCCGCTGACGCTGAATGCGCCGCGCGGGTGATCGAGGGCACGCTCGACGGTCGCCTGATCGCGGTCGATGCGCGTACCGGAAAGCCCTGCTCCGGCTTCGGCACCAATGGCGCGGTCGATATCAAGCGCGGCATGGGCGCGGTCGAGCCGGGCATGGTTTCGATCACCTCGCCGCCGACCATCGTACGCGGTGTGATCGTGACGGGGCATCAGGTGCTCGACGGTCAGAAGCGCAGCGCGCCTTCGGGCGTGATCCAGGGCTTTGACGCGATCACCGGCGAATTGCGCTGGGCATGGGACATGGTGCATCCCGACCGGACCGGCCTGCCGCCCGATGGTCAGGAATATGCGCGCGGCACTCCGAACATGTGGACGATTGCGAGCGGCGATGAGGCGCTGGGCCTCGGCTATCTGCCGATGGGCAACAGCGCGGTCGATTACTGGTCGGGTAGCCGCAGCCCGCAGGAAAATGCATTCTCGACTTCGCTCGTCGCGCTCGATGTCACGACCGGCAAGCCGCGCTGGCGGTTTCAGACGGTGCGCCGCGATGTGTGGGACTATGATCTCGGCGCGCAGGCAACGCTCGTCGATTTTCCAAGTGCCAGCGGCGTCGTCCCGGCACTGATCCTGCCGAGCAAGCAGGGAGACATGTACGTTCTCGACCGGCGGACAGGTCGCCCACTGTTTCCGGTACAGGAGCGCGCGGTGCCCCGGACCGGGGTAGAGCCGCAGCTTCGCAGTCCGACCCAACCCTTTTCGAGCTATCACACGCTCGCCTTCCCCGCGCTCGAGGAACGCGACATGTGGGGTATGTCGCCGATCGACCAGATGGTCTGTCGTATTCAGTTCAAGCGAGCGGCCTATGATGGCCCCTATACCCCGCCCACGGCTGACCGGCGTTTCGTTCAATATCCGGGCTATAATGGTGGCACCGACTGGGGCGGTATTGCAGTCGATCCCGTCCGGGGCGTGATCGTCGCCAACTATAACGACATGCCCAACTATAACCGGCTGGTCCCACGGGCTGAGGCTGAACGGCAAGGCTTCCCCGCGCCGCGCGGCGAAGAGACGGCGCGCGGCGGCGACATGGGCGACAGCGGACACGGGTCGCAAGACCCTCAGGCCGGGACCCCTTATGCCATCGCGGTCAATCCCGGCTGGCGCCTGCCCCTCACCGGTCTGCTCTGCAAGCGACCGCCCTATGGCGGCATCCGCGCGATCGACATGCGCACCGGCAGGACGATCTGGGACCGCCCATTCGGGACAGCGCGGCGCAACGGCCCCTGGGGCATCCCCTCGATGCTGCCGGTCAATATCGGCACCCCGAACAATGGCGGTGCCGTCGTCACTGCGGGCGGGCTCATCTTCATCGCCGCCGCGACCGACAATCTGGTCCGCGCGATCGATATCCGGACCGGCGAGACGCTGTGGCAGGATACACTTCCTGCTGGAGGGCAGGCGACGCCATCAGTCTATGAGGTCAACGGCAAGCAGTATCTGGTCATCATGGCTGGGGGCATCACTTCATGGAGACGCCCATCGGCGACGCCATGATCGCATACGCCCTGCCCGATTGATTGCGGGGGGCGAAGCCGACCATATTCCGAATCTCGCGATGTCGCCCCGCAGCTAGTGGCAGAATCAGCCCGGCAGCACTTGGGCCGACACTTGTCCACTTTTGGGTGGCCGCAGCATGGAAGAAGCGGTCTTTCGTCCAGCAAAGGTGGCCCACTATTGGCTCGGAATGTCAGGACCCCTGGATCGAACCCTCCACCACTCACTTGAGCAGTAGGTGAAAAACCCTCGCTTCGGGCTGGATCGCGCCGCGAGTCGCGCTGGCCAGGGCGGAGGTGTCGACGCATTCCGACGCCGCGACCTCAATCCGCAGTCGATCTTGCAGTGACTGACAGCCGATGATGTTCGACGCACCCCCCAGCGCTTCCACCAGCGCCGCGCTGAGCGCTGATTTCGGCGTCGCGGGTTGTGCCGGGCTTTGTCCATCTGGCGAGGCGAGATGCCGCGTGCCCAACGCCCCACGAATTTCCTCCGCGATCAGGTCGGCAAGCGGCCCGAGCACGACCTGCGTGGCATTGGCCGAGGGGCGGATGATCCCGCGTGCGCCCAGAGCGGTCAGCGCGGCATCGTCGATCGCATTCTGGTCGGCGACGATCAGCCGCAGCCGCGTGGTACAGGCATCGATGCTGGTGAGATTGTCCGCGCCACCCAGCGCCGCGACAAACTGCGCGCCGCGTTCGCCTTCGACCGCTGCGCTCGCGGCCGAGGCTGTTTCGCGCTCGCGCCCCGGGGTCGCCAGGTCGAGCTTGCGGATGAAGAAGCGGAACAGACCGTAATAGAGCAATGCATAGACGGCCCCGACCGGCAGCAGCAGCCACGGCTGGGTCGACAGCTTGAAGTTCAGCACATAGTCGAACAGCCCGGCGGAGAAGCCGAACCCCAGCTTGACGCCGAGCATGTGCATCAGCGCCATCGACAGGCCGGTGAGCACGGCATGGATCGCGTAGAGCAACGGCGCGAGGAACATGAAGCTGAACTCGATCGGCTCGGTCACGCCGGTCAGGAAGCTGGTGAAGGCGAGGCTGAACAACATGCCACCGACCGCCTTGCGACGCTCGGGCCGTGCTTCGTGGTACATAGCGAGGCAGGCGGCGGGCAGGCCGAACATCATCACCGGGAAGAAGCCGGACATGAACGCGCCCGCGCTGTCGTCCCCGGCGAAGAAGCGGCGCAGATCGCCGGTGACGCTGCCGAAATCGCCGATCACGAACCAGGCGATATTGTTGATGATGTGATGCAGCCCCGTGACGATCAGCAGCCGGTTGAGCACGCCATAGGCGAACAGCCCGAATTCGCCCGACCCCACCACGCCGCGGCTGACCCCGTCCATCCCGCTGCTGATCTGCGGATGCAGCCCGCCGACCAACGCGGCGAGGCCGAGACCGGCAATGCCCGCCGCGATCGGGACGAAACGGCGGCCGCCGAAAAAGGCGAGATATTCGGGCAATGCGATGGTCGCGAACCGGTTGTAGAATTTGCCGCCAATCAGGCCCGACAGGATGCCGATCGGCACCTCCAGCCGGTCGATCTGGCCCGTCACCCAGGTCTTGTTCGCCAGCGCCGCTGCGGCTTCGGGCAGGCCCGCGCCAACGTCCGCCGGCGCGACAAGGAAGGTCTGCGCGCCGGTCATCGTGGTGAGGTAGCAGGTGATCCCCGCCAGCGCCGCCGCGCCATTGCCGTCGCGCGCGAAGCCCGTCGCCACGCCGATCGCGAACAGGATGCCGAGATTTTCGAAGATTGCGGCACCCGCCGCCGAGATGAAGGCGATGTCGAGCAGATCGGGCTGGCCGATGCGCAGCAACAGGCCCGCGATCGGCAGCACCGCAATCGGCAGCATCAGCGCGCGGCCGAGCGGCTGGAGCGCTTCGAGGATTTTCTTCATCGAATGGTCTCCGCAAAGGCGCGGACGAGCGCGCGGACTTCTCCGGCCGAGCTGCAGTCGAGCGCGGCGTGGGCATGCGCCTGCGCCTGCTTCAGCGTAAGTGCGCGGACGATCGCCTTGGCCTCGGCGACGAAGCCGGGCACCACCGACAATTCGGTCGCGCCCAGCCCGATCAGGATCGGCACCGCGAGCGGATCGGAGGCAAGGCCTCCGCACACCCCGACCCAGCGTCCGGCACCGTTGCCGCGACGACAGGTCTCGGCGATCATGCGCAGCACGGCGGGGTGCAGCGGATCGACCTGCGCCGCCACCGCCGGATTGCCGCGATCCATCGCCAGCACATATTGGCTGAGGTCGTTGGTCCCGATCGACAGGAAATCCGCTTGTACCGCGAGCAGGTCGGCAGTGATCGCCGCCGCCGGGGTTTCGACCATTACCCCGATCTCGACGCGTTCTGCGATGCCCAGTTCGCCGCGCAGCCGGTCGACGATCGTGCGCACCGCGACGATCTCGCCAACGCTCGCCACCATCGGCAGCATGATGCGGCACTGGCCGACCGGCTGGACGCGCAGGATCGCGCGCAACTGGGTGTCGAGCAGATCGGGATGCGCGAGGCCGACCCGGATCCCGCGCTGGCCCAGAGCCGGATTTTCCTCCACTGCGAAGGGGAGGTAGGCGGCGGGCTTGTCGCCGCCGATATCGAGCAGGCGGACGATCACCGGCAGACCGGGCAGTGCGTCGGCAATCCCCTGATACGCGGCGTGCTGCTCATCCTCCGACGGCGCGGAATCGCGACCGAGGAACAGGAATTCGCTGCGCACCAGCCCTGAACCCTCGGCCCCCTGCGCGGCTGCGGCGCGTGCGTCCTCGACGCTGCCGAGATTGGCGAACAGCTCGATCCGCATGCCATCGGCGGTGTGGCAACGATCGGTGGCAGACGCGCGCGCGGCGTCGCGTCGGGCGTTGCGCGTCGCGATCCGTGCGGCAAAGGCGACGCTCTCTGTGTCGCATGGCGCAACCGTCGCGCAGCCGGTCTCGGCATCGAGCAGCAGTGTCACGCCGGGCGTCGCCGCATCCAGCGCGTCGCCCATCGCGACCAGCGCGGGAAGCCCCATGCCGGCGCACAGGATCGCGACATGTGAGGTCGGCCCGCCGCGCGCGAGGCACAGGCCCGCGGGGCGGGATTCGGCAAGCGTCACCAGTTGGGAAGGGAGCAGATCGTCCGCGACCAGGATCGCCCCGGGCGGCGCATCCTCCGCATCGGCCCGCGCCCCGGTCAGTACACCGAGCACCTGCCGCTCGATATCGATCAGGTCGTCGATCCGCTCGGCCAGATGGGCGTTCCCGGTCGCGCGCAATGCGTCGATCTGGTCGTGCACCGCGCCACGCCAGGCGAAGCCCGCGCTGGCGCCCTCGGCGATCCGCGCATCAGCTGCGGAGGCGAGGCCAGGGTCGTCGAGCAGGGCGAGATGCGCGGTCATCACCGCCGCCACCTGTGTGCTACCCGACGCGGCGCGCGCTGCGATGTGCCCGGCAACGCTCGCCCGTGCCTTGCCAAGCGCTTCGCGCTCGACCTCGACCCCCTTACCCTCGCGTTGGACGGCGATGGCGGCACGGTCGATCCGCACGACCGGCCCCATCGCAAGGCCAGGCGACGCAATCACCCCGCCAATCTGCCCGGGCTCAAGCAGTGTCGCGGCCATCGGGGCGGGCGCAGCGCCGGAAGCGCCCTCTCCCATATCGGTTTCGAGGAGCGCGACCGTCGCCGCGAGTGCGCGCTCCGCGTCGTTGCCGCGTGCCTCGATCGTCACGTTGTCACCCAGCCTTGTGCCAAGCGCGAGCAACGCTACCGGGCTGCGCGCGTTGCCGCGCTTGTCGCCGAGCACCAGGTGGACGTCTCCCTCGAAGGCGCGCGCGCACTCGGCGAGCCGGGCAGCGGGACGGGCGTGGATGCCGTGGGGCAGGCGCAATGTCACCGTTTGCGCGACTACCGTCCCGTCGTCCGACCAGCGGCGCTGCACCGGTGCGACCGGCACGAGCGCCATGAGTTCCTCGCACGCACCGACCGCGCGATCGACGATGCGGCGGGTGATCGTGAACCCATCGGAATTGGTGACTACGATCGGGGTGATCAGGCTCGCGGCGGCGAGCGCGACGGCGTCGAGGTCGAACCGGATCAGCGGATCGCCGCGCAGCACGCGCGTGCCGGGAGTCACCAGCGGGGTGAAGCCGCGCCCCTTCAGCGCGACGGTCTCCAGCCCGATATGGATCAGCAGTTCGACGCCCTCGTCGCTGCGCAGCGACACGGCGTGCGCGGATTCGTGCAGCGTCACGATCTCGCCGTCGCAGGGCGCGCAGACAATGTCGTCGAGCGGGTGGATCGCGACCCCGTCGCCCATCATCCGTTCCGCGAATACGGGATCGGGAACCGAATCGAGCGGGGCGGCCCAACCCCGGAGCGGCGAGGTGATGATCAGCGCCATCGTGCCGCTGGTCCTTTCGCTATTGGGAAATGCGCTGGCGCGCAGGAGTATCAGCGCCAACCGGAACGCCGCCGATCCAGGTGCCGGTCGGCCGGAGGTCGCGGTCGAGGCAAACCCAGTCGGCACGCAGCCCGGCGGCGAGCGCGCCCCGATCCCCGGCGATCGACAGGAATCGGGCAGCAGTCGTGCTCGCCATCTTCGCGGCATCGGGGACGGACAGACCGGTCACCTCCACCGTGTTGCGCAGCGCCGACGCCATGTCGAGATGGGTGCCCGCCAGCGTGCCGTCGCTGAACACGCACACGCCGTCGCGCACGGTGATGCGCTTGCCTTGCAGCACGAATTCGGTCGCGGCGGTGCCGACGGTCGGCATCGCATCCGTGACCAGCATCAGCCGATCGACGCCCTTGGCCTTGACCGCAATCCGCACCGCTGCCGGGTGGAGATGCGCGTCGTCGACGATCAGCCCGCACCAGATGTCCGATCGAGCGCCGCGCCGACCAGCCCCGGCGCGCGGTGGTGCAGCGGCGACATCGCGTTGAACAGATGCGTGACACCCGACAGCCCCGCGCCGATCGCGCGCGTCGCCTCGTCATAGGTTGCGTCGCTATGCCCGGCGCTGACGATCACCCCGTGGCGAGTGAGCGTGGCGATATCCTCCGGCGCGCATTGCTCGGGTGCCAGCGTCAGCATTACTCGCCCACGGCGCGGCGCGGTGAGCAGCGCAAGCGTATCGCGGTCGAGCCGGCGGATGCGGTGCGCCTCATGGATGCCGCGCTTCGCCTCGTTGATGAACGGCCCCTCGATATGGATGCCGACGACGCCCGGCACCCCCTGTACGATCGCTGCATCGACTGCGTCGAGCGCGGCGGCGATCTGTGCTGCGGTGTCGCTGATCAGCGTGGGGAGGAAGCCGGTGGTGCCGAACCCGGCATGCGCCGCGCCGATCGCGGCAATTGCCTGAGGATCGGCATGGTCGTTGAAGAGCACCCCGCCGCCGCCATTGACCTGACAGTCGATGAAGCCGGGCAGCAGCCAGCCGCCGTTGAGATCGATGGTCGCATCGGCGCGGCTGCTGCCGACTGGCCCAATCGCCGCGATGCGCTCGCCCGCAACCGCGATATCGGCGGATTCGAGGACTTGCCCCGGAGTCGCGACGCTCCCGTTCTGGATGCGGACAATCATAGGGTTTCGGTGACCTTGCGCAGGTGCGGCGGCGCATCGGGGGTTCAGCCCACGCGCCAGCGCGACGGCGTTGGCGAGAGCATAGAAGCTCTGCACCATCAGGATTGGCTCGATCGCCGGATGCGCCGCCAGCGCGGGCAGCTCCGCGTCGGCCGCGACCGGATCGGCGAGCAGCAGCTTTGCGCCGCGCGCGCGAAACTCGGTGGCAGTCTCCCGCACACTTGCCCCGGCGCGGTCGCTGCCGCCGAACGCCAGGACATGGAAATCGCGCCCGACGATCGCCATCGGCCCGTGCCGCACCTCCGCCGCGCTGAAACTCTCGGCATGCAGGGCACAGGTCTCCTTGAACTTGAGCGCGGCTTCCTGCGCGATACCATAGCCGTGGCCGCGGCCGAGCACGAACAGATTGTCCGCGCCCGCCAGCGCCGAAACGCCCGCCGACCAGTCGAGCGCCCAGGCAGCGCGGAGCAGGTCGGGCAGCTGCGCCACGCCGTTCGCAATCGTCGCGTCCTTTGCCCATGCGCCGGTCAGCGCGGCAACCGCCGCGAGCGAGGCGATATAGGATTTGGTCGCCGCCACGGACCGCTCCGGCCCGGCGGACAGCGCGATCACTTCATCGGCAAGGTCGCGCAGCGGCGCATCCTCGGCATTGACCAAGGCGACGACAAAGGCACCCGCGCGGCGGTGCAGCGCGACCGTGGCGAGCAGGTCCGGGCTGCGCCCCGATTGCGAGATGGCGATCACCAGCCGGTTGCCCGGCACGACCGGTGCATCGAACAGGGTCGCGACCGACAAGGCCGCTGACACGACCGGCACGCCGGTGCGCGTCTCGATCAGATATTTGGCATAGGTCGCAGCATGGTCCGACGATCCGCGCGCGCAGGTGATGACCGTCTCGGGCGGATGCGCGACCAGCCGCGCGGCGATCCGGGCAAAGGTGGCGCGATTGGCGTCGAGCATGCGCGCGACCGCGTCTGCAGCTTCGCCCGCCTCGCTCTCCATCAGGGTGGTGCGATCGGCCATTGCCGCTGCCCCCGCCATTGCCTGCCCTTCCCTACCACGCGCCGAACCATGTCGCGCCGACGTCTGGTACTATAGTTGTTATATTGGTCTCATCAAGAGGTATTCCTCGTTCAAATCTTGACGATCCAGTTCTTGCGCCGCAGCCACTCCATCGCAGCCCAGATCAGGACCATGTAGATTGCCACCGGAATCAGCGATGCGACCGGATCGCCCAGCGTTGCGCGGCTCGCGTGGAACGGGATGAGCAGCAGATCCCAAGTCACCACGCTCGCGGTCAGTTGGTGTAGCGTATAGGCGGCGATCGCGTTGGTGCCGAATGCGATCATTGCGGTGGCGGCAAATCCGGGCGCGCGCCCCTCGCGATCGAGCAGTGGGTGGAGCGCAGCGAGCGCCAGCGTGGTGATGCCGGCGGTGACCAGCACGAAGCTGCTCGACCAAATGTCCTTGACGATCGGAAAGGCAAGGCTCCACGCCGCTCCAGCCGCGACCATCGCGCCGCCCGTAATGGCGAGCGCACTGGTGCGCCCACTGCTGCGATCGCGCAGCATCTCGCCCAGTGCGACCCCGATCAGGCCCTGTGCGATGGCCGGAAGCGTTCCCAGAATTCCTTCGGGATCATAGCCTTCCGGGCCCTGGACATAGAGGTGGGTACCGAGCACGACGCGGTCGAGCGAGGCGACGAAATTATGGCCGCGCGCCCAAAGATCGTTGGGCAATCCGTCGAGTGCCGGAAGCAGGGTGAGCGGCCAGTATCCGATCAGGATGACCGCGATCAGTGCCATTCGCACGCGCGGTCCGCACGCGAGATAGAGCAACGCGCAGGCACCATAGACCAGCCCGATCCGCTGGAGCACGCCGAGCACGCGAAACTCGCGCGCGGCGAAGTCGGCCGCCCAATAGAGGTTGGACAGGATCAACCCGAGCAGGATCAGCCGCCCCGCGCGTGCCAGCGCCTTGCCCTGTTGCCCCTCCGCGGAATCGCGCAACGAAAAGGGGATGGCGATCCCCACCATCGTCAGGAATCCGGGAAAGACGAGGTCGGCGAGGGTCAGGCCATCCCAACTCTTGTGCAGCAGGATTTCCGCGACATTGGCGTCCGCGCCCCATTTCATCGCTGCGGCCGAATTGACCAGGATCATCCCTGCGACGGTCAGCCCGCGCAACACATCCAGTGAAATCAGGCGCATCGCGTCCCCTCCCTGTCTCAAGACCTGCCCCCGCACGAACAATTCCTGCGTCGTCGCAAATTTGCAATAGACAGCATCTTGGATTTGTAGTCTATTGGTAATAGCCCAATGGCGTAATTGGTCTCATTAAAGTTCGTAGGGAGCGAGCGGAGGCCGGGAAAATGGGGAGACGGGGACATGATCGAACGGACAGTCGCGGCTGCGCGAGGGCGTCGCTTGCTGCAGGGGGTTTGCATCGCCGCAATGGCCAGCGCCATAAGTGCGCCGGCGCTGGCGCAGGATGCTGCCGAACCGGATGATGCCGAGACGGTCGTCATCACCGGTATTCGCGACAACATGGAATCGGCGCAGAACCGGAAGCGGTACGCCGACACGGTGATCGATTCTGATCACCGCCGAAGATATCGGTTCCTTCCCCGACAAATCGGTTGCCGAGGCACTGCAGCGCGTGCCGGGCATCACCGTCATCCGCTTTGCCGGTACCGACGATACCTCGCACTTCTCGGCCGAGCCGTCGGGCGTCATCGTCCGCGGCCTCAGCCAGGTCCGCTCCGAATTCAACGGCCGCGACGTGTTCAGCGCGAACAGCTCGCGCGGACTCAGCTGGCAGGACATTTCGCCCGAACTGCTCGGCGGGATCGACACCTACAAGAACCAGACCGCCGACCTGATCGAGGGCGGCATCGCCGGCACCGTAAATCTGCGCACCCGTGTACCGTTCGACAGTCCGGGGCAGCTTATCTCGCTGTCGGTCAAGGGCAGCTATGGCGACATCGCCGAGGAGCCGACGGCGGATATTTCGGGCATCTATTCGAACCGCTGGATGACCGGCATCGGCGAGGTCGGCCTGATGGTCAACGGCGCCTATTCGCACGCGATCACCGGCAGCCAGGGCATCCAGTTCGAGCGTATCGGCATTTTCGACAATGTCTTCGGCCCGGGCCTGCAATATATCCCGAGCGGAATCTTCCTCCGCGACAACGAATATGACCGCAAGCGATACGGCGTTGCAGCGGCCTTTCAGTGGAAGTCGCTCGACGAGACGATGCAGGTCACCGGCCAGTACAACCGGTCCCAGTACGACAATAGCTGGCGCGAACATTCGATCTTCTCCAGCGCCTTCAACCCGGACCTCTACGGTCGCCCGAGCGACTACAGGTACACGGACAACAGCCAGGTTGCGCCCTTGCAGGGTACCGCGCCCTTTGCCTTCGATTCAGATGGCGACTTCCTGTCGGGCTGGTGGTCCGCGCCGCGTCCCTATGTCGGCGAAGGCAACGACAATCTGGGCCTGGGCGTGAACGAAGCCGGGCAGGCATTCTACAATCGCTGCTACGCTTGGGAAGGCTGCACCAATGCGCGCCGCGCGCCGCAGGTGGATACCGCCGCCAACGCGCTGAGCAACAAGCAGATTACGCAGGATTTCGGCCTCAACTTCCGCTGGGACGTGACCGACCGGCTGCGCGTGACTCTGGACGGGCAATATGTCGACGCCAGCGTCAGCAACTATAACGCATCGGTGCTCGCGCGCACCTATGCCAACACCTTTGTTGACCTGAGTGGCGACTATCCGCGGCTGCAATTCTCGTCGGGAACCGCCGACAACATCAACCTGTCGCCCGGTGGGTTCACCAACGCCAGCAACTATCACTATTACGCGATCACCGATCACACCGAGGACAGCGAGGGCGAGGAGATCGCATTGCGGCTGGACGCCGAATATGCGGTGGACTCGAGCTGGCTCGACGCGATCAAGGTCGGCGCGCGCTATGCCGACCGCGATCAGACGGTGCGCTGGGGCGCGTACAACTGGGCCAATATCGCGAATACCTGGACCTATAGCCAGGCCCCCTATTTCAACATCAACCGACCGGTCTATCCAGGTGGCAGCAATGCGATCCACACCTTCGGGCAGGATTTCTTCGCCGGCAATCAGACCAACCAGCATTCGTTCGTGTTCTACAACATGGACCGGCTGGTCGATCGCGAGACGCTGGCCAGCACGCTGGGTCGCCCGGCGCTGGGCGTCGGCGAATATTATCCGGTCTGCTCGGGTGCAGGCTATCGCGCGGGTGAGACGGTCACCGGCGACTATGGCTGCTATCTGCCGAGCGAAATCCATCGTGTGAGTGAGCGCACCGCTGCTGCCTATGCGATGGCCAAGTTCGGCGGCGATGGTCTGGCGATCGGCAGTGTCAAGATTTCGGGCAATATCGGCGTCCGGCTGGTGTGGACGGAAGACGCGACGGTCGGCGCGACCACCTTCGCGAATCCGTTCAACGCGACGGACCTCACTTGCGTGCGCGGCGTCGATGGTGCGGGCAATCCGACCGCTACCGCTGGTTGCGTCATTACGCCGGCCGAAATCGCGTTCAACAATGGCGCTACGGTTGCCGACACGACGCGGGTCAATCATTTCCACGCGCTGCCCAGCTTCAACATCAAGTTCGACCTGACCGACAAGCTGGTGTCGCGCTTTGCCTATTCGCGCGCGATGTCGCGACCCGATATCGGCCTGTTGCGCAACTTCCTGAACGTCAACCGCCTGTCGCCCAACCTGTCGGATCGGACCGACCCCAATGTCACGCGCGACGCGGCTGGCAATCCGATCGCCTATGATTGGCAATATACCGGCACCTCGGGCAATCCCGGGCTGAAGCCGATTACTGCGGACCAGGTCGACCTGACGCTCGAATATTATTTCGCACGCGCCGGATCGCTGACGTTCACCGGCTTCTACAAGCAATTCTACGACTATATCCAGGCCGGCCAGTTCAACCTGACCATCGCCAATAACGGAGTTACCGAACAGGTTCGGCTGAACCGTCCTGTCAATGGTGAGGGTGCCAGCATTTACGGAGCCGAAGCGTCGTTCCAGACCTTCTTCGACTTCCTTCCGGGGCCGTTCGACGGGTTGGGGGTCCAGGCCAACTACACCTATGTCAAGAATGACGGGATCGAGACGGTCAATCTGACCAACGAGACCGGTGCCGGCACCGCCGGCGGCGGCATCTCCTACGAGAGCTCGACGGTGAAGGCCAACGCGCTCGAAGGCGTGTCGGAGCACAGCTTCAACCTGGTCGGCATGTACGAAAAGGGGAAGGTGTCGGCGCGCGTCGCGTATAACTGGCGCTCCAAATATCTCGTCACTGCGATCGACTGCTGCGTCGGATTGCCGATCTGGCAGGGTCCGACCGGTTATCTCGATGCGTCGCTCCGCGTGCGGGCGACCAAGGAGATGGAGTTCGTGATCGAAGGGTCGAACCTGCTCGGGACAGACACGGTGCTCTACCAACAGGTCGACTCGACCGGGCTGCTCAAGGCGGCATCCTGGTTCAAGAACGACCGGCGCTTCCAGGTCGGCCTGCGGCTGACCTTCTGATGCGGCGCGCGGCACCGGTCTCCAACGGGACTGGTGCCGCAGTCGCGCAGCGCTAAGCTTCAGTGATGGGTGAACGGTTCGACCTGGTGATTGTCGGCGGCGGGACCGCCGGCTGGATGTGCGCGGCGGCCTGTGCGGCCAAGCTCGATCCGGTGCGCGTGCGCGTCCGCCTGATCGAATCCGAAGAGATCGGCACCGTCGGCGTCGGCGAAGCCACGCTGCCGCAGATGAAGGATTTCAACGACTATCTCGGGCTGGATGAAGTGGCGTTCATGGCCGCGACCCAGGCGAGCTTCAAGCTGGGCATCGAGTTCGTCGACTGGGGACGCAAGGGCGACCGCTATATCCACCCGTTCGGGACCTTCGGCCGGCCGATCGGGGAGGCGGATTTCTTCAGCTATTGGGCGCGCGCGAACGCGGCGGGGCAAGCCGCGCCGCTGCCCGATTATTGCATTGCCATCGCGCTGGCCTGGGCCAACCGCTTCGCGCTGCCCGACGGCAAACCGGGCGATGTCCGCAACGCATATTCCTACGCCTATCATCTCGACGCCTTTCTCTACGCCCGCTTCCTGCGCCGCTGGGCCGAGGAACGCGGGATCGAGCGGGTCGAGGGGCGGATCGTCACGGTCGAGCGCGACGGCGAAGACGGACGCATCTCTGGCGTGACGCTCGCGTCGGAAGCGCAGGTCACCGGCGACCTTTTCGTCGATTGCTCGGGCTTCCGCTCGCTGTTGCTCGGCCAGACGCTCGGCGTCGATCTGGAGGACTGGTCGCACTGGCTGCCGTGCGACAGCGCGGTGGCGGTGCCGTCGGCGCGGTCGGACGACTTCACCCCCCTACACCCGCTCGACCCGCCGCCCGGCGGGCTGGCAATGGCGCATCCCCCTCCAGCACCGGACCGGCAATGGCTATGTCTATGCCAGTTCGCATATCTCGGACGACGAGGCGGCGGCGACATTGCTCGCCAATCTCGACGGCGCAGCGCTCGCCGATCCGCGCGTGCTGCGGTTCAAGGCGGGCAAGCGAAAGCGGGCATGGGATCATAATTGCATCGCCATGGGTCTGGCGGGCGGGTTCCTCGAGCCGCTCGAATCGACCAGCATCTATCTGGTCCAAATGGCGATCATGCACCTGCTGACCTTGCTGCCTGACAGCCCCGAAATCGACCCGGCGCTGCCCGCCGAGTTCAACCGCGTGATGGATGTCGAATATGACCGCATCCGCGATTTCCTGATCCTCCACTATGCCGCGAACGAGGCCGATGCGCCGCTGTGGCAGGCGGTTACGACGATGGAGCTGCCGGATTCATTGAACGGCCGGATCGAGGCATTCCGCCATCGCGCTCATGTCCCTGCCTATCGCGACGGCTTGTTCGGCCCGACCAGCTGGCAGGCGGTGTTCGTGGGGCAGGGGATCGTGCCGCGATCGGGCGACCGGCTCGCCGATGCGATGCCTGCGGAGGTCCTCAAGCAACGGCTCGACGGTTTTGCCGCATCGGTGGCACAGGGGATCGCCGACGCGCCGTCGCACGCCGATTTCGTCGCGCGCTATTGTCCGGCGGCGCCGTTATGAATCCAGTGCAGACCGTGGCGGTGCGCGGCGGCGGGGTTGCAGCGCCTATGGCGGCGCTGGCGATTGCGCGCGCCTTCGGGCGGCTTGGTGTCGAGGTGACCTGGCAGGACACCGGCGCGCTTCCACCGCCGCACGCCGCGCTCGCCGCGCCGCCGGACCTCGTCACCTTTCACCGATTGCTGGGCCTGGGTGACGCCGCGCTGATCGACCGCGCCGCCGGTACGCTCAGCCTCGGCCAGCTCTATGCCGGGTGGAACGAGGGCGCGGACTTCCTCCACGCATGGGGCGATGCGGGCACGCCCTTTGCCGGGCGGCCATTCGTTCAGCACTGGACCCGCGCGCGCCATGCCGGACTGGCGGTGCCGCTGGAGGAATTCTGCCTCGCCGCCGTCGCCGCGAAGCATGGCCGGATCGGCCAGCCGCGCGACCCGGCGACGCGACAGGCGGTCAAGCATGGCTGGCACCTCGACGCCGCCGGCTATGCCGCGCTGCTTCGCGACGCCTGCCTCGCCGCCGGAGTGCGGGTCGCACCGGCGCAGGAGTCGCCGCCCGATGCCGACCTTCTGGTGGATGCCGATGGTAGCTGGTCCGAAGCGGCGGCGAGTCCGGCGCGCTGCGACCGAATGATCCTCGGTTCGGCAGCCAAGTCCGATCCCGTCCCGCTCCACACCCGCGCTGTCGCGCATGCGGCGGGGTGGACGATGCTGACCCCGCTCGGCGACCGGGTGGCGGTGGCTTGCCACTATGACAGCGCAAACATGGCCGAAACCAACGCGCGGATGGTGATCGCGGAGGCAGCGGGGGGCGTTGTCGATGTCGGTGCGCCGATTCCTGTTGCGGCTCGGCGTGTACCCGGCTGGACCGGCAAGGTCGTGACGATCGCCGAGCCCGATGGCGAATCCGCGACCTTTGCCGCATCCGGCCTGCTCGAACTCCAGCTCGCCATCGCACAGCTGATCCTGCTGTGGCCGGTCGACCGCGACGCGATGCCCGAGGCTGCGCTCTATACGACCGAGCTGGTGGGGACGCGCGCGCGGATCGACGATTTTGCTGCGCAGCATTTCCACCTCGCCCACCGCGCCGGACCTTATTGGGACGCCGCCCGCGCGGCCCCGATTTCCGCGGCGCTGAAGGCAAAGCGCGACCTGTTCGCCGCGCGCGGCATGTTCGCGCATGGCGACCATGAGGCGCATGTCGAGGATGGCTGGGCCTTGTGCATGGCGGGGCACGGCATCGTCCCGCGCAGCCCGGACCCGCAGGCACTGACCGTCGACGAGCAGCAGTTGATGGCCGAATTCCAGCGCCAGTTGCGCGCCATCGCCAACGAGGTGCGCGCAATGCCGACACATGCGCAGGCGCTGGCCCAACTCAGGAGTGGTGCAGCATGAGCGCGCGGACCCGACCGGTACGCCGCATCGTCATTCTGGGCGGGGGCAGCGCCGGCTGGATGACCGCCGCCGCGCTCGCCCGCGCGTTGGCGGGACAGCATCATGCGATCACGCTGATCGAATCCGAGGCGATCGGGACGGTCGGCGTCGGCGAGGCGACCGTGCCGCCGATCCACGAGTTCAATCGCTATCTGCGGATCGATCCGGCGGAGTTTCTCCGCGCCACCAATGGCACGATCAAGCTGGGCATCCAGTTCGACGGCTGGGGCGGGACCGACGCGCGCTATTTCCACCCGTTCGGCTATCTCGGCGTCGAAATGGGCGGGATCCATTTCCACCATTATTGGCTGCGGCATCTGGCGGCGGGCGGGGACCCCGATCACGCGCCCTATAGTCTCGAGACGCTCGCCGCGCGCGCCGGGCGGTTCGCGCCCGGGGCGCGGCACGGCCCGGTGCATCACGCGGTGCATTTCGACGCCGCCGGCTATGCCCGCTTCCTGCGCACCCATGCCGAGACGGCCGGGGTGGTGCGGGTCGAGGGCAAGGTGGCCGAGGTGCAGCTCGATCCGGAGGATGGGTTCATCGACTCGCTGCAACTCGACGATGGGCGCACGGTCGAGGGCGATCTGTTCGTCGATTGCTCGGGCTTTCGCGGGGTGCTGATCGAGGGAGCGCTGCACAGCGGCTATGTCGACTGGCGCCACTGGCTGCCCTGCGACAGTGCGGTGGCGATGCCGTCGCAGCGACAGGGCGATCCGCCCCCGTTCACCCGCTCGACCGCTCGTGAGGCGGGGTGGCAATGGCGCATCCCGCTCCAGCACCGCGACGGCAATGGCTATGTCTATTCGAGCGCGCATCTGGGGCATGAAGACGCGGTCGCGAAGCTGACCGAACGGCTGCCCGGCGCGGCGCTGGCCGAGCCCAACCGGCTGCGTTTTGCTGCGGGGCATCGGCGGGTGATCTGGAACCGCAACTGCGTCGCGATCGGGCTGGCGGGCGGGTTTCTCGAACCGCTCGAATCGACCTCGATCCATCTGATCCAGACCGCGATCATCCGGCTGCTGGCGCTGCTGCCGCGCGATGGGTTCGACCCCGGCATCGCCGCGCGCTTCAACCGCGAGACGATCAACGAGGTCGAGCGGATCCGCGACTTCGTGATCGCGCATTATGCGCTGGCGGGGCGCGGCGACACGGACTTCTGGCGCGATGTCGCGGCTGCGCCGATCCCGGACAGCCTTGCCGAGCGGATCGACGTATTCCGTGCGACCGGCAACATTTTGTTCGAACCCGGCGACCTATTCGGCCCGACCAACTGGTATTGCGTGCTGACCGGGCAGGGGGTGCGGCCGACAAGCTGGCACCCGATCGCCGATGGCTTGCCCGCCGACGAGCTGGCCCGGCGGCTCGCGACGTTACGCGGGCGGGTCGCCGAGCAGCTTGCCGAGCTGCCCCCGCACACCGCCTTTCTCGCCAGCCTCTAATTGCTGTTGAGTTCAGCGACCACGTCATAGGCGTCGCCGCGATAATAGCTCTGCGTATATTCAGCCGTCCGCCCGTCCGACAGGAAGCCGCGGCGCTCGATGAACAGCCCCGGCGCGCCCGGTTCGATTCCCAGCACCTCGGCCTGCTCGGGCGTGAACGCGATCGCGCGCAACCGCTGCAAGGCGCGCACGGGCAGATGATCGTGCGCCTCCAGCGCGGCGTAGAGCGAATCCCCGACCACCTCGACCGAGGGCAGACAATAGGCGGGGATCGTCGCATATTCGAGCGCCATCGACGTGTCGTCGGCATAGCGGATGCGGTGGAAACGATAGACCAGCGAACCCGGCGACAGGCCGAGCGACAGCGCTTCTTCAGGCGTCACCGTGCCGGCTGTCTTGCTCACCCACTCGCTGTACGGACGACGCCCGCGTGAGATCATGTCCTGCGAGAAGGAGGTGAGCTTGGAGAAGCTTTTCTCGACGCGCGGCCGCGTGACAAAGGTGCCCGCGCCGCGCCGCCGCGCGACCAGCCCGTCGCTGACCAGTCCGTCGATCGCCTTGCGCACCGTGATGCGCGACACGTCGAATTCCTCGGCCAGGTCGCGTTCGGTCGGGATCGCCTCATCCGCCTTGACCACATGCCCGTCGATCGCGTCGCGCAGGACTTTTTGCAGCTGGAGGTAGAGGGGGTGGGGTCTTCCTTGTGGAGCGGCCCCACAATTTCGATCAGCGACAAGGACGTTGCTCCACCTGCGGTCGGGCGCATCCGCGCCGCACCCACATGTGTTGCATTGGTATGCTCGCGTCAATTGCTGGCGCGCGTTTCCGCTGCGGAAAGGCCCCGAAGCGCCGCACGGGTCAGCGCATGGTCTGGGCTGTCCTGCGACAGTTCCCACACCATCACCCCGGCGGCGATGCGCTGGGCGAGCCGCGCCTTCGCCTCGATCGTCGCCGGGCTATTATGGGTGATGTAGCGGCAGCCGGCGCACGCCTTGCCTACCGTGTCGCCGGTGGCGGCTTGGGGGAAGGCAGACACGAGGTCGCGATAGGACCAATTGGCCGCGTGACCGTTGAAGCCATAGCCGTAGAACGGCACGCCCAGCACCAGTCGATCGCGCGCGACGCCTCGCTCGCGCCACAGCTTGAGGTCGCGTTCCGCCATTGCCAGCGTCGCATGTTCGGCGCCCGCAGGTCCCCAGCTTGGCCCGATCGCGTCATAGGACATGACGTTGACCAGATCGAAATAGCGGATCGAGTCGATCGGGATCATGCCCCCTTCATAGGATGCGGTGGCACAGGTCAGCAGCTTGCCACGCGCCTGCATCGCCCGCGACAGCGCGGCGATGAACGGGGTATAGTTCCCCGCCCGGTCGATCGCGGTGAGCAATTCGCCCTCCAGATCGACATCAACCCCGTCGAGGCCCAGCGTGTCGGACAGCGCGACCAGCGAAGCGACCGTTGCATCGCGCTTGTCGGAGGCGAGCAGCGCATTCCAGTCGCCCGAACAGGACGGGATCACGCCGCCGCCGATCGACACCAGAACCTTTGCGCCCTTGCTCCGCAGCTGTTCCACCCTGGCCCGCAGCTCGGCGACGCCGGTAGCTGCGCCGAAGGGGGCGGGCATGCAGGTCAGTTGCCCGTCATTGACGAACGCGCCGCTGGCGTCGGGGTTGGCGAAGGCGAGGTTGAAATGCGTGTAATCCTCCAGCCGGGTCCTTGCGATGGTGAGGTCGATGCCCTTGAACGCCGCGACATAGCCGACCATCACCGGCTTGCTCGGTGCGGCATGCGCGGTTGAGGCCGATAGGACTAATGCAAAACCAATCAGGCTGCGCAGCGCAGCGTACAGCTTCGACATATACGACATATCGCGGTTCTCCGTCCGAATCGACCTGATTGACCTGTGTCGAACGATATGACAACTTGAATACAAATCGTCGAGAGGGAGCAATGCGGATGCGCGGATTGAGCTGGATGGGGGCGATGGCGCTGATTGCGGTGACGCCGGCCATGGCGCAGGGCGTCGCCCCGCCGCAGAAGGCTCTCGATCACCTCGCCGCTGAAATCGACTATCGCTTCGAAGTGGTCGACAATCGCCCGACCTGCCCGGAAGGCATGACCAATTGCTTCCTGGCGACGATCACGCTGACGCTGCCCGACAAATTGCCTGCATCGTTGCGGACGGGGCTGGACCTCTCGCTCTTTTTCAGCTTCGTCAATCCGCTCGACCGGATCGAAAGCGACCTGTTCGACTATCGCAACATCAATGGCGATGTGCAGCAACTGACGCTCAAGCCCGGCGCGGTGCTGCGTCCGGGCGCGCGGCATGTCGTCAAGCTATGGGGCGTCGGGTCGCATTTCTCGCGCGCGGTGGTGATGCCCAATGCCTATCTGGTAGCGAAGGCGCGGGAGGCGCGGGTGATCGCGGCGACGCGCGATGCGATCGACCCCGATACCGGTCTGCCCGCGCTGCGTTTCGTCGCGTCGATGACCGATGCCGCGCGGCTCACGACCAAAAGCGATAGCGACAAGACGGTCTGGCTGACTCCGGAGCGTGCATTCGTGCAAAACGCGGAGCGTGCCGCGCCCTCCGCAAAGGGCATCGTGATCCTTCCGCGCCCGAGCCATGCTGCGCAGCATGATGGCGAGCTGGTCGATCTGACCAAGGGCATCCGCGTGACGCTGACCGGCGTCGATCGCGCGGCAATCGCACCCGCACTGGTCGCGCTCGGCACCGACGAGAGCGGGAAGTTACCGCTGCGCGTCCGCGTCGATCCGACCGCGGGACTCGCTCCCGAATCCTATCGGCTCGACGCCCGCGCTGACGGCATCGCGATCACCGCCGCCGATGCGGCAGGGGCCAGCCACGGCCTGCGCTCGCTTGCCCAGCAGGCGGCATTTGAGCACCGAAAGATGCGCCCGCTTACCGTCGAGGACGCACCGCTCTATCCGCATCGCGGGCTGCACCTCGACCTTGGCCGCAACTTCCATGGACGCGACCAGATATTGAAGCTGGTCGAGGCGATGGCAGCGTACAAGCTCAACAAGCTGCATCTGCACCTTGCCGAGGACGAAGGCTGGCGGATCGAAATCCCGGCGCTGCCCGAGCTGGCGCAGATCGGGTCGGTGCGCTGCCACGACCTGGAGGAGAAACGATGTCTGCTTCCCCAGCTTGGCGCGGGACCGTACGGCCAGCCGGGGGTCAATGGATACCTGACTACAGCCGACTATGTCGCCATCGTCCGGGCAGCGGCGGCGCGGGGGATCGAGGTGATCCCATCGATCGACATGCCGGGCCATTCGCGCGCGGCGATCGTCGCGATGGAACGCCGCCACGACCGGCTGATCGCCGAGGGGAAGCGCGCCGAGGCCGACGCCTATCGGCTGATCGACCCCGCCGACACCACCAAATATCGCAGCATCCAGCATTACACCGACAACACACTCAACGTGTGCATTCCGTCGACCTATCGCTTCGTGGATACGGTAGTCGATGCGCTGGCGGCGATGCACGGCGACGCGGGCGCCCCGCTCAAGACCTTTCACCTCGGCGCGGACGAGACCGCCGGTGCCTGGGTCAACTCGCCCGCGTGCAAGGCGATGATCGCGGATAATGGCGGCGACGCGCGCAACCTGACCCCGCGCTTCATCGAGCGGGTCGCCACCGGGCTTGCGGCGAAGGGCATCCGCGTCGGCGGGTGGAGCGACGGGATGGGTCATACCGATCCGGCGCGCATGCCTGCCAATGTGCTGACCAACATCTGGGGCGTGCTCCACACCGGCGCGATCCGTGAGGCGCATGACCAGCTCAACCGCGGCTGGGACGTCGTGCTATCGATCCCGGACCTCGGCTATTTCGACATGCCCTATGCCCCGGACCCGGAGGAAGGCGGCTATTACTGGGCGTCGCGCGGGGTGGACAGTCATCAGGTGTTCGGCTTCATGCCTGACAACCTTCCCGCCAACGCCGCGCTGATCCCCAATATCAGCGCACAGCCCCAGCGGATCGACGACCAGCCGGTGCGCGAAGCGGGACGCCGTATCGCAGGTATTCAGGCTCAGCTGTGGAGCGAAACCGTGCGCAGTGACGCGCAGGTCGACTACATGCTGTTCCCGCGCCTGCTCGCGCTGGCCGAGCGGGGCTGGGCACCGGCGCGCTGGACGCCCCACTATCGGCCCGGCCAATCCTATGCATGGCACGACCCGCGCGTGGATCGCGCGGCGCTGGCCGCCGACTGGCGCGACTTCGCCGGGCGGGTGTCGGCACAATTCGGCCGCCTCGGGGACATGGGTATCGCGTATCGCGTCGCTCCGCCAGGCGCGCGTATCGTGGCCGGGAAACTGGAGGCGAACGCCGATTTCCCGGGCGTGACCATCGAGTATCGCGAGCGTGGAGGTCGGTGGGTGCGCTATCAGGGGCCGGTGGCGGTGAGCGGGCCCGTCGACCTCCGTAGCCGCTCTGCCGACGGCGAGCGGAGCAGCCGGACCGTCACGGTGCCGCCATCCTAGTGTCTGGGGCGCGAGGCTGCCGTTGATACCCGGTGCGCCTACTGCGCCAATGCGACACCCTCGCTGCGCGGATCGGCGGCACCTCGCCACGCGCCGCCGGCGTGCTCGACGGCGTTGACCTTGGACCCGAGCGGTGCCTCCCGCGCCGAATGGCCCTTGGCACGCAGGGCGTCGAGCACGCGGCCGGTGTCCGCCGAGGGTTCCATCAGCAGCGTATTCTCATCAAAGAACAGATTTGGAAGTGCAATCGCCTCGCTCACCGGCAATCCGAAATCGAGCACGCCGATCAGCGTCTTTGTCACATGCATGATGATGCGCGGCCCGCCCGCCGATCCCAGCGCAAGGATCGGACGATCGTTGGCATCATATACGATGGTCGGCGACATCGAGGACAATGGGCGCTTGCCCGCCTCGACCCGGTTGGCCACCGGAAGACCGTCGCGCGCGGGCACGAAGCTGAAATCGGTCAGCTCGTTGTTGAGCATCATCCCGTTCGCCATGAGCTGGCTGCCCCAGATATCCTCGATCGTCGAGGTCATCGCAACGACATTGCCCTGGGCATCCACAGCCGAGAAATGCGTGGTCCCGGCTTCGGTCGATCGTGTTGGTGCCCCCCTCGGAGCCGCGCCCGGCGGATTTCCATGACGCACCGACGGCAAGGCCCGGTCCATGCGGATCAGGCGCGACCGGCGTGCCAGATAGTCGGGGTCGATCAAGCCGACCAGCGGGACCGACACGAAATCGGGGTCGCCGATATACCGGCCTCGATCGGCATAGGACAGGCGCATCGCTTCGGCGATCACATGCCATGCGTCGGGTGAGCGCGGGCCGAGACGCGCGATGTCGAAGCGTTCGATCATCCCCAATATGCCGAACACGGTGGTCGCCCCGGACGAGGGCGGGCCCATTCCGCAGACCTTGTAGATCCGATAGCGGATGCATACCGCATTGCGCGACGTAGCGGTGTAGCCCGCCATATCGGCAGCGATGATCTGGGCAGGGTTGCGCCTTGCCCCGGCGGTGGCGGCGATGATCGCGTCGGCATTCTGACCGCGATAGAATGCGTCGGCTCCCTCGCGCGCGATCCGGGTGAGCAGTCCGGCCAGCGCAGGGTTGCGTACCGTCGCGCCTTCGGTGAGCGGGTGCCCGTTTGGCGCGTAAAGCGCCTGGGTTTCGGGAAAATCCTTCCAGCGCGGTGCCGAGCGCGCGATGAAACGCGCCATCATCGGGGACACCGCGAAACCCTGTTCGGCATGGCGGATCGCCGGTTCGAAGAGACGCGCCCAGGGGAGCTTGCCCCAGCGGCGATGCGCTTCCTCCATCAACCTGATGTTGCCGGGAATGCCGACCGACAGTCCGCCGGGATAGACATCGTCATAGGGACGCGGCGTGCCGTCGGTGCTCAAGAAGCGATCCGGTCGTGCCGCGGATGGCGCGCGCTCGCGCCCGTCGATCGTATCGATCAGGCCGTGGCGTGCATCATGGTGAACGAAGAACCCGCCGCCGCCGATGCCGCTGGATTGCGGTTCGACCACGGTAAGCGCCAGCATCATCGCGAGCGCGGCGTCGGTAGCGCTGCCTCCCGCACGCAGTATCTCCACCCCCGCTTCGGCGGCGCGCGGATCGGCGGCAGAAACGACTCCTTGCGCGCTCGCGGTAACGGGACTCGAAGCGAGAAAAGCCAGCGCCAGGATCGCGGAATGCTTCAGCAATAATTGCAACGGCAGCACGCGCGTGGCCGATATGCTCCACCTTCTCATCCCGCCCCCTTCAGCTTTGAACCGTATCGGCCGATCGGTTCATGCTCGAATGGCTGGGCCGGGGCCAGCCGACTTTCATTTCCCGGCCTAGAACCGGAAGTTATGGCGAGACGTCTATTGCCGGCGGTGTCGACAGCAGCGTCGCCATAGTGCTTCCACCCGTTCCTCCCCACCCGGTCTCGATAATCTGCTCGTGCGATCCGTTCTCTGCGGATCAGCTCGTCATTCCGTTGGGCGCTCCTCGCCGTTGCTCAACTGAATCAGGCATCGTTTCCCGCCCATCAGTTCGACCGTTTTCGGAAGGACAACTCGGGGACGGTGTTGAGCGCTTCTGAGGATGACGATGCGGCGCACGACGGGACAATGGCCAGCGAAGGGTTGAAAAGCCGGAATGCGTTTGCTACAGCATTTCCTTAGATAGAATGCTGTTCCGCTCATCGGAATTAACTGACGCCAGTTGGTGACGCGACACAGCTAGCTCCTTTGGGCCTACCGTCAGGGTGTGTGGCTCGGCACGTGCGTTCGAACTGGAAAGAGAAAAGACTGACATTTGGGAGGAGAGGATCATGGCTATTCGGCTGGACGGATCGGTACCGACGATCGCGATTGTATTGGCGGCGTCGTCTCTCGGAATCGCACCCGCGTTCGCGGTCGAACAGGAAGCTCCCGGGAATCCGGTGCCTCAACAGAAAGCCGCCGAGCCTGAACAGAAAGCCGGGCAGGGCGAGACGCCTGCAGAGGAAATTGTTGTCACTGGTTCGGCTCTTCGCGGCGTCGCTCCAATTGGATCGAACCTCGTCACGGTCGATCAGGAAACTGCTGCAAAAGCGGGCGCTACCAACCTGAGCGAACTGATCAACACCGTGCCGGCAATGACCACGGCGGGCTCGGAAGGGCTCGGCGAGAACGTATTTTCCTATTACTCGCCGCAAATCCACCAGCTGGCGGGGAGCGCGAGCAACACGACGCTGGTTGTGATTGACGGTATGCGCGTCGCCGGTTCCGGCATCCGATATGGCCAATCGGATCCAAACATTCTCCCCATCAGCGCGATCCAGCGGGTCGAGGTACTCGCGGACGGTGCGTCGTCAATCTATGGTTCTGATGCCGTCGCTGGTGTGGTGAACTACATCACCCGGCCAACGTACAGCGGAGCGAAAATATCCGCCAGAGCCAGACTCGCGGACAGTTGGCACAGCATCGACGTCAATGGCATCGTGGGAACGAAATGGACTACCGGCGGCATCTATGTCGCGGTTCAACATGTATATGCCAGTCCACTGGCGGCGAAGGACCGGGAATTCCTGAGCCGGGGCGATTTCCGTTCGGTCGGCGGCCGTAACACCAACACGTTCAACTGTATGCCAGCCACGATCCGCACGACGGCGACCGGGACGACGCGGGCATATCTGTCGCCTTCGGCGACGACACCCACAGACCTCATTACGGACAATGCGCCCTGCAATAATTCGATCTATGCGGGTGCGCTTAACAGCAGTGAGCGCACCAACGGGCTGATACGCCTACACCAGTCGTTCGGTGACCGATTGTCGATGACGGCCACCGTGAATTACAATGTGTTGGAGAGCATCTACGACTTTGGTCCCGCGCTGGTCAACAACGTGACCGTCTTTGGACCCGGCTTCGCTCGCGCCAACCAGATCAATCCATTCTATATGGCACCGGCGGGAGAACCCACGGTGACACAACAAATCGTATCCTTTGCCTTGATCAAACCTGACAATTACTATGGAACGCAGGACCAGGAGAGCGAAACGCTGTATCTCTACGGCAACGCCGAATACAAATTGTCCGATAGCTGGACCGTAACCCTCAGCAATGCGTATGGGGACAGCACCGGCTTCTCGCGCGACAGGGATACGATCTGCACCATCTGCGTTCGGCGAGCGCTGAACGGCTCGGTGAACGCAAACGGAAGTGTTAATGCCGCTAATCCAGCCATTCCGCTGACGACGGCGAACGCGCTGGACGTCTGGCAGCCCAATGCCGGCAGAACCTCGGCTGCGGTTCTGGACAGCCTTTACGTCAACCAGGGCTTCACCAGGCACATCAACAGATTCAGCCAGACAAAGCTGGAGGCGCAGGGAAAATTGTTCGCATTGCCGGCCGGCGACGTGCGTCTGGCTTTCGGCGGCGAATATTATTGGGCCGAACAGCTAGGGTCGGGACTCATAACCACCATGTGACGGCTGCGGCGAGGTAGATGGCGCTGAGGAAGTTGGTGGCGAGCTTGTCGTAGCGGGTGGCGATGCGGCGATAATCCTTGAGGCGGCAGAACATGCGCTCGACGGCGTTGCGGCCCTTGTAGAGCGTCTTGGAGAAGCAGCTTTTCCAGCGGCGGTTCGTCTTGGAGGGGATGTTCGGAACGGCACCCTGCCGCTCGATCAGGTCGCGGATCGCATTGCTGTCGTAAGCCTTGTCCGCGAGCACGATGGTGCGCGGCGCGAGATCATCGAGCAACACATCGGCTGCGCGGCAGTCGGCGACCTGGCCACCGGTCAGCAGGAAGCGGAGCGGCCGACCTTCGCCGTCGGTGAGCGCGTGGAGCTTGCTGTTGCGGCCGCCCCGGCTGATCCCGATCGCCTGGACGAGCGCCCCCCTTTTCCACCGCCCGCGGAGCGGTGCGCCTTCATATGCGTGCTGTCGATCAGGACCTCGGCGGGCGGCCCGCCTGCTGCCGCGAGCGTGACGAACAGCTCCTGCCACACACCCTTTGCCGCCCAGCGCACGAACCGGTTGTAGAGCGTCTTCCTCGGCCCGTAGCAGGCCGGCGCGTCGACCCAGCGCCCGCCCGACTTCACCACATGAATGATGCCGCTGATCACCCGCCGATCATCGACCCGCGCCACACCGCGCACCTTGTCCGGCAGCAGCGGACGCAGCCGCTCGAACTGGGCTTCACTCAACCAAAACTCGCTCAAATCCACGCTCCTGCTGGCGCAGCGCATGAATCACATCCCAGCCGCCAAGGGAATCCCGTTTATGGGTCCCGACCCTAGTCCTGGATGTCGATGCGTCGGGAGAAGTTGGCTTCAACCTCGACCGGAATGCCCTGTCGGGCTATGTCGAAGTTGCGGTTCCGCTCGTCTCTGAAGACATGGGTATACCGCTCGTCCGGCGGCTCGACCTGAGCCTTTCGGGTCGACATGACGAATTCAGCGATGTCGGCGGCACCACCAATCCCAAGATCGCAGCTACTTGGGAGGTGATTGAAGGCCTGAGGCTGCGCGGCAACTTTGCAACCGCGTTTGTCGCGCCGCCTTTGGCTGTGATCGGGATTCCGGAGCTCGGCTATCGGCGGAGAGCAGCTGGGGTGCTGAACTCCGGCGCCTTCTTCGTTCCGCTTGATATTTATCCGGATGCCAGGCTGCTGCCCGGTTGTGCGACTGCGGTTACCGTGTGCCAGATCGGCACTTCGGTCAATCCGGGCCTGACCCGCGACTATGGCATCGGGCCTGGCGCCAAGCCGCAGACGGGCAACAGCTGGTCGATCGGCGTCGACTTCGCACCGCCGCAGATCCCCGGCCTTCGGACATCGGTGACGTTCTGGAGCAACAAGTTCCGCGACGGCGTAAATCGACTTGAAGTCACGCAACAGCTTTATTCCGTCACGATGCGGGACCGACTGACGATCTGCCCGACAGGTTGCACGACGGCCCAGATCAACGAGTTCGGCAATGTCGCCAACGGCGGCTCAATCGACGTGACGCCGCCGGCCATAACCTACTTCATGAATAACAACGATTTTGCCAATGTGCTCAACTTGGACGTCCAGGGGATCGACGCGAGCTTCAACTATCAGCTCAGAACCAAGGATATCGGCAAATTCACGTTCGGCGCGACGGGAACATACTATACCCGCTTTGACCAGAATACCGGCGGCGAGGCGTTCGACATACTCAACACTTCTGGCTTCAATTCCGGCTTCCCCTCGATTCAGACGCGGTTGCGGTTCCAGCTTGGCTGGGATCTGGGCGGTCTCTCGGTCGACGGGTTCGTCACTCATACCGGCTCGTATTTGAACTGGGGTAACGCCGCTGTAACGCCGCTGATCCTTGATTCGAACAACCGGCCGATCGGCGGGGGCGACGTGGTCGAGGCGGATACCAGGCTGGATCTGAACGTCGCATACCGCATGAAAATCGCCAAGGCTGACGCCAGGCTTTTCCTGAACGTCAACAACGTGTTCGACAGTGCGCCCCCGTTCTTCAGCGGCACAATGGGCCGAACCCACGGCATCAACCGCTATGTTTCGAACCCATATGGTCGGACGGTCTCGCTGGGCTTCAGCGTGGAATACTGAGTCCGCGAGGTAGGCATGCCGCCGACACATTGCTGGACATCGTGTCGGCGGCAGGTTGCCCCGCACGCCGGATCTTGAGCAATCGGCGTGGCGCGGCGTGGATACGGCAACGAATGGAAACTCGATGCGCCACCTGATCGCTACAGCCCTCGTCACAATCGCGGCCCCCGCCGTCGCACAGCAAGTGAAGGTTGAGGACGTCACCTTCCTCAGCCGCGACGGAAAGACGCAGGTGAAAGGCTATCTGTTCAAGCCAGCCAAAGCCCGTGCCAAACTCCCTGCGGTGGTGATGATGCATGGTGGTGCGGGCGCTTACTCGTCTATGGCGAAGGGCAAATATGACGCCTCCACCCTGTCCAGCCGCCACAGGGCGTGGGGCGAGCTGCTGGCACGCAACGGTTATGCCGCCCTCATGGTCGATGATTTCGGCGCGATCGGATTCCCTGCCGGGTTTGCCGGCACCCATATCGAGCGCCCCGCAGCCATCGACCCGATCGATTTCCGCCCCCAGCACGCCTATGGCGCGCTCCAATTCTTGCAGTCGCGGGCCGACGTCACCGCAACCCGCGTCGCGCTGTTCGGCTGGTCCCACGGCGCGATCGCCACACTCGCCGCGATGGCCGACGACAAGCCCGGCGACATGCGCAAGACCGGCTTCACGGCGGGCGTCGCAATCTACCCCGGCTGCGCCTTTAAGAAGCGGTTCGAGAAGGACGGCTACAAACCCTATAACCCCATCCGCGTCTTCATGGGAACGGCGGACGAGAAGGTCTCGCCCAAGCTGTGCCAGACCTTGGTCGATCGCAGCAAGGCCGCCGGCAACGACATCGCGATCCGCATGTTCGAAGGTGCCACCCACAGCTACGACACCCCTGCGGAATCCCGCCAGTCGGTCGCGGCCAATGCCGCCGCCAAGGCGGCGACAGAGGCCGATGTGCTGGCGTTTCTGGCAGCGCGATTGAAGGAACAGTAACGCTCCCCGGAGGGGAGGTCGCATCGTACAGCGCGAGAGGATATGGCATGAATTATCTCGGATACTTGTTGTCGGGTCGCACGCTCGGGGGCCTGACGCTGGTCGCCCTGGCCTTTGGCACAACGCTGACGGCACATGCCAATGTCACCGCACGGCATGCGGGGGGGGATTTACGATCCCGTGACGCTCGACATGGAGGGACCGGCGCTCGATCAGGCGTCGGGTCCGAACCCGTTCGCCGATTACCGGATCGACGTTACGTTCAGCCGATCGGGTCGCGACTATACGGTGCCGGGCTATTTCACCGCGTGCGCAGACGCAGCGGATCGCGGATGCACGAGCGGGAAGCTGTGGCGCGCGCATTTCGTGCCCATGGAAGCCGGTGAGTGGACCTATCGCGTCAGCTTCCGCACCGGCAAGGATATCGTGGCGAGCGACGGTGCCGGCGAAGCTGTGGCCGGGATCGACGGAGCGACCGGCAGATTCAAAGTGTCCGCGACACCCAGAAACGATGTCCGCGCGCGCGGGCTGCTGCAGTATCGGAATGCGCAATATTATCGCTGGTCCGGCACCGGCAAACCGTTCTTCAAGTTTGGTGTGGATTCACCGGAGAACATGCTGGCCTATATCGATTTTGACCGCACGCCGAATGCCAGAGGGATGCGGCACGATTGGCAGCCGCATGTCAGGGACTATGCCGCGTCGGCGCAGTCGTTTACCTGGGGCGGCGGACGCGGCAAGGGATTGCTGGGCCGCTTCGCTTATCTGCAAGGGGCCGGCGCGAACAGCGTCAGCATGCTCTTGTTCAACGTGGGCGGCGACGATCAGAACGTCATTCCCCAGGTCATGCGCGTGTCTGCGGACAGCTATGCAAAACTCTCGCCCGCCGACCAGTGGGCAAAGGGCGTGGAACACGACCGCTACGACGTCGTGAAGCTGGCCCAGTGGCAGCGTGCGCTATCCTACGCTGACGAGCTTGGTCTCCAGGTGCATTTCAAGATGCAGGAGGTCGAGAACAACCTGTTCATGGACGGCGGCAAGCTGGGCCGCCAGCGGAAGATTTACATCAGGGAGATGGTTGCGCGCTTCAACCACTTCCTCGCCGTGTCCTGGAACATGGGGGAGGAGAACACGCAGGAGCCGGATGTTGTCCGTGAGCAAGCGAAATATATCGACTCCCTTGATCCCTATGATCATCCGCTCGTGATGGCGACCTATCCGCGCCAGAAGGAGCGCTTCCGGCCCCATCTGGCGAGCGGATCCTCCATGAACGGCCTGGCGATGCAGGGGAACACGATCGATTTCTCCGACATGCGCCCCGATATCGTCAAATGGACCAACGCCGCCATCAAGGCAGGGCGCCGTGTCGTGATCGGCTATGACGAGTCGGGCACGGCGGGTCCCGGTGCGCCGATCGACGCGGGGTTCGACCTGGACACCCTGCCCACCAAGGGCGTCCTGTCGTTCAGCCCGGGCGATATCGCGCCCGGCCAGCCCGGCGCGGAGCCGATGCTGTCCAAAGATGCGCTGGCGGGAACGCCTCCCAAGATTCAGCCCGAGATTGCCCCTACCCGGGAAACGTACCGTCGGCACTCGATCTGGAATGCGCTGCTCGCGGGGGCAGCGGGGATGGAAATGTACTATGGTTGGACCAACAAGTGCCACGATCTGGGGTGCGAGAACGACCGCACGCGCGCGCTGAAGTTCAGCGACGGCAGGAACGCCATCGCATTCTTTAACGAACATGTCGGGGAGCGCGCCTTTGGGATGGTGGCTGATGACGACCTGACACTGACCAGGACCGAATATGTGTTCGCCGATCACGGCAAGACCTATATCGTCTATACCCGCGCCGGGACGCCTGCCGCGCTATCGCTACTCGGCGAGAGCGGACGCTACAGCGTCGACTGGTACGACGCCGTTGCTGGCGGTCCGTTGCGCAAGGGAAGTGTGGTCGAGATCGCGGGCGGTCCAGCCCCGCTGGAAGAGGGCGCCGACCGCGCCATTCGCAACTCGCGCTTCGCCTCGCTCGGGACGCCGCCGTCCGGCGGTTCGGACGATTGGGTCGCGCTGGTTCGCAGGATTGCCGACTAGGATCTCCGGGAAGGCGAGTCAGCGTGCTCGCCTTCACAGTTGCCCCGGTTGATGGAGCGGGAAGGGGGGCGGCCGGTGTTAAATCAGCGAAGCTGAAAACAACTCTGGTCACGCGAGCGGCGGCAGCCGATCCAAATATTTGTCGAGCGTGATCGGGTAATCGCGTACCCGCACCCCGCACGCATTGTAAACCGCATTGGCAACGGCAGCACCAACACCAGTGATGCCGAGCTCGCCCACACCTTTCGCCTTCATCGGATTGGCCATCTCGTCCGCCTCGTCGAGGAACACGACCTCCTGATGCGGGATGTCAGCGTGTACCGGCACCTCGTAACCGGCGAGGTCGTGGTTCACGAAGAATCCAAACCGCTTGTCCACCGCCATCTCTTCCATCAGCGCCGCGCCAACGCCCATCGTCATCGCCCCGATCACCTGGCTGCGCGCCGATACTGGGTTGATGATCCGCCCCGCCGCGCAGACCGCGAGCATTCGGCGCACCCGGATCTCGCCCGTGTAGGCGTGGACCGCAGCCTCCACGAAGTGCGCCCCGAACGTGGCGAGATGGACACTTCTGCTCATGTCGCCGTACTCGATGGCGTCCTCGCCGGAAAGTGCGCCAGCCCGGGAAACGTCTGCGAGCCTGACCCTGCGACCGTCAGCAACGACGTACCCGCTCTCGAACCTGGCTCCGTCAACCGACATGCCCAGCTGCCGAGCTACCGCTTCACGCAGCTTCACGCATGCTGCGTACACGCCAGAGGTCGCGTTCGCCGCTCCGAATTGCCCGCCGGAACCGGCGGCGACCGGGAAGCGTGAGTCGCCGAGCCGCACGTCGATCATGTCGAGCGGTAGGCCCAACATCTCCGCAGCGGTCTGTGCAATGATCGTGTAGCTGCCTGTGCCGATGTCGGTCATATCGGTCTCGACCAGGATGCGGCCCGACGGCTCCAGCCGCACCCGTGCCGCCGACTTCATCGCCGGGCTGTTGTGGAAGGCCGAGGATACACCCAGGCCGACCCACCAATTGCCATCGCGCCGCTGGGCAGGTCGCACTGCGCGTCGGCTCCACCCGAACGTCTTCGCGCCCTCGCGGAGACACCGCACGAGCTGGCGCTCGGAGAAGCGTTTCTCCGGCTTCTCAGGGTCCACCTGGGTGTCGTTGCGGATACGGAACTCGACCGGATCGAGCCGTAGCTTCTCTGCCATCTCGTCCATGGCGATCTCGAGCGCCATCATGCCACCCGCCGCGCCAGGCGCGCGCATCGAATTGCCCTCAGGCAGATCGAGCACCGCCTGCCGCATCGATGTGAGCCGATTGGCACCGGCATAGAGGAGGCGCGTCTGGGCCGTCACGGTCGCCGGCCGTCCGCCCTCCAGATCGCCCCCGACGCTTTCATGGGCGATCGCCGTGATCCGCCCATCCCGATCGCAGCCGATCCGGATGCGCTGAATGGTCGCCGGACGATGTACCGAGTTGTTCATCGTCTGCGGACGAGTGATCGCCAGCTTTACCGGGCGTCCGACCGCACGTGCGCCCAACGCCGCGAGCACGGCGTCGGCGCGGATGCGCAGCTTTGCACCAAACCCGCCGCCGACATAGGGCGACAGCACCTGGATGTTCGACTGCGGGATCAGGAAGGTCTGTGAGAGATCACGAACCGCCCAGGCAACCATCTGGGTAGAGGTCCAGAGGGTGAGTTCATCGCCCGACCATGCCGCGATGGAAGCGTGCGGCTCCATCATCTGGTGGCTCTGGTCCGGTGTCGTGTAGGTTGCGTCCAGTCTGACCGGCGCAGCGGCGAACGCTCCTTCGAAGTCGCCGGTGCGCAATTCGCCGGAGTCGCGTTCCTCGCCGTTGCTCCCGCCGACCAGCGGCGCGCTATCCTCTTGCGCCGCAAGGTCATAGCGCCCTTCCGCGCGGGCGTAGTCAACGCGGATCAGCGCAGCCGCAGCCCGCGCCTGTTCAAAGGTTTCGGCGACGACCAGCGCGATTGCCTGATGGTAATGCTGTATCTCGGGACCGGCCAGCAACCTTGCAGTATTGCTCCGCGAGGTCGCGAATGGTCCTGCGTTGGCGGCGGTCACCACCTTGATCACGCCCGGTGCCCGCTCGGCATCGACGGTATCGATGCGCTTGATCCGCCCTTTCGCGATCGCAGATCCAAGCATGTAGCCATATGCCTGATTCGCCACCACGTCGTGGCGCTCGTAAGCGTATGGCGCAGCGCCCGTGATTTTCAGGGGGCCGTCGATCCTGCGAGCGGCACGGCCAACCACTTTCATGCGGTCTATCGGGTTGGGACCAGCTGGCGTGTCGAACTTCATGCGGCTCTCGCTTCGGCCATGACCGCGGCGAGCGTGCGTTCGACCAGTGGCACCTTGAATGCGTTGTGCTCGGTGGGTCGCGCGTCGGCCATCAGCCTGGCGGCAACTGCGCCGGCGCCATCCGGTATGGCGGCATCGGCTGCAAGGAACCCGCCAGGGTTTTGGGGCGACTCCGCCGACCGCAACACGCCCGTTCCCATCGCGCTGGATGACTGCGGCGACGGATATGAGCGCGAAGGCGTAAGACGCGCGGTCGCGTACCTTCTGGTAGATGTGCCGCCCGCCCAGCGGAGGCGGGAGGGTGACCGCAGTGACCAGTTCGCCGGACTTCAGCTCGGTCTCGATGTGAGGGGTGTCGCCCCATAGACGGTGAAAATCGGCAATCGGTATGGCTCGGGTGCTGCCCTGTGGATCGACCGTCTCGATGGTAGCATCGAGTACGCGCAGAGCTACGGCCATGTCGCCCGGATATGTCGCGATGCACGCATTGGAGGTGCCGATCACGCCGAGCTGGCGCGAGAAGCCGCCAATCGCCGCGCACCCGGAACCGGGCCGCCGCTTGTTGCACGGCTGGTTGGGATCATAAAAATATGGACAGCGGGTCCGCTGGAGCAGGTTCCCAGCTGTCGTCGCCTTGTTCCGGAGCTGACCCGATGCGCCAGCAACGATTGCGCGCGCGAGCACGGCGTAGTCGCCGCGGATGCGGGGATCAGATGCGAGCGCGGTGTTCGTCACGAGCGCACCGACCCGCAACCCTCCCGTCGGCGTCTTCTCGATCCGGTCTAGCCCAAGATCCTGCAGGTCGACCAGATGCGTCGGGGTCTCGATCTGGAGCTTCATAAGGTCAAGAAGGTTGGTGCCGCCCGCGAGGAATTTGGCACCCGGCGTGCCGGAGACCGCGGCAGCAGCTTCCGACGGCGACTTGGCACGCTCGTATGTAAATGCCTTCATGAGCGTGCTCCCGCGACTTCCGTCATTGCCTCGGCGATGTTGGAATAGGCACCGCAGCGACAGATATTGCCGCTCATGCGTTCGCGTAACTCAGCATTGCTGGGGCCGAGCTGCGCCGAGATATCGACCTGCGCTTGGCTCGGGATGCCGCGTTTGATCTCGTCGAGCACTGCTATTGCCGAGCAGATCTGCCCAGGGGTGCAGTAACCGCACTGGTAGGCATCGTGCTTGATGAAGGCGGCCTGCATCGGATGCAGATTTTCGATCGTGCCGAGACCCTCGATCGTGGTGACCTTGTCGCCGATATGCTGAATCGCCAGACTGAGGCAGGCGTTGATCCGGTCGCCGTTCACCAGGACGGTGCAGGCTCCGCACTGGCCATGGTCGCAGCCCTTCTTGGTGCCGGTAAGCTTCAGGTGCTCGCACAGCGCATCGAGGAGCGTCGTGCGTGTATCGAGATCCAGTTCGTGATGCGCCCCATTGACCTCGAACGACACCGGCATTGTGACGGGGTTCGTCCGCGTCGCTTGGGCATCGGCACTTGGCAGGCCCGTGGCTGCTGCCGCCGCGGCACCGCCGACTAGTAGCCCCCGCCGCGAAACTTCCAGCTTCCTGTCGTCGCCCATGTTCAATCATCCCTGCGGCACTGAGAGCCCGAGTCGGGAATACCCTGCTCTACGCTGGGCTGGTGGAATCTGTGGGTTCGGCCCGCTTGGCGCGCGGCACGAACGCCCAAAGCGTCGCTGCGCCGAGGTTCAGCGCAACGGCGGTGAGGAAGAACGGGGTCACCGAATTGAAGGCGCTGTACAGATATGGAAAGGCAAGACCGGTCGCAAATGCGCCGAAAGCGCCGACCATGTTCATCTGACCGGTCACAGTCCCTGCCCGCTCGCCGCCCACGTCGATGCAGAATGCCCAGGATGGCGGAAGGGTCATGTCGGCACCGAACACCGTGAGGCTGAGGAACAGCACTGCGACGATTGCGGTATCCGCATTGAGGCTTCCGACAAGCCCGATCGCCGCCAAGGCGAAGCCAAGCATCGCCACATAGCGCAGCGATGCGATGCTCCCTGTCCTGCGTACCGCGAAATCCGAACCCACTCCGCCCAGCCAGTTGCCCGCTGCACCCGCCGCCAAGGGAATGGCGGTCATGAATCCGGTTTCGACGGTGGTTAGGCCATAGGTTTTTTGGAGGTAGGGGAAGAGCCAGGACAGGGCGAAGAAAAAGGTGAAACACGACGCGAAATACTGCGTCACGACGAGCCACAGGCCCCCCTGACGCGACGCGCCCTGCTTCGACGTATCGGCCTTCGGAGTGGAAAGTGTTCGCCCGGCGATGATCTGCTGAACTTCCGCCTCGGGCATCCCCCAATGGTCTTCAGGCCGATCCCGGAACAGCGCGTACCAGGCAATGACCCATAGCAAGCCGACCGCGCCCATGATCACAAAGGTCTGCCGCCATCCGAAGGTCGAGAGCATCCAGGCGAGGCCGGGAAGCGCCAGCGCGGCACCGACCCGGGTTCCGGACAGGTTGATGCCGTTGGCGATGCCGCGTTCGGCGGTGGGAAGCCAGCTGTACACCGCCTTGGCACAAGCTGGCATCGCGCCGGCCTCCGCCGCGCCGAACAGGAAGCGGAACAGCAGCAGCGAGAGAAAGCCCCAGGCTGCCCCGGTCAGAGCGGTGAAGCCGGACCAGATGATGACGATTGCGGCGAGCGTCTTGCGCGGCCCGATGCGATCGGCAAGCTGGCCGGACGGCACCTGAAACAGCGCGTAGCCGAGCGCGAACGCGGAGATCACCCAGCCGAACTGCGTGTCGCTAAGCACAAGCTCACCGGTGATCTGCTCCTTCGCCGCTGAGATCACGACGCGGTCCACGTACAGAAGCATAGTGAGGAGAAACGTCCCCACCAACAGGAAATGTCGCCGTCCCATAGTTCAGATACCCCTACCGTTCGCGCGTTGTGGCTGTTCCGGTCGAAGCCCTCGATCGGAGCTATGGGCCGGCATTGGACTGCTCATGCGCAGGACTCAGGCCGTTTCTGCGTCCGCGAGTTCGCCCCCGAGAAAGCCCTTGTCGTCAAGCGCCATCACCAGGCCCACCAGCGCGGCGATGTAGCTGTACTGGCGCAGCCCCATGCACAGGCCGGTCGCCGTGTGGGTGAAGGTCGAAATCAGTTTGCCGCTGGCCAGACCGCGCGGCGTTCCCGGCGCGCCGGAGATGTTTGCGAAATGCACCTCAATGGCCGGCTTGGTCGTATCCTCGAGCGCGTGCCGGACTGCCTCGCCCATCGTCGTCAGGCCCGCCGGGTTGATGATATAGCCATCGACCCGACTGGCCGACCCGTGGATAAACTCAAGAATCTCGCCCATGTGGTTGGAGGAGAATGTCTCGACCTCCACACCGATGTCCGCGCCCGCCGAGGTCACAAATGCCTTGAGGTCGTCCAGCGACCGTATCGTCCCGTAAACCTGCTTGCTGCGGGCACCCAGGCTGGACATGTTCGGCCCGTCGATCAGGGCGATCCGGTGGCGTCGGGAACCGGTGCGGTTCAGGGTGAACGGATGCTGGGTTGTCATCTTGGTCCTCTCGTTTTTTGTCGTTTTGAATTCGTCGGTTAACTCCGCAACGTGCGTAGTGAGGCGAGCCCGCCATCCACCACGACGAATGATCCGGTGACGGAGCCACATGCAGGGTTGATCAGGAACGAAACGGCGTGAGCGACCTCGACCGGATCGACCATCTTTGCAGTGGGTTGCCGCCGCTCATACGCACGACGCTGCGCGGCCGGGTCGCTCGCCCGCTCGATCAGCGCATGCATGAAGGGCGTTTCGACCGTGCCGGGGACGACGCCGTTCACGCGGATGCCTTCGTGCACCAGGTCGGCTGCGATGCTGAGCGTCATGCTGTGGATCGCACCTTTGGATGCCGAATAGGCAGCCCGTTCCGTGATGCCGGAGGTCGCCGAGCATGAAGAGATGTTGACGATTGCGGGGGAGGGCGAAGTTCGCAGCAACGGTAACGCGCAGACCGTGGCCCGCCGGTAGCCCATGAGGTTCACGTTGAGCAGCTCGAGCCATTCTTCGTCGCTGCCGTCCTCGACACCGCCGACGAACGCGATGCCGGCGTTGTTCACCAACGCATCGAGTCCCGCCGCAGCTTGCCCGATCGTCTCAAACGCCTGCCGAACGCTGTCGGACGAGCGCAGATCGGTCTGGATATAGGTTTCGGCACCGTCTGCTGATCCCTGTTTCAGGTCCAGATTGAAGACCGTCGCGCCCTGAGCATTCAGCAGATTGCAGATCGCCTGCCCGATCCCGGCGCTGCCGCCCGTAACTGCGACGCGCAGGCCGCGAGGCAGTGATCCGGTCGGCGCTGTGGCTGAGGCGTTCATGCTTCGCGCACCTTCCAATGTTGTTTGAGATGCCGCGCCAGCGGCTCCGGCCCGGTCAACGGCAACATGTGCCCGCCACGCGGCAGCACTTCGAGTTTCAGGTCCTTGCGCGCCGTCGCGCCGCCGGGGAGCAGGCCATCGAAGGACGAAGCCGGGACCGAGACATCGTCGGCCGCAGCGACGCAGAGCGTTGGCGGCAGTTCGGCGGAATCCAGCGGGAGGCGGCCGAACCCCGCCAGCGATCGCCAGCCATCGGCATATCCATTGGCGGAAATCGCCGAGATCGCTTCTCGCCCATAGGCCAATGCGCTGCGGTAGTCAGGCAGGTCCTGGAGGCCACTGAACCACCGTTTCAGCGATTGCTCGACGGTGTCCGCCATACCGCCCGCTTCGATCTGTCGCGCCCGATCGGCAAAGCTCGGCATGGATTCGAGCGGGGTCGTGACGAGGGTGAGGCTTCGCACTTCACTGCGAAGGGACTTCGCTGCAAGCGTCGCGACGACCCCGCCAAGAGCATGGCCCAGCAGGTGAACCGGACGGTCGATCCAGCGGATCATGTCGAGCGCATCATCGATCAGCGTCTGGAGGGTGAATCCTGCGTCGCTTGCGCGGCTGCCATGGCCGCGATGGTCATAGGAAATCACGTCCAGCGACCCGCCAAGCACATGGCGAAGCGGGTCGAACGCACGCCGGTCCAGCCCCAAAGCGTGGAGGAGCAACACGGCCGGTCCCTCGGGCAGGCCGGATCTGCGAACCACCAGGCTTCGCCCGCCGATACGAACCGTGCGGTCCTCAACGCCGCTCATATACGCCCCTGGCCCGTAGGAGGTTTGCACCTTCAACGGCGACCCAATGCGCCTCGAGCAGGCGGGCGGTGCCGGGTGCCATTGTCAGGGGGAAGAGGTGCCCACCCGCTGGCAGCGTCTCGAGCATGACGCCCGGCCCGGTCGCGCGGCCACTGATCGCAGCGACGATCGCCGACATCGCCGAGGGCGGTGTCGACAGGTCGTCAGCAGCGGCGATGCACAATGTTGCCAGCGGAAAATCTCCGCCGGAGAAGTCGCCGAATGCAGCGAGCGCCCGCCAGGTCGATGCGATGGCGTCCGCGGACAGGGACGTCAGCGCGCGCGATGCATAGTCGATATGCGTCCGCCATTGCGGCGGTGGCGCAACGCCGAACCAGCGCGCGAGGGTCGTTTCCCTGAACTTTTCGATACCGTTGAGGCGCGTCGCATCGGCGCGATCGGCGTAGAGCTTTCCACCCGCCGATGGCGTCGCAAGAAGTGCCAGCGACGCGATACCATGGCCATCCCTGCGAACCCGCTGACACGCCAGCGCCGCGACCACGCCGCCGAACGAGTGTCCCAACACATGTACCGGGCCGTCCGCCACCTGCCGGATATGCGCGGCTGCGTGGGTGACATGATCCTCCAGGCGATCGCTAGCATGGTCGCGCATGCTTCCATGGCCGAGAAGATCGACCGCAACCAGTTGCCGGTCGTCCGTCAGGCTCCCCCTAAGTGGCTCGAACGAATGGCGGTCGATACCCAATGCGTGGAACGCAACCACCGGGATCTTTGGTTGCGCTCCTCCGCTCATGCCGAGCCCTTCCCCAGCACGCCATCGGCTAGCAATTCGTCTGCGGCTGACCGGGGCATGCCCAGCCATGCCGACAGGACAGAGGCATTGTCCTGACCAAGGGCAGGCGGATAGGTCGGGTCCGGGTCCGGGCCACCGGCGAATTTGATGGGATTGCCCACCACCTCGATGCGTCTGCCCCCGGGGGCCTGCATCCCGACGATCATGTCGCGACCCGCGACGCGCGCGTCGTCCAGCGCCTCCGGGACGCGCTTGATCAGTGCGGCAGGGACGTCGTTGGCCTGCAGGCTCTCGACATGTTCGGCCGCGTCTTTCTCAAGAAAGGCGCCCTCCAGCAACCGCCACAGTTGCACGCGATTGGTCAGCCGGTCGGATGCGGTCGCAAAGCGCGCATCGTTCGCCAGCTCCGCCAGGCCGAGGGAATTGCACAGCCCCCGCCACATCTTTTCAGTATTCGCCGTCACGACCAGTTCACGGCCATCCCGCGCCTTGAACGACCGATAGGTGGGGATCGAATCGTGCCGCGCGCCCTGAGGCCCCGGTTCGGTCCCCGCGACGAGCGAATAGGTACCCTGGTAGGAAAGCATCGCGAGCTGGCAATCGAGCATCGCGACGTCGATGATGTCGGCACGGTCGGTTGAATTGCGACGATGCAGCGCCGCGCAAATGGCGATGCAGGCATAGAGGCCCGCAACCGTGTCCCCCGCCGGGATGCCGAGCCGGACGGCTGGCCGGTCAACCTCCCCGGTTATGCTCATCACGCCCGACAGCGCCTGCACGATCATGTCATAGGCGGGCTTTGTGCTGTCCGGTCCGGTCTGCCCGAAACCGCTGATCGACGCCCAGATCAGCCGCGGATGGCTGGCAGCGATCTGCTCAATGTCCAGCCCGATCTTGCGCGCGACGCCGGGCCGGAAATTCTCCACGACAACATCTGCCTTGGCGATCAGTTCCAGCAGCAGCTCCCGTCCGCGATCAGTCTTCAGGTCAATCGAGACGCTGCGCTTGTTACGGTTGATGCCGAGGAAATACAGACTCTGCCCGTCCAGGAAATGCGGGGGGAATGTGCCGGCTCGAATCGCCGCCAGGCGGCTCGACCTTGATCACCTCGGCACCCAGGTCCGCAAGAATTTGCGTACAAAAGGGTCCGGACAGAAATGTGGTGAGGTCCAGTACACGTACACCGTGCAGCGGCTGGCCAGGCGAGCTCATCTGGCTGCCCCGAGGAACCGCGAAATCTCGTCGCTCCTTTCCACGATATCCTTCACAATTGCATCGATACTGGCGCTGGGCATCCGCTCCTGCGGGGAGGTCATGCAAAGGCAGCCGAAAACGCCCTTTGAGTCGAAGATCGGAGCGGCGACGCCTCGCGCGCCCGGGAGTTTTTGCCCTTCGCTGATCGCATATCCCCGCTCGCGCACTTCGCGCAGTTCTGCCATTCTCGCACGCATAGACGGGGGCTTTTCTCCCGACGCTGACGCGGTTGCTTCGCGAAGCAGGGTTTGTTCGATTTCATTGTCTGGCAGGAACGCGAGGATCGCCTTGCCCGACGCACCCCAGTACAAAGACAGCGGCCGGTGAAGATTGATCTGGTAGGTCAGCATTTGGCTGCCGTCGGCACGGTACACGAAGTGCATCGTCCGGTCAGCGGCGACATGCCGCCCGAGAAGAACGGTCTCATTGTACTTGGCTGCCAATGCGTCGACGATGGGCTGCGCGATTGTCACCTGGGACATGCCCTGGATCACCCGTGCCGAGATCCGGTAGAAGCGCGGCCCGATGCGATAGATGCCGCTGCCCGACGCGACGACGAACCCTTCCGCGACCAGCGCATTGAGCAGCCGGTGCGCGGTAGACGGAGGCACCTTGAGATCGGCGCTGACCTGCTTGACCGTCACCGGTCCCGGCGCGTCAGCCAGATGTGCCAACAGGTAGAGCGCGCGGCTGATGATGCTTGTGCCCGGCCCTTCGTCATTCCCGTCCGTCATATTTCGTCCAGCACCTTCAAGATGTGGATGGCGCATGCGCCATGATCCAGTTGAGCTATGCCTCCGCCGGTGACGTGCGTCATGCCGATGCGTGCATCGGGTACCTGGCGTCTGCCCGCCTGGCCCGTCAGCTGCCAATATAGTTCGACAATCTGTGCGACACCGCTGCAGCCAACCGGATGTCCCTTGGACAGCAGGCCGCCGCTCGGATTGACGACGACGCTCCCGCCGAACGTACTGTGGCCCGAGGCAAGAAAGGATGCGGATTCCCCATCTTCGCACAGCCCCAATGCCTCGTAGTAGACAAGTTCCGCGATGGAGAATGCGTCGTGAAGTTCGACGACATCCACATCCTGCGGCCCAATTCCCGCTTGCTCGAATGCTTCCCGCGCGGAGTGCCGGGTAATCTCGGGCCGCAGCATGTTGCGAAAGCCGGATGTGGGCGTCCCGGAGTGCAGCACCGACCCGCAAATCTCCACCGTCGGCAGGGCCAGTCGCTTGCGGAGCTTGTCGTTCACCACGATGACGGCAGCCGCGCCGTCGCCGGTCGGACAGCATTGCAGCAGCGTCAGTGGGTCGGAAATCATCCGGGAAGCGAGGACCTCTTCGACACTGGTCAGCTTTTTGCAACTGTGCGAACGGATTCATCGCGCCATGCCGCCGGGCCTTTACGCTGACCTGGGCCAGCAATTCGACCGGCTCGCCTCGCTCGTGCAAGTATCGCCGCGCCCGCATCGCATATAGGGCAGGCATCACCATGCCGTTGCGTACCTCGATATCTTCCGCGACGAGCGGCAAAGTGCCGCCACCGAACTGGGTCAGCTTGTCGACTCCGATGACCAGTGCCGCGACATGTTCCCCGCTGCACACGCTCTTCCAGGCGAGGTGCAGCGCGCTGGCCCCGCCCGAGCATGCGTTGTCGACGTTGATGACCGGAACGCCTCCGATCCCTACCTCTTTGACAATACGTTGGCCGGTCAGCATTCCGCCAAAGGCATGACCGCAATACACGGCTTCGATTTCGCTCGGCTCAAGCCCGGCGTCGCGAATTGCCTTGCGGACCGGCGGGACCGCCAATCCGCTGTAGCTTGAATCGCGATGCTTCCCCATCGGGATCATCGCACCGCTCACAATGAAGGCGCGGCTCACTCGCTTTGTCCCGCGACAGGCTCAACAAACCATTCGGAGTTTTCACTGGCGAGGCGAACGACACCGTCACAGCGCAATGCGTGATCGGGGCCTCGGATCTTGGCCAGTACGCGGACATCTCCGGGAAAATCTACATAGCCGATCGTGTAAGGTGCGGGCTGCGACGAAGACACGTGTACCGTCGAGAAGCTGTAAAGCACGCCTTCCGGCCCGACTTCGATGCACTTTTCGCCCGGCCTGTGGGGGAAACTGCGCTGACCTTCAGCTGTCAGGGAGCAGCGCAAAAATGTCGCACCATTGAGCACGACAAAGGCGGGCAGGGCGGTAACATCCAAATCCGAAACCGGATATCCCTCGATGGGTACGGTCTCACCAGGGGGATGTTGGCTGAAACTCATGTCGTTATTCCAATGAACGGAATTGCTTTCCGTCAGAAGAAACGATTAGCAGCGCCGTCACGCTAGTTCAACCCTGAAGATTGCTGTGGATTCCGAATTTGGTTGTCATACGGAATCGATGCGCGATGGCCCACCGGCATCCGCGCGGTCCCTTGCTCAGCCCAGGCAGCAGATGAAGGCTCAGGAGAAGACGGCCATGGCGCACGCCCTGTTCCATTGCTTCGGGCCCTCCATCCGCGTGAGCGTTTCCAGCACAGTCGCTCACTGTGTTGCCACAGGCACTGGCCCCGTGTGGGCTACCCGCAAACGCCGCTCCTGGCGTCGTGGCGACGAGCCCGTCGTGATGTCTCCTCGACACTGGGCGTCCAGTCCCGCCTGCGCATGGCGTGACCTGAATGCTGGTCTCAAGATCAGCCCGGGCCGGGCAATTCCAGATACAGCGCCGCACCGCGCCGCCAGCGTGGATCATGTGCGACCGTTCCGCCGATCAATTGCGCCATCCGGCGGGAAGACGGGAGGCCAAGGCCAACGCCTCTACCAGTTGCTGGCCCGTCGCCGTAGCCGGCAAATTCGATGAACATCCGCCCCGCCTGATCGCTGGATATCCCCCGCCCGTTATCGAGGACATAGACTCGCACAAATTTTCCCACCCGCCGTGTACCGATCAGCACCCGCGTGCCTCGCGAATGCCGCACCGCGTTGTGGATGAGGTTGCGAAGCGCGCGCAGCACCAGATGAGGATCACCCGTCGCATGGCGTCGGCCAGGAATGCAGCGCAGGTCAAAGTCGCTTGCCCCGCAGACCGGTGCGGTTTCGGTGCAGATGCGCTTCAGGAGCTCAGCCAGGTCCAGCCGCTCGATCGTCGGCTGGATGATACCGCTGTCGAGCCGCAAATGATCGAGCAGTCGGTCAAGCAAATGCGCTGCCTCGTCGAACGCCAGCCGCGCCTTGGCCACTGCATCCTGCCGATCGCGGCCCTTGCCGACGGCGACGCGGTTGAAGAACAGGGCAGCCGCCTGAAGCGGCTGGCGCAGATCGTGGGTCGCAGCTGCGATGAAGCGGGTCTTGCTGGTGCGCGCCTCGGTCACCTCGGTCAGCGCGGCGGCGAGCTCGTCCGACACCCGCTCCGCCCGCAGCCGCGCCTCGATGGTCGACCGGATCGCGACCTTCAGCACCACCGCCACGCCGATCATCAGCGCCCCGAACGCGACCAGAAACAAGGCGAGCGGCACGGAATAGGGGCCGGGATTGATCAGGAAGAAGACCGCCGCCGAGCCGAAGATCGACACGACGCCGAAGACGATATTTTCGATCGCTTCGGCCGTGGAAATCACCTGCCCTGAAATCGTCGCGGCGTAGAACACGACCATCAGCAATTGCAGCGCTTCCGAGGCATAGGGCAGCAACGCCCAGACGCTGGAAGCGACCGCCAAGTCGAACAGCACGGCAACCACTTTGCCAAGTGGCGCAAACACTCGCACCACCGTCGCGTCATCGGGCTTCAGCAGATAGACCGACAGCGGCAGGCCGATCATCGATGCGACCACCAATGCGGTAAAGATCGTCCACCCCCAAAGCGGACCCGGAGGCGCAATCGGCGCAAACAGCAGGTGGACATAGGCCAGCGTGCCGCCGACCAGCAGCGAGAAGGCACCGGCCAGAAAAAACTCGATCCGCGATTCAGTCGCGCGGATCGTGACGCGGTCAGAGACGGCACCGGGCTGCATTTCCCGGTTGAACGCCCAATCGCCCGCCTGTGCAAGAGGGCTAGCCATCTGGCTAGCCCATCCGGGCGATGCGCGGTGCCGGGCGATGGGACAGTGTTTCACCACGGGGCCGAAGGGCGCTGCGGGGAGACGGGCGATGCTGCGAACGATCGCGATTGTAGCTTTGGCAGGAACCGGCGCCATGCTGCTCCTTCCGCATGGCGCGGGGCTGGCGCAGGCCAGCCGCACGGTGACCGTAAGCGTGCTCGACAGCGCCGGACGACCGGTTCCGAATGCAGTGGTCTGCGCCGGATCCAGCGCCACAGCACGGGGCGACCTGGGCAGCGGGCGGACCGACGCGAATGGGCGGGCGACATTTGCGGTCGCGGCCGCGCCGCCGCCACGTATTGGCCAGGGCAGCCCGGCGACGCCGCCCATTTCCTATACCAGCCACAACGCGACCAGTGGCGCTTCGGTTGTGACGCCGACCCTGACGGTGACGCTGCGGCTGGCCACGGGTGGTCCGCGCTGCCCGCAGACCAGCCATGTCGTGGCGACGCCGGGCCAGATCATCCCGCCAATCGCGCCGGGGGCTGTGCCGGTTCGACCCGTCCCGCCAGCGCCCATCGTCCTCAACCTCGGCAAGCGCTGCTTCGGTGCCGCCGGAGCCAATTGCAGTGACGAGGGGACGGAACTGGGCACCTGTGACGACGGCAGCTGCAAGATCAACCGGGGCAGCTGGGAGCATGACGAATGCTGCTTCGCCAATCCCGAGGGCGGGGTTTGCGACGACAAACCATGGGAGGTCATCACCGCCCAGGGCATCGCTGGACGACCGCAGATCTGCACGGCGGAATTCAACCTCGCCTTCGCCCGATTGAATGGCCCCTACACCTGGAAACGCCGAGTCGATTTCGCCGCGCGCAACAACACCGGGCGCGTCGTACATGGCGATTATTGCGCGCCACGCGATGCCTTTGTGCCAGTCGGTGAGGAACGCTTCTGCTGCTCGCGCGCCACCCGTGCGCCCAATGCAGGCGACATCGCCCGGTTCACCCTGACCGCGGGCGGCAATATCGGGGCGCTGCCGGCACCCCGCATCTGCACCTAGTGCGCGCAGGAGAGCCCGGATGCTGATGCTCATGCTGCTGATGATGATCCGCACTGCGGCTCAGCCCGCCATCGTCCTCCCGGTTTGCACCGTGGCCAGCCACGATGTGCTGATGGTGCGGACGGGGCGCGATGTTTGTGCTGCGCCGAGAAACGCACAGGGCCGCCCACGCGCCATGGGCTTTCTGCCGACGCAGTGCGCCCGCGCCGAAGCGACCTATCGGATCGATGCGCGGGGCCGAAACGATCTTTGCCTGGGGGAAGATGATGCGCCGATTTGCCAAGCTGATGACTGGGGTCGCGTCAGCGATGCTGCTGTGCGCGTGCGGCGGGCTTCCGGGTGGCGTCGAGAGCGCGTCGAGTCAGGCAGCGCCCGCCTTGCCGGCGGACAGTGCGGCGCTGAAGGCGCAGGGGCTGGCGGCGCTCAACGTCGGCGATCACCGCGCTGCCATCGCGGTCTTGTCCGAAGCCACCGCGCGATCCCCGCGCGATTCGGAACTCCAGACGCTGCTTGGCCTCGCCTACCACAAGGCCGGTGCCAGCGACCCCGAGGCGATCGAACTGGCGCTGGCAGGCTATGACCTTGCGCTGAAGGCGCAGCCCGGCAACTTCTGGGCCGCCGCGCTGGCTGGCCGCGCAGCCTATGACCGGGGGCGCTTTGACGAGGCAACCCGCCGCTTTGGCCAGGCGGTACTCGCCCAGCCCGACGATCCCCGCGGATTGATGGCGCTGGCGCAGGCGGCGTACATGAACGGTGACGCCGTGCTGGCCGCCGTTGCGGCGAGTCGCGCGGCCGAGCGCTTTGCCACTGCGCCGGAACGTGCCGAGGCGCTGAAGCTTGCGGCGATGGCGGAAGCCGGGTCGGGCAATGCCGTGCGCGGCAATGCGCTGGTCGATGCCGTCGCCATCCTCGATCCCGCAGGTGCCCGCGCTCTCGCGCCGCGCGTCGCACAGCTGGCGCAGACCGCTCCGGTGGACGGTGTCGGCGCGGGTGCCGGAGCCACCACCGCGCCCGTCGCGCCCAGCCAGATTTCGGTCGATGTCGCCATCGTCCTGGCGCAGAACACGTCGCGCGAGCGCATCGGCATCAACCTGCTGGACGGCCTCAGCCTCCAATATGGGTATAATCGCGCCGATAGCCGACGGATCGCCCGCAGCGATGCTGGCAGCACCAACACGCTCGATCGCGTCATCACCGAGGCGATCGGCATTCCGCAGCTGACCTACAACCTCAACCTGTTCAATCGGGGCGGGCAGAATTACCAGGTCGTCGCGCGTCCGACGCTGACCGCCTATTCGGGGGAGACCAGCGAATTCTTCGTCGGCCGCACGCTCAAGGTCGCAGTCAGCGGCATCAACGCGGGCCAGCTCGAAACCATCGACATCGGTATCGAGCTAAAGGTGACGCCGGTCGCGATCACCCCCGACGGCACACGGGTGAAGATCGAAACGGGGCGCTCGTTCCTGACCGCCGATCCGGCCGGCAATTTCAATGAAGCGCTGACCACCTTTCGCCAGCGGGTCGCCGCGACAGCCGAACTGCGCTTTGGGGAAACGCTGGTCCTGTCGGGGCTGTCGGAAAGCGTCGACGACGCCACATTCTCCAAGACGCCGGTGCTGGGCGAGGTGCCGCTCATCGGGTCGCTGTTCAATGAGCGTGCCAGACAATCGCGGCGCGACGCCGTCCTGATCCTCGTGACGCCATCGCGCCCGGCGGCGCTGCCCGGTCGCGCCTGGGCGCGGGCGGAGGCGGTGGAACGGCTGGCCGAACTGTGGACGCAGATCGTCGATCCGTCCTCCAACGGCGTCGATGCCGCCGGACGACTGAAATCAATGCGCATGTTCACCCGGATGGCACCGGGCGATTCCCCCCTGTCCTGGCCCAATCCAGGCCGGGTTAGCGCCGAGATGCTTGGCAACTTGCTGGTGCCTTGACCGATTTCGAGAGGGAGACTGAACGATGCTGAGCCTGATCCTTGCCATCGCCATGGCCGCGCAGAGCGGCGACCCGGAAGTGGGGAGCGGCTTTCACGGCTGCGCAACCGATGCCGAGCTGCAACTGGCGCTCGACCCCCGGCCGCGCACGACAATCCCCGGCAATGTCGTCGCGAGCGAGCCACGCTATGTCGTGCGCTGCGTGCGCCGACGGATCGACGGTCCCATCCAATGCCCCCGGGCCAGGGCGTGCTGGCGCACGCCGGGCGCGACCGCTGCGTTGCCGCAAGCGGTAGCGGCGGTACTACTGTCGTCATGACCGACGGTTCGGTCCGCCGGACCACCGATGGCGTCAGCAATACGATCATGTTCGGCGAAACTACCTCGCCTTGCCCGAGCGGAAAGACACTGTTGATCGACGCCGAAGGGAAGATCGATCGCTGCGGGATCCAGGCTCAGCACCCGCCGAGCCAGATGGTCCCGCAATCACTGAAGGTGCTGCGCCGCATCACCGCATCGCCGATGTTCTGAAGCCCCCAAGACATTCAGGAGAAACGCCATGACCCCGATCAAACTTGCACTGTGCCTGGGTGCCGCCGGCATTGCGACATTGAGCTCCGCGCCGGCCAAAGCCGAGTGGGAATCGATCAAGCGTTACGAGCATCTCGGCAGCCAGTTCCAGAATCCGGATCGCTGCCGACAAACGCACGACCGCGAAGCCGCCCTGCGCCGCAGCCAGGGAACCGTGCTGCGATTGCCCGCCGGCTTTCAGGACCGGATCGAGGTGTTTGGCCACCTGATCGACATGAGTCCGTCGGCCGGGATCGAGGGCGGGTCGGGCAGCGTGCAGCTGTACCACAAATATAGCGGTTTTGCGAATAACGGGCGTGGCTGCGGTGCGATCGGGTCCGTCATCCTGACGGTCAATCTCCCGCGTGACGCCACCGGTCGCCGTACCTTTGTCGTCGGCAGCGAGCGGATCACAGTGGATATCGTCCGCCCGACGTTGAGCGCGCTCAACTGGTCCAGCCGCACCAATACGGGGCGACCCACGGTCAGCACGCCGGCACCCGCGCCGACATCTGGCCCGACACCGACGCCGCTGCCCGGTCGCAATCCGGTGACCATCGTCAGTGGCAATTGCCCGCCGGGCTCGGGGTGCGGCAGCGGCACCGGGAGCGGCGTCATTGTGACCGGGCCGAGCGGCAGCACCGCTATAACGCCGGGCGGCGGCGTGAACCTGCCCGACGCAATGGGTAGTTGCATCCGTCAGATCGGCGGCGACATCAATTTTGCGAGCCGCTCCATGACCGTGACGCTGCCGCGCAACCGAAGCGGTGCCGGTGTGCGGGAGTGCCTGCTGCGGCCACTCTATATCGAGGCCGATGTGACATCGGCGGCACTGCATATCGACCATGACGGCAGCATCGGCGAGCGCGACCGCAAGCGCGCTGCGAGTTATGTCCCGCCCACATATGGAACTTATGCATTGTTGGGAGGACCGACCGTTCTTCCCATCGACCGTGATTTCTTCCGTCTGACGCTGTTGCCGGCGATGGTCGACAGCTTTCGCGGGGAGCGGAGTTACACCATCAGCCCGCTGACCAGCGGTGGTAATCCGCTGACCCTTATCGTGCGGGCACCGAACTAAGCCCCTCTTGCCCCGGCTTGGATGTGCCCAAGCCGGGGCAGATTGGGATCTGAACTCGACTAGAACTGGGTCGACTTCAGACCCTAGGTCACACCAGCCCGCGATCCCGGGCGCGTGCCACCGCCTCGGTGCGGTTGGCCGCGCCCAGTACCGCAAAGATATGCGCCAGATGCGACTTGATCGTGGCCGGCGACAGGCCGAGGAGACGGGCAATTTCCTTGTTCGAGCGACCCCGTGCCAGTTGATCCAGCACGTCAACGTGCCGCTGACTGAGTCGCTCGAAGCTCGGCATGTTGGTGGCGGGAGGCGGCATATCGGCCTCGCATGCCGGCGGCGCGTCGCCCGTCGCCAGCGCGGCCACCCGATCGGGCAAATACCGCCCGCCGGCCAATACCAGCCGCAGTGCCGCTTCCACCACGCCGGGCTCCACCGTCTTGGGGACGAAGCCGTCGACCCCGATCGACAGCGCCGTCAACAGATCCTCGTCGGATTGGGAGCCGGTAATCACCACGATCCGCGCTGCCGGTGCCCGCATCTTCAGCCCGCGCAAACCCTCGCTCGCGCCGGTGCCGGGCATGTGCAGGTCGACGACGCACAGCGACAAGTCGCGACACGACTCCGCGAGTACCCAGGCATCGGCGAAATTGGCCGCGGTCAGCACCGGTGCGTCAACAAGCTCGGCTAGCGTCATTGCCAACGCCGAGCGCACCAGCGGATGATCGTCGCAAACCAGTGTCGTCATCGGACGCCCCCTTCGGCACCGTAACGAACATGCAAGTGATGACAAGCGATTCAGCCCCGACAGGAGGCGGCCAGCTGAGCGCACCTAATCGAGCAGCGTGTGTAGGCTCCACTCGGTTCGCACGCCCAGCACCAGCGCGTCGGCCACGCCGGGATCGGCAGAGGGACGACGGACATAATGGGCGCTTGGCTGGATCGCGAGCCAGGGCGTGACCTCTGCGCGATAGGTCAGTTCAAGCGCCACTTCCGATGCCGCAGTCCCGTTCGTTGCGCGATGGGAATCGGCGGTGAAGGCGGCGGCGATGGCGATGCCGAACGAGTCCGCCTCGCGGCCCTTGACCCAGCCGGCAAAGCTGAGCCCGCCGCTCAGGAAACGGTCGAACATGTTGAAGCGACTGCTTGCGACACCGGCACGGATGAAGCCGTCCAGCGTCCCGTCGTCGCGCCGCGCAAGCGGCAGCTGTGCGCGGATATAGCTTCCCGAATTTCCGGTCTCCGCCCCGGTCCCGTCGCTACGTTCGAACGCAGCCGTATAACGCCAATGGCCGAGCAGCAGCTTGCCCCCGGCGAGCGGTGCCTCGACCTCGCCGACCAGCAGCGCACCATCGCCACGACCCAGCTTCACTGCGGTCCGTCGGGGCCGCGCGGGATCGCCGGGAACGCCGTCGAGTATCGCCGCGCGGACAGTCCACCCCTCCGCCGGCGCAAAGACGACGCGCGCGGCGAGCGAGGTCGATGGGAAGATCGACGGCCCATTCTGTCCGCTCTGGGCGAAATCGGTGCCGATGCCGTGCGGGCTGCTCACGAACAGCCCCGATGCATCGAGCGCATCGAATTCCGAATTGAGGTCGTACAGGCCGACACGGAGCGAAACGCTGTCGCCGAATTTCTGGTCGATCCACGCTTCGTACAGCCGGATCGCGCGCGTGCCGGTTTCGATGTTGCTCACCGCCTGCGCGTCGCCGACCAGATCGCTGATCGAATTGCCGTTATTGTAGAGGCCGTAGAGCCACATTTGCGCGCCAGTCCAGCCGACCATCCGCTCGAGATCGGCGTCGAACACGATGTCGAGATTGTCGAGGTAGCGCGCGCCCCGCTCGACCCCGCCTGCGACATTGCCCATCAGTTCGGCGGTATAGACCAGCTCAAAATTCCACGGCTTGTTGTCGCCTTCCTTCGCGGGGAGTTCGCGATGGGTGTGCGTCTGCCCCTCGCTTTCGTCACGCGGGGCGTCGAGCGCAGTCAGGGCAAGGAGGGGAAGCAGCATGGACATCGCCTTGGTACAAGATCGGGGGTTCAGGTCGCGCGGCGCGGCTTGCGGCGCTTGAGCCAGAGCAGCACGCCCGCGACGATCATCGTGATCAGCCACAGGCCGATCGCGATCGACAGGATGCGTCCCACCGTCCCGCCGGCTTCGCCGGTGTGGATCGCGAACAGCGCGCTCATGAACTGGTTCGCCGCGCTCGCCTCGCCGATCGGGAAGATGCCGCGCACCTGCCCGTTGTTCGCATCGACGAGCACGTAGCTCCCTCCATACGCCCGGCGGAGTTCGCCCGGAGCACGCAACCGCACGCGGTATGTGGCATCGTCGGGCTTCGGCCAGACGACCTGTGTCAGCGTGCTGCCCGGCAGCGCGGCAAGACCCGCGCGCGCCGCGGCGGCAAAGCCGATCGGTGCACCTGTCGGCGTGACTGTGGGCATCGCGACGGGCTTTGCACCGACCAGATCGCCGACGCCGTCCTCGAACTTGAGCATCGTTCCGGTCGCGGCGATGACGAGCGCCGGGATGCCGACCCACAGCCCCAGCGCACGGTGCCAGCTATACAGCCGCGCGGCTGCCGGTCCGCGCGTCGCGGGTCGCAATGCGCGCCCCCACGTTCCACGCTTCGGCCAGGCGGCGGCGATTCCAAGGATCAGGTTGGTACACAGCAGCACGCCGCTGATCGACACCAGCCAGCCGCCCCATTCGCCCAACAGGTCGTGGTGAAATCCGACCAGAAAGCCCATCAGGCTCTCCTCATCGGGCTTTGGCGCATGCAGGACGGTGCCGTCGCCGGCGATGCGCGTCGAGGCGCTGGTCCCCTCAGCATCCACGACATAGACATTGTACCGATCCGGTGCCCCCGCAGCGGTCCAGATCGACGCAGCCTTGCCCCCTCCGGCACCAGCGCGTCGATCCGCCGCTCGATCGCGGCAAGGTCGGTCGGGCGGTGGATGGACGATATGCCCGCGTCGGTGATCTCCCAGTGAAAGACGATCAGCACGCCGGTCAGCGCCTGCAGCAGCCAGAACACCGCCGCACCCAGGCTGAGCCAGCGGTGCAGCGTGAGGATCGGCCGACGGTGCGGCGGCGCAGGAGTCGAAACGGTCATGCGACCCTGTCTGGCCGAAGGAGGTGGACCGCCAAACCTCCACTTTCTGGAAGTGTCGGGGACCAATACGCGACCTCCAACGGTCCCGCAGCCTGTCGGGTCTTGGCCCCTGCGGCATCGTGAAGAAGCGGCTAATTGCCGATCAAACACTGGAGGAAGGCAGATGCTGCCGTTGCTGGAGAGGATCAGGGTCGTCGAGGTCGGCGCGGTCGTGCTTGGCCCCTATGCGGGTCAGATCCTCGCGGATCTGGGCGCAGAGGTGATCAAGGTCGAGCCGCTGGAAGGCGACATTGCTCGGCACGCGCATCCCGCGGGTGCGGGCGGCGGGGCGCTGTTCGTCAACAACAACCGTAACAAGAAGATGCTCGCGCTCGACCTTAAATCACCGGACGGACGCGCGGCGCTGGCCAAGCTGCTCGAACGCGCGGATGTGCTGTTCCACAATATGCGCGTGGATGCGGCGGAGCGACTGGGGCTTGGCTTCGAGACGGTTGCCGCGATCAACCCGCGCATCGTCCATTGCGCAGCGATCGGCTTCGGCCAGCGCGGGCGCTATCGCGACCGGCCCGCCTTCGACGACGTCATCCAGGCGGCGAGCGGCATAGCGGGCCTTGGTACCGCGACCGGTGGCGATCCGCGCTTCGTGCCGACGATATTGGCGGACAAGGTGGCGGCGCTGCACGCGGTATATGGCATCCTCGCCGCGCTCGTGGCGCGGGCGAATGGGCGCGCTGGGCCGTTCAAGGTCGAAGTGCCGATGTTCGAGGCATTGGCCGCATTCCTCCTCAACGAGCATCTTGCGGCGGCGACCTTCGATGCCGGTGGCGCGGTCGGCTACCCGCGCATCCTGTCCCCCAACCGTCGCCCGTTCCGCACGGCCGACGGGTGGATCGCGGTGCTCCCCTATACTGACCGGCAATGGCGCGCATTCCTGGGAGAGGTGGGGCGTGAAGACGTGATCGCGCAGGATTGGTTCGCTGATCCGCGGCAGCGCCCCGCGCATATCGACCAACTCTACGCGCTGGTCGCCGAAACGCTGCCCGCGCGCACGACCGACGCGTGGATTGCGGCGCTTGGGGAGCGCGACGTGCCCTGTTCGCGCGTCGCCAGGCTGGGCGATCTGCTGACCGATCCGCATCTCGAAGAGATTGGTTTTTTTCGATGTGCCGGCGGGGTATCCCGAGGGGGTTGCACGGGCCCTGCCGCAGCCAGTGTTGTTCGAGGGGGTGGCAATCCAACCCGACATGCCGCCCCGCCCGCTGGGGGCCGACAGTCGTCAACTACTGCGTGATTGTGGGCTGGAGGAGGAGCAGATCGACAAGCTGATCGCGGCAGGGGTGGTGGGATGCCGTTCCTAGCCTGTCACTCCCACCCCTCCGGGACATCGCGCCTCCCTCCCTCTCCGATTGGAAGGCGCGAGGGGGAGGGGGTGAGCATCAGCCCAGCTTCTCCGCCACGAACCTCGCCCCGTCGGCGATCGCCTCCCGCGCCACCGCCGCCACCGACATCGCCTCCAGAAAACTGTGCGTCGCACCCGGATAGAGCTTGTCCGCAGTCTCCACCCCCGCCGCGCGCAGCAGGGCGGCCATCGCCACCGATTGTTCGGTCAGCAAGTCGCATTGCGGGATGACGAGGAACACCGGCGGCATCCCGGCCATGTCCGCAAGCAGCGGGCAGACCAGCGGATTGGCGCACTCACGCGCCATGTCGGTCAGGTAGTTGGCATAGTAGGCGATGGCCTCGTCGCGATCGAGGTTGGAGGCCGGGCCGCCAAAATCGCGCTCTGCATCGTCGGAAATCAAGTTCGAGAAATAGCCGTAATTGGACAGGATCGCCCCGACCAGCCCGTCCGCGCCCCGGTCGCGCAGGCGCAGCGCAGTGGCGAAGCTCAGATTTGCGCCCGCCGAATCCCCACCCATCGCCAGGCGGCTGCCGTCGATGCCCAGTTCGTCGCCATGATCGCGCAGCCACAGCATCAGCGCTTCGATCCGGTCGAGCGCGACGGGATATTTGTGCTCGGGCGACAGCGGGTAGTCGACGCCAACTACCGCGAACCCGCCCGCCGCAGCATATTCGCGCATCAGTCGGTCGTGGGTGTCGATGCTGAACAGCGTGAACCCGCCGCCATGCAGATAGACCAGGGCGGGCGCGGGGGCCGACGCGCCTTCCGGCAGATAGACCCGGATATGGAGCGACCCGGCACCCGGATCGAATACCCGCTCCACCGTCCGCGCCATCGCCGGCCCACCCTCGGCCCAGCGCGACCGCACCGCTTCGCAGACCGCGCGCTGGCCGGGATAGTCGAGCGATGCGAGGGGCGGGTGCGCTGCCCAGCGCGCAGACATTTCGTCGAGGAAAGCGCGGATCTCGGGGTCGATCGTCACGGGTTGGGCAGCCACTGGGTTTCCTTCTCTTCGCCCGCAAACCAGGGCGCGGGCAGTTTCCGCCGCTGCGGCCAGAGTTCGTCGAGCGTGTCGGCGTCGAACAACTGCCCGCCGCGCATCACAAGGCTGACCGAGCGCGTGTTGCGGATATCGGCCAGCGGGTCGCGGTCGAACACCACCAGATCGGCATATTTGCCGACCTCCAGCGTGCCCATGTCGTTGAGCCGCCCGATGACCTCGGCCGCGCCCGCAGTCGCCGCATGGAGCACCGCCATCGGCGTCATCCCGCCGAGCACATGGGCCTCCATTTCGTAATGATAGCCAATGCCCGGATCGTCGCCATGTGCCCCCATCCCGACCGGCGCCCCCGCTTCGGCCAGGCGCGCCGTATCCCGCGCCAGCGCCGGCGCGCGGCTGGCGGCGAGCGAAGACCAGTCGCGTTGCGCCAGCTTCGACGCGATCGTCGCGGGGGGCCAGAAACGGCGGACTTTGGGATCGAGCGCGGGGTCGTATTTCGCGACGAAATGATGTCGAGCCGCCGGGCCGCTGGTGTTGACGAGCAGGGTCGCGACATAGCTGGTGCGGGTCAGCGCGAACAGCTTGATGACATCCTCCTGCAGTGGCGCGACAGGAAGCGCATGCTCGCTGCCCGCATAGCCGTCGAGCAATTGCGTCAGGATCAGCTTGGGATTGTGGCTCCCCTCGGTGGTCGGGATCAGCCCCTGCGCACGCGCCTCCATCGCAATCCACTGGCGCACCGTCCGGCTCTCGCCGCGATATTGCTTGATGTTGGTCAGACCCCAGGCTTCGCTATAGCGGCGCAATACCGCGCGGACCTGTTCCTGCGACGTGAACCGTTCGCGTGCGAAGATACCGGGGCCGGTCGAACGCAGTCGTGGCGCGACCATCAGCCCGGCGTCGATCAGATCCTGATACGCAATCTGGTCGATGCTCAGCGTCGAAGGGTCGAACGCAGTGGTTACGCCAAAGGCGAGCCGCGCGCGCATCGACGTATCTTCATAGGCAATCGCATAGCGGCGGATCGAGCCGATATGGTCGTGATCGTCGATCAGTCCCGGCGCGACCGTCTTGCCGCCCAGCTCACGCTCCGGCGTTCCGGCGGTCACGGCGAAGCTGTTGCGCGGACCGATCGCCGCGATCCGGTCACCGGTGATCAGGATGTCGGCATCCTCGATGATGCGGTCGCCCCCAGCCATCGTCAGTGCGCGCGCACCGCGCAGCAGGATGCTGCCCTGCGGTTGGGCGCGCGGCAGTTCGGCGATCAGTTCGATATGGGTCGTTGGCACCGCCGCGGTCGCACCGGGCAGCGTCTGCAGGAAATTGCCCACCGACCAGACCAGCGCGCCATCGCCGCGCCAGTCATAATAATTGGCCCCGATATCGGTGACCTGTCGCGCGGGGCTGTCCACTGCAGCGAGATCGACCGGCTTCTCCGGATCGGCGGGGACGGGCAGCAGATACAACTGCTCGCGCGCCTGCGCCGCCAGCCATTTGCCGTCCGGGCTGATCCGGATATCGTCCATCTTCGCTGGCGCTTCGGTGAAATAATAGTTCTGGGTCAGCAGCCTGGCCACGTCGCGCTTCGTACCGGTGGTGAGGTCGATGGCGACGAGCCCGTCGTCGCTGATCAGATGCACGACACCCGGCGCAGCGCGGGTGAAGTGCGGGCGCTGGCCGAGATTGCCGCGCGCGACGACCCGCGCCGCGCCGCCGCTCGCGGGGATCGCGACCAGCTCGCCGGGCCGGATCGGCGACACGATATAGCCGCTCAGCTGTCGCGCCGCCGCCGCCGAGCGTACCGCCACCACGCTCCGCCCGTCGGGGGTGAAGGCGGGCCAGGTGTAGAAAGCGGACAGCGTACTCAGCTTCACCGGCGCGCTCCTGCCGTCCGCCGCGACGGTCCATATCGCCCCGCCGTCACGTTCGCTCCAGGTGACATAGGCGATGCGCTTGCCATCGGGGCTCCAGCCGGGCTGGGACGCAGGGTCGCCGGTGATCGGCAGGCGTAGCGACGACCCGCCCGTAACCGGCTGAACATAGATGCTGCCGAGCGCGGCGAAGGCGACACGCTTTCCGTCCGGCGACGGGCTCGTCCCCATCGGCAGCCTGGCGCGCACCGGCCCGGTCGGCTCGCGCACCGCGATGCGGGTCGGCATTCCGACCTCAAGGTCCAGCTTAGCGGTGAACGGGATGCGCGATGCCGTCGAACCATCGACCGGACGGCGCTCGATCCGGCCATCGACCGCGATCAGGATCGCTTTGCCATCGGGCGTAAAGGTGTAGCGCGGGATCAGGTCCATCCACGCCGCGCCGTTCATCAGGTCGAGCGGTGCCGGGCCGAGATCGCGGTCGAGCCCGGTGGTCAGGTCGCGCACCCGCAACCGCGTCTCCGCCATCCGCCGCGTCGCATAGGCGAGCAGCCTTCCGTCGGGGGAGATTGCAGGGCGGAAGAAGGTTTCCTTCGCCGCCTCGCGCGCGCCCGAACTGGTGATGACCGGCTGTTCCGCGCCGGTTGCGATATCGCGTCGCACGATCGTCCACGCGACCGGCTGATCGAACGACATATCGGCGACGGTGCGCGCGTAGTAGAGATATTTCCCGTCGCGCGACGGCGATACGCCGAGCGTGCTCTGTTCGCCGCGCGCGGTCTTGATCGGCGCGACCAGCTCGCCCGGCCCGCCATCGACAGGGTGCCGCCACAGCTCGTAATGGCCCAGGCGGATGCGGTTGCGGCTGACATAGACCGACTTGCCATCCGCGCTCCATTCGGGCGAGGTGCGCACCGCGCCCTCGTCCTCGGACGTGATCCGCCGCGCGTCGCTGCCATCGGTGCGAGAAATCCAGACATTGTCGCCGCCCGACCGGTCGCTGACATAGGCGATCCATTGGCCGTCTGGGGAGAAGCTCGGCTGAACCTCGAACGCGATCCCCTGTGCGATCGGGGTCGCGCGGCCGCCAGTGATGGGCATGGCGTAGAGTTCGCCCAGCATGTCGAACAGGATCGTCTTGCCGTCGGGCGACACCGCCAGCGACATGAAGGTGCCGCTCGACACCTCATAGCTGAGGGTCCGGCGTTCCTTCATCGGCAGATCGTCCTTCGCCAGCGCCGGCACTGCCAGCGCGAGCAGCGAGACCACAGCCAACGCACCCCGAACCATGAGCTTCCCCCGCAACCGACCTGCCGATCCTAACCCGCCCATCGTCGGGCCGAAACGGGCCAAGTCCGGATTTTCGTGCGCGCCAATCACGTCAAATGCCCATGCGCGCGCGGCTCACGCATCCGCAGCGCGACGATGAAGGCGACCGCGCAGATGGCGGAGACATACCAGGCAAATGCCTGTTCATGCCCCTGTTGCTTCAGCAGCAGCGCCGCCCATTCGGCAGTCCCGCCGAAGATCGCCGAGGCGATGGCATGGCCAAGCCCGACCCCCAATGCGCGGACGCTGGCGGGGAACAGTTCGGCTTTGAACAGCCCGGAGACCGAGGTGTAGAACGACATGATGAACAGCGCGGCGAACACCAGCAGCCCCGCGCTCCACATCGACTGCGCGGTCGCGATCCCGCCGAGCAGGGGCACCGCGAACAGCGTCATGCCCCCTGTAAAGATCAGCAGGTTGGTCCGCCGCCCGATGCGGTCCGACAGGGTGCCGAGGATCGGCTGGAGCAGCAGGAAGACGAAGGTAACGACCAGCATCGTTCGGCTGGCGTCGGTCACGCTCATCCCCGCGGTATTGACCAGATATTTCTGCATATAGGTGGTGAAGGTGTAGAGGCTGACCGCTCCCGCAGCGCTCAGCGCCATCACCACCAGCATCGCGCGCGGGTGCCTGAGCAGCGCTCTGAGCGATCCGGCATCCTCGCCTTTGCCCGCCGGCTCGGCGGTCTCATGCATCAGGTTGCGCAACAGCAGGAAGCCGCCCGCGAGCACCGCGCCGAGCAGGAAGGGCAACCGCCAGCCCCATTCGCGGATCGCCTCCTCGCTCATCGCCGCCTGAAGCCCGAAGATGACCAGCAATGCGAAGAGCTGCCCGCCGATCAGCGTGACGAACTGGAACGAGGCATAGAAGCCGCGCTTCCCGGGTTCCGCGATCTCCGACAGATAGGTCGCCGCCGCGCCATATTGGCCGCCGGTAGAAAATCCCTGCATCAGCCGCGCGACCAGAAGCAGGGCGGGTGCCGCGGCGCCGATCGTCGCATAGGTGGGCAGGATGCCGACGAGCAGCGATCCAGCGCCCATCAGGACCACCGACGCGATCATCGCCGCGCGCCGTCCGCGCCGGTCGGCATAACGACCGAAGAACCAGCCCCCCAAAGGCCGGATCAGGAATCCGGCAGCATAGATTGCGGCGACGTTGATGAGTTGCGCCGTTCTGTCTCCCTCGGGAAAAAAGGCCGAGGCGAAGTAGAGCGCGGTATAGGCGTACGCGTAAAAGTCATACCATTCGATCAGATTGCCGACCGATCCCGCGACAGCGGCGCGCGCGCGCGTCCTGCGGTCGAGCGGCAGCGGGTGCGCGGGGCGCGTGTCGAGCGGGGCGTCCCCGTCAGCGGGCACGCCGATCATTCCGGGAATTCCGGCCATCTTTCCTCTCCTGAACGGGCGCGCGGCGAACACCGGCCTGCCCGTGGCTGTTATCCGGCGAGTTCGCGCGAGCGCGCCGCTGCCGCATCGACGACCGACTGGACGAGCCGGTCGATCGCATCGTCCTGATCCATCTGCACAAGGCCTGCAGCGGTGGTGCCGCCGGGACTGGTCACCTGCCGCCGCAACTCGGCCAGCTCGGCCGGGTCCGCGCCTGCCAGCGCCGCCGCGCCGGTAAAGGTCGCACGCGCGAGCTGCATCGCCAGATCGGCAGGAAGCCCCGCCTGCGCCCCCGCCTTCGCCAGCGCTTCTGTGAAGCGGAAGAAATAGGCCGGACCGCTCCCCGATACCGCGGTCACCGCGTCGATCTGACGCTCGTCGTCGAGCCACACCACCGGGCCGGTCGGCGCGAGCAGTGCGTTGACGGTGGCAAAATCGCTCATCCGCACATCGCGCCCCACGACCGCCGCCGTAATCCCCTGCCCGATCGCGGCGGGGGTGTTCGGCATGGTCCGCACCAGCCGCCCGCTGTTCAGTGCGTCGCCGAGCCCCTGCAACGTGATCCCGGCCATGATCGACACGAACAACGCATCGCGCGCCGCCAGCGAATGCAGCGCTCCCCCGATCGCGGGAAAGACCTGCGGCTTGACCGCCAGCACCACGGCAAGATCGCTACTGGCTTCGACATCGGCCAACGCATCGACCCGCTCCGCGCCCTCGGGCAGATCAGCAGCCAGCGGATCGAACACCAGGACGCGATGCGCGCCCGCCCAGCCGCGCGCCATCGCGCCGCCCATCCGTCCGCACCCGACCAGCAGCACATCCATCAGCGCGCATCCCTGTAGCGTTCGGCGAGGACGTCCTGGCGCGACCGGTTCGATACCTCGCGCCCCTCGATAATCACCCGCACCGCGATGCTCGACGGCTCGAGCGGGTCGCCGTCCCACACCACCAGATCGGCGTCGGCACCGGGGATGAGCGTGCCGCCGCCCCGTCCCCAGATCGCCAGCGGCGCAGTGGTGACTGCGCGCAGCCCCTCGATCCAGCTCAGGCCGTTTGAGACCGCAAGTCCCGCGCCCTCGCGCAGTGCCATGCCCGCATTATAGTTGCTGTGGATCGCGCCGCCCGCCTGACCGATCGCGATCGCCACGCCCGCACGGCGGAGCAGGATCGCATTGTCCTGACGCGCGCCGAGCTGGTCGAAGCTGCCAGGCAGATTGACCTGCGGGTCGAGCACTACCGCGACCTTCGCTGCCGCGAGTTCGTCCGCTGCGCGCCATGCTTCGGTTCCGCCCACGATCACCACCCGGATGCCGAACTCCCGCGCCAGCGCCGCCGCCTGACGGATGTCGCTCTCGCGATGCGTCTGGATCGCGAGCGGGACATCGCCGCGCAGCACCGCGCGGATCAGCTGCTCGCCGGCGCGCTTGCCCGGCGGCGGGCCGCCCCCTTTGCCCTTCCTGCCCTTGCCCTTTTGCGGGGTTGGCTCCGGGCGCGCGTCGAGCAGCGCCTTGCGCAGCGCGGTCCATTGCACTGCGCGAGATCCCAGCCTGTCCCACGCGCCGCCGCCGATCACTGCATAGACGCCGACATCGGCGGCGTCGCGGATATCGACCCCGTCGCGCAGCCGGACCATGCTCGCCTCGCCGCTGAACGGGGCGAAGCGCGAGGGCGACGGGTAAACCAGCGCGCGGGTGATGCCGTCGGCCCGCGCGAGGCTGACCAGCGTCGAATTTCCGTTGAGCGCGCTGCTCATGTCGAACCCGGCATTGCGCTCGTCCGCCGACGCCATGTCGCGGGTGTCGCCCGATCCGGACACTTCGACCAGCCCGATCTGGGTCGCGGCGTTGACGAAACCGGGCGTCACCGGCCTGCCGCGCGCGTCGATGACGCTCGCGCCTTCGGGCACCGCGCCACCCGGCGTGACCGAGACGATCTTGCCACCCGCAATCACGATTGTCGCGTCGCGGACCGGGGCATCGCCCTCCAGCGTCCACGCCTCGGCATGGGTCACGGCGATCGTCTGGGCCGAAACCGGCGCGGCGATTGCCAGCGCGATCAGCGATGCGGCAATTCTCATGGCTTCACACCCCCGCGCCCCGCCTCGAAGTCGGAGACCGGCCCCGTCGGCGGGCGGTTGCGATCATAGGCGACCGCGCCGTCGATCAGCACCAGATCGGCCTTGCTGTAGATGCTGAACGGATTGCCCGACCACAACACCACATCTGCCCGATAGCCCGGCGCGAGCGTACCGACGCTTTTGTCGAGCCCGAGCAGCTTTGCCGGATTGCTGGTCGTCCATTTGATCATCACTTCAGGCGGGGTTTCGATCCCGATGCGTCGCCCCGCCGCCGCCGCCTTTGCCGCGGCGATGTTGAGCCGCTGGCCATCGGCGGGCGAGTCCGAATGCATCATCACGCACACCCCGGCGCGCTCCAGCAGCGGGGCTTCGGCGCGCACTGCGTCCTGGGCCTCCATCTTGAAGCCCCACCAATCGGCCCAGACCGCAGCGCAGGTTCCCGCCTCACGCAACAGGCCGGGGATCTTGTACGCTTCGGTCGCGTGATGGATCGCGCCGATGGTGAAGCCGAACTCCTTCGCCACCGCCATCACCGACGCGATGTCGTTGGCGCGATAGCAATGGAAATTGACCCGGATATCACCCGCCAAAATCCCGGCCAGCGTCTCGAGCTTGAGGTCGCGCTCGACCGCCGCGCCGCGCTCCACCGCGCGCTTGTACGCCTGCGCGTCGAGGAAGGACTGGCGCATGAATGCGACTACGCCCTGGCGGCTGGTCGGGCCATCATTCTTGTCGTCGGCACCCCAGCTCTTGGGGTTCTCGCCGCACGCCATCTTGAATCCCTGGACACTGCCCACGGCCTTCATGCCCCACACGGTCGGCGCACGCACCGGCTTCACCACCACCGATCGCCCGGCAAAGATCGGGGTCGATCCGGGAAGGATCTGGATCGTCGTCACCCCCGCCGCCAGTGCGCGGTCGAACGCCATGTCCTGCGGGTTCACCGCCGTCTCGATCCAGGTGTCGGCGCTGTCGGGCGTCGCCACCTCCGACACGTCGCTCGCTTCGCGGTCGATCGCGGTAAGCGGGAGTACCCAGGTGCCGCCATGGCTGTGGACGTCGATCACGCCGGGCGTGACCCAACGGCCGTTGGCATCGACTTCACGCACGCCGGGATTGGCGATTCCCTTGCCCACAGCGACGATCCTGCCGCCGCGCACCAGCACGTCGCCGCCGTCGATCCGCCCGCCCGCGCCGTCGAGTATGGTCGCGCCGCGCAGCAGCATGTCGTCGGGCGCCGGGGTCTGATACCGGCTGGGGAACGGGTCGAGCGTCCAGGGTGCCACCGATTGCGCCCCCGCAATGGGCGCAGCAAGCAGCGCCATGGCCGCAACGCCGCACCCGATCCTGTTCCCCCGCCGCATCGCTCACCGCCCCCGGTTGAACCGGCGCATCCACGCCGCAATGTCGCCATCAGGCAGCGCATCGAGAATCGCGTCCAGCGTCGCCGAATCCTCGTCCTGCCCCAGCTTGAACTTGCCCGAGACACGGGTCACCCGTGCGCGAAACCCGATGATCCGGTCGAGCATCGCATGATAGCGCGGCCCCAGCTCCTCCACGCCCCAGGCCGCAGGTCTCCCCGCCTCCATCGCATCGACCAAAACCTTGAGAGACATTTCGGTCAAGGCGCTGTCGAATTCGACCTCCGCACCGATCGTCAGCTGCGCATAGTTCCAGGTCGGTGCCCAGTCGCGCCGTCCCGCATGTTCGGGACTGACATAGGCGTGCGGGCCGGTGAACAGCATCGTCGCCTGCGGATCAACGACCAGCGCGGCATGGAGCGGGTTGGAGCGCATCAGATGTCCGATCAGCTCGACCAGCCGCCCGGCATCGTCGAACACGCCGATCAGCGGCAGCAGGCTCGCTTCCATGGCTGCGGCCGGACCGCCGCAGACCCAGGCGAGCGGATGCGCCTCGACCAGCGCGCGAACATCGGCATCGCCGAACCGTTCGAACAGCGGAACCCCTGCCCCCGTCATGCCGTCCGCTTCACTCATCTGCCCCGTTACCCGTATCGAATGGCCCCCTTGTTTCCGATGACTGGGGTAGGGACAAGCACCAATTCATAAAAGGTCGATGGTCCACCGCCCGGTTGCGTGACCGTTTTATTGCGGTTAGCATTGGACCCGACATAGGCCAATTTATTGCAATGGAGATGGTCCAATGCTGCGACCGTGGCAAGTCAGCCTGGGGGATCGCATCGATCCGTCCCGCGACGTTCCCATCTATATGCAGATCATTCAGGCGTTGATCCGCGACATCGAGCGCGGACGGCTGACGTCGGGCACCTATCTTCCCAGCAGCCGCGAACTGGCGACCATATTGCGGGTCAACCGCAAGACAGTGGTGCTGGCCTATGAGGATCTGATCGCGCAGGGCTGGCTCGATTCGGCGGGAACGCGCGGGACGATGGTCTCCGCCTCGCTGCCCGAACCGGTCAACCGCCAGCGCGCCGGGGTCGAGGCGACGATGAGCGACGCGCCTATCGACTATCGCTACGCGCCGCCGCCCGAACGCCCCCCTGGCGCTGCCGTCCGGCCCCGGCCTCAAGCTGGACGAAGGCGCACCCGACGGCCGCCTGTTCCCCGCCGACCTGCTCGCCCGCGCCTATCGCGCCGCCGCCCAGCGCGCATCGCGCGAAAACCTGTTCCAGTACGGCAACCCACGCGGATCCTTGCCGCTGCGGGAAAGCATCGCGACGATGCTGAAGAGCCAGCGCGGCCTTCCCGTCACCGCAGAAAACATCTGCATCACCCGAGGCAGCCAGAACGGCATCTTCCTCGCCGCCCATGTGCTGGTTCGCCCCGGCGATTCGGTGATCGTCGAGGCGCTGACCTATGAACCGGCGGTTGCCGCCTGCCGATCATTGGGCGCGAACATCGTGTCGGTCGGGCTGGACGAAGACGGGATCGACGTCGAGGCGGTCGAGCGTGCCTGTCGCCGCAACGCGGTGCGTGCGGTATTCCTGACCCCGCATCACCAGTTCCCTACGACCGTGTCGCTGCGCCCCGAGCGGCGGCTGCGGCTGCTGGAACTCGCCCACCAGTTCGGTTTCGCGATCATCGAGGATGATTACGACCATGAGTTCCATTTCGAATCGCAACCGCTGCTGCCGATGGCCGGCTATGGCCCCGGCCATGTCATCTATGTCGGGTCGATGTCCAAGCTGCTGCTGCCGGCATTGCGCATCGGCTATGTCGCTGCGCCGCCGCCGGTGATCGACGCGATCGCGCACATGGTGTCGCTGACCGACGGCATGGGTAACACGCTCACCGAAAATGCCGCCGCCGAACTGATCGAGAATGGCGAGTTGCGCCGCCATGCGCGCAAGGTGCGACAGGTCTATGCGAAACGGCGGGAGAATTTCGCGCGGGAAATCGACCGCGGCCTGGGCGACCTGGTGGAATACAGGATGCCCGATGGCGGGCTCGCCTTCTGGCTGCGCTTTCCGAACACCGATCTCGATACGATGGAGGCGCGCGCCGCCGCGATGGGGCTGCGCTTTGCCGCGTCGCGATCGTTCATGACCCGCGACGATGCGCCGCGTGGCCTGCGCATCGGCTTTGCCAGCCTGAATGAGCATGAGGCGCGCACCGCCATCGCCGCGCTGCGTGAGGCAGCGGGATGAACCGCACTGGTCCCGCGAACTCCCTCAACTTGGATGTTTTCCGATCCACTGCTTGGGCAGAGCTTGTACGGAAACGGGAGGAAACCAGATGAACTATCCGATGCTCGCCCTCGCCCTGCTCGCCGCCCCGCCGGTGCTCGCCCAGGACGCCCCGCCACCGGCAGCCGAGTCCGAACAATGGCCCGAAGCGTGGTTCGAGATCTTCAAGCTCGCCCCGGGCAAGCAGGAGGATTTCATCCGCCGCATCGCGCAGGTGGACGAGGTCGCGGCGGCGGGTGGGCAGCCGCCGATCCAGCTGTTCTTTCATGAAAATGGCGCGGATTTCGACGTCATCATCTTCAAGCCGGTGACGGGGCGCAAACCGACCGCCGAGCAACAGGCGGCGATGGCGAAGAAGCGCAAGGAGCTGGGAATGGAGAGCGGCCCGGCCTATTTTGTCGGCATCCGCGAGCTGATCGCCGAACATACCGATTCAAAGACCTATGGCCCGCTGTCCGCTGCAACTTGGCTGGCCAAGCTCGACAAATGGCGCGCCGAGAACCCACCGCGCGTCAAGGGAGGCAAGTGATGATCGGTCGCCGTAGCGTCGTCGCCCTTGGTGTCGGCAGTGCCGTCGCCGCCATCAGCCATCGCGCATTGGCCGGCAGCGATGATCTGCTCGACACCGCCTATATCAATGCAAAGGTCTGGACAGGGGCGGGGCCGGATGTCCGCACCGACGCGATCGGCGTGAAGGGCGACCGCATTGCGGCGATCGGGGCCGATGCGGTGCGCGCGCGGACCGGCAAGCGCACCCGTGTCGTCGACCTGCAAGGGGCGTTCGTGACCCCTGGCTTCATCGACCCGCATGTTCATTTCGTGAAGGCGTCGATCATGCTGTCGCAGGCGTCGTTGCGCGACGCCGCCAATCCGAAGGAATTCGTCGAGCGCGTCGCCGCTGCCGCAAAGGCACTGCCCAAGGGGCAATGGCTGGAGGGCGGCAATTGGGATCAGGACCGCTGGGGCGGCGAAATGCCGCACCGCAAATGGATCGACGCGGTCACTCCCGACACGCCGGTCGCGGTGATCCGCTATGATCTGCACATGCTGTTGCTGAACTCGCTGGCGCTCAAGCTGGTGGGGATCGACCGCAATTCGGTCGCCCCGCCTGGGGGCGTGATCGAACGCGATCCCGACGGCGAGCCGACTGGCATCGTCAAGGACGCCTCAAAGGACATGGTGCTGCGCGCAATCGGGCAAAAGAGCGATGCGCAGATCGATGCCGCCGCGCGCAGCGGCATTGCGCTCGCGCTCAGCAAGGGGGTGACACAGGTCCATCCGACCGAGAAGGAATCGGTCAGCTTCGATTGCACCCGCCGCCTGCATGCGCGGGGCGAAGCGGGCATCCGCTTCCGTCATTATCTGCCGCTTCAGGACTGGGAGGCGCAGGCTGCGCTGATTGCACGCGAAGGGCGCGGCGACGACTGGGTGCAATGGGGCGGGTGCAAGGTCGCGTTCGACGGATCGCTGGGCTCGCGCACCGCGAAGTTCTACGAACCCTATCTCGATGATCCGACCACGCGCGGGATTATCGTCACCGATCCCGCCGACCTGCGCCGCTGGACCGAGGGCGCGGACAAGGCCGGACTTCAGGTCACCGCCCATGCGATCGGGGACGAGGCAAACGACATCGTCCTCGACACGCTCGCCGCCGTTGCCAGGGCCAATGGGCCGCGCGACCGCCGCTTTCGGGTCGAGCATGTCCAGCACATGAAGCCGCACGCCATCCCGCGCTTCAAGGCGCAGGATATCGTGGCGTCGGTTCAGCCCTATCATGCGATCGACGATGGCCGCTGGGCGGTGCGCCGGATCGGCGAAGAACGGCTGGAGACGAGCTTTGCCTTTGGATCGCTGGTCCGGTCCGGCGCGCATGTCTGCATGGGGTCGGACTGGCCGGTCGCGCCGATGGACCCGTTCACCGGCCTCGACGCCGCGGTCAACCGCGAAACGCTGGACGGCAAGCATCCCGATGGCTGGCATCCCGCGCAGCGGGTGACGCTGGCCCAGGCACTGCGCTGCTACACCAGTGAGGGTGCCTATGCCGGGTTCAACGACATGAAAATGGGGCTGATCGCGCCCGGCTATCTCGCCGACTTCGCGGTCATGGATCAGGATCTATTCGCGATTGATTCGCATTTGCTTAAGCGAACGACAGTGCTACGGACCATTGTCGGCGGCGTTCAGCGTTTCGGCTGAATGCTTTACCGGGGGGCATCGCAATCTTGCCGATTGGACCCCCGCATGTGTGGGAACTGGATGTTTCAAGGGCCAGTTCCGGCGGACATGTTGATCCTGCGATAACAGGCTTGGACCCAGATCCAGCCGTGTCGGGAGGGAACACACAACCAGTTCGGGGGAAGTATCATGGTTTCCAGGAAGAATGCACTGCGCGGAACCGGCCTTGCGGCGATGGCTGCGGCCATGCTGGCCAGCGTGCCGGCCCTCGCGCAGGATACGCAGAGCGATGACGAAGTGCTCATCACCGCCCAGCGCGACAACCAGAGCCAGGTCAGCCGCAGCGGCAAGCTCGGCGCGCTGGGCGATCAGGACGCGATGGACACGCCCTTCTCGGTCAAGAGCTACAATTCCGCGCTGATCCTCAACCAGCAGCCCCAGACGCTCGGACAGGTACTCGAGAACGATCCTGCGATCCGCGTCAGCACCGCGTTCGGCACGCCCGCCGAGCTGTTCGTGGTGCGCGGGTTCAACCTCGCCTCGGACGATATCGCGTTCAATGGCATGTATGGCCTGACGCCGCGCCAGCTGGTCGCACCGGAGCTGTACGATCAGGTCCAGGTGCTCAACGGTGCCAGTGCCTTCCTCAACGGTGCGGCGCCGGGCGGCTCGGGCCTGGGCGGCGGCATCAACCTCATCTCGAAGCGCGCAGCTGCGAAGGATCTGAACCGCGCGACGCTCAACTATTCGGGCACGGCGCATTTCGGTGGTGCATTCGATTTCGGACGGCGCTTCGGCAATGGCGAATTCGGTGTCCGCCTCAACGGCGCGTTCCGTGCGGGCGACACGGCGGTGGACGACGAGTTCCGCCGAGCCACCGTGTTGGGTGCGAGTTTCGACTGGAACTCGGGCGACCTGCGCCTGACCGCCGACTTCGCCTATCAGCGGCTGTTCGTGCGCGGTTTGCGCCACAAGGTCGCGATCCCGACCACAACCACCGTGATCCCGGTCGTGCCGCGCGGCGACGTCAATTATTCGCAGCAATGGCAGACCTATGAGCAGCGCGACGTGTTCGGCATCGTCGGCCTGGAATATGACTTTGCCGAAAACGCGATGTTCTACGCCTCGTTCGGCGCGCGCGACGGAATGGAAGAGGGCGTTTCGCTCAATGCGGTCACCCTCACCAACCTGACGACGGGCGCCGCGGTCAGCGGCAACGCACAATTCACGCCCCGCACCGACAATAACGAAGCCGCGCAGGCCGGCTTCCGCGTGAAGGGCAACACGTTCGGCATTTCGCACCAGCTCAATCTGGGCGGATCGCTCAGCTGGCAGGTCAACCGCAACGCCTATCAGCGCTATGGCACCTACACGACCAACATATACAACCCGGTCCAGGTCGCGCGCCCTGCCGAAACGACGGTGCGGGGCGGCAATCTGACCAATCCCTTCCCGGTCGCGCGGACCCGCTATCACAGCTTCTACGTGTCCGACACGCTGGGCTTTGCCGACGATATGGTGTTCCTGACCGTCGGTCTGCGCCACCAGATCATCGAGGATCGCCGCTACGCCTATAACCAGACCGGCGCGATCCCGCCGGGCGGCCAGACCAGCCGGTACAAGAAGGGCACCACCACGCCTGTCGTCGGCCTGGTCATCAAGCCGAGCGAAAGCATCTCGCTCTATGCCAACCGGATCGAAGGGCTGGTCGCCGGCAGCGTCGCGCCGGTCGATGCCGCGCTGATCAACTCGGGCGAAGTGTTCGCGCCGTTCAAGACCACGCAATATGAGTTTGGCGGCAAGGCGGCGATCGGCGATTTCAACGCATCGCTCGCATTCTACCAGCTCAAGCGCCCGAATGCATTCACGCGCGACATTTCGCCGCTGCCCGCGACGGGGCCGACCCGCATCTTCGTCGTCGAGGGCGAGCAGCGCAATCGGGGCGTCGAACTCGCGCTCGACGGCGAACTGACCACGGGGCTGCGCCTCATCGCCGGTGCCGCGATCAACGACGCAAAGCTGACCCGGAACGCGGATGCGACGCTGAACGGCATGAAGGCGGTCGGCGTGCCCGACTATACCGCCAACGCGAATGTCGAATGGGACGTGGTGGGCGGCCTTACCGTCACCGGGCGGGTGATGCACACCGGGCCGCAGATGGTGACGATGCGCAACACGCTGGAACTGGGCGCATGGACCCGCTTCGACCTCGGCGCGCGGTTCGTGACGGTGATGGGCGGCAGCCCGGTCACCTTCCGCGCCAATGTCGATAATGTGCTCAACGATCGCTATTGGGCGGCTTCGTTCACCAGCTTCCCGACCTTCGATGCGTCGCTGCTGCAAGGCTTGCCGCGCACCTTCAAACTGTCGGTGACCGCCGACTTCTGACGGAAGGAGGGCGCAGCGCGACGCTGCGCCCTCCCTCACGACTATGCGCTCGCGCTGCGCGCGCGCGTCCTTCGGTCGGGTTATGCCCGGGCAGCCGGGCTAGCGACCTTATGCGCCTTGCGCACCGGCCCGTTGGTCAGTTCATAGACGAGTATCGCCGCTTCCCAGTCCGGTACGTGACGTTCCGCAACCAGACGGGCAAGGAACGCGCCGTCAGACCGTCGCGCAACATCGTGCCGCGCAACGGTCTGTAGATGGGCGACCTGGGTATATTGTATGATGAACGATGTTTCGCCTAAGGCATGTGTTGCGGACTCCCGGAGTTTCTAGAATGCCCAAGGCGCTGAAGGTCGTCCCGCATGACGATGTGCTGACGATGCTGGAGTCCGGCGCGGCGGGCGACCTTGTCGAGTATGACGGCGGCAGCCTGAGGCTGGTGGATGTCGTGGAGCGCGGGCACAAGGTGGCGTTGCGCCCGATCGAGCGCGGCGCGCCGGTGCGCAAGTTTGGATTTCCGATCGGGCGGGCGAGCCAGTCGATTGCTCCGGGAGCGCATGTTCATTCGCATAATCTGGCGACTGCGCTGGGCGGGCAGGGCAGCTATGCCTATGCGCCCGGAAACGCGACGACGCCGGAACATGCGGCAGGGGCTGCGACGTTCATGGGCTATCGCCGCGCCGACGGCCGGGTCGGGACACGCAACGAAATCTGGATTCTGCCGACGGTTGGCTGCGTCGCGCGGACGGCGGAACGCATCGCGCGACAGGCGGGGGAGCGGGTCGCGCATCTGGTCGATGGTGTGCATGCCTTTGCGCATCCGCATGGCTGTTCGCAGCTTGGCCATGACCTTGACGGCACGCGCGCGATCCTGGCGAGCCTCGCATGCCATCCCAATGCTGGCGGCGCGGTGATCATCGGGCTGGGGTGCGAGGAAAATCAGGTCGCGGCGCTGCTCGACGAAATCCCCGAAGCGCGGCGCGGATCGGTGCGGTTCCTCGTTGCCCAGATGAGCATGGACGAGGTGGCCGAGGGGGTCGCGCTGGTCGAGGAACTCGCACAGGCGGCGACCGCAGAGCGTAGCCCGGTCGGACTCCAAGCGCTTGTTCTGGGGGGTCAAGTGCGGAGGCTCCGACGGACTGTCGGGCCTGACCGCGAACCCGCTGGTGGGGCGGATGGCCGATCATGTGACCGCGGCGGGCGGTAGTGCGATCCTGACCGAGATTCCCGAGATTTTCGGGGCCGAACATCTGCTGATGGATCGCGCAGCGTCAAGCGACGTCTTTGATGCGATCGTGGAACTGGTAAACGGCTTCAAGCAGCATTTCATCGACCATGGCGAACCCGTGTCGGAAAACCCCTCGCCCGGAAATGTCGCGGGCGGGATCACCACGCTCGAGGAGAAATCGCTCGGCGCGGTGCAAAAGGGCGGCACGAGCCCGGTCGCCGATGTGATCAACTATGGCGCGCGGATCACGGCGCGGGGGCTGACCCTGCTGGAGGCACCCGGCAACGACGCGGTGTCGTCGACGGCGCTGGCGGCTGCCGGGGCGACGGCGATCCTGTTCACCACCGGGCGCGGGACGCCACTCGGCTTTCCGGTGCCGACGATCAAGATTGCGTCCAATCACGACCTTGCCGCGCGCAAGTCTGGCTGGATCGACTTCGATGCAGGAATGGTGCTCGACGCGGGGATGGACGCGGCCGACTCTGCATTGCTTCAGGCGATCGTCGCGATTGCTTCCGGTCAGGAAACCGCCGCAGAACGCAACGGCGAGCGCGAGATTGCTATCTGGAAACGTGGAGTAACGCTGTGACCGTTCTTTGCCGCGCCACCTTGTCCAGCCTGCCCGCGAGCGTGGAGACGCCAGCAGGGCGGCCTGCGCTGTCCACCGGCATCGTCCATTTCGGTCCCGGCGCGTTTCACCGCGCGCATCAGGCGGCCTATATCGATCGCCTGCTGGCCGATGACCCGCGCTGGGGGATTGCGGCGGTGTCGATGCGGACGCGCGGCACAGTCGATGCGCTGGCGGCGCAGGATGGGCTGTACACGCTGGCAATCCGCGACGCGGCGCCGTCGCTGCGGGTGATCGGCGCACACAGCGCGTTCCTTGGCCCAGAGGATGCGGCGCATACCAGCGCCTTGCTGGCCGATCCGGGCGTGCGGCTGGTCACTTCGACCGTCACCGAAAAGGGCTATTGCCTTGCGCCCGACGGGACGCTTGATTTGGCCCACCCCGACATCGTCCACGATCTGGCAGGGGCAGCGATGCCGCGCTCGGTTGTGGGCTGGATCGTCCAGGGGCTTGCCGCGCGACGATCAGCGAGAGTCGCGCCGTTCACGGTCATGCCGTGCGACAATCTGGCGGACAATGGGCGCAAGCTGCACGCGGCGTTGGTCGCCTATGCGGGGCAGATCGATGCCGAACTGGCGGCATGGATCGCGACGGAGGTCGCGGTGCCGTGCACGATGGTCGATTCTGATCACGCCGGCGAGCGATGCCTGCTTCCTGTCGGACCTGGCCGCGCAACTCGGTGTCGAGGATGCGGCGGCGGTCCAGCGCGAATCCTTCGCACAATGGGTGGTCGAGGATCGCGGCATCGACTTCGGCCCCGACCTCGAGGCTGTGGGCGTCATCCTGACCAGCGACGTGGCGGCATGGGAACGGGCCAAGCTCCGCATCCTCAACGGCGCGCACTCGAGCATCGCCTATCTTGGCCTGCTGCGCGGGGCGGGGTCGGTGGCGGAAGCCATGTGCGACGTCGCGCTGGCACGCTTCGCCGACGATATGGTGCGCGACGAAATTCAGCCCTTTGTCGGTACCGTGCCGGGGCTCGACCTGGATCAGTATCGCGCCGACGTGATGCAGCGCTTCCGCAATCCGGCGATCGTCCATCGGCTGGAGCAGATCGCGATCGATGGGTCGCAGAAGATTCCCTATCGGCTAGGGGACTCGCTGGCGGCGAACCGCGCTGCTGGCGTGTTGCCTGGACATATCGTCACGGCGTTGGCGGGGTGGATCGTGTTCCTGCACGAACGCGCGCGCTCTGGCACGCCGATCGCCGATCCGCATGCGGCGGCGATGGCTGAGCTTGCCGGGGGCACAGACGCGGCGGGCTTCGCGCGGGCACTGGCAGAGCGGGATATCGGCCTCACCCGCGCACTGCTCGTGGACGCGGCGCTGATGCGCGCGCTGGAACGGGCGGTATGCGCTGTCGCCGCCCGCGATTGGGATGCGACGCCGCTGGCCGGCTGAGTTCCGCTGGCGCGTCGCGATCGCCCGGTGGCAATTTGCGCCGATCGTCGGGACGCCGTCCAAGGGCTGTTCGCCGTCCAGTTGCACGCAAATCATCAATTCGGAGACGAACTACTGGCTCCCCGACGGCGCCAATCTGGGCGAACTGGTCGAACGGTTGCTGCGCATATGACCGCGCTCGCGGCGCGGGTCTTCGATGTTGAACCGTCGCAAAGGACGCGATTTCGCAGTCCGCGAAACAGCCCCCGTCACAGCCCCGGATTAGACGTGAATGATTGCGGACGTGCCGGGACCCTGATCGGGAAAAAATCTAGGTTTTCCGGGGCTTTAGCTCATTCGCGCGAGGTGCTGCGAATGGGTGGCTGGTGCCAGAAGAACACTCCCATCGGCACCCAAGTAGCTGATTTCCTACGCGAATTGGCAGTGGGAAATCACCAACACCATCAATAGCACCATCATATCTTCTGGAAAAGGCTGGATTTCCACGGACCAAGCATGTTTTCCGCCGGAACGAAGGCGTGCCGGTTGATGCGGCCCTTGATCATCAAGAAAGGCCTGCCCAGGCCCCAGCACACCCCACCGAGCAACACGAGACTGTCGCCTAGAGCAAATCGCGCGTAGTTGATCATGCGCCCTGATCGTTCACGAACGCAATGCGACCAAAGAAGAACATCAGGCCGGTCGTTCAAGCGAGTCTATGATCGGGCAGTCGGGGCGGTCGTCACCGCAGCAGCGTGCCGCCAGATCAAGCAGCGCTCGCCGCATTTTTTCGAGCGCCTCTGCCTTGCGGTGTAGTTCCTCGGCGCGCGCGGTCGCCAGCGACTTAACGTCGGCCGACGACCGTGCGCCGTCGTCCCACAAATCAAGCAGCGTTCTGATCTCTTCGATAGGGAAGCCAAGGTCGCGGGCGTTGGCGATGAAGCGCAACCGATGCATGTCGGCGTCGGAATAATCGCGGTAGCCGCTGTCCCGGCGCGGCGGTGCCGGGACGAGGCCGATCTTCTCGTAGTGCCGGATCATCCGCTGCGAGACACCGCTCGCCTCCGACGCGGGTCCGATTTTCATAGTTTCACCTGGTTTAAGCGCAGGGCATTGAGGACGACGGTGAAGGAAGACAGCGCCATCGCCGCGCCCGCGAACATCGGCGACATCAGGATGCCGAACGGGGGATAGAGCACGCCCGCCGCAATCGGTACGCCGAGCCCGTTGAAGAGGAACGAGAAGAATAGATTCTGGCGGATGTTGCGCATCGTCGCATCGGCCAGTCTGCGTGCTCGGACGATCGCGGTCAAATCTCCACGGGTCAGCGTCATCCCCGCACTCTCGATCGCCACATCGGTACCCGTTCCCATCGCCAGCCCCACGTCCGCCGCCGCCAGTGCGGGCGCGTCGTTGATGCCGTCGCCGGCCATTGCGACCTTCGCCCCAGCCGCCTTCAGTTCGTCAACGATACGCGCCTTGTCCTCTGGCCTGAGATCGGCACGAACATCGTCAAGGCCGCCTACCGCGTGCGCGACCGCGTCGGCAGTGGCCTGGTTGTCGCCCGTAAGCATGATGACTTTCAGACCCTCGGCGCGCAGCGCGGCGATCGCCTCGCGGGCATTGGCGCGGACCGGATCGGCGACCGCGAGCAGTCCTGCCGGCGACCCGTCGATAGCGATGAACATGACCCCGGCTCCAGTCTTCCGGTGCGGGTCGGCAGCAGCCTCCAGCGCGGACGGATCGGCGCCGACGCGGGTCATCTGCGCAGCGTTGCCGATCGCGACGATGCGGCCATCGATCACTCCGCTGACACCCAGACCGGTCTGGGATTCGAAGTTCTCCACCTTTCCAACGATGGCACCGCGTTCCGTCGCGGCCGTCACGATGGCGTGTGCGAGCGGATGCTCGGATTGTGCCTCGACCGCAGCGGCTAGGCCAAGCAAATCGTCTTGGTCGAATCCCGGCAGGGCTTGGGTGGCAACGAGCCTCGGCTTGCCTTCGGTGATCGTGCCGGTCTTGTCGATCACGAGCGTATCGACCTTTTCCAGTGCCTGTAGCGCTTCAGCATTCTTGACGAGGACGCCAGCATGTGCGCCGCGACCCGTGCCGACCATGATCGACATTGGGGTGGCGAGGCCAAGCGCACACGGACAGGCGATGATCAGGACCGCGATGGCATTGAGCAGTGCGTGGCCGAAGCGCGGCTCCGGTCCAACGAAATTCCATACGATGAACGCCGCGATCGCGATTGCGACCACCAGCGGCACGAACCAGCCCGAAATGCGGTCGGCAACCGCCTGGATCGGGGCGCGGCTGCGCTGTGCCTCGGCAACCATCCGCACGATCCGTGCAAGCATCGTGTCCGCGCCCACCGCACGGGCTTCCATGACGAGGCTGCCAGTACCGTTAACGGTTCCGCCGGTCAGCGCATCGCCTGCCGACTTCCCGACTGCTAACGACTCACCGGTGAGCATCGATTCATCGACCGACGAACGCCCTTCGATAACTATGCCGTCAACCGGAACCGCATCGCCCGGCCGGATGCGCAGCTTGTCGCCCGCCGCCACGTCACCGAGTGACACTTCTTCCTCCGAGCCGTCACCGCGGATGCGGCGCGCGGTCTTGGGCGCAAGATCCATCAGCGCGCGGATCGCGCGTCCCGTCGCCGCGCGGGCGCGCAGTTCCAGCACTTGCCCGAGCAACACCAGCGTCACCACGACGCCCGCTGCCTCGTAGTAGACTGGCACCATGCCGCCGTGCATGCGGAACGTGGGCGGGAACAGGCCAGGCGCGAAAGTCGCGACCAGACTGTAGAGGAAAGCGGCACCGACGCCGATCGCGATCAGCGTGAACATGTTGAGGCGCCGCGTCCGGATCGATATCCAGCCACGCTCGAAGAAAGGCTTGCCCGCCCACAACACGATCGGCGCAGAAAGCGCGAGTTGAACCCAGGGCGACGCGGCGGGGCTGACGATCTCGATGCCCAGCATCTCGGCGACCATCGACACGATTAGCAGTGGTACTGCGAGCGCGGCGGATACCCAGAAGCGGCGGGTGAAATCGACCAGCTCCGGATTGGGCGCATCGTCGAGTGAAGGCTCCTCCGGTTCGAGCGCCATGCCGCAAATCGGGCAGGTGCCCGGACCCTCCTGACGGACTTCAGGATGCATCGGACAGGTCCAGATCGCGCCCGGCATTGCCTTGGGTTCCGGACGCGGGGCATTGCTCAGATATTTGTCAGGGTCGGCGACAAATTTGGTCCGACAGCCAGCGCTGCAAAAGTGGTAATCTTCGCCGTCGTGCGCGGCATGATGCGCCGTTGTCGCGGGGTCGACGGTCATGCCACATACGGGATCTCTGACTGCCGACGTTGAGGGCTGGGTCGCGCAACAGCTGTGTTTGTTATGAGCGTTATGGTCGGCATGGGTCATCGAGTCGTCCTCCATGACCCGGCAATAATGTCTGACATCATGTCAGGGTCAAGCTGCTTATTTCTGGGCCGCCAGCCAAGTGTCGATTTCGGCGATCTCCGCGCGCTGGTCTCTGATGATCTTCTCCGCCAACGCCCGCGCCTCTGGATCGTCACCGTGACGCAGTTCGGTTTCGGCCATGGCGATCGCCGCCTGATGATGCCCCTTCATCTGCCGCATGAAATCCGTGTCGGCCTCGCCAGTGTACTTTGGCATGTTGGCGATCATGTCGTTCATCGACTTCTTGTACCCCTGGGTCGCCGGCGGGTCGCCGGGGCTGGCGGCTGACATGTCCATCGGCATCGTTCCGTTGGCGGCCGACGTGGCGGCCATATCGTGCGCGCTATTCTGCTGCGCATTGTCAGAACAACCTGCCACCGTCAGCGACCCGGCGAGCAATAGCGGGATTGCAAGATTCTTCATGGCTTTCTCCTAAGATCCACCACAACGCCCGGACGGACGATCCGTGCCAGTCAGTCGACCGGTGACAAAGTTCCAAGGATCGCCACAATAGCGAGGATGAGCACCGCCGCCACCGTCTCGACCAGGATCGCCAGCCGCAATCGGTGCTGCGCGATGGCCTGCCTATCGCCGCCCAATGCCATCTCCAGGGTCGGCACGAGCCGCCAGCGGTTGAATCCGGCCAGAGCAAGCATGACGCCAAACAGGGTGAGCTTCAGCACAAGTAGCTGTCCGTATGGTGTTCCAAATGTCGTGGAGAGACCGTCGACCCCGACGATTGCGACAAGGTTGATCGCTCCGCTGACGACGATCGCCGCGACGATGATCCCACCGATGCCGGAGAAGCGTGCCAGTGCGGCGAGCGCCGTTGTCGCCGCGCCCGGCGTCGCAAAGTCTAACAGCAGGAGCCGCACGAACATCGCCAGCGCTGCAATCCACAGCGCGCCCGCAACCAGATGAACAATATCGCTGCTGCGGTGCGCCCAGCCCAGCGCCGCTTCGGATGCGCCGGCATGACCGGTCCAGGCTAGCGAACCCAGCGCAACGAGCGCCAGCGCGGCCGCAACCGGCCTGCTCGCCCGCCCGGCGAGCTGGAACGCCGCTAGCAATCCGAGCGCTGCGGCGCGCACGATATGGGAGATGCCCATCGGCGTTTCAAACGCCATGAACGTGAGCATTTCCCGATCCAGTATGGCCAGGTCGTAGCCAGTCATGGCCAAGGACGTCGCAGCAAGCTGGGCGATTGTGATGACTACGCCTAGTATGGCCAGCCAGCCTATTACACGTCCGCCAATCGCCGGCGCATGTCGACCGAGACCGCCACCCATGGCGAGGCCCGCCAACAGCATGAGATCGGCATAGGCGGCGAAGCGCAGGCCGACCGCCACCCAGTCGCTCATGATCAGCGGACGCTGAAGCTGTGCTGGCCGGTGATGCGATGCGTGTCCGCGCCAATCACGACCCAGTCAGCGCGGTAGCTGCCAGCGGGCAACGGCTTGGCCGAGGTGAGGATGATCGACTTGCCATCGGCGGAAACGGCGCTGGTGACGCCCGCCATCTTCATTTCGGGGTGGTTCGCCATTCCCGGCATCCCGGTCATGATCAGCGTGGCAGTGGAAAGCTTGGGCGTCAGGCGCTCGCTGAAGGTCAGCGTGATCGTCGTCGTGCGCGCGACCGTTGCGTTCGCGGCGGGCGTCGCCGCGACCAGCTTGGGATGTGCGAACGCGGTTGCCGGGATCAGCACCATGGCGAGGGCGGCGATGACGGCGGCGAATGGATTGAACTTCATCTCGAACTCCTATGATATGCCCCCAATACGCAGTACCGGTTTTTACCCCTCAAACCGGCGTAGTTGAGGGATCGTGCATTCTCATACGTATGGGAAGCAGCGGATTACGAGGCAGTCATGCAAACCAATATCGACGATGCCCTTCAGCGGCTGGCGACAGGAACGCCGCATCGGGGACTGGCGGGTCTGGAAGACCGAGTCCTGAATGCGATCGCGCAACAGCCGGTTGCGGGCTTTGGTGCCGGCACCACGTTGGGGGCGATGGGCCTGGCACTGGCGCTCGGCGTTTTCAGCAATGTCGTTCCATCGACCGATGCGCAGGCCGCGCCGGTGCTGTCGCCTTTGGGCGCGTCCAGCCCGCTCGCCCCATCGACACTGCTGGGCGCGACCCGATGAACACACGGCGCACCGGGATCATCGTGATACTGGTTTTCCTCGCCGCATTGCTCGGGGTGGTCGCCGGACGATATCTTGTCGAACCGGCGGCACAGCCCGGGGCTGAGCTCCATGCGGTTCTTCACGACCAATTGAGTCTGGACCCGGCTCAGGAACGGCAGCTGCATGTACTTGAGGAAGCGTTTGCCGTGCGCCGTCGCGCGCTCGAACTGGAAATGAAGGCCGAGAACGCCCGGCTTGCCGAAGCGATCGCCGCCGAGCACGGCAACGGCCCGCGCGTCGCCGCCGCGGTCGATGCTTCGCACCGCACGATGGGGGAGCTTCAGAAGGAAACGCTGGCGCATATCTTCGCGATGCGGGCGCTGCTCAAACCCGATCAGGCGGCGAAGTTTGACGCCGCAGTGACCAAGGCACTGACCGAAGACGCACGGTGACCGACGCACTTGCCGACCGCACGGACGGCGAACTGGTCGCCCTGTGCCTTGGTGGAAGTCAGCTGGCGTTCGCCGAAATCGTGCGCCGCCATAAGGATCCACTGCACCGGCTCGTCGCGCGTATCGTCGGTGACGACGACGAAGCGCTCGACATCGTGCAGGAAGCTTTCGTCGCCGCGCATCGCGCGCTGCGGCGCTACGACATGGCGCGGTCGATGCGCCCCTGGCTTTCGCGCATCGCGATCAACAAGGCCCGCGACTGGCGCCGCCGCCGGGCGATACGCCGCCTGATCGCGGTCGTGTTGCCGATCGATCATGCCGCCGACACCGCCGACGCGACGCCGTCGATCGAAACCGCGACCGCCGATCGCCAGGAATTGCGGCATGTCACGGCCGCCATCGCCGAACTGCCGGGCAATCTGCGCGAGACGCTGGTGCTCCGCACGATCGAGGGGCTGAGCCAGGCTGAGACCGCCGAGACGCTTGGGATCAGCGAAAAGGCGGTCGAGACGCGCCTGTATCGCGCACGTCAGCGGCTGACTGCGTCGCTGTCATAGAGCGTCGCCGTAGAAATCTTGTAGATGGCGCAAGGGATGCGCGCCCGGGCGTCGTATTATCCGCATGGGGGCGGTGGACCAAACAGACGGGGGCGGCGATCCGCAGGCGCGCGACTGCGGTGTAGAGACGCGGGCAAGCGGGGCTTTCATCGTCATGGACGCCCTCCGGTGCGTACTGGCGGTGACAGTGGCGTTCGCCCACGCTTGGTATTTGCTCATTGCCGACTATCCGGGACAGGCTTCGACGATAGCGTCGGCAGGCTATTTTCTGGCCGGTTTCGCCCATGCCAGCGTTATCCTGTTCTTCGTCCTCAGCGGTTACTGGATCGCAAAGAGCGTCGACCGGCGAATGACGGCAGGTTGGGTCTGGACAGGCTATATGATCGACCGGCTGGCGCGGTTGCTGGTCGTCTTGCTCCCCGCGCTTGCGATCGGGGGCATCCTAGACGCAATTGGTCTCTACGGCCTTGAATCCTCGACCCACACCGGCGCGACCGACACTTATGTGCTGAACAACAACCTCGCGGAGCGGCTGGGATGGCAGACGCTGCTCGGCAACATCCTGTTTCTCCAGAGTATTGCCGTGGCTCCGTTCGGCACCAACGGTCCGTTGTGGAGCCTGGCGTATGAATTCTGGTTCTATATCTGGTTTCCGGCACTGTGGGTCAGCTGGCGCAGTCGACGCCCGTCGCCGCTGCTCGCCACCCTGCTCCTTGCCTGGATCGTGCCGAATATGCTGGTTGGCTTTGCCTGCTGGCTTTGCGGGGCGGCATTGTTCTGGGTGACCCGCCGTTCCGGGGGTCAGAGCTTGCAGCCATTACGCCGCCTGTGGCTGATCGTTGCAAGTGTCCCGTTCCTCGGAACCCTGATCTATTCGCGACTCTTCGGGTTAGGTGATGTCGAGCTGCCGCTGGCGTTTACGTTCGCAGTGCTTCTCTACGCGTTGCTGCGCGTCGAATTGCGCGCGCCGCGCTGGCTGAGGCCGTTCGCCGGCTATGGCGCGCAGGCGAGCTTCTCGCTCTATATCCTGCATTTCCCGGTCATCGCCTTTGCCGCTGCGTTGTTGCTCGACGACAAGCGTTTGCCCGCGACCGGAGCGAGCGTCATGCTTGTCGTCGTGGTGCTTGTGGTAGCGATCTTGCTGTCGGCGCTGTTCGCGCGGTACACCGAACGGCACACGGCCAGGGTCCGCGCGTTCTTCTCCAACGGACGGCCTGCCCGGATTTGATACACGGGTTGATCCGTGCAGTCTTTTGCCGATCGGGATGAGGGTCAAACCGATCTTCTGCGTAAAGCGGGTAACGTCATCGGAGCCTTACATCACATGTCGCTGTTGCTAAGCCGTCGTAATCTGCTGCGCGGAGCCACACTTGGCGGTGGCTCGCTTGCCCTCGCCCCGTGGTTTCCGGCGTGGGCGCAACCGGTGTCGGCCGGCATCGTGCAGGCGCTGCCGAGCGTATCCGGCGAGGATATCCGCCTACGCATCGCGCACCAGATGATGACGATCGACGGGCGCGAAAGCCACGCGATTGGCATCAACGGGACCATCCCGGGTCCGCTGATCCGGCTGCGCGAGGGGCAGAACGTCCGGCTGCACGTCGAGAATGCGCTTGACGAGGACAGCTCGATCCACTGGCACGGTCTGATCCTGCCGTTTCATATGGACGGCGTACCGGGCGTCAGCTTTCCGGGCATCAAGCCGCGCTCGACCTTCATGTACGAGTTTCCGGTCAAGCAGGCCGGCACCTATTGGTATCACAGCCATTCGGGATTGCAGGAGCAGCTTGGCCATTACGGCCCGATCGTGATCGATCCGGCAGGCACGGACCCGATAGCTTCCGACCGCGAGCATGTCGTCGTGCTGTCCGACCATAGCGAGATGCACCCGCACATCATCTTCAAGAAGCTCAAACAGCAGGGCGGCTATTTCAACTATCAGAAGCAGACGCTGGCCGATCATCTGCGCGGCGAGGGCCAGCCGGCGAAGGATCGCCTCGATTGGGGCAAGATGCGGATGGACCCGACCGACGTGTCCGACGTGACCGGTTCGACCTATAGCTATCTCGTCAACGGTCATGGCCCCCGCGACAACTGGACCGCCTTGTTCATGCCCGGCGAGCGGGTGCGGCTGCGCGTCGTCAACGCCTCGGCGATGACCACCTTCAACGTCCGCATTCCGGGGTTGAAGCTGACGATCGTCCAGGCCGACGGGTTGAATGTGCGCCCGGTGCAGGTGGACGAGTTCCAGATCGCCGTCGCGGAAACCTATGATGTCATCGTCGAGCCGTCCGACGACCGCGCCTATACGCTGGTTGGCGAAAGCGTCGATCGCTCGGGCATGGCACGCGCCACACTCGCCCCGCGCGCGGGAATGGCGGCGGAGGTGCCGCCTTTACGCAAACGGCCGATCGCCACCATGAAGGATATGGGCATGGGCGGCATGGATCACGGTGCGATGGCGGGCGCGGCCGCGACGCCGGGTGCAGACGATTGTCCGCCCGAACATGCCGCGATGGGCCATTGCACGCCCGCAGCGGGCGGTGCGGCAGAAGCTGGTGGCGGCATGGCCGGTATGGACCATTCGATGCGCGATTTCGCCGTCGCGCCTGGCGTAAAGAAGACGCCGACGGTCCAGACGATCTCACCGATGCCGATGGACCGCACCGGCGAGCCCGGACAGGGGCTGGCGGATGTCGGGCACAAGGTGCTGGTCTATCGTGATTTGATCGCAGTCGATCGCAACCCCGATGTGCGAGCACCCGACCGGGCGATGCGCATCCACCTCACCGGCAATATGGAACGCTATATGTGGGCGTTCGACGGCGAGAAGCTGAACGAGGTCAAGGATCCGATCCCGTTCCTGCAGGACGAGCGGGTGCGCGTGACGCTCGTCAACGACACGATGATGGGCCATCCGATCCATCTCCACGGCCATTTCTTCGAGCTGGTGACGGGACATGGCGAATATGCGCCGCGCAAGCATACGGTGCAGGTGCAGCCGGGCGGCACGGTGACCTTCGACGTCACCACCGACGCGGTCGGCGACTGGGCGTTCCACTGCCACATGCTCTATCACATGCATGCCGGGATGATGCAGGTCGTCACTGTCCGCCCGCGCGGGGGAGAGGGCGCATGAAGATGCTGCTCCTCGCCACCGCCGCCATCGCACTGGCCGCCCCCGTCGCCGCGCAGACGATGGATCACTCGAAAATGCCCGGCATGAAAATGCCGGCGAAAACCGCGCCCAAGCCACAGCCGGTAGCGAAGCCGCGTCCGGCGCCGAAACCGGCGGCGAAGGCGACACCCACCAAACCGGCGCAGGCGGCACCGGCCATCGATCCGGCCTGCCCACCTGAACATGCGGCAATGGGGCATTGCACACCCGCGGGTGCAGCCCCCGCTACGCCCGAGAAAGCCGATGGCGATAGCTCGGCAATACCTGACATGGCCGCCGATGCACCGAGCACCGGCAGCGGCGGGACCGCGCTCCCCGCCGGAAACGCTCCGGCACCCGCCGCGCCCGAGCCGAACTATGCCGACCGTGTCTGGGGTCGCGAGGCGATGACCGGCGCGCGCAAAGCGCTGCGCAGCGAGCATGGCGGCGGCACCTTTAGCCAGGTCATGCTGGACATCGCCGAGCTGCAAATCCGCAAGGGGCGCGAGGGCTATCGCTGGGAAGGCGAAGGCTGGTTCGGCGGCGACATCGACCGGCTGGTCGTCAAGAGCGAAGGCGAAGGCAGTTTCGGCGAGGCGGTCGAAAGCGCCGAGGTGCAGGCGCTCTACAGCCGCGCCATCGGCCCATATTTCAACCTGCAGGCCGGCGTCCGTCACGATTTCGAGCCCAAGGCGCGTAGTTATGCCGCGTTCGGCATCGAGGGGCTTGCCCCCTATTGGTTTGAAGTCGAGGCTCATGCGTTCATATCGACCAAGGGCGATGTGCTGGGACGCCTCGCCGCCAGCTACGATCAGCGCATTACCCAGCGGCTGATCCTGCAACCGCGCATCGAGTTCAATCTGGCGGCGCAGGATGTGATCGAGAGCGGAATCGGCGCGGGACTCTCCGACGCCGAGTTCGATCTTCGTCTGCGCTATGAGATCGTGCGCGAGTTCGCGCCCTATATCGGCATCTCGCATTCATCGAAATTCGGTCGCACCGCGCGCTTCGCTCGCGCTGACGGTGAAGACCCTTCTGCAACCACCTTCGTCGTCGGGATCAGGGCCTGGTTCTAAGCGTCGGAGACTGTCGAAAACGGCAAAGGAGAATGCAATGACTTCCTATCGCAGCCTTGCACTGCAGACCGCGATCAGCGGGGTCATCATGTATCTGGTGATGTTCGTGATGATCGACCAGCTGTCGAGCTTCTACAACAACCTCAACATGCTCTACATGACGCTGATGATGGTCGCACCGATGGTTGTGCTGATGATCGTGGCGATGCGAGACATGTTTCCGTCCAAGCGCCTCAATGTGTTGCTGCTTGCCGGATCAGCCGTCGCGTTCTTCGGCAGCTTCGCATTGATCCGAACTCAAACTACGATCGACGACACCGCATTTCTCCGCTCCATGATTCCGCACCATTCAGGCGCGATCCTGATGTGCGAACAGGCATCGCTCAGCGATCCCGAACTGGTATCATTGTGCCGACAGATCATCAAATCACAGCGCGAGGAGATCGCGCAGATGAAAACCATGTTGGAAGGTTAGGAAACAACGACGATGATTTTGAAGCCATTGTCCACGACGGTTCTGCTGTTGGTGGCCACTTCGGCGTTTGCCGCCGACGTCGTGGTGCATCGTGATCCGGGTTGCGGTTGTTGCACAAAATGGGCGGCGATCGCGCAACGCGAAATCAAGCGACCAGTGCGGATGATCGATAATCCGCAGCGCGCTGCCTTCGCACAAAAGGCTGGCGTGCCTGCGGCGTTGTCGTCCTGCCATACCGCGATCATCGACGGCATGGCGTTCGAGGGGCATGTCCCCATCGCTGATGTGAAGCGCGCGCTCGCGACGCGACCGAAGGGTGTGAAGGGCCTCGCGGTGGCCGGAATGCCGATCGGCTCGCCCGGCATGGAAGTACCGGGAGTGCAAGCGCAGCGCTATAGCGTCATCGCCTTTGGATCAGACGGGCAGAAAGTCTTCGCCCGTCATTAAACGGGATAATCAGATCCACTGCCAACACAGCCAGATTAACCCCGCCACGGCGGCTATCCAGATCAAGGCGATAGCGGCGGCTGCGGCGTAGCTGGTAGGCTTCTCGGCACGGCGATTTGCTTCCTCGCGAAACTCCGCCATCAGTGGTGCTGGAACCAATCTGACCACAAGCCAAATCCCCGCCGGAACGATAAGCAAGTCGTCCAGATAGCCGAGGATCGGAATGAAGTCTGGAACGAGATCAATAGGACTTAGTGCGTACGCTGCGACAGCGCCCGCAAGTGCCTTAGCGTACCAAGGGACGCGGGGATCGCGTGCGGCGAGCCAGAGCGCCACCACGTCACGCTTGAGGCTCCGAGCCCACGTCCTTAGCGTCATGGCAGCTGTAGCTCCGCAGGCTTTGGCCGTGTAACTTTCTTTTGCCGCTCGTCGAGCTGAGCGTTTCTGTATTCCAGCACTGGCTTGCCCGTCCTCAAGACTACATTGTTTGAGATCAGCAATTTCCTGGCGCTTTTCCAGTCACGCCCCCTGGTTAGCTTGGAGTAAAATCGTCAAAAAAGGAGGGAGACGCGGACGCCTCCCTCCCGTTCGTCACTGGCCCTGTGGGTGGGGCTTGTCCTTTTTCATGTCGTCGCAGCAGCCCGGCTTGTCGCCTTCTTTCTTGCAGCAACAGCTCTTCATCTCCTTGCAGCAATCCATGCCCTCGGCGGCATGGGCCACAGGTGAGGCGAGGAGCGCCAAGGTGGCACCGAACAGTTTGAGCGTCTTCATTACTAATCTCCGTGATTTGATCAGATCTTGTAAAGTGCAGGTCGATCACGGATGCGCGGCGGGGGCGGTGCGGGGCCTTCGTTGACGCTGCGGAGCGTCCCGGCGCTCGACGGATCGTAAACGGTGCGTTGCGCCAGCCTGGTCGCCAGCGGAGCGATGGGCGCGGTATTCGCCAGCAAACAGGGTACCGCGCACGAAAGTGAAACCGATTTTTGCACGGGCGGCTTGCGCGGCATTTCCGGGCAGGCAGCCATGTCCGTCACGTGCTGCGATGCAACGATTTCACAGACGGGCGGCGACTTGAGGACGAGCAGACATGCCAGCACAAGCAGGCCCATCATGCTGGCGATCGATCGGCGGTTCACGCGGCCCGTGTCCATTGTTTTCCATTACCCCCGAAGCGGTGCGCCTGCCAGCGATATGAGCAGATCACGCCGATCTTTGATAAGTCACAATCCCTTCTTTCCTCGGCGCGGCCAGTGACGGTGGAGATCGTCGATCTGAAAGGCGTGCCCAGCCCGTCCATCTGGATGTGCCTCGATCAGATGCGGGTGACCGGGCGGCAGGTCGTCATGACGATGCTCGACCACTTCCGGATCGCGGGATGGCCAGATGAGGAATGCAATGATGGTTCCGATCGCGGCCAGAATCGCGGTCGCCATGAATGCCGTGCCAAATCCTGCGAGCGCGCCGATTTGTCCGGCGAGCGGGTAGGCGATCAACCAGCAGATATGGCTGAGCGCGAACTGTGCCGCGAACAATGCTGTGCGATCATCGGAACCCGCTGAACGCCGTAACAGCCGTCCGCCGGGTGTGATGCTGGCGGCATAGACCATACCGAGCAGCAGCCACCCGCCCAGCAGCGCATACCAGAAGCCTGATCGCCCGTGCAGCTGCCATCCCAGCGCCAGCGCGCCGAGCAATAGGGTCATCGCTGCGGCGGAAGCCAGCATCACCGTGCGATCCGCAACCCGATCGAGCAGTCTGGGCAACAGCAATGCGGCGATCATCGATCCGCCGCCGAATGCGGCCAGGGTCATCGCTACCTCGCTCTGCCCGAGGCCCAGCCCGGCGCGGATCAGAACCGGCGTGTTGACGATCACCATGGCGCTGGCGGCGGCGGCGGCAAGGGTCACGGCGAGCAAGCCGCGCAACCGCGGTGTCGCGAGATAGATGCGGGTGCCGAGGGTCGTGTTGGTCCAGATGCCGCCTTGTCGCTGCTTCGCCGATGACGCGGGCAGCGCGGTCGCCAGCACCAGCAATGCCGATGCCGCAAAGCCGACCGCCGTCCCGGCGAACAACCAGTGGAAGTTGAAGACCGTGAGCAGCGCCGCCGCCAGGATCGGGCTGGTCAGGCTCTCCATGTCATAGGCCAGCCGCGAGAGCGACAACGCCCGGGTATAATCCTTCTCGTCCGGCAATATGTCGGGAATAGTCGCCTGAAACGTCGGCGTGAACCCGGCGGAGGCCGATTGCAGGATGAAGATCAGCACATAGACCTGCCAAACCTGGTCCACGAATGGCAGAACCAGCGCGACGCCGATGCGAATGACATCCATCGCGATCAAGAACGCGCGGCGTGGCAGACGGGCGGCATAGGCACCAACGACAGGCGCGACGCCGATATAGGCGATCATCTTGATTGCCATCGCCGTGCCCAGCACCGCTCCGCCGTTGCTACCGGCGATCTCATAGGCGAGCAGGCCCAGCGCGACGGTCGTCAGACCCGTGCCGACCAGCGCGATGACCTGCGCCAGGAACAGGTTGCGGTAGGTGGTATTGCTTAGAACGGCGAGCATTTCATGTCCCCATTGTCGTCCGCTTCACACGTCAGAGACGCTCGCGTCAAACCACCCGTTTGATCGCAGCGTAATTCCCGCTGGTCTTCAGCGTGACCGTCACCGGCGCGCCTGAGCGGTTCCGCCAGAACCAGCCATGTCCCCCGTCGAATGCAGCAACCAGCGTGCCGCGCTCGCCGGTCGACTCCTTGCCTTTGCCATAACCGTGGTAGAAGCCGCGAGGCGCGCCGATCTTGTCGCCATGCGTGTCATAGTTGACGTGTCCGCCCGTCACCGACCAGTCGAATGCGATAGCGGCCCCGGCGTCCGCAGTGACCTTGATCTCAGCCGCTTCGCCGGGTGCAAGCGTCAGCTTCATTTCGTCGGTGCGCGCGGCTGCCGCCTTTGTCGCATCGGCCTTTGCCGCTGGTGACGTCGCCACCGGCATTGCCGACGGAGTCGGTGCCGCCGCCTGCGCTTCTTCCTCGGCAGCTTCCGCCGCGAGCTGCTGTTTGATCTCGCCCATTTCGGTCAGGCCGAGCACCCGCCCGATGCCCGTGGGATCGATGGCATATTCGGATGGCAGCACGATAGTCACGAGCAACGCGCCCGCAACCCCCGCCGCAATCGCGGTCGAGCGAACGAGCTGACGCGACGTGGGCAGTTCGTCGGCGTTTGGCATCTGGGAATTATACATGGGATTTCTCCGGTCAGGCGGCGACGAGGCCGGTCAGTTGGTAGCCCACCAGCACGAAGCCAGCGGTCATCAGGATTACGTTGGCGACATAAGCATGGCGCTGGAAGCTGCGGGTGCGACGCCAGAAACCCATCGCGATCAGGATCGCGCCGAGCGCGAGCAACTGGCCGATTTCGACACCGATGTTGAACGCAATCAGATTGGGCAGCAGGCCGTTCGGCGACATCTCGAACTCAAGGATTTTGGTCGCCAGTCCAAAGCCATGGAAGAAGCCGAAGATCAGAGTTGCCGCTTTGGTATTTGGCTGAACGCCGAACCATCGCCGGAACGCCCCCATATTATCGAGCGCCTTGTAGACGACGGACAGACCAATGATCGCGTCGATGAGATAGGCGTTGGCGCTGATCCCGGTCAGCACGCCGAACAGCATCGTGGTGGAATGGCCGACCGCGAACAGCGTGACGTAGATGCCGATGTCCTTCATCCGATACAGGAAGAAGATGACCCCGAACAGGAACAGCAGATGGTCGTATCCGGTGACCATATGCTTGGCCCCCAGATACAGGAAAGGCATGAACAGCACCCCGCTGCTTTCCTGAATATAGCCCTTGTCGCCTTCCTCGACGCCATGCGCGAACGCATCGACGGCGGCGAGCAGCAGGACCAGCAGGGCGCTCAGCAACAGGAGCGCGGTTCGTTTATCAGACATCCATCGCTGGATTGTGTTCGCAGGCATCATCATCCTTTCACGACGGCTGCGTGCAGCGCGCCCTCATGATATTCCACCGCAAGTTGCACGATGTCCCGGCGATCCAGCTTGTTGAAGAAGACGCTGAACGATCGCGTGCCCTTCCCTCGTCTGGGAAGCGGGCCGGGCCGGGTGCCAATCGTTCGCGTATCGCTGACATTGGCGAGGGTCGCGGTCACGTCCAGATGGCCCCGCCCCGTTCGATACACGCCGTTGCGCGGTCGGATATTGCCAACGACGCGCACGCCATCCCCCGCTTGATAGGCATGCAGCCAGAATATCGAGATGGGGTCGTCGGGGGCCGTCATCGCGATGGGTCGCAGCGGCAATGGCTCCAAACTCGTGCAGCCGGACAAGAGGAGCACGGCAAATGCCGCGCCAAAGACCCGTCGCCGGGTTGCAGACTTCATCATCGTCATCCTTTCGCGAGGCGCTGGGTGTGTGGTGATGCTTCAGGATTTTCGTCGTCCGCCCGGCGACGATGTACGAGGCGATAGAGCGCGGGCAGGACGACCAGCGTCAGCAGCGTCGACGAGATGATCCCGCCGATAACCACTGTTGCCAACGGGCGCTGCACTTCCGAGCCGATCCCGACATTGAGTGCCATCGGGACAAAGCCGAGCGACGCGACCAGCGCCGTCATCAACACCGGTCGCAGGCGGGTCAGCGCCCCTTCGCGGATCGCGTCGTCGAGGCCCATTCCTTCCTCGCGAAGTTGGCGGATGAAACTCAGCATCACCACGCCATTGAGCACCGCGACGCCGGACAGCGCGATGAAGCCCACGCCCGCCGAGATCGAAAACGGGATATCCCGCAACAACAACGCGAGCACGCCTCCGGTCAGCGCCAGCGGCACGCCGGAGAACACGATGCCCGCATCCTTGAGCGAGCCGAACAGCAGGAACAGCAGGCCGAGGATCAGCAGCAACGTCAGCGGTACGACGATCTGGAGCCGTGCCGACGCGGATTGAAGCTGCTCGAATGTGCCACCATAATCGACCCAATAGCCTTCCGGCAGTTCGGCCTGGGCTGCGACCTTTTCCTGGACCTCGGCAATGAACGAGCCGAGGTCGCGACCGCGCACGTTGACGGTGACCACCGCACGCCGCTTGCCATCCTCGCGACTGATCTGGTTTGGACCCGTTGTCTCGCGGATCGTCGCCACTTCGGATAGCGGCACGCTGTCGCGCAGCCCTTCGCCGCCGCCCGGCAGCGGGATCGGCAGCCGGTCGATGATGGAGCGATCCTGCCGCATCGCCTCGGGCAAGCGAACGACGATGTCGAAGCGCCGGTCGCCCTCGAAGATTTGCCCCGCCTCGGTGCCTGCGGTGGCGGCGGACACGACCGACTGGACATCGGCGATGTTGAGTCCCAGCTGGCTCAACCGCTGGCGATCGGGAATGATCTCCAGAAACGGCAGGCCGGTGACCTGCTCGGCCTGAACATCTTGTGCGCCGTCAATCGCTGTGACGATGCCCACGACCCGCTCCGCCGCTGCGGCCAGTTCGTCGAGATCGTCGCCGACGATCTTGATCGCCACGTCCGACCGCACGCCCGCAATCAATTCGTTGAACCGCATCTGGATCGGCTGGATGAACTCATAGCGCGAACCCGGCACGTCGCGTTGAATGCCCGCGTTCATTTCATCGACCAGTTGCGCCTTCGTCTTGCGTGGATCGGGCCATTGGTCGCGGGGCTTCATGATGATGAATGTGTCGGCGACCGAAGGTGGCACCGGATCGGTCGCGACATCGGCGGTGCCGATCTTAGCAAACACGTCCTGCACTTCCGGGAAGCGCTTGATCCTGTTCTCCAGTGCAGATTGCATCTGCACAGCCTGGCTGAGGCTGGTGCCCGGGATGCGTAGCGCGTGCAGTGCGATATCGCCTTCGTCCAGATTGGGGATGAACTCGGATCCCAGCCGTGTCGCCGCGACGCCGCTCAGGGCAACCAGCGCGACCGCGCCTACCAGCACAGCGATGCGCGCCTTCAGCGCCCAGTCGATCAAGGGCGCATACCAGCGTTTGGCCGCCCGGATCGCTGCGCTCTCCTTTTCGCTGACCTTGCCGCTCACGAAAGTTGCCACGGCTGCGGGCACGAAGGTGAGCGACAGGATCGCCGCCGCCGTCAGCGCCAGCACCACCGTGATCGCCATCGGGTGGAACGTCTTCCCCTCCACCCCGGTCAGCGCGAAGATCGGCAGATACACGATCGTGATGATCGCGATGCCGAACAGGCTGGGCCGCACCACTTCGGAGGAAGCCGATGCCGCGATGTCGAACCGCTCTTCCCTGGTCAGCAGCCGTCCAAGCCGATGCTGTGCCTCGCCGAACCGGCGCAAGCAGTTCTCGACGATGATGACGGCACCATCGACGATGAGGCCGAAGTCAAGCGCGCCCAGGCTCATCAGATTGCCCGAAATGTCCCCCGCGACCATGCCGGTGATCGTCATCATGAAGGTGATCGGGATCACCGCCGCCGTAATCAGCGCGGCGCGAATATTGCCGAGCAGCAGGAACAGCACGACGATGACGAGCAGCGCGCCTTCGGCCAGATTCTTTTCGACCGTGCCGATCGTCGCTTCAACCAGCTTTGAGCGGTCATACATGGTGACCGCGACGACCCCGGCGGGAAGCGATTTGTTGACCGTTTCCAGCCGCTCCGCGACCGAGACGCTGACCTCGCGCGCATTCTCGCCGACCAGCATGAAGATAGTGCCGAGCACCACTTCGCGCCCGTCCTTGGTCGCCGCGCCCTGCCGGATTTCCGATCCGATCGAGACATCCGCGACGTCGGCGACCCGCACCGGCGTACCATTGCGCGACGCCACGATGACCCCGGACAGGTCGGCTCGATCGGTCGCCTGCCCCGGCACGCGGATGACATATTGTGCGCCGGATCGTTCGAGATAGCCCGCGCCGACATTGGCGTTGTTCTTCTCCAGCGCCTCGGTCAGTTCGGTGACGCTCAGCCCATAGGCCGACAGTCGCGCTGGAATCGGAGCGATCACGAACTGCTTGCGATAGCCGCCGATCGAGTTGACCTCGGTCACGCCCGGCACGTTGCGCAATTGCGGTCGCACGACCCAGTCGTGCAGCGTACGCAAATCCTGCGCCGTATAGCGCGAACCGTCCGGCTTCACCGCGCCTGGCTTTGCCTCCAGCGTGTACATGAAGATTTCGCCCAGACCCGTCGCGATCGGACCCATTGCCGGTTCGACGGTCGGCGGCAGCGCCTCGCGTGCGCCTTGCAGCCGTTCATTGACCAGCTGCCGCGCGAAATAGATGTCGGTGCCGTCCTTGAAGACGACCGTCACCTGGCTGAGGCCCGCGCGCGAAACCGATCGGGTGAACTCCAGATCGGGCAGGCCGGCCAGCGCCGTTTCCACCGGATAGGTGATGCGCTGTTCCGCTTCCATCGGCGAAAATCCCGGTGCGGGCGTGTTCACCTGCACCTGGACGTTGGTAATGTCGGGAACGGCGTCGATCTTGAGCCGTCCAAACGAGTAGATGCCGATACCGATTAGCAGCAACGCTGCGATCAGAACGGCCCAGCGCTGTCGGATCGACAGCCTTATGATGCGTTCAAGCATGGCCGTGTTCCTCAGTGATCGTGGCTGGCGCCGGATTTTTCGATATCCGCCTTGATGACGTAGCTGCCCTTGGTGACGTAGCTCTGGCCGGGCTTGATGCCGGACTTGACCTCGGTCCACACCGGGCCGCGCGTCCCCAATTCCAGCATCCGCACCTCATAGGTGTCACCGACTTTGGCGAACACGACGGTGAAATCGCGGAATGCCTGCAACCCCTCGGTCTTGACCGCCAGCGGCACCTGACGCTGGTCGACGGTCAGCACGCCCTTGACGCTCATTCCCGGTCGCCAGAACCCGTCCCGGTTGGCGAGCGGCGCGCGGGCAACGAGCGCACCCGTCATGGGATCGGCCACCGGGCGAAAATCGCGGATGGTCGAGCCGATCGTGCGATTGCCCTCAAGCAGGCTGAGTTGAACGGGCGCGCCAGCGCGGACCCGCTCCATGTCGCGCGGAAACACCGGGAAGGCGGCGGTCGTCCGGGATGGGTCGGCGATCACATAGATCGGATCGCTTCCCGCGACATCGCCGGGGTTGGTGCGCCGTTCGGTGATGACGCCGCTGATCGGCGCGGTCACCGAATAGATCTGCATGCTTTCATTGCTCTCGACCCGCGCCAGCACTTGCCCGCGCCGCACGCGATCGCCCACGTTCAACGATGCCGAGACGACGCGGCCAGGGAATTTGGCTCCAACCTCCGCCGTGGCCGAAGGGTCGAGCTCGACCCGTCCGATCAATTCGAGCGCCTCGCCAATCTCTGCGGGTCCGGCATTTTCAAATGCAAGGCCCGCCGCACGGGCGGCGGCGGCGGGCATCGACACGCGGCCTTCGAACGAATCATATTTCCACCGGTGGGTGCGCCCGCCTTCGCGCGCGACGACAGTCACGTCGAAGCTGTGCGGCTCGACCACCCGGCCATCACCGCGCAGATAATCCGCCTCCGGTTTGAAGGCGAAGCGGTTGACCTCGCCGTCCAGCCTTCCCAGCGCGACCGATAGCTGTACTTCGCCCGGTGCGACCGGCTTGTCGTCGCGATAGGCATAGATGCGAAATTCGGGCGGCACGCCATCCTCGAAAATCGTCATCTCGACCGCGAAATTCCCGTCGCGCAGCATGCGGCCATTATGCGGCCCGCGTTCATAATCGGCGGCGGGTGCGCCCTCCGCTTCGGACGCCGTGTTCTCGGTTGCAGATTCGCCGCCACACGCGATCAGCGGCAACGGCAGGATAAGCGCTGCGGCGAGCGCGGCGTGGATGCGGGCCATCAGAAATCCCCCTTGGCGAGTTCGGTGAAGCGGCCGGTCAGTCGGTCGAGTTCGACCCTGGCCTCATGGTGACGGCGCACGGCATCGACCATCCGGGCGCGGGCATTGGCGAGCGTCGTTTGCGCCGCCGACACATCGACATAGCTGAAGAATCCGCGATTATAGCCGACGCGGACCTCCATCAGAGTGAGGTCGGCGTTCGGAATGACCTGATCGCGGATCGCCTCCGCCTCATGCGCGGTTTCCTCGACCTTCTCGACGGCCAGCGCGATCGTCCGTTCGCGGGTGAAGCGCTCAACCGCCAGATCGGCCTCGACCCGCCGTCGGTCGGCCTGGGCTTCGGCTAATCGTGCGTCTGATATGCGACGTCCTCCCAGCGGCAATGAGACGCCAGCGACCAGTGCGACATCACCGGTGCCAATGAAGCGCGGTCCCGCAGAGATTGTGGGATCGCGCTTGGCATTCGCGACCTGAAGGTTGATCGCTGCATCAGCACGCGCGCCGCGCGCCACAAAAACGGCAAGGTCCGCCGGGGCTGCCCCCGCCGCGCCGACGGGCTCGTGCTTGAACGACAGAAAGTCGCTGGTCGGGACCGATAGACCAGCCGATGCACCGCCCCACATTGCCGCCAGTCGCTTCAGCGCGGCGTCGCGGGCGTGAATCGCAAGTTCCACATCGACGCTGGCTTCGGACACACTGGTGGTCGCGCGCATTCCGGCGAACAGCGGGTCTTTGGCTGAAGCGACGCGGCGCTTCACTTCGGCCTCGACCATCCGGGCCATCGTCAGCCGCTGCCTGGCGATACCGATCTGCGCCTCGGTCGCCTGTACCTCGACATAAAGACGCTGGACCTGTGCAATGACGTCTAGCCGAACGACGATCGCCTCAGCGCGCGTCACGTCCATATCGCGATCGACGACGGCAACGCGCGCTTCGCGCTTGCCGCCGCGTTCGATGCGCTGGCTGTAGGTGGCAGTGACCTGAAACTGATCATAGAGGTCGCCGCTCGGAATGCCGAAGTTTTCAGTCGTGACTTCGATCGTCGGTTGCGGACCCAGTCCGGCGGCGGTGCGCGCGGCGGTCTGCGCCTCGATCCGGGCGGCGGTGGAGGCGGTTTGCGGTGCGGCGGCAAGCGTGCGCCGGATTGCGTCGTCGAGCGTCAGCGGCTGTGCCTGAGCCAGCGCTGCCGATGGCAGACAGACAGCCACGACAAGCGCGGCCCTGAACGGGGAATGCATCTGAAATCTCCTGATCCTATCGGTCAGCGGCGCGCGCGAACGCAGGCCGCGGGACGGCTAGGGTCAGGCTGACGGTGGTTCGGGGAGTGGTTCCAGCGTTGTCGAGCGCAGACGGGCGTCATCGAGGGGCTGCCGCCGGACTTTGTCGCTGGCGCTCGCAAGCAGGCTTATTGAGCTGCCCGGGACACCATCAGCGGCGACGTGAGTATGATAGCCCGATCCCTGCGTTGCCTTGTCCAGATCGTTCGACCGGTCGGGGGCTGCATCAGTCTGAGCAGATTGCGCGTCAACGGCCGCAGGATCGTCATTGTGATGATCGTGGTGGTCGGCATCGACCGCACGAACATGCTCATGCGTCGAACCGTCAAGATGAGGCACGGCCGCGCCCATCGGCCCGTGCGAAAGCGCCAGGACGAGAATGAGCAAGGCTGACAGGATGCGCCCCATATACCGGCCCGTAGCATCCTGGGCGAAGCGGGGCAATCGGCGACTAGTGCCAAAAATCTCGACGGAGTCTTCGAATGTGGTTCGCGGGTTCGCGAGCAGCAACCCAAGCCATCCAAGCAAAGGTGATAAGATCTACCAAGGCGGGCATTTGGCGCGCATTCAACCGACCCTGCCGGAGTTGCTTCTTCGAGTCAGGCTGTTAGTCTGCTCGGGTGCCGCGAGGGCGGCGCCGAGGCTTGAGAACCTCGCTTGGGAAGAATGACCCGCCATCGACGCGGCCGGGTGGCCGACGCGCATGTCCAAGCCGCTTGCGGCCAAAGGCGTCGGCGCACGACTCAAGCGTGCTTCTCAACACCCGGCTTCCGCCGGCGTCGCCTCGAAACGGGCGAGTCGGCGATGGATATTGGACTGATCAGATTTTTTCGGGCGAGTGGTCCGCCATACCCTCGGGATCGGGTATCGCGATGCGCCTGATCCCCGATGTTTTGAACGCATTGACCTCGCCTCGCCTGGCCGAGGGCGATCCATTGCCGCCCGATAATCGGGTCGCGGCCGGATCGGTCCTGGCGCTGAACGACTTGTACCAGACTCAGGCGCCGCGGCTGCATCGCTACTTCGCGCGCCGGACGGATCGGCAGGATGTGGGAGATCTGGTGCAGGAGAGCTTCGCCCGGCTCGTCGATGCGTCGGCGACGAAGGACCGGACGATCGAGCAACCCGAAGCCTATCTCAACCGTATCGCGACGAACCTGCTTCGCAGTCGCGCGAGGACCGCCTTGCAGCGATCGCTCGCCCAGCACGTCCCTGCGGATGAGGAATCGCTCGCCGGGCCAGACATGATCGCGGCGCTGGAGGCGCGTGATCTACTCAACCGGCTCCAAGGCGCCCTGATGCGGCTTAATCCGAAGACCCGCGAGATATTCCTGGCCCACCGCGTCGATGGCGTCAGCTATAGCGATATCGCCAAGCGGATGGGATTGAGCGTAAAAGGCGTCGAATGGCACATGACGAAGGCAATCGCGCGTCTCGACCACGTGCTGAGGTCGCGTTGACATCCGAGGCCGGGGAGGCACCCAGCCCGGACGATACCATCCGGGCGACCGCTGTCACCTGGCTGGCGCGTCTGCGCGCGCCTGACAGCGCGGACCATCATGAGGATTTCGAGGCCTGGTACGCCGCCGATCCGCGACATGCCGACATCTATGACGAGGTTCTCGCAAACTGGGAGAACATGGCCCTGGCGGCGCAGACGCCTGCCGCTGAACCGGCGCGGCGCCAAACTGCCCGGGCTGTGGATCGGCGCCGCCCGACATTGGCCTTCGCAGCGGCGGCGGCTGTCCTCCTTGTCATCTTTGCAGGCATCGGCATGTCGCGGCTCGATGGGCCTTGGTCGAGGGCAGTCGAGCCGACCGAGATCGCCAGCCGGCTCGGTGAGATCCGCACCACCACGCTTTCCGATGGCTCGCGCGTGACGCTCGACACCGACAGCCTGCTCCTGGTGGCCTATACGGATGGCGAACGAAGATTGTTGCTTCGTCGGGGGCGTGCTCGTTTCGACGTGGCGCATGACACGGCGCGGCCGTTCGTTGTCCAGTCGGATGGCGGCTTAATCATTGCGCACGGAACCTTGTTCGATGTCGAACAGCAGGCACGGCGGATGACCGTGTCGCTCCTGCGCGGATCGGTCGAGGTCCGCACAGCCGTGACTTGGACAGGCGAAACGGTCGGCAAGGGCCGATTGCTGCGTCCTGGCCAGCAGCTTGCACTCGAGCCGCAAACCCCGGCTGGATCGCCGGTGCCGCTTCGGGAGTCGGACATGCGGTGGACCTCGGGCATGCTGTCCTTCGAGGACGCACCGCTCGCGCAGGTGGTGGCAGCCACGAACCGCTACAATGACCAACAGATCCGGCTGGCGGACCCCAAGTTGGGCGCGTTGCGGTTCACCGGCACCTTCGCCGCAACAAAGCCCCGTGAGCTTGCCCAAATGCTGGCGGCAACCTTCAATCTTGACGTCGCGCTCGCCGATCGCGGCACCCTCATCCTGTCTCGGCGTCGATAGCCGAAAAAAATTCCCAGGGTAGGCGACGCCCCTGGTGTCGAAGCCCCCAAGCGATGCCACGTCGGCGTCGCGCAGGGGCACTTGACGATGACAATATTGCGCAACGCGGCGTTCGCGACTTCGATTTCGACATGCACAGCCGCCTTGATCCTGGGTTCGGCCCCGGCATCGGCGCAAGCCTCCGGGCGACAGACCTACCGTCTTCCGGCACAATCACTGGCTGAATCGCTACGCGCAGTCGCCATTGCATCCGGCCGTAGCATCATCGCGCCTTCCATCCTGGTCAACGGCAAGGACGCGCCTGCCCTGGACGGGGATCACACCGCCGAAGAGGCGCTGAATGCCCTGCTTGCCGGCTCGGGTCTGCGCTATCGCGTCATCGCTACGGGTCTGATCATCGAGCGGGATTCCGCTTCGCGGGAGACTGCGCAACAGGCAGGCGAGTCTGAGGTCGTTGTGACCGGCAGCCGTATTCGCGGAGCGCCGGTGGCGTCTCCGGTCGTCCGGCTGGACCAGCAAGCAATACGCGATGCCGGCCAGTCGGACCTTGGCGAGGTCGCACGCAGCGTGCCGCAAAGTTATGGCGGCGGGCAGAATCCGGGCGTGGGCTTCAATGTCCCTTCCAGCACCGGCGGAAATGTCGGCGGGGGATCGTCGTTCAACCTGCGCGGACTTGGCAGCGACGCAACGCTGACGATCCTTAACGGCCGCCGCCTCCCTTATGATTCGGCGCGGCAAGGCGTCGATGTCTCGGCGATTCCCCTGGCGGCGGTCGACCGCATCGAAATCGTCGCCGACGGCGCTTCGGCGCTCTATGGCTCTGACGCCGTTGGCGGGGTGGTCAACGTCGTCCTCAAGCGCGATTTCGACGGGATCGAGACACGCGCGCGCATCGGCGGCTCGACCGAGGGCGGCAATTTCCAGCAGCAATATGGCGCGATCGCGGGCGGTCGCTGGGACAGCGGCAGCGCCTTCATCACCTATGAATATGCCGACAACACCGCGATCAGCGCGGCCGACCGCGATTATGCCGCCTCGCGTCCCGGCATCACGCTGCTCCCCGCGAGCACGCGCCATGCCGTTACCGCCAGCGGTCATCAACGACTGACGGACGCCCTCTCGATCGAGGCCGACGCGCTCTATAATCACCGCACCAGTGCGACGACATATCCGCTCAATTTTGCGGGCGACCTTGCAGTCAGCCGAACGACGCAAAGCTTCGAGGCCGAATCCCACGCGCTGGCCGCCAGCCTGCGCTGGTCACTGGACCTGTGGCGGGTGAATCTCACCGGCAGCTTTGGTGAAAGCAGCACGGCCTTTCGGGGAGACACCTTCGTCAACAATGCCTTCGCCAGCACCGCTGGGGGACGCTACGACAATCGCTCGACCACCGGCGAACTCTCCGCCGACGGACCCCTGATCGCGCTTCCGGGCGGGCCGGCAAAACTCGCGCTGGGGGCGGGTGTGCGGTTCAACGATTTCGCGCTGTTTCGCGGCGCGGGCGCGATCCAGAACATCGATGCCTCGCAGGACATCTTCTACGCCTATGGCGAATTGAGCTTGCCAGTCATTTCGCCCGATCAGCAGATTCCGCTGATCCGGCACCTCAACCTGAGCGGTGCGATCCGCTATGAGCGCTATCGTGGCGTAGCCGACGTCGTCACCCCAAAATTGGGGATCGTCTATTCGCCATCGGACAGCCTCGATCTGAAGGCGACCTGGGGCCGGTCGTTCCGCGCACCCAGCTTCATCCAGCAATATCAGGTCGGGCAGGCACTGCTCTATCCGGTCACGAGTTTCGGCGGCGTTGGCTATCCGTCCGGTTCATCCGCGCTGTTACGGGCGGGGGGCAATCCGGCGCTCAAGCCAGAGAAGGCGAGGAGCTGGTCAGCGACGATCGCACTCCATCCGCCTTCGCTTGCGGGCGCGACGCTTGAGCTGAGCTATTTCTCGACGCGCTATGTGGATCGCATCGTCAATCCGATCCTGCTGCTCTCGCAGGCATTGTCCAACCCGATTTATCGCGACCAGATCACCCTCAACCCGACGCCGGGCCAGCAGGCTGCGCTCATCGCCGGTGCGGACCAGTTCATCAACGCCACGGGCTCAACCTATGATCCGGCGCGGGTCGTCGCGATCATCGACAGCGCGAACATCAATGCGGGGCGACAGTCGATCCACGGTGTCGATGCGCTGCTACGTTATCGGATGGCGGTTGCGCGCGGCTCCATCGAGATGAGCCTCAACGCGAGTTATCTCGACAGCGAGCAACAGCTCGCGCCCGCCCAGCCGGTTCAACCACTGGCCGGCAGGCTGTTCAATCCGCCGCAATGGCGCGCGCGCGGAATGATCCGCTGGGATAACGGACCGCTGGGCATTGCGGCGACGGTCAGCCATATCGGCGAGGTCCGCGACACGCGCCCGGCGACCGCAGTCCGTATCGGCGGAATGACCACTGTCGACATCTCGGGGCGGTACCGGTTCGCCAACGCTGCGGGACCGCTGGCCGGGATCGAATTGTCGCTGTCCGTCCAGAACATCTTCGACGAGACGCCGACGACGATCGCGACGTCGGTTTATTACGATACGCCCTACGACTCGACCAACTATTCGCCGGTCGGACGCTTCATCGCCGTCGGGCTGTCGAAGAAATGGTAGTGGCCGTACCCGGACATCGGCGACGTGTGCTGACCACTGCCGCTGCGCTCCTGCTGCCGTTGATAGCCGAGGCGCGATGCGACCTGTTGCCGCGCCAGCAAGCTGTCGATCAGCCGCAGCGGCTTGTCGCACCCGAGGATCTCGTGCGACTGCGCGACATCGGACTGCCGGACGGATCGATCCTCGGATGGCCAAGCCCACTTGGTCTCTCGCCCGATGGAACACGCGCCGCTTTTGTCATCAGCCGGGCGGACCTTGACACCAACCGCTACTGTCGCGGCCTCGCGGTGATCGACATCAAGCCCGCCGCAGCGCCGAGGCTCCTCGATGAAGGCGGGGACCCGATCCTGTCCGTTGGCGTCTATCGCGGTCTCTTCGCCCGGACCGGCTTCCCACAGGTCGTAACGCCTTTATGGTCGCCCGATGGCCGCTGGATCGCCTATCTGCGGCGAGATCGAGGAACGACGCAGCTTTGGCTTGTGGCTTTGGCGGGCGGACCGGGCCGTCCGCTCACCCGCTCGGCGGTCGATGTCGAGCGGTTCGCCTGGCTTTCAGATGGCACTGGGCTGGTCTTCGCAAGCCGCCCCGGAACGCTTGCCGAGCGTTCGGCGGCGGATCGCGAAGCGCGTCGCGGCTTCCATTACGACGAACGTTTCGTACCGAGCATGGGAAACGGCCCGCAGCCCAGCGCATCGACGCCGCTTGAGTATTTCAAGATCGGGTTGGCGGATCGCGAACTGTCCCCGGCCAGCGCGAGCGAGCGGGAGCGCATCAGTGCCGAGGGTGTGCCGGGCGTCCCGCCCGATCCGCGGGCGGACGCACCGGACGGGCGGCGCGCCTGGACCGAACGGCAATCGTCCTCGCCGCTCGGGCCGCTCGTCCTGCGGGCAACCGCCGCCTCCGGTGCGACCGTCACCTGCCCGCCGAGTGCGTGTTTGGGCAAGATCGTCGGGATGTGGTGGCTTCCAGGCGGCGGGCCGCTGTTGTTCCTTCAGCGCGAAGGCTGGGCACGCGGCGAGATGGCGCTTTATCGCTGGACGCCGGGTGCCGGACCGCCAAAGCGCGTTTTCGCCACGACGGATATCCTCGACGGCTGCTTGCTCTTCGCCGCACAACTGGTCTGCACACGCGAGGCAGCGACGGTGCCCCGGCGCCTCGTCATCCTCGACCCCCGCACCGGGCAATCGCGCCTCCTTTACGATCCGAACCCGGAATTCTCGCGACTTCGCCTTGGCCGCGTGGTCCGACTGTTCTGGAAGAATGACCTTGGCCTCGAAGCGCGCGGCGACCTCGTGCTTCCCCCCGGCTACCGTCCGGGCACGCGCCTCCCGCTGATCGTGACGCAATATTTCAGCAACGGGTTCCTGCGCGGCGCGACTGGCGACGAATATCCGATCCATGCCTTTGCCGCGCGCGGCTTTGCCGTGCTCAGCATCGAGCGCCCTCCCTTCTTCGCGGCAGCCAATCCGGCCCTCAAGACCTATGAGGATCTCAACGCTGCCAACGCCCGCGGCTGGAGCGAGCGCCGCAGCCTGTTGTCGGCCGTCACGAAGGGCGTGCAGCGGGTGATCGATCTGGGGATCGCCGATCCCGCGCGGATCGGCATCACCGGTCTTAGCGACGGCGCGAGCACGGTGGCGTTCGCGCTCATCAACACCGACCGGTTTGCGGCGGCGGCGATGAGCTCATGCTGCATCGAACCCTGGACCGTGATGACGGTCGTCGGTCCCGCCTATGCCGATCGCATGCGCGCGCTCGGCTACCCGCCGGCTACGGCATCGGATCGATCCTTCTGGGCACCGGCCTCGATCGCCCAGAATGCGGCGGCGATCGACACGCCTTTGCTCATGCAACTGGCGGACGATGAATATCTGACGAGCTTGGAGGCGTTCACCGCGCTGCGCGAGCATGGCAAGCCGGTCGACATGTACGTCTTTCCGGGCGAGCATCATATCAAATGGCAGCCCGCGCATCGTCTGGCCATCTACGCGCGCAACCTCGACTGGTTCGGCTTCTGGCTCGCCGGGCGCATCGACCCCGACCCAGAAAAGCGCGAAGAATTCGCACGCTGGCAGGCAATGCGCGATCGCCGCGATCGGGCGCGCATCAAGCAATAGATGCTGTCCAGTTCGCCGCCCAGGCCTCGACATCGGCCAGTCGCATGATGCGGCGATAATCCGCACCGACAGCCGGGCGCGGATCGGCCAGCACCTGCTCGACGGCCTGTGCATCGAGAATGCCTTCCGCGCGCAGCCTGCCGTCCAGCAGCATCGCGCGAAGCATAGGCCGGTTCAGTTCGAACAGTTCGGCGACGAAGCTGTCGGGCGATCCCTTTGACGACCGCCTGAGCGTTTCGTTGGGCAGCATCCCTTCGAATGCCTCGCGAGCGACGGCGCGATTCCTGCCTTCGGCGAACCACCACCAACTGGGCACGCGAAGGCAAACCTCGACCACCGGCTGGGCAACGAGCGGGGAAGCGCTGGCCAGCGCCCGGGGTTCACCCACCTCCGCCCAGCTTTGCGCCGCAACGACCATCGCAATATGCGCCGCCGTGCCGGGCGTGCTGCCGCGCGGGGGCTCGAGCCAGGGGTGCGCGGCCGCCACGCTCGCGCCGAATTGCGCTGCCCGGCTCAGAAAGCGCAATTCCGGCGACCAGCGATAGGCCGCCGAGCGGAAATAGGCACGACGGACAGCGCGCAGTAGCACGTTGGACACGCTTGTCTGCGCCAGCCCTGCCATCGTGCCCGCCACAGCCAGCGTCCTGCGGAAGGGCTCGCCGTGCAGCATCGCGTCGGCAACGGGTGCGACCGATTGCAGTGCGCAAAGACATTGTCGCCGCCGCCGCCGTCGATGATCAGGTCGGCACCCGCTCGGGCAGCGGCGGCACTCGTCAAATGATCGGACGCTTGCATGAAACTGCGCGCAGACGGATTGGGCATGTCTGCGGCAGCCGAGCGTGTGACATCGACGTCGCGCACGTCCCACTGCGCCACGAGGAGCTCCACGCCCAGCGCGTCGGCGACGAGCCTCGCATAGTCGCGCTCGTCGCCGATCGCACCCGCGCTTGCCAGGTTCAGACAGCTGAACGGACGCTCGAGCGCCGAGAGCGAGGCCGCAACGATCGACGAATCGAGTCCGCCGGACAGCAGGAGCAGCGGATGTGTAGCGCGCGAAACGGTCGAGCGGACGGCATTCAGAACAGCCTGTTGGACGGCCTCCACGGCGAGGGCGCGACTGGCCACCGATCCGCAGCGCTCGGCCTGCTTCCAGGGCGTCCAGATTCGGTCGAGCGCGATCTTGCCATCTGCCAGGGTCATGCGATCGCCGCCCAGTAATTCCTCCACCCCGATGAGGCAGGTCGCAGCGCGGCGCAGGTCGCGCATGGCGAGATGCGACGCGACCTGATCCCAGGCCACGCCTTGCGGCGTCCAGCCTGCCTCCGCGAGCAACCCCAAGTCGGAGGCGACCAGTAGGGCGGCGCCGAGGCGCGTCATCAGACAAGACAACGCACCGAACGGCGCGCGCACCACCGACCATTGCCGCGCGCGGGCGCCGCGCACGAATGCGACGTAGCTTCCCCAGAACTCTTGGGTCAGTGTGCTGCCATTCGACACGGGGATCGCGTGCTTCCAGCCGCCATCGAGACTTTTCACCCGCGCGCCGGTGCTTCTTGAGTAAAGCTGACCGAGAACCGCCCCCTCGTCGCGTCCGACCGGGAGCGTCGGCAGATCGTTCGTCGCGATCAGCAGCAAGTCGGGCTGATCGACGACAATGCCGAGGTCGGCGCGACGGTTGCAGAGCGCGCGAACACGGTTTGCCGCGACGGCTCCATCGGGCGAGTCGGCACCGAGGACGGCGAGATATTGCCCCGCCATCACACGACCAGGATGGGGGTGAACAAGCGCACAGCATCGAGCTGGTCGTTCACGACCACATCGCCCAACTGCACCCAGCAATGCGCCTGGAAAGGATGCAGCTTCACGCCCAGGATGAGGTCGGGCGTTGCCCCGAGGCTGGCGAGCTGCCAGGCGACCGCGAGCGAGGTCGCGAGGCATTGGTCATGCGCGGATACGAGCATTCCGGCGCGACGATAGGCCGCAGCGAGCCGCGAGATCTGAGCCACAGACAATTCCACGCCCGCTCTCGACGATTTTCGCTCCTGCACCCGATCCAGCACCGCCTTGAGCGGGCGTGCGCGAAGCCAGACCCGACTTGCCGCGCGGCGGGTGAGTGCCCCGAGCACGCTCGTCCGGCTGACGATCTGGTTGCTCTCGTGCAGCGACCCGCGCGGCGGGGCCGGCGGGACACACGCAACCGGGCGCGTGTCGTCGGCAGCCTCGCGGAGCAGGCCATCTCGCAGCGCCGCCGCGACCCACACGGGCGAACCTCCGGCGGTCACATCGAGAAATGCCTGGTCCGCGGCCGGACTCAGGCAGAAATATCGATCGCGGGGCAAGTCGAGGAACACGAAGCGGCCGTCGACACGGCAGAATGTCAGTCCCTTGCGCAGAGCATAGCCTGTCATTTTCGCGAATAGCGAAACGGCGCGCAGCCAAGGCTGCGCGCCGTCGCTTCAGTCGTCGGAAAGACCGGTCTGGAAGATTCCGAGCGCCAGATCGTCGACCGGGCCGCCGGGGCCCTTGGTCTCGGCGCTCGCGGTACCCAGGTCGATGACTTCGTCTTCGCGTTCCATGATACACTCCTTCTCTCAGGCTGCGAGTTGCAGCCCAGGGAGTGTATGAAGCGCGCCCGGCTATCCGAACTTTATACGGATTCTATATCGAGATTGTTTAGCGATCAGCGAAATCGTGACCGTTAGTCGGCCCGGTACACGGCGCGGACAATGGCCGCCGCCGCGCGACGCCGCCGACGGTGGTAAGCCGTGTTGAGACGGCGGAGCAGGTTGCGCTCCCCGGCCTCTGCTGCTGCCGTCACGGCAGCCAGTTCCGCATCCACATTATCGAGCACGTGGGCTTCAACCGTGCGGACGGCATGGAGCCTTGCGTTGAGACGATCGACTGCACGCGCGTGCTCGCCATTCGGCGAGCGCCGGGCAATTCCGAGGAACGCCTCCGCGACGCGCTCGGCGATCGGGTGCCCGTCCTGCGCACGCGGGTGAAAGACGATTGCAGCGTGTGGGCGCGGCCAGGCGTGAATGGCGAGCGCGACGAGTTCGGCGGACCAGTCGTACAAGTCTTTCAACGCCGGCTCGTCGAGCGCCGGCACATGGAATCCGTCGCCGGTGCGCGTCTCGACCAGGTCCTCGCCGGTGAGCAGGTGGAGGGCGTCGCGGACCGGCGTCACGCTCGATGCCAGCGGAACCGCCAGGATCGCCGGGTCGAGCCGGTCGCCTGGCCGGAATTCGCGGCCCATGATGCGGGCCTTCAACGCCTCATGAACCCGTTCCGCGGTCGCGCCCGAATTCACGGCGCAGCTCGCTGATCTTGGAGATAGGCGTCGATCATCGCTTGTTGATCGGGGCGCAGCGCATCGATTGCACCCAACGGACGGTCGCTGTCTTCGCCGAGCAGGACGGAAGGACACTGGCCCTCATAATTGCCGAGATTGGGGCGGTGCTGACGGTAACCGACGAGCGCGGCCAGCTCCGACGGAAAATGCCGCGCCACCTCTGGTGGATAAGCGAGCCACTGATTTTCGTAAGGTTTGAGCCACCCGAGCGAATAGCCGATGACCAGACCGCGCCGAACGCCCATGCTGGTGTTGGCACCCGCCCCGTGCAGCGCCGACCCGAGAAAGATCAGCGCGCCGCCAGGCTCCATTTCGGCCGCCACTGGCGTCTCGACGGGTTCCGGGTTGAGCGCCTGCGGCCCGTGGCTGCACGGCCAGACCAGCGTGGCACCATTTTCTCGCGTAAAGGACGTCAGCGGCCACATCACATTGACGAGATATTCGATCTCGCCGGTCGGTCCACGCCACATGTCCTGATCCCGGTGCGGCAACTGCGCCGGCGCGCCCGGATGCACCGCGATCGCCTGGGTGGTGTTAAGCTGGATCCGGTCGCACCACGGCGACAAGACCGCCTCGACGATGCCGAGGATCAGGGGGTGCTGGACCAGCGCCGCAGCCTTTGGCGAGCGGACGAGAAGTCGACCGAATCGCTTGGTCGTCGTGCCGTAGAATCCGCCCTGACCAAATGGCGTCCGGGCGAAATGCGCCGCGAGATCATTGTCGAGAGCACCGACCGCCGCGGGCGGCAACGCGTCAGGAATGTGACAATAGCCCCGGGCAGAAAGTTCGGCGGTGCGTCGCGCAATCTCGCCGGCGAGGTCGAACATATCCGTCATCGAAATGCTCCCCTATCAGGCTGCGACGCGACGGCCGTCGAACGGCATCGGCTTTGCCGCGATGCCTGCCGCGGCAAGCAATTCTGGCGTTTCGGGCGTGATGTCGATGCGGAGCGCTGCAAGCAACGTGCCGCCGACGATCCGTGGTAGACCGAGCGGCATGCAGCGCCAGCCGAACGCCAGGATTTGCTGGAACCAGCCGATTTCGGCCAGTGCGGTGTAGGTGGTAATGCCGGTTGCGAGCGCATGCTCGACCAGTCCCGTTACCAACGTATCGCGCACGATGCGCCGCTGGGCTGCGTTCAGCCGCCGATCGAGGCAGAAGCGCGTAATCTCGAAGGTGCCCGGTCCCTTGGGCGGGACCGCTTCGCACAACTCGGCATAGAGGCTGTCGAGAATATGTGGGCGGCATGTCGGCAGCAGGCGGGCCGATCCGAGATGGGTGCCGTCCGCTTCGGTGAGGACAAGGTAGGTGGCATGGATATTGTCGAATTGGTCGATCTCATAGGCATCGTCGAGCACGGGCACGTCCCATTTGAGCAGATCGACGAAGACGGATTTGCGCGCGGCGAACATTGCGCGGAGCGCGGCGTCGGATGCCGGGCTACCGGTGGACTGGAGGACTTGCAGCATGTCGGTGGCTCCCTGACCGAGTGATCGGGCAAGGGTCGGCGAGGAGCAGGCTGCGCCGCTATCCCGGAAAAGGGGTATATCAGTGGCGGAATAGGTCGGTGAAGGTCAGCGTTCCGTCGAACAGCGCCCGGATCACCAGCAATGTCCGCTTGCTTACCCCGTAACGCTCGCAGGCGTCCTTGATATGGCGCGCAACCGTCTCTTCGCTGATGCCGAGGATTATGGCGATCTCCCAGTCGCCCTTGCCATGGGCAACCCAAAGCACACAATCGCGCTGACGATCGGTCAGCGGCCGTTGCTGTGCGACCGGCATGTGACCGCGGATGCTCCACAAGCGTCGCGCGGCCTCGAAGGCGAAATTGCCCGCGAGTTGCGCCACCGGCAATATCGTCTCGGGCACCGGCCGGCCCGCTTCGCTGGCGAACGAACAGGAGCCGCGCGCTTCGCCTGGGACATGCGCCGGTATTGTGAAACCGTCGCCGATTCCCTGATCGCGACCAAGCGCCAGCACCTTGCGGTCACACGCTGTGAGTGGGATCATATCGGGCATGCGCGACCAGCAAAATCCCATGCTTGTCACATGGCTTGCCCTATGGACCGGGTCGGTGACGCCAAGCGCGTTGCCGTCATAATAGTCGGCCCATTGTGCCGGATAGTTGTGCAGCCGGATCGCGCTGCTGCTTGCCGCGACGATGTCGACATGGTGCGTCAATGCGAAGTACTGGAAGCCGAGCTCGTCGGTGATCGCTGCCATCGCCGCCGCGAGGTCGTCGGCACTTGCGACATCTTCGACGACGTGCATGAACCGCACTGCCATTGCGTGCAGGTGCATCGGGCATCAACGCAATCGCGGGCGGCGTCTCAAGCCACCGCAATCCCGGCGATCGTCCTTTCACGCGGGTACGGGCCGAACGGTGGGATCTCAAACCAGCGCACGGCAAATCTAGCAATAAAAGTGCAATATCACAGTGGGTTTGTCCGTCAAAGCGCCAGCGCCTCGGGAACAGGGTATGCGCACCGTAAAGGATTGAGCTTCCAGTCCATTGTGGAGGTTTCGTCCCGCAGTGTAAGGCTGCCCCCGGGATCAAACTGGTGAGCGGTTACGCTAGGGAGAACGCTTCTACCGACTGGCGCAACGGATCGAGCTATGATCGATTGCGTAGCATCGATCGCGCGGGGCTGATGTGGGAATGGCTGCGCCGCGATCCCGGCTATATCAGCTGGTATGCGCGGGCCAGCACGGCAACCCGCGGCACCGGCGACGCCATGCCCTGGGGGCTGCACTTTCGCCGAGCATCCCGACCTCCAGGCCCCGGAGGCGCGGATCATCTGGCATGCCGATTTCGATCCCGGGGCAATTGCCGTTACCGCCGAGTCGGCGGACCCGTCCGATCCGGACAGTCTCCGCATCGACCGGATCGCGCCCTGGCTCGCCATTGCGACCGACGCGGCCGGGCGCGAGCATGTCGTGCTATCCGATGGCTGGCATCATATTCGGCTCGATGTCGAGGAGGGCCGTCTGGCGGGCCAGGAAGCGGTCCTGTTGCATTACAGGTTGCGTGGGCTTGTCTCAGCGGAGGCCCGCTTGCTGCCGCTCAGCCGATTGCTCGATCTGTGTCGCCATCGCCGCTTCGCCCGCTCGCTCTTTCCCAGCGATGTCCGGATCGATCGGGGCGTCGATATGTTGCGTGTCCATGATGCAATCGGCCAAGGTGCGAGCCAGCGCGAGATCGGTTCGATCCTGTTCGGCAGCGAGCGGGTGGCGCGCGACTGGAATGACGTATCCGATTCGCTGCGCTCGCGGGTCCGGCGGCTGGTACGCGAGGCTGGTGCAATGGCGCGCGGCGGATATCGTCAATTGATGCGGCGCAAACCCTAGCCCACCCTTGGGTCGGATGGACGCGGTGCGCCTCATCCCTGGACCCGATCGGGTGTGCGAAGCGATGGCGCCTCACGCCGGTGAAGCGGCGCGACCGCGCTCTACGGCTCGAAGCCGGGCTTCGCGCCGCCGAGCCCCGTGGCCGGGTCTCGGCCTGACGGTGACGATCGGCTGGCGCGGGTCAGCGATGCTGACCCTGACGGAGCGGGGCTGAGGACGCACACTGCCGGACTGCGGCGCGGGTGATCCCACAAAGTCCCGCTTTGTGGGCCGCACAGCAGCCTCGCAGGGTGCGGCGCCTGATGGTGGCCCCGCAGGCACTCCGACCTCTCGGGCGGGCGGTGCGCCCGGTTTTGCAACGCCGGCGACAGGTGCCGCCTTGCCTTGCAAAGCCCGACCCTGCACCGCGCGTTCGCCCGCACCGGCCGGGGGCCATCCCTTCGTTGGCGGCGGCTCTGCCGCCGGAAACGGCTGCGGTCGCCGCTCGCGCGGCGGCGCTGTTGGTGGCCTCTCCCGGTGGCGCGGGAGTGGGCGGCGCTCCCTGCTAGGCCCGCTCGCGTCCCCGGCAAGCCGGGCTGCGCCCGGCTCCTTCACCTACGTTGCGGCCCTTCGGGTGCCGGAGCCGCTCAAGCGGGCCTCTCCGGTTCGCATCTTGCCGCCCACCCCCGCTTCCGGGGAGGCCCTGGTGGTTTTGGGGCGGTGCAGGAGGTGAACGATGCGTGCTTCAACTTGCCATCGCGCGCGCGGCGCGGGCCGGAAACCCACCGCGTCCCGCGCCGGAAGAGCAACCCCGGCCAAGCCCGGAACTGACTCCGAAACGACCCGCGTCAACCTCTATGACGAGGTCACCGCCCGGATCATCGCCGAGCTTGAGGCAGGTCGCTTCCCATGGGTTCAGCCTTGGGCGACAGCCGGTGCCCCCGGACGTCCCGATGGCAACGGCAGCGCGGCCAGCCCCGGTCTCCCGCGCAACGCGCTTACGGCCCGGCGTTACTCTGGCGTCAATGTGCTGATCCTGTGGGGCGCGGTGATCGAACATGGCTATCCTTCGCAGGGCTGGCTCACGTTCAAACAGGCGCTTGAGGCGGGCGGCTGCGTGCGCAAGGGCGAGCGCGGCACCACGGTCGTCTATGCAGACCGCTTTATCCCCGAGGCCGAAAAGGCGCGCGCCGTCGAAACTGGCGGCGACGCCAAGGCCATTCCCTTCCTCAAACGCTTCACTGTGTTCAACGTCGCCCAGTGCGAAGCGCTGCGCCCCGGCCTCGACCCGGAACCGGCCCCCTTGCCCGAACGCCAGATCGTGCCGGTTGCCGAGCAGGTCATCGCGGCGAGCGGCATCGACTTCCGCGTCGGTGGCAATCGCGCCTTTTACGTCCCGGCGCAGGATTATGTGCAGGTGCCGCCGCAACCGGCCTTTTTCGAGCAGATCAATTATTACCGGACCTGTCTGCACGAGCTGACCCATGCCACCGGCCATCCGTCGCGGCTCGCGCGCAACCTGACTACCGGCTTCGGGTCGAAGGATTATGCCCGCGAGGAACTGGTCGCCTTATCTGGACAGTCTGCGCCGTCCGCAACATTGCAGTAAGGTCGGCGATGGACGCCCACGGTAGGCAGTTATCAGGCTGGCCGTAGCGCTGACCCAAGAGCTGGCGGAGGCCAGCCTGATAGCTGCCGGGCCATAGGGCGCAACGGTGCGAGGTCAGTTTCCGGGTGGGGGGTCCGGGGGAGGGTTTCGCGCCGGTGTCGATCATTGCTGTTTGCGAGCGGCGCGAGGCCAGGGGCCTCGATGCGCATGTGCCGCTGATCCTGCGTGGCGATGCGCTCTATCATCCCGATCTGGATCGCTTCTTTCTCGACCTGCCGCTGTCGGGGGTCCGTTCGCGGCACTCGCTTCGCGCCTACGCCTATGATGTCGCGGTCTGGCTTCGCTTTCTCGATGCCTGCGGCAAGACCGTGTGGGCTGCGACCCGCGACGATGTCGGCGCCTATCATCGTGAGCGACGCCGCGACGAGGCCGATCACCCGATCACGGCGGCAAGCTGGAACCGGGCCGTCGCCAGCCTCGATCGCCTCTACCGCTGGGGCGAGCAGCAAGGGCTGATCGCCGACGCGCCGTTCAGCCGCCGCGCCGTTTGGCGACCGGCGCAGGGTGGCCGTCGCGGCATGATCGCGGCGCGCAACGACGCCTATGAGCGCGTCGCCAGGCGGTCGGACGTCCGGTTCGTCACGATGGACGATTACCGCATTTTCCGCGAGCTCGGCCTGCGCGGGCTCACCCCTGACGGCACGGAGCGCCCCGGCGCTCGCGATCGCAACGGGCTGCGCAACGCGCTATTCGCCGATCTTCTCGTCACCACCGGCCTGCGCCTCGAAGAGGCGTCGGGCCTGCTCACTGCCGAGCTCGCGGCGATCGACCGCGAGGACGGTGCCGTCCAACAACTTTGGTTGCCCCTTCCGCCGCCGCTCACCAAGGGCGACCGCGGACGCAGCGTTCTGGTCCCACGCCGGCTGCTTCGTCAGATCGCCGCCTATGTCGCGGTCGAGCGCGCCGCGGGCGTGGCCAAGTTCGCCGCGCGCGACGGTGCGGCCAGCTTCGACCGACCGATCCCTGTCACCCGCGCCGGTCTCGACCGCATGCGCGATATCTGCACCCCGGAGGAACGATGCCGCCTGATCCTGTGCGACGAGGATGGAACGCCCCGCGAGCCGGCGGCGCTATGGCTGACCGAGGTCGGCCAGCCTGTCCGCCCCAACTCGTGGGAGGTGATCTTCACCCGCGCCTGCAAGCGGTGCGCACAGAACGGCTTCCCGCTGTCGATCAGCCCGCACCAGCTTCGCCACGCCTTCGCAGTCCATATGCTCGCCTTGCTGATCCAGCAGCGGCTGCGCGAAGCGGCATTGCCGGTGGGGCCGGTGGAGAGCTATCGGCTGATCCTGGGCGACCCGCTGCAACAGGTGCAACGCCTGCTTGGCCACGCCAGCCTCACCACCACCTATATCTACCTCGACCATATCGCGACCCGCGCCGATACGGTGGACGCGGCCGTCGAGGGGCTGCTGGCGTTACTGCCGGGGCCGCAAGGCGTATGAGCGGGCGTCCCCGCAAGGGCCGGCCTGTCGCCTTTGCGCCGATCACGCCGGAGCGATCGCAGCCCGATCCTGTGCTCGGCCTCAAGTTCACCATCGAGGCGCGGCATGGCGGAACGGTCCTAGTCGATATGACCGGGCTCGATCCTCGCCCACTCGCCATCGCTTTCGCCGGTGCGCTGCGTCGATCGGCGGCGCTCGGCGGCCCCATCGGTGCGGCCAGCGTCATCAAGCAGTATGTTCAGGTCTATCGCCACTTCTTCGCCTGGCTTGGCGATGATGCGCCGGAGGTGACCGGCGTCAACGACCTGCGCGCAGTCCATATCGATGGCTTTGCGTCCGCGCTCGAACGGCGTGGGATGGGCGCGATCCACCGGCACATAACGGTCGGCAAGGTCATCAACACGCTGCGCGCGATCGAGGCAGACCGGCCCGATCGGATCGCGCCCGACCTGCATGAGCGGCTGCGCTACACGCTGGCCACTTCGGCGGGCCGCTCGACCCCGCGCGATGCCTATAGCCCCTTCGTCGCCCGCGCGCTGCGCGACGCCGCGAGGGCCGATATCGAAGCGATGCTTCGCCGCCTCGGCGCCGACGACCGCACTGATGAGGGCGACCCTGTCGTCGCCAGGGCGCGCGCCGATGTCGAAGCGATCATCGCGCGGCAGGGCTTTATCGTCGCAGACCAGCCCGCGCTGAAGCGCCTCTATTTCATGCGCATGCGGCGCGGATTGCCGATCAGCACGCTCATCGACGACCTGCATGGCCGCCATCATCTGCTCGCGCGCGATCTGCCGGCGCTGCTCGTGCTGCTCACGCTCGATACCGGCCTCGAGCCGGAGTGCCTGAAGACGCTGACCGTGGATTGTCTCACCAACCCGCATGCCGGCACGGTGGAGCTACGCTATCTGAAGCGCCGCGCCCGCGGTGCCGAGCACAAGAGCATGCGGGTCCGCGATGGTGGTAGCGGCACACCCGGCGGCCTCATGCGTCGCCTGATCGACGTCACCGCCGTCGCACGCGAGCATCTGACCGACGATTGCCTCTGGCTCTATCACAACGTTGGCGGCCTTCGCGCCGGCATCGTCGATCCCAAGTTCCAACTCGCCGCCTGGGCTCGTCGCCATGGTATCGCCGGCGATGATGGGAAGCCGCTCCATCTGCTGCTTTCCCGGCTGCGCAAGACCCACAAGGCGCTATGGTACACCAAGACCGAGGGGCATATGGCCCGCTTCGCGGTCGGTCACACCCGCGAGGTCGCGGCGCGCCACTATGCCGATCTGCCGTCGCTCCGGCCGTTGCACGAGGCGGCCGTCGCCGATGCCTTCCGCGCAGCGGTCGCTGCGGCGATGCCGACCGTGCTTCCACCCACCGCCGAGCAGGCGCTGCGCGAAGCGCCCGAACAGGTCGCGTCGCTGATGTCGGCTGATACGGTGGGTCCGGTGCTCGACGGCGAACAGGATGTCTGGCTCGCCGCCTGCGCGGGCTTCCATAGCAGTCCTTTCGCCGAGCCCGGTTCGCCCTGCGCGCAGCCCTTCTGGGGCTGCCTCGATTGTCCCAACGCCGTCATCACCGCGCGCAAGCTCCCCGCGATCCTCGCCTTTCTCGCGTTCGTCGAAGAGCAGCGATGCAGCCTGCCGGCGAGCGACTGGGCCGCCAAGTTCGGCCGCGTCCACACCCGGATCACGGTCCAGGTCCTGCCGGTCTTCTCCGATGCCGTTATCGCCGAAGCGCGCCGGCAGATGGGGAGCGAACGGCTCTATCTGCCGCCGGAGGCACGCGCATGACCACGCCCGTCCATGCCCTCGTGCCCGCGTTCGACGATCGCCCTGTGCTGGCGAGCGCGCCGCTCAAGGCGGGCCATGCCCGCGAGGAGCTGTCGCACGTCGGCGACCCGACCTGGGATCTCGGTCCCGCCGTCTTCCGCGAGAACGCTCGGCGCTGCCACGTCACCGTGCATTTCGACGTGCTCGAACATGCCGATGTGCAGGCGGCAATGCGCGCCTATCTCTACGCCCGCCTCAACGTCGGTCTTCCCGGCTACCACCCGAAGCTGCCGCCCGCCAGCATCCGACAGGCATTCAACCGGGCTCGCCGGTTCTTCGCCTTCGCGCGCGAGCGGCTTGGGCGGCTCGACCTGGGCCGCATCGATCAGGCGCTGATCGACGCTTATGCGCGCCACCTGCGGGATGATTCAGCGCGGCGCCCCGTCATCGTCGGCCAGCTCTTGCAGGTGGTCACCGATCTCTACCATCTCCGGGATCACCTGCCTGGAGGCGGTCTCGGGTTCGAGCCGTGGGCCGGGCAAGCGGCTGCGCGCGTCGCCGGATATCGGCATGTGCGCGAGAACCGCACCCCACGCATGCCGGAGGAGATTGTCACGCCGCTGCTCGCCTGGTCGCTGCGCTATGTCACGACCTTCGCGACCGATATTCTGGCGGCTCGGGTCGCGCTCGATCGGCTCGAGGCAGTCCGCGCTCGGCTGCTCGCCGCCGAACGCGGACTGCCTGATGCAGAGCGCCGCCTGCGGCAGCGCGCGCGCCTCGAGCGCTATCTCGCGCGCCGAGCCCGGCAAGGACGCGGCGTGCCCATCTGGACGACGGCACACAACGGCGCCACGCGCATCGATCCCCTCACCGGGGATGCAACCCCGCCGATCAACGCCCATCTCCTCCATTTGCATGCCGGCATCGATGCCGTCGCCGAGCCGGCCATGCATCTCATGCTCACTACCGGCGCACCGGATGTCATTCGCGAAGCGGTTGCATCGCTTGGTACCGAGGTCGGCGGCATGGACACGCCGATCTCGATCGCTCCCGAGAGCGGTCGGCCATGGCGTGCCCGCTTCGACGTGAAGACCCTAGCGATCGAGGAGCGGATGCTGCAGGCCGCCGCCTATATCGTATGCGCCTATCTGACCGGCATGCGCGACTGCGAGGTCCAGGCGATGCGGCGCGGCTGCCTCTCGATCGCGCGCAGCGAAGACGGCCTGATCGAGCGGCAACGCGTCCGATCGACCCTCTACAAGCGCCGATCGAGCGCCGGTGAGTCGGCGAGCTGGGTGACGATCGAACCGGTGGCCGAGGCGATCACGGTGCTCGAACGGCTGTCGGAACACGCGGCACGGAAGACTGGAAGCGACACGCTCTGGCCGGTGCTTCGTCCCCGCGCTGTCACCAAGACGCATCTGTCGAGCGAGGTGGTCCGCCAGCTCAACGCCTTCCGCGACCACCTCAACACCGTCTTCGGCAGCCCCGATGCGCCGGTCATCCCACCCGGCCCCGATGGCAAGCCGTGGCGCATCACGACGCGGCAGTTCCGGCGCACCATCGCGTGGCACATCGCCAACCGTCCGTTCGGCACCATCACCGGCATGATCCAGTACAAGCATGCCTCGGTCGCCGCTTTCGAGGGCTATGCCGGGACCAGTGGATCGGGGTTTCGCGCAGAGGTCGAGGCGCAGCGCCGGCTCGGTCAGATTGACGATCTGCTGGACTATTTCGACCGGCGGCAGGGCGGCGCATCACTCGGCGGACCGGCGGGACCACGCATCGCGCGGACCCTCGACGATGCCGCCGTTAAGCTCGGGCCACTGCCCGCCATGATCGCCGATCGGGCCCGCCTGCGCGTCATGCTCGCCAGCGTCGCGCGCACCTTCCACGTCGGTCTGCTCGCGGATTGCTTCTTCGATCCCGCGACCGCGCTCTGCCTCAAGCGCGTGACGACCCCCGATCCCAGGCAGCCGCTCACCGCTCTGTGCGAGCCGACCCGCTGCCCCAACGCCTGTATCACCGCCCGCCACAGGCCGGCGTGGGAGCGCGCGGCCGATGATGCCAGGGCGCATTTACGCGAACGGCGCATGTCCGATCTCCAGCGCCGCGCGCTTGAGGGCGAGCTTGACCGCCTGACCGCGGTGATTGCCGGGATCGACCCTCCCGCGCCGTAGACCACCCCGGCTGTTGGCGGAGTCCTGCGCCGGTCGGCGCACCCGCGCAACGGCTTCGCCGTCCTCCGCTTCGCTGCGGCCCTGACGGGTGCGCGAGCCCCCTGTGCCCGGCGCGAACGGGCCTCCGCCGCCGGGGATGGTCCCCGGCGCGAGAACGGAGAACAGATCATGTCAGCCTCACCACGCTCAGACGTCTATGCGCGCGTCACCGACGCGATCGTCGCCGCGATCGAAGCCGGCACCGGCACCTGGCGCATGCCGTGGCATCATTCTGGCGCCGACGTCACCCGCCCGACCAACGTCGCCAGCGGCAAGCCCTATCGCGGCATAAATACGGTCTCGCTCTGGGCGGCCGCCTATGGCAGCGGCTATGCGAGCGGGGTCTGGGGCACCTATCGCCAGTGGCAGGCGCTCGGCGCGCAGGTCCGCAAGGGCGAGCACGCCAGCCTCGGCGTCCTCTGGAAGGAGTTTCGCGCGAAGGGCGATGACGCCGGCGACGATGACGACCACCGACGGCTTTTCGCCAAGGCATTCAGCCTGTTCAACGCCGATCAGGTCGATGGCTATGCGCCCGAACCGGGGCCGGTCCTGCCCGAGAGCGAACGCCTCGCCGCCGCCGAAGCCTTCATCGCCGCGCTCGGCATCGATACCGTCTACGGCTCGGCCAGTGCCTATTATCACATCGCCGAAGACCGCATCCACTTGCCGGATTTCAGCGCCTTCCACGACGCCCACGGCTTCTATGCCACCCACATTCACGAAGCGGCTCATGCCAGTGGCGCAGTCCATCGGCTCGACCGGGATTTCAGCGCCAAGTGGACCAGGCACGCGCTCGCGATGGAGGAAGCAACCGCCGAGCTGACCGCATCGTTCCTGCTTGCCGATCTCGGGATCGCGCACGAACCGCGACCCGATCATGCGGCCTACATCGCCTCCTGGCTGCAACTGCTCAAGGACGAGCCTCGGGCGATCTTCACCGCGGCGAGCAAGGCGCAGGCGGCAGCCGACTGGATGCACGCCCGACAGCCGTAATGCTCACGCGACCCGCACTTCGGCGCCAAGTGTGTCGAGCAGCGGACAGCCCGGATCCCGACCGGCATCGCAGGCGCGCACCGAGTCGGCCAGAACCCGTTCCATCCGCTTGAGGTCCGCGATCCGCGCGCGTACGTCCGCCAGGTGCGACGCCGCGAGCTCGCGCACCTCGGCGCAGGAGGCCTGACCGCCAACCGCGAGTCCGAGCAAGGCGCGTACCTCGTCCAGGGTAAAGCCCAGCTCCCTCGCGCGGCGCACGAAGCCCAGGCGAGCCACGTCCTCCCGGCCATAGCTGCGGTAGCGGCCCCGCCGCGGCGGAGCGGGCAGCAGCCCGATCCGCTCGTAATAGCGGATCGTCTCGATGTTGCATCCGGTGCGGCGTGAGAGTTCGCCGATCTGGATCGCGCCCGTTGCGGCCATCCCCAAAATACCTCTTGAGTCTGTAGTCGCTACAGATGTTAGGACAGCTCAATGCCCGCCACAAGGAGTCGCCCGTGACCCAGACGCCAAGCCCGCCTAAGGGGGATCGGCACCGCCACGCTCACGCTGGCGGGGATCGCTGCGGCGTTCGGCGTCGCCGCCTGCTGTGCGCTGCCGATCCTCTTCGCATCCGCCGGGATCGGCGCAGCTTGGCTCGGCGGCGTGGCCATTGTCGCCGCGCCGTATCGCACGCCGCTTCTCCTCATTGGCGCATTGTGCCTGCTTGCCGGCGCGGCGCTGCTGTTGCGCCAGCAAGTTACGGCGGCGCGCTGTGGGCCGGGCGGCATATGCACGCCGCGCTGGATGCGTGTTCTCACGCTCATCGGATTGCTGTTCGGTGCGGCCCTGCTCTGGGCAGGCTATCGCTATGTCTGATGCCACCCCCGAGCTGCGCTCGACGCTGACCTGTCCCCACTGCGGTCATCGGGCGACGGAGACCATGCCGACCAATGCCTGCCAGTATTTCTACGACTGCCGGGGTTGCGGCGCGGTCCTCAAGCCCAAGCCGGGCGATTGCTGCGTCTATTGCTCCTACGGCGACGTGCCCTGTCCGCCGATCCAGGAGAGCGGCGGCAAGGCGTGCTGCGGCTGAGGAGGGCGGGCGATGGCGCGCGTATCATCCGCTGAAGCCGCCTTTGGATCGACGGTTACATTTCCCGGCGGTGCCGTTGTCCCGGACTGGAGCGCAGTCACAACACCCAGCGCCCGCGCAGCCCTGACGGCACTGTTCGCGGCGTTCATCGGTTCGAAGTGGCGCGGGATGGACGGCGTCGAGGAGCGGGTCCGGCGCGCCGTGCTTCAAGCCTATGCTGCCGATGGTCGCTCGCCGGTGCCGGCACAGATCGCCGCCGCATCGGGACTCCCCCTCCGGCGAGGTCGGCTCGGCCCTGCAGCGGCTCGCCGGGCGCGATCTCGTGGTCCTCGACGGCGCGGGCCGGGTGACCGGCGCCTATCCGTTCACCGACGGCCCCAGCGAACATCAAGTCGAAGTCAGCGGAGTGACCATGAGCGCCATGTGCGCCATCGACGCGTTGGGGATCGGCGCCATGCTGGAGCGGGACTGCATGATCCGCTCGGCCTGCCGCCAGTGCCGGCGCACGCTCGCCATCCATACCCCCAGCCGCGGCCGCGAGCTGGAAGAGGTTGAGCCGGGCGCGATCGTCGTCTGGTCCGGCCGTCGCTATGCCAGTGGCTGCGCGGCATCGTCGCTCTGCACCTTGCAGGCCTTCTTCTGCGATGACGATCATCTGGCGGCCTGGTGCGCGAGCGGTCCGGTCGGAGCCGATGACGGCATTCGTCTGTGCCTGGCCGAAGCGCTCGAGGTTGGGCGCGCGATTTTTGCGCCGATGCGGATGGAGATGCGACCATGGCTTCCTACGACCTGATCGTCATCGGCAGTGGCACGGCAGCGCAGGTCGCGGTCGGCCGGGTCCGTGCCGCTGGATGGTCCGTCGCCGTCATCGATCACCGTCCGTTCGGCGGCACCTGTGCGCTGCGTGGCTGCGATCCCAAGAGGATGCTGGTCAGCGGCGAGGAAGCGATCGACGCGGCAAGGCGCATGGCCAGACATGGCGTCGACGGCACGCTGGCGATCGACTGGCCCGACCTGATGGCGTTCAAGCGGACCTTCACCGATCCGATCCCCGCCAAGCAGGCGCACCGCTACGCCGAGCTCGGTGTCGACGCATTACACGGTGTTGCTCGCTTTGCCGGCCCAGACACGATCGTGGTGGAAGGCCGGACATTGCGGGCCCGCCATATCCTGATCGCCAGCGGCGCGCGTCCAGTCCCGCTCGGCATTCCGGGCGAAGATCTGGTGAGCACAAGCGATGCGTTCCTGGAGCTTCAGGCCCTGCCGCGCCGGATCGTGCTGATCGGCGGCGGCTATGTCGCTGCGGAGTTCTCGCATCTGGCGGCCCGAGCGGGCGCAGAGGTCACCATCCTACAGCGGGCCGAGCGGCTCCTGCCGCACTTCGATCCCGACCTGGTGGGCTGGCTGACGCCCCGGTTCGAGGCGCTCGGCATCCGCGTCGAGACCGGTGCCACCGTTACCCGGGTCGAGCGCAGCGGGAGCGGTCTGCTGGTCCACGCCGAGCGCCAGGGCGAGCCTGATCTCAGCGTCGCCGCCGATCTCGTCGTTCATGCCGCCGGGCGCGGTCCTGACCTCAAGGCGCTCGACCTGTCCGCCGGCGAGGTGGCCGTGCAGGACGGGCGCCTGCAGCTCGACGCGCATCTGCGGAGCATTTCCAACCCGCGGGTCTATGCCGCCGGCGACGCTGCCGGAGTCGGGCCGCGGCTGACGCCGGTGTCCAGCCACGATGCCAAGGTAGTTGCCGCCAACCTCCTGGATGGCCCGACGCACCAGCCGGACTATCGCGGCGTGCCGAGCGTGGCCTTCACTCTGCCGCCGATCGCCGCCGTCGGACTGTCAGAGGAGGCGGCGCGCCGCGGCGGCGTCGCGCTCCGGGTCAACGCAGCCTCGACGCCAGACTGGTTCACCGCCCGCCGCCTCGCCGAGCCGGTCTACGGCCATAAGCTGCTGATCGACGAGGACACGGACCTCATCCTCGGCGCGCATCTCGTGGGGCCGAACGCCGACGAGGTAATCAACGTTTTCGGTCTGGCAATCCGCCACGGCCTCACCGCGGCCGATCTTCGCTCCACCATGTTCGCCTATCCGACCGGCGCCTCCGACGTCGGCTACATGCTGACTTAACGCACGAGCGCCACTGCCATGGCGGCCGATCCCTCGCGCGATCGGCCGCTTCGCGATGCATGTCGATGCGGGCTGTCGCCCGCCATTAAGCGGACGCCGCTTGCGCGGCGGCTCCGATTTTTTGGCCTCTCCCTCGATGCGGGAGTGGTCGGCGCTCCCTGCTAGGCCCGCCGCGGCGCGCTGCAAGCCTCGGCTTCGCCGGGCTGCTCCATTTCATTTCGCCCCTGCGGGTGCAGCCCGCCGCTTCAGCAGGCCTCTCCGGTCGCTCTCGCCGCCCACCCCCGCCTCGGGGGAGGCCATGGGGCTTTTGGGCAGTGCTGGAGGCAACCGATGGTTTTCACCTTCCAACCGCCATTTTGGGCTGGACTGTCAGGATATGTCGCGGAAATGGGTTCGGCTTTCCTCTGCGCGGCGCTCGGCATCGTGCCGACCGTCCGCCACGCCGACTATCTGGCATCGTGGCTTGAGGTGCTGCGCGAGGATAACCGCGCGATCTTCCGCGCCGCCAGCGCCGCAAGCAAGGCTGCCGACTGGCTGCTGGCACGGCACGCCGCCGCCCAGGCCGAGGCTGTCCAAGGCGACACTTCCCATGATGACTCTGGCGAACGGAGGGCGACGAGGCCCAAGGTTCCGGCGATGCGCAGCATCGTTGGAATGGCGGAGGAGGGGGCGAAGCCTCGCAAGGCTCCGGCGGCGCGAAGCGTCGCGGGACAGGGGGCGGAGGGATGATCCTGCTCACCCCCGAACTTCGCGCCACGCTGCGCGTGAACGCCGAACGCTCCGCCGCGTGCGATCATGATCCCGCGCCGGTCGTCAAATTCTTCAATCCGCTCGGTGCGGCGACATGGCTGGCAACCGAACTTTACGACGATGGCGACACGCTGTTCGGACTGGCCGACCTTGGGTTCGGCTGTCCCGAACTCGGGCATTTCAGCCTGTCCGAACTGGCGGGCATTGGTTTGCCCTTCGGCCTCGGCATCGAGCGCGATATCGACTTTTCGACCACCGTCAGCCTGTCGGTGTGGGCCGACGTTGCGCGCCGAGCCGGTTCGATCAGCCAAGCCCAATCCATCATCTGGCGCATCGAGTCCGCGCCGGTCCCCGAGCTTCCGACCGACCCCGAACACGGGAGAGGTGGATGACGCGCGGCGCGTAACGCCGCTTTGCAAGCCGATCCGCCAACCCCGGAAAGAGCGACGGACCGGCACTCACAAGGAGTGACGACAATGAAACTCGATTTTATCCCGCTCGACAAGCTGGTCGTGAGCAAGGCCAATATGCGCTACGGCAAAAGGCCCCGGACGTGTCCGATATCTTGCCGACCGTGCGCAGCCGTGGCGTCATCCAGCCGGTCATCGTCCGCCCGAACTGCGCGCCCGATGGCTTTGAAATCGTCGCCGGTAGCCGCCGCTTCCATGCCGCCAAGATCGTCGCCGAGGAACGGCGCGCGACAGGCGACGCCGATCCCGATGCGGCATTGCTTCCCTGTGCGATCCTCGACGAGGGCGACGATGCCGCCGCCATCGAGGCGTCGATGATCGAGAATATGGCGCGGCTCGACCCCGATGAGGTGACGCAGTGGGAGAATTTCACCCGCCTCGTCCGCGAGGGCCGCACGGTCGAGGACATCGCCGCAACCTTCGGATTGCCCGACCTCACCGTCAAGCGCGTGCTGGCGCTCGGCAACCTGCTCCCGGCGATCCGCGATCTCTATCGCAAACAACGGATCGACGCGGGGACCGTGCGCCACCTGACGATGGCGTCCAAGAGCCAGCAAAAATCATGGCTGGCGCTTGCCGACGATGAGAATGCCTATCTGCCGACCGGCCACCAGTTAAAGGCTTGGCTGTTCGGCGGGCAGTCGATCCCGGTCAAACATGCGCTGTTCGACATCGAGGCGAGCGGCCTTGCAACGATCGCCGACCTGTTCGGCGAGGACCGTTATGCCGCCGATCCGGAAGCTTTCTGGACTGCGCAGAATGCCGCAATCGAGGCACGCCGCGCCGCCTATATCGAGGCGGGCTGGGCCGACGCGATCATCGTCCCGCCGTCCGATCATTTCTCGACATGGGAATATGAGAAGGCGGGCAAGCGCAAGGGCGGGCGCGTCTATTTCGACGTGCGCGCGAGTGGCGAAGTGATCGTCCACGAAGGCTATGTCTCCGGCAAGGAAGCCCGCCGCATCGCCAAGGCCGAGGGATCGCAGAACGGGACCGGTCAGAAACCGGCGCGGCCCGAGGTCACATCGACGATGCAGACCTATATCGACCTGCATCGTCACGCCGCCGTCCGCGCTGCGTTGACCGGCCAACCGGCAATCGCGCTGCGCTTGATGGTCGCCCATGCCATCGGCGGCTCTCACCTTTGGACGGTGAAGGTCGAGCCGCAGTCCACCCGCAACGACGAGGTGCGCGACAGCCTCGACAACAGCAAGGCCGAGGCGGATTTCGACGAACGCCGCCGCGCAGTACTGGCGGTTCTCGGTTTCTCGCCCGAGGAACCGACCGTGACCGGGGGCAGCATCGAAGCGGACGGCGACGACTATGGCGTCGTCGGCATCTTCCACCGGCTGCTCGACCTTCCCGATGCGGTCGTCATGGAGGTGCTCGCCATCGTCATCGGCGAAACGCTGGCTGCGGGCAGCGCCGCTGTCGAGGCGGTGGGCATCGAGATCGGCGTCGATATGGCCCGCTATTGGCAGCCCGACGATGCCTTTTTCGCGGTTGTTCGCGACCGGGAAGTGCTCACCCGGATCGTCGCCGAGGTGGCGGGCGAAACCGTCGCCAGCGCCAACCGGCAGGAGAAGACCAGGACCCTGAAACGGATTGTGCGCGACCATCTTGACGGCACCAATGGGCGCGACCGGCGCGAAAACTGGGTGCCGCGCTGGATGGCGTTCCCGCCCACCGCCTATACGGCGCGCGGCGGCGTCGGCACGGTCGCGGCCCATGCCAAGGCGCAAGCCGCCCGCGCGGTCGAGCGGCCCCGCCCGGGCGACGAGGAGCCTGATCCGGGCGCACCGGGCGCGGTGATGGCCGTGCCGGACTCCGACGACGAGGCCGACCGCCTCGCCGCATGATTGCTCGCGGGCGGCGGCAAACCCGCCGCCCGCATCCTTCCATTTCTGAAAAAATTCGGCCGCGCGCCCGCGCCAGCAATCGGGTCGGTCATACCCCCGGTATGACCTGAACAGCGCGGGGCGCTGTTCACCCGTTGCTCGGGCGCGGGCGCGCGGCAAAGGAGATCATCATGGCCGACCGTGTATCCGCGAGCATCACCATCGGCGGCACCTTGCCGCGATCCTTGTTGCCCGATTTTCTCGCGCTCATTCGGGAGCAGGAACTGTCCACCGAATGGGACGGCGAACCCTTCGCCCCCACGATGTTCCGCGAGGGCATGTCCCTTGAACTCATGGCGCATGAAGTGCCCTGGGGCCGGTTCGAGCGCCTCGAAAGCTGGTGCGTCGAACATGGCCTGCCCTTCGCGCGTTGGTCGGGCGGCTATTGCGGCCAATGGGGTGCCGAGCGCGCCGTGTTCACCGGCACGGGCGAGGTGCAATGCTATGCCGCCGACGAGGACGACTATCTCCTGATCGGTCGCTGCACCGTCGAACGGCTCGGCAGCTACGCAGCGATCCTCGACCACTTCGCGGCGGGCGATTTCGCCGTGCCGCCGTTGCGGCTGATGCCGTGAATATCGGCCGCGCCCCGGCCTGCTGGCGCGGGCCGGGGCGCGGCTGGTTCCTTGTTTTCATCGCCGCGCGCGCGCGCACCAGTCGGGCATCCGCTGCCAGCGCGGCCACCAGCGTGCGATGCCGCTCGCCACCAGTTCGGACCCGACATCGCGACCGGCCAGCGTCACTTGGGCGACCGTGCGGTTGTAGCTGCGCCCGCCCCGCATGACGGTGACAGTCCGGCCATCGAGCAGCGTTCGGACACGCGCGGTCGCGGCCCGGCCAAGTACGATCTCCGCTCTACATCTGGCCTGTCCCGCTTGCGTCTCCGGGGCGTCGATTCCGGCAATGCGGATGCGTTCGCCGTTCTCCAGCCGGAAGGTATCGCCGTCGATCACAAGGCCGACACGCCCCTGATCAGGCGGCGCGGCGGCGATCAGCAACAACGCCGCGCAGGCGGCCAGAGGGCGGAGGACGATCATCGACATGGTGCTGGCCTTTATCGCCTTTGACGCCGCACACGAAGCCCCGGCCTGTCGACATCGGCCACGCCGACGGCAATGCCGGCAGCCTCGCCGTGCGTGCCCCGGACGGTCGATCCGGTGATGCGGCGGTACGTCCGCGCTGTCCTCGACTGATCCATCGCGTAGGTGAACCGGCGGCATTATCGTCGTCGCCACCGCCATCTCCCGCACCGTTTTCGGCTCCTCGGGCGCATGACCTGGTACGGCCGCAGTCCCGCGAAACCATCGCCGTGCGGCTTATTTCCCCCGCCCGCGCCCACCCCACGCGGCACGCCGCGTGGGGGCCCCGAGCTTGCGGGCTCCTCGCGCTCGCTGCGCTTCAAATAAGCCTTCGGCTCCGGTCCTCCGCTTCGCTCCGGCCTGCCGGTTCGCGGACCTGCTTTGACCGTCCCTTCGGTCCGCCCATCGCCCGGAAACGGTTCGGGGCGACTTTCTAAGGAGACGAGCAATGCCAGCCATCGGTTATGTCACCCGCGACGGAAACGGCTTCAAGGGCCAGCTCAAGACGCTCTCGATCCGCACCGATATCGAGATCATTCCCAACACCCGCAAGTCCGGCGACACCCAGCCCGACTACCGGGTGTCGGCAGCCGGCGTCGAGGTCGGGGCCGGGTGGGTCCGGCGCGGCGAGATGAGCGGCAAGGACTATGTGTCGCTGTCGCTCGCCGCCCCCGAATTCGGTCCGCGCCGGCTCTACGCCAATCTCGGCCGCGCCGCCGGCCAGGACGACGATGACGCTTTCGCAATCATCTGGAATCCCGCCGACTGAGCGAACCGCCCCGCGTCCCGAAAGGACGCGGGGCATCGCCACCGGCTCTAAACGCCGGTGCCAATTTGGGGGGTCGGAATCGCAGAGGTCGATTTGCGACCCTGCCGAAGACGACCGGATCGATCCAATCCGCGCTCATCAGCCGACGCCGGGTGCGTGGGCGCAGATGGAGCTTCATCATGGATACCGCCGAACGGGCGCAGGCCGCGCGCGAAACCTGTCCCTTCCTCACCGCCAAGCAGGCGGCTTTTCATCTCGGCCTCGCATACTCGACGCTCAAGCGCCTGCGCCAGACCGGCAAAGGGCCGAAATGCCGCCTGCATGGCCGAACCTGGCGCTATCACATCGACGATATCGAGACCTGGTCGGCAGCCCGCGCGCGCGGGGGCGACCGTGGTTGAGCGCCGGATTCGCGACCGCCCGCTCCCGCTTCTCGCCTGGCTTGAGGTCCGCCGCGCGGAACGTCAGCGCATCCGCGCGCGCCGCCTGCGGCTTGGGCGGCACGCGGCGCTGCTCGGTATCGGTATCGCCTGCCTCGGCGTCACGATCGCCGTCCCGCCGCTGCCCCGGCTGGTGTGGAACGCGAGCGCGAGCGCACCTATCGGCCTCTATGCCGTGTCGCCCGGTGCATCGCTCGAACGCGGCGACATGGCGATTGCCTGGCCGCCAATCCAAGCACGGCAACTCGCAGCGCGCCGCCACTATCTGCCGAGCAATGTACCACTGGTGAAGCGCGTTTCCGGCATTGCCGGAGACACAATCTGCGCGGTGGATAGCGTCGTGACGGTGAATGGCAGGCCGGTTGCGCAGCGCCGTGCCGCCGATGCAGCGGGCCGTCAGCTACCTGCGTGGCGGGGGTGCATCCGGCTTGGACCTGGCACGCACTTCCTGCTCCTGACCGAGACCCCGGACTCGTTCGACGGGCGCTATTTCGGACCGACGCTGACGCAGGATGTCATTGGCAAGGCGACCCCGTTGTGGCTGCGCTGAGGACGTTCGCGCTCGGCCTTGCGTTGCTCGCCGCGCCCCCCGCCGCCGCCGCAAATCCGTCGGGGACCGATCCGGTATCCCGCTGGCACGCCGAGATCGCCGAGGCGTCCGCCCGGTTCGGTGTGCCGGTCGCCTGGATCGAGCGGGTGATGCGCGCCGAAAGCGGGGGCCGGACCATGCTTGGCGGGCGACCGATCACCTCCCACGCTGGCGCGATGGGGCTCATGCAGTTGATGCCGAGGACATGGCTGGCGATGCGAGCCGCGCACGGCCTGGGGCGCGATCCCCATGATCCACGCGACAATATTCTCGCAGGGACGGCTTATCTGCGCGCGATGTATGACCGGTTCGGCTATCCCGGGTTGTTCGGTGCCTATAACGCCGGTCCCGGTCGCTACGCCGTCCATCTCGCCACGGGCCGTGCGCTGCCGACCGAGACGCGCGCCTATCTTAAACAGGTGTCGGGCGGGCCTTTGGTGCCATCCCCATCGCCCGCGCCGCAGCCGCCATCGACCTTGTTTGTCGTGCTTCGGCCCAGCAATCAGTCGGCTGATCCATCGCGATCGCGCACGCCGGACGCGCCGCCAGATACGCTGTTTGCGATCCGCGCACCCCGTTGAGTCTGCATGTGTTGCTGCGTCGAAGGGTGCCGACTGTAAGGGCATCGCGCGACCTTGGATGTTGGAGGGGCTCGTCTCGGCAAGGCCCAGCATGACGGGCGGCGAAGCGGCTGTGCAAGGCCGGCGGCCCCTCCAATTTTGCCGCGAACCAGAGGCTGCTGCGCAGCCGCGTTGTTTGTTTTCAGCGCAACAAAATCGGTTCCTCCGCCGCCGCTGCGCGGCGCTTCCGGCTTCGCCTCCAGCGGCCCTGACAGCCGCCTCGCCACCCGTCTTCGGATGTCTGTCCTCGATGATGGGGACTTCAAGCGAAGGAGGCGATCATGACCATGTTTCAACCGATTGGTGCGGCGTCGGACCGCGTAGTGGCGACGCTGGTGGCAGGGCTCGAAATCGAGTTTGGGCGGGGCGCAGGCGAGGCGCTTGCGACACGGTTTCTAGAGGCTGAGGAGAGCGATTTCCTGTGGGATGCGCGCATGTCGGAGCGGTGGCTCGGTGCGTATGAGAACATCGACGACGAGAATTTCGAGCTCGATCGGGTGGCGATCACGGGACGGTTGGATGGCCGCTGGTTCGTCGCGGTGAGCATCGTCGATGGCGATGGGAGCGCGCAAGGATTGATGGGTCGCCGCGATTTCAGGAGCGAACGCCAGGCACGCGAAGCGTTCGCAGCGACGCATTGATCGCAGCATCGGAAACGCCGGGACACAGTGCCGACAGGCATCGTGTCCCGGCTCTTTTTTGCCTCGGCTCAGGCCAGATGGGCAGGCAGCAGGTCAGCGGAAATTGGCGACAGGAGCGGTTCCGATGGGAGGGTGGCGTAAGGCAAGATAAAGCTATGGCACTGGTGTTCCATAAGCCTTTGTCTGCACAGCGTTTTTTGGAGCCGCCACCGGCACTGCCCTCTCGGCACCAGTGCCGTTCGGCCCGGACATGGCGGTATTGCGCCACATTCGGCGGCACCGGTTTTCAGGGGAACCGCACGGGGTCATGCTTGCCGCTCCGCACCCCTTGGAATCATCACAATGGCCGACGACGACAGCTTTGAACCGCGCCTCGGGCGCCAGCGTCAGCAGGGTGCCAAACGCGCCCGACGCTATCTCGGCCGCGTCCTTGCCGCCGCCAACCTTGCGCGCGGCGGCGCGGTGGCTTCCGGTCTCGCGCGTGGGGCGTTCTCAGGCGTCCGGATCGGACGCGGTGCGGGTGTCGGACGCCTGCTCGCCAGCCGCGGCAATCATGCCGCCGCGAACGGCCGCCGGGTGATCGTCAAGGCAAGCATCGTCAAGCTCGCCGGCAAGGGCGCATCGACCGCTGCCGCGCATCTGCGTTACCTCCAGCGCGACGGCACAACGCGCGAGGGCGAACGGGGCGCGCTTTACGGGCGCGATGCCGGCGCTGTCGACGGCAAGGCGTTCGGCGGACGGGGGGCTAGCGATCGCCACCAGTTCCGCTTCATCGTCTCACCTGAGGACGGCGATCAATATGACGATCTGAAACCGCTCACCCGGCGGCTGATGGCGCGCATGGAAGAGGATCTTGGAACGAAGCTCGACTGGGTCGCGGTGGACCATTTCAACACCGGTCACCCGCACACCCATATCGTCGTGCGTGGGAAGGACGATCGTGGTGCCGACCTCGTCATCGCCCGCGACTACATGACGACCGGCATCCGCGAGCGTGCCGCCGAGCTGGTCGACCTCGACCTTGGCCCGCGCACCTACCGCGAAATCGCGCAGACGCTGCGCGTAGAAGTCGAGCAGGAGCGCCTGACCTCGATCGACCGGGCCTTGCTCAAGGGGATGGACGCCGCGCGGATAGTAGCGACCAACGGTCGCGATGCCGCCGACCAGACGCTGCGCGCCGCCCGACTTGCAAAACTGTCGCGCCTGGGCCTGGCCGAGCCGCTCGGCGCGGGACGCTTCCGGCTTGTGCACGACCTTGCCGATACGCTGTGGGCGTTGGGTGAGCGCGGCGACATCATCCGCACGATGCAGCGCGACTTTTCCCGTGCCGCAACCGTGCGGGCGTCGGCAGATCAGGCGATCTACGATCCCGCCGCGTCCGGTGCCCGCCCGCTGGTCGGCCGCGTGCTGGCACGCGGACTCGCCGACGAACATGCCGATCGCCATTATCTGATCGTCGATGGGGTCGATGGGCGCAGCCACTATGTAGCGATCGGCAAGCCCGCCCTGAGCTTCGTCGATAGTGGTACAGAAACCGATGCCAGCTTGCCGTGCGGTGCGATCGTGCGGGTCGATCCGGTTAGCCCGATCGTCCGCGAGGTGGACCGGACCGTCGCTGCGGTCGCCGCAGCGAATGGCGGACGCTATGATGTGGATGCCCATCTTCGCTACGATCCGGCCGCGACCCAGGCCTTTGCCGAAACCCATGTCCGGCGTCTGGAGGCGATGCGACGGACGTCGGGCATCGTCGAGCGCGAACCGTCGGGCCGCTGGATCATCGCGCCGGACCATCTGGCGCGTGTCGCGGCCCATGAAACGGCGAGGCTACGGGACCGTCCGGTCGCGATCACCTTGCTGTCGGCGCAGCCGCTTGACCGGCTGGTCGATGCCGAGGCCGCGACCTGGATCGATCGCGAGCTGATCTCGGCAGCGCCCGAGGCGGTTCGAGATGCCGGGTTCGGACGTGAGGTACGCGAGGCTCAGACGCGGCGTCGGCAGTGGCTGGTTGCGCAGGGTTTTGCGGAGGAAACGGGCGGCGATACGCCGTTCCCGAGGACCATCGTTGCGACGCTTCAGCGGCGCGAGTTGCTGCGGATCGCGGGCCAGCTCTCCGACGAACTCAAGGTGCCGTTCCGCGAAGCTGCCGAAGGCGACCGTGTCGAGGGCCGTTATCGCCGCCCAGTCGACCTTGTCAGCGGGCGCTTCGCGCTCATCGAACGGTCGCGGGATTTTACGTTGGTGCCGTGGCGCCCGGTGCTGGAGCGGCAGGTCGGCAAATCGGTTTCAGGGTTGATACGCGGCGACGGCATCAGCTGGTCCATCGGGCGCAGTCGAAGTGGGCCGGGGATTTCATGACCTGGCTGCTCTTGTGACCGTCGAGTTCGACGGACGAAGTCTGCAACCGACCGCAGTCGGTCAAAATCAACCGTACCCGGCGATCATGGTGACGTCCGCCCTTGAGAAACAGGCCGATAGGGCGACCCAAACAGACATTCGGCAACGCGCTCGCCTTGTCGTAGCTCAAACAGCTTGCGGCGACCTCCGAAAGCACTCCTTCGGTCAGCGCGACGGTCGGTCCGGAACGTGCGGCCAGTCCTCATGATATCTAACCGAAATCCGTTCCACATCTTGATAGTGGGTCTCGGCCATGTAGGCACTGAATGATCGACTACCCCGGCCTCGGCGCGAAGATGGTCCAGGCCGGGTTGCAATCGTCTGCGGGTCGCGCCGATCGGAAAACATGGCAGTTACGTCGATATGGCCACGGCCAGCCCTGTACACTCCGCGGCTCGGTCGAACGGTGCCGACCACCCTTATGCCGCTTCCGACCTGATAGGCATGTAGCCAGTAAATCCTAATCGGGTCGCCGGGCATGTTGACCGCCAAAGGCTGCAACGGGATCGGCTGCAAGGTGGCGCACCCTGAAAGCACAATTGAGATCGCCAGCGCTGCAAGCGACAGAAGCGGTCGCGGACCACCACCCATCCTACTTCTCCTGATTATTGTTGCGGCGGACGCCCATTCGCCAAGGGCGCAGCGGGGAGGGCAGTACAAGGCGTAGCTGCGCCGCCCGTCCGCGGATGGCATCAACCGTCCGGTGTAACCTTCGTGCGATCTCGCCCGGAGGGTGTCGCGCCTCGATCATCTGTATTAGCGCGGCATCGTCGGCCTCGGTCCATGGGCGCGGCTTGCGGCGCGCGGAGGTGTCGGTCGGATCGCTGCTCATTGGCGATACGCCAACAGACGAAGGGCATTGAATACGACCAGCAGTGTCGATCCCTCGTGGATCATCACCGCCGGTCCGATGCCCAGGCCCAGGATCGTAGCGGGCACGAGAAACCCGACGATGCCGAGGCTGACCACCAAATTCTGCCGGATGATGCCGCGCGTTTTGCGGCTTAGACCAACCGCGAAGGGCAGATGGGCGAGGTCATCCGCCATCAGCGCGACATCGGCGGTTTCCAGCGCCACGTCCGAACCGGCGGCGCCCATCGCGATGCCGACCGTCGCATTGGCCATCGCCGGCGCGTCGTTTACGCCATCGCCCACCATCGCGACCTTCGCTTCGCCACGCAGCTTGCGGATCGCCTCGACCTTGTCTTCGGGCAGCAAATCGCCCCATGCCTCGTCGAGGCCGACGTCGCGCGCAATTGCCTCGGCAACCTTCTGGTTGTCGCCCGAGATCATGATCATCCGCGTGATGCCGAGCGCATGAAGACGCGCGATCGTGTCTTTCGCAGCCGCGCGCGGCGTGTCCATCAGCCCGATGGCGCCGAGATCGCGTTCGCCGCGACGCACTACCATCGTCGTTCGCCCGCCGTCTCGCAGCCGGGCGATGGCATCGCGCATGGCATCCGAAAGCGGCGCAATGCCGTCAGCGCCGAACATCTCCGCCTTACCGATCAGCACCGGCTCGCCATCGATCTTCGCGGTGATCCCGCGTCCGGTCAGGCTGGCGAGATCGGTCGCGGCGGGAAGCTTGATCTCGCCGAGCCGTTTCTCGCCGTCCTTGGCGATCGCACGCGCGAGCGGATGGTCGCTGAGCCGCTCGACCGCCACCGCGACCGCGAGCAGATCGCGCTCATCCACACCGTCCGCCGGGATGATGTCGGTGATCCGCGGACGCCCCTCGGTCAGCGTGCCGGTCTTGTCAAAGGCGATGGCCTTGAGCGATCCCAGATCCTCGAGCGGACCACCGCCCTTTACCAGCACGCCGCCTCGGGCAGCGCGAGCGACACCGGATAGCACCGCGCTTGGCGTGGCGATTGCCAGCGCGCAGGGGCTTGCCGCCACCAGCACTGCCATTGCGCGATAGAAGCTGTCGCGGAACGGCTCGTCGATCACGACCCAGGCGAACAGCAGCACGACCGTGAGAAGTAGCACCGACGGCACGAACACGCGCTCGAACCGATCGGTGAAACGCTGCGTCGGCGACTGGCGCGTTTCGGCCTCGCTGACCAGTTCGACGACGCGCGCCAGCGTCGTCTCACTCGACTTGCGCGTGACCTCGACCTCGATCAGACCGCTGCCGTTGATCGTGCCGGCGAACACTCGATAGGGCGCTTCGATCGTGTCCGGTCTGGTGCGCGCCGCGGCTTCGTCGGGCACCGGCCGCTTGTCGACCGGCATGCTCTCACCCGTCACCGGCGCCTGATCGATGCTGGTCGTCCCTTTGACGATGAAACCATCCGCTGGCAGCCGCTCGTCGGGTTTGACAACCACCGTGTCGCCAACCACGAGTTGCTCGACCGGCAACTCGACCAGCTCGCCATCACGGCGCACCAAAGCTGTCTGCGGCGCCAACTCAGCCAACGCCTCGATCGCCCGTTTGGCGCGCCCCATGGCGTAGTTTTCGAGCGAATGCCCAAGGCTGAACAGGAACAGCAGCAGCGCGCCTTCGGCCCACGCGCCAAGCGCCGCCGCACCCACTGCGGCGACCAGCATCAGCGTGTCGATCTCGAACCGCTTGTGCCGCAGGTTGTCGATCGCTTCGCGCAACGTGAAGAAGCCACCGAACAGATACGCGGCGACGTAGCAGGCTAGCGGTATCCAGCCGGGCGGATTGGTCAGCTTCTCGAGCGCAAAGCCGATCGCGAGCAGCGCGCCGCACAGCAGCGCGCAGATCAGTTCGGTATTTGCGCCAAAAATCCTACCGTGCGCATGATCGTGCCGGCCATTTGGCTCGGGTGGGGCTTGATCGGTCATGCGATGGCCTCCGTTGGACGGACGTCATCCCGTTCGACCTCGGCCACGTCGGTCTCACGCCGGCCGTAACGGGCGTAGAGCGTGGGCAGGACGAACAGGGTCAGAAGCGTCGCCGAGATCAGGCCGCCGATGACGACTGTCGCGAGCGGCTTCTGCACTTCGGCACCCGACCCGGTCGCGATCGCCATCGGCACGAAGCCGAGCGAGGCCACCAGTGCGGTCATCACCACCGGCCGCAGCCGGGCGAGCGCGCCCTGCCAGGCCGCATCTGCCCTCGCGACGCCGCGCGCCATCAGATCCTGAATCGAGTTGACCATGACAAGGCCGTTGAGCACCGCGATGCCGGACAAGGCGATGAACCCGACCGCTGCCGAGATCGAGAATGGCATCCCGCGCAGGAACAGCGCGAGCACCCCGCCGACCAGCGCGAGCGGCACGCCGGTGAAGACGATCGCTGCGTCGCGCACGCTGCCCAATGCCCCGTAGAGCAGCAGGATGATCAGCGCGAAGCAGGCCGGCACGACCAGCATCAGCCGCTGGCTGGCCGATTGCAGATTCTCGAATTGGCCACCCCATTCGAGATACTCGCCGGCCGGCAGACGTACCTCCCGGGCCATCGCCACGCGGGCGTCTTCGACCACGCCCGCGACATCGCGGCCCCGGACATTGGCCTGAACGACGACACGGCGCTTGCCATTTTCGCGGCTGATCTGATTGGGACCGGCCGTCACCGCGATGTCGGCGATGCTTTCGAGCGGGACGAATGCGCCATCCGGCGTGGGCACGGGAACCTGCCCCAGCGTCTGTAGATCGGCGCGCGCGGCGTCGGTCAGCCGGATCGTCACCGCGAAACGCCGATCGCCCTCGAAGATCATCCCGGCGTCGCGCCCGCCGATCGCGGCGGCAAGCGTGTCCTGCATGACCTGCGCAGTGATCCCCAGCCGCGCCATCGCATCGCGGTTGGGCCGGACGTCGAGCATGGGCAGACCTTCGGTCTGTTCGACCCGCACATCGGTCGCGCCCTCAACATTACGCAAAATGCCCGCGATCTGGTTGGCCGTTGCGTTCATCGTGTCGGTGTCGTCGCCGAACACCTTGACCGCGATGTCGCCGCGCACGCCCGCGATCAACTCGTTGAAGCGCATCTGGATCGGCTGGCTGATCTCGAATGCGTTGCCCGGGAGGCTTTCCAGTGCCTTCTCGATCTTCGCAACCAGTTCCGCCTTTGGCAGCTTCGGATCGGCCCACTCGTTGCGGTCCTTCATGATGATGAAGGTGTCGGAGATGTTCGGCGGCATCGGATCCGACGCGAGTTCGGCGGTGCCTGTCTTGGAAAAGACGAACTTGACCTCGGGAATCGCCGAGATGGCCTTTTCAACGCGGAACTGCATCGTCTGGCTCTGCTCGACCGACGTGCCCGGCACGCGGAGCATCTGCGCGGTCGCATCCCCTTCGTCCAGCTGCGGCAGAAACTCCTGGCCCAGCGTCATGAACGCACCGATCGCCAGCACGAAAGCACCGACGGCGGCGGCAATCGTCGTGCGTGGCCGTTTCATTGCCTTGCCAAGGCCCGGCTCGTAGCGCCGTTTGAGCCAGGTCATGATCCGGCCCTCCTTCTCCTCGACCGGCTTTGACAGCCAGATCGCCAGCATCGCTGGCACGAAGGTAAGCGAGAGGATGAACGCGCAGGCCAGCGCCAGGATTACGGTCAGCGCCATCGGCGTGAACGTCTTGCCCTCGACCCCGGTGAGCGTGAGCAGCGGAACATAGACGAGGATGATGATCGCCTGGCCATAGACCGAGGGGCGGATCATTTCGCGCGTGGCGCTCGCCACCGCGTGCAGTCGTTCGCCCTTGTCGAGGGTGCGGCCAAGGTGATGCTGGCGTTCGGCGATCCGTCGCAGCGCATTCTCGACGATGATGACGGCACCATCGACGATCAGGCCAAAGTCGAGTGCGCCGAGACTCATCAAATTTGCCGATACACCGCCGCGCAGCATGCCAAAGCTGGTCATCAACATGGTGATCGGTATGACCAGCGCCGCGATGAGCGCGGCCCGGAAATTGCCGAGCAGCAGAAACAGCACGACCACGACGAGCAGTGCGCCTTCCGACAGATTCTTGGCGACGGTCTTGATCGTCGAATTGACCAGCCCCGTGCGGTCGAGCACCGGCTGGATGATGATATCGGTCGGCAGCGAAGCGTTGACCTCGTCGAGCCGGTCGGCGACCGCCGAGGCGACATTGCGGCTGTTCTCGCCGATGCGCATGACGGCTGTGCCGACGACGACTTCCCGACCGTTTTCGGACGCCGATCCCATCCGCGTTGCCTGACCGAGCTTTACCGTCGCGACCTGATTGAGCAGGATCGGCACGCCTTCGCGCGTCGCGATCACGGTGCGGGCAAGCTGGTCGGCATTGGCGATGCGCGCGTCGGAACGAACCGCGAGACCTTCACCGTTGCGATCGACGACACCTGCGCCGACCGCGCTGTTGTTCGCCTCAAGCGCTTCGGCAAGGTCGCTAAGGCTGAGTTTGAGCGCGGTCAGCCGCTGTACGTCCGGCACGACCTGATACTGCTTCACATAGCCGCCGATCGAGTCCACGCCCGCCAGGCCGGGGACCGACTTGAGCAACGGCGCGACGATCCAGTCCTGCGCAGTGCGCAGATAGGTCGCCTTGTCAGCGTCGCTGACCAGCCGGTCACCTTCCGGCGTGATGTAGCTGCCGTCCGGCTGGATGCCCGGCTCGCCGGCCTTGTGCTTGTCCTCGGGCCGATGAGCCATGTGGACGGTCCACATATAGACTTCGCCAAGGCCGGTCGCGATCGGCCCCATTTCCGGTGCGACGCCCTCCGGCAGGTTTTCCTCGGCGGAGCGCAGCCGTTCAGCAACTTGCTGGCGCGCGAAATAGATATCAGTGGCGTCGGTGAACACCGCAGTCACCTGCGCAAAGCCGTTGCGGCTTAGCGATCGGGTGTATTCTAGACCGGGAATGCCCGCGAGCGCGGTCTCGATCGGGAATGCGACTTGCTTCTCGACCAGTTCGGGCGAAAGCGCCGAGGCGCGGACGTTAATCTGCACCTGGTTGTTGGTGATGTCGGGAACGGCATCGATCGGCAGCCTCGACAAGGAGACCGCGCCGATAACCGCGGCGATGAGGGTCAAGAGCAGCACGAACCAGCGCCGCTCGACCGCGAAATTGACAATGCGTTCGATCACGGATCAATGCCCTCCGTGCTCGGCTTCGCCCTTGGCGAGCTCTGCCTTGAGCGTGAAGCTGCCATTACCGGCGACTTCCTCGCGGCCGGTGAGGCCGGACGTGACTGTGACCGTGCCGGCGCCGCGAGCGCCCAGCGTGACCGCCTGCGCGCGAAATCCGGTAGCGGTGCGGACGAACACGGTGTTGCGGTTTTCGACCGTCTGGACTGCGGCAGTCGGCACGCTGACCGCGCCGCCCCCTTCGCCCGGCAAATTCAATATGGCGGACACCGGTTCGCCGACACGCCACTGGCCGGCACGATTGTCGATCAGCGCGATGGCGGCGACCAGGCGCGTCGTTTCGTCGAGCACTGGCGAGACGAAGCTGAGCACTGCAGCCGAGCGGCGGCCACCCGCGCTGACCTCGACCGGCGTGCCAACCCGCACGCGCGCGGCATCGGCCGGTGAAAGCGAAATCGTTACTGCGACGAGCGACAGATTGGAGACGCGAAACAGCTCGGCATCTGCCGCAACGGTCTGGCCGAGCACAACCGGTCGTGCGGTGATGCGCCCGCCAAGCGGCGCGACGACACCGATGCGGTTGAGTGGGCCACCGCCGACGCCAGCCGCAGAGACCTGCTGTTGGGCAAGGCGTAGTGCGATACTGGCCTCAGTCGCCGCGGTGCGAGCTGCGATGAGATCGCGTTCGGGCGAGACACGAAGCTTGAACAGCCGGTCTTCGCGCCGCAGGTTGGATTGGGCGAGCGCCGAACGTGCTCGCGCCGCTTCGACCTCGGCCCTGAGCGACGCGGCTTCACGGCTTTCGATCACGGCGACCACCTGGCCGCGCGCGACGGCGTCGCCCAGATTGCGGTTGAGTGCGACGACGCGACCGCCGATCGCTGCGGAGACCACTTGTGTCCCCTGCGGATCGCCCTCGATCGTCGCGGGGAGCGTCAGCGCGCCGCCGCCGGAGGACAAGACCCGGACAACCTCGATGCCCGCAGCCTTAATCTGTTGCGCGGTCAGCGTGATGACGCCTTCTTCGCCTTCGCCTTCTCCGTGGGCGGCTTCATTGTCGCCATGATCATCCTTAGCCTCTGCACCGGCTCCCACGGCCGCGCTGTTGTTGGCGGCATCTTCGTTACCTGAGCAACCTGCCAGCAGCATCGCCAGGACGAGCGGTGCCGCAGCCCCGCTTACGAGCTTCTTCATCGTCAATTCCCCGTTTGCACCGGCGTGAGAGCCGGTGTTGTCAGCCGGGCGAGACGCGCCTCGGCATCATGATATTGTGCGCGCGCATCGACCGCGGCGGTGCGGGCATCGAGCAGTGCCTGTTCGGCTTCTAGCAAGACCAGCTGGTCGAACTTGCCCTCGCCATAGCCAATGCGTGCGATGCGGGCGGCTTCCTGTGCGGCACCGAGTGCCGGTCCAGACGCCCGCACGCTTGCCGCCGCCCGATCGCGGTCGGCGCGCGCCGCGGTGATCGCACGTTCAGCCTCGAAGCGGGCCACTCGCCGCTTGGCGTCACTCTGGTTGCGCAGCGCCGTAGCCTGACCCACGGCAGCCCGGCCGTTGTTGAACACCGGCAGCGGCACCGAGACGCCCAAGACCATCGCCATGTCGCCGCTGGCCTGAAGACGGCGCGTACCCGCGCTTACCGTCAGGTCGGGAATGCGCTGACTGCGCGCGAGGCGAAGTTGTGCATCGGCGGTGGCGACGTCGGCACCTGCGGCTGCGAGCGCCAACGTACCATCCGCATTCGCCGGTGTCGCAGGACCCGCCCGAACGTTGTCGATACGATCGAACCACGGCTGGTCCAGGGCACCGGGCCGGCTGGCGCCGACGAACTGGGCGAGCGCTAATCGGTTCGCCTCGACGCTGCGCTGTGCACGCTCCAGCTCTGCTTCCGCGTTTGCCGCCAGCAGGGCAGCGCGCTGCTGATCGATGGGTGAGTTCGCCCCGGCTTCGACCCGGTCGCGCGCGATACGCAAATTTTCGCGCGTGACCCCAAGCTGGTCCTGCGCGATCGTCAGCCTTCGTTCAGCGGCGACCGCCTCGATATACGCTTGTGTGACTTGTAGCCTGAGGTCGGCTCGCGTGATCACTGCGTCGATCTTGGCGCGCGCCGTCTGCGCGTCGGCTACTGCGATGCGTGCTGGGCGTTTACCGCCGAGTTCAAGCGGAAGCGCGAACGCAATCGTTGTCTCGGCTTCGTTGATGCCCTTGTACGGGCCGGTGCCGATTACATTCTCGACATCGGCGCTGAGCGTCGGGTTCGGTCGCAACGCAGCGACTACACGACCCGCTTCGGCGGCTTCGATGCCGAGCGCCGCCACTTCGTTGGCCGGCGCGATCGCGCCCGCCTGAGCCAACGCTTCGTCAAGCGTTAGCGTCTCGCCAGCTGAGACCGGCGCGGACGATGTCGAACTTTGCGCCTGCGCAATCCCTGCGCACGACGCCGCGGCGAGAAGCGCCGCGTAGATGGACTTCATGATGGAACACTCCTGACAGCCACAAACAGCCGCCGGGCATCGGCCCGCGGCGGAGGGGCGTCAGGCTTGCGGAGGTCTCAACGCGGCGTCGGGCGCGGCCGCGACCAGCACACTCGCCGGGCCGCGATCACGAATATTCTCATGTGAGGTTAGCGTCGCTGTCACGGCGGCATCGTCAAGCGACGCGAAATGGTGGCCGTGGCAGCCGCCGTGCTGATGCGCGATGTTCTGGTCGCTCTTGCCGGTCTCCGGCGCGTTCTGATCGGCGTGATCCACATCCACGCCCGGCAGCGAGGGAGCCATCTCGACGCAGATCGACCGCTCCACGGCATGCGCGACCGGCGCAGTGCCGATCGACAGCAGCGCAAACGCACAAAGCATCAAGGTGAACAGACGGATCATCGCGATGCCGCGTTATCCTTTCGTGGCCGGGTTGTCATCTGCAAAGTGCGCGCCAACGAAGTTGATATAGCGTATCATATCGCCGACGAAAGTGAATCGAACTGTCGGCATTTCGAGTTAACGCTTGAGACCATAAATATCCTGGCCAAAGGTCTGAACTCATTCCGTATAGACGCCCGATGTATTTCATCTTCATCTTTCATTTGACTTGCAGACGGAAGATGCCCTGCTGCCCGGACGCGGAAATCTCACGCTTAGCCTGACGGATAATCTGAACACCGCCGGTGATCCCTAGGCCGGCCATGATCGCCGCCACGATCAGATCAGGCCAGGCCGTCCCGGTGCCGAACACCCCGACAGCAGCCATGACCACGGCGACGTTGCCGATCGCATCGTTGCGCGAGCAGATCCACACGGACCGCATGTTCGCGTCGCCCGCGCGGTAGCGGTAGAGCAGCAACGCAACGCCGGCATTGGCGATCAGCGCCACGACGCCAACAACACCCATCACTTCGGCCTCCGGCGTCTGTCCGTCCCACACAGCCCACAATGTCGCGCCGAGCACATAGGTACCAAGCAGAAGGAGCGTCACACCCTTGAACAGGGCGGCACGCGCACGCCAGCCGAGCGCCATACCGGCAACGCCGAGGCTGATCGCATAGTTGGCCGCGTCGCCCAGGAAATCGAGCGCATCGGCCTGAAGCGCTTTCGATCCGCCCGAGACACCGGCGATCATCTCGGCCACGAACATCGTCGCGTTGACCACCAGCGCGATCCACAGAGCGCGGCGCCATTTGGGGTCATTGTTCGCGTCGGACTTGTCCGAAGCACAGCTATTGCAGGCCATTGCCACCTCGCACGACTCGATGTGACAGGCTATATGGACCCTGTAGTAACTCGAGGGTCAATGGGCATGAAAATCGGCGAGCTCGCACGAGCGACCAGCACCAAGATCGAAACGATCCGCTTTTACGAGAAGATCGGTTTGCTTCCCGCGCCCGCTCGGACTGCAACGAATTATCGCGCCTACAATCAAACCCAACTGGCCCGTCTGTCCTTCGTGCGCCGCGCCCGCGACCTTGGCTTTACGCTCGATCAGATACGCGGTTTGCTCGCCTTGTCAGATGATCGGGACCAGTCTTGCAGTGCAGTCGATACCGTGGCTCGTCAGCACGTGTCCGAAATCGACCGCAAGATCACCGATTTGCGGGCGCTCCGCCGCGAACTGCAAGAGATGCTCGATCAATGCAGCCAGGAGACGGTCTCAACATGCCGGATCATTGAGTCTTTGGCGCCACGCTGACTTGGCGTCTCGTTGAGCGAAGTGGCAAACGACCGATTCGGTCGCTCCAAGCGCTCGCGGAGATACCCGACCCTGGGCGTTAGCTTGTAGAAGCTGACTCCGAAAAGCGACCGTTCCCAGAACGTCCGCGCAAGGTTATTGCCGTAAATAATTGATCGCACAGCGCAGTATGAGTCAGTGCTAGGGTCGGGACCCATAAACGGGATTCCCTTGGCGGCTGGGATGTGATTCATGCGCTGCGCCAGCAGGAGCGTGGATTTGAGCGAGTTTTGGTTGAGTGAAGCCCAGTTCGAGCGGCTTCGTCCGCTGCTGCCGGACAAGGTGCGCGGTGTGGCGCGGGTCGATGATCGGCGGGTGATCAGCGGCATCATTCATGTGGTGAAGTCGGGCGGGCGCTGGGTCGACGCGCCGGCCTGCTACGGGCCGAGGAAGACGCTCTACAACCGGTTCGTGCGCTGGGCGGCAAAGGGTGTGTGGCAGGAGCTGTTCGTCACGCTCGCGGCAGCAGGCGGGCCGCCCGCCGAGGTCCTGATCGACAGCACGCATATGAAGGCGCACCGCTCCGCGGGCGGTGGAAAAGGGGGGGCGCTCGTCCAGGCGATCGGGATCAGCCGGGGCGGCCGCAACAGCAAGCTCCACGCGCTCACCGACGGCGAAGGTCGGCCGCTCCGCTTCCTGCTGACCGGTGGCCAGGTCGCCGACTGCCGCGCAGCCGATGTGTTGCTCGATGATCTCGCGCCGCGCACCATCGTGCTCGCGGACAAGGCTTACGACAGCAATGCGATCCGCGACCTGATCGAGCGGCAGGGTGCCGTTCCGAACATCCCCTCCAAGACGAACCGCCGCTGGAAAAGCTGCTTCTCCAAGACGCTCTACAAGGGCCGCAACGCCGTCGAGCGCATGTTCTGCCGCCTCAAGGATTATCGCCGCATCGCCACCCGCTACGACAAGCTCGCCACCAACTTCCTCAGCGCCATCTACCTCGCCGCAGCCGTCACATGGTGGTTATGAGTCCCGACCCTAAGACTGCTAACCTCCGGGGGATGGACCGATGAAGCTCGCGCATTTGCGCATCTGTAACTTCAGGTGCTTTGGAAATGTCGCTACTGAGATCGGGTTGGACGACACCACGTTCATCCTCGGACCTAACGGCACCGGCAAAACTGCGATCCTGCAGGCGCTGGCAAGAATGTTCAGTCTCGATCCTGCGCTGCGCAAGATCAGGCATTCGGATTTTCACATTGCAACCGATGAAGCACCCGATGCCGCGCCGGAAGAGCGCAGGCTCTGGATCGAAGCCGATTTCGACTTTCCCGAACTCGAACTGGACGACGAAGGCGCCATGCCCGCCGTGCCGGGCAATTTCGCGCACATGCTGATGGTGGACGATGATGAGGCTGTGCGCGTCCGTTTCCGTCTGGCTGCGACGCTCGATCAGGATGGCGATATTGAGGAAACCTTCACCTATGTGACCAAAACCGACGATGCAGGGGTGCCGACCGAGGAAAGCCGCGCATCCAAGCAAGATCGCAATGCCATTCAGGTGCACTATCTGCCCGCTCGGCGCGATCCTTCCGATCATATCTCCTACTCGTCCAATGCGCTGTTGGGCCGGGCATTGCGGGCGGCGGACTGGAGCGGTGAACGTGCGGCAATCGGCGATCTCACCGCGCAGATCACCGCAGCGCTGACGGGCAACGCCGCCATCGAAAGCATTGGCGAATCCCTGACCACGATCTGGAGCCAACTGCACAAGGGCCAGTTCTTCGCCGACCCCGGGGTTTCCTTCGAGCAGAGCGAGATCGATACGCTGCTTCGCCATTTGAGCCTGACGTTCACGCCCGGACACGGTGAACCTCTCGTTGATTTTTCGCGGTTGAGCGACGGTCAGCAGTCGCTGCTCTACATCTCGCTGGTACTCGCCATGCGCGAGATCAGCGACAAGGTGCTAGCAGGCGAGCTGTGCGCGTTCGATATCGATAAGCTGCGGCCCGCAATCTTCACTCTGATTGCGGTCGAAGAGCCGGAGAACAGCCTGTCGCCACATTATCTGGGACGCATCGTGCGTGCCGTTTCCGAATTCGCCAAAGGTCAGAATACCCAAGCGCTCGTGGCAACGCACGCGCCGTCGCTTCTGCGGCGGGTTGCGCCCGAGACCATTCGTTATCTGCGGCTCGACGGCAACCGCCGCACGGTCGTTACGCGTGTCGTGCTTCCTCAAAATGCGGACGCCGCCAAATATGTGCGCGAAGGCGTACAAGCCTTTCCGGAGCTGTATTTCTCGCGGTTCGTGATCCTGGGTGAAGGCGACAGCGAGGAGGTCGTTCTGCCGCGGCTGCTCGGCGCGCGCGGGATTCTTACCGATGACGCGTCGATTTCGATCGTTCCCTTGGGCGGTCGGCACGTCAATCATTTCTGGCGGTTGCTGCACGCGCTCGGCATTCCGCACGCGACACTGCTCGACCTTGACCTTGCTCGCTATCAAGGGGGCTGGGGCCGGATCAAATATGCCGCGAAGCAACGCCTCAAATACGGCGATATCGAAAACGCCGGCATCGACGACGACGATATCGCGGGCATTCCGGCCTGGGACAGCGATCTGGGATTGCTGGACGATGACGATGACTGGATCGAGTATTTCGCAGATCGGGGAATCTTCTTCTCTTCTCCGCTTGATCTCGACTTCATGATGATCGAAGCGTTTGGGGAAGTGTACAAGATTGACGACGACGAGCGCGAGGAACCGGACGAAAGCACGCTCAAGGCGGTTCTTGGCAAGAAGCACGACACAGTTGATGGCCAGTACTCCGACGAGCAGCTGGAGCTGTTCGATGCCTATCACCGCAGGTTCAAGATCGGCAGCAAGCCGGCTTGGCACATCCGGGCGATGGCGGCGCTCGATGATGCGGAACTAGCGGCCGACATGCCAGCAGTTATGACAGCGCTGATCGACTATGTTGAAACCGCACTGGAAGGCCTGCCAGAATGATCTCGGCCGAGCGATGGTCTCCTGCCGACGGCTTGACGCTCGAGCCGAATGCGATGGCTGCCGCTACGGAGATCGCACGCAATCTGGCGCTGACCGCAGGTCCGGGTGCCGGCAAGACCGAAATGCTCGCGCAACGTGCGGACTTCCTGCTTCGGACCGGCACTTGCCGCTATCCGCGGCGGATCCTCGCCATCTCCTTCAAGACCGATGCCAGCCAGAACTTAAAGGCGCGCGTCCGCAAACGCTGTGGACCCGAACTGGCGGCGCGCTTCGACAGCCACACCTTTCATGCATTTGCGAAGCGGATCATCGATCGCTTTCGCCCCGTGCTCACCGGACGGGATGCCCTGGGCCCGGACTATTCGATCGGTACACGTCGGGTGCAGCGCCAGTCCATCACCTTCGCCGACATGGTGCCGCTCGCCCATACGATCATCGAAGCCAGCCTCATTGCACGCAACGCAGTGCGTCAGACCTACACCCATATCTTTCTCGATGAATTTCAAGACTGCACGGCCGAGCAATATCGCCTGATTCTCGCTTGCTTCGGGGGCACCTCGGCGATTCTGACAGCGGTGGGCGATACCAAGCAAAGCATCATGGGCTGGGCCGGCGCGCTTGAGGGTATCTTCCAGACCTTTGCCGATGAGTTCGATGCGCTACCGCGCAACCTCTACCAGAATTTCCGATCCGCACCGCGGCTACGCCGCATGCAGAATGCGATGGTCAAAGTGATGGATCCGCCCGCCGCGCTCGACGATGCGGATATCCTCGGCGAAGAGGGCGAGATCGCTGTTCTTCGTTTCGACGATGATGGCGAAGAAGCTGCCAGCCTGACGGGGCAAATCCGCGACCTGATCGACAATGGCGTCCGACCCTCTGAAATCGCGATTCTCGTCAGCAAGCAGCAGAACCTCTATTGCCAGCGCCTTACGGTCGCATTCGAGGCCGCCGAAATCCCGTTTCGTGAGGAAGACAAGGAACAGGATCTGGCGTCGGAGCCGGTCGCCTGCCTGCTCATCGACTTTCTCCTAGTCGCCAGCGGTTCGCGGCAGCCCGCCGCCTATCGCCGATTACTGGATATCGTGGTGTTCAACCATGGCTATGACGAGGAGCGCGAATATCAACTGCGCTCACGCTGGGATCGCTTCGTTACAGAAACTAGGCGGCAGATCGCGTCGGGTGAGATCAATCTAGGCCATATCAACGACCTGCAAGCCGTTGCCACGGCGCTGGTAGGCGTAGTCGGGCGCGACAATCTCATCGCGCTTTCGCCTGACTACGCGCATGGTGGCCGCCTCGACCAACTTATAGAACAGGCACTCGAACGCGCGCATCTGTTGCTGCAAGGCGACGCGGAGCCGGCGACGGCCTTGGCGTCCTTCTCTGGCGACAGCGCGGTTCGCATCATGTCGGTGCATAAGAGTAAGGGTCTGGAGTTTGATACAGTCGTCATTCTCGGGGTCGAGAAAGAGACTTTCTGGGGTGAATCATCGGCGGAGCGCGCTGCCTATTTTGTCGGGATTTCCCGCGCTAAACAAAGGCTTTGGCTAACCACGTGTCACTGTCGCCAGCGCCCGGATGGCGCTAAACGCTGGGATGTCGAGCGTCGGGAGCACGACGAATTTCTTGGCTACGCACTTGATGGCGATTGAGCCGAACTTATGCAGCGATCAGCAAAACTCGACATCGGCGTGGTTGTGTCAAGCTCGGTGAGCTCTTGGAGTTCTCGCAGGTACCTGACGAGAATCCGCGGTGCCAGTTTTCAAACCAGTCGGGCAGCCGTGCTGGCGCGTATGTACGATCAACCAAAAGGATCAAGCGCGTGCGAAAGCAAAGCGTGACGCACTTCGATGTTCTTCGTTCCGGCGCGGCTATGGGTCGTACTGAACCGGTTGATTCGATGCACCGGGACCATAGGAACCGGACCACCTAGAATATTTAGCGCAGCGTGAGACGCGATCGCATTTGCCAATCGCTCCATTGAGAAACCGAGATCGCCGTCCAACACATAACCGAGCATGCAACCGACCTCCAACCCTTCGGCATATTGCTCGGTGATGAAGCGCATCATTCCGTCGGTGACGTAAGGGCCGGCCAGTGATTGTCTGCCACCGCTGTAGATCACATTTAGGCGTTTGCATTCGTAGGCGAGGTAGCGCGTGCGATCCCAGTCGAGAATGACAGCGAGGTCGATCTGACCTTTGCTGTATTGGGCGCCTGTTGGATGGGTGCCGGTCGGTTCGAACTGAAATTCTATCCAGTGACAAAGCCGACGAACCACAGGATCCTTGCCCAGCAAAGAGACGAGATTGATTGTGATCGTGTCTTCGTCGGGTTGTCCGGGCAGAAGATCGAGGAGCGTGGGCCATACCGCCGCAATACGGTCGAGAATGCGATCATCGAGCGAGGCAAAACGCGCTGCCCATTTCTCAGTGTCGCCCAGCAGCATCAGGCGCCGGCAGTCCGTCTTTGGATGGTGATCGCGTCCTGAAGATCCATCGCGATCGAATCCGCGTCGGCAAGTGCGGCAGCCCGAAGCCAGAACCGCATTTGCATCGGCTTGATCAGATAGAGACTGTCGCCGACGAAGACCCGGAGATCGGGGATCAACTGGAAATTACCGTCCAGCGGCTGATTGATGTGCTCCGACAGATAATCCAGCACATCGTTCAGAGAAGCGCTGTCATCCTCGGAATAGCTGCTCTCATGCTCGAGCGTGATCCGCAATATTGCGAGATCGACGCTCCTGGCGACCAACTTCGTGCCTACCGATCCGCCATCAAGGAGCCATCCCCGCAGACTCTCGGCCAAGGTTTCGGCATATGCCCGCCGCTGATCTTCGAGCGGCGGCTTCCAAAGACCCGGACTTGCACCTTCGTGCGGCTGGATCGCGGGAATGATTGTTTCGACCGCATCGTCGATCAGAACGATCTCGTCGTCCGAAAGGCAGAAATAATCATATGTTAAGCGGTCGATCGCGCCGAGATACGCATCGTCTCCGCCACCGAGCGTGAAAGGTTGGCGCGAGGCATCCATCGCCGCGTCGATCACCGCGACCAGCGCGTCCGAGGCGCGGGCCGCTCGATCGGGATCCGGCAGCTCCGCGAGTTGCGGGAAGGGCAGGCGTCGCAGTTCGGCCTGCTTCACTTCCGGCCGGTCCGATCCGAACGATGCCGTGCCATGGAATGCGTACCAGACGGAAAGTCGGCTGTTCAGGATAGCCGTGAGCAATTTTGCCCGCCGCTCCTCGCCGGACGGAACGATGATCGCCTGCAGAATGTCTTGGAACGTCAACGGACTTTGACAATAGGCGGCGCGCAACCTGGTTTGGGAGGTTTCGACCCCGCGCGGGACAAGGATGCGAACCCCAGCAAAGCCCGGCTCGAAACCCCTTCTGCGCACAAGGTTGCTGATAGCAGGGTGCAGGCCATCATCGGCTTGTGCCAGTCTGCGAAAAGCACCGATCGGGAGGTCGGGGTATGTGCCGACATACTGGCTAACCTGAGGCTTGACCGGTTTGCTCCCCGTTTCGTCCTCCTCGGCGCCGGCGTAGCCCGCAGTTTCATCATCTTCATCGTCATCGGTCGTGAATGGCTGGTAGCCTTGCCCAATGACCCAGTGCCCAGTCGGGTCCTGCCGCCGCCGGCTGAACGACCCAAAGTCAGCGACAAGGTCGCCGATTTTTGACAGCCGGGCGAGATAGCCGAACAGTTTGGCGTCCGGTTCCCGCATCCAGAGGCGTTGCTTGAATGCTAACGGGTTATCTAGAACGGCCTCCACGGACATCGCCATCTTGTCGGCGCTGCTGAGCGTGATCACCCGTTTGATCCGCAGGTTCAGATCGGCTTTCGGCGCCCAATAATCAAACGTGTAGGGAAAATGGTCCACTGAGCCGGCACCATAAATGACAAGTGCTGCGGGACGATGGGCATGTTCGAAGAGCTGGAAGCGCAGGTCGGCGAAGTTGATGATCCGCCGGATGCGGCACGCGCGCATAAATTGGTTTCGCGCGGCCACCGTCTTTGCCGAATGGTTATGCAGGAAGCCCATCGACGGAAGAAGAAAAGCGACGACGCCGCCTGCGGCGAGATGCCGACCGGCCTTCCAGGTGAAGGCCCAGGCGTCCTCCTTGCCGGGCATCGGGAGCGCTGCCGCCTTACTCCACCGAACCGACGACCGGTCGGGTCCTCGCCGGCTCGTCCAAGGCGGATTGCCGATGATGAGATCGAAGCCCTCCTCGGCTTCGGGCACCGCGAAAAAGTCCCGACAGATGAGGCTGTGGCCCCACAGCTCCGGCAAGACCTTCCCTCGGCTGATCAGCCGTCGGATGTCGCGGGGCGATACTTCCTCGAGCAATGCGACGTAGAGAGAGAACACCGCCACGCGCACCGCGCTGCCATTGATATCCCAGCCATGGACACGGCGCAGTATCCCGAGGAGCTGGTCCCAGGCGATCTCGCCATCGTTCGAACGGCTTCGCCAGTGTTCGCACAGCCGCTGGAAGGACCGGACCAGAAAAACACCCGACCCGCATGCCGGATCGAGAAAGCGGCCTTTGTCGCGCACTGCTGGGCTTAGCATGTCCCAGACCTGCGATACGACGGTATCGGCCAGGAACATGGGGGTATAAAAGGCGCCGGTCGCCCGACGCTCCGCTTCTTTTTCCCCTAGAAAGCGATCATAAACCGCACTGACGAGTTCGACGGGGATGTATCGGAAATCATAGCCCCAGAACCTATGCTGCCCGTGCGCCATCTCTTCGCGACCCAGGCGGAACGAGGCGAGGATATCAAGATGGCTGCCCCTGATCTCCGGCGCTTGTACCTGCGGCTCGAACGAGCAGGGCGCGACAAAAATATCGCCGTTGAAGTCGGCCTTGAGCGTCGCGAACAGAGCCTGAAGAAGCGACACGTCCCGCTGTCCTAGCATTTCAAGGAAGCTATTCGCGGCTCCTGAGGATACCGTGCGGAAATATTCGGTCGAAATGATGTCGCGGTCTTCGAGATAAGCGATGAACATCGCCTGGATCAGAAGCGCCTGAGCGGGGTCGGGATCGAGACCCTCCTTGCGAAGCAGCGTGTGCGAGACCTTGAGATTGTCGAGCAGAACCTGGTCGATGCGTTCCTTCGGCTTGAAGTATTCCGCGTGCTCGGACCACAACCGACCCGATTCGGCGCCATCGACAATATTTCGAAACCGCAGGGCATCGGCCGTCAGCGTCAACGTGTCGACCAAGCAACGATTCTCGAACGCCTCGTCGGCATCTTTCAGCGGCGTTCGGGCGAGCGAGAACGCCCGCATGACCTCACCACTGATGACTAGGAGCAGACTGATCAGCCCTTGGTTCCACAATGCACCATGGAGATCGACGATCGCCTTGCGGTCGTAATTGTCGGTGACCAGAATAGCGATCGTTGGCACCGTCTGGACGCAAAACACCGCCGACACCTGAAGGTCATCCAGCGCCACCCGGATCGCCGAGGCGTGCGGCGCATCAACAACAGACGCTGACACGTCGTAGAGTTCCGGCGCCTGCCGGTTGGCGAGGCCAAGCCGCTCCTTCCATTCCGGGCTAAGCGCGAGGGTCATCGGGTCGCTCATCCGGTGGCTGCAGCGCGCGTCAGTACAAGTGGCGGGAACATCAATTGACTTTGATCGCTCTCGCCCTGCTCGCGAAGCAGGGCACCACGCAGCTCCGCGAGCAGCGGATCGAGCGGACAGAAGATCGTCAGCTCGCCAGCTTTCCACGGCGATGGATCCCGGACAATGCGGCATTTGCGTTGCAGCAGGTCGATTGCGAAGACACCGCCTTCCATGACGCTCCAAGGGGACGCATCGCAGATAGTGATGATGTCCGGGACAATATCCTTCAGCGCGCTTACTCGAATGCCAGCCGTTTCGGTCAGTCGCCGGATGATGCTCGCCGCGACCAGATCACCAATTGTGAAGCATGGCGCTCGTCCAGTGCGCCCAGCATAGGACGGCAACGCGCGTTTCCAGTGCCGATAGGTTTCTAGCGAGAGGCCGACGGTGTCACGCAATTGGCCAATCGTATAATGCATGGGGCTCACAACGGCCTGAGGTGGGGCCAGCCCCATGTAATTGGTGCGCTAGGCGCCGTCAACCATGTTCTCTCTGTGTTCCCGGCAAGCTAGTTGCAGCGCGAATTGGCGGAAGTGCAAAGGCAAATGTGCATAACTCGTGGCTTTCCTCCATGCTCCGATCGGCCCGCTCCGTAAGCCGTTGGGCTTTGGAAGAGGCAATGGACGAATTATGTTGCTGCCAAGGCGGTTCGCCGCGAGAATCGTGACCGTGAGGCACGGCGTGGATCATCTGCCCTTGGTCCAGCAAGGCGAGCTGGACCGAGTGAAGCAATTGCTGATGGGCGAGTTCGCCCAAGCGACGGCGCGCGCAACTCAGCCCTGGAAGAGAAACGGGAGCATCCTCAAGGTCGTGTTGTTCGGCAGTTATGCCCGAGAGGATTGGGTCGATGAACCCCAGAATGGCTACCAGTCCGACTATGACCTGCTGATCATCGTCAGTCATCCTGATCTCACTGACATTGCCGACTACTGGTATGTCGCCGAGGATAAGATACTGCGCGACGCCGAAATCGCCCGGCCAGTGAACATCATCGTCCACACGCTGGATGAGGTGAACCAAGCGCTGAGCCGGGGCGAGTATTTTTGGGTCGATATCGTCCGCGACGGCATCGTCCTATACGAACGGCCTGGCAGTGCGTTTGCCACACCGCAACCGCTAACGATGGCTGATGCGTATGAGATGGCGAGCAAGTACCTTTCCGAATGGCTGCCCAGCACAGATAGAGCGTTGACGACGGCACACGAGCAGGCGCTTAAGGGCGCTGACGATCTCGGATGGCGCAAGGAGGCCGTGTTCTCGCTGCATCAGGCGACGGAGCGCGCCTATATCTGCTTCCTGCTTGTCCGAACCCTGTACTTCCCCCGCTCGCACAACATCAAATTCCTGCGGTCGCTGGCCGAGGACAGCGAGACACGGCTGATCGACGCATGGCCGCGCGCCACCCGGATTGACCGCCGGCGCTTCGAATTGCTCAAGCGCGCCTATGTCGAGGCTCGCTACTCGGCGAGCTTCGAGATCACCAATGACGACCTCAATGTCTTGTCCCAATCGGTCCGCACCCTTCGCGATATCGTCGAAATGGTCTCGCGCGAACGTATCGAAACGCTCCGGATAGACGCCGGTCTCTAACTGCCGAGCGATAGCTGCCGGATAGCTTCCGGCTCCGGCATCTGACCGAAACGCACCAAGACAAGCCCATCTGCGCCCATCAGCTCCGTTCCGTTTTGGGCGTCCGTGACCGAGTCTGAATCCGCCCGAGCCGATCCTGTCCGGCGGGCGGGAGCCTCGACGTGACACCGACCAAATTGCTCATCGGCCAGATCCTTGTCGTCTTCGCGATCGTCATCGCGGGCGTGTGGGCCGCGACGCAGTGGGCGGCGGCGATGCTCGCTTATCAGTCCGAACTGGGGCGGCCGTGGTTCCAACTCGGGTCCGTGCCAATTTACCGTCCCTGGGCGTTATTCGGCTGGTGGTATCATTATGATGCCTATGCCCCGATCGTCTTCGACAAGGCGGGCATGCTTGCCGGCACCAGCGGCTTTATCGGCTGCGCGGCGGCGATTTTTGGATCGATATGGCGCGCGCGCCAATCGAGCAATGTCACCACCTATGGCTCGGCGCGCTGGGCCAGCCGCCGCGAGATCGAACGCGCTGGGCTGCATTGCGACGCGGGAGTCATGCTCGGCACGCTCGGTGGCCGCTATCTGCGCCATGACGGCCCGGAGCATATCATGGCGTTTGCGCCCACGCGATCGGGTAAGGGTGTTGGCCTCGTCGTCCCCACCTTGCTGTCCTGGACCGGTTCGACCGTCGTCCACGACATCAAGGGTGAGAATTGGACGCTGACCGCTGGCTGGCGCGCACGCTTCTCGCACTGCCTGCTGTTCAACCCCACCGATGTCGCGTCGGCGCATTACAATCCGCTGCTCGAAGTTCGGCGCGGTATCGACGAAGTGCGCGACGTCCAGAACATCGCAGATATCCTGGTTGATCCCGAGGGTGCGCTGGAACGCCGCAACCATTGGGAAAAGACGAGCCATTCGCTGCTGGTCGGTGCGATCCTCCATATCCTCTATGCCGAGCAGGAGAAGACGCTCGCGCGTGTCGCGACCTTCCTGTCCGACCCGCAGCGCAGCTTCGTGGCCACGCTGCGTCGGATGATGACCACCAATCATCTTGGCGACGATCAAAGCCCCAGGGTCCATCCTGTAATTGCGTCCGCCGCACGCGAACTGCTCAACAAAAGCGAGAACGAGCGTTCTGGCGTGCTCTCGACCGCCATGTCCTTCCTTGGCCTTTATCGTGATCCGACCGTCGCGGAGGTCACGTCCCGCTGCGACTGGCGGATCGCCGACCTAATCGAGGCCGAACGCCCCTTGTCGCTCTATCTCGTCATTCCGCCGTCGGACATCAGCCGCACCAAGCCGCTGATCCGTCTTGTGCTCAACCAGATCGGCCGTCGGCTCACCGAGCGGCTCGACCAGCCCGGCACATCCGCGCGTCGGCACCAGCTCCTGATGATGCTCGACGAGTTCCCGGCATTGGGCCGTCTCGATTTCTTCGAGACCAGTCTCGCATTCATGGCCGGCTATGGCATTCGCGCTTTCCTGATCGCGCAGAGCCTCAACCAGATCGAGAAGGCATATGGCGATCACAACGCCATCCTCGACAATTGCCATGTCCGGGTTGCATTCGCGACTAACGACGAACGCACCGCCAAACGCATTTCCGACGCGCTCGGCACCGCGACCGAGCAGCGCGCCATGCGCAACTATGCAGGCCATCGCCTCGCGCCGTGGCTCGCGCACGTCATGGTCAGCCGCCAGGAAACCGCCCGGCAGCTGCTGACCCCCGGCGAGGTCATGCAGCTATCGCCCGACGAGGAACTCGTGCTCGTGTCCGGGCTCGCGCCGATCCGGGCGCGTAAACTGCGCTACTTCCGCGACCGCAACTTTGTCGCGCGCGTGACACCCGCGCCGGTGCTGGCATCGGGTGAATATTCCGATCGCCCTAAGCCGCGCGGCAATGACTGGTCCGATCAGGTGCGCGGCATCGATGCCCGGCTGCACCAGGCAGAGGATGCTGCGGGCGGCGAGGACGAAAGCGGCATGCAGCAGCAGCGTCATCCCGGCCTTCCCGAACAGGTCTCTAAGGCAACCGACGCCGCCGAAACACGCGATCCCCAGATCGTGCCCGACGACGACGATGTCGCCGCCGACAAGCGCGCCATGGACCAGGCGCAAGGGCAGAACGCCGTCGTCCGGAGCCATGCGATCAACGAGGGCGCGAAGCGCGACCTCATACCGGATTTCTGAGGCTGCGATGAAGATCCGTCAGAACCTTTATATCGACCGCGAACTCAGCGACGCGCTGGAAGTGCTCGCCGCCGGACCGCGCGGCAACAAGAGCCATCTCGTCAACGATGCACTGAAGGACTGGCTCGCGCGCCGGGGGACCAAGGAGGTCGATGACCTCCTCAAGGTTCGCCTCGACCGGCTGTCGCGCGAACTGGCCGGCGCGCGGCGCGACATCGACGTGCTGCTGGAAAGCCTGTCGCTGTTCGTCCGCTACCAGTTGATGGTGACGGCACCTTTGCCTGAAGCCGACGCCGCGGCCCGCGCCACCGGCCGCGACCGCTTCGATGCGTTCGTCTCACAGGTTGGCCGCCAGATTGCGGGCGGCACCCGCACGCTCGTGCCTGCCGAATCCGACGGAGCATCATCGTGATGTCCGCCCAGCCTGAAAGCGTCTCCGCAGAACGCCGCCGCGCGATGCTGCGCACCGCAATGGGATCGGCGATTGCCGCCGCGCTCGCCGACCCGCGCGTCATCGAGATCATGGTCAATCCCGACGGTGCGCTGGGCATCGACATTCTGGGCGAAGGCCGCGTCGATACCGGCGTGAAGCTCGATCCCGCCCAGGTCGAGCGGATCATCCGGCTGGTGGCATCGCATGTCCGGTCCGAAGTCCATGGCGAGAGGCCCATCGTGTCGGCTGAGCTGCCGCCGCTTGGCTCCGGGGCCGGGGAGCGGTTCGAAGGAATTCTGCCGCCAGTTTCGACTGCCCCCTGCTTTTCGATCCGGAAACCTGCGGCCCGCATCTACACGCTGATGGACTATGTGACCGACGGCATCATGTCGGCGGAGGCCGCGCGCCTCTTGTCGCTTTCCGTCGTCGATCGCCGCAACATCCTCGTCGCCGGTGGAACCAGTTCGGGCAAGACCACGCTCGCCAACGCGCTGCTCGCCGAGATGGCGCATTTGGACGAACGGGTGATCCTGATTGAGGACACCCGCGAGCTGCAATCGCCCGCGCGGGACACGGTCGCGCTCAGAACCCGGGCTGGCACCGTGACTATGGGCGATCTCGTGCGCTCGACGCTGCGCCTTCGACCTGACCGCATCATCGTCGGCGAGGTACGTGGGTCCGAAGCGCTGGACATGCTCAAGGCTTGGAACACCGGTCACCCCGGCGGGATCGCGACCGTCCACGCCAACAGCGCCGCATCCGCGCTCTACCGGATCGAACAGCTCATTCAGGAAGCTGTCGTCACCGTCCCGCGCCGCCTCGTCGCCGACGCGATCGACATGATCGTCTTCATTGCCGGACGCGGCACCGCGCGGCGCATCGAAACGATCGCGCGCGTCGCAGGGCTCGACCCCCAGGGCGATTACGCCGTCGTCGATCTCACACCCGTCCTGACCCCTGACCTTCAAGGAGACTGACATGCGTATGCTTCATATCCCCAACCGCGAGCGCTTTTTCCTGACCGGCCTGGCGCTCGGCCTTTCGTTCACCTTGGCGAGCGCAGCACAGGCCGGCGGGTCCGGCATGCCTTGGGAGCAGCCGCTCCAACAGGTTCTCGAGTCTGTCCAGGGACCGGTCGCCAAGATCGTCGCGGTGATCATCATCATCACCACCGGCCTGACGCTCGCCTTCGGCGAGTCCTCGGGCGGCTTTCGCCGGCTGATCCAGATCGTGTTCGGCCTTTCGATCGCGTTCGCCGCTTCGTCCTTCTTTCTGTCCTTCTTCAGCTTTGGCGGCGGGGCGCTCGTCGCATGAGCCCCGTGGACACCGGTCATGTTGCGGGCTTCGAGGCGCCGATCCACGCGAGCCTCGGGCAAGCAATCCTGCTTGGCGGCGCGCCGCGCGGAATCGCCATCGTCAACGGTACGGTCGCAGCGGCCATCGGGCTAGGCCTCCAGCAATGGCTGGTCGGGATCGCGCTATGGGCAGTCGGACACAGCATCGCGGTTTTCGCCGCGCGCCGCGATCCTGATTTCGCAGCCGTTTTGCTCCGCCACCTGCGTCAGAAGGGATATCTGGCGTGCTGAACCTCGCCGAGTATCGCAGCCGTGCCGACCGGCTCGCCGATCATCTGCCCTGGGCGGCGCTGGTCGCACCCGGAATCGTCCTCAACAAGGATGGCAGCTTCCAGCGCAGTTTCGCGTTTCGCGGTCCCGACCTCGAAAGCGCGACCGAGGCGGAGCTCGTCTCCGCCTGCGCGCGCGCCAACAACGTCCTCAAGCGGCATGGGTCGGGTTGGGCGCTATTCTTCGAGGCCGAACGGCGCGAAGCACTGGGCTATCCTGAAAATGTCTTTCCCGATCCTGCGTCGTGGCTGATCGATCAGGAGCGGCGTGCCAGTTTCGAGGCCCAAGGCCAGCATTTCGAGAGCCGCTTTCACGGCACGCTGGTCTGGCTGCCGGATGCCGACAGTAGCGATGCGGCAGGACGGACACTCGTCGAGCGACCCGACGACGCCAAAGGGCGCGACTGGCACGCCAGCCTCTCCGGCTTCATCGCCGAAAGCGATCGCGTGCTCGACCTTCTGTCCAGCTTCATGCCGGAGGTGCGCCCATTAAACGACGGGGAGACGCTGACGTATCTCCACGGCACCGTTTCCAGCCGTCGTCACCCCGTCGTCGTGCCGGAAACGCCGATCTATCTCGATGCGCTGCTCGCTGACACACCGCTGACCGGCGGGCTTGAGCCCAGGCTCGGCGATCTGCATCTGCGCACCCTCACCATCCCCGGTTTTCCGAACCTCAGTCGACCCGGCATTCTCGATGCGCTCAACCATCAGGATTTCGGATACCGCTGGGTCACGCGCTTCATTGCCCTCGACAAGACCGATGCGACCAAGGCGCTGACGAAGATCCGGCGGCAATGGTTCAACAAGCGCAAGTCGATCGCCGCGCTGCTGCGCGAGGTGATGTACAACCAGCCAGCCCAGCTTCTCGACAGCGACGCTGATAACAAGGTGGTCGATGCCGACCTTGCGCTCCAGACGCTCGGCGGCGATCACGTTGCCTTTGGGTATCTGACTACGACGATCACGGTGTCGGACTCCGATCGCGCTCGCGCAGAGGACAAGGTTCGCGCGGTCGAGCGGATCGTCAACGGCCTCGGCTTCACATGCTTGCGCGAAGGCATCAACGCGGTCGAAGCGTGGCTGTCGTCGCTGCCCGGTCAGGCTTACGCGAACGTGCGCCAGCCGCTGATCCATACCCTCAATCTCGCCCATCTCATGCCACTGTCGTCGGTGTGGGCAGGACCTGCTGGCAACCGCCATCTCGACGGCCCGCCACTGCTCTATGCGCAGACCAGTGGATCAACCCCTTTTCGCTTGTCGACCCATATCGGCGATGTCGGGCACATGCTCGTCGTCGGTCCCACCGGTGCTGGCAAGTCGGTGCTGCTGGCCCTGATCGCATTGCAGTTCCGGCGCTATGCCGGCTCGCAACTCTATATCTTCGACAAGGGCTATTCGGCACGCGCGGCGGTGCTGGCGATGGGCGGCGCGCATCATGCGTTGGGTCTCGGCGCGGATAGCGGCGACACTTTGGCGTTCCAGCCGCTTCGCCGCGTTGATGATCCCAGCGAACGGAGCTGGGCGGCAGAATGGATCGCGGCGCTGCTGGCCCACGAAAAGGTCATCGTCACCCCCGAGGTCAAGGACGCTGTGTGGTCCGCACTTTGCAGCCTCGCATCGGCACCACCTCAGGAGCGGACGCTGACCGGACTGGCCATGCTACTCCAGTCCAATGCGTTACGCATCGCGCTGACCGCCTATACGCTCGACGGCCCCTATGGGCGTCTCCTGGACGCGGCTGAACAGCATCTCGCCTTCGCGGACATCCAGTGCTTCGAAACCGAGGCGCTGATGGGACAGGCCGGGGTGGTCGCCCCGGTTCTGACCTATCTCTTCCACCGCCTCGAAGAGCGCTTCGACGGTCGGCCAACGCTACTCGTTCTCGACGAGGCCTGGATTTTTCTCGATCATCCAATCTTTGCCGCGCGCATTCGCGAATGGCTGAAGACCCTGCGCAAGAAGAATGTCGCGGTGCTGTTCGCAACGCAGAGCCTCGCCGATATCGCCGACAGCAGCATCGCGCCGGCGATCATAGAGAGCTGCCCGCAGCGCATTTTGCTGCCCAACGACCGCGCGATCGAGCCGCAATCGCGGGCCGCCTATGAGCGTTTCGGACTCAATGACCGGCAAATCGAGCTGGTAAGCCGCGCAACGCCGAAGCGGCAATATTACCTTCAATCGGCGCGCGGCAATCGGCTGTTCGAGCTCGGCCTCGGGCCAATCGCGCTCGCGCTGTGCGGTGCGTCCGATCCGGCAACCCAGGCGCGCATCGACGCGCTGCTGGCGGAGCATGGCCCCGAGAATTTCGCGGCCCGCTTCCTTGAGCAAGCTGGTCTCGACTGGGCCGCCGACCTCCTCGCCGATTTCCCGAATTTCGCGCCCACCGAAGAAGGAGAAGTGTAATGCGTATTGTCACCCGCAAAGTCCTGATCGCGTCCGCGCTCAGCATCGGAACCGCCGGTTCGCTGGCTATGGGGCTCGCCAGTGCGAGCACCCCGGCACGCGCGCAAATCAGCGTATTCGACCCGACCAACTACAGCCAGAACCTGCTCACTGCGGCGCGCACGCTCACCCAGATCAACAATCAGATCCAGTCGCTCCAGAACGAAGCGACGATGCTAATCAATCAGGCGAAGAACCTCAGCCGGATCGACTTTCCGCAACTCCAGCAGCTCAACCAGAACTTGGCTGCGATCGACCGGTTGATGGGGCAGGCGCAAGGGATCGATTTCAGGGTCGATGGCCTGGACCAGCAGTTCAGCCAGTTGTTTCCCAAGGACTTCAATCAGGCACTGACCACCAACAAACAGGTGGTCGCCGCCAAAGCGCGGCTCGATGCCGCAATGTCGGGCTTCCGGCAGGCGATGGGCGTGCAATCCCAGATCGTCACCAACGTGCAGGCTGATGCCGGGACGCTGAGCGAGATCGTTGCGAAGAGCCAGGGCGCTGAGGGCGGCTTGCAAGCCCAACAAGCCACGAACCAGCTACTGGCACTCACCGCCAAGCAGCAGTTCCAGATCCAGAAGATGATGGCGGCGCAATACCGCGCCGAAGCAACCGAAGCCGCGCGTCGTGCACAGGCCGAGGCAGAAGGGCGGGAACGCACCCGGAAATTTCTGGGCACCGGCCAAGCCTACACGCGCGAATAGGCGCGGTGACGAGCTGAGGCGGCGCAGTCCAGCTCCCCGATCGCGCCGCCTCGTCGCGGAGTCCGTTTGCCTTGCCCCCGGGTGGCGGGCTCCGCGACACCTTTACTCAAGTCGAAAGCTGCCGAACCGTGCAAGATCTCAATGTCATCGACCGCTTCATGCAGGCCTTCATCCGCTACATCGACAGCGGATTCGGGCTGCTCGGCAATGACGTCGGATTTCTCACCGCGACGCTGATAGGGATCGACATCACGCTCGCTGGCCTGTTCTGGGCAATGGGTGGCGACGACAACGTCCTTGGCCGGTTCCTCAAGAAAATCCTCTACATTGGTGCGTTCGCGTTCATCCTGAACAGCTTCTCGACGCTTGCTGACATCATCTTCAAATCGTTCGCCCAGGCCGGACTGACGGCTGGCGGCGGCACGCTGTCGGCCGACGACCTGCTTCGCCCCGGACAAGTCGCATCAACCGGCTTCAGCGCCGCCTGGCCGCTGCTCGAGCAGGCCTCGAGCATGATGGGCTTTGTCAGCTTCTTCGAGAACTTCCTGACGATCATGGTCCTGCTGTTTGCCTGGGCGATCGTCATCCTCGCCTTCTTCATCCTCGCCGTGCAGATGTTCGTGACCATCATTGAGTTCAAGCTGACGAGCCTCGCCGGCTTCATCCTCGTGCCGTTCGCGCTGTGGAACCGCACCAGCTTCCTCGCCGAGCGCGTGCTTGGCAATGTGGTCAGCTCGGGCATCAAGGTGATGGTGCTCGCGGTCATCGTCGGCATCGGTTCGAACTTTTTCGCCGAGTTTACCACCTCGATGCAGGGACAAGAGCCCGATCTCGGTGCCGCGATGAGCCTCGCGCTCGGCGCGCTTTCGCTGTTCGGCCTCGGTATCTTCGGTCCCGGCATCGCCTCCGGTTTGGTAGCGGGCGCGCCGCAGCTGGGTGCAGGCGCTGCGCTCGGTACGGCCGCCGGCGCGGCGGGCGTCACCATGCTTGCCGGCGGTGCGACGATGGGCGCGGCCAGCGCGATCGGGGGCGGTGCGCTCAGCGCGGTCCGCGCCGGGACATCAATGGGATCGGCTGCATCGACCGCTTACACGCTCGGCAAGGACACCGCCCCGTCGCCGACCATGGCTGCCGGCCTTGGCGGCGTCGCCCGCGCCGCAGGTAACGCCGCCCGCGATCGCGCGTCGAGCGCGCTCGGGCTTGGCGAAGCCGCATCGAGCGGCCGCACGGCTGCCTGGAACGCGCTCAATCGGTCCGGCGCAGGTGAGCCTGCCTCCTCAACGACTGTCGGCGAAGGAGCGCCCGAATGGGCTCAATCGATGCGCGCGCAGCAAAACGCTCGTCATCACCGTCAGATCGCACTGCACTCGATTCAACAGGGCGATCGTGGCGGTGCCTCCGCTCACCCCGACATCAAGGAAAGGGACGACTGATGATCTTCAAGCGCGCCGTCCAGCGCTACGGACGGACACCCCAGCCCGAAACGCCCTACCAACGTGCCAGTCAGCTGTGGGACGAGCGGATCGGCTCGGCCCGGGTTCAGGCCCGAAACTGGCGGCTAATGGCGTTCGGAACGTTGACGCTCACCTGCGCCATGTCTGCCGCACTCATCTGGCAGTCACTCCAGAGCAGGGTCACGCCCTATGTGGTCGAGGTCGATCGTCTTGGCGAGGCACGGGCGGTCACCGAGGCCGAGGCTGGATACAAGCCCACAGACCCACAGATCGCCTGGCATCTGGCGAAGTTCATCGAAAATGTTCGCGCTGTTTCGCTCGACCCGGTGCTGATGCGCCGCGACTGGCTATCAGCCTACGCCTTCGTGACCGAGCGCGGCGCCCGATCCCTCGACGACTATGCAAGGGCTGCGGACCCGTTCGCCCGGATCGGCGAGCGAACCGTGGCGGTGCAGGTGACCAGCGTCGTCCGCGCCTCGGAGCGATCGTTTCAGGTGAAATGGACCGAAACGCCCTACGAGCGCGGGAGTGCGGGGGGGATCATCGACCTGGACGGGGATTTTGACGATCGTGACGAAGCCGCCCGTATCGGCGGACACGATTCGCAAGAATCCGCTCGGCATCTACGTCGATGCGATCGACTGGAGCCGCGAGATCGAGCCGGCAACGGTCACCGCCCCGGCGCGCACGCCGCCGCCTCCGTCCTCAGACAACCTGCCGCTGGGCTCGCCGCTCGATCCGAACCTTGCCGCACAACCGACCCCCAATCCGGAGACACAGCCATGATCCGCTACCTTGCAGTGCCATCCCTGCTGGTGCTTGCCCTTCCGCCAGCAGCGCATGCGGCCGGGGCTTCACCATCTCAAAGCAGCCCGACGCAACGGACGGTCGCATCCGCCAACCGCCTTGCAACCATCGAACCCGCTGCAAATGGTTTCCTGCATGCCGTTCAGGTTTATCCCTTTACGGAAGGGGCAATCTATCGCGTGATGACCGCACCCGGGCGGGTTACCGACATTGCGCTCCAGCCAGGGGAAACGCTCGTGGCGGTAGCCAGCGGCGACACGGCTCGCTGGGTTATCGGCGATACGACCAGCGGATCGGGCACCGCGAAGCGTACGCATGTGTTGGTCAAACCGTTCAGTGCTGGGTTGTCGACCAACCTTGTGATCACCACTGACCGCCGCAGCTATCATATTGCGCTCACCAGCGTCGGGAAGACGGCGATGGCTGCGCTCTCATGGACCTATCCGCAGGATGCGCTGATCGCCCTCAAACGCGCGGCCACGGCCGCCGAGGCAATGGCCCCGGTGGCCGCCGGCATCGAGGTGGAAACTCTTCATTTCAACTATGTCGTATCGGGCGATCGTCCTTCCTGGCGGCCGCTACGCGCGTTCGACGATGGCAGGCAGACGTTCATCGAGTTTCCTGCGTCGCTCGCTGTCGGGGTGGCTCCCCCGATCTTTCTGGTGGACGCAAAGGGCGAGGCCCAGCTGGTCAACTATCGGGTGAAGGGCCGTTTCTACGTGGTCGATCGGATCTTCGATGCTGCGGAGCTTCGTCTCGGCACGAAGAATCAGCAGGTCGTCCGCATCAGCCGGCTGGCGGCTGGCGCTAAGACACGGAGGGGATCATGACCGACGGGAATGATCGGCCGGCGACTGATGTCCAAGCAGCGCCCGGCAAGGCTGATCCGGAAACACTGGCACTTCGCGCCCAGCCGGCGCGGGCGATCCGTTTCAAGCGCGGTGCCATCGTGGCGATCGCGGCGCTCGGCTCCGTCAGCCTTGTCGCAACCGCCTGGGTTGCGCTCAGGCCATCCAATCTGCAGCTCGTAGGCCAGGCTGACGATCGGACAATCATTGCGAAGCCCCCTACCGACGCGCTCAGCGCACTTCCGGGCGGCTATGGCGACGTACCCAAGCTCGGACCGCCGTTGCCTGGTGATCTCGGCCGACCCATTCTCGATCATCAGCGCGCAATGGGAACCGAGCCGGTGGAAGGAGAGGCAGCCCGGGCCGATCAGGCGGCAGCAACCGAACGTGAGCGGCGCGCTGCTGAATTGAGAGCTGCGCGAGAATCCGGGTTGCTCGTTCAGTCGGGCAGTCGTCCAATCCCGACCGCTGAGGCTCAGGCAGCATTGCCTCTGGCACCGGTGGCAAGCGCCGATGCGCCGCGGCCTGCAGTCAACCCGGACCGCGATCCCAACGCCCAGCAGCGCAAGGCCGATTTTGTGGCCAAGCGCGATTCCGGCGGCGACGTCAACGGTGATCGGCTGACCCCACCTGCATCACCAAATATGCTTTCAGCCGGCAGCGTGATCGCCGCAGGTCTGATCACCGGTCTTAGGTCAGATCTCCCCGGCCTCGTCACCGCCCAGGTCACCGAACGGGTCTATGACAGCGCAACCGGCTCCATCCTGCTCATTCCGCAGGGCGCTCGGCTGATCGGCAGCTATGACAGCGTCGTAGCGTATGGGCAGAAGCGCGCGCTGATCGTGTGGCAGCGGATCATATTGCCCGACGGCAGTTCGATCCGGCTAGATAACGTCCCCGCGACCGACCCGTCGGGCTATGCGGGACTCGCCGACAAGGTCGACTTCCACACCTGGACGCTGCTCAAGGGCGTCGCGATTTCAACGCTGTTGGGCGTCGGTGCCAACCTCTCCTTCTCCGGTGAAAGCGATCTCGTTCAAGCAATTCGGGAATCGACCCAGCAGAATGTCTCCCGCGCTGGAGACCAGATCACGTCGCGCAACCTGCAAGTTCAGCCGACCATCACGATCCGGCCCGGCGCCCCTGTTCGGCTGGTCGTCCATCGCGACCTGATTCTCGCGCCCTGGCGCGGCTAGGAGACAACGATGCCAACCATTAAGCTGACCAAGCTGCCTGATCGCACGCCGATCAAGCTCACCATCACCATCACGCCGGACCTGAACCAGTTGCTGGCGGACTACGCGGAAGCCTATCGGGATGCCTATGGTCAGTCGGAGCAGGTGACTGACCTGATCCCCTATATGCTTCGCTCCTTTCTTGAGAGCGATCGCGGTTTCAGCCGCGGGAAGGCGAAATCATGACTTCACCCTCCCTGCCGACGCGGAACCATGAGCATGGCGGTGTCGCGATCGAGCCATTGTCCGTGCGCATCGCGACAGCGGTCCAGATCACGGGGATCAGCCGCTCTCGACTTTATGAACTTATCCAGTCTGGCGATCTTGAGACGGTCAAGGTCGGTCGGTCGACACTCATACCATATCGCAGCCTCAAGGAGCTGGTCGGCGGCTAACCCTATCGTCGACCGCCTCCGCTCCCGAAGATCGGACGAAAAATTGCTGCGCCGTCACGCAGCTGGTCAAGATGGTCCGACCAGTGCTGCATCATTCGGACTCGCTCGTCCCAATATTCTCCCCGCGTGTAAGCGCGGCGCACCGCGCTGCCGTCGAGGTGAGCGAGCTGCTTTTCAATCGCATCGGGGTTCCAGATGCCCATCTCGTTGAGCAGCGTTGCTGCCATGGCGCGAAAGCCATGCGCGGTCATCTCCTGCTGACTGTAGCCAAGCCGGCGAAGCGCTGCGTTGATCGTGTTCTCCGACATCGGCTTGTCCGCCGACCTGAAGGATGGAAACAGGTATTTCCCATGTCCGGTGAGCGTATGAAGGTGATCGAGATGCGCCATGACCTGTCGGGACAGCGACACCCGATGCGGGCGGCGCATTTTCATTTTCTCCGCCGGGATCGACCAGATTGCATTCTGCGCTTCAATTTCGGCCCATTCGGCCTTGCGCAACTCTCCTGGCCGGACAAACAAGTACGGCGATAGCTGAAGTGCGACCGCAGTAATCTCGTGGCCAGTGTAGCCTTCGATCGCGCGCATCAGCGCACCAGCTTCCTTCGGCGTCGTGATGGCTGCAAGGTGCGTGACCTTGGGTGTGATGAGGGCACCGCGAAGGTCGGCCGCTACGTCGCGGTCTGCTCGGGCGGTTGCGATGCCATAGCGAAGGACGCGGCTTAGTACGCTGCGCATCCGGCGGGCGCTCTCGTAGCGCCCAGTTGCCTCCACCTTGCGCAACACGGAAAGCACGTCCTGCGCAGTGACCTTTGAGATCGGCAGGTTGCCGATCGTGGGATAGGCCATGCCCAATAGCCAGCGAATCTTCTCCAGCGTGACATGCGCCCGACCCTCCCGTTCAATCTTGTCGAGCCACTCCTCGGCAACCGTCTTGAACGTATTGTCGGATGCGATCTTCTCCGCGATTCGAGAGAGTCTCTTCTCTGCGCACGGATCGAGTCCGGCGGCGATCTGCTCTTTCGCTTCGGTCCGTCGCTGGCGTGCCGCTGCGATTCCCACCTCGGGCCAGGCCCCGAAATACAGTGTCTTCTGCCGACCAAGGTGACGGTAATTCATACGCCAGAGCTTCGCGCCGTTCGGCTGTACGAGAAGGTAAAGCCCCTCGGAGTCGGCTACCTTGTAGGCTTTGTCCCTGGGCTTGGCGTTGGTGATCTGGATGTGATTCAGTGCCATGATGGTGCTAGCTCCAAAGGGCTCGCCGGCACCATCAAAAACACCATCATTTTGATGGTGCTGCCGATGGATTCGGGTGGATGAGCCCGGATTCCATTCGGCGATTTTCACTGAAAATATGCTGTAAAACCAGCTGCTTACTGGACCTTCCCGGACGTCGCCGGAAAGGCCTCTGGTGCCCAGAAGAGGACTCGAACCTCCACGACCTTGCGATCGCCAGCACCTGAAGCTGGTGCGTCTACCAATTCCGCCATCTGGGCACGGGGTAGGCGAGCGCCTCTACGGGGGCGTCCGGGGGCTGTCAACCGGCTTGCCCGGCAAATCAGCACCCCGTCTCGATTTTTTTCGGCGACGCCGCTCAGCGTTGCTGGCGAATGGCCAGGACCAGCCCGCCGCCGAGCAGGGTCAGCGCCGCGAGCAGCAGCATCACAGGCCCGAAATCGCGCGGGGTGGACAGCGCCCAGGCCAGCGCCGGGCCGATCAGCGCGGGCAGCGTGTTGGTGAGGTTGATGAGGCCGAGGTCGCGCCCGCGATGGTCGGGGCTGGGCAGCAACTGCATCGCAAAGCCGGAATGGATCGACAGGAACACCGACGACCCCATCGCATATAGCGCGAAGGCGGAGGCTGCGACTCCCCAGTCACGCGCGACGGCGAGGCCGAGTAGCCCGGCGGCGGCGACTGCGGCGGCGGCCAGCAGGAACGGCTTGCGCCGCCCGATCCGGTCGGACCAGCGGCCAAGCAGTACCGCTACGGGTAGCGGAAGCAGGTAGGCGATCGTCATCAATTGCCCGATCGGACCGACCTGCTTGGCGGCGGACAGATCGGGGTCGATGCTGACGAAATAATAGACCAGATAGAGCGACAGGACGTTCCCCGCGACCTGAACGAGCAGCCGCGAGGTCCAGGCAATGGCGAGATCGCGCCCGAGCAGGCGGGGCGGGGCGCTGGCGCTGTCCGGGACCGCGAGCCGCGAGGGGGTCCGCAGCAGTGGCACCACGCAGATGAGAACGGCGCCGAACACGAAGCCGAGCTGCGCGCCTGCTCCGGCAAGGTTGAGGCCGATCATCAGCGCGCCGACCGCGGAGGCGAGTGGGGAGCCGAGCGCGATCAGTCCGCCGGCTAGGCCCATCTGGGCCCCGGGCACTTCGTCGGCCATGATCGCGAACATGGGGGACAGCAGTGCATTGACGGCGACCTGAAACAGGATGATCGCGAGGATGATCGCGGTGGGAGTCTGCGCCAGCGCCACCGCCGCGAACGATAGCCCGAGCAGGGCGAGGCCCAGTACGACCCAGGATCGCCGCGTGCCGCCCCGGGCGAGCGCGCGATCGCTGGCCCAGCCAAATGCAATGTTCGACAGGCTGGCTGCGATGGCGCCGGCAATCACCGTGGCGGTGAACAGACCGATCCGCGCCTCGCCCGCGATCTCCGCGATCTTGACCGGCAGCAACAAGCTGAGCAGCGGCAGGAACGCGATCACGCCCCCCGCATTGGCGAGCGCGACCAGCAGGATGAATCCCGTCCCGCGCCGCCTCGCGCCGCCTGAACCGTTGTCGGTCGTCACCCTCTCCGCCCGTTCGGCCGCGTGGATGCGCGGCGCTTATCCGATGGCTAGGGCTTCATCGTCGCCGCGTCGAGCGTCGTGGTGAGCGTCATCGACCGGTCGGTCGCATCGCGGGCGATGGCGACGCGATAGCTGCCCCCCGCGATCCGCCAGCCGGGCAGGGCGGCGTCGTAATCGGCAAGGATGCGCGGTTCGGCGGTCAGCGTCACGCGCCGCGATTCGCCGGGGTCGAGCGTCACCCGCTGGAATGCGGCGAGGCGCATCGGCTTGCCCGATCCATCGCGGGTCACATAGAGTTGCGGCACATCCGCCCCGGCGCGCTGGCCGCTATTGGTGACGGTGAAGCTGACGGTCAACTTTTTGCCTCCCGTCACCTGCGGCTGGGCATAGGCGAACTGGGTGTAGCTGAGGCCGTGGCCGAAGGCGAAGAGCGGCTTGTTCCCCTGCTTCTCGTACCAGCGGTAGCCGACGTCGCTGCCCTCCGGATATTTGACGGGGAAGGTCTGGAGGCTGAAATCGCCGCCCGCAGCGGGGTTGGACGCCGCATCGCGCTCGAGTCCCGTGAGCAGGTCGAGGCCGACCGGCGTGGGGCGCGGTGCCTGTGCCTCGCGCGCGGGGAAGGTGATCGGCAGGCGGCCCGACGGATTGACCTTGCCGGTCAGGATATTGGCGATCGCCTCGCCGCCGCGCTGGCCGGGATACCAGGCCTGAACCACAGCCGGGACCGATGACAGCCACGGCATCGTCACCGGGCCGCCGGTGGTGAGGACGACGACCGTCTTCGGCTGGGCCTTTGCGACGTTCGCGATCAACGCGTCCTGATGGTCGGGCAGGCGCAGGTTGGGAACATCGTCCGCCTCGGTCGTCCATTGCGTTGCGAACACGATGACGATGTCGGCCTTGGCGGCAGCGTCCAGCGTCGTGTTCATGTTGCGGCCGTCGGTGAAGTCGACCGTTGCTCCCGGCGCTGCCTTGCGCAGCGCGGCGAGCGGGGATGAGGCATGCCAGGTAATCCGCGCGAAGGAGGCGGAGCCGCCATAGGCCAGCGGAATCTCGATCGGCGCACCGCCGACCGAGCGCACCTGGCTGGAGCCGCCGCCCGACAGCACGCCGACATCGGCGCCGCCGCCGATAATCAGGATCTTCTTCGCGCTCGCGGCCAGCGGCAGGATGCCGCCGTCATTCTTGAGCAGCACGATGCCGGCCTCCGCAGCGCGCTGCGCGACATCGGCATTGGCGGCGTAATCGATCGGCTGGGCGGCGGCGGGCATCGGCGTGTCGAATGCGCCGGTGAGGATCAGGCCGGTCAGATAGCGGGCGACCATGTCGTTGAGCCGCGCCATCGGCACCTCGCCCTTCTCGACCGCGGCCTTGAGTGGCGCGTCGAAAAACATCGCCTTGTCCAGTTCCTGACCCGATTGCTGGTCGAGGCCTGCCATCGCGGCCTTGACCGTGGTGTGGACCCCGCCCCAGTCGCTCATCACCCAGCCGGGATAGGCCCAGTCGCGCTTCAGTACCTTGTTGAGCAGGAAGTCGTTTTCCGACGCCCAATGGCCGTTGACCTTGTTGTACGCGGCCATCACCGATCCGGGCTTGCCCTTCTCGATCGCGATCTGAAAGGCGAGCAGGTCGCTCTCGCGCAGCGCCGCCTCGTCGATCTGCGCGTCGAGGACCATGCGTCCGGTTTCCTGCGCGTTGAGCGCGAAATGCTTGATCGTGGAGACGATGCGGTTCGACTGGACCCCCGCAATATGCGCGCCGGCCAGCTCGCCCGCGAGCAGGGGGTCTTCGCCCAGATATTCGAAATTGCGCCCGCCCCACGGGTCACGGGTCAGGTTGACGCCGCCTGCGAGCAGGACGTTGAAACGCTTGGCGCGCGCTTCGGCACCGATCATCGCGCCGCCTGCGCGCGCGATCTCGGGGTCGAAGGTCGCGGCGGTGGCGAGGCTGGAGGGCAGGGCGGTAGCGACATCGCCCTTGCGCTGTTCGACCTGATTCGCGACGCCAAGCGAGGCATCGCTTTCGCGCACGATCGGAATGCCGACGCGCGGTACGCCGTCGATATGGCCGGCGGAGGGGATCAGTTCGTTCTGCGTCTTGCCGTTGGCCATCGGCGGGAACAGTCCGTGGACGAGCATGATCTTCTCGTCGAGCGTGAGCTTTGCGACGATCGCGTCGGCGCGGGCGCGCGCCTGTTTGGCGGTGACGGTCGACTTGGCCGCAGCTTTGGGAGCCTGCTGCGCGACTCCGGCACTGGTGGCGAGTGCGCCGGCGGCGGCCGCAGACAAGAGTGCGGCAATCATCCTCGACATCGAAATTCCCCTCCAGATACGCATGCCGTGCGGATTCCCCGCCGACGCCATTCTTCGCCCAGACAGCATAGATTGAGAACGTTCACAATAGCGGAAATGCGCGGGTTAGGCTTTTTGGCACCCTGCGCACAGCCGCTTGACAACGTTGTACAACGGGTTCAAGTGAACGTTCTCAACACGAGCGCGAATGGCGCGCCGTAACGGGGAGGATGGGAAATGCGTGACCTGAAGGCACGCGCACTTTCGCGATTGGTGATCGGCGTTTCGACGCTGGCAATCGCGACTGCGCCGGCATTTGCACAGGATTCGGACGCTGCGGCGCCGACCGATGAGGGCGAGGAAGTCGTCATCACCGGTATTCGGGCGAGCCTTGAAACGTCGATGAATATCAAGCGCGATGCCCAGGGCGTTGTCGATGCGATCTCGGCCGAGGATATCGGCAAGTTCCCCGACACGAACCTTGCCGAATCGCTTCAGCGCATCACCGGCGTTTCGATCGACCGGTCGAACGGCGAAGGATCGACCGTCACCGTCCGCGGCTTTGGTCCCGAATTCAACCTCGTCACGCTGAACGGTCGCCAGATGCCGACCTCGACGCTGGGCGATGGCGCGAGCCCGCCTTCGTCGCGTTCGTTCGATTTCGCCAACCTCGCGGCTGAGGGGATCGCCGGGGTCGAAGTGTACAAGACCGGACGTGCCTCGATCGCATCCGGCGGTATCGGCTCGTCGATCAATATCAAGACGCCGCGTCCGCTCGACAACCCCGGCCTGCGCGGCAGCATCGCGGTGAAGGGCGTGCTCGACACGTCATACAACCAGGGCGACGAGATCACTCCCGAAGTATCGGGTATCTTCAGCACGACCTTCATGGATGACAAGGTCGGCATCCTGCTGGCCGGATCGTACCAGCGGCGCAAGGCGAGCAACAACAGCTACAACACCGACTGGCGCGACGGCTATCTCGGTACCGAGAATAACTGGGGTTCGCTGCCCAACAACGCGCAGCAGCAGAACCGCCCGAGCGGCAACGACGTATATGAGGTGCCGCAGAACGGCTCGTACAACCTCAACGACATCGACCGCGAGCGGATCAACGGCCAGGCTGTCCTGCAATTCCGCCCGACCGAATCGCTGACCGCGACGTTCGACTACACCTATTCGCGCAACAAGGTTGAAGTTCGCAACAACAGCGTCGGCATCTGGTTCAATTTCAACAACGTGTCGAGTAACTGGACCGACGGCCCGATCGCCGGCCCGATCTTCTATTCCGAAGCGTTCGGCGCACTGGAGCGCAAGGACCTGTCGTACAGCGGTTCGCTGGTCGCCAACCAGAGCGAGAACCACTCGCTCGGCGGCAATCTGACCTGGGAAGCGCCCGGCGGGGTCACCGTCGTGCTCGACGCGCATCATTCGACCGCGGAATCGAAACCCACCAACAAATATGGTTCGAGCGTGTCGGTCGGAAACGCAGTGTTCGGCGTCGCGTCGCAGACGATCAACTTCGACACCGCGCTGCCCGTGATCTCCTACACCATGCATCCCGGGATCAACGCGCTCAATCCCGCGCTGATCACGCCGGGCGGCAACGCCTTCCGCAACGCCTATTTCCGGGACGAGATCAACCAGGTGCAGCTGCGCGGCAGCTACGACCATGATGGCGGTTTCCTGGACGGCATCGATTTCGGCATGGCCTATACCGAGAACAAGGTCCGGTCTGCCTATGGCTTTATCCAGAACGAGACATGGAGCGGTGCCGGCCCGGCATCGGACATTCCCGACGACATCTTCAGCCTGGTTTCGCTTCCGGACAAGTTCGCCGGAATGGATGGCGCGGCCAACATCATCCCGAGCCTGTACACGTTCGATTTCGAGCGGATGGTGGGGCTGATCGACGGTCTGTACGGCACCTGTCGCAATCCGCAGATCGGCAAGGCGGCGGCGGGCACCTGCCTTGCCGACTATACGGTCGACCGGCGGATCACGGAAAAGACCGTCTCGCCCTATTTCCAGTTCAGGGGCAAGTTCGGTGCATTCGGCAACGACGCGCACGTCGTCGCCGGACTGCGCTACGAGCATACCGACATCAATTCGTCCGCGCTGGTGCCGGTCCCGACCGGAACGTCGTGGAACGCGGCGAACGAATTTTACATCATCTATTCGGGTGACTCGGACTTCTCGAGGTTCAAGGGGTCGTATGAAAATTGGCTGCCCTCGGTCGATTTCGACATCTCGCCGACCGACGACATCAAGCTGCGTGCGTCGTACAGCCACACCATCACGCGCGCCGATTATGGCAGCTTGCAGGGTGGCCTGACGCTCGACGCGCAGTTCCGCATCGCCTTTGGTACCGGCAGCCGCGGCAACCCGGGTCTGCTCCCCTACAAGTCGAAGAATATCGACCTGTCGGCCGAGTGGTATTACGGTCGCAACAGCTATATTTCGGCTGGCTTCTTCCACAAGGATGTCGCGAACTTCATCTCGCAGGATCGCGTGACGGAGGGTGCATTCGGACTGCGCACCGTGGCAAACGGACCGCGCTACAATGCGGCTGTGGCCGCCGGCGCGGAAGCCACGACCTGTGGCATCCGCGGCTATATCTTCAACAATTATCCCGGCTCGGTTCAGGTTACCGGAACCGACCCCAGCGGTTGCCCGATCGGTCAGATCTATGCACTGCCCGAAGATCCGCTGCTGAACTTCCAGGTCAACACGCCGGTCAACAGCGACCAGACGGCAACGCTCTATGGCTTCGAATTCGCCATTCAGCACAGCTTCTGGGACACCGGCTTCGGCGCGATCCTGAACTATACGATCGTCCGCGGCGATGCGACGTTCGACGCAACCCAGCCGTCGACCGTGACCCAGTTCGCACTCCCCGGTCTCAGCGACAGTGCCAACGCGGTACTGTTCTATGACAAGGGCGGGTTGCAGGCGCGCGTCGCGTACAACTGGCGCCAGAAATTCCTCGCCGGAACCGGGGCCAACCCGTTCTATGTCCAGGATTACGGCCAGATCGATGCCAGCGCGAGCTATGAAGTCACCAAGGGCCTGACGGTCTTTGGCGAGGTCATCAACTTGACCGGCGAGAGCCGGCGTGGGCATCGCCGTTCGGACCGCAACGTGTTCTTCGCCTCGCCGGGCTTTGCCCGCTACGCGGCGGGCGTGCGGTTCAGCTTCTGACGGACCTCTCCCCCCGGCCACCCTCTTCGGAGGGTGGCCTTTTTTAGCCGGGGGGCCAAGCTGCGCGGGGGCGCGGCAAATCGGATGATGCAGGTGGATCAGGGCGTGCAGAACGTGGTCATTGTCGGCGGTGGAACCGCCGGATGGCTGGCCGCGTGCCTGATCGCCGCGCAGGCCGACCGGAATGCCGAACGGCCGCTGTCGGTGACGTTGATCGAATCCCCGGACATTGCGACCATCGGAGTGGGCGAGGGGACCTGGCCGACGATGCGGCGAACGCTGCAGCGGATCGGCATCGACGAAGCGGAGTTCCTCACCGCCTGCGACGCATCGTTCAAACAGGGGTCGCGCTTCATCGGCTGGGCCAATGGCGCGCCAGGCGATGCCTATTATCACCCGTTCAGCCCGCCCGTGGACGGCGATGCCCGCGCGCTGATCGCCGGATGGCGAGAGGCGGCGGGCAACCAGCCCTTTGCCGCTACAGTCTCGCCCCAGCCGGGGGTATGCGATCTGCACCTCGCGCCGCGCCAGCGTTCGATGCCCGGCTATGGCGGCGCGCTCAACTATGCCTATCATCTCGACGCCGCCAAGCTCGCCGCGCTGCTCGCGCGCCACGGCGTCGATCGGCTCGGCGTGCGGCATGTGCGCGGGCATGTCACCGGCGTCGAGACGCGGGAGGACGGGCATATCGCCGCCGTTCGCATCCGCGATGGTGATCCGATCTCCGGCGACCTGTTTATCGACTGCACCGGCCATGCCGCGATGCTGATCGGCGGGCATTTCGGCGTGCCGTTCATCGACCGCAGCGACGTGCTGTTCAACGACCGTGCGCTCGCGGTGCAGCTGCCCGTCGATCCCGCCAGCCCGATCGCGTCACAGACCGACGCCACCGCGCACGCCGCAGGATGGATCTGGGACATCGGCCTGCCGACGCGGCGCGGGGTCGGGTGCGTCTATGCCTCGGCCTATATGGACGACGATGCGGCCGCCGCGACGCTGGCCGGCTATCTCGGGCGCGACCCGGCGGAACTGGGCGCACGCAAGCTCAGCTTCCGGTCGGGGCATCGTGAACGCTTCTGGGAGCGCAACTGCGTCGCGGTCGGTCTGTCGGCGGGCTTCCTCGAACCGCTCGAGGCATCGGCAATCGTGCTGATCGAACTCTCGCTGGACGCGCTGCTCGACGGATTTCCCGCGACGCGCGGTGCGATGGACATCCATGCGCGCCGGTTCAACAGCCTGTTCCGCTATCGCTGGGACCGGATCGTCGAATTCCTCAAGCTCCATTATGTCCCGAGCGCGCGCACCGATCCCTATTGGCGCGCGCATTGCGACCCGGCATCGATCCCCGACCGGCTGAAGGAGTTGCTGGAGCTGTGGCGGCACCAGCCGCCGTCGATCGCGGATTTTCCGATGGTCGACGAAATCTTCCCCGCCGCCAGCCACCAGTTCGTCCTTTATGGCATGGGCTTCCCCGCGCCGCCGCCATCAGCCATCGCGACCGATATCGTCGGCGTCGCGCGCGGCATGGCGCAGGCGGCTCAGCGCGGCCGCGCGCTTGCCGCCAGCCTTCCCACCAACCGCGCCTATCTTGACGCGCTGCGCGCCGCCGCGCCACGCATGGCGCTGGAGATACCATGACCGACCACGCCGTCCTGACCCCCGAAGACCATCGCGACCTGCGCATCCGGCGCGAGCGTGACGCCGCCTATGGCGATGCGGTGATGTCCTGCATCACCACCCCCGACGAGTTCCGCCGGGTACAGGCACATTACCCGATCCTGTTCCGCCGCGATGTCGAGCGCGACGCCTTCATGGCGCTGGCGATGTTCGGGTTTCAGGATGGCGAGAACCTGTTCCTCAACGATGGCCATTGGGACGCGGACTATGTTCCGCTGACGATCGACATCCAGCCGTTCCTGATCGGCGGGCCGGCATCGGGCGACGGGCCGAAACAGGTCCATGTCGATCTCGCCAGCCCGCGCATCGCGGGCGACGAGGGCGTGCGCGTATTCGACGACACCGGTCGCCCGACCCCTTATCTGGAAACCATCGCCGAACAGCTCGGCGCGCTCGATGCGGGGTGGCAGGGATCGGCGGACTTCTTCGCCGCGCTGCGACGCCACGATCTGCTCGAACCGCTGACGCTGGAGATCACGCTTGACGACGGATCGACCAACAGCCTGGTCGGCTTCCATGCGGTGAATGAGGACCGGCTGCGCGCGCTCGACGGCGACGCGCTGGGCGACCTGCATCGCGACGGGCATCTGATGCCGCTGTTCATGGCGGTCGCGTCGATCGGCAATTTCACCGCGCTGATCGCGCGCAAGAACCGACGGAATGCGGATGGCTGAGGCTGATCCCGGGATCCTCACGGGCCTCGCGCAGGTGCCGGAAGTGCGGGTCGCGGACAGCGCCGCGCTCGATGCGCAGCTGCGCGTGGCAACCGCGCCGTTCGTGGTACGCGGGCTGGTGAAGGAGTGGCCGCTGGTCCGGGCGGGGCTGGAGTCGGGCCGCACCGCGCGCGACTATCTGCTGCGCCACCGCCGCGACGCGCAGTTCACCGTCGCGGTTGGCGCACCGGGGGATGACGGGCGCTTGTTCTACGATGCGGCAATGGCAATGAACTTCCGCACGCTCCGCGCCAAGCTCCCCGAGATTTTCGCCCAAATCGACGCGACCGAGGGAAGCGTCGACGCTCCCCCGATCTACCTCGCCTCGATCGATGTGCACGACTTCTTTCAGGGTCTGCACGAGGCCAATCACGTCGATCTGGGCGACCGCAACTGCCTCGCCAGCATCTGGATCGGCACGCGCACGCGGATCGCGGCGCACAACGACTTCCCCGCCAACCTCGCTTGTGTCGCGGCGGGTCGTCGCCGGTTCACGCTGTTCCCGCCCGATCAGTTCCGCAACCTCTATCTCGGCCCGGTCGACAACACCCCCCGCCGGCCGCGCGGTTAGCATGGTCGATTTCCATCATCCCGACTTCGCCGCCCATCCCAGGTTCCGCGAGGCGCTGGCGCACGCGCAGGTGGTCGAGCTGGAGCCGGGAGACGCGCTGCACATCCCGTCGATGTGGTACCACCATGTCGAGGGGCTGGAGCCGTTCAATATCCTGCTCAATTACTGGTGGCGTGAGGCGCCGATCTGGCTCGGCCAGCCGCAGGACGCGCTCAACCACGCGATGCTGTCGGTGCGCGACCTGCCGCCGGAGCAGAAGGCGCATTGGCGCGAGCTGTTCGACCATTATGTGTTCGACGCCGACGCCAGCGTCACCGCGCATATCCCGGAGGGCGGGCGCGGCATCCTCGACCCGATGACGCCCGAGGCGGCGTCGCGCATCCGATCCTATTTGCTGCGGCAGCTCGGCCGGTGAAGGAAGACTCGATGCAGAAGATCGTCGTCGCCGGGGGCGGCACCGCGGGCTGGATGGCCGCCGCCGCGATTGCGCGGACGATGGGGCGCACCGTCAGCGTGACGCTGGTGGAGTCCGACGCGATCGGCACGATCGGGGTGGGCGAATCCACGATCCCGCCGCTGGTCACCTACAACCGCCTGCTCGGCATCAACGAGGCGGAGTTCATGCGCGCCACCCAGGCGACGTTCAAGCTCGGCATATTGTTCGACAACTGGAAGGAGCCGGGCCACCGCTATTTCCACAGCTTCGGCTTCACCGGGAAGGATCACTGGTCGGCGGGCTTCCAGCATTTCTGGCTGGAGGCGCGCAGCAAGGGCCACACTCACAGTTACGACGATTATTGCCTCGAACTGGTCGCCGCGATGGAGAGCAAGTTCGCTCAGCTGCCCGATGACCGCGTCAACTATGCCTATCAGCTCGATTCCGGTCTCTACGCCCGCTTCCTGCGCCAGATGGCCGAGGGCGACGGCGTCACAAGGATCGAGGGCAAGATCGCACGCGTCGAGCTGGACGGCGAGAGCGGCGACATCGCCGCGCTGACGCTCGACAATGGCACCCGCGTCGCGGGCGACCTGTTCCTCGACTGCACCGGCTTTCGCGCGCTGCTGCTCGAGGGGGGCGTTGCACGCCGGTTACGACGACTGGACCCACTGGCTGCCCTGCGACAGTGCCATCGCGTTGCAGACCCCCAATGTCCGCCCGCCGGTCCCCTATACGCGCGCGATGGCGCATGATGCCGGCTGGCAATGGCGCATCCCGTTGCAGCACCGCACCGGCAACGGCATCGTCTATTGCAGCCGGTATCTCGACCATGACGCAGCGCTCGAACGGCTGCTCGACAATCTCGAGGGCGAGCCGCTGACCCCGCCCAACAAGCTGCGCTTCGTCACCGGCGCGCGGCGCAAGCAATGGCACCGCAACTGCGTCGCCATCGGCCTTGCCAGCGGGTTCATGGAGCCGCTCGAATCCACCTCGATCCACCTGATCCAGCGCGCCGTGCTGCGCCTGATCCGGATGATGCCGGCGCAGGGCCGGGTCAGCGAACGCGACATCGCCGAATTCAACGACCAGCAATTCCAGGACATGGAGCAGATCCGCGATTTCCTGATCCTTCACTACAAGGCAACCGACCGCCGCGATTCCGCCTTCTGGCGGCATTGCGCGTCGATGGAAGTGCCCGACAGCCTGACCCAGAAGATCGAGCTGTTCCGCGAAACCGGCCGCGTCTTCCGCCGCAATGACGAGTTGTTCGCCGAGAACAGCTGGGTCCAGGTGATGATGGGGCAGGGCATCGCGCCCAAGGCATGGCACCCGATCGCGGGCAAGATGACCGACGACGAACTCGACCGTACGCTCGCGCGCATCCGCGAGGATGTCCGCCGCACCGTTGACGGGCTTCCCGCCCATGCCGATTATGTCGCCCGCTATTGCGGCGCGGCCGAACCTGCGGCGGCCTGACCCGCACATGGCGCGTCGCAAGCAAGCGGTCACGATCAAGCATGTCGCAGCGGACGCCGGGGTGTCGCTGCAGACGGTGAGCCGCGTCATCAACAAGGAACCGAACGTCCGCCCCGAGATGATGGAGCGCGTGCAGGAATCGATCGCGCGGCTCGGCTATGTCCCGTCGATCGCGGCGCAGCGGATGAGCGGGTCGCGCTCCTACCTCATCATGGCGCTCAACGACCGCGAACGCACCATCGCCGGGTGGCGCGCGCGCGAGGGCACCGACTGGGTCGACCAGATGCTGCTCGGCGGCATGCTGACCTGTGCCGAACATGGTTATCGCCTGATCGTCGAGCTGGTCGACACGCATAGCGACCATATCGAGCGCGAGCTGTCCGCCGCGATCGCCGCGCTTCAGCCCGATGGCGTGCTGCTCACCCCGCCGCACTCGGCGAACCCTGAGATCATCGCGCTGCTCGACGCGGCGGGGATCGATCTGGCGCGGATCGGGTCGCTGACCGAAGGGCCGGGGTTCCGGCTGACGATGGGCGACGACATCGCGGCGGCAATGGCGACGCAGCACTTGGTCGAACTGGGCCATCAGCGGATCGGCTTCATCGCCGGCTCGCTCGAATATGAGCTGAGCGGGTGGCGCGTCGATGGCTGGCGCGGCGCGATGGCGGAGGCGGGACTGTCGACCGACGGGCTGCTGGCGCAGGGAGATTTCAGCATCGAATCCGGCCGCATCTGCGCGCCCGAGCTGATCGACGCCGGCGCGACCGCGATCATCGCCAGCAACGACCAGATGGCGCTGGCGACGCTGGAGGTGGCGCGCGCACGCGGCCTGTCGGTGCCGGGCGACCTGTCGATCATCAGCTTCGACGACACGCCGGTGGTGCGCTTTTCGCACCCTGCGATGACTGCGGTCGAACAGCCGATCGCGGCGGTCACCGCGCGCGCTGTAGAGCTGATCATCGGCGCGCGCGCGGGTCGCGAGACACCGGGCGCACCGGTGGTGGTCACGCCGGGGCTTGCCGTGCGCGAGTCCACCGCACCGCCGCGACCCTAGCCGTTCGGGCTGAGATCGATCCACAACGGATCGGATCAGCGTCCCGACGCAGCCAGCATTCGCTAACGTCGGCCGACCGCGCGGCGCGGCGGGGGCTTCGATGGGCGTTGCCAACTCCCTGTTCTACGGGGACAATCTCGATGTGATGCGGGCGCATTTCCCGGACGGGTGCGTCGATCTGGTCTATCTCGACCCGCCGTTCAACTCGAACGCCAACTACAATATCCTGTTCCGCTCACCGACCGGCAGCGACGCCGACGCACAGGTTCGGGCGTTCGAGGATAGGTGGCACTGGAACGACGCGGCGGAGGATGCCTTCGATCAGGTGATGCAGAGCGGCCACGCGCGCGCCTTCGACCTGCTCGCCGCGTTCCGCAGCGCGCTCGGCACCAACGACATGATGGCCTATCTCGCGATGATGGCGATCCGCCTGATCGAACTGCACCGCGTGCTCAAGGCAGAGGGCAGCCTCTATCTCCACTGCGACCCGACCGCGAGCCACTACCTCAAATTGCTGCTCGACGCTGTGTTCGGCGCCGAGCGCTTCCGCAACGAGATCACGTGGAAACGCACCGCCGCGCACAGCGATGGCGGGCGCTACGGGCGCAATACCGACACGATCCTGTTCTATGCGAAGGGGGCAAGGCCGCGCTGGAACCCGCTCTTCACCCCCTATGACGCCGACTATGCCGCGCGCTTCCGCAACCGCGACCCCGACGGGCGGCTGTGGATGGACGACAATCTGACCGCAAAGGGGCTGTCGGGCGGCGGGTACAGCTATGCGTACAAGGGCGTGACCTCCTATTGGCGCATGCCGGTCGAGACGATGGAGCGGCTGGACCGGGAGGGGCGGCTGCACTTCACCCGCACCGGCGGCATCCGGCTCAAACGCTATCTCGACGAAGCGCGCGGATCGCCGGTGCAGGCGCTGTGGACCGATATCCCCGCGCTCAACTCACAGGCGCAGGAGCGGCTGGGTTATCCCACGCAAAAGCCGATCGCGCTGCTGGAGCGGATCATCGCCGCATCGTCCGACCCCGGCGATCTGGTGCTCGACCCGTTTTGCGGCTGCGGCACCGCGGTGCATGCCGCGGAAAAGCTCGGGCGGCGCTGGGCGGGAATCGACGTGACCCACCTCGCCATCGGCCTCATTGAAAAGCGGATGCGCGCCGCCTTCCCCGGCGTGGCATTGCGGGTCGAGGGAACACCGCGCGACTGCGCCGCCGCCGCCGATCTCGCCCGGCGCGACCCGTACCAGTTCCAATGGTGGGCAGTGTCGATGATCGACGCGGTGCCGTTCGGCGGACGGCGTAAGGGCGCGGACGGCGGGATCGACGGCATCATCTACTTCCGCCCCGAACGCCGCCAGACCGCGCGCGCTCTGGTCTCGGTCAAGGGCGGCGAGCGCGTCGGCGTCGGCGTGGTCCGCGACCTCCACTCGGCAATGGAGCGCGAACGTGCCCCGATCGGCGTGGTCCTCACCCGCTCGTCTCCGTCCGCCCCGATGCTGCGCGAGGCGGCGGCGGTGGGGCGGTTCCATAGCGAGGCGACCGGGCGCAGTTATGCGCGGATGCAGATTTTGACGGTCGAGGAGCTGTTCCGCGGGCGCCGGCCGGACATTCCGCTGGTGGATCATGCGGCGGCGTTTCGGACGGCGCCGAGGGAGCGAGTGGGCGGGGAGCAGGCGGTGTTGTTTTAGTGGGGGGCTCACGGCTATCGGGCGGTAGGCGAATGGCTGGCGTTGCCCCTGCAATTTCGTAAGAGATGCTGACAGCAACCCCAAGAGTTTAGAGTGCGTCAGGGCGTGCGGAAACTAACCGTCGTTCTTGTCGTCAACGGTGATCCATGTCCACAGTCGCGCGCCTTCGATCGGGTAGACGACTTTCAGTGCGGTCGTCAGCATCCTCGTTTTCGATTCAGGCAGTAGATTTTGGCGCCTTCTGAAGAATAGGCGCTGCTGTGGATCGTCAGGCGTGTCGGGGCTGTCATTCAAGTTCCAGCCGTCCGCTTCCATTTGCATGACCGCCACATCGACATGGCTAGGTGGAACGTCGATGCGAAGTTGGACCAGATGATCGGCACTCGGATCCCACTCATCATCGCCGGTGCCATAAATCCAATAAACACCCTCAGGGTCAAGGACACGTTCTAGCGTTTTGTCAAAACTCTGGTCTGGGTTGATTTCGCTCACCTGTTGACGTTGCCGGATGCAACGAATGCGCGCAATGGGGTCGTTACCGACCATTCGTCCTGCACGCCCACCACACATTGCCCATCCGCCCCACTCCCCATACACCCGTCCCCAATGCCCGAAGACCTCACCCCCCATCCCCGCCGCGACCCTCGTCGTCTTCCGCGAGCGCGGCGACGGCCCGCCCGAGCTGCTGATGCTCGAACGCTCGGCGGCGATGCGGTTCGCCGGTGGGGCGGTGGTGTTTCCCGGCGGGCGGGTGGATGCGGGCGACCATGCCTTTGCCGCGACGCTCCCCGACGACCCCGACGACCTCGCCGCGCGGGTGGCGGCGGTGCGCGAAACCATCGAGGAGGCGGGGGTGGCGATCGGCGTCGACCTGCCCGACCTGCCGGCCGCGCGGCGTGCGCTCTATGACGGCATTCCGTTCGCGGAGGTGATCGCGGGAGCCAAGTTCGACCCCGCCGCGCTCGTTCCCTTCGCCCGCTGGCTGCCGCATCAGGGCGTCGCGCACCGCATCTTCGACACGCGCTTCTACCTCGCCCGCTGGCCCGATGGCGCGCCCGATCCGGCGGTGGACGGCAACGAGAACAGCCAGCTCTTCTGGTCGAGCGCGCGCGACACGCTCGCCGCTGCCGATGCGGGCAAGGTGCGCATGATCTTTCCGACGCGCCGCAACCTTGAGCGGCTGGCGCTGTTCAACAGTTTCGACGATGCGGTCGCCGACGCGCGGGCGCACCCAATCGAAACCATCACCCCCTGGATCGAGGCGCGCGACGGCGTGGACCATCTCTGCATTCCCGAAGGACTGGGCTACCCGGTCATCGCGCAAGCGCTGGGCGCCGCGCTGCGGGCATGAAGGCGCTGCGCACCACGATCGGCGCGATCGTCATCGCCGCATTGCTGCTGACGCTGGCGCTGCTGGTCTATGCGATGCTGCGCAACCGGCCCCAGGATCTGCCCTGGACCAAGCTCGACCTGTCCCAGCCGGTTGGCCTGTTCACCGGGCGCAAGATCACCGGGCTGACCGACGATTTCCCCGCCTGCCGCGCCGCGCTCGACAAAGCCGGCATTCGCTACACCGCCTTGCCCGCGCGCGACGAGGGGGAGGGGTGCGGCTATACCGATGCTGTCCGCTTCACCAAGGGCGGCGCGCGGCGGATCGGCTTCGCGCCCTCCGATCTGGGCGTGTCCTGCCCGGTCGCGGCGGGGCTAGCGGTATGGGAATGGGAAGTGGTCCAACCCGCCGCCCAGCGCATCTTCGGCCAGCGCGTCGCGGAGATCGAGCATTTCGGCAGCTACAACTGCCGCCGCATGTACAACCGCGAGGGCGCAAGCTGGAGCGAGCACGCCACCGCCGACGCCGTCGATATCGCGGCCTTCCGCCTGGCGGACGGCACGCGCATCACGCTGATCGGCGACTGGGCGGGGGAGGGGGAAAAGGCGCAATTCCTGCGCGCGGTGCGCGACGGCGGCTGCGACCTGTTCGCGACGGTGCTGTCACCGGACTACAACGAAGCGCACCGCGACCATTTCCACTTCGACCAGGCCGAACGCGGCGCGATGGGGTGGCGGGCCTGCCGCTAGGCAAGCCCGCTTGATATCTCAATTCGGCAGCGCCCCTGCCTCGACCTTCTCCACCCATTGCGGGTAGAAAGCCGGCTGGCGGTTCGACCAGCCCGACGCGGTCGCGGCGGCTTCGCTGATCGACTGGAGCAGCTTGCGGCGCAGGTCCGGGTGCAGGTGCGGCAGCGCCGCAGCCGAGCAGAAGGCGGCGGGGAGCCACGGGCGAACCTCGGCCCCGACCAGCCGCTCATACAGGAAGCGATAGGCCGAGAAGCTGGTCAGCCGACCCTGTGACAGGTCAAAGGCAGAAACGGTGATCAGCGGGGCGAGAAACGGCTCCATCGCGTCGAGCCCGCTATCGTCCGGAACGAGCGCGCGGATTTCGGGAAGCCGGTCATAGATATGCGCCTGGGCACGGATGCTGGCCGCTTCGACCACGTCGCGCGACCAGCGCTCCAGTGCGTCGTTGCGGTCGAGGCCGATGTCGAGCGCGCGGCGGATATAGCGCTGCGTCGCTGCGGCGAACCCCGCAAATTCCTTCATCTCGGCCAGGGTCATCGCCCCTTCGGCCGGCTTGCTCCGTGCACTCATCTCCTACACTCCCAACCCCACTCTATTGCCCACTCGCGATCATGCTCCCCGCATGGTTAACGACGCGATAATGTTGCGTCGTCCCGCGTTAAGCATGTGATCACAGCATACATTGCAACGCAACATGGCTGCGGCGAACCGAGTCAGCCACTTGTGGATCGTTCGCGGCGTGCGGCTTTTGCGCAACAAAACGCTGCGGGCCCGTAACATCGCGACCGATCCTGTTGTGGATGACCGGTATGTTCACCATAGGTCGCACAGGGTGCCGTTGGTCGCCCGGTCGACTGAATCCGCCACCCCTAGTATTCACCCTTAGGCCGATGTTGCGCTGCAAAAGCCGCGTTCCGCAGGTCGTCGCCCCGACGAAACGATTCATCGGATATCGCGGGGAGGGGGTGGTCAGCCCGCGACCGGCCTGCCAATCCCCATCCTAAGAGATCGGGGAAAGGGGTTTCCGACATGTTTCAGACGCTGAAAGCGCGTTTCGCGCTGCTGGCCGTGCTTTGCCTGGCGACCATCGCCACGCCCGCCCAGGCCCAGTTCTGGCAGTGCGCCCCCTATGCTCGCGCGATCTCCGGCATCGAAATCTATGGCAACGCCCATACCTGGTGGGCGCAGGCGGAGGGCCGCTATGCCCGTGGCGAAACCCCGGTCGAGGGTGCGGTCATGTCCTTCGCGCCGACCCAGCGCATGCGCCTGGGCCATGTCGCGATGGTGTCGAAGGTGCTGAGCGACCGCGAAGTGCTGCTCACCCACGCCAACTGGTCACGCCGCGGCGGGGTCGAGAAGAACGTCATCGCGATCGACGTGTCGGAAGCCGGTGACTGGAGCCGCGTCAAGGTGTGGTTCGCCTCGAACAACGGGCTCGGCACCTCGACCTATCCGGTCAACGGCTTCATCTATGCCGACGGTGCGCCGCGCAAGGACGCGACGCCCTTCGGCAACGTCACGATCGCGCAGATCGACCTGTCGCAGTTCGGGATCGAAACCTCGCTCCAGAAGTAAGCGTCACGCCGGCCTGAATTTCAGCGCCAGCCCGTTGATGCAATGCCGTTTGCCGGTCGGGCGCGGCCCGTCGTCGAACACATGGCCCAGATGCCCGCCGCACCGGCGACAGATCACCTCGGTCCGCACCATGCCGAGCGACAGATCGCGCTTCGTCCGAACCGCATTGTCGAGCGGTGCCCAGAAACTCGGCCACCCGGTCCCACTCTCGAACTTCGTCCGCGACGCATAGAGCGGCAGCCCGCACCCGGCACAGGCATAGATGCCCGCGCGCTTTTCCCTGTTGAGCGGGCTCGATCCGGGGCGTTCGGTCCCCTCCTGCCGCAGGATGCGATATTGCGCGGGGGTCAGCCGCTTGCGCCACTCGGCATCGGTCAGGCTGAAGGCAAATCCCTTGTCGGCAGCCTCGCCCTCCTCGGAACGACATCCAAGGACGACCGCAAGCCCGCCGCCTGCAGCGGCGCCAAGCAGATGGCGGCGACCGAAACGCATCTGTGCAATCTGGGTATGGTTCCCGCAGCGACAAGTGCCGCGGCCACGGTTCGTCGTAAATTGGGTAGGGATTTTAGTAGCGGCTCAACTCCACCGGCATCGCCTTATAGCCATGGACGAAGCACGCCGACACCCGCTCGGGCTCCGCGACCACGTTCGGGCGCAGCCGGCGCTTGGCCATTTCCTCCATCAGCACGCCGATCTGCAATTCGGCCAGCCGCGCGCCGACACAGCGGTGGATGCCGTGCCCGAACGCCAGGTGGCGGCGGGCATTGGCGCGGTCGACGATGATGTCGTTGGGCCGCTCGAACACGCTCTCGTCGCGGTTGGCCGACAGATACCACAGCACCAGCTTGTCGCCCTCGCGGATCTGTTGCCCCATCAGCTCGGTATCCGCCGTCGCGGTGCGGCGCATATGCGCGAGCGGGGTCTGCCAGCGGATGATCTCCTGCGTGGCATTGGCGATCAGCGACGGATCGGCCTCCAGCTTGGCGCGCTCGTCCGGAAACTGCTCCAGCGCCCAGGCATAGGCGCTCATCGAATTGCGCGTCGTGTCATTGCCGCCGACGATCAACAAGATGAGGTTCCCCAGGAACTCCATCTGGTCCATCTCCGCCATCGCGTCCGAATGGATCATCATCGAGATGAGGTCCGGGGTCGGCTCCTTGCCCACCTTGGAATTCCACAGCGCACCGAACTCCGCCGCGCACTGGAACAGGATCTGGCGGCGCTCCTCCTTGCGCACCGGGTCCTTGGCGATCTCGATATCCCCGGCCCAGTCGGACCAATAGGTCAGCTTGCGCCGCTCCTCCCACGGAAAGTCGAACAGCAGCGCCAGCATCTGTGTGGTCAGCTCGATCGACACACGGTCGACCCAGTCGAACGTCTCGCCGACCGGCAGCCCGTCGAGAATCTCGGCTGTGCGCTGGCGAATGTCGCCGGTCATCCGCACCATCTCGCTGGGCGTAAAGGCGGGGGCAACGGTGCGCCGCTGGCCGGTATGCTTGGGCCGGTCCATCGCGATGAACATCGGCATCTTGATGTCTTCGGGCATCAAATCGGCGACGGTGATCCCGCCCGCCTGGCTGGAATAAAGGTCGGGCAGCGATTCGACCTCGACGATCGGCTTGTAAGTCGAGATCGACCAATAGGGGCCGAACGCGCTGTTCTCGCATTTGTACACCGGCGCTTCCGCCCGGAGCCTGGCAAAGGGTTCGTGCCAGATATCGTCGCGGTACAGCTCGGGCCGGGTAACGTCGAGCGGATCGACCGACGACGCGGTTTCGGGCGCAAGGGTGGCCATGACGATACTCTCCCGGATTCTGTCTTTCCGGGAGAGTGAATTAACTTACAGGAATGTCAATAGTGGGGTTGCGCGACAATCAGTGACCCTCACCTTTCCGGCGCTTCGCGCCTCCCTCCCTCTCCCAATGGGAGAGGGAAGGGGCCCGCGAGCGTAGCGAGTGGGAAGGGTGAGGGCGACCGCCTTGAGGTCAGGCAGCTACCACCGCCTTCTTCCGCCGCAGCTTCGGGCTACCCGACTGCAGCACTCCGCGCCGGAACAGTCGCGCGGCGATCGTCACGGTAATCACCACCCACAATGCCTGCCACGCCAGCGCCGCGAAATGCCGCCACAGCTCGGGCGAATTGGCCGCGCGCGCCGCCATCGCAAAGGGCGAGCTGAACGGGAACAGCTCTGCCGCGGTCGCCACCCAGCTATTGGGGCTCGCCGCCGCCGCCGAAGCAAAGCCGAACATCGCGACCTGAAAGATGGTGATCGGCAGCGACATCATCTGCAACTCGCGCTGCGTCGCCGCCTGTGCGCCGAGGCCCAGGAACACCGCGCCCAGCAGCATGTACGCCATCACGAAATAGGAGAGAAACAGCAGCACATAGGCCGTGGTCCCGACTGCAGGGCCGACATCGGAAAACGCAACAGCCAGCCTTCCCGGCAGGAACTGGCCGACATTCACCACCACTGTTCCCCAAAACAGCAGGAACAGGATCGCCACCCCGAACATGCCGAGCAGCTTGCCGAAAAACACGCTTTCCAGCGGCACCGCGGCGGCGAGGATCTCGATCACCTTGTTCGACCGTTCCTCCGCCATCGTGCCGACGACCTGTCCGGCGAGCATCAGCGAGACGATGAAGAGCGCGAACACCGTGAAGAACGCCGCCTGACCCTGACCGCTGGCCGATGTAGTGGTGCGTGAAACAACGGTCTTGGTCGCCTCGCTCAGCGGCGCGTCAGTGCCGGCGCGTTGCGCGCGCAGCATCTGGGTCGCCAGCTCCGCGAGATACTCCGCCGAACGCGGACCGTTCTGGACGTGCAGGATCTGCGGTCGCTCCAGCGGGCCATACAGCACGGCATAGGTATCGACGCCTTTGCGGTCGAACATCGCCTGCGCCTGCGCGCGCGGATTGGCGCTGGGGGCTTCGACGATCAACTTGGCGGGCTGCTCGCTCGCGCGGAACAGGCGGCGCATCTGTTTGTCGATCGCGATTGCCGTACGCGCCTGATCGCCGCTTGCGATCATTACGATGCGCGACTGCGAATCGCCGCTCTTCGCCATCGTCGCCGCCCCCAGCCCACCGACCGTGCCGAACGCCAGCATCATCAGCGGCGCGAGCAGGAAGAGGAGGAAAGTCGGGGTGAACACGGTCGCCACGAAATCGCGGCGGGCGATGGTCATCGTCTGGCGCACCAGTCGGGGAAATCCGTTCATGCCGCTGCCGCCTCCTCAAGCGCCTTGGCGCCGACGATCCGCACGAACACGTCGTGCAGGCTCGGGCGCTCGATCGACAGGCCCGAAATCCCGTATCCCGCGTCGATCAGCTTGACCAGCAACGCCTCGATCCCCTCGTCCGGCATGGTGAAGCGCCAGCCGCCGTCGCCATCCTCCACCGCATCGGCGGGGAGCAAAGCGGCGATGCCAGCGTCATTGTGATGCGGCACATAATGCGCCTTGTGCGGCATCGTGCCGCGCGCGTCGGCCATGCTGCCCTCGAACCGCACCTTGCCGCCGGCGATGATCGTCAGCCGGTCGCACAGCCGCTCGGCATGCGCCATGACGTGCGTCGAAAACAGGATCGTCGCGCCGCGATCGCGCTCGGCCAGGATCAATTTCTCCAGCCGCTCCTGATTGACGGGATCGAGGCCCGAAAAGGGTTCGTCCAGCACCAGCAAATCGGGCTGGTGCACCACCGATCCCAGCAGCTGGACCAGCTGCGCCATGCCCTTGGACAATTTGCGGATCTTCTGGTCGGTGGCATGGCCCAGCCCCGCCGCCTCCATCAGCTCCACCGCGCGCTTGCGCCCGGTCTTCCAGTCCAGCCCGCGCAGCGCCCCCATGAAGGCAATCGCATGCGTCGCCTTCATGCTGGGATAGAGGCCGCGCTCCTCGGGCAGATAGCCGACCCGGTCGCTCATCTCGCGCGGGCGCTCGCTGCCCAGCATCGTGCGCTCCCCGTCATCGGGCTCGATGATGCCCAGCAGCATCCGCAGCGTCGTTGTCTTGCCCGCGCCATTGGGCCCGAGCACGCCATAGATCATGCCCTTGGGCACGGCGATATCGACGCCATCGACGACGCGGCGGTCGCCGAAGCGTTTGACGAGGCCATGGGCGGTAACCGCCAATTCGTGATGCAACTGGAATCCCCTCGCTTGGCTTACCGTGGTAGCGGGGGTGATGCATGAGCGCAAGGCACTCGAATCCCTAATCCGCGAAAAGGCCGCTGAACTCGGTTTCGCCGCCTGTGGCTTTGCGTCGGCGGACGCTGCGCCGCTGGCGGGGCAGCGCTTGCGCGAATGGCTCGAACAGGGCCGTCATGGCGACATGATCTGGATGGAGGAGCGCGCGCATCACCGCGAAAGCCCCGCCGGTCTGTGGCCCGCGGTGCGCAGCGTGATCGCGCTCGGCATGAGCTACGCCCCCGCACTCGACCCACTCGCGCTGGAAGGGCAGGGGGATCGCGGTCGCATCTCGGTCTATGCGCAGGGCGCGGATTATCATGACGTGGTGAAGAAGGCGCTGAAGGCACTCGGCCGCTGGCTGGCGCAGGAGGCTGGCTGCGATCTCAAGGTGTTCGTCGACACCGCCCCGGTGATGGAAAAGCCGCTCGCCGAAGCCGCTGGCCTTGGCTGGCAGGGCAAGCACACCAATCTGGTCAGCCGCAGTCATGGCAGCTGGCTGTTTCTCGGCGCGATCTACACAACGCTCGATCTGGCGCCCGACAATCCGGGCCGCGACCGCTGCGGATCGTGCGACGCGTGCCAGCGCGCCTGCCCGACCGACGCCTTTCCCGCGCCCTACACGCTCGATGCGCGGCGCTGCATCTCGTACCTGACGATCGAGCATAAGGGGCCGATCCCGGAGGAGTTCCGCGAAGGCATCGGCAACCGCATCTATGGCTGCGACGATTGCCTCGCGGTCTGCCCGTGGAACAAGTTCGCGCAGGCCGCCGCGCGCAACATCGCCTTCGCCCCCCGCGCCGAACTCACCGCCCCCGAACTCGCCGACCTGCTCGCGCTCGACGACGCCGGGTTTCGTGAGATCTTCTCCGGCTCCCCGATCAAGCGCATTGGCCGCGACCGCATGGTCCGCAACTGCCTGATCGCGGCGGGGAATAGCGGCGACGCGGGGTTGCTCGGCGCGGTCGAATCGCTGCTGGACGATCCCGACGAAGGGGTTCGCGACGCTGCGGAGTGGGCAAGGGCGCGGCTTCTCTAAAGCCCTCCCCTTCAGGGGAGGGGCCCAATGGACCCTACCGCCCCGTCCGTGCCGCCCGGATCGCCGCCGCACAGCTCGCCTGGTCGATCGGCGCACCGTCGCGCTGGCGCGTCTCGGCAAAGGTCACGACCGCCTCGCCGCGCCCCGACTTGGGTGGATACAGATACGCGTCGAGCACGCAGATCGGCCCACCGAACTGCAACTTGCGTGCGCTGCCCTCGGTCACGTCGAGGATCGGGCGGCCGAACTGGGCCATCAGGGCGTTGGCGCTCACGCCCATCACGGTCGTCAGCGCGGCCATCCCCGGCTGGGGCACCGGCACCGGCGCGGCGCGGCTGGGCGGCGGCACTGCGCCGCCCCCGCCACATGCGGACAACAGGACAAGGGCGGCACCTGCCGCAATAGCTCTCACTTGGGTTTTCTCCGGTGGAACATATGGGTCGCCATCGCCGCACCGACGATCGGCGCAATGAGGTTGGCGAACGGGATGAAGAACAGTCCGGTCCCCGCCGCGCCGGTCGCGAACCGTGCCAGCCGGGTGGTGCCGCGCCAGCGCTGGACCTCGCCCGCCGGCATATGCCGCACCGCAACCATATCGCCCAGATCGCGACCGAGCAGCCAGCTGTTGACCAGGAAAAAGGCGATCGCCGTGCCGACCCCGGTGACCAGCAACAGCAGATAGAGCGGCGACAGCAGGAGATTGACCAGCAATGCACGCCCCGCCGATTGAAGGCCCATCGCCGCCGACCGCGCGAAGCTCAGATTGCGTGCGCCCGCGAAGCGTGCGGGATAGTGCTTCGCCTCGACCGCATGAACCACTTCGTCCGCGAACACCCCGATCACCGCGATGGCGACGATGCGGAACAACAGCCATGCGCCGAGCAGCGCGATCAGGATCGCGGTCGCCGCGGCCAGACTCGCCATGCTCTGGCTGGCCGCGAAATAGCGCGCGACGAGCTGTTCTGTCCCGAACCACAACCCCGCGCCCAGCGCGGCAAAGATCGCCAGCGTCACCAGCATCGACTTGGCGAACACCGCGACGATGCGCTTGTCGAACAGCTGGCCGATCGAAAGAAGCAGCGCCTGGACCATATTGGACATCGATGCGGGGGCATGTCCGCCAAGTCAACGCAGTTGCGCCGCCCCGCGCTGCACTATAGGCGCGCACCATCTATTTCCCGGAGACAGAAGTGACCGCACCCACCCACGACGTCGTCGCGATCGGCAACGCCATTGTCGACATTCTGGCCCAGGCCGAAGACGCCTTCATTGAGGAGATCGGCGTCGCCAAGGGCTCGATGCAGCTGATGTTCTCGCCCGAAGAGGCCGACGCGCTCTATGCCAAGATGGGCCCGGGGCGCGAGGTTTCGGGCGGTTCGGCGGCGAACACCGTCGCCGGCATGGCCGCGCTCGGCAGCCGCACCGCGTTCATCGGCCAGGTCGCCGACGACCAGCTCGGCCAGGTGTTCGGCCACGATCTGCGCGCCGCCGGCGTCGCGTTCGACACCGCCGTCCGCGCGGGCCAGCCGACCACCGCGCGCTGCCTGATCTTCGTGACGCCGGACGGCCAGCGCACGATGAACACCTTCCTCGGCGCGTCGCAGTTCCTGCCCGAGGCCGCGCTCGACCGCGACCTGATCGCGGGCGGCGCGATCCTGTATCTCGAGGGCTATCTGTGGGATCCGGAAGAACCGCGTCAGGCGATGCGCGCCGCGATCGACATTGCGCGTGGCGCGGGCCGCAAGGTCGCCTTCACTCTGTCCGACGTGTTCTGCATCAGCCGCCACGGCGACGATTTCCGCGCGCTGATCGCGGAAGGCCTCGTCGATATTCTGTTCGCCAACGAGAATGAGCTGCTCGCGCTGGCGCAGCTCGAGGACTTCGACGCGGCGGTGGACAAGGTCGCGGCGCAGGTCCCGACCCTCGTCGTCACGCGCAGCGAGAAGGGCGCGATTGCGGTGCAGAACGGTGCACGCGTCGCGGTCGCCGCCGAGCCGATCGAGCGCGTCGTCGACACAACCGGCGCGGGCGACCTGTTCGCTGCGGGCTTCCTCCACGGCCAGGCACAGGGCTGGGACGTCGACAAGTCGCTCAAGCTCGGCGCGGCGTGCGCGGCCGAGATCATCTCGCACTACGGCGCACGGCCGGAGGCGAATTTGCGCGAGGTGGCCGCGAAACTCGGCTGATCCCGATCGAGGCGGGGTCGCTTACCTTCTGTCAGCTAATTGTCGGTACTTCTCTTCCAAAGCGGGAGGGAGGACCATGCAACAGCCGCGCAGAGCAGACACGCCCGCGCGCTTGGGATCCGGCGTTCGCGTCGCTGCCTATGACGGCGTGCCCGGGATGATCGACGCGGTCGCCGATCGCGCCGACCCGACGCATCGCTTCCTGCGTGCCGCCTGGTATCGTGCGGCGACGCAGGGTGGCACGACGACGCTCGTCGCAAGCCGCGACGACGGTACCGTCATCGCCGCAATCCCGACGACGCCCGTCGGCCCGACGTTGATCGGCGCGCGCAGCGTTCCAGGCAGCTATTGGCCGTTCCGGTCGATTTCCCTGGACCCGGACGCCAGCGACGCCGAACTGGCGGCGATCTTCGCCGATCCCATTGCCATCAACGCGCTCGGCCCGGCATGGCGGGTCGGTCCGGTCTATGCCCGCGATCCCGTGACGGTGCGGATCAAGCGCACTGCGGCGATGGCGGGGTGGACGGTGCTGACTCGCGAACTGGGGCGTGCGTTCCTGTTCGACAACGCGAATCCGGACGGCTGGCCGCGCCGCTCGACCCGACGGCGCCTGACGAATTACGAGCGTCAGCTGGCACAGCAGGGGGAGATTTGCGTCCAGCATGTGACCGGTGCGGACTGGTCCGCGACGGTGCTGGAGGAACTGGCCGCGATCGAGGCCGCGAGTTGGGTCGGCCGGGCCACCGACCACACGGGGGCCAAATTCATTTCCGACGAAAAGCGGGCGGGCTGGCTGGCCGCGGTCAACGATCCGGTCCTGGCGCATGCGCTGTCTGCGACGATCCTGCGGGTGGGCGGAGCACCGGTGGCGTTCTCGTTCGACCTGCAATGCGACACCGTCCAATATGGTATCGCCAGCAGCTATGACGAACGGTTCGCGGCGTTTCGGCCCGGGAAGATCGTCACCGCTTATCAAATCGATCAGGCGCGGGCCGCCGGTGTCACGACGATCGACCTGGGCGCAGGCGATTCGGGATACAAGCGGGAGATGGGCGCCGAGATCGGCCCGGAGATACTGGACCTTCTGATCGTGCGCAGCCGATCCGCCGCATCGCTGCTGCGACTGCGCTGGGGCAATGAATCTCAGATCGCCCGCGACGCCTATCTCGCCGCGTCGAAGGTACGCGATGCCGGGCGCGAGCGCGGGGACCGGAGTCGGCTCGAAGCGTGGCTGGCGATGGGTGCATTGGCGGCGGCGGCGCTGACCTTCGCCGAATGAGCACGGCAGCGACCGCTGACGGAAAGACGCTGGCGCAGCAGGTGCGCGCCGCCGTGGCATGGCGATCGGGCAGCCAGCTGGCCGCGCAACTCGTCGCATGGGGCACGACCTTTTTGGTCATTCGTCTGCTCGACCCCAGCGATTACGGACTGTTCGCACTGACGCAGACGGTGCTGGTGCTGCTCAACCTGATGAACGGCTACGGCATCGCCAATGCGCTCATCCGCCAGGAACAGGTGACGCGGCGCGACCTGCGTCAGGCGCTCGGCATACTCGTCCTGCTCAATGGCGGTCTTGCGCTGGTTCAGTTCCTGGCGGCACCGCTGGTGGCGAACTTTTATGGCCAGCCGCAGGTCATCGATTTGCTGCGTGTCCAGTCGCTTCTGTACCTGGCGACGCCGTTCCTGGCGCTGCCCTATGCGATACTCAGCCGCGCGATGGATTTCCGGCGGCAGGCACAGGTGCGCGTCCTCGCCTCGCTCGCCGGGGCGGGCACGGCGCTGGCCTGCGCCTTGTCCGGCTGGGGGATATGGACCCTTGTGGCGGCCCCCTGGCGCTCTTTTATGTCGAGGCGATCGGGATGACGATCGCGGCGCGGGCGTGGCTGCTGCCCAGCTTCGACCTGCGCGGAGCGGGGCCCCTGCTTCGGTACGGCGGCGCAATGACGGTGGTGCAGTTCTTCTGGTTTCTGCAGAGCCAGTCGGACATCTTCATCGGCGGTCGCTGGCTCGACCCGCACATGCTCGGCGTCTATTCCACCGCTCTGTTCCTGACCCAGCTGGTCGCGACCAAGTTCGTGCCACCGCTCAACGAGGTGGCGTTCGCGGCCTATTCGCGCCTCCAGGCCGGCGAAGGGGCGGCCGGAGCTGCGTTTCTGCGCGCGGTGCGGCTTGTGATGCTCGTCGCGCTGCCCGCCTATGCCGGGATGGCGGCGACCGCCGGGCCGCTGGTCGAGACAATGCTGGGGCCGAAATGGATCGATGTTGCCGCGCTGGTGCCGGTGCTGGCGCTCGCCATGCCGATGCTGACCCTGCAGATCCTGTTTGCGCCAGCCACCAATGCGCGTGGCTTTCCGGGGATCGCGGTGCAGATATCGGTGGCGGGCGGGCTCATCCTGCCGTTCGCCTTCGCGATCGGGATCGGCATGGGCGCGATCGGTCTGGCTTGGGCGTGGGTCGCCGGGATGGCTGTATTGCTGGCAGTTACTGTCTGGCACTCCGCCCCCGCGATCGGTGTCGGGACGGATCAGGTCGTGGCGGCGGTGATGCCCGCGTTGGTGGCGGCGATCGCGATGGGACTGTGCGTGGCCGGGGTCGCGGCCTTGCTTCCGCCCATGCCGGCCCCTGCCGCACTGGTCGTGTTGATCGCCGTTGGAGTGGCCGCCTATGGGGGGCTGATGCTCGGCTTCGCGCGAGGCGCGGTGGGTGAAGCCGTTACGCTATTGCGGGGCGCATGAAAAAAGGGAGGCCGTGGCCTCCCCTTTCGATGTTGGCGAACCGTCCGGCGCTTAGTGGGTGCCGGGGGTGTGCGGTTCGATTTCCGTGACCGCCTCGACCTCGTGGCTCTCCACGATGCCCTTGCCCAGGTGGCTGCGGCTGCGGCTGTAGAGGAAGTAGAACACCAGACCGATGACGGCCCAGATCGGCAGCACCAGCATCGCCTCGAGCGGCAGGTTGAGGAACAGGAACACCGTCCCGGCGATCGTCGCCGGACCGATCAGCCACAGCATCGGGGTCCTGAACTTGCGCGGCGTGTTCGGCGCGGTCTTGCGCAGGATCATCACTGCGATCGCGACCATCATGAACGCATAGAGCGTACCGGCATTGGCGATGTCAGCGAGCTTGCCGACCGGCAGGAACGCCGCAGCGACTGCAACCGCGCCGCCGGTGATGGCGGTGATGACGTGCGGGGTCTTCCACTTCGGGTGCACCTTGCTCCACGATTCGGGGGAGCAGGCCGTCGCGGCTCATCACGAATGCCACGCGGGTCTGGCCGAACAGCAGGATCAGGATGACCGACGGCAGCGCGACGAAGGCGGCAATGCCCAGCATGTTGCCCACGCCCGACCAGCCGATCTGGCGGAGAACATGTGCCAGCGCCTCGTTCGAGCAGACCAGCGGCAGCGCGTCGGCGGCATAGGTGGCGCACTGGCGCGCCAGTTCTTCCGACCCGGCGGGGAAGGGGACGCCGTTCGGACCCATGATCGGCTGACCGCCGACGGTGCCGACCGCGCCTGCGGCGACGAGGATGTAGAAGACGGTACAGAACAACAGCGATCCGATCAGGCCAATCGGCACGTTGCGCTGCGGGTTCTTGGTTTCTTCAGCGGCGGTGGAGACCGCGTCGAACCCGACATAGGCGAAGAAGATCGTCGCTGCGGCACCGACCGCGCCCAGGCCCGATCCAAAGCCGCCGAACACGCCGGCGGGCAGGAACGGGTTGAACTTGTCCATCGAGAAATACTCGCTGGGCAGGGTCAGGACGATGAATGCGGTCAGTGCGGTTACCTTGATCGCCACCAGGATCGCGTTGACGCGCGCGCTCTCGGTGGTGCCGATCATCAGCAGCCAGGTGACGAGCAGCGCGATCACGACGGCGGGCAGGTTGATGAACCCGCCCTCGACGCCGCCCAGCGCCAGCGGCGCGCCGGCGAGGAAGGCCGGAAGCTGTATCCCCAGGAACTCGTTCAATATCGTTCCTGTGAAATAGCCGGACCACCCGACCGACACGGCGCTTGCCGCCACCGCATATTCCAGGACCAGTGCCCAGCCGACGGTCCAGGCGAGCACCTCGCCCATCGTCGCATAGGTATAGGTATAGGCGGACCCCGCGACCGGGATCATCGCCGCGATTTCGGCATAGCAGAGTGCCGCGACGATGCAGATCAGCCCCGCGATCGCAAAAGCGAGCATCAGGCCGGGACCGGCCTTTTGCGCGCCCGCAGCGGTGAGGACGAAGATGCCCGTCCCGATCACGCAACCGATGCCGAACAGGGTGAGCTGGAACCAGCCCAGCGAGCGATGGAGCGATTTCTTCTCCGCCGTCGCCAGGATCGCGCCGAGTGGCTTAACGCGCCCGAATGTCATGTGAAGGTTTCCCCCTTGGCGGTGCCGGTTTGTCCGGTCACCGCTGATACCAATGGCGCGGGAGCCTAAACGCAAATCACTGGCGCGCAATCCCCCAATCGCGCGGTTCGTCGCGGGGCCAATGGGCGAATCACCCGATCGCGTCGCCGCGCGCGATCATCGCGTCCACCGTGCCGGGGTCGACCAGCATCGGGCCAAGCTTGCGCCCGGCAAAGAGATGAACGTGCAAATGCCCGATTGTCTGGTGCGAATCCGCCCCGGTATTGGCGAGCAGCCGATATCCCGGCGCGACCAGCCCGGCGTCGCGCGCCACTTTGCCAACCGCGCGGACAAATCCCGCAATCTCCGTATCGCTGGCCTGTGCGGTAAAGTCGTCCCAACTGACATAGGCGCCCTTGGGGATCACCAATATGTGCGTCGGCGCGACCGGCGCGATGTCGGGAAAGGCGAGGGCGAACTCGTCCTCATAGATGCGCTTCGCGGGAATTTCCCCCGCGCAGGATCTTTGCAAAGATATTCTGGTCGTCATAGGGCCGGGTTGCGTCGACGGGCATCTCAACTCTCCTTGCGGCTCGCCTTTTCCTCGATCCCCGACACCCCCTCGCGCCGCGCCAGTTCGGCGCGGACGTCGTCGAGGCTGAGGTCCATGTCGGCGAGCAGGACGAGGAGGTGGAAGATCAGGTCCGCCGCCTCACCGGTCAGCCCCTCGCGGTCGTCCTGCACGGCGGCGATCGCGGCCTCGACCGCTTCCTCGCCCAGCTTTTGCGCGATCTTGGCGCGGCCCTTGGCGGTCAGCTTGGCGACATAGGAGGATGCTGGATCGCCCGTGCGGCGGGCGCGGATCACGGCTTCGAGCGTGGAGAGGATATCGTCGGCCATGGCTGCGCAGTCGGTCAGCCGCGCGCCGGTGTCAATCCTGCGAACCGCCCTCACGCCGCGCCCGCGCTCGGCGCCGCATCGCGCGCTGCGCCAGCCACAGCCCGCCCGCGGCCATCGCGGCGAGCGCCAGATCCGACAATTCGGGCATCGTCCGGCGGCTGATCTCGCCGCTATGCGCGGCAAGGGCAGGGGCGGTGGTCAGCAGCAGGATCGCGAGCGTGCGCATCAGGAGAGCCTAGCGCGCATCGCTGTGCGAAGCGTTAATGCGCCCGCACCGGGATGCCCGCGCCCGCCAGCGCGGCATGCGCATCGGCAATGCTCGCCTGGCCAAAGTGGAAGATCGATGCGGCCAGCACGGCGCTGGCGTGCCCCTCGACGATGCCGTCAACCAGATCGGCAAGCCCGCCGACCCCGCCCGATGCCACCACCGGCACGCGCACCCGATCGGCGATGGTGCGGATCAGCGGAAGGTCATAGCCGTCGCGCGTGCCGTCGCGGTCCATCGAGGTCACGAGCAACTCGCCCGCGCCGAGCCGGGCAAGGTTGAGCGCATGCTCCACCGCGTCGATCCCGGTCGGTTTGCGCCCGCCATGGGTGAACACCTCCCAGCGACCCGGCTCCACCTGCCGCGCATCCACCGAGGCGACGACGCACTGGCTGCCCATCTTTTCGGCGATGTCGGCGACCAGCTCGGGTCGCGCGACCGCCGCGCTGTTGACCGCGACCTTGTCCGCGCCTGCCAGCAGCAGCGCACGCGCATCCTCCACGCTGCGCACCCCGCCGCCCACGGTCAGCGGCATGAAGCACACTTCGGCGGTGCGGCGCACGACATCCAGGATCGTGCCGCGCGCCTCATGGCTGGCGGTGATGTCGAGGAAGCAGAGCTCGTCCGCCCCGGCGGCGTCATAGGCGCGCGCCTGCTCGACCGGATCGCCGGCATCGACCAGATCGACGAAGTTCACCCCCTTGACGACCCGCCCCCCGGCGACGTCGAGACAGGGAATGACGCGCGCGCGGACGGTCATGCGGCGGCCCTGATCGCCTCGGCCAGGTCGAGCCGCCCGTCATACAGCGCGCGACCGGTAATCACGCCCTCGATTCCCCGCTGCCCGGCAAGGGCATGGATATCCTCGATCCCGGCCACGCCGCCGCTGGCGATCACGGGAATCGAAACCTCCGCCGCGAGCGCCACGGTCGCCTCGACATTGCAGCCCTTGAGCAGCCCATCGCGCCCGACATCGGTGAACAGCAACGCCGCGACCCCGGCATCCTCGAAGCGATGCCCCAGCTCGGCGACCGATACGGTCGAAACATCCGCCCAGCCCTTGGTCGCGACAAAGCCGTCGCGTGCATCGACCGCCACCACCACCCGGCCCGGATAGGCCGCCGCGCTCTCGCGCACGAAATCGGGGTCTTCCAGCGCCGCAGTGCCGATCACCACGCGGGTCACCCCCATCTCGATCCAGCGCTCGACCAATGCACGGTTGCGGATGCCGCCGCCCAGCTGGACCTTGCCCGAAAAGCGATCGACGATCGCCGCGACCGCGACGCCATTGATCGATTCGCCCGCAAACGCGCCGTCGAGATCGACGACATGCAGCCACTCGGCCCCCGCCTGCGCGAACAACGCGGCCTGTGCGGCGGGATCGTCGCCATAGACGGTGGCGCGGGTCATATCCCCCTCGGCGAGGCGGACGACCTGTCCGGCCTTGAGGTCGATGGCGGGAAAAACGATCACGGAGTCCACCTCAAAAAACGTTCGAGCAACGCCAGCCCGTAGCGCTGGCTCTTTTCGGGGTGGAACTGCACCCCCAGGATATTGTCGCACCCGATCGCCGCGGTGACCGGCCCGCCATGCTCGGTGATCGCCAGCACGCCGCTACCCGAATAGGCGAAGCTGTGCAGGAAATAGGCCTCGCCCGGCTCGATCAGCGGATGGGGCGATAGCGGGGTGACGTCGTTCCACCCCATATGCGGCACATGCACCTGCGTCGCGGGCAGTTCACGCACCACCCCGTCCATCCAACCGAGTCCGTCATGGCTGCCATGTTCTTCGCCGCGCGTCGCGAGCAGCTGCATCCCCACGCACACGCCCAGAAACGGCGCGCCCTGTTCGAGCACGCGGCGCTCCATCGCGTCCACCATCCCGGGAATCGCGCGCAGCCCCGCCGCGCACGCGCCGAATGCGCCGACGCCGGGCAGGACGATGCGATCGGCCCGCGCCACGACATCGGGATCGGCGGTCACCGCGATGCCGCTCGCGCCCGCCGCCTTCAGCGCATTATGGACCGAATGGAGGTTGCCCGCGCCGTAATCGATCAGCGCGATGCTCATGCCAGCAGCGGTGCCCACTCGTCGGCAGCGAAGCTCGCGGCCATTTCGATCACCGTGGCGCTGGCCACGCCGGAGGTGACGAACGGGTCGGTCGCGGCCAGCGCTTCGACTTCGGCGCGATGCCCGCGGCACAGGATGACCCCGCCGGTGCGAGGCACCTGACGCCCGGCGAGCAGGAGCAGCCCGGCGTCGAACCCCCGGGTCAGCCATTCGACATGCGGTGCCAGCTGCGCGTCCACCGCCGCTTCATCCGCCAGATACTCCAGCAGGATCACGCAGACCGGTGCCGCGTCCAGCCGCGCCATCACAACGTCCCCTTGGTGGAGGGAATCGCATCCGCCTTGCGCGGATCGATCTCGATCGCCTCGCGCAGCGCGCGGGCCAGGCCCTTGAACGCGGCCTCGGCAATATGGTGATTGTTGCTGCCGTACAGCGTCTCGACATGCAGCGTCAGCCCGGCGGTCTGGGCGAAGCTGTGGAACCAGTGTTCGAACATCTCGGTGTCCATCTCGCCCAGCCGTTTCTGGCTGAACTCGGTCTTCCACACGAGGAATGGCCGCCCCGAAATGTCGAGCGCGACGCGGGTCAGCGTCTCGTCCATCGGGCTCAGCGCATCGGCGTAACGACGGATGCCGCGCTTGTCGCCCAGCGCCTTCGCCACCGCCTCGCCGATCGCAAGGCCCGTGTCCTCGACCGTGTGATGCTGGTCGATATGCAGGTCGCCGACGGTTTTCACGTCAAGGTCGATCAGCGAATGGCGCGACAGCTGCTCCAGCATATGGTCGAAAAAGCCGATCCCGGTGGAGATCGTGTAGCTGCCGGTGCCATCGAGGTTCACGGTCACGTCGACCGATGTTTCGCTCGTCTTTCGGCTGATCGTCGCGGTGCGCATGGGCAGGCTCAATAGCGGCTGTGCGGGCCGGTGCAATGATCGCAACGCTTGGGCCGCCCCGCAACAAATCTTGACCACCCCGCTGGCGGCGCTAGGTCAGGGCATATGACCGGCAATGTACCTGACAGTTTGATTCCCTATGACGAGATCGTGCAGGAGGCCCTGCGCGCGGTCGTCGGCCGGGTGCTGGATCAGGTCGCTGCGACCGGCGCGTTGCCCGGCGCGCATCATTTCTACATCACGTTCAAGACGCGCGCGCCCGGCGTGGACATTCCCGACCGGCTGATCGAACGCTTCCCGGACGAAATGACGATCGTCCTTCAGCATCGTTTCTGGGACCTGAAGGTCGACGACAACCGCTTCTCGGTCGGCCTCAGCTTCAATCAGATCCCGTCGATCCTGACGATCCCGTTCGCCGCGATCACCGGATTCCACGACCCTGCGGTCAATTTCGAGCTGCGCTTCCAGGCCGCCGAGGACCCCGACGGTCCCGAGCCGCATGACGAGGCCGAAAATGACGAACCCCCCGTCGCGACCCCGGTCGAGGACGGGTCGAACGTCGTTGCGGTGGACTTCAAGCGGAAGAAGTAATCCGGCTCAGAATGGTTTCGTCACCGCGCACACAATCTGCGGCTGGGTGACGCTCAGCATCCCCTGACGCGGCCCTGCATCGGTCTCGATCCGCAAATCCGCGTCCATCGGCGCATATTCGAGCTGGTCGGCGATCACCTCGAACTTGCTTATGGTCTCGAACAGACTCAGCCCGGCGATATTGCCGAGTGCGATCAGGTCCGACAGGCTGTGGCCATAGAGCCGGGTCGGTTGCGGATGCACTCGGACATCGCCCTGCCACCGTGCGGCCACCGCCGGTGGCGCGCCCGCCGATCCGCGCAGCAGGGTCAGCCGCTGCTGACACAAATCCGCATGGGCCTGCGCCAGCGCATCCTCGCCCCGGCTGCGCAGGAACGCGCGATAGCCAAGGCCGGTATAGGACACCGACTCGTCTGCGAACACGATGATCGCGGTGCCGCCGGGCGCTAGCCGCGCCCCGAGATCTGCAAGGCAGGCGTCGAGATCGGCGAAGAAATAGAGGGCATGAATCGCGAGGATCAGGTCGTAGCCGCGATCCAGCGCCGGGTTGTAGAAGCTGTCGTCACTGTCGGGCACGAAGGGCAGGGCATGCGCCGCGCCCAGCGTGATGTTCGGCATCGCCGCGACGCGATCGGCATAGGCGCGGACATAATCCGCGTTCGGATCGACCAGATCAATGGTCGACCCTTCGGGTACCGTGTCGGCGATCAGCGCAAAGGTCTGCCCATCGCCGCATCCGACATCCAGGATGCGGCGCGGCGCGTCCCCGCCCTCGGCGATCAGCCGGCGCAACACCGGCACGAACTGGTCGCGCTGGTCGGTGCCCAGCATCGCCACCCGCTCCAGCGGATCGCGCTTCAGCAGGCGGGCAAAGGCGTTGTAGTACTGGTCATGCGTGTCGAGCCCGCGAAACTCGTTGGCGACGATCAGTCGCGCATCGCGGAACTGGTCGTGCATCGCGGCGCAGTCGTCGGCGGTGATCGGCTGCGGCATGGCGGCTCCGGTGCGAGAGATTGTGCAACCTAGTTGCGTTTCCGTTACGAAATCAACCTCGCCCATGGCTTGTCGCACGCGCGCCGCACCGCCATCTCCGCTCCACCCGATGCAGGAGATGCCGATGACCGCCACGCGCACCGAAACCGACTCGATCGGCGCGATCGAGGTGCCCGCCACTGCCTATTGGGGCGCGCAGACTCAGCGGAGCATCGAGAATTTCCCCTTCGGCCCGACCGAACGGATGCCGATCGGGATCATCCACGCGCTCGCGCTGGTGAAGCAGGCGGCGGCGCGCGTGAACCGCAACCACGGCCTCGACGCGACGCTGGCCGACGCGATCGAGGCGGCAGCGGCGGAGGTCGCGGCGGGGCAGCATGACGACCAGTTCCCGCTCGTCATCTGGCAGACCGGCAGCGGCACCCAGACCAACATGAACGTCAATGAGGTGATTGCGGGCCGCGCCAACGAACTTCTGACCGGCGCGCGCGGCGGCAAGTCGCCGGTGCATCCCAACGACCACGTCAATATGAGCCAGTCGTCCAACGACAGTTTTCCGACCGCGCTGCATGTCGCGACATTGCTCGCGTTGCGGCGAATGTGTTGGTCGTCCGATAAGCTTTACGGCGCGCTGAACGCGGCTGCGGATGAATGGATCAACATCGTGAAGATCGGCCGGACGCATCTTCAAGATGCTACCCCGCTAACGCTGGGCCAAGAGTTTTCTGGATACTGTCAGCAGTTGCGCGACAATCTTCAACGAATTCATTCGGTCTATCCACGGCTGTCCCGCTTGGCGCAGGGTGGGACCGCAGTTGGCACGGGTCTCAATGCTCCGCCCAGCTTCGGCGAGGATTTTGCGACAGAGATTTCGGCGCTTCTGGATTGGCAATTCGATACGGCTCCGAACAAGTTCGAGGCGCTGGCATCGAACGATACACTCGTGGAAGTATCCGGCTCTCTGAACACGCTGGCCGTCTCGCTGACCAAGATCGCCAACGACATCCGCCTGCTCGGCTCCGGCCCGCGCTCCGGCCTTGGCGAACTCGAGCTTCCCGCCAACGAGCCGGGCAGCTCGATCATGCCGGGCAAGGTCAACCCGACGCAGTGCGAGATGCTGACGATGGTCGCGGGGCAGGTGATCGGCAACCACATGGCGGTGACCGTCGGGGGCATGCAGGGCCATCTCGAACTCAACGTGTTCAAGCCGCTGATCGGCGCGGCGGTGCTGCGCTCGATCCATTTGCTCAGTGTCGGAATGGAAAGCTTCGCCGAACGCTGCGTCGAGGGGCTGGTCGCCAACGAAGGCCGCATCGCCGAACTGGTGGAGCGTTCGCTGATGCTCGTCACCGCGCTCGCGCCCGAGATCGGCTATGACAATGCGGCGAAGATCGCGAAGACCGCGCACGAACAGGGGACGACGCTGCGGGAGGCGGGGCTCGCGCTCGGGCTGATCGACGCCGACACCTTCGACCGGCTGGTTCGTCCCGAATCGATGGTCTGATCGGAACCGGATCGCGCTTCGTGCTTTTCCTCCCCCAGCGGAGTTTTTGGTTAATGGACGCATCGATCATCGGCGCCGCGCTCGGCGGAATCGCGGTCGCATTTGGCGGCGCGGCGGCATGGACCGGCCTGCGCGGCATCGGCGAGGTGTTCGACCTTGCCACGGGTAACAAGGAGTTCGGCGCATGATCGGCGATCTGGTCGCGGGCTATATCGGCAAGCGCATCGATGAGAGTGATGGCGAGGGCGGGGCCCTCGGCACGCTCGCGGGTGTTGCCGCCTGGCGCGTCGGCAAGACGGTGGTCCCCGCCGCTGTCGTGCTCGGCGCTGCGGCGCTGGGTGCTCGGTACCTGCGCAGGCGCTGGCAGGCACGCGCGGCATGATCCGCACCATCTTCGCCATGTTGCTCGGTCGCGCGATCGACCGCCGCGACGGACGTGGCGGGATGAAGGGCGCGATCATCGGCGCGATGGGCCAGCGCGCGCTCACCCGTATGGGGCCGTTCGGCTGGGTGATTGGCGGCCTGATCCTGCTCTGGTCGCTGCTGACCGGGCGCAAGCGGCGCTATTAACCCCGTCCCACGCTTGACGAGAGCGCTCCCTCCGCGCCAATGGCGCGCATGGCGCATCGCGAATCCAAATTTGAGTTCGACCGCAGGGGCGTTCTCTTTGTCCTGTCCTCCCCCTTCGGGCGCGGGCAAGTCGACGATCGCGCGCAAGCTGCTCGAACGCGAACCCGGCATGGGCGTCTCGGTCTCCGCGACCACCCGCCCGATGCGCGAGGGCGAGGAAGACGGGCGCGAATATCATTTCCTCAGCACCGACGAATTCAAGGCCCGCGCCGCGCGGCACGAATTCCTCGAATGGGCGCATGTCTTCAACTATCGCTACGGCACGCCGCGCGAACCGGTGAAGCGCATGCTCGCCGCCGGACAGGACGTGCTGTTCGACGTCGACTGGCAGGGCGCCCAGCAGCTGTTCCAGCTAGAAGGCGGCGACGTCGTCCGCATCTTCATCGTCCCGCCCTCGCTGACCGAACTCGAAAAGCGCCTCCGCACCCGCGCGACCGACAGCGAGGATGTGATCCAGTATCGTATGAAGCGCGCCGAGCGCGAGCTCTCCCACTGGGACGGCTACGACTATGTCGTGGTCAACGACGATCTCGATGCGTGCTTCGAAAAGGTCCACACGATCCTGAAGGCCGAGCGCGAAAAGCGCTCGCGCAAACCCGGCCTGATCGGCTTCATCCGCGAGCGCGCCGAGGAGGCGATCGAGATGGGTCTCGCCACCCGCTGATTTTCTGCTTCTTCCCGCGTTCCCATGCGTTAGGCTGGGCGAAACATGGGGAGAGCCGAAATGCCGAGAGTGTTGCTGGGCGGCCTGCTGGGCGGGTTTGCGATGTGGATCGTCGGATTCATCTTCTGGGGCACCCCGCTGTCGATGCTGGCGACCAGCAATGCCGGCGATTCGGCGAGCGTCGCGGTGCAGGCCGCGCTCGCCCAGCATCTCGGCCCCAACGGTACCGGTGCCTATCCGATCCCCTGGCCCGGTACCCCGCTCGGTACGCAAGCCTATGGCGAGGGGCCGACCGCGCTGGTGCTGTTCAACACCAACGGCTTCGCGCTGCCCGATACCGCGGCGCTGATCGGCGGACTGGTGCTCGGCATCGTCTGTGCGCTGCTGCTCGCCTTCGCGCTTGCCCGGCTGACCATCGGCATGAGCTTCACCGGACGGGTGACCGCGGTCGGCCTGTTCGCACTCGCCTTCACTACCTACAGCCAGTTGGGGCAGCCGATCTTCAACCACGCGCCCTGGGGCTATTTCATCTATCTGTGGATCAGCGAAATCGCGGGATGGCTCGCCGCAGGGGCGGTGATCGCCTGGGCCTTGCCGCGCCCCTCCGTCGCCCCTGCTGCCGGGTGACACTCGTCTGGGCGCGGGCTATGGTTCGGATATGGCGCGATCGATCCTGATCCTGGGCGGCGGCACGGCCGGTTGGCTGACCGCCGCCTATCTGGCGCGCGCGCTGGGGAGCGAGGCGAGCGGAGGCCCGCGCATCACCCTGCTCGAATCCCCCGATATCGGGATTATCGGCGTGGGCGAGGGGACGTTTCCCACCATCCGCAACACGTTGCGCTATCTCGGCATCGACGAGGGCGATTTCATCCGCGCCACCGGGGCGACGTTCAAACAGGGCATCCGCTTCGACGACTGGGTCGAAACCCCGCGCCCGGGCGAGCGGCGCTCCTTCCTCCACCCGTTCGAAGCGCCGTTCCACGCCGATGACGCCGATCTGGTCGGCTGGTGGCTGCTGCAGGACCCGGCGACCCGCGCCCCGTTCGCACAGGCGGTGACAATCCAGAACCGGGTGGCGGAGGCGAACCGCGCGCCCAAGCGCCCCGACGAGGGCGATTATGCCGGGCCGCTCAACTATGCCTATCATTTCGATGCGGCGAGCTTCGCCGGCGTCCTCGCCGACCGCGCCCGGGCGCTGGGCGTGCGGCATCTTCAGGGAACGCTCACCGCCGCGCCGCTGGACGACCAGGGGCATATCGCGCGGGTCGATACCGCCGAACACGGCACACTGACCGCCGATCTCTATGTCGATTGCAGCGGCTTTCGCGCCGAACTGATCGGCGAGGCGCTCGGATCTCCGCTGCGCTCGGTCCGCGACCAGCTGTTCACCGACCGCGCGCTGGCCTGCAAGCGGCCCTATGCCCGCCCCGACGCCCCGCTCGCCAGCACCACCATCGCGGCGGCGCATGAGGGCGGCTGGATCTGGGACATCGGTCTTGCCCATGCCCATGGAGTCGGCTGCGTCTATTCGAGCGCGCACATGGATGACGACCGCGCCGAGGCGATCCTGCGCGGCTATCTCGGCGTCGGCGACGGCGACCTGTCCGTGCGCCACATCGAATTCGAGGCGGGGTATCGCGAACGGCAATGGGTCGGCAACACCGTCGCGGTCGGGCTGGCGGCCGGATTTCTCGAACCGCTCGAGGCGACAGGGGTGGTGATGATCGAGGCGGCGGTGGCGATGATCGCCGAGCTGTTTCCCCACACCGGCCCGATCGACGCCCCCGCGCGGCGCTTCAACGAACTGATGGCCGCGCGCTACGCCAATATCGTCAATTTCCTGAAGCTGCATTACTGCCTCAGCCGCCGTGACGAACCCTTCTGGCGCGACAATGGCGACGCGGCGAGCATCCCGGACCGGCTGCGCGACCTGCTCGACCAGTGGCGCTACCGCCCGCCCAGCCGCTACGACTTCACCCTCGATGTCGAAAGCTTCGCCTTCTTCAACTATCAGTACATCCTCTACGGGATGGAGTTCCGCACCGACCTGACCGGCGTCTCCCCAGACCGCGCGGCGCTGCGTGAGGCTGAGCGGCTCTCGGCGCGCATCCGCGGCTTTGGCGAGCGCGCCAGCGCCGACCTGCCCTCGCACCGCGCGCTGATCGAACGCATCAACGCCATCGCCCCCGCAACCGCCGCCTGACCGGAGTCAGGCGACGGGGCCGGGGGGCATCTCAGGCGAGGCGCGCTGCGATCGGCTGGGTCGGCGCTGCGCCATCCTCGCCGCTGATCGCATCCAGCTCGCCGCTCTCGCGAGCCTTTTTGCCATAGACCAGTTCGAACAGCGGCCCGGCCATCATCGTCGTGACGATCGCCATCAGCACCATCATCGAAAACAGCGTCGGCCCGATCACGCCCTTCTGCAGGCCGATATTGATGATGATCAGCTCCATGAGGCCACGCGAGTTCATCAGCGCGCCGATGCCCAATGCGGTGCGATTGTCCTCGCCCGACAGCCGTGCGGCGGCCCAACACGCGCCGAACTTGGCCAGGATCGACACGGCCAGGATGCCGAGCGCAATGGCGAACAAGGGCAGGCTGTTGACCATGTCCATCCGGGTATTGAGGCCCGAATAGGTGAAGAACATCGGCAGCAGCATCACCACCGCCAGCGGCTCGACCTTGCGCTTGAGTTCCGCGACGAACAGCCCGCGGGGCATGAACGCGCCGAGCAGGAAACCGCCGAACACGGCATGGATGCCGATCGCGTCCATCAGGAATGCCGATGCGCAGAACAGGATCAGCGTGATCGCCAGAACGGTGTTGCTCATCTCGCCCCGCGCCTCGACCGCGCGGCCCAGCGGCGCGAGCAGGCGCTTGCCGAAGACGATCATGAACGCCGCATAGGCGACGCCGCCGACGATCGCGACGACCGCAATGCCCGGCCCGCCGCCGAACGTCGCCAGCACGATCGCCAGCACGCACCACGACACCGCATCGTCGAACGCGCCAGCGGTCAGCGACAGCGTGCCGAGTGAGGTCTTGGCCAGCCCGCGCTCGTTGATTATCCGCGCCAGCATCGGGAATGCGGTCAGCGCGATGCACGCGCCCATGAACAATGTCGCGTTCCACTGACTGATCCCCTCGGCGAACAGCCCGGGGACGGTCAGCAGCAACGGCGTGATCAGCACGGCAAAGGCGAACGGCGTGGCGATGCCCGCCACCGATACGGTGACCGCGCTCTTCGCCTTGGTCTTGAAATGGTCGAGGTGCAGCGTGCAGCCGACTAGGAACATGTACAGGCCGACGCCGAACTGCGCGCCGACATACAGGACGTTCTTGGTCTCCTTGGGGAAGATCGCAGCCTGCATTTCCGGGAAGAACAGCCCGAACAGCGACGGGCCGAGCACCACGCCCGCGATCATTTCGCCCACCACCTGCGGCTGGCCCAGGAACTTCTGCCCCAGCCAGCCGACCACGCGCGCGGCAAGAATGATGATCGCGAGCTGCAGGAAGAAATGGATGCTGTAGTCGGTCGGGGTAAAGCTCGCCGCGGCGTTCACCGCCGGGCCATGCGCCCCCATGATGTCGCCCAGCGCACGCAGGCTGTCGTCGATCAAATCCTGAAACAAATGGCCTCTCCCCCCCCATTGCCCGATCCGGTGTTGCGGTCGGCGATTGGAGGCAGGGGAACCGGAAATGCCGCCGGGTGCAAGCGCGCGCGACAACGTTGGCAGCATGTTCGCTGTCGATTTCTTGGTGGATTGCCCAAGCTGTTGCAGTGGTGCTACAAGATAGGTACATGCCTACATGGTATCGCTACCATAATAGGTATGTAGGTGCGAAAAAATGGGGCGATTATGCGGGTAGTGACGAGCCGCGAATTCAATCAGGACGTCAGCAGGGCGAAGCGATTCGCGCGCGACGCTCCGGTGTTCGTCACCGATCGCGGGCGTCCGACCCACGTCCTGCTCAGCATCGACGCCTATCGCCAGTTGAGCGGCGAGCATCAGTCGATCGTCGACCTGCTCGCGGCCCCGGAGGGGGCGGTTTTCGACGCCGGGCCGACGCCCGATCGCTGGGATCGGCGGGGAGGGCGTTAGGCTGATGTTCCTGCTCGACACCGAAATTGTCGTCGCCCTGCGCGACGCACGCGGCACGCATGGCGATCCGGCGCTGGTCGCCTGGGCGCATGGCGTCCCGCACCAGCGCATGTTCCTCTCCGCCGCCAGCCTGGTCGATCTGGAGCGTGCCGCGTCCGATGCCGCCCGTGCGGGTCGCGATCTTGGCGCGGCATGGCGCGGCTGGATCGACGGGCAGCTGCTCCCCGCCTTTGCCGGGCGGACCCTTCCGATCGACGCGGCGGTCGCGCAGCGGCGCGGGCAGCTGCCCTATGCCGACCTGCATGACGGTCTGCTCGCCGCGACCGCGATCGAACATAATCTGACGCTGGCAACCTCGCGCACCGCCGCGTTCAAACAGGGCAAGGTCAAGCTGCTCGACCCCCGCGCTCACGCCGATGCGCCCGAGCCCGAAGACTGGCGCGAAGCCGCCCGCGCCGGATCGGCATGGCTCAAGACGTTTTTCGTGCGGGCTTAGCCTTCTTGCCCTCTCCCCTTGATAGGGGAGAGGGTTACCGCAGCTTGGCAGCTTGCTGCCTAGCGGAGGTTGGGAGAGGGGTAGATCGGCCCGCAGCGCCGAGCGCCCACGCTAAACCAACCCCAGAAACCGCACCGCAGCCGCATATTCCGCCCGTCGCGCATCGCGCGCCTTGCGGGCCAGCTCGTCCTCGCCCCAATGCTCGACCTGCCAATCCTCGTCGAGATTGGCGGCGGACCAGATATCCTCGGCATCCGCAGCGCGCTCGATCAGCGCCAGCGCCGCGACCAGCGACCCGGTGATCGTCACCACCGGAGACAGCCCCGCCAGCTCGAACGCCGACCGCGCCGCCACCGCCGCGCCCAGCGCCGCCACCGCCTCGGCGGGCTGCGCGACATGGACGATCCCCGTGGTCGGGATCAGCACCGCGCCATGGCGCAGCCGCGCCCAGTCGAGCAGCGGGTCCCAGCTCGCCGCCTGCCGAAGTTGCAGCTCCAGGGGATGCTCGGCGCGGTAGCAGAGCAGGTCGCTCTCGCCATATTTGGCAAGGCCAGCAGCGAAGGCCGCCGGGTCGGGCGCGATCCGGTCGATCGCGGCATTGGACAGACCGGTCAGCGGCATTGCGCGCGGATCGATCGTCTCGCCAACCCCGCGCCACTCCTCCGCCACCGCCTCGGCCAGCGCGGGGGTCGGCAGCGTCAGCGGTGCGCGGCCCGGCGTGCGCACCGGCTTGCCGTCGAGATGGACGTCATGCCCGCCCTGCGCCGCGACCAGCGCGACGTCCTTCCAGAACCGTCGCATGATCCTATTCCGTCGGCGGGGTGCGCCAGCGTCGGGCGAGCGCGCGCGGCACCACGGCGATGCAATACAGGCCGGAGATCAGGATCGCCGCGCCCAGGATGCGCAGCCACATCGCGTCGGCCTTGCCCATGATGACCAGCCCGAACACCGCGCCGGCGACCGCGATCATCTGCGCGAATACCATCGCGAAATAGCGCCCGCGCGCAGGATCCTCGGTCATAATGCCTCCAGCAGCGCCGGCAGTTCGCGCGCGTGCGTCGTCACGTGATGCGCCCCGGCGGCGTGCAATTCATGCGCCTCGTGATAGCCCCACGCAACCCCGACCGCGTGCGTCCCCGCATTGACCGCCATCGCGATGTCATAGCTGGTGTCGCCGATCATCGCGGTGCGCAGCGGGTCGCCGCCCGCCTCGGCAATCGCGGCGTGCAGCATCGCCGGATGTGGCTTGGACGGATGCCGGTCGGCGGTCTGCAGCGTGACGAAGCGGTCGCCCAGTCCATGATGTTCCAGGATCAGCGCCAGCCCGCGATCCGACTTGCCGGTCGCCACGCCCAGCAGCCATCCGGCATCGCTCAGCGCCTCGATTGCTTCGGCGACGCCATCGAACAGTGGTTCCGGGTCGAGTGCCGCGTCGATCCGCATCGCATGGAAGGCGCGCTTGTACGCTTCCGCCATCGCGACGTGCAGCGCCCCGTCGCCATCGGGCAACAGCTGCGCGATCGCCGGGACGAGGCTGAGGCCAACGATCCGCCGGATATCTTCGCGCGTCGGCGGATCGAGCCGGTGCGCGACGAAGCACGCCTCCATCGCGCGGCAGATATTGGCCTGCGAATCGACCAGAGTGCCGTCGCAGTCGAACACGGCGAGCCGGATCATGGTTTCTTCGTCGGCTTCCGCGCGGGCTTCTTGGCCGCCTTCTTGTCGTCCTTCTTGCCCGGCTTGGCCTTTTTCACCGTCGTCTCGCGGCGTCCCTGCCGCTCACCACGACGCTCTTTTCGCACCGTCTTGGCATGCGCCTTGGCCCAGGCTTTTTCCTGCTCCTTGGTCGGCGGTGCCTTTTCGTCGGGCGGCAGATTGTCGCCATCCTCGAGGTTGAAGCCGAGCTGGACGAGTGTCTCCGCGAAATGCGTCGGCAGGTCGGCCGTCACATCCAGCTTGCCGCCATCGGGATGGTCGATGCGGATGCGCCGCGAATGGAGGTGCATTTTCCGCGAAATGCTGCCCGACAGGAACGCCTCGGCCATGCCATATTTGCCGTCGCCGACAATCGGGTGGCCGATCGCCGCCATGTGCACGCGCAGCTGGTGGGTGCGCCCGGTATGCGGCTGCAGCTCGACCCAGGCGGCGCGGTTCCCCGCACGGTCGATCACGCGATAGCGGGTCCGCGCGGGCTGGCCTTCCTTTTCGTCCACCTGCATCTTTTCGCCACCGGTCCCGGGCTGCTTGCCGATCGGGAGTTCGATGAACCCGTCCTCGATGCTCGGCACGCCGACGACGACCGCCCAATAGGTCTTGCGCGCCGTCCGCCCGGAGAAGCTCTTCGAGAAATAGGCCGCCGCGCGCGCCGTCCGCGCCAGCACCAGCGCACCCGACGTATCCTTGTCGAGCCGGTGCACCAGCTTGGGCCGCGTATCGAGGTCGAAATACAGCGCGTCGAGCAATTGATCGACATGATCGTGCGTCTTGGTCCCCCCCTGCGTCGCGAGGCCGGGCGGCTTGTTGATCACCATCGCCTGCGCATCGCGATGGATCACCATCGACTCGGCGAACTCCATCTGCTCGGGCGACAGTTGGGGACGCGCCTTTTTGGGCTTGGCCGCCACCGCTGCCGCTTGCGCTGCGTCGGCCGGGGGCACACGGATCACCTGTCCCGCCTGGACGCGATCGCCGGGAGTCGCGCGCGCGCCATCGACGCGCAGCTGCCCCGTCCGCGCCCAGCGCGACACGATGTTGAAGCTGGTGTCGGGCAGATGCCGCTTGAACCAGCGATCCAGCCGGATGCCGTCATCGTCAAGCGCGACGGTGAACTGGCGGACATTCCCCTCGGCGCTCATGCCGCCACCATCCGGCTGACCTGCAGCCCCGCGAACAACGCGCCGATCGACAGCACGACCGAGGCGAGAATGTAGAACAATGCGGTCGCAAACTCGCCGCGCTGGAGCATCGACGCGGTCTCGAGCGAAAAGGCGGAAAAGGTCGTGAAACCGCCGAGCACCCCGACGCCGAGCAGGTAGCGCAACGCCTCACCCCCGCTCGCCCGCGACGCGAGCCACGCGGCGAGCAGCCCCATCGCGAACCCGCCGACGACATTGACCGCCAGCGTACCGACCGGGAACCCCGGCCCCCAAATGCCAAGCGCCGCGCGCCCGACCAGATGCCGTGCGCCAGCGCCGACTGCGCCGCCCAGCATGACAAGAAACAGATGATGCATCGCGCCGCCCTAGCGCGGAAACCGCGCGGGGTCGATTCCCGCGCTATCCGCGCGGCGGCACCGTCCAGTAATAGATCGTCCGGCCGTCGACCTCGGCTTCCTTCTCCGGCTCCCAATCGCCCATGCGAAAGGCGTGGCTGACGATCCGCGTCCCCGGCTTCAGCTCTGCGAGCAGCTTCGGACGGAGCTTCTCGTTCAGCGTGTCGAGCAGGTACAGTGTCACGACGGTCGCGTCGCTGAAGTCGCTGGTGAACAGGTCGGCCTGTTTGAACGTCACCTCGCCAGTGACGCCCGCAGCCTTGGCATTGGCGTTCGCCTCAGTAATCCGCTGCGGGTCGATGTCGATTCCGACGGCACGCACCTGCTTGCGCTTCGCCGCAGCGATCGGGATGCGCCCGTCGCCCGAGCCGAGATCATAGAGTATGTCACCGTCGCGCAAATCGACCATGTCCAGCATTGCCTCGACCACTGCAGGCGGGGTGGGGACATAGATCACGTCGGGGGTCTGGCTCGCGGCGACGGACGGCGGCGTCGCAGGCGGCGCAATCGCACTTCCGGCGACCAGACTGGCGGCGGCGAGGATCAACAGCTTCATGGCTCAATCTCCGCTTCGGGGGTGAAGACCAACAGCAACAACGCGCCGACAACCAGCACGGCGACGCCGGCAAGTGCGCCCCACCCGGTATAGGCGAGGCTCGACCATAGCAGATACGCGGTGGTCGCGCAGAAGATCCCGGGCAGAACGGGATAGAGCGGTACCCGGAACGGACGGGGCGTATCGGGCTCGGTCCGGCGCAGCACGAACAGCGACAATCCGGCGAGCAGCAGGAATAGCCAGAACACCGGCGCAGTATATTCGACCGCGACCCGAAACCCGTCGCGCGCAAATCCGCCCAACGCGACCAGCAACAGCGCCACCGCCCCCTGTGCTACCAGCGCGTTGCCCGGTGTGTCGCGGCGCGCATCCCATTGTCCCAGCCACCCCAGTGGCGCGATACGGCGCCCGAGCGCGCACGCGGTGCGCCCACCGGTGATTGCGGTCGCATTGGCACTGGTCAGCGCCGCCACCGCCACCGCCGCGCTGATCGCCGCCGCGCCAGCGGGGCCGAATGCGCGGCGCATCACCTCCGCCGCGACCGCGTCGTTCCCGGCCATGCCCGCCATTCCTAGCCCGTTGAGCAAGGCCAGATTGACCAGCACATAGAGCGCGGTGACCAAAGCCAGCGCCGCGCACAGGATAGCCGCGATCCGCTTCGGCGGGTCCTTCATCTCGGCCGAGACATAAACCGCCTCGCTCCATCCGCCATAAGACAGCAGCACGAACACCATCACCAGGCCCAGCGCGCCGCCGCCCGGTGCTGCCGGAACTGCGTCGGGCGGCGCGAGCGAGAAGCCCGCGATGATTATCGCGACCAGCCCGACCACCTCGGCCAGCGTCAGCCAGCGCTGCGCCTGCGTTCCCCAGCGCACCCCCAGCCAGTTGATCGCGCTCACCGCGATGACCGCAATGCCTGCCCAAATCGCCGGGCCGAATGCGCCGAGCGGCAGCAATATCTGCAAATAATCACCGACGATGAACGACAGCAGCGCCAGCGACCCGGTTTGGATCACCGCCAGCCGCGCCCAGGCGTAGAGAAAGGCAATCCGCTGCCCGAACGCGCGCCCGATGAAATGATAATCGCCGCCCATATGCGGCCATGCCGCCGCCATCTCGGCATAGCAGAGCGCGCCGACAATGGAGAGCAGCCCTCCCGCGATCCAGGCCAGGATCATCGTGGTCGCGTCGCCCGCAACCCCCGCGACCAATGCCGGCGTGCGGAAGATACCGGCACCGATGACGATTCCCACGGTCAGCGCGAATACATCGACGGCGCGCAGCGTGCGGCGGGGAGATGAGGCGGTCGTCACTTGGCCGGCATCTGGTCAGGTCTCCGCAGGGCACGGGCGCGATTGCGACTGCAACTCGCTGGCCGCAATGCCGTTCCTTATGCGATCAGCTTGACCAATGCTTCAAGATACGCCGCGAACGCCTTGCGCCCGGCCGGCGTCATGCGCGCACGGGTCAGCGGCTTGCGCCCCGAAAAACTCTTGTCGATCGCGATATAGCCCGCCTCCTCCAGCTTGCGCAGATGCACGGAAAGATTGCCCTGCGTCGCCTGAAGCAGTGTCTTCAGTTCGTTGAAATCCGCGACCTCGGCATCGGCCAGATAGGCCATGATCCCCAGCCGCATGCGGCCGTGGATCACGTCGTCGATCTGCCCGATGTCGAAATCCTTCATCGCGGTCAGCTACTGGCCGCGCTGCGCATCAGGATCCAGCCCGGCAGCGCCATCAGCAGCAGTAACGCCACGCCGATCAGCGGCAGGAACAGGTCGATCCGCTCCAGCGCCAGCGCGCCGAGAAAGGCGGTGATGAACCATCCCGCCGAAATCAGCGCCAGCCAGGTGCGGCGACGGATCGCAAAGGCGATGTACCACGCCGCGCCTTGCAGCACCGCGACCATCAGCGGATGGAACAGCCATACCCCCCATGTCCTGACGGTGCCAGGCGAGATAGCCGAAGATCGCCGCAGTGGTCAGCGTCGCGAGGCCAGTGCTGCCGAACCCCGCATTGAGCGCACGCATCGCCATGCCCTGCGGTGCGATCGATCCGTTGCGCCGCACGATCCACACGATCAGCGCGATGAAAATCAGTGATGGCAGGAACCCGGCGGTCAGGTGGACGATGGCAGGCGCGGGCCAAGCGCTGATCATCAGCGCCCATTGCGCGATGCATTGCAGGCCATAGCACAGGCCCCCGGCGAGCAGCGCCTCTCCGGCAGAGCTCTGCACCTTGCCGCCCTCGCTCACCAGCGCGCGGACAAAGGCGAGGTCGTCGCGCATGCTCTGGGACGGATCGGTCATGCGGTCTGCACCTCCATCGATTGGGACCGGGCGGCGCGGGGATAGGCGCGACCGTTGAGCCAGCGACCCAGAAAGCTGCGCCGCACCAGAATGTGATAGCTGGCGAACAGGATAAGGGAAGCGCCCGCGATCACCATGGCGAACTTGACCAGTGCCGGAGCGGCGACCGGATAGACCAGCACCTGCAATGCCGCGACCACAGGCAGATGGACCAGATAGATCCAGTAGGAGGAGTCGGCGACATAGCGGACCCAGGGCCGCTCCGCGTCGAGGAAGCGCAGCGCCGCGCCGAGCAGGCCAAGCGTCCAGCACCAGGAGGCGATCATATAGGCGGCGGCGAGCGCTGGGCGGCTGGCAGGGGCGAAGAAGGTGGCCCCGGAAATCTGGATCAGCAGTCCGCCCGTGATCACTACCGCACCGATCATGTGCAGCGGCCAGCGGGCGGCGATGCTGTCGAGCAGGACGGGCTGACGCTGCAGCATCCATCCGGTGAAGAAGGCGGTGGCATAGGCGGCGCGCGCGCCGGCATTGGGGATCAGGCCGAGATCGGGGGTCGGAATGCCCATCACCGGCGCCCAGCCGGGGTGCCCCGCCAGCACCAGAAAGCCCGGCACTGCAAGCAGCACCGACGCTGCGCCATAGCGGATCGCACCCGCCAGCAGCGGATCGGCAATCCGCGCCGCGATCCGCCCTTGCCGGTCGATCATCTGCGCGATGCCGCGCAGCGCCAGAGCGGCGAGGTAGAGCCAGATCAGCAGATAGAGAAACCACAAATGGGTCAGCGGAAAGGTCGCAGCGGTCACCGGCGGGGGCGGCGGCTGATCGGTCGGCAGCGTGCCGCCGTTCATCACCGCTGCACCCCACACGAACGTCGCGATGATCGCTGCCAGCAAGATCGGCCAGAAGGCGAAGAGCGGTGCAACGATCCGCTTGGCGCGGTCACCGATGAACCCGCCCGTGCCGCGCCGTTCAAGCAGCATCCGCCCGAAAAAGCCTGCGATGACGAAGAACAAGGTCATCCGGAACAGGTGCGCCACGATGGCGAAATTGCCGATCAGCGGGTCCGCCGCGTCGCGCACCACCCAGAATTGTTGGCCGGGCAGGAAGCTGAGGCTCGCATGAAACGCCACCCCCAGCAAAAGCGCGCCGCCGCGCACGGCATCCAGCGCGTGCAGCCGGACGGGCGGGGTACCGGAATCATCCATCGCAAGCCTCCTCGGAGAATCAAACTCGCGCATTGGATACACGAAAACAAGTTTATAATACAAACTTATTTGCAGGACGTGATTCCGGGTGCGGCACGCATCGCTTGCAATGTTGGATTTCCTCTGCTTGCCTCCTGAAATGGCTATTTTCCCTCCGGTTCACGCATGCGCTCGCCGCTCCGCGCACGTCCCCGTACACGGGGCCAAAAATGTAAGGTTCGCTGTCCGCGGCCTGTTCGCCGGGGCTGCCTTCGCCGCCGCGCTGGTTGCCGCGCCGGCGATCGCGGGACCGCAGGATGACTTCCGCGCCCTGCTCGCCGAACATTTCGACTGGGTGCTCAGGGAGAATCCCGGCTTTGCCCGCTCGGTCGGTGTCGACATCGATCCGATCGCGGTCGGCGATGTCAGCCTCGCCGCCGAAGACCGTCGCGCTGCGGCGGAAGCGGTGTTCCTCAAGCGCCTCGACGCCATCCCCGATGCCGGCCTCACTCCGATCCAGCGCACCGACAAGGCGATCCTGCGCCGCTTGCTGTCGGAGAGCATCGAAGCGAACAGCTTCGGCCAGCGGACGATCCTGTTCACCAGCTACTCCAACCCCTGGCAGGGCGCGGCGGGACAGGGGGAGCGGACCGCCTTTCGGCGCAAGGCCGACTATGGCCATTATCTCGACCGGCTCGATCAGTTTCCCAAGACCAACGACACGCTGATCGCGATCACTGCAAAGGCGGTGAAGGGCGGCTATGTCCAGCCGTGCGTCAGCCTGGTCGGGTTCGAACAGACGATCACCGGCGTGATCCAGCAGGACCCGACCAAATCGCGTTTCTATGCGCCGTTCAATCGCAAGAAGCCGGTCGATGCGACCGACGCCGAATGGGCCGCGCTGCAGGCTCGGGCGAGGAAGACCGTCACCGAAGTGATCAACCCGGCCTATGCCAAGGCGGCGGCGTTCTATCGCACCAGTTACGAGCCCAAATGCGCCAGGGCGGTCGGCGTGTCGACGCAGCCCGACGGCGCACGTTACTATGCCTTCCGCATCCGTCAGCTGACCACGACCGACTTTAGCGCCGAACAGATCCACAAGATCGGCCTGGACGAGGTCGCGCGCATCCGCGCCGAAATGGTCGAAGTGGCCAAGAAGGCGGGCTTCGCGACGCGCGAGGCGTTTGTCCAGGAGCTGCGCACCAACCCCAAATATTACGCCAAGACGCCCGAGGAGCTGATGGCCGCCGCTGCCGTCCATTCCAAGGAGATTGACGGGAAGATGCCGGGCTTTTTCAACCGCATGGCGCGCCTGCCCTATGGCCTCAAGCGCATCCCGGCGGAGACGGCGGAGGGGACGACCACCGCCTATTACGGCCCGGGCAATCCTGAGCTGGGGCTGGCCGGCCATTACTATGTCAATACCTCGAAGCTCGACCAGCGCCCGCTCTACGAGCTGCCCGCGCTGACCGCGCATGAGGCGGTGCCGGGGCACCACCACCAGATCGCGCTGCAGCAGGAGTTGGAGACGTCGAAATTCCGCCGCTACCTCGCCAATTTCACCGCCTTTACCGAGGGGTGGGGGGCTCTATTCCGAGCGGATCGGGATCGAGATGGGCATTTACGACACCCCCGAAAAGGAAATGGGGCGGCTGTCCTACGAGATGTGGCGCGCCTGCCGTCTGGTCGTCGACACCGGCATCCATGCCAAGGGCTGGACCAAGGAACAGGCGGTCCAGTTCATGCTCGACAACACCGCGCTGTCGGCGGCGAATATCGATGCCGAGGTGAACCGCTATATCAGCTGGCCGGGGCAGGCGCTGGGCTACAAGCTGGGCGAGATCAAGATCCGCGAGCTGCGCGCCCGGGCGGAAAAGGCGCTGGGGGTCGAGTTCGACCTGAAGCGCTTCCACGATGCGGTGCTCGAACAGGGCGCCGTCCCGCTCGACGTTCTCGACGCCCAGATCGACGCGTTCATCGCGGCGGAGAAGGCGCGGGTGAAGAAGGCGGGGTGAGGAACCGGCAAACGCTTCCTTAACCCTGGCCTGTCATCACCTTGGCCCAAATCCCGCAGCTTTTTTGCGGGGATGCGGAGCGTGATGATGAGCCGTCGGGCGAACGCGATTGCCACCCTGTTGCTGCCATTGGCGCTCGCCGCCTGTGGTGGCGGAGAGGCGGGCAATGTCGATGCGCTGGACGATTCGATCGGCGGCAATTCGACCGATCCGGCGCTGATGGGCGCGCTACAGGACCAGATCATGGTCGATCCGCAGCTCGCCCAGCAATCGAACAAGGACGCGATCCGCCCGCCGGGCCAGCCCTATTCGGCGCCGATCCCGTCGGACACCGTCGCCGCAGCCAAAGCCGCGATGCCGGCCGAGGGCGAGCTGCTCAAGGCCCCGGCCCCTGTCGAGGGCAAGTGCGATGCCTGCGACGCCCAGGACAAGTCGGTGACCCTCGCCGGTCTCGCCGCCGGGCAAAAGGACCGCCGCACCGCCGACTGCGCGGCGAAACTGAGCTACTCCGCCGGCTGGGCCGCCCGCCTCCCCGCCGACATGCCGCTCCACCCCCAGGCCCGCGTAACCGAAGCGGCCGGGGCAGAAGGCGGTCAGTGCGGCCTGCGCGTCGTCAGTTTCTCGACCCCCCAGCCGCTCCAGACGATGATCGACTGGTACTATACCCGCGCCGTCCGCGGTGGCTATTCGGCCGAGCATCAGTTGAAGGACGGCCAGCATGTGCTGGGCGGCACCCGGGCGCGGGACGATTCGGCCTATGTCGTATTCCTGTCGGCGCGCGGCGATGGCGGGACCGAGATCGACCTGATCGCGAACCGGGGCAATTAGGCCGCCTCCAGCAGCCTTCCGGCCTGCGCCCTTGCCTCGTCCGTAACCTGCGCCCCCGACAGCATCCGCGCAATCTCCTCCCGCCGTTCGTCCTCGCTGAGCTGCCGCACGCCGGTGCGGGTGACGGTGCCGTCATGGCTTTTCGCGATCAGCAGGTGCGCCGCGCCGCGCGCCGCGACCTGCGGGCTGTGGGTGACGACCAGCAATTGTGCACCGGCCGAGAGCCGCGCCAGCCGTTCGCCGATCGCGCTCGCCACCGCACCGCCGACGCCGCGGTCGATTTCGTCGAAGATCAGCGTGCGTGCGCCGCCTTCCTCCGCCAGCGCGACCTTGAGCGCGAGGATGAAGCGCGACAGCTCGCCGCCCGACGCGATCTTGATCAGCGGCGCGAAGGGCGCGCCGGGGTTGGTCGACACCTCGAACTCCACCCGGTCCCGGCCGGCGGCGGACCATTGGTCGCGGGGCAACGGCTCGACGGTGGTGCGGAAACGGGCGGCGTCGAGCTTGAGCGGGCCCAGTTCCGCAGCGACCGCCGCGTCGAGCCGCGCGGCAGCAGCGGTGCGGGTCGCCGAGAGCGCCTCGGCCTCCGCGACATAGGCTGTTTCTGCCGTCGCGAGATCGGCGGTGAGGCGGGCGATCAGCCCTTCGCCGCCCTCGATCCGCTCGAGCCGTTCGGCCAGCGTCCGGGTGAGGTCGGCGAGGTCGTCGGGCTGGACCCGGTGCTTGCGGGCGAGGCCGCGCAGTTCGAACAGCCGCGCCTCGTCGGCTTCCAGCGCGGCCGGGTCGAAGGCGAGCGCTTCGGCGGCGGTGTCGATCCCGTCCTGCGTCGCGCTCCCCTCGTTCAATGCTCGGTCGAGCGCGGCGAGCGCTTCGGTGAGCGCGGGGTGATCCTCGGCGATGCGCTCGAGGATGCGTGCCGCCTGACGCAGCCGGGTGAGCGCGCCGTCGGATCCGTCGATCAGGTCGGCGATGGCCTGAAGCTCGCCCGCGATCTTTTCGCCGCGCTGCATCGTCGCACGGCGTTCGGCGAGCACGGCTTCTTCGCCCGGTTCGGGGTCCAGCTTGGTCAGTTCGGCGACCGCGTGTTCGAGCCATTCGCGGTCGCGCGCAGCGTTTTCCTGTTCAGCATGCGCGGCGGCGAGCGCGTCCTCGGCATCGCGCAGCGCGCGATGTGCTGCCGCGACGGCAGCCGTATCGGCTCGCCCGAAGATGTCGAGCAGCGCGCGGTGGCCGCGCGGGTTGAGCAGACCGCGATCATCATGCTGGCCGTGAATCTCGACAAGCAACGCGCCAAGGTCGCGCAGCAATCCGGCGGAGGCGGGCTGGTCGTTGACATAGGCGCGGCTGCCGCCGTCCGCCTTGACCAGCCGGCGGATCGTCAGCGGTTCGGACGGGTCATGGTCGAGCCCGCTTTCGCCGAGCAGTGCGGCGATCGGCGCGGGGTCGGCGGGTTCGAAGCTGGCGGTGACCACCGCCTGCGCCGCCCCCTGCCGCACCAGCCCGCTATCGGCGCGCGCGCCTAAAGCGAGGCCGAGCGAATCGAGCAGGATCGACTTGCCGGCGCCGGTTTCGCCAGTGAGCACGCCAAGGCCGGCACCGAAATCCAGGTCGAGCGCCTCGATCAGCACCACATCGCGAATTGAAAGCGCGGTCAACATGCGCCTGCATTACCCCTTTTTGTTCCGCCTTGGGAGGGGCGTTTCATCAGGGGCGCTTCGGCTTTCAGTTGGTCTCGTCAGTCGCGGGCTTCGGCGTTGGCGTTTCGTCGCGCGCCGGGGGCGCCGCAGGCGTCACCAGCGCGGGAACCGGGACCGGCTCGCCATGCTTCTGCACCAGCTCATAAGCGCGCTCATACCATTCGGTACCCGGATAGTTGGCACCCAGAACGGCTGCGGCTTTCTTCGCCTCGTCCTTCACGCCGAGTGCCAGATAGCTCTCGGTCAGGCGCATCAGCGCTTCGGGGGTGTGGGTCGTGGTCTGATACTGGTCGATCACCGTGCGAAAGCGGATGACAGATGCGAGCCATTGCCCTTTTGTCTGATAATAGCGCCCGACTTCCATCTCCTTGCCCGCGAGATGGTCGCGGACAAGGTCGATCTTGAGGCGCGCGTCGGCGGCGTAGCGGGTATTGGGATAGCGGCGGTTGAGCTCACCCAGCGCGTCGAGCGCCTGCTGGGTGATCTTCTGGTCGCGGGTCACGTCGCTGACCTGCTCATAATAGCTGAGTGCGATCAGATAATAGGCATAGGGCGCGTCGCGGTTGCCGGGATGGACCGCGAGGAAGCGCTGCGCCGACTGGATCGACTGGGTGTAGTTCTTGTCGAGATAATAAGCGAAGGCACCCATCAGCTGGGCGCGGCGCGCCCAGACCGAATAGGGGTGCTGGCGCTCCACCTCGTCGAACAGCGCGGCGGCGAGCTTGTACTGGCCGCGATCGAGCCGGTCCTTTGCCGTGGTGTACAGCGTGCCCACGTCGCGCGCGACATATGGGAGGTCGGCACGCTTGCCGGCACCGCTGGCGCAGCCAGCGAGGGGAAGGGCCAAGGCGACTGCGGCAAGTGCCAGCGAGCGGGTGGAAAGCATACGCATCGCGCCGGTTCTTAGCCGAGCCTTGCGGCCTCGCGAAATGTTTTTTGGGGGTGCTTGCGGTGAAGCGGATCGACGCGCAGAATCCGGGCGTTGATGCAAGACCCTATCGCGCATCAACGGAGGACCGATGCCCGTCCAATTGCTGGCCATGCACCGTGTCGAAAAGCCCTGGGGGCGGCATCGCCTCTGGCCCGGCTTTGACGACCCCGCGCCGGATGGCGAGCCCGTCGGTGAAATCTGGTTCCAGGAACCGGGCGATGCCACGCCCGATTTGCTGATCAAATATCTGTTCACCAGCGAGAAGCTGTCGGTGCAGGTCCATCCCGACGACGCGGCGGCGCAAGCGCGGGGATTGCCGCGCGGCAAGGACGAATGCTGGCTGATCCTCGATGCCGAGCCCGAATCGACGATCGCGATCGGGCCGCGCGCGCGCGTGGATGCGGATACGTTGCGGTCGGCGGCGCGGGACGGGTCGATCGTCGACCTGCTCGACTGGAAACCGGTGCGTGCCGGGGACTTCATCTATGCAGCCGCCGGGACGGTCCATGCGATTGGCGCGGGAATCACGCTGATCGAGGTGCAGCAGAACAGCGATACAACATATCGCCTCTATGACTATGGCCGCCCGCGCGAACTGCATCTGGAGGACGGGGTCGACGTTGCGGTGCTGGAGCCATGGGTTCCGCACACCGGGCCGGGCGTGGTCGAGCATGGCCGGACGATCCTGGTCGAGGGGCCCAAATTCGTGCTGGAGCGCTGGATCGGCGGGGATCGCATGATTCGACTGCCGCATGACGCGGTCGGCTGGCTGATCCCCGTGCAGGGCAGGGGCGCTGCGGACGGTCTTGCATGGCAGGCGGGCGATTGCCTGAGCATCTCCGGTAGCGTGGTCGTGACCGCGTCGCCCGATGCCGACCTGCTCTTCGCCTATCCCGGCGATACCCGCATCTGAAGCTGGCCGGGACATGAACGCAGGGTAGTTTGTCGTTCACGCAACCTCCCGATGCATCGGGCCGTTTATGCGGCATTCCAAGATGCAGGAGAGTTTCCATGCGTACCCCCTTATCGCCGCGATGATGGCATCGGTCGTACTCGCGCCGGTCCCCGCGTTCGCCCAGCAGACACCGCGTGAAGCCAACCGCGAATATCGCGAAGAGGTTCGCGACGCGCAGCGCGACTATCGCCGTGACATGCGTCGCGCCGACACGCCCGCCGAGCGCCGTGCTGCGCAGCGCGAATATCAGCGCGAGTTGCGCGACGCGCGTCAGGACCTCCGTGCCGACCGCCGCGACTGGCGCCAATATCGCAACTATGACTGGAACCGCCCGGCGCGCGGCCAGCGGGCGTATTATGCCGACGACTATTATCGGGACGGTCGCTATTATCAGGAGCGTCGCCTGAGCCGACAAGACCGCATCTATCGCGGGCGCGACGGGCGTTATTATTGCCGCCGTAGCGACGGTACGACCGGCCTGATCGTCGGTGGGATCGCCGGTGGCTTCCTTGGCAACGCGCTGTCCAACGGGCGGTCGACCGTGCTGGGCACGCTACTCGGTGCGGCTGGCGGCGCGGCGCTAGGCGCGTCGATCGACCGCGGCAATGTGCGCTGCCGCTAACGCCGATGATGGAACGCCCCGGCTCTCACAGCCGGGGCGTTTCCGTCGATTCAGATGAGGCCGCCGGTCAGGAACAGGCGCAGCCCGCTGATCACCAGCACCACGATGTTGAGGTTCCGGCCTGCGGTGCCGCTCGACAGCAGACCAAATACCAGCCCGACAACCGCGATCGGAAAAGCGATCCAGTTGACCAGCGGCAGCAGCGGGATGGGCAGGATGCCGATCAGCGCGATGAGGAGCGCGACGGCACCGGTGACGAGGGAAAGAAGGTTCAGCATGACGTCAAGATGACTCCTTGAAGGTGTTTTGGCAAGATAGAACACTTCACCCGTTAACGATTATGAACGGACCTGTCGCAGGTGCGACACGCCGCGACACAATAACGACATTCCCGCCAAATCGCTGAGACACCTGTTCACCATAAAGGGGACAGCCGCCGATGCGGCGACGAATTTGAAGAGGAGAAAGTCGATGAAGAAGATTGCACTGATCGTTGCCGGTCTTGGCATCGCCGCCGCCACCGTTCCCGCCGCTACTGCGCAGGCCGGGTGGCAGAATATCAACCAGCGTCAGGCGCAGCTCGATCGCCGGATCGATCAGGGCGTTCGCAACGGCCAGCTGACCCGTGGCGAGGCGGCTCGTCTGCGCGCCGAGTTCCGCGGCATTGCCGATCTCGAGATTCGCTATCGCCGCTCGGCTCCAGGCCTGACGATGGCCGAACGCGCCGATCTCGACCGCCGCTTCGACGCACTGTCGCGCAAGATTCGCGCTGAGCGACACGATGACCAGGGTGCTGGCAACTGGTGGAACATCAACCAGCGCCAGGCGATCCTCGATCGCCGGATCGACCAGGGCGTGCGCAACGGCCAGCTCACCCGTGCCGAGGCCATGCGCCTGCGCGCCGAGTTCCGGGGCATCGTCGCCCTTGAGGCACGGTATCGCCAGAGCCGTCCGGGCCTGACGGTGGCCGAGCGGGCCGACCTCGACCGGCGCTTCGACGTGCTGGCGCGCAAGATCCGGTGGGAACGTCGCGACTGGCAAAACCGCCGCTAAGCGCCGACGTTACCTGCTGGCAATGACGGCCTCCGCACCCCGGTGCGGGGGCCGTTTTGGTTTAGCGGATCGGCTTGCCGCTGTCCTTCCATCGATCGAGCACCTGCGAGTCGGCAGGCTCGGCATAGCGGGGCAGCGGGTCGCCGCTTTCGGCCTCGTCGCGACGCGGGGCAGGGCGTTCGATCTTCGGCATCGGCACGGCGGGCGTGGGGCGGAGCAAAGGGTTGCCGGGCCGCTGCACCGCGCCGACGGTCGCGACCGGAGTTGCGACCGGGCTGGGCTTGGCCGTCGGAGTAGCGGACATCGCCGCGACCTGCATCTTCGGTCCAGGCATGGGCTCACCGCCGCGATAGCTCCGGGTGAACGCCGCGCCGGTGCCCCAATAGCCCTTCCAGCGATGGAAGAAATGCGCGCCGAACACGCCGGTCATCACCAAGCTCTTGTTCCAGCTGGGGGTGACGGCGTGGGTATGATAATGGGTCGCCATGCCGACCGGCGCGAACACCCCGCCCGCCAGTGCCGCCGATGCAACCCGTGCGGCGCGGTCCCAATGGGCACGCGACGGCTTGCGCGCCATCGAGCCGTCACAGGCGAAGCTGAACTGGCATCCCGGCTTTTCCGAGCCCTGAAAGACGACGCCGCAGATCGTGCCGGGGAAGGTCGGGTGGCGGGCGCGGTTGAGGATCACCTGCGCCACCGCGCGCTGGCCGTCATCGGGTTCGGTCGCGGCCTCGTAATAGATTGCGGTGGTCAGGCATTGCAGCGCGCGCGCCTTGTCCTGCGCCGATCCGCGCAGCTCGAACGGCGGGGCGGGGCGGATGGTCGGATCGACCGCCGCGCCTTCGGGCACCGGCGTGTCGGGCAGCTCGACCGTGCCGGTTGCGCCCTGGGTGGGGGCACCGATCGCGTCGTCATCGGCCAGCTGGTAGAAGGCGGCGCCGGGGAAATGATCGTCCGCCTCGTATCCGGTCGGCTCCGGCCCGGCGCGCTGCGCGCCCTGCTCCGACGCGTGCAGCGCAGTCAGCCCGGCATGTGCGGAAAAGCCGGCTCCGATCAGCGACGCGATCAGCGCCGCCGCAAGGCCCCTCAGCTGTATCCGTGTCATCCGCCGCAGCATATTCGTCCCGCCGGGAGAGAATCCCGAGCCTGCCATATAGAGCTACGAAGGTTTAATTTCTGCTGCCGTTTTGGACGCGTCCCGGGGTGAAACGATTGATAGTTAAGCTAATATTAGGGATTCGAGTGTCGGGTCAGGTGAAGCCGCATTCGTAATAGTCTCCCCAAATCGGGCGACACCAAAGCAAGTCTCCGCCGAACAGCTTGGTCACGCGATCAGCTGCACGGAATTTGCCCGTGACCGGATCAAAGCCATCAGCCTGCATCATCTCGCCGGTAGGGTCGTAGATCAGCGCCGACCAATTATCGAGAAACCCCTCTGGAAAGAAGGCCACCCGGACCGGTGGTCCGGGGTCGATCCAATAGGACACTCCGCGAAATTCGCCCCGACCATCGGCGGTTGGGGTGGCCCCTTCCTTTGCAATAATCTCCTCGAACCGCTGACCGTACATCGTGATCTGTGCGATGAGGCCGATCCGGCCGCCAGCCTGTCCCAACGGAGGAAAGAGGCAAATCGCCGTCAGAAGCAGCGAAGGCGGTATCAGTATCGTCGCGAGTCGCCGTGTCAGGGTCACACCCAGCGGCTTCGCATGCCATGCGGCGATGGACCATCGGACGGTAACTGCGATCGCTGCCAGATAGAGGCCGGCCAAGCCAACCAGTATCGGCAGGATGAGATAAAATTCCAGCCAAGCGCGCAGGAGGCCGAAGCCGAAAGGGACCGCCGCGAGCAAGCTATACCACTTCAGCCAGCGCTTCGCCTGTCCGACGCCTTCACCCGTCATTGCCTTCCCCTCAGCGTGTCCATCGGCGGAGGTGGGCTAGGCGGTCGGTAAGGTCATGAGACAAATCTGAGCATTTGATGGGGCACCCGAAACCATGTGGTAGCCAGCGCCCCGCCAATCGCTACTTCAACGTCGCGCTGTCGAGGTTGAGCGCGCTGGCCGGGATCACCTCCAGATGCGGGTAGCTCTTGCGCAGCTCGTCCACGAACGCGTTTGCGTCGCCGACCACGACGATGCTGGCGTTGCTCGGGTCGAGCACCTTCTTGGCCGCTGCCTGCACCGCTGCCGGATCGACGCCCTGGATCGACGGGATATACTTTTGCAGCGTGTCGAGGGGGACGCCGTCGGCGACATAGTCGGCGAGCGCGCCGGCGATGCCGTCGGTGCGTTCGATCCGGCGGCCGAAGCTGCCGACCAGCACCGCCTTGCGCGATTCGAGCTCGGCGGCGGGGACCGGGGCCGCGCCCAGCCTGGTCATTTCCTCGGCGATCAGCTTGACCACTTCGGGGGCCGACGGGTTCTTGGTCTGGGTCGAGGCGGTGACGATGCCCGGCGCGCGGCGTGCGTCTACGCTGCTGCCCGCGCCATAGGCCAGACCGCGCTTGATGCGGATTTCACGATTGAGGCGCGAGGTGAAGCCGACGCCGAGTGTGGCGTTGGCGACCTGTGCCGCGTAGAAGTCGCGGTCGCTGCGCGCGATGCCGGCACGCGCGATAACCACGCCGGCCTGACCAGCTTCGGGCAGGTCGACGACAATCACGCGCGGGGCAAGCGCTGGCTGGGCCGCGCTTGCCTGAATTGTCAGTGCGCCGCGTTGCCAGTCGCCGAACAGTTTCTGCGCGAGCGTGGTTGCATCCTTGCTGCCAATGTCGCCGACGATGACCAGCGCCGAATGGTTCGGACGCCAGGAATTGCCATAGGCGGACACGACATCCTGTCGCGTGATCCGCGGCAGCGAGGTCGGGCTGCCCGACAGCATGTTGCCATAGGCGCGGTCGCCGAACACAGCGCGGCTGGCGACGATGCCCGACAGTGCGGCGGGATTCTCTAGCTGGACGGTGACGCCGTCGACTGTCTGCTTGCGCGCGCGGTCGATCTCATCCTGCGCGAAGGCAGGGTTGCGCGCGACATCGGCGAGCACGGTGAGCGCGGGTTCGACCTGATCGGCCTTGACCGTTACGGTCGCAAAGGCGGCATCCCAGTCGGCCCCGGCGCTGATCGATCCGCCGAGCGATTCGATCTGCTGTGCAATCTGTTCGGCTGAGCGCGTTGCTGTTCCCTTGGTCAGCAGCGATGCTGCCAGCGCGGCCGTACCTGCCTTGCCCGCAGGATCCTTGGCGCCGCCCGCCGGGGAAACGACAGTCGCAGTGACGATCGGCAGGTCGCGCTTTTCGACCACGATCACGCGCATCCCGTTGGCGAGTTTCGTTTCGACCGCGTTGGGGATGGTGGGGGCGACGGGCGCGCCGGGGGCGGGGACAGCAACCCGTTCCGCCTCGCTCGCCGCAGTGTGGATGACAATGTCCTTTGGCGCGACCAGGGGTGCGACCTTCACCGTGTCAGCGACTGCAACCGTGTCGCCCTTGGCTCCCTGCGCCATGGCGTCGGGGAGATAGATGAGCGCCGCGGACTGATTGTCGCCCAGATACTTGCGCGCGACGCGCTGGACGTCGGCGGCGGTCACCTTGGCGATGTCGGCGAGCTGGCGGTCGCTGTGGCGCGGGTCGCGGTCGATGATGATCGACGCGGCGAGGGTCGACGCCTTGCCCTCCGCCGTCTCGCGGCTCTTGAGCGCGCTGGTCAGGATCTCGTTCTTCGCCTCGGCAAGTTCGGCGGCGCTGACCGGCGTGTCGCGCAGTTCGGCGATCTCGCGCCGCATCGCCTGTTCGCCATCCTCGGCCGACTTCCCGCCGGCCAGGATCGCGTACATCGCATAGGCGCCGGTCGACTGGCGCGAATCGAGGAAGGTGTCGGCCTGCGCCACCAGCTGATCGCGATAGACGAGGTTGCGATAGAGCCGCGAATTCTCGCCCCCGGACAATATCCCGTCGAGCACGGTCAGCGCGGGCAGATCGGGATCGTTGTCCGGCGGCAGCTGATAGCTGAGCAGCACCGCAGGCAGCGGAGTGTTGGGCTCATAAACCGTCTTGCGCACCGCCGTGGTGCGCGGCGGTTCGGCGACGGTCACGCGCGGGATCGGGCGATCGGGCTTCGCGATCGGCGCGAAATATTTGTCTACCCATTTGGCCAGCTGGGCGGGGTCGAAATTGCCGGCGACGACCAGCACGGCATTGTCAGGCCGGTAATAGGTAGCGTGAAAGGCGCGAATATCGTCGATATTCGCCGCGTCCAGATCCTCGATGCTGCCGATGCCGGGACGGGCATAGGGGTGCACGGTGTAGGAGATGTTGGGGAAATAGACGTAGAACAGCTTGCCATAGGGCTGGGCCAGCACGCGGCTGCGCAGCTCTTCCTTCACGACATCGCGTTCGGAGGCGAAGACCTTCTCGTCAACGACCAACGTGGCCATCCGGTCGGCCTCGGCAAACAGCAGCCGCTCGAGATGGTTGGCAGGGACGACCTCGAAATAATTGGTGTAGTCCGACGCGGTCGATGCGTTGTTATAGCCGCCGACATCCTCGGTCAGCCGGTCCATCTGTTCGTCGACTAGGTTTCTGGTACCCTTGAACATGAGGTGCTCGAACATGTGCGCGAAGCCCGACTTGCCCGCGGGATCGTCCTTGCTGCCGACATCGTACCAGACCTGCACCGACACGTTGGCGGTGCTGGTATCGCGGATCGCATAGACTTTGAGGCCGTTGGGCAGCGTCCGTTCGGTGAAGTCGAGCGGGGCGACGGCGATCTGCTGTTGCTGCTGCTGTGCGGCGGGTGCGGCCTGCTGGGCCTGTGCGGCGAAGGGGAGCAGGGCGGCGCTCAGGTACAGCGCGGTGCGGGTCAGGCGCATCTTGTCGGTCTCCGGTCGGGAGGGAGGGTCAGTCTTTCTTGCGGCTGCGCGCGGCGTAAATCACGGCGGCGGCGAGTGCGGCGGAACCGATGCCGATGCCGATCTGCGCCAGCGGCCATTTCTTCGCATCGCCGGGCTTGGGCGTGCCTTCCGCCCGCTCGGCGATCTCGCGCGCCTGACGTGCGGCGGCGGTGATTTCGTTTGCAATCTCTTCAGCGGCGTCGGTCTTGTCGGTCACTGGATACTCCTCTGTGTCACAGGAGTAGGACAGGGACGGGGCGGGTGCAATCAGTCGCGCCTGCCATAATATTGCGCGCGAAACGCATTGGCGAAGGCGGTGAGTCGCCCCTTGGCGATCGCGGCGCGCAGATCGGCCATCAGCGACTGATAGAAATGGAGGTTGTGCTCGGTCATCAGCATCGCCCCCAATATCTCCCCCGCGCGGACGAGGTGGTGGAGATAGGCGCGGCTCCAGGTCGCGCAGACCGGGCAGGCGCAGTGCGGGTCGACCGGCCCCTGATCTTCGGCGAATTTGGCGTTGCGAATGTTGATCGGACCGTTTGCGGTGAATGCCTGGCCGGTGCGGCCCGAGCGGGTGGGGAGAACGCAATCGAACATGTCGATCCCGCGCTCGACCGCGCCGACAATGTCGTCCGGCTTGCCGACGCCCATCAGATAGCGTGGCTTGGTCGCGTCGAGCTGGCCGGGGGCATAGTCGAGGCAGCCGAACATCGCCTCCTGCCCCTCACCCACCGCGAGGCCGCCGACCGCATAGCCATCGAAGCCGATGTCGAGCAGCGCGTCGGCGCTGGCCTTGCGCATCCCTTCATCGAGTGCACCCTGCTGGATGCCGAAAATCGCGTTGTTTGCGGCATGGTCGCCGCCCGCGTCGAACGCGTCGCGCGAGCGCTTTGCCCAGCGCATCGAGCGTTCCATTGCCGCCGCCTGAACCTCACGCGTCGAGGTGGTCGGGACCAGTTCGTCGAATGCCATCACGATGTTCGACCCGAGCAGCCGCTGGATCTCGATCGAGCGTTCGGGGCTGAGCATGTGGCGCGTGCCGTCGAGGTGCGACTTGAAGACGATCCCCTCTTCGCTGCGCTTGGTGAGGTCGGACAGGCTCATCACCTGATAGCCGCCGCTGTCGGTCAGGATCGGGCGATCCCAGCCCATGAATTTGTGCAGCCCGCCGAGGCGGTCGACCCGCTCGGCAGTGGGACGCAGCATGAGGTGATAGGTATTGCCTAGGATGATATCCGCGCCGGACGCGCGCACATCCTGGGGCTTCATCGCCTTGACTGTGGCGGCGGTGCCGACCGGCATGAAGGCGGGGGTGCGGATTTCGCCGCGCTGCATCGCGATCGTGCCGGTACGCGCCTTGCCGTCGGTGGCGTGGATGGTGAAGGTGAAACGGGACATGACTGTCCGATGCGATGTCGAGGGGTGAATGGCAATGGCTGATCACGGCGGAAACCTGTTCGCGCCGTTGCCCGACGCGCGGGCGGGGGAGGTGTTCACCCCGCTGCTGGAGCGCGGTGAGGTGCGGATCGAGCGAATCGTGTCGCATGGGCAGGCGACGCCGCCCGACGCGCCGTTCGTGCAGGATGCCGACGAATGGGTGGTGGTGCTTCGCGGCGCTGCGGGCTTGCGGATCGAGGGACAAACCGAGGTGGCGCTGGCACCCGGCGATCATGTCTTCATCCCGGGCGGCGCGCGGCACTGGGTGACGCGGACAGATCCCGACGCCCCGACCCTATGGCTGGCGGTCCATCTCGGCTGAGGCAGCGACATAGGTCACGACATCGCCCGGCGTCGCGAAGGCGAGGTCGGGGTTGAGGTGGGCGAACGCCTCGGGCTCGGCATAACCCCACAGCACAGCGGCGGCGCGGATGCCGACCTCTCGCGCCGCGTCGATGTCGCGCGTTTCGTCGCCGAGCGACATGATCTGCGCCGCAGGAACGCCGCTCTGGCGCAGAATCTTGCGGAACTTGGGCGCCTTGCCGAACAGCGACGCGCCGCACGCCCACCAGCTGAATCGCGCCGCGTTTTCGGGGCCGAGGACGGCGCGGGCATTCGCCTCGCTGTTGGAGGTGACGAGCGCGAGGGGGATGCCCATCGCCTCGATCGCGACGAGCATCTCGGTCACGCCGGCGAACAGATGTACCTTGTCGGTGTTGCGCCCGAACAGCTTGCGGACGTAGCGCGAGATGAAGGGCAGTTTCCAGCGCGGAATGCGCAGATGGCTGATGACGTCGCGCGACGTCATCTTGCGCAGCGGCTCGATCTCGTCGGGGTGCACGCGCCGGAAATTGTAGCGATCCGACAGATGGTCGATGATCGACAGGAACCAGCCGCCGCTGTCGGACAGCGTGCCGTCGAAGTCGAAGATGACCAGCCGCAGCGGCTGTGCCGGGTCAGCCATGCCCGGCTCCGTGGCCGCCATGTAGGCGGCACGGGTCGCCATCGCCGATCTCGATCTGGAGCGTCGCGTGGTTGATTCCGAAATCATGCGCCAGTCGGTGCTGGGCATCGTGGAGAAACGCGTCGCCTGGATGGCCGCCGGGCATCTGGAGATGCGCGGTCAGAGCCACCTGGGTCGTGCTCATCGGCCAGATATGAAGATCGTGGACCCGCGCCACGCCGGGCAGTGTGGCGAGACTTTCCTCGACCTTTTCGGCGTCGATCCCCGGGGGGACGGCGTGCAGCGCCATCACCACCGAATCGCGCAGCAACCCCCAAGTGCTCCACAGGATTACGACGACGATCAGCAGGCTGAGCGCGGGGTCGATCCAGTTCGCGCCGGTGAACAGGATCAACGCGCCGCCGACCACCACGGCGGCGGAGACTGCGGCATCGGCGGCCATGTGGAGATAGGCACCGCGGATGTTGAGGTCGTCCTTGCTGCCGCGCATGAACAGCAGGGCGGTCGCGGTATTGATGACGATGCCGATCCCGGCGACGATCATCACCGTCGCGCCTGGCACGGGCGAAGGATCGCCGAAGCGCCGCACCGCCTCCAGCGCAATCGCGCCGACCGCGAACAGCAGCAACACCGCATTGGCGAGCGCGCCGAGAATGGTCGAACTGCTCAACCCATAAGTGAAGCGGCGCGACGCGGGGCGCTTGGCGAGCGATGCTCCACCCCAGGCGATCAGCAGCCCAACGACGTCGGACAGATTGTGCCCGGCATCGGCGAGCAGCGCCATCGATCCGGTCGCGATCCCCGCCAGCCCCTCGACCAGCACGAAGCCGAGATTGAGAACGGTGCCGATCGCGAAGGCGCGACCGAAGTCCTTCGGCGCGTGGCTATGGCCGTGGCCTGAATGATTATGCCCGGCGGGGCCGTGGTGATGGTGAGAGCCGTGCATCGCGCTGACCTTAGCCGCAGTGCGGCAGGAGATGCTAGGACATCAGTTCAGCGATTGCGCTGCCGGCGATTGGGCTGCTCGGCAGGGCGCTGGCCCGGCTGGGGCAGGGCGCGCACCGTGAGCAATTCGCTGCGGCGCAGCGACCCGTCCTTGTCGGCATCGAAGCGGGTGAAGAAAAGATCGAACCGCGTCTGGAGCTCGGTCAGGGTGATGCGGTTGTCGCCATCGGCATCGACTTCGAACGGGCTGGGCAGGGCGTTGCGATTGCCCAGCCACCGCTCCGACCAGTCGCCAAAGGCGATATAGCCGAGTGCGGGCTGGTCCTTGGCGCTGAGCTCGAAGCTACGGCGCACCCCGGTGTCGAACTCCGCGCGGGTGACGATGCCGTCCTGGTCGGCGTCGAACGCGGCGATGGCCATCGCGACCGGCTCGGCGATCATCAGCGGGATCGGCGTCGCCATTCCCGGCTGGGGCGGTGGTGCGGCGGGCGTCGTCTGGGTCGCGGCGAGGATCAGGGCGAGGGCAGGGATCATGCGCGGTCCTCCGGCAACAACAGGCTGGCGTCGCCATAGCTGTAGAAACGATAGCCTGATGCAATGGCATGCGCATAGGCGGCCTGCATCCGGTCCAGCCCCATCAGTGCCGATACCAGCATGAACAGGGTCGATCGCGGCAGGTGGAAATTGGTGACAAGGCCGTCGATGCCCCGGAAGCGGTAGCCCGGGGTGATGAAGATCGCGGTGTCGTCTTCGAACGGGCGAATGGTGCCGCTGTCGTCGGTCGCGCTTTCGATCAGGCGCAGGCTGGTGGTGCCGACGGCGATCACCCGGCCGCCAGCGGCGCGGACGGCGTTGAGCCGGTCGGCCGTGGCGGCGTCGATGCGGCCCCATTCGGCGTGCATCCTGTGGTCGGCGGTGTCGTCGGTCTTGACCGGCAGGAAGGTCCCCGCGCCGACATGGAGGGTCAGCGTGGTATGGCCGATCCCGGCGGTGTCGAGTGCGGCCATCAGGCCAGGCGTGAAGTGCAGCGCCGCGGTCGGTGCGGCGACGGCGCCGGGTTCACTGGCGAACATCGTCTGGTAATCGTCGGCGTCGCGGGCGTCGGTCGGGCGCTTCGCGGCAATATAGGGCGGGAGCGGCATGCGACCGGCGCGCTCCAGCAGCAGCTCGACCGGCTCGTTCCCGGGGAAGAACAGGGTGAAGCTGCCATCGTCGTGCCGCGCTTCGGCGGTCGCGGTGACGGCGTTGCCGAAGTCGATGCTGTCGCCGACCTTCAGGCGCTTGGCATTGCGGATGAACGCGATCCAGTGGCGCGGCCCTTCGCGCTTGTGCAGCGTCGCGCCGATTTTCGCCGCGCCCCGCGTCCCTTCGAGCTGGGCGGGGATGACGCGGGTGTCGTTGAACACCAGCATGTCGCCGGCGCGGAGCAGGTCGGGGAGGTCGGTGACGACCCGGTCTTCGGTGCGATCTCCGTCGAGCAGCAGCAGTTGCGCCGAATCGCGGGGGCTCGCCGGACGGAGTGCGATCCGTTCGGCGGGCAGGTCGAAATCGAACAGGTCGACGTTCATCGCGATACTCGAATTCCTCCCCGTCGCCGGGGAGGAATGGACATCACTGGCCCGGACCTGCGGGGAGTGCCGCCGGGGCCTCGACCGGGGCAGGGGCAGCGGGGGTGAAGGGCGGGGGATTGTCGGCGGCGATGTAGGCGCGGACGACGCGGGCGGGGTTCGCCGGCGGCTCGCCGCGCGGGATCGCGTCGACCCACTGCATGCCGTCGAGCACGCGACCGAACACGGTGTATTTCTGGTCGAGCTGAAGGCGCGGGACCAGCATGATGAAGAACTGGCTGTTCGCGCTATTCTCATCCTCCGCGCGCGCCGCGGCGACCGCGCCGCGCACATGGGGGAGGTAGTTGAACTCCTTGGGCAGGTCGGGCAGGTCGCTGCCGCCGGTGCCGTCGCCCTTGGGATCGCCGCCCTGCGCCATGAAGCCGTCGATCACGCGGTGGAAGATCAGGCCGTCATAGAATTTGCGGCGGGTCAGCTCCTTGATCCGCTCGACCGCCTTGGGCGCGACATCGGGACGCAGCCAGATGGTGACGCGGCCACCGGTCGACAGGTCGAGAATCCACAGATTCTCCTTGTCGGTCGTGGCGGGTGGGACAGCACGGCCGGGCGGGGGCGGGACATGCTGGGCGGTAGCTGGCATCGCGAACAGCGAGCCAAGCAGGGCAACACACAAGGCAACAAGACGCATCGATATCCCCACCGGATTTCAGAAAACTGGAGCGGCTTAGAGCAAATCGCCGCTTGCGGCAAAGTGAATGCGGTGCACCCCGCCGCCAAGGATTGAACCGCCCCGAAAGCTGACAAAGTTACGCGAAACGCGCTTCATTCTGTCAGCTTTGGCCCATGGATGCCCGGCGTCCGACCATCGTGATTCGAGGCTATGCCGGTTGGGGGTTTGTAGGAAAGCGGTTTTTGCGGGTCGTCCTGATCCTCCCCTCGGCGCTGGGGCGAAGCGTGACGGAGAGGGTGGATGCATAACGGTCGAGAGGACGCAGCCGTCCTCCCCCTCCGTCGCCTTCGGCGCCACCTCCCCCTGGCGGGGGAGGATTTAGAAGTGTCAGCTGCCCTTGCGGCCGATCCTCTCGACGCGCGCGACCACTTCGTCGCGAACCGTCGGCGGCACGAACTTGCGGATCTCGCCACCGAACAGGGCGATTTCCTTGACCAGCCGCGACGCGATCGGCTGGAGCGAGACATCGGCCATCAGGAAGACGGTTTCGATCCCCGCGTTGAGCTGCTGGTTCATGCCCGCCATCTGATATTCGTACTCGAAATCGGCGACGGCGCGCAGGCCGCGCACGATCATGCTCGCGCCCTCACGCTCGGCAAAGTCCATCAGCAGCAGAATCGAAGCTGACCACATGGATTTCGCCGTCGAGATCCGCGACCTCGCGCCGGACCATTTCCATCCGCTCCTCGACCGTGAACATCGGGTTTTTCGACGGGTTGGTGGTGACGCCGATGACGAGCCGGTCGACCAGCTTCGCGCCGCGCCGGATGATGTCCATATGGCCGAGCGTGATCGGATCGAAGGTGCCGGGATAGACGCCGGTGCGGGTGGTCATAACGCTACCTCGTCATGCCAGCGAAAGCTGGCATCTTGTGCCGCAGGCGCGGCGCTTGTGGCGGGAGACCCCAGCTTTCGCTGGGGTGACGGTTAGGGAGTTACTCACCGATCCCGCTCGAGCACGAAACGGGCGATGGCGCGGAGGAGGTCGGCTTCGGGGCCGTAGCTGTGGAGGTGTTCGATCGCCTGGTCGACCAGCATGCGCGCCTGTTCGCGGGCGCGGTCGATGCCGAGCAGCGAGAGGAAGGTTTCCTTGCCCGCCGCTTCGTCCTTGCGCAGCTGCTTGCCGACCGCGTCCTGATCGCCCTCGACGTCGAGGATGTCGTCGGCGATCTGGAAGGCGAGGCCGATGTCGCGGGCATAGCCGCGCAGGCCGGTGCGGCCTTCGGGTGGCAAGCGACCGAGGATCGCCCCCGCCTCGACCGAACAGGCGATCAGCGCGCCGGTCTTGAGCGCCTGGCAGCGGGTGACGGTGGCGAGGTCGAAGCTGGTGGTTTCGGCGACCAGATCCATCATCTGTCCGCCCGCCATGCCCGATGGGCCGGACGCCTGCGCCAGATCGGCGATCAGCTCGGCGCGGACGAACGGATCGGGATGGGTGGCGGGATCGGCGAGGATTTCGAACGCGAGTGCGTGGAGGCAATCGCCGGCGAGGATCGCGGTCGCCTCATCAAACGCACGATGCACCGTCGGCTTGCCGCGGCGCAGATCGTCATCGTCCATCGCGGGCAGATCGTCATGGATCAGCGAATAGACATGGATCGCCTCGATCGCGGTGGCAACGCGCGCGGTACAGCGGCGGTCGACCGCGAACAGCTGCGCCGTCGCGAAGGTGAGCAGCGGTCGCAGCCGCTTGCCGCCGCCGATCGCGGCGTGGCGCATCGCTTCATAGAGCTTGGCGCGCGGGTCGGCGGGAACGGCGAGGAGATGGTCGAACTGACGGTCGATCTCTGCCGCGACGTCACGCAGTGCTGCGTCGAGGGTCTGGCTGGCGTCCGCCACCATCGCGCTCAACCCGCCGCGAACGGGGTGGTGCCGGTGACGTTGCCGTTGGCGTCGGCCCGCACCTGTTCGATCCGCGCCTGGGCCGCGTCGAGCCGGGCCTGACACTGGCGGCGCAGCGCGTCGCCGCGTTCGTACAGGGTGATCGCCTGATCGAGCGGCACGTCGCCGGTTTCGAGCTGGCCGACGATCCGCTCGAGCTCGCGAAGGGCGTCCTCGAAGGACAGGGCGGCGATGTCGGGCTGGTCGGTCATGCTGACGCTATGCGATGGCGGCGGAACCAATTCAACCTCCCGCGATTGGCGTTGCGACTGTAGAATGGGTCGAGCCTCCTGATCCTCCCCCGCAAGGGGGAGGTGGCACGCGTAGCGTGACGGAGGGGGAGGAAGCGGAGCGGCATGAGGTTGGGGACATTGCCATCCTCCCCCTCCGTCGCCTTCGGCGCCACCTCCCCCTGGCGGGGGAGGATTAATGATCTCGAGGAGCGCGCATGTTTACCAGCATCAATCCGGCGACGGGCGAGAAGGGCGAGAGCTTCGAAGAACTGGACGGCGATGGCGTCGAGGCGGCGCTGGTGCGGGCGGATGCGGCGTTTGCGTCGTGGCGGGTGAGTCCGGTGGAGCAGCGGACCGCATTGCTGAGTGCGATTGCGGACCGGTTCGAGGCGGGGAAGGACCATCTCGCCGAAACCGCGACGCGGGAGATGGGCAAAACGCTGGCGTCGGCGGTTGCCGAGGTGGAAAAGTGCGTCGCGGGGTTCCGCTACTATGCCGAGCATGGGGCGGATTTTCTGAAGGGCGAGGAAGTCGCACTGCCGACCGGGCGGGCGGTGACGCACTGGCTGCCGCTCGGGCCGATCCTCGCGATCATGCCGTGGAATTTTCCATACTGGCAGGTGGTGCGCTGGCTGGCGCCGACGATCCTGGCGGGGAATGTCGGGTTGTTGAAGCATGCGTCGCTGACCCAGGGGTGCGCGGCGCTGATCCAGCAGATGGTCCAGGCGGCTGGCGCGCCGGACGGGCTGTTCCAGAATTTGGCCGTGAAGTCGGACAAGGTGTCGCGGATCATCGCCGACAAGCGCGTGGTCGCGGTGACGCTGACCGGGAGCGAGGGGGCGGGGGCCAAGGTCGCCGAAGCCGCCGGGCGCGCGCTCAAGAAGGTGGTGCTGGAGCTGGGCGGGTCGGACCCGTTCGTCGTCATGCCCTCGGCTGATCTGGACGCGGCGGTGAAGACCGCGGTGAAGGCGCGGATCCAGAATGCCGGGCAAAGCTGTATCTGTGCCAAGCGGATGATCGTGCATGCTGACGTTTATGATGCGTTCGCCGAGAAGTTCGTCGCGGCGATGGATGCGGTGAAGATCGGCGATCCGATGGAGGACGGGGTCGAGATGGGGCCGCTGTCGAGCGTGGAGCAGCGCGACACGGTGCTGGAGCAGCTGGAGCGGGCGGTCGCGGCGGGCGCGGTGCGGCATGGCGGCGAGAAGATCGAGCGGGACGGCGCGTGGATGCGGGCGGGCGTGCTGACCGAGGTCGATCAGGAGGCGGAGTTTGCGAAGGAGGAGATTTTCGGGCCGGTCGCGATGTTGTTCCGCGCGGAGTCGCTGGACGACGCGATCCGGCTGGCGAACGATGTGCCCTATGGGCTGGGGTCGAGCGTGTGGAGCAACGATGCCGACGAGCAGGCGCGGCTGGTGCGCGATATCGCGGCGGGAATGACCGCGGTGAACCAGATGCTGGCGTCGGTGCCGGGTGCGCCGTTCGGCGGGGTCAAGCTGTCCGGCCATGGCCGCGAGCTGGGGCCGTGGGGGCTGCATGAGTTTATGAATTTGAAGGCTGAGATGCGGGCTTCTTAGCCCCTCCCCTGAAGGGGAGGGGCTAAGAAGAGCGCTCAGGACATCTGCATGGTTCATGCTATCAGGGCCGCATGAACGACAACCGAGAACCGCGCAGAAACTGGCGGATGCAATGGCTCGGCAGCATCCAAGAATTTGCTGACGGCGAGGCGCAGCACCGACGGTGGCTCGACCGAACGAACACTAACCCGCATTATTCATTCGTCGAGTATATGTGCTGCTATTTTGACAACCTCTGTTTGTCAGACAGGGGCTACGACTGGGCCGTCAAAGAGAATCTGATCAGCCTTATGGAGGCTGCGGCAGTGGCTGAGTTCCACCAGATCGTCGACGCCTATCACAGTCCGACTAACGATTATGACCATGACGCTATTCTGGCAGACCCCGCTTGGGCTGAAGTGGTCGAGGCTGCCAAGCGTGCGCAGGCCGCACTCCTCTGCCTAATCGGCGACGTGGACGAACAAAGGTCGCTCACGGAAGCTTAGTTAGCAGCTCATTGACCTACTCAAGAAGAAGACCCTCCCCAACCCCTCCCGCGAAGGCGGGAGGGGCTTAAGAAGAAGGGGGAGAGCCTAAGAAGCCGCCGCCTCCGCTGCAATCTCCAGCAGCAGATCCTTGCGGCTCAACTTCCCGATCATCGTCTTGGGCAGCTTCTCGCGCACCACCACCGCATCCACGCGCTCGTGCTTGCCGACCTGGGGGTTGAGCCATGCACGCAACGCCTCGCCGGTTACCGGGTCGGCATCCTCGTTCAGCGCGACATAGGCGCGGGGGACTTCGCCCATGCGGGGGTCGGGCATGCCGACGACCAGCGCCTCCTTGATCGCGGGGTGGCGGTAGAGGACTTCCTCGACATGTTTCGGGAAGACCTTAAACCCGCCGACCGAGATCATGTCCTTGAGCCGGTCGACGATGCGGATGAAGCCGTCCTCGTCGATCTGGCCGACATCGCCGGTGCGCAGCCAGCGCGTGCCGGCGGCGTCGTGGCAGAAGGTGGTGTCGTCGGTCTCCGGGCGGTCCCAATATCCGGCCATGATCTGGGGGCCGGCGAGGACGATCTCGCCCGGTTCACCCGGAGGCGCGTCACGTGAGGGGTCTTCCTTGTCCACCAGACGCACGCGGGTGGCGACGATCGGCTGGCCGATGGTGCCGGACTTGCCTTCGCCGCGATAGGGGTTGGCGGAGACGACGCCCGAGCTTTCGGACAGGCCATAGCCCTCGATCAGCGTGGCGCCGGTTTCGGCCTCGAACCGTTTCTTGAGCTCGGCGGGCAGGGGGCGCCGCCGGAGATGCAGTAGAGCAGGCTCGACCAGTCGGTCGATTTGGAATGCGGGTGGTCGATCAGCGCCTGGAACATCGTCGGCACGCCGGGGAGCGCGGTCGGCTTGGTTCGGTTGATCGCGGCGAGTGCCTGGGCCGCGTCGAAGCGGGGGAGCATCACGATCTCGCCGCCGGTCAGCACGGTGCGGTTGAGGACGCAGGTGTTGGCGAAGACGTGGAAGAAGGGGAGGACGCCGAGCACCTTGTCATGGCTGGTGCCGAGATCGGGGTCGAGCCGGGCGACCTGACGGGCATTGGCGGACAGGTTCTGATGGGTCAGCATCGCGCCCTTGGGCACGCCGGTGGTGCCGCCGGTGTACTGGATCAGCGCGAGATGGGTTTGCGGATCGATCGGTGCCGCGACGCACGCGCCGTCATTGGCGATCAGTTGCGAAAAGGCGGTGATGCGCGGGTCGTTGGGCTTGGCCGCGACCTCCTTGCCCTTGAACAGGCGGTAGAGGATCGACTTGGTTGCGGGGAGCGCGCCCGCGACCGAACCGACGACGAGGCGTTCGAGGCCGCTCTTGTCGAGCACCTTGAGCGCGGTCGGGAGCAGGGCGGTGGCGCTGAGCGTAAACAGCAGGCGGGTGCCGCTGTCGGCGACCTGCGCAGCCAGTTCATCGACGCTGTAGAGCGGCGAGAAATTGACCACCGTCGCGCCGAGCTTGAGGATGCCGTAATAGGCCGCGACGTAATGGGGCACGTTGGGCAGGAACAGGCCGATGCGGTCGCCCGGGCCATAGCCCAGCGCCTTGAGGCCGCAAGCGACGCGGTTGGCGCCGTCGAGCGTTTCGGCAAAGCTGTAGTGACGACCGAGAAAGTCGAGCAGCGGCGCATTGCCCTTGCGCCGCGCCGATTCCTCGAACGCATCGACCATCGAGAGCGGCGGCATCGGCTGGTCCCACGGACCGGGATGACGGTAGTTAGTGCGCCAGGCGTGCTCGGGATCGCTCATTTACACGAGTGTAAGCAAAGCCCGGCGGAAGGCAAGTCAGCGCAGGACGGCGCGTTCGGTCCAGGTGTAGAGAACCGAGACGGCAAGCACGCCGGTATCGACGGCAGCCTGGAACTTGCGCGGCGTCTTGTCGGTGATCTCGTGCGTCAGGATCTCGAACTCGGCGCTGGGGCGCACCGCCGCAGTGGTGACGAGCAGGGCGGCGGCACCGGCGACAATTGCTAGTCTGCGCTTGTTCAACTGGTCCATCATGCCCTCCCGATGGGCGCGCATTAGGAGAAGCAGACGCTGAACGAAAGCTGAATTCGGCGAGGTCAGGCCGCGATCGGCGCGGTCTTGACGCGGTCGCGACCGGCGGCCTTGGCGTCGAACAGCGCACGGTCGGCGGCGCGATAGAGCGACTTCCACTGCCTTTCGTCGGCGATCGGACCCTGGGCGGTGCCGATGCTGGCGGTGACGCGCAGGTCAAAGGGCATCCGCGTCGCGCGCAGCCGGGCAAGCATAGTCTCCGCCTCCACCGGGTGGACGGCGTCGCACAACAGCGCGAATTCCTCGCCCCCGATCCGTGCGGTCAGTCCGTCCTCGGGCGCGAGCGCGCGCAAGGTACGGGCGACCACGCGCAGCACTTCGTCGCCGCCGTCATGGCCGATCGTGTCGTTGACCTGCTTGAACCGGTCGAGGTCGAGGATCAGCAACGTCTGTGGCCCCTTGCGCCCGATGGCATGGCTCAGGAACGAACGACGGTTGAGCAGTCCGGTGAGCGGATCGAGATCGGCAAGGCGGCGTGCGACCGTCTCCGCCGCTACCGCCGCGTCACGCTCGCGGCTGAGCAGGCGGATGCGATAGGCGATGGCGATCGACGACAGCAACGCTTCCGCCGCCATCGAAACCAGCGTCGAATTGTCGAGCCAGAAGCTCCACGGTACCACGCCAAGGCTATTGAGGACGCGCAGGCACCCCGCGACGATCGGTGCCGCCCACGCGATGCCGAACAGCCACAGGAAGTTGGAACGGTTGCGCCAGGCGGACGCCACGACCGCGAGGATCGGGAGGATCATCGCGGCGAACACCCAATTGTAGATGGTGCTGAGCAGCGTCGGCGCGAGCGGCGCGAAGATCGCGAAGCCGATGCCCACCGCCAGCAGTGCGGCCATGCTGATCCGCATGAACATGCGCAGCCGCGGGCCGAAGACATGCTCCTCGAAAAAGGTGCGCGCGAACCACAGCAAGGACGTCGCCGCGAGCGTGAGCAGCAGATAGTTGATCCGCAGTCGCGTCGTGTTGGCAATGTCCGGCATCAGCCAGGCGAGCGCGCCCGACGAGGTGAAGGCATAGCCCATCAGCGTCGCGACCATCACCGCATAGGCGAGCTGGAACCGGTAGCGCAGCGTCGCCCACAAAGCGAGATTATAGGTCAGCAGCGCGATGCACAGTCCGCCGAACGCGGCATAGAGCGCGGCCATGAACAGGTTCGCGCGGCTGCTTTCGGCCTGGGTCGCAATGCGGACATTGCGCACCACGCCGTTCATGTTGCTCGCACCCTCCACCTTCCACAACAGCCGGTCGACGGGCGCGCGCAGGCGGGGGATGGGGTATTCGACGATCGCGCCGAGCTGAATGCGTTTGGTGAGGCCGACCGGGTCATCCGACGCGGTTTCGACGCGACCGTCCTTGTAGAGAATGTGCAGCGTGGTCTGGCCCTGCCACAGGCTGAGCATCCGCACGTTGAGCGGACGGCGCGAGCGCGAGCGTTCGCCGACGTGTTCGGAGATGACCCAATAGTCGCCGCTGCCCAGTTGCTTCTGCGGCGTGACGCAGTCGAACCCGGCAAGGTCGCGGGCGATGGTGCGGAAATCGTCGCCGGGCGCGGCGCGGCGGATGCAGGTGGCGAGAGGGCGACCGGTCGTCCCCGCGCTCCAGCCCGGTGGGCGGGCATCCGCAGGGGAGGCGAAGATCGCGGCGAACGCGACTGCCAGTGCGATCAGCGTTGCGATCCCCCGTGTCATGATCCCGGATTAGGCCGCGGAAGGCGAAGAAGTGGTTAACATCAACCGCTTGAATCGCCCGGCACGGCGTCGTTTGCGCACCGCAAGTCCATGCGATGCCTGTCCGATGCCGGGACGGAGGGTGCGTCGTGCTGGTTAACGGCGGGCGCAGGTTGCGCTAGGATAGCGGACAGTGAGGCGTGTGATGACACCGATGCACCTGATGGCCGCACTGGCGGCAGCGATGATCCTGACCGCCCCGGCACGTGCGGGCGACCGGTACGAGACGCAGCGGATCGCGGTTCCGGCGGCGGGGCTGGACCTGTCGACCGATGCGGGGATCGATATTCTCGCCGCGCGGATCGACCATGCGGTCAGACGTATTTGCGGGAGCGACCGGCGGTGCCGCGACGGGGCATGGGAAAGCACCGAATGGCAGGTCGACCGGATGATCCGCAAGGCGCGGGCGTGGCGGCGACTGGCCGAGGAACGCGCGGCGCAGTTGCGGGCGTGCCGGGACCGCTGTTCGCGACCGGCGAGCTGGTACGCGCCGCCGCCGCCGGCGGGGGTGACGGTGATTGTGGTGCGGCACTGAGGGGGTGCTGGGCTGACCATCGGGTCGCGACTCCGTTGCGGACGTACCGCAGGCAGGGCATCTCACCCCAATGAAGCTGCCCTTCATCCTTTCGATGCTCCTGCCGCGCAGGCGCACAACCGAGGACGATGCACGCCAGGCTATGATGGCTTGCGACATTAATCCCGATGAGATCGTTTGGGAGGTTGGCGCTGATGGCTCGTTCGCTATCGGTCGCAAGCACCCCGATGCTGACAACCTTACAGATGCTCGGATTAGCTGCTTGGTCGGCTGGGCGCAGCGCAACCGTATCAAGCTTGGGTTTGTCGGTTGGGAAAGCCGCCCGAACTGACGATTGGGGGAGCGAGAAGGACAAGAAGAAGACCCTCGCGTCATTCCTTCCCAAACGAAAGCCGCCCCGGTTTTCACCGGGGCGGCTTCGTTGTTCGCGTGTGACGCGGGTTACTTCGCCTTGGCCGGAGCGGCCTTCTTGCCGCCGCCCTTCTTCGACCCCTTTGGCGCTGCCGGGGTGATGGCGAAGGTCAGCGCGCCGTCCTTCAGCTTCACCTCGACCTCGCCGCCATGGACGAGCTTGCCGAACAGCAGTTCCTCGGCCAGCGGCTGCTTGATCTTTTCCTGGATCAGCCGACCCATCGGACGAGCGCCGTAGAGCTTGTCGTAGCCGCGCTCGGTGAGCCACGCCTTTGCCTCATCGTCCAGGCTGATATGGACGTTGCGGTCGGCGAGCTGGAGTTCGAGCTGGAGGATGAACTTTTCCACCACGCGCTCGACCACCTTGGTCGGGAGATAGTCGAACGGCACGATCGCATCGAGACGGTTGCGGAATTCGGGGGTGAAGAGCTTCTTCACCGCGTCTTCCTGCACGTCGTCGCGGCTGATTTCACCGAACCCGATCGACTCCCGCGCCATGTCGGACGCGCCGGCATTGGTCGTCATGATCAGGATGACGTTGCGGAAATCGACCGTCTTGCCGTGGTGGTCGGTCAGGCGGCCATTATCCATCACCTGCAACAGGATGTTGAACAGGTCAGGATGCGCCTTCTCCACCTCGTCGAGCAGCAGCACGCAATGCGGGTTCTGGTCGATCGCATCGGTCAGCAGGCCGCCCTGATCGTAACCGACATAGCCCGGAGGCGCGCCGATCAGGCGGCTGACGCTGTGGCGCTCCATATATTCGGACATGTCGAAGCGCTGCAGCGGGATGCCGAGCAGTTCAGCGAGCTGCTTGGTCACCTCGGTCTTGCCGACGCCGGTCGGACCGCTGAACAGATAGTTGCCGATCGGCTTTTCGGGATCGCGCAGGCCGGCGCGGCTGAGCTTGATCGCCGACGACAGCACTTCGATCGCCTTGTCCTGCCCGAACACGACGCGCTTGAGGTCGGTTTCGATGTTCGCCAGCACCTTGGTGTCGTCGCTCGACACGGTCTTTGCCGGGATGCGCGCCATGGTCGCGATGACCTGTTCGATCTCCTTGGGGGTGATCGTCTTCTTGCGCTTGGACGGCGGCACCAGCATCTGCATCGCGCCGACCTCGTCGATCACGTCGATCGCCTTGTCGGGCAGCTTGCGGTCGTTGATGTAGCGGCTCGACAGCTCGACCGCCGACTTGATCGCGTCGGGGGTGTATTTGACCGAGTGATGCTCCTCGAACGCCGAGCGAAGGCCGGCGAGGATCTTGATCGTATCCTCGATCGTCGGTTCGTTGACGTCGATCTTCTGGAACCGGCGCAGCAGCGCACGGTCCTTTTCGAAGTGATTGCGGAATTCCTTGTAGGTGGTCGACCCGATGCAGCGGATCGTGCCGCCCGACAAGGCCGGCTTGAGCAGGTTCGACGCGTCCATCGCGCCGCCGCTGGTGGCGCCCGCGCCGATCACGGTGTGGATTTCATCGATGAACAGCACCGCATGGGGGAGCTTTTCGAGCTCGTTGACGACCTGCTTCAGCCGCTCTTCGAAATCGCCGCGATAGCGGGTGCCGGCCAGCAGCGCGCCCATGTCGAGCGAGTAGATCACGGCTTCCTTGAGCACGTCGGGCACGTCGCCCTCAATGATCTTGCGCGCCAGGCCCTCTGCGATCGCGGTTTTGCCGACGCCGGGATCACCGACATAGAGCGGGTTGTTCTTGCTGCGGCGGCACAGGATCTGGACGGTGCGGTCGACCTCCGGACCGCGGCCGATCAGGGGATCGATCTTGCCGGTCATGGCCTTTTCATTGAGGTTGACGGTGAACTGCTTGAGCGCGCTCTCGCCCTTCTTGCCGTCGCTCTTCTGGCTCTTGTCCTCTTCCGCGCCCTTGGGAGGGGCGGATTCGACCGGGGTCGATCCCTTGCCGACGCCGTGGCTGATGTAGCTGACCGCATCGAGGCGGCTCATATCCTGCTGCTGCAGAAAATAGACGGCGTAGCTCTCACGCTCGCTGAACAACGCGACGAGCACGTTCGCGCCGGTCACCTCGTCGCGGCCGGACGACTGGACGTGCAGGATCGCGCGCTGGACGACGCGCTGGAAACCGCTGGTCGGCGAGGGGTCGGTGGTCTGGTCGACGCGCAGCGCCTGAAGCTCGGTATCGAGATAATGGGCCACGGTGGTCTTGAGCTCGCCCAGATCGACACCGCACGCGCCCATCACCTTGGACGCATGTTCATCATCCACCAGTGCCAGCAGCAGATGCTCCAGCGTCGCATATTCGTGGCGACGCGAGCTGGCGGCTTCGAGCGCGCGGTGAAGGGTCGATTCGAGGGCGGAAGCGAAACTAGGCATTCAGGTCACTCCAGTCGGGCCGAAGGAGGGATACGCGGCCCGTGCGGTCCCTATGTCGGGAGCCTCGCACCGTGCATCAAGCGCCGCACCAGCCCCCAAGAGTCTTATAGCGTGACGCCCGGGGTTTGGTGCTCCACTCATCGTTTGAATAAGGCATCCGCGCTTGCACGATGGTTAACGGCGCGTTGAATAATATTACGGCATCGCGCGATTTCGGCTTCGAGCAGCGCGATGCGCTCCTCCAGCTCAGTCACCGAAAACGGATCGAGGTCCTGGCGCGCGAGCTGGGCGGCGGGATCGTCCTTGCGGCGGGGAAGATCGTCCGAGTCCATGCAGGGCAAGGTCGGACGCGAGTCTGTTGATGTCAAGCGGCACCGGCCCACTCCTCCACGCAGGCTATTAAAGTTGCGTGGCCGGGTGGGGGAGGGGCCGGTCCCGCTAATGCACAAAGCGCAACTGCGGCCTTGACGTCACGGGGCGCGGCCCCGATTCAGGCGTAGTTCTAGGGGGATATGCATGACCAGCCTGCCCGACCGGATGATCGCGATCGATCCTGCTGCGCCTGGCGGGCCGGAGGTGCTGGTGCCGGTTGAACGCCCCGTGCCGGTACCGCGCGCCGACGAGGTGCTGATCCGCGTCGCCGCCGCCGGGGTCAACCGGCCGGACGTGATCCAGCGGCAGGGCGCCTATCCGCCGCCGCCGGGCGTCACCAGCATTCCCGGGCTGGAGGTCGCGGGCGAGGTGGTCGCGGTGGGCGCGGACCTGCCGGTCGAGATGATCGGCCAGCCGATGTGCGCGCTGATCGCCGGGGGCGGATACGCCGAATATGCCGTCGCGCCGCTCGGCCAGTGCCTGTCGGTGCCGGAGGGGCTTTCGATGGTCGAGGCGGCGGCGATTCCCGAAACCCTGTTCACCGTGTGGACCAATCTGTTCGAACGCGGCTACGCGAGCGAGGGTGATACGGTGCTGGTCCATGGCGGCACCAGCGGGATCGGCACGATGGCGATTTCGCTGTGCAATCTGTTCGGGGTCAGGGTTATCGTGACTGCGGGCAGTGACGACAAGGTCGCGGCTTGCCTGGCCCACGGCGCGGATCATGCGATCAACTACAAGACCGAGGATTTCGTGGCGCAGGTCAAGGATCTGACCGAGGGGCGCGGGGTCAATGTCGTGCTCGACATGGTCGGCGGCGACTATGTCGCGCGCAACATGAAGTGCATGGCCGATGACGGGCGCCATGTATCGATCGCGGTGCAGGGCGGCGCGATGGCCACCGTGCCGGTGTTCGAGATCATGCGCCGCCGCCTGACGCTGACCGGATCGACGCTGCGTGCGCGCGATACCGCGTTCAAGACGCTGGTTGCCGACGAACTGTCGCGCGCGGTGTGGCCGTTCGTTGCCGAGGGGCGGCTGAGGCCGGTGATCGACCGCACCTACCCGCTCGCCGAAGCCGCCGAGGCGCATCGGCGGATGGAGAACGGGGCGCATATCGGGAAGATCGTGCTGACCGTCTGAGCGCAGCCGGAAATGGTGGCGGGGCTGTTACCAACCCCCTAGACTGGCGAACGAATCGGGGGTTTCGACGTGTTCGCCTTTCTGTCAGCGCCGGAGAATATCGTCTTCGTTTCGGCGCTCGTCCTGATGCTGCTGCTCGGGTTCGTGCAGGCGTTGGGGCTGGCCGGAGACGCCGATATCGACGCGCCCGACTGGCTCGACTGGCTGGGGTTCGGGCGGGTGCCGTTGCTGGTCGTCATCGTGTTGCTGCTGGCGAGTTTCGGACTGATCGGGCTGATCGGGCAGCAACTGGCGCGCGACCTGTTCGGCGTCCTCCTGCCCGGCTGGATCGCGGTGCCGGGTGCCGTGGTGCTGGCGCTGCCCATGACCGGGCTGTCGGCGCGGCTGCTCGGGCCGATCCTGCCGCAGGACCATACGACTGCGATCGATGTGGACGATCTGGTCGGGAGCCAGGCGCAGATTCTGACAGGGCGCGCCACCACCGGATCGCCGGCGCGCGCGCGGGTCGAGGACTGGCACGGCCAGGCGCACTACCTGATGGTCGAGCCCGACAATGCGGGACAGGTTTTCGAAGAAGGCGAGCGCGTGCTGCTGGTGCGGCGCGAGGGCGATGTCTTTCGTGCGATCGCATATGGCGATCATCATCTGCCGAGACTGGGGGTTTAGTGCATGCAGGAAGTAGCCACGGCGGGCGGGTCGATCCTCCCCTATCTGATCTATGCGGGCGGCGGGCTGCTGACGCTGTTGATCATCGGGTTGGTGATCGCGCGGCTGTACAAGCGCGCGTCGAAGGAGATCGGCTTCGTCCGTACCGGCTTTGGCGGCGAGAAGGTGGTGATCAACGGCGGCGCGCTGGTGCTGCCGGTGTTCCATGAGACGATGCCGGTCAACATGAACACCGTGCGGCTCGCGGTCGAGCGCAAGAATGCCGATGCGCTGATCACGCTCGACCGGCTGCGGATCGACGTGAAGGCGGAATTCTATGTTCGCGTGAAGCCCGACAGCCAGTCGATCGCCACTGCGGCGCAGACGCTGGGCATGCGGACGATGAACCCCGACGCGCTGAAAGAGCTGGTCGAGGGCAAGTTCGTCGATGCGTTGCGCTCGGTCGCGGCGGGGATGACGATGAACCAGCTGCACGAGCAGCGCGCCGAATTCGTCCAGAAGGTGCAGCAGGTCTCGTCCGCCGATCTGGCGATGAACGGGCTCGAGCTGGAATCGGTCTCGCTGACCGGGCTCGACCAGACCAGCATCGAGCATTTCAACGCCAACAATGCGTTCGACGCCGAGGGTCTGACCAAGCTGACCGAGCAGATCGAGCTGCGCAAAAAGGCGCGCAACGACATCGAGCAGGATACCCGCGTCCAGATCGAGACCAAAAACCTCGAGGCCGAGCGCCAGTCCTTCCTGATCGGGCGCGACACCGAATTCGCGCGGCTGGAGCAGGAGCGCGAGATCGAACTGAAGCGCGCGGCGCAGGCGTCCGAAGTGGCGCAGGAGCAGGCGCTGCGCACCCGCGAGGCGGATCAGGCGCGGATCGAGGCGAAGAAGCAGATCGACAGCTCGCAGATCGAGGCCGACCGCGCGGTCAAGGAAGCGCAGATCGCCCAGACCCAGGCGCTGGAACTGGCGCGGCAGGAACAGCAGATCGCGGTGCAGAACAAGAGCCGCGAGGAAAGCCAGTCGCGAGCCGAGGCCGACAAGGCGCGCGCGGCGGCAGTGGTCGCCGAGGAACAGGTCGCGACCGCGCGCGAGGCCGAGATCGCCGAGCGTACCAAGCGGATCGAACTGATCGACGCGGCGCGTGAGGCGGAGCGTGCGGCGATCGGCGTCAAGGTCGAGGCGGAGGCGGAGAAGCAGGCGGCGGCGGACCGCGCCGAGGCGGCGCGGCTGGTTGCGGAGGGTGAGGCCGAAGCGGCGAAGCTGCGCGCCGAGGCGGACCGGGTGCGGTTCGAGGTCGAGGCGGCGGGCCAGCGTGCGATCAACGAGGCTGCGAACCTGTTGTCGTCCGACCAGATCTCGCTCCAGACCAAGCTAGCGCTGCTCAAGGTGCTGCCCGAGGTGATCCGCGAGGCGGCCAAGCCGATGGAAGCGATCGACAGCATCAAGATCGTCCAGGTCGACGGGCTCACGTCGGGCGGTACTGGCGGTGCGGGCGCGGCGAGCGGCGGCGGGGACGGGAACCTTGCCGATTCGGCGGTCGCCGCGGCGCTGCGCTATCGTGCGCAGGCACCGATGCTCGACGGGCTGATGAAGGAGCTGGGCTTTGATGGCGGCTCGCTCGACGGGCTGGTCAAGGGTGCGGCGGCGGCGGGGAATGTCGCGCTGGGCGAGGGAACGAAATCGGGGGAACGGACGATGACGCCGATCCTGCATGAATATGCCCCGTCGGGGAATTGCTACAAGATCCGCCTGGCCGCCGCGCTGACCGGCACCGCGATCGAGCGGCGCAGCTATGACATCATTGCGGGGAGACGCGGACGCCGGCGTTCCTCGCCAACGTCAACGCCAATGGGCATCCCCGTGCTGCAGCTGGGCGAGCGGTTCCTGCCCGAGAGCAATGCCGCGACCTTCTACCTTGCCGACGGGACAGCGCTGGTGCCGAGCGACCCGTTCGATCGCGCGGACATGCTGCGCTGGATGTTCTGGGAACAGTATAATCACGAGCCGAACATCGCGACGGTGCGGTTCTGGATGGGCTGGGTCGGGGAAGGGAATCTCGACGACCTTCAGCGCGCGCTGTTGCCGGGCAAGCGTGCGGCGGGCGTCGCCGCGCTCAAGCTGATGGACGAGCATCTGGCGTCACGCGCGTGGTTCGTGGGCGATGCACCGAGCGTCGCCGATATCTGCCTCTATGCATATACGCATGTCGCCGAGGAGGGCGGGTTCGTCCTGGAGCCGTTCCCTGCGGTGCGTGCGTGGATCGCGCGGGTCGAAGGGTTGAAGGGGTATATCCCGATCACCGCATGACAGATCGGTGACGCACACACGATTCGAGCTGTAACATTCCATCGCCATAGGCGGGCCGGGCAAGGGCATTGCACGGGGCGCGCACATGGCCACGATCACACGACTTCCGTTCGATACGCATGTCGCGGACTTCGCCGACTTTACCGGTACCGATCCGGTGATTCCGGAAAAGACCGTCACCGAGCGCCGCAGCTATCGGACGATCTGGATCAGCGACATCCATCTCGGCACGCGCGGCTGCAACGCCGAGATGCTGATCGACTTTCTGGATCATGTCGACAGCGACACCATCTACCTGGTCGGCGACATCATCGACGGGTGGCAGCTGAAGAAGAAATTTTACTGGCCCGCGGCGCATAACGACATCGTGTGGCGCATCCTGAAGCGCGCCAAGCGCGGCGCCCGGGTGATCTACATCCCCGGCAACCATGACGAGATTTTCCGCCAGTTCAGTGGGCTGAGCTTTGGCGGCGTCGAGATCAAGCGCCAGGCGATCCACCAGACCGCCGATGGTCGCCGACTGCTGGTGCTGCATGGCGACGAGTTCGACGCAATCACGCTGAGCCACCGCTGGCTCGCGCATGTCGGCGACGCCGCCTATACGGCGGTGATGGCGCTCAACCGCTGGTGCAACAAATACCGGCGCTGGCGCGGCCTGCCCTATTGGTCGCTGAGCAAGCACGCCAAGCAGAAGGTGAAGAACGCGGTCGAGTTCATCTGCGGCTTCGAGGAGATCGTCGCCAAGGAAGCCGCCGCGCGCGGTGTCGATGGCGTGATTGCTGGGCATATCCACACGGCCGAGATGCGGACGATTGACGGCATCGAATATTATAATGACGGCGATTGGGTGGAGGGTTGCACCGCTCTGGTCGAACATTACGATGGCCGGATGGAAATTCTCCATTGGGCCGACGAGATCGCAGCGCGTGACCTCGGCTCGGAGAGGGTCGAGGAGCGCGCAGCGGCTTGAGCGACGAGGAAATGCGGATCGCGATCGTGACCGACGCCTGGGAGCCACAGGTGAACGGTGTCGTCCGGACGCTGCAGTCGGTGAAGCGGGTGCTGGAGGCGCAGGGACATCAGGTGCGGGTGATTTCCCCCGACCTCTTCTACTCGGTGCCGTGCCCGACCTATCCCGAAATCCGGTTGGCGATGGTGCGCAGCCGGACGATCGGCGACCTGCTCGACGAATTTTCGCCACATGCGGTGCATCTGGCGACAGAGGGGCCGGTGTGTGTCGCCGCGCGCCGCTGGTGCCTGCGGCATGATTTCCCGTTCACCACCGCCTATCACACGCAATTCCCCGACTATGTCGAGGCGCGATCGGGCGTGCCGGCGGAGTGGGTGTGGCGCTATATCCGCTGGTTCCATGCGCCCGCCCAGTCGATTCTCGCATCGACTGCGTCGATCCGGCAAGCGCTGGTCGACCATGGCCTGACTCAAATTCGGCACTGGGGGCGGGGCGTCGACCTTGCCAATTTCCACCCGGGGGTGACGAAGCACCCGGCGATGGCGGACCTGCCGGGGCCTGTGCAGCTTTATGTCGGACGGGTCGCCGTCGAGAAGAATCTGGAGGCGTTTCTCGCCTCAGGCCATCCGGGGACCAAGGTGGTGGTCGGCGATGGCCCGGCGCGCGCGGCGCTGGCGGCGAAATATCCCGATGCGAAATTCCTTGGCCCGATGTTCGGCGAGGAACTGGCGCAGGCCTATCGCGCGGCGGATGTGTTCGTGTTCCCGAGCAAGACCGACACGTTCGGACTGGTGATGATCGAGGCGCTGGCGTGCGGGACGCCGGTGGCGGGCTATCCGGTGACCGGACCGGTGGATATCCTGACGCCGGAGACGGGGGCGATGGCGGATGATCTGGATGTGGCGATCGGCGAAGCGCTGACCCGCGATCGCGATGCGTGCGCTGCCTATGGCCGCAGCTTCACCTGGGAGGCAAGCGCGGCGCAGTTTTTGGGCGCTTTGGTGCCGATCATCGAGGAAGCGCGCGCGGCTTGAAGACATTTTTCTTCTAACCCCTCCCGCAAGCGGGAGGGGCTAAAGATACGCTGCGGGACTCAAAACCCACAGCCGCATTGACCGCATATAAAGATATCTTTATATCTCTATGCCCATGAACACGGCACTCGAATCCTTCCGCGCGCTCGCGGATTCGACGCGGTTGCGCATCCTTGCGCTGCTGCGGTTGATGGAGCTGAGCGTCGGCGAACTGGCGCAGGTGCTGGGGCAGAGCCAGCCGCGGGTAAGCCGACATGTGAAGATCCTGTGCGATGCTGGCCTCGCCGAGCGGCGCAAGGAAGGCAGTTGGGTGTTCGTCGCGCTGGGCGAGGCGAAGCGTACCGGACCGATCCTCGCTGCACTCGATGCGTGGCGCAACGAAGGTGAAGATCACTGGGCGATCGCGGACAGCGCGCGGCTGGCCGCGGTGCGCGCCGATCGCGCGGCAGCGGCGGCGGAGTGGTTCGAGGCGAACGCCCGGGAGTGGGATGCGATCCGCTCGCTTCATGTCGCCGAGGAACAGGTCGAGGCGGCGATGGCGACCGCGCTGGATGGCCAGCCGATCGCCAAGCTGATCGACATCGGAACCGGCACCGGGCGGATGCTGGAATTGTTCGCGCCGCGCGCCGAACGCGCGCTGGGCATCGACCGGTCGTCGGAAATGCTGCGGCTTGCGCGCGCGAAGCTGTCGGAACAGGGCATCGCCAATGCCGAGCTGCGTCAGGCGGACCTCTATGCGCTGCCGATGAGCGATGGCGAGGCCGATGCGGCGATCCTGCACCATGTGCTTCACTTCGCGCAGCAGCCGGGCGCAGCGATTGGCGAGGCGGCGCGGGTGCTCAGCGCGGGCGGTCGCCTGCTGATCGTCGATTTCGCGCCGCACGACCGCGAGGAATTGCGCAGCCGCGAGGGGCATGTGCGCCTCGGCTTTTCGGACGAGCAGATGCTCGGCTGGTTCGCCAAGGCGGGGCTCGCGCCGATCCAGACCCAGACGCTGGAGGGCGGCGCGCTGACCGTGAAATTATGGCTGGGCCGCAAGGCCGGACAGCCGGGGGAACAACTGCCAGTGAATGAGGTGAAGGCAGCATGAGTATCGAACGCGACCCGTCAGCGCCGCCGCTGTTTGCGGATGTGGCCGGGGATATCGAGGTCAGCTTCGAATTCTTCCCGCCCAAGACCGAGGCGATGGAAAAGACCCTGTGGGAGTCGGTCGAGACGCTGGCCCCGCTCGACCCGCGCTTCGTGTCGGTGACCTATGGCGCGGGCGGGACGACGCGCGAGCGGACTCACAACACCGTCGCGCGCATCGCGCGCGAGACCCCGATTCCTGCAGCCGCACACCTCACCTGTGTCGAGGCGACCAAGGACGAGATCGACGCGGTCGCCAATGAATATTGGGCGGCGGGCGTGCGCCATATCGTCGCGCTGCGTGGCGATCCGCCGCGCGCGGGTGAGAAGTACGCGACCCATCCCGGCGGCTATGAGAATGCCGCCGATCTGGTCGCGGGGCTGCGCAAGCTGCACCCGTTCGAGATTTCGGTCGCGGCCTATCCCGAATGCCATCCGGATTCGCCCGATGCGGCGCACGACCTGGATAATCTGAAGCGCAAGATCGATGCGGGCGCGAACCGCGCGATCACGCAATTCTTCTTTGAGGCGGATACCTTCCTGCGCTTTCGCGACGCGGCGGCAGCGGCGGGGATCAATGCCGAGATCGTCCCGGGGATCATGCCGGTGATGAGCTTTGCTGCGGTCCAGAAGATGTCGGCGATGTGCGGCACCGACGTGCCGGCATGGATGGCACGGCTGTTCGACGGGCTGGACGACCGCCCCGCCGCGCGCCAGCTGGTCGCCGCGACGCTGGCGGCGGAATTGTGCCGCAACCTCTATGCGGGCGGCGTGCGGCAGTTCCACTTCTACACGCTCAACCGCGCCGAGCTGAGCTACGCGATCTGCCATTTGCTGGGCGTGCGCCCGCGCGGCGCGGCGGCGAGCGTGGCAGCGTAAAGTTCCCCTCCCGCTTGCGGGAGGGGGTTAGGGGAGGGCCTGTCGGAGGCCGGGCCTTCCCGTGATTGAACAGGCCCTTCCCCAGCCCCTCCCGCAAGCGGGAGGGGAGAGAGAAAAGACATGACACCACGCGAAAAACTGCTGGCCGAAGCCGCCAAGCGGATCCTGATCACCGATGGGGCATTCGGGACCGAGATCCAGAACTGGAAGCTGGACGAGGCGGCCTATGCCGGAAACCTCGGCCTCAGCCATGACCAAAAGGGTAACAACGACATCCTCGCGCTGACCAAGCCCGAGGTGCCCGCGTCGATCCACCGCGCCTATTTCGAGGCGGGGGCCGATATTGCCGAGACCAACACCTTCTCCGCCAACCGCATCAGCCAGGCCGATTATGGCGCCGAGCATCTGGTGCGGGAGATCAACGTCGAAAGCGCGAAGATGGCGCGTCAGATCGCCGACGAGTTCGAGGCGAAGGATGGACGTCCGCGCTTCGTCGCCGGCGCGCTCGGGCCGACCAACAAGACGCTGTCGCTGTCGCCCGACGTCAATGATCCGGGCTATCGCGAGATCGATTTCGATACGCTCAAGGACGTGTATCGCGAGCAGATCGATGCGCTGGTCGAAGGTGGGGTGGACTTCATCCTGATCGAGACGGTGTTCGATACGCTGAACGCCAAGGCCGGCGTGATGGCGGCGATCGAGGCGGGCGAGGCGCTGGGCCGCGACCTGCCGATCATGATGTCGATGACGCTGACCGACCTGTCGGGCCGCAATCTGTCGGGCCATACGGTCGAGGCGTTCTGGGCGGCGATCCGCCACGCCAAGCCGGTGACGATCGGGCTCAACTGCTCGTTCGGGGCGGAGCAGCTGCGCCCGCATGTCGCGACGCTCTCCAAGCTCTGCGACACGCTGATCATGGTCTATCCCAATGCGGGTCTGCCCAACGAACTGGGCGCCTATGACGAGGCACCGCAGACGACCGCCGGGCTGGTCAAGGAATGGGCCGATCAGGGGCAGGTCAACATCCTGGGCGGCTGCTGCGGATCGACCCCGGAGCATATCAAGGCGATTGCCGATGCGGTGAAGGACCTGCCGCCGCGCGCGATTCCGACGCCGCCGGTGCGGACGCAGCTTGCGGGGCTGGAGCCGTTCGTGATGGCGGCGTGACCAAAAAATCCTCCCGGAACGGGGAGGGGGACCGCGACGCGAAGCGGCGTGGTGGAGGGGGCCCTCCACCAGCGGAAAGATTAGCGGAGGGCCCCTCCACCATGCTTCGCATGGTCCCCCTCCCCGTTCCGGGGAGGATTTGGAAAGTGACATGACCTCGACGACCCCCACCTCCACCGCCTTCGTCAATATCGGCGAGCGCACCAACGTCACGGGCTCTGCCAAGTTCAAGAAGCTGATCATGGCCGGCAACTATACCGCCGCGGTCGAGGTCGCGCGGCAGCAGGTCGAGAATGGCGCGCAGGTGATCGACGTCAACATGGACGAAGGCCTGCTCGACGCGCATGAGGCGATGACGACCTTCCTCAAGCTGATCGCGGCCGAGCCGGACATTGCGCGCGTGCCGGTGATGATCGACAGCTCCAAATGGGACGTGATCGAGGCGGGGCTGAAGTGCGTTTCGGGCAAGCCGATCGTCAATTCGATCAGCATGAAGGAAGGCGTGCCGCAATTCCTGGAACACGCCCGCAAATGCATGAACTATGGCGCGGCGGTCGTCGTCATGGCGTTCGACGAGGTCGGACAGGCCGATACCCAGGCACGCAAGGTCGAGATTTGCGAGCGGGCGTACAAGGAGCTGATGGGCATCGGCTTCCCGCCCGAGGACATCATCTTCGACGCCAATGTGTTCGCGGTCGCGACGGGAATCGAGGAGCATAACAATTACGGCGTCGACTTCATCGAGGCGGTGAAGGAGATCAAGGCGCGCTGCCCGCATGTCCATTTCTCGGGCGGCCTCTCCAACCTGTCGTTCAGCTTTCGCGGCAACGAGCCGGTGCGCCGCGCGATGCACAGCGTGTTCCTCTACTATGCGATCCCTGCGGGCCTCGACATGGCGATCGTCAATGCCGGTCAGCTCGACATTTACGACCAGATCGAGCCGGAACTGCGCACCGCATGCGAGGATGTGATCCTCAACCGCGATCCCGAGGCGGGTGACCGGCTGGTCGCGCTCGCCGAGAAGTTTCGCGGCACCGATGCGGTGGCGGAGAAGCAAGCGGCGGAGTGGCGCGGCTGGGCGGTCGAAAAGCGGCTGGAGCATGCGCTGGTCAAGGGCATCGACCAATATGTCGTCGAGGATACCGAGGAGTGCCGCCAGAAGGCCGCCAAGCCGATCGAGGTGATCGAAGGCCCGCTGATGGACGGGATGAACGTCGTCGGCGACCTGTTCGGGTCGGGCAAGATGTTCCTGCCGCAGGTGGTGAAAAGCGCGCGCGTGATGAAGAAGGCGGTCGCGCACCTGCTCCCCTATATCGAGGCGTCGAAGGAGCCGGGGGCGAAGGGCAAGGGCAAGGTCATCATGGCGACCGTCAAGGGCGACGTGCATGACATCGGCAAGAACATCGTCGGCGTCGTCCTGCAGTGCAACGGGTTCGAGGTGGTCGATCTGGGCGTGATGGTCCCGTGGTCGACGATCCTGCAGGCGGCAAACGAGAATGACGCCGACATGATCGGCCTGTCGGGCCTTATCACCCCCTCGCTCGACGAGATGGTGACGGTGGCCGAGGAGATGAAGCGCTCCGGCATGACCATGCCGTTGCTGATCGGCGGCGCGACCACGTCGAAGGTGCATACTGCGCTCAAGATCGCGCCGGCCTATGACGGGCCGGTGGTGCATGTGCTCGACGCGAGCCGCGCGGTCGGTGTTGCGACGACTTTGGTCAGCGACACGATCCGCGACGATTATGTCGCCAAGGTCGCCGACGAGTATGAGGCGGTGCGCATTGCCCGCGCCAACAAGGGCCAGAGCGATCTGGTGCCGCTGGAAACCGCGCGTGCCAACGCGTTCGACGCCGATATGAGCCTCAAGCCCGGCAAGCCGCGCATGCCGGGCGTCCACACATTTCCCGATTGGGACCTGAAGGATCTGCGCCAGTATATCGACTGGACGCCGTTCTTCCGTGCATGGGAGTTGGCGGGCAATTATCCGGCGATCCTGGAGGACAAGGTGGTCGGCGAGAGCGCGACCAGCCTGTTTGCCGATGCGCAGAGGATGCTCGACCGGATCATCGAGGAACGCTGGCTGACCGCACGTGGCGTTGCCGGGCTGTGGCCGTGCCGCCGTCAGGGCGACGACATCATCGTCCATGTCGAGGACGAGAAGCATGTCACCCTCCCGATGCTGCGCCAGCAGATCCAGAAGCGCGAAGGCCGCGCCAATATGTGCCTCGCCGACTTCATCGACCGGCAGGGCGACTGGATCGGCGGGTTCGCGGTGTCGATCCACGGGATCGAGCCGCATCTGGCGCGGTTCAAGGCGGCGATCGACGATTACAGCGACATCCTGTTGAAGGCGCTGGCCGATCGCCTTGCCGAGGCGTTCGCCGAGCGGCTGCACCATTTCGTGCGCACGGCTCTGTGGGGCTATGCCGAGGGCGAGCAGCTGACCAACGAGGCGCTGATCAAGGAGCAGTATCGCGGCATCCGCCCGGCACCCGGCTATCCGGCCTGCCCCGAGCACAGCCTGAAGCCGATCCTGTTCGAGATGCTGGGTGCGCACAAGAAGACCGGAATCACGCTGACCGAGAGTTTTGCGATGCTGCCGACCGCGGCGGTCAGCGGATTTTACTTCGGGCACCCGCAGTCGGAATATTTCGGCGTCGCGCGGGTGGGGCGCGACCAGCTGGAGGAATATGCCGGGCGGCGCGGGGTCAGTGTCGAGCAGGCGGAACGCTGGTTGCGGCCGAACCTGGACTAGCCGGTCACGCCGCCGGAAAACTGCCCCGCGTGCGGTTGGCGAAGGCGACGAGGCTGAGCATCACCGGCACCTCGACCAGCACGCCGACCACGGTGGCGAGCGCCGCGCCGCTCGACAGGCCGAACAGGCCGATCGCGACCGCCACCGCAAGCTCGAAGAAGTTCGACGTGCCGATCAGCGCGCATGGCGCGGCGATATTGTGCGGGACTTTCCACGCCTTGGCCGCGGCATAGGCGATGGCGAAGATCGCATAGGACTGGATCAGGATAGGCACCGCGATCAGCGCGATCAGCAGCGGGTTGGCGACGATCGTTTCCGCCTGAAATGCGAACAGCAGCACGACGGTGGCGAGCAGGCCGATGATCGACCAGGGCTTGAGCCGGGCGGTGAAGGCGTCGACCGCTGTTACGTCTCCGCCATGCGCGGCGACCACCCGGTTGCGCGTGACGGCACCGGCCACCAGCGGGATCACGACATAGAGCGCGACCGAGAGCAGCAACGTCTCCCACGGCACGACGATGTCGGTGACGCCGAGCAGCAAGGCGACGATCGGGGCGAAGGCGATAATCATGACGAGGTCGTTCACCGACACCTGCACCAGCGTGTAGGCGGGATCGCCCCTGGTCATCTGGGCCCAGACGAACACCATTGCGGTACAGGGAGCGGCGCCGAGCAGGATCAGGCCAGCAATATATTGCTGGCCCAGGTCGCGCGGGATCAGGTCTGCATAAATCCAGTCGAAGAACAGGATCGCGAGCGCGGCCATGGTGAAGGGCTTGATCAGCCAGTTGACGACCAGGGTGATCACCAGCCCCTTGGGCTTGCGCCCGACATCGCGGATGCTGGCGAAATCGACCCCGACCATCATCGGATAGATCATCGCCCAAACCAGCACCGCGACGACGAGGTTGACCGAGGCAATTTCCAGCCCCGCGAGCGCGGTGGTGACGCCCGGCGCGATCAGGCCAAGCGCGAGTCCGGCAAGGATCGCCAGCGCGACCCAGAGCGAGAGCCAGCGCTCGAACAGGCCGAGCGGGGAGGAGGTGTCGGTCATGGTGGTCCTGTCAGGAAAGTCGGTTGCCGGCGGCGTCGACGACGCGCTCGCCATCTTCCTTGGCGAAGGCGCCGCGCTGGGCGGCGGGCAGCAGGTCGAGTACCGCTTCAGACGGGCGGCATAGTGCGACGCCGAGCGGGGAGACGACGATGGGCCGGTTGATCAGCAGCGGATGCGCCATAATCGCGTCGAGCAGTGCGTCGTCGGAGAGAGTCGAATCGTCGAGGCCGAGCTGCGCATAGGGCGTGCCCTTCTCGCGCAGCCAGTCGCGCGGGGTCGCGCCCGCGCGGGCGAGCAGTTCGACCAGCAGTGCGCGGCTGGGCGGGGTCTTGAGATACTCCACCACATGCGGCTCGATTCCCGCATTGCGGATCATCGCCAGTGCGTTGCGCGACGTGCCGCAATCGGGGTTGTGATAGATGACGATATCGACCGGCTCTGACATTCCCCGACCCTCAGCAGCAGGCGGACTTGGGGGCAGACGCGGGTGGCGCGAGCTGCGGCGCGCAGCAGGCGTCGGGCCGCGCATTGTCCGACAGCGCGGACAAAGCGGGGGAGTCGCCATAGACGGTCGCCTCCCCTTCGGTCAGGAACGCTTCCCACACGACGCCATCGGGATCGGCGATCCAGCTCTTTTCGGACTTGGCATAGCAGCAGGTGGTTGCGCCCTCCTCCAGCACCGGGCGGTCGGCGGCGCGCAGGCGGCCATAGACTTCGACCAGCTCGTCGCCATCCTCGACCTGAATGCCGAGATGTTCGATCCCCGTCGCGGCGTGATTGCCCGCCGAGATCGCGAAATTGACACGCGGATCTTCCAGCATCCACTTGGCATAGTCGGGCTTGGTGACGCTGGGCTGCACCCCGAACAGGGTGGAGTAGAAGGCGATCGAACGATCGAGGTCGGTCACGCCGACATGCACATGCATGCGCTTCATGCGGATTTCCTTTCGGGCTGTTCGGCGGGGGCCGCGCATCCCGCGCCGCCGCAGCAATTTTCCATGAGATAGCCGAGCAGGCCGTTCATCGCGGCATAGTCGGCGGCATAGATCAGCGACCGCCCCTGCCGCGTCTGGCTGACCAGCCCGGCGCGGTTGAGATGGCCGAGATGGAAGGACAGCGACGAGGCGGGGACGCCGAGCTTTTCGGCGATGGTTCCGGCGGGAAGCCCGTCAGGCCCGGCCTGAACCAGCAGGCGGAACAGCGCGAGGCGATGCTCCTGTGCCAGTGCCGAAAGGGCTGCGACGGCGGCGGTGTCGTCTTTCATTTCCATAATCGTGGAAATATCGAATCGTTAGCCGCCGCGCAAGTATTATTTCGAGTATGTTGGAAATGTTGCGGGTCAGCTTGCGCCCGACGCATCCTGATAGAACATCAGCGCATTGCCGTCGGGGTCGTAGAAAGTGAGCAGGCGGACCATGCCGGGGATTTCGTTGATCGGGCCATCCTGTCGCACGCCCGCCGCATCGAGCGCCGCCTTGGCCGCGTCGAGATCGGTGACGCCGAAGGTCAGCGTCGCACCACCGGGGCCGCCCGCGCTCTCGACCTGCGACAGGCCTAGATTGACCCGCGCGACCCCCGTTTCGAGCTCGCACCACGCGATCTCGTCCATCCGGTAGAGCAGTTTCAGTCCCAGCACGCTTTCGTACCAGGGAATCGCGCGGTCGAGGCTGGTGACGCTGAGCGCGCAGGTCAGGCCGCCGTCATAGGGGATCGTCGCGTGAGTTGCCTCAAGGGTAGCTTCGCTTGCCATATCGTCCTCCCGACTCTATGGTTCCATTTGTATAGCAGATTGCGATTTGGTCAAGCGCGTGGATGATCCGGTTCTGACAAGTGCGGTATTGCAGCGGCTGGCGGCGGGGCGGTGGACGATTCCCGTGCTGGCGCTGCTCAGCCGCGAACAGGGGTCGCGCTTTGCGGTGATCGAGCGGCGCTTTTCGATGTCGCGCAACAGCCTGACGCGGACGTTGGCTTACCTGCGCGAACAGGGCTGGGTGATGCCCAATCCCGGCCATGGCCACCCGCTGCGCCCCGAATATGTGCTGACCGAAGCCGGGCGCGCGATCGGCGCGGCGTGCGAGCGGATCGAGGACGTGCGCGTGCGGCTGGGACTGGAGGCGCCCGATCTGTCGCGCTGGACGTTGCCGGTGGCGGATGGGCTGGGGGCGGACTGGACCCGCTTCAACGCGCTCCAGTCGCGGCTCGCGCCGGTCACGGCGCGCGCGCTGTCGCTGACGTTGCAGGCGATGATCGGACAGGATCTGGTCGCGCGGCGACTGGAGGATCGGTTTCCCCCGGTGGCGCTCTATGGGTTGACCGGGCGCGGCGCGGAGCTGGCGGGGGCGGTGGCGGGGTGATCAGGCCGCCGTGCCATGCCCCTGCGCCAGATACTCTTCCGACTGCATTTCCATCAGCCGCGACACGGTGCGTTCGAACTCAAACTTGCCGTCGCCCTCCGCATAAAGATCGATCGGGGCGGCGTCGGCCATCGCCAGCAGCTTGACCTTATGCTCGTACAGCGCGTCGATCAGCGTGACGAAGCGCGCCGCCTCGTTGCGGTTTTCCGGGCCGAGGCGCGGGATGCCGACGATGATGACGGTGTGATAGCGTCGCGCGATGGCGAGATAGTCGGACGCGCCGCGCGCTTCCCCGCACAATCGCTTGAACGAGAAGACCGCGACGCCCTTCAGCGCCTTGGGGACGTGCAGCGTGCGGCCCTGTACCGACAGGTCTTCGCTCGGCACATGCGCGCGGTCCTCGACCGAGAAATCGGTCAGGCGGAAGAAGGCAGCAGAGAGTGTCGCGGTGTTGGCCGGGCTGTTGGGGGTCAGCCACATGTCCATCATCCCCAGCCGATCGCGGCGATAATCGGTCGGGCCGTTCAATGGCAGGACGTCGAGCTTGTCCTTGAGCAGCGCGATGAAGGGCAGGAAGCTGTCGCGCTGCAGCCCGTCCTTGTAGAGATCGTCGGGCGGGCGGTTCGACGTCGCGACCACGCACAGCCCCTCGGCCATCATCGCGGTGAACAGGCGCGAGAGGATCATCGCGTCGGCGGTGTTGTTGATCACCATCTCGTCGAACGCGAGCAGGCGGAGGTTCTCGGCCAGCGCCTTGGCTACCGGCGGAATCGGGTCGCCGGCTTCCTTCTTGCGCTCCTCGGCGATCCGCGCGTGGACCTCGATCATGAACTCGTGGAAATGGACGCGGCGCTTGCGCTCGATCTTCACGCAGCCGAACAGCAGGTCCATCAGCATCGACTTGCCGCGCCCGACACCGCCCCACATGTACACGCCGCGCGGCGCCTCCGGCGCGCGCCGGGCGAGTCGCCACAGCACGCTGCCCTTGCGCGGTCCCTGTTCGAGTTCGTGCGCGAGATGGGCAAGACGGCGCGCGGCAGCGGCCTGATCGGGGTCGGCGCGCAGTTCGCCCGCGGCGACCAGCGCCTGATAGCGTTCGAGGACGCCGGTCATGGGGCTGGAGATGATTTGCGCACGGTGCCGGAAAAGCTGGCGAGAACACTCTCCTCCTGTCGCACCAGCCCGCGCATGAACAGCATCCGCCCGGTTTCACGCAGCAGTTCGACCTCGGCGACGATCGGCTCGCCGATGCGGCTGGTGCCGATGAACTGGGCCGAGAGATCGAGCGTCACTGCGCCGCCCGCGCTGAGCAAACCGAAGCTGCGCGCGGCGGCGAACAGCGCGACGTCCATGAAGCCGAGCAGCGCCCCGCCATGGGTCGAATCGCGCAGGTTGGAGTGTTCACGCCCCGGCACCATCCGCACCAGCGCCTTGCCGTCCACGATCCGGGTCAGGATCGGGCCGAGAAAGGCGTTGAAGCGGGACGGGTCGCGCAGCTCCCAGCGCTTCCAGCCTGGATGGTCCGGGTCGTCGGTGTAGGTGAAATGCGGCTCGGGATTCATGCGGGGCAGTTCTTGTCCAGGTCGCCGCTGCGGATGCGGTTGGCGTAATAATCGGCCATGCCGAGGATGCGCACCTTCTCGGTCGCGAATGTGCTGTGCGACGTTGCGCGGTCGTACCAGCCAGCGGCGCAATAGGTCACCTTCTGCGTCCCGCGTGCGCAGTCGACAAAGGCATCGAAACTCGTCTTCCACGCCAAAAACGCTGCGCGATCCATCGGTGCGCCATGGCCGGGGATCAGCGTGACGAAGGGCGTTGCGGCGAGCGCGTCGAGCGCCTTGCGCCAGCCATCGGGGCAGGCGGTATCGAGGAACGGCGCGGGATCGGTCACCAGATCGCCCGCGATCAGCACGCGGCTCTGCGGATCGTAGAGCCAGACGTCACCTTCGGTCGCGGCGTGGCGGGCGAGGTGGATGTCGATGCGACGTCCGGTGCTTTTGTCCGCGGTCGTTCGGCGGATCACGTCATCGGGGCGTAGCTCCTTACCCCGCGCAAAGGTGGCGAGGTCGCCGCGCACGTCGCTCGCCATCGGTTCGGGGATCTTGCCCGCGTCGAGCGCGGCGCGGGCACCCTCGGCGCTGCGTTTGAGGAAGCCGTCGAGCGCGCCGTCGATCGCATTGCTGGCCGATACGCGGACGTCAGGATGCTTCGCCTTGAGCGCAAGATTGCCGCTGACGTGATCGAGGTGCCAATGGGTGTTGACGATGCGACGGAGCGGCTTGCCCCGGGCCGCGATCGCCGCCTCGACCTTTGCCAGATGCGCTGCGTGGCGGCCGGTGTCGATCAGCAGCAGGCCGTCGGGACCCTCGATCAGCACCGAATTGCCATCGGGCTGGCGGCCGGGTTCGAAGCTGCCTTCGATCAGCCGGATGCCGGGGGCGACCTCGCGATCCTGCGCGGCGGCGGGGGCCGCGAGCAGGACCAGTGCAAGGACGGCGCGCGCGATCAAACGATCCGCTCGGCTTCCATCTTCTTGATCTCCGCGATCGCCTTGGCGGGGCTGAGGCCCTTGGGGCAGACATTCGCGCAGTTCATGATCGTGTGGCAGCGATACAGGCGGAACGGATCCTCCAGCTCGTCGAGCCGCTCGCCGGTCGCCTCGTCGCGGCTGTCGGCGAGCCAGCGATATGCCTGGAGCAGGATCGCCGGACCCAGGAAGCGGTCGCTGTTCCACCAATAGCTCGGGCAGCTGGTCGAGCAGCAGGCGCACAGGATGCACTCATAGAGGCCGTCGAGCTTGGCCCGGTCCTCGGGCGACTGCAGTCGCTCCTTGCCCGAGGGCGGCGGGGTCACCGTCTCAAGCCACGGCTTGATCGACGCGTACTGCGCGTAGAAGTGCGTGAAATCGGGGACGAGGTCCTTGATCACGTCCATCGCGGGCAGCGGGGTGATCTTGATATCGCCCTTGATATCCTCGATCGCGGTGGTGCAGGCGAGGCCGTTCTTGCCGTCCATGTTCATCGAGCACGACCCGCAAATGCCCTCGCGGCACGAGCGGCGGAAGGTGAGCGACGGGTCGATCTCCGACTTGATCTTGATCAGCGCGTCCAGAACCATCGGCCCGCAATCGTCGAGGTCGATGGTGAATTTGTCGTAGCGCGGGTTCTGGCCCGAATCCGGGTCGTAACGATAGATGGTGAAGGTCCGGGGCCGACCCGCGCCCTGCGGCGCCGGATGCGCCCTGCCCTTCGTGATCTTGCTGTTCTTAGGAAGGACGAAATCGGCCATTCTGAACCCCGTACGGTATCTATGGGGGCGTCGCCCCGTCAGCTTTTGCCGGTCAGATACATAACCGCCGCCCCGGCTGCAAACACAAGCGGTGGAAAAGTCGCATGGGCGGTTCGTTGTCGGGCGCACCGGGGGTGTGCAGGGCGGTGGAGAGGGGGGCTTGCGAACCCGCCCCTCTCCCGACGACCTACGCTTCGGTCAGGGGAGCCGAGCGCCCGCCCCAGTCGAGGTTGCGGGTCAGGTACATCACCGCCGCCAGCGCCGCGAAGAGCAGCAGCGATCCGATCAGCAGCGAATAGGCCTCCAGGCTGAGCAGGATGTATAGCACGCCGTAGAGCGCGATGAGCAGCCCGGCGATGAACCCGGCCCTGCGACGGCTGCCGAGTACAGCAGCGCTATAGGCAGTGAGCAGCGCGATGATCCCCGCGCCCGCGACCAGATAGGCGGGGGTGAAGCCGATGACTTCGGCAAAGGCGAGCAGCAGGACGAAGAACAGCACCAGCCCCGCGCCGACCAGCAGATATTCGACCGCCGACACCCGCACGCCCGCAACCACATCGAACAGCAGGAATGCCATGAAGGTGAAGCCGATGAACAGGAAGCCGTACTTCACGCTGCGGTTGACCTGCGAATAGAGGTCGACCGGCTGGATCAGGCCGACCTGTGCCTCGGCGGTGGGGACGTTGCTGCCGCGCGCATAGGCGGAGGTCGTCTGCACCTCCGGCGCGCGCAGCTCGACCGCGGAATCGGCGGTGCTGACCAGCGTTACCCCGAGCGCGAGGTTCGAAATCTTGTACGTCGCGGAAAAGCCGTCGGCGGTCACTCCGCGGCTTTCGGGCAGGAAGCCGCCGGTGAAGCTGGGATGCTGCCAGGGCGAGGTGACGGTCCAGCGGGTCGCACCGGCGCGCGGCGCGAGCGCGATCACCGAATGGCCGCGCAGCGCAAACGCAAAACGTGCGGTCACCACCCCATCGCGCAACATTGCGGCGTCGAAGCTGGCGAAGAATCCCGATCCACCGGTCGCGGCAGGGCCGTTGCCGGGCTGGGCGGCAACGGGGGCTTCGTCGATCGTGATGCGGTTGGCGGGTTTCAGCCCGCGCGGGTCTGCGACCCCGAAGCGCAGTTCGGCCTTGTCGAATTCGAGCGTGGCGACATCGACGATCCGGGCGGTGTCGGCGGGCAGGCGGAAGGTCGCGGCGCCGCTGATATCGGCGTCGTAGACCACCGCCTCATAGATTGAACGCGCGCGCCGCTCGGGCTTCACCTTTGTGTCGAGATCGAGCGTCGTCGGGGCGAGGAAGAGTTCGCGGCGCTGGACGGACGTGCGCGTCACCGGCTTTCCGCCTTCCTGCACGGTCTGCGTCACCTCTTCTTGATAGGGGATGGCGATCAGCGGACCGGCCAGCGTCTGCGGCCCGCCCCATCCCTCGGCGATGCTGCTTCGCGCCGTCTCCGACTGGCTCTGGCGGTCATAGACGAGGAGATAGACGGTGAAGAGCGGGATGGTCAGCACTGCCGCGACGAGCAGCGAGAGCAGCAGTTTCATTCCGGGCGAACGGTCGGGCGCATGCAGATCCATGGTGATCTCCGGTTGGTGAGCGCTTTGGGTAGCGCCGATCCACTCCGGCGGCATGAGCGGGCGGTGAGGAATTTCTGAGCGCGTCAGATCACGTCGAGGACAAGGCCCAGCTCGCGCGCTTCCTCGGCCTCGATATACCAGTTTTCCGGTGCGCGGCGGCAGACCTCCTCGAACGCGATCTTCGATCCGGCGATCAGGTCACGAAACCCCTCCTCCTCGATCCGGATCGAATGTTCGATCTCGTGCAGCTTGGCCTTGAGTGTCGCGGTGAGCGATTTGAGCGGGCCGGACAGATGCATGTCGGCGGTGAGGATGCGTTCATGCACCATGATCCGCGTGCCGCAGGTCAGGAATCGCTTGTCGGTCGGGAATGCCGCCATGAAGGTCGCTCCGGCCGAATAGACCGCGACCTTGCCCAGGAACAGCGTCTCGCGTCCTTCATAATCGCGGATCAGCCTCACCTCGTCGCCCATCAGCCGCGCGACCTCCGGGTCGCCGCCGAGGGTGGAGATCGCGACGACGAGCGTTCCTTCGGTCGGCGCGGCGGCGAGCTGGTCGCGGAAGCTCTGGTACATCAGCTGGTCGACCGGGCCAGACAGATGGACATGCGGCGCGGCGAGCAGCGGGTAGTTGGTGGCGTGGGTCATGCCGCGCGTAACCGGCGGCGCGGTGGGAGGTTCCGTCAGGGCGCGCCGAGGCTGTCGACCGACGGCTTGCCGACCGGCGCGGTCGCGACCTTGGGCATGCGCGCTTCGAGCGGGGCGAGCCATTTCTGCACCTCGACCCCAAAGCTCTGCTGGGGCAGCGATGGCTTGAGGCGGCCGCGCGTTTCCCACCCCGCGATCTGGGCGAACGCCTCGGTCACCGCGCTGCCGAGCGGCTGGGGCTTGCGCAGCGCGCGGTTGACCAGCGCATCGCCGAAAAAGGTCCAGTCATTCTCCGCCGCACAGCCAAAGGACGAGCGGTCCGACGCGGCGGCGCTGACGACCGCGCTTTGCGGGCCGGACAGGACGGGGACGAATACGCCCGAATAACAGGCGCTGACGATCAGCAACCGCCGCTCGATGCCGTGCGCGCGGAGCAGGGCGGCGAGGCGGCGGGGCGAGATCGCGCCGAACCCTTCATTGCCGTCATTATACACCACCCCGAACGGTGCGCCGTGACTGGTGGTGTAGAGGACCAGCACATCCTCCTTCTCGTCCATCAGCTCGGCGATGCGCGCGAGCGCCGCCTCGATATTGGCGGGCGATCCCATCGGGAGCGGGGAGGGGGCCTTGCCGTCGCTGCCGCCAAGGATGATCGTGCGCCCGAGCGCGTCATAGCGGCGGCTGAGCACCTTGCCCGCCTCACGCGCCTCGCGCCCGAACACGGGGTCGCTGTCGAGGCCGACCGACAGGACATAGGCATCGACCACTCCCTTGCGGTGGGGCAGCAGCGTGGCGAGTGCACGGGTCAGGCGGCGATGTTCGGCAAGCGCATGGGTTGCGGTCCGGTCGCGTTCGATCTGGAGACCGCCATCGGCCTGCTGCACCACCTCCTCCGGCGTCGAGCGCGCGACGCCCGGCGGCGGGGGGCGGTGTGCTTGGGCGGGGAATAGGGCTGCTGCTGCGCGGAAGCGGCGGGAAGCGCGAGCAGCGCGAAGGCAAACGGCAGGATCGAACGCATCAAATCACCCCCTTGGGGGAAGGTGATTGGCGATAACGATCAGGTCAAGCACCAGCTGGCGGCGGCGCGGTCACCTATTCCATTGTATCGGGCAACGACCCATCCGGTTTTGGCATTCTTTCGGGGCGCTGCGGGATGGGAGTGCCGGGATCGAGCTGCACGAAGATGGCGCCCAGTCGTGCGATTGCAGCCGCAACGCGCGCCTGGTCTGCGTTGCCGATGGTTGCATAAACTCGAACACCCCTGAGCGGGCCGACCTTTGCTTGCGTCGCCTCCAGGACAAGTACGCTCGCGAGATTGGCGGTGTCGTAGGATGCGATGCCGAGTACATCGCCGAGCGGCTCTCTTGACAGAGCTCCACCTAGCCATTTGCGAGATTGAGCATACTCCTCGCTCTCGGGCCGATCGAGGACCTGTGTGTCGGGATACGCTGTCTTCCACTCGGGATCGAGGCGCTGAAACGCTTCGGTCAAGTACCAGTGCAGGGTACGCTTGTCCCTGACTCCATCCGGCGCAACGAGCGGAGAGCGCAGCATTTCGATATGTGCGGCCTGCGCTGCGCGCACCGGAATTGCCTCTCGCTTGGCAATCGCGAGCGCTTGGCGCCAAGCGGTTGTCTCGCGCGGAATTGCTGTCCCTGTCGCGGGGTCGATGGCGATTTCCGTATATTTCTCGTCGTCGTCCGAGCCGCCGGGATACGCGATCTGCAAGACTAGCTGACCATTTTCAAAGCGATGCGTGCCGCCCCACCAAATGGAGCTAACCGATCGCGGAAGTGTCAGGAACCAGTCTTCGGGAAGAAAGTCGGTAAGCGCCATCGCGCGGACGAGCTTTCCGTCCCGATCATAAATGACAACGGCGCTCTTACCCCATCCACCCGAGTGCCAGTTGTCAAAGGTCGCGACATAGTCCCCCGAGATCGCTGACGATTGCGCTGGCGGGTGCGACGTCGTTGACCAGCACCGTCTCCCAGACACGCTCCCATCCGCCAGAGGTCGAGCGCTGCTCAAGGATCGCGCGTGGTTCATCTTGGCCGCCGGCGGTTTGCCCGGGCTTACGCTTCTATCGGATCGCATCCGTGAAATAGGACAGCTGGCTGTCAAGCGCGCGAGGCGTAACGGTGAGGCGACGACAACCACCCGGGGAAACATAGGTGGCGGTAGTCGGAAGAGCCCAGCTATCGGCGCAGGCTGGTCGCGGCCAGACGATCGCCGCTGGCGCGACGATTGCCGCGATAGCAGTGATCCAACAAGAGCCGGTCAGCAAAGCGCGCATGGGAAATTGTTAGCGCGCTTCCAGCCTCAATACACCCGCTTCTTCGGCTTGATATACTCGATCTCGTCGGTGAGCGTGTATTCGTGGACCGGGCGGTAATCGATCGCGACAGCGCCGCCCTTGCCGCCCCAGCCTTCGAACGATGCCACCGTGTGCTTCATCCAGGTCGCGTCGTCGCGCTCGGGGAAGTCCTCGTGCATGTGGGCGCCGCGCGATTCCTTGCGATTGTCGGCGCTGCGGATCGTCACGACGGCCTGGCTGATGAGGTTGTCGAGCTCCAGCGTCTCAATGAGGTCGGTGTTCCAGATCAGCGAGCGGTCGGTGACGGCGACGTCCTCCATCCGCTTGTACACCGCGTCCATGTGCGTGACGCCCTCGGCCAGCAGCGCGGTGTCGCGGAACACGGCGCAGTGGCGCTGCATCGTCTTTTGCATGTCCTGACGGATCTGCGCGGTGGGCGAACCGCCCTTGGCGTTGCGGAAATGGTCGAGGCGGGTGAGCGACAGCTCTTCCGACCCCTTGGGCAGCGGCTGGTGCGGTGCGTTGGGCTTGAGCAGCTCCTTGAGCCGCAGGCCGGTTGCGCGGCCGAACACGACAAGGTCGATCAGGCTGTTCGAGCCGAGGCGGTTGGCGCCATGCACCGACACGCACGCCGCTTCGCCCACCGCGAACAGGCCGGGGACGACCGCATCGGGGTTGCCGTCGCGCAGCTGCACCACTTCGCCATGATAGTTGGTCGGCACGCCGCCCATATTGTAATGGACCGTCGGCACCACCGGCAGCGGCTTGCGGGTCAGGTCGACGCCCGCGAAAATCTTGCCCGTCTCGGTGATCCCGGGCAGCCGCTCGGCCAGCACCTTGGGATCGATATGATCGAGGTGCAGGAAGATATGGTCGCTGTCCTTGCCGACGCCGCGTCCCTCGCGGATCTCCATCGCCATCGAACGCGCGACGACGTCGCGGCTGGCGAGATCCTTGGCCGAGGGGGCGTAGCGCTCCATGAAGCGCTCGCCTTCCGAGTTGGTCAGGTAGCCGCCTTCGCCGCGCGCGCCTTCGGTGATCAGCACGCCCGCGCCATAGATGCCGGTCGGGTGGAACTGGACGAACTCCATGTCCTGCAGCGCGATGCCCGCGCGCAGCGCCATGCCGTTGCCGTCGCCGGTGCAGGTATGAGCCGACGTCGCCGACTGATACACGCGCCCGCCGCCGCCGGTCGCGAGGACCACGGCATGCGAACGGAAGCGGTGAATGCTGCCATCCTCCATGCACATCGCGATGACGCCACGACACGCGCCGTTTTCCATGATCAGGTCGAGCGCGAAATATTCGATGAAGAAGTCCGCGTCGTACTTCAGCGACTGCTGGTACAGCGCGTGCAGCATCGCATGGCCGGTGCGGTCGGCCGCCGCGCAGGTGCGCTGCACCGGCGGGCCTTCGCCCATATTCTGCATATGGCCGCCGAACGGGCGCTGGTAGATGGTGCCATTGTCGTTGCGGCTGAACGGTACGCCGGCATGTTCCAGCTCAATCACCGCCGCCGGTGCTTCGCGCACCATATATTCGATGGCATCCTGGTCGCCGAGCCAGTCGGACCCCTTGACGGTGTCGAACATGTGCCAGGTCCAGTGGTCGGGCGAATTGTTGCCGAGCGAGGCGGCGATGCCGCCCTGTGCCGCCACGGTGTGCGACCGGGTCGGAAACACCTTGGTGATGCACGCGGTCTTCAGCCCCGCCTCGGCGCAGCCCATGGTCGCGCGCAGGCCCGAACCGCCCGCGCCGACGACGACGGCGTCATAGCTGTGGTCGATGATCTTGTAGGCGGCGGTCATTATGCGGGCGCTCCGGTGGCAACGGTGGTGAAGGCGATCTTGAGGATCGAGAAGATCGCGAACGTTCCGGCGGCGATGGTGAAATAATTGAGCAGCGTCAGCAGCACGATGCGCGTCTCGTCATGCTGATAATCCTCGATCACTACCTGAAGCCCCAGGCGGAAATGATAGAAGACGCTGATCACCAGCAGGATCATCGGCACGGCGGCGATCGGCGCGGACAGCCATGCCTGGACAGTCTCGTAACCCAGGTCGGGCAGGCGGATCAGGCTGACGATCAGCCAGGTCATCAGGAATAGGTTCGATCCCGCCGACATCCGCTGATGCCACCAGTGATGCGTGCCCTCATGCGCCGAGCCGAGACCGCGCACGCGGCCGATGGTGGTTCCGTTGCCCATTACTTCTTCTCCACCGCGATCGGGGTTTCGGCCTTGGGTGCCTTGGTCAACTCGCCCCGCACGATCCAGCCCCACAGCGCGGCGGTCAGCGCGACCGACACGACCATCGTGAGGACCGCAAAATTCTTGTTGGTCTTCAGCTCATAGCCCGCGCCCGCATCGAGGAAGAAGTGGCGGATGCCGGTCATCGCGTGCTGGAAGAAGCTGAGCGTCAGGCCGACGCCAAGCAGGTAGCCGAGCCAGTTGGGTGCGCCGGTGTCGCTCGTCAGGCAGTCGAGGAACTTGGCATAACCCTCCGGCCCTGATGCCAGTGCGCACAGCCACCACAGGAAGACGCCGACGCCGACGGTGGCCATCCCGCTGCCCGTGACGCGGTGCAGGATCGAAACCAGCATGTGCGGACCCCATTTCCAGACCTGGAGATGCGGCGAGAGCGGGCGGTTGACGTTGCGGGCCTTGGCCAAGGCATATCCCCTATGATTTGCGGTCTCCATTAGCCCGCGTTGCCGCCGATGCAAGATACAGCGACATGGTCGTCCCTAACTCGCCCTTAACCAATTCCCTTTTAGCGTTGTGAGTAAGGCCCGGCGTGAGGTGCGTCCGGGACAATGGGGGGACCGATTCCGTGACTCGAGCGCGAGCGAACAAGGACATGCCGGCAACCGGCGCGATGAGCGCGCGGATCGACATTGCCGCGCGGCTGCGGATCTTCGACTTTGACGGGTCGCTGGATCGCCTGAGCCGCGACGTCTGGGACCTGCTCGAACCCGAAATTCGCGCGGTTTCGGAGGCATATTGGCAGCAATGGCTGCGTTGTTTCGCCGACGAGCGCGACTGGGCGCCCGACGATACGAAAAAGATGATCGATGTCGGCGTCGTGTTCCTGCGCAACCGCTTCCTCGACACGCGCGGGCGCGCCTGGGTCGAATCGATCGAGCGTTCGGTCGCCGCCGCCTATGGTGCCGATGTCGAGCCGATGGCTCTGCTGTCGATGATCAACGCCAGCGACCGCGCCGCGCTCGAAGTCCTGGTCCGCCGGGTCGAGCCGGGCGATGCGCGGCTGCCGACGCTCATCGACACGCTGATGCGATTGTCGGCGCTGGAAAGCGACATCACCGTCGAAATCTACAACCTCTATCGCGAACACAGCGCTACCGTGGCGCGCGACCGGCTGGCGGGGCAGTTCCGCGATTCGATCGGCAACACGGTCGAGCGCGCGTCGAGCGAGGGCGGATCGCTCCGCGCCCAGGCCAGCCATACCTCGGCGGCGGCGCGTGGCATGCTGGGCAAGGCGAGCGAGGTCGCCGCAGCGGCCGAGCAGTCCGCGCTGGCGATGCGCGAGGCAGCGCATACCGCTGCAGGACTGATTCGCGCGATCGAGGATGCGCGAACCGAGGTCGAGGTTGCGGCCGATATCGCCACCCGCGCGTCGGCACAGGCGGGCGAGGCCGTGGCGATGAGCGAAATGCTGTCGGATCACGCCAAGTCGATCGGATCGATTCTGGGTCTGATCCGCGACATTGCCGGGCAGACCAACCTTCTCGCGCTCAACGCGACGATCGAGGCTGCCCGTGCCGGGGACGCAGGCCGCGGCTTCGCAGTGGTGGCGCAGGAAGCGAAGAGCCTCGCCAACCAGACGGCGCGCGCGACCGACGATATCGCGGGCAAGATCGCTGCAATCCAGTCGGCAACGCGCAGCACGGTCGAGACCAACGCCTCGATCCGCAACACCGTCCAGGAAGTTCAGGCCAGCGCCGACCGCATTCGCGGCGCGATGGAGGTCCAGGCGCAGACCGTGACCGCGATCACGGCAGCGGTCGACGAGACCGCGCTCGCGGCGGATTCGATGTCCGCTACGATCGGCGCGATCCGTGAAGATACCGAAAGCGTCGCGAGCGATATCGAGCGCGTCGGCCAGGGCTTTGCCGTGCTCGACGGTGAACTCGGCACACTCAAGAACAGCGCGGGCGAATTCATCGCAAAAGTCGCTGCATGATGGAGGGGATCAATGGCCGGAGCCAAGGAGCTCGGGCAGTGGAGCGGCGATGACCGCCCCATTGCCGAGCGAATCCGCGACTATGACTGGGACGGCGCGATCAGCGAGGGCTGCGCCCAGATCGCCGAACTGATCGCCGACGATTTCGAGACGATCGCACGGGCATTCTGGGATCATTATCTGACCCTGCCCGGCACCGAGCATGTCCGCAGCCTGTTCGTGGGCAACCGGCTGGAGGAGCAGATCGTCCTCAGCACGCGCTACACCCGCGTCAAATATTCGCGCCCGTTCGACAGCGAATGGGTCGAGATGGCGGCGAAACATGCCGACGACACGCATCGCGCGCGGATTCCGCTGCGCGCGCTGCTATCCGGCTTTGCCTTTGCCCATGCCCGTACCTTTGAGGTGCTCGGTGACCGGCTGCCCGACGATATCGCGACCTTCCGCAAGCTGAGCGATGTTGCGACACGCATGTCGATGCTGGAGGCGGATTTCATGGCCTCGCAGCTTGGCGTGCGCGATGCGGAACTCGCCCGGCGCGAGCGCAAGGGCCAGTCCGACCGCTTCCGCGCCGACATCGCCGGCACGATCGATGTCGCGAGCTCTCTGGGTGCGCGGGTGCGCGATCAGGCGCGCGGCGCGGCCAATGCGGCGCGGGGCATGCAGGGCAAGACCAACGAGGTCGCCGCCGCCGCCGAGCAATCCGCGTTGGCGATGCGGGAGGCGGCGACCACCGCCGCCGGCCTTATTCGTGCGATCGAGGATGCCCGCGCCGAGGTCGAGGTTGCGGGCGATGTCGCGCAGCGCGCCAGTGTCCATGCGAGCGAGGCGGTGCTGATGAGTGCGACGCTGGCCGGCCATGCCCAGTCGATCGAATCAATCCTGGGCCTGATTCGCGACATTGCCGGGCAGACCAATTTGCTTGCGCTCAACGCCACGATCGAGGCGGCGCGCGCAGGTGATGCCGGGCGCGGCTTTGCCGTGGTCGCGCAGGAGGTGAAGAGCCTCGCCAATCAGACCGCGCGCGCGACCGACGATATCGCCGCCAAGATCGCCGCGATCCAGGCGGCGACCGATCAGACCGTGGCCACCAGCACCACGATCCGCGCCACGGTGAGCGAGGTTCAGTCGAGCGCCGAGCGCATCCGCGAGGCGATGGCGATGCAGGCGCAGACCGTCACCGCGATTACTGCGGCAGTCGACGAGACTGCGCTCGCCGCCGATTCGATGTCCGACACGATAGGCGCGATCCGTGAGGACAGCCATGCCGTGGCGGGCGAGATCGACTCGCTCGAACACGCATTCGGCGAGATCGACGCGCGGCTCGGCCAGCTCAGCGACGCGGCGACGGATTTTTCGGCAAGCGTGGCGGCGTAAGCTCCCCTCCCGCAAGCGGGAGGGGAGATTTGACATGCGGGATGTTCCGACTAACCCGTCCGCCATGACGACCCATATCCTCGTGACCGGCGCCAGCCGCGGCATAGGCGCCGCGATCCTTTCCAGCTTCGACGGTCGCGACGTCCGCGCGGTGGGGCAGGGAACCGCGAGCGGCATTCCCGCCGACTTCACCGATTCGGACGCGCCCGCTGCGCTGTGGCGGACGGCGCTCGACCAGCTCGACGGGCGGATCGACGTGCTGATCAACAATGCCGGGATCTTCGAGGCGGCACCGATCGACCTCGACGACGATGCATGGCTCGCCGCGTGGGAGCGGACGATGCAGGTCAACCTGACCGCGTCGGCGCAGCTCAGCCGCTTTGCGGTGAAGCATTGGCAGCAGCGGGGCGAGGGCGGCCGTCTGGTCAACATCGCGAGCCGCGCCGCCTATCGCGGCGATAGCCCGGCACACTGGCATTATGCCGCGTCCAAGGCGGGGATGGTCGGCATGACCAAGAGCATCGCGCGCGGCTATGCGCGCGAGAATATTCTCGCCTTCGCGATCTGCCCCGGCTTCACCATGACCGGCATGGCCGACGACTATCTGGCCAGCCGCGGCGGCGACAAATTGCTCGCCGACATCCCCTTGGGCCGCGTCGCGATGCCCGATGAGGTTGCGACGATGGCGCGCTTCTGCGCGCTGGAGGCCCCCGCGTCGATGACCGGCGCGGTGCTCGACGTGAACGGGGCGAGCTACGTTCGATGAGTTCGTGGAAACTGACCCTGCCCTGTACCCGCGACGAAGCCGAAGCGATCGACTTCGAGGGCGCTGAACTGACCGGCATCGACCCCGCACCGGTGCTGCTGACCAGCGAGACGATCCCCGACGACCCGTTCGCCTGGCAGCTCGAAGCCTATTTCGAGGCCAGGCCGGGCAAGTCGGAGATCGCCGCCGTCCGCACGCTCGTCCCCAGCGCGAAGAAGGCGAAGGAGGTCGTCGAGCAAATTCCCGATGAGGATTGGGTGACGCTCAGCCAGCAGGGGATCGCGCCGGTTCATGCCGGGCGCTTCTATGTCCATACCTCTACAAATCGCGGGACGGTGCCGGTCGACGCAAAGACCTTCCAGATCGAGGCGAGCCGCGCCTTCGGCACCGGCACGCACGAAACCACCGCCGGATGCCTGCGCACGCTCGATGCGATGCGCGCGCGGGGGGAGCGGGTCCACAACCTCGTCGATATCGGCACCGGCACCGGCCTGCTCGCCTTTGCCGCGATGCATTTGTGGCCGCGCGCTTATGCGACGGCATCGGACATCGATCCCGTGGCGGTCGATGTGACGGCGGAGAATGCCGCGATCAACGGCGTGCGGCTTGGCGTGATGCAGGGGCAACTCGCGCTCGCCGCCGCGGCGGGGCTGGAACATCCGCTGCTGATCGGCCGCGCGCCCTATGACCTCGTCATCGCCAATGTCCTCGCCGGCCCGCTGATCGAACTCGCGCCGAGCATCAGCGCGGTGCTGGCCGAGGGCGGGACGCTGATCCTCGCCGGATTGCTGGAGACGCAGGCCGAGCGGGTCGCGAACGCCTATCGCCGCCACGGTCTGCGCCTTGCCGGCAAGACCCCGATGGGCGACTGGCCGACGCTGCGCCTGCGCAAGCGGACGCGCTATGGCTGGGAACGCACCACGCGGCCCGGCCCGGACGGGCAGGGGCTGGCTCCGGGGTTCGGGAGCTGGTGAGGGAATCCGCCAGTTACCGTCATCCCCGCGAAAGCGGGGACCCATCTCCTATGCTTTCCACTTACTAACCGGTTCGGCGCGCGGCACGTCCGGGAGATGGGTCCCCGCTTTCGCGGGGATGACGTCGGAGGTGGCAGATCAGGCCGCGTCCCGACTCCGCGCATAGTCCTGCGTCCCCAGCGTGATCACCCGGTCGCCCGGCTCGATCGCCGCAATCGCGATGTCCGGCTGAGCCAGAATCTCGTCGTAAAGCGGCGCGAAATCGGTTTCGATCGTGACGCGCAGCAGCTCGTCGAAGCTGGGGATGACGAAGTAGTTCTGCTGGAAATCGTCGATGCGGTACTCGGTCCGCATCACCCGCTTGAGGTCGAAGCCGATCCGGTTCGGGCTGTCGCTGTCGAGCGCGAAGCGGCTTTCGCCATAGCTCGAGACGATCCCCGCGCCATAGATGCGCAGATCGTCATCCTCCTGAATCAGCCCGAACTCGACCGTGTACCAATAGAGCCGCGATAGCTGCTTGAGCGCGCCATGCTGCAACGCGCGCTGCCCGCCGCGGCCATAGGCTTCCATGTAATCGGCGAACACCGGGTCGGCGAGCAGCGGGACATGGCCGAACACGTCGTGGAAGACGTCGGGTTCCTGCAGATAGTCGAGCTGATCGGCGCGGCGGATGAAATTGCCCGCGACAAAGCGGCGGTTGGCCATATGGTCGAAGAACACGTCGTCGGGGACGAGGCCGGGGACAGCCACCACCTGCCACCCCGTCGCCTTCATCAGCCGTTCGGACAGCTCCTCGAAATTCGGAATGCCGCTCTCGGACAGCTTGAGCAGGTCGAGCCCGCGGAGATACGCCTTTGACGCACGACCGGGCAGCAGCTTGATCTGGCGTTCGTACAGCGTGTCCCACACCGCGTGTTCTTCGCGGGTGAATGCCTCCCAATTCTGGGGGATGGTCCAGTCGGTACCGGCGCCTTCGGGGGGACGCTCCAAAACATGGGTTTCACTGATCATGCCGACAGCATAGCATGAGTGCGCGCGGCGCGGAACCGAGGGGTTTGCCGGAGATTGTGTCCGCGAGGAGTGATGCGATGCCCGTGAACGTCGAAGCCAAGGCCCCGCCCGCATCCGCGCTGCTCGCCGAATGGCCGCGCGCGGCGCTGTCGCTGGGGTCGCTGCCCTTCGCGTGGAAGGAGTTGCTGGCCGAGCCGCGCGGCGACGGGCGTCCGGTGCTGACATTGCCTGGCCTGGTCAACAGCGACATGAGCAACATCGTGATGCGCCGCTATCTCGATGCGCTCGGCTATCGCGCTTACCCTTGGGCGCTGGGCCGCAATTTCGGCGCGCGCGCGATCGGGGCAGAGGGCGAGCGGCTGATCGAGCGGATCGCGCAGGTTCGCGACGAGACCGGGGAAAAGGTGACGTTGGTCGGCGTCTCGCTCGGCGGGATCATGGCGCGGATCGCGGCGCATCGCAGCCCGGAGCTGGTGCGGGAGGTGATCACCGTCAGCTCGCCCTTTGCCGGACTACCCACCGCGACCAATGTGTGGCGGGTGTTCGAGCTGGTCAGCGGCCAGCGCGCCGACGATCCGGCGGTGCGCGCGATGCTTGAGGAGGCGTCGTCGCCGCTGCCGGTTCCGGCGACCGCGATCTGGAGCGCGAGCGACGGGCTGGTCAACGGCGCGGTCTGTCACGAGCCCGACTGCGAAACGGCCCGCTCGATCGAGGTCGATTCGAGCCATCTCTGGGTTCAGATGAAGCCGCAGGTGCTTCGCGCGATCGCGCAGACTTTGGGACGTGGATCGCCACAGAGCTAAGCGCCTCTGTGCTCCTGCGAAGGCAGGAGCCCAGAGCAACGCGCGATTAGCCTCGCCACTCTGGGCTTCTGTCTTTGCAGGAGCACCGAGGGGACTCAAATCAATCGCAGTCGTCGGGGTCCTTGCGGCACTTTTCGTCCTGCTTCTTGCGCTCGCGACCTTCCTTGGCCTCTTTCTCGCGCATCTTGCGGCCGTAATTGCGGTCGGCCTCGTCCTGGCTTGTAGTCGCCCAGTCGGCGGCCTGGCCGACCGCCTTGACCGGCATGGTGACAATGTCGAACGCGGTCTTGGCGACGCAGCCGCCCGACAGCAGCGGCAGAACCGCAACAGCAACAATCAAGCTCTTGCGCATCGCGCGGTCCCTCAGTCGGCCGAGCGGCGGGAGTGCCGGTCGCGTGCCTCAACCGCGAGATAAGGGTAATCGGTGAATAAACCATCCACGCCGGCATCGAGAAATCGCGTAATTTCTTCGGCCAGTCGCCCATGTCCCGCCGGGTTGATCCCTTTCCGCAGTCCGGAGGGGGAGAAAGAAATTCTCCGCGCGGAAGGTCCAGGGATGGACCTTGAGCCCTGCGGCATGGGCATCCGCGACCAGGGGGGAGACCGTGCCGTCGCCCGCCAACACCATGTCCTTTTGCGGGCCGATGCCGGCGGCATAGGCGGCGATGGCCTTCAGCCCCTCCGGCGTCGCCATCGCCTTGTAGCTTGGCTGCGCCTTGTCCGCCGGGCCGCCGTCCGCCGCCATCAGCTGGATCAGCGGCACCTTGGTCAGCTGCCTCAGCGCCTTCAGATTATTGACCTCGAACGACTGGATGAACACCGGCGCATCGGCGCGGTCCCAGCCCGCCGCCTTGAGTTCGGCGACCAGCAGCGCCTCCATGGCCAGGCCGATGCTGGCGAAATAGCTGGGATGCTTGGTTTCGGGGTAGATGCCGATCATGCGGCCCGTCTTCGCGGTCGCCGCCTTCGCCAGCGCGATGATCTCGCGCAATGTCGGCACCTCATACTGCCCGTCGAACTTCGTATTGCCCCGGCGCAGCAGAGGCAGTCGCTCCTTGGCGCGTAGCGTCTTCAATTCGGCGAGGGTGAAATCCTCAGTGAACCAGCCGGTATGGCTGACGCCGTCGATGACCTTGGTCGCCTTACGGTCGGCGAACTCCTTGCGGCTCGACACATCGGTGGTGCCGCTGATGTCATTCTCGTGCCGCGCGACGAGCTGGCCGTCCTTGGTCACTACCAGATCGGGCTCGATAAAGTCCGCGCCCTGTTCGATCGCGAGTTGATAGGCCGCGAGCGTATGTTCGGGCCGCTCCCCGCTAGCGCCGCGATGCGCGATGATGATGGGATTGGACGAGATGACGGGTTCCTTCGCGGCGGCGGGCGTCGCGATCATGGCCAGCGCCAGCGCCGCTCGCAACATCTTCGACATGGCCCTATCTCCTCCAAGCATCTCAACCGGCTAGGTGATTCGGATGACAGTAGCGAGGCACCATGGCCGATAACGACAGCGTGATCGCCGCAGCGCGCGGATGGGCCGGGGCGCGGATGGCGCTGGCGACGGTGGTGTCGACCTGGGGCTCCGCGCCGCGCCCGCGCGGGAGCCACCTACTGGTCCATGAAGATGGCCGCTTCGAAGGGTCGGTGTCGGGCGGGTGCGTCGAGGCGGACATCATGGCGCTGGCGGCGGAGGTGATCGCGGGCGCGCCGTTCGCGCTGCGCCGTTATGGCGTCGCCGATGCCGCGGCATGGGAGGTCGGCCTGCCGTGCGGCGGCGAGATCGAGGTGATGGTGCAGCCGGTGACGGCAGACGGCTTCGACCCGACGTTGTTCGATGCGATTGCCGATGCGCGGGCGGAGGGGCGGGGGCTGGAGGTTTTCACCGATCTGGCGACCGGGCGCAGCAGCATCGACCCGCAGCCCAACGCCTTCATCAACCGCTACGAACCGCCGCGCCGCTTGCTGATCGTGGGTGCGGTGCAGATCGCGCAGGTGCTCGCGGGGCTCGCTCGCGAACTCGGCATTTCGACCGTCGTGATCGACCCGCGCGGGCGGTTCCTGACGCCGGAGCGCTTTCCCGACGTGACGCTCGACGATCGCTGGCCCGACGAAGCGGTGGAGGCGCTGTGCCCCGATGGCGCGACGGCGGTGGTGACGCTGAGCCATGATCCCAAGATCGACGACCCCGCGCTGATCGCCGCGCTCAAGGACGGCGCGGGTTATGTCGCGGCACTGGGATCGCGACTGAGCCATGCGGCGCGGCGTGAGCGGCTGGCGGCTGCCGGCCTGACGCCCGAGCAGATCGACCGGGTCGAGGGGCCGGCGGGCATCGATATCGGCGCGATCGGCCCGGCGGAGATCGCGCTGTCGATCGCGGCGGGCATGGTGAGGGCGCTGCATGATCCGCGCTGAGCGCACCGCTCTGGTCCTGCTCGCTGCCGGGCGCTCGCGCAGGTTCGGCGACGCGGACAAGCTGACCATTCCCTATCTCGGACGACCGCTGGGGCTGCATGTCGTGGTCGCGCTGGAGGCCGTGCCGTTCTGCTCCCGGATCGGAGTGGTCGCGGACACCGCGCTCGATCTGGCCAACTGCGGCTATACCATCGTCACCAATGACGACCCCGCCGCCGGGCTGGGCCGCTCGCTGCGGCTGGGTGTCGAGGCGGCAGCGCAATTCGACCCCGATGCGATCCTGATCGCGCTCGCCGATATGCCGCGTGTCACCGCGACGCAGATCTATCGCCTGCTCGACGATGCCGATGGCGATGCGGCGATCGTCGCATCGAGTGACGGCGTGGTCCCGCGCCCGCCGGTGCTGTTCGGGCGAGCGCATTTCGCCACGTTGCTGGCGGCACAGGGGGGACATGGGCGCGCGCGATCTGGTGCGGCGCGGGCGTCATATCGTGGTCCCGCCCGCCGAATTGATCGACATCGACACGCCGGAGGATCTGGCAAAGCTGGCGCATGGCTGACCAGTCGCTGGCCATTGCGCTCGGGCTGCTCTCGGCCTTCACCCTTGCGCTTGCCAATATGGCGGTGAAGCGCGGGGAGGACATCCTGGTCGGCCGCGCGGTACTGTCGTCGAGCGCGGCGATTGTGATCGCGCCGTTCGCGCTGATCGTGCCGTTGCCCGATGCCGCGACCTGGACCGCGCTCGCCTGGGCGGTGCCGGCGCATTTTGCCTATCAGTTGTGCCTGGTGCGCGCGATGGAGCGCGGTGATCTCAGCCTCGTCTTTCCGATCATGCGGGGGGCAGCGCCGCTGCTGACTGCGGGATTTGCGATGCTGGTGCTGCGCGAACATCTGCCGCTGATCGGCTGGGTCGGGCTGGTGCTGGCGACGGGGGCGGTGATCGCCTTCGCGCTGCCCGCGCGCGGAATTTCGCTCGCCGCGCATCCGGACAAGGTCGCGCTGGGCTGGGCCTTTGCCACCGCAATCGGCGTCGCGCTTTACAATATGGCGGACGCGCGCGGGGTGCGCGTCGCGCCCAGCCCGTTCACCTATATCGTCTGGCTGTTCATGCTCGACTGCGTGTGCATCACCACCACCGCATTGCTGCTGCGCCGCCGCGAGCTGGGGCAGGCGGTAAAGGCGACCTGGAAACACGGCGTGGCGGCGGGGGCGCTGTCGAGCATCTCGTTCGGCTCGGCGCTCTACGCCTTCTCGCTGATGGAGGTGGCGAAAGTGTCGGCGCTGCGCGAGACTGCGGTGGTTTGGGCGGCGCTGATGGGCGCGTGGATGCTCGGCGAAGGATTTGGCGCGCGCCGCATCGTTGCGGCCCTTGTGTTGGCCTTCGGTCTGATCCTGCTACAGTTCAGCTGAGTTTTACTCGTGCCGCAGCGCGTCGATCGGGTTCAGGCTCGCCGCGCGGCGAGCCGGGAAATAGCCGAAGACCACCCCGATCCCCGCCGCGATGGCAAAGGCGATGATGTTGATCTGCAGGTCGAATGTCCACGGCACCTGCATCACCGGGGTGAGGATCGCGACCGCCACCTGCGCCACCAGCAAGCCGATCACCCCGCCCAGCATCGACAGCACGATCGCCTCGACCAGGAACTGCATCAGCACCTCCCGCGCCACCGCGCCGATCGCCAGCCGGATGCCGATTTCGCGCGTCCGTTCGGTCACGCTGACCAGCATGATGTTCATGATGCCGATGCCCCCGACGATCAGGCTGATCGCGGCCACCGTCGCGACGATGCTGGTCAGCAGCTGGGTGGTGCCCGTCAACGTCGCGCTGATCTGGGCGGTGTCGAAGATGTTGAAATTGTCCTGCTCGCCAGCCTCGATCCCGCGCCGCTCGCGCAGCAGGTCGCTCAGCGAAGCCTGTACCGCAGCAGTGTCATAGGCGCTGTCCACGCCGACCAGCATCAGGCGGATGTCGCGATTGCCCGAAAAGCGGCGCTGCACCGTCTTGATCGGCATGATGACGATGTCGTCCTGATCGCCGCCGAACCCGGCCTGGCCGCGCGTCGACAGCGTGCCGATCACGTCGCAGGAGACATCGTTGATCCGTAGCCGTTGACCCACCGCATTGCCGCCGCGGAACAGGTTCTGGCGGACGGTGTTGCCGATGATGCACACTGCCTTGCCCGCCGCTTCTTCGGCTGGGGAGAAGGTCCGCCCCCCGGTCAGCGGCCAGGGCTGGACGCGGAAATAGTCGTTGGTCGTGCCGTTGATCGTGGTGGACCAGTTGGCACCGTTATAGATCGCCGTGCCGCTTGCCTGCGCTTGCGGAGCCACCGCAGTGACGCCGGCAATCTGTTCGCCGATCGCCTCGACATCCTGCTGTTCGAAATCGGGCGGACGCGGCCCGCCGCCGCCACGACCAAAGCCCTGGCCGGGGCGGACCTGGAGGATGTTGGTGCCGAGGCTGGCGATCTGTTGCTGCACGGCCGCCGTGGTGGCGTTGCCGAGCGTGACCATTGCCACAACGGCAGCAACACCGATGATGATGCCGAGCGTGGTCAAAAACGAGCGCAGCTTGTGGCGCAGGATCGAGCGGATCGCGAGGGTGAAGATGGTGCCGAGCATCAGGCGCTGACCCCCGCCCGGGCGCCGGTATCGATCCGCTCGACCAGCCCGTCCTTGAAATGCACGATGGTGCGGGCGAACGCCGCCATGTCGGGCTCGTGGGTGACCATCAGCACCGTGATCCCGCTGTCCTTGTTGAGGCTGGTCAGCAGCTGCATGATTTCCACCGAGCGTTCGGAATCGAGATTGCCGGTCGGTTCATCGGCGAGCAGCACGTCGGGGCTGGTCACGATCGCGCGGGCTATCGCCACGCGCTGTTGCTGGCCGCCCGACAGTTCAGCGGGTGTATGGTCCCACCACGGGTCCAGCCCCACCTTCTCCAGCGCGGCCATGCCCAGCATGTGCCGCGTCTTCTTGTCCTCGCCGCGATAGAGCAGGGGCAGTTCGACGTTTTCGAGCGCGCTGGTGCGGCTGAGCAGGTTGAACCCCTGGAACACGAAGCCGAGATAGCGGCGGCGCAGTAGGGCGCGCTGGTCGCGGTCGAGCGTTTCGACATGGACATTCTTGAACAGAAACTCGCCGCGCGTCGGCACGTCGAGGCAGCCAAGGATATTCATCGTCGTCGACTTGCCCGATCCGGACGGCCCCATCACCGCGACGAAGTCGCCCTGTTCGATGTCGAGGTCGACGCCTTTCAGCGCCTGGAATGCGGTCGGCCCCTCGCCATAGGTCTTGGTGACGCCGCGCAGGCGGATGATCGGGTCAGCCACCCGTGCCGCCTCCCGCGCCGCCGCCGCCGGAGCGGCGCTGACCTCCGCCGCGCTTCGACTGGCCGCCCTTGGACTGGTCGCCGGCAAATTGGCCGGTGATGACCTCCATGCCCGGCTTCAGGTCGCCCGATAGGATTTCGGTCACCTGACCGTTGGTGTCGCCCGTGGTCACCTCGATCGCGCGCGGTTGACCATCTTCGCCCTTCACATAGACAGTCTGCTTGGCACCGCGCGTGATCGTCGCGCTCTTTTCATTGTCCTGCTGACCGCGACGACCGCGGCGCGGAACCAGTGCACCGGCCATCCCACCGCCACTCGACGCCTGCTCTCCCCCGGTGCTGGGGGTAAAGCGCAGCGCTGCGTTCGGGACCAGCAACAGATTGTCCTTCTGCAGCGTCACAATCTCTGCCGTCGCGGTCATGCCGGGGCGCAACTTTTGCTCCGGATTGGCGACCGACAGGATCGCGGCATAGGACACGACCTGTGCGGTCGTACTGGTGGTGCTGGTGGTGGTCTGTGCCGACAGGTTCGATCCGACATCGACGCGCTGGATCACCGCGGGGAATGTCTCGCCGGGGAAGGCATCGACCGTGAAGCTTGCCTTTTGCCCCTGTTTGACCTGGCCGACATCGGCCTCGTCAATCGCGACCTCCAGCTCCATTGCGCTAAGGTCTTCGGCGATGACGAACAGGGTCGGCGTGTTGAACGACGCTGCGACCGTCTGGCCCGGCTCGACCTGACGCGCCAGCACCACGCCGTTGACGGGGGAGCGGATGATCGCCTTGTTCCGCTGGGTCACCGCCGATCGCAGCGCCGCCTGTTGCGAGGTGACCTGCGCCTGGCTGGCGCGCACCGTCGCGACCGCGCGGGCAAGTGCGGCGCGGGCATTGTCGAGCTCGGTCTTGGCCGGGACGCGCCCGCCCGACAGGCGGCTCACTTCCTCGAACCGGGCAAGCTGGCTCCGTGCCTCCGTCAGCGTCGCCTGATTCTGTGCGACCGTCGCCTGGGCGGCGGCGACCGATGCGCGTGCCTGGGTGATCGAGTCGTCGAGCCGCTCGGGGTCGATCAGCGCCAGTGGCTGGCCGGCCGTCACCCGGTCGTTGACGTCCACCAGCACGCGGTTGACCAGACCTGACAGCTCGGAACCGACCTGAACCTGATTGGTCGGCGCGAGCTTGCCCGTCGCGGAGACGGTGACGGTCAGCGACCCCTTCTCGACCGCGCGCGTGGCATAGCCCGCTTCCTCGGTCCCGCCGAACATCTTCCACGCGCCGAACAGCACCGCGACGACGACCAGCGCCAGCGTGATCCATTTGGCATGGCGCTGCCACGCCGGGGTCGTCTTCCCGCCGAGAAACTCGTCGATCTTGGGGTTCGCAGTTGCGTCGGCCATCAATTGCTTCCGGTGATGATTGCGGGGGGCGGGGCGGGGACGGTGTCCGGGGTCGGCGCGACCGAGGCGTCCCAGCCGCCGCCCAGCGCGAGATAGAGCTGGATCAGCGCATTCGCCTTGTCCGAGCGGGCCTGATTGAGGCCATTGCGCGCGGAGATCAGCGACGCCTCGGCCTGGCTGAGCGTCAGGAAATCGGCAAGGCCCGCACGGTACGAGCTGCGCGACAGGATCGCGCTGTTGGTGGCGGCGTCGAGCGCGATGGTGAACTCGCGCTCGCGTGCCTGCGCGGTCTGCAGCGCGACGGCGGCGTTCTCGACCTCTTCGATGCCGACCAGCACGGTCTGTTTATAGGCGTAGAAGGCACCATCCGCCGCCGCCTGCGCCGAGCGCACCTGCGCGCGGTTGCGCCCGGCGTCGAAGATGGTCTGGGCGATATTGGCGAAGACCCGCCCGGTGATGACGTCGAACAGGCTGCCGATGCTGCCCGCGCCCGCATCGATGCTGCCGCCAAGCGACAACTGGGGGAAGAGTTGCGCCTCCGTCACGCCGATCTGCGCGACGGCGGCGGCAAGGTTGCGTTCGGCCAGCCGCACATCGGGCCGCTGGCGCAGCGTGTCCGCGGGAATGCCCACCGCGATCCGTTCGGGTCCCTGGGGGATCGGGCGCACCGCCTCCATCTGCGCCTTGAGCGCCCCTGGAGCCTGACCGGTCAGCACGCCGAGGCGGGAGACGGCGCTGTTGTAGCTTGCTTCGATTGACGGCACGGACGCGGCGGTCTGCGCCCGGCTGGCGCGCGCCTGTTCCTGATCGAGCGAGGAGACGAGACCCGCCTGCACGCGAAAGCCCGCAATCTCCAGATTGTCGTCCTGAATGGACAGGCTCTCGCGCGCATTGGCGAGTTGCGCCTGCGCGGCGCGGGCAAGAATGTAGTTGCGCGCGATCTCGCCCTGAATCGACACGAGCGTGGCGGCGTAGCTGTAGCCGGATGCCTCCAATTGCGCGCGGCTTGCCTCGACCCCGCGCCGCACGCCGCCGAACAGATCGACCTGATAATTCACGTCCGCGCCGAGCGAGAAGCTGGTGCTGCCGCCCTGCGACACGGTGGTGACGGTGCCGTCGGGCAGGGTCACCTGGGTGCTGGTGCCGCGAATCGGCTCGCTGCGCGACGCGCCGCCGCCGGCGCTGACCGACGGGAGAAGCGTCGCGCGCGACTGGACCAGCGCCTCGCGCGCCTGACGGAGGCGAGTGACGGACTGCGCCACGTCAAGATTCTGCGTTGCCGCCTGTTCGACCAGTCCGGTCAGCATCGGATCTTTGAACGCGGTCCACCAGCGTTGCAGATCGGCCTGCGCCTGCTGGTCCGCCGCGACCGAGAAGGTGGGCGGAACCCCGAGTTGCGCGGCGCTGCTCGGACGGTAATCGGGTCCGGCGGCACACCCCGCCAAGGGAAGCGCGGCGATGCCGAGGATCAGAAACGGGCGAACCATCATCTCGCGAAAATGGCTGTCACCTGCGGGAACGTCCACCAAAAGAGTGTCGCAAATTGTAAGCATCCGCGTTGGAACACGCGCGAAACGAATTAGTTGCGCGGGGGATTTACCGCGTCAGCCATTGATCCAGCGCCAGATGCCGGCGGGCATTTGCGCCAGCGGAAGGTGCGCCCAACTCGCCGCGAGCCACAGGATCGTTCCGCCGACGACCGCAATCCTCCCTGGCCACGCAGCGGCACCCTGTGCGCGACCCTGCGCGATGGCGACGAACGGCCAATAGCTGGTCACGCCCTGCCAGCGCGGCCAGAAATCGGGCTGGAGTTTGCGCTTCTTGTCGTCCTGAAACTTTGCGCCGACCAGGGCAAGCAGGCCGATGCTCGTTGCCAGCACAATCTGCGCCGGCTGCGGAAAGACCAGGATATGCACCAGCGCCCACAGGGCGAAGCTCCACATCATCGGGTGACGGGTGATCGCGAACACCCCGCGCGGGCGCGGCACGGCCTTGGGCCTTCCGGTCGGGTCGGGCAGCGCCGGGTTGCCGATCAGCGACCCGACCAACAGCACCGATGCGAGCAGCATGATCGCGCTGGCGGCAGCCCACAGTGCATCGCCGACCGCCCAGAGCGGCGCTTCGTCTGGAATGCGGCCATAGGCGTGGACCATCCAGCCCAACGTGGCGAATGCGACGAGGGAATAGAGCCCAAGAAAAATCCGCTCGCCGACAGCGTCGACCAGCGGCTTTCGCAAGGGATGGGAGAGGAGAAAATGGGTTCCCAGAAACGCCGCACATGCCGCGATCAAAGTTTCCATTTTCCCTCTCCCGGTGTCAGTCGATCAGCGCTTCTCGTCTTCGAGATGCACGCCCGGTGCTTGCGGCTCGGCCAGCTGGGCAGTCCCGGCGAGCTCGCCGTCGTCGCGCAGCGTGTCGAGGTGCATCAGCTTCTTGATCAGTGGCGATACGACCAAGATCGCTACGCCGACGCCGATCGCGACCCAGCCGATCGTGCTGTACACATCCAGCACCGTCTGAACATTTGCCGCCTCACCGCTTGCACTTTCCGAACCCGTCGCTGCGGCGATCAGTCCGGCGACGAAATTCCCGGTGGCTGACGCGAAGAACCAGGTGCCCATGATGAGCGATGCCATATGGGCCGGTGCCAGTCGGTTCATGGCGCTCAGGCCCACCGGTGACAGACAAAGCTCGCCAGTGGTGTGGAGCAGGTAGATCAGGAAGATGAACACGAGCGGGATCATCACGCCATCGCCCGCTCCCGCGCCGCCCGCGACCAACACGAGAAAGCCGATACCAAGTTGTACGACTGCCAGACCGAATTTGGCCGGGGTGGACGGCTCGATGCCCTTGCGACCCAGCGTGGTCCAAAGCCAGGCAAACAGCGGTGCCAGCAGCACGATGTAGATCGCGTTGAGCGACTGGAACATCGACGCCTTGGCTTCCCACCCAAAGATCGTGCGATCGACATGCCGATCGGTGAGCAAGTTGAGGGACGAACCCGCCTGTTCGAACAACGCCCAGAACAGGATCGATCCGACGATCAGGAACATCGCCGCGAAAATGCGGTCGCGATCGTGATTGGAGCGCCCAATGGATTGCCAGATGACGACGAGCAGGGACAATCCGAAGCCGCCGAGCGCCAGATTTTGCGCGGCGCTGTCCGTCATTGCTCCGATGAACATGGCGAGGAATGCAGCGATCGCGAGCGCGCCGCCGAGTGCGAACAGTCCGAGGGGCAGCTTGGGAGCTGCGGCATAGGAGCCGTGGACGAAGACGAAGGTCGCGACGCCCAGGACATAAAGAATCAGGATTGTGCCGCCGATGCCCAGCAGGGTGCCCACGACCGCCTGATTCTGCACCAGCCACCAGCACACCACCACGGCGACTAGACCGACCACATACAGCAGCCATTCGAGCTTGATGCCAAGGACCGGCTTGGCAAGTTTTGCGGCGTCGGGGGCTTCGCCCTTGCCCATGAGCAACGGCTTGCCGAGCACGAAGACGATCAGACCCAGCAGCATGCCGACACCGGCCGCGCCGAAGCCGTAGCTCCAGCCATAGGTTTCGCCGAGATAGCCGCAGAGCAGCGAACCAAGCGCCGCGCCGAGGTTAATCCCCATATAGAAGATCGTGTACGCGCCATCACGCCGCACGTCCGTTCGCGGATAGAGTTGGCCGACGATCACCGAGATATTGGCCTTCAGGAAGCCCGAGCCGACAATGATGAAGGCGAGCGCGAGCCAGAAGACGTTGAGGGCGCTGGGATCCTGACCGCCAGTACCCTCGAACCCCATCAGGAAGTGGCCAAAGGTCAGCAGCACTGCACCGTACAGTACCGCCTTGCGCTGCCCCAGATATTTGTCGGCCAGATAGCCGCCCAGCACCGGGGTGATGTACACCAGCGCGGTGTAGGCGCCGTAGATAACGCTCGAAGACTGGTCGGAAAAGAGCCAGTGCTTGGTCAGGTAGAACATCAACAGCGCGCGCATGCCGTAGTAGGAGAATCGCTCCCACATTTCGGCGAAGAAGAGGATGAAGAGGCCGAGCGGGTGGCCCAAAAAGGTTCGCTCGCCGCCCGGTGCGGCTGCTGGTGTGTGCGCCATCGGCACGAAACTCCCTGACATTTCTTGGCCCCTGGGGCCGGATGGCGGGGAGACTAGCGGCGAAAACCCGCATGTGAAGCATGATTGTTACAGTGGAAACCGTGACCGGTTCGGCTTGGCCCATTGCGACTCGTTCGCAATGGCCCTTTGCGGCGGCGGATCGGCGCGCTAACGGGCGCGGATGACTTTCAACGACACCACCACCCCGCTTTCGCTGCTGCGCACCCGCCGCTCGGGCAAGGCGCGCGACCTGATCGCTCCCGGCCCCGACGCGGCACAGCTGCGCGACATCATCGAGATCGCCGTGCGGACGCCCGATCACGGCAAGCTCGCCCCGTGGCGCTTCGTGGTGGTGCCGGGTGAGGCGCGCGATGCCTTCGCGACGGCTTTGGTCGATGCCTATCGCGCCGAGCGACCCACCGCCGCACGGCTGGAGATCGAAGCGATGGAGCAGTTCGCGCGCCAGGCGCCGACGCTGGTGGTGGTGCTGCACGCGCCGAAGGTCGGCAGCCACATTCCGCTGTGGGAACAGGAGCTCTCCGCAGGCGCGGCAACGATGAACCTGTTGCACGCCGCGCATGCGATGGGATTCGCGGCAAGCTGGTTGACCGGATGGGCGGCGTTCAGTGACACGGTGCGCGACCTGTTCGGCACCACGCCGGAGCGGATTGCGGGCTTTGTCTTCATCGGGACCCCCGCCAAGCCATTGGAAGAACGTCCGCGCCCAGATCTGGATGCGATCGTGTCGGACTGGGTAGCTTGAGCGTCAGACGGTTTCAGTAGAAACCGCATTGGGGGTGGAACTTTAATCCCCCGTGCTGTATTAAGGCAGCATGACAGCACTCGAGCATGAAGACAGCCCGGTTTATCTGAAGCTGCGCGCCAGCATCGCGACCGCGATCCTGCGTGGCGAATACCGGGCGGGGGACCAGTTGCCATCGGTGCGCGCGCTCGCCGCCGAACATGGCGCCAACCCGCTGACGGTGGCCAAGGCCTATCAGAGCTTCCAGGACGACGGCTATGTCGAGGTTCGTCGCGGCGTCGGCATGTTCGTGCTGGCCGGAGCGGTCGAACGGCTGAAGCTGGCGGAGCGCGAGCGCTTCCTGACCGGATACTGGCCCAAGGTGCGCGAGCATATCGCGCTGCTGGGGCTCAGCGCGCACGAATTGCTGGATCGTGAGATCGCCTGAACCAGCCGTCACCCCAGCGAAAGCTGGGGTCTCGTGCCTTTAGAGCTAGGCGCGTTGCAGTAGACCCCAGCTTTCGCTGGGGTGACGATCAGGCCGCGAACGTTTCCGCATCCACGGCGTACAACGCCTCCGCGCTCGCCGTTGCCGCCGCCTTGAGCCCCATCGCCTCTGGCACCACCTGCGCGACATAGAAGCGCGCCGCTGCGCCCTTCATCGCCAGGAACGCCGGGTCGCCCTGCGCCTCCGCCGCGATCCGGCCCTGTGCCTCCATCAGCCAGCCACATACCGCGACCGACAGCATCGTGAGGAACGGCGCGGAGCCCGCCAGCCGGTCGTCCATCTCGCTCGCCAGCATGTGCCGTGCGACCTCTTCGCACGCATCGATCAGCGCGATCAGTCCCGCGTCCTGCGCCTCGCCTTTCATCCGCGCGGTCAGCGCCAGCAACGTCGCACCGCCATCCATGCTCAGCTTGCGCCCGACCAGATCGGCGGCCTGGATGCCGTTAGTGCCTTCATAGATCGGGGTGATCCGCGCATCGCGGAAATGCTGGGCCGCGCCGGTCTCCTCGATATAGCCCATGCCGCCATGAATCTGGACGCCGATGCTGGCGACCTCATTGCCGATATCGGTGCCATGCGCCTTGGCGAGCGGGGTGAGCAGTTCGACCAATGTCTTCGCCTCCGCATCGCCGGCATTGGCACGGTCGAGCTGGCCAAAGGCGAGATAAACCAATGCGCGCGCCGCCATCGTCTGCGCCTTCATCCGCATCAGCATGCGGCGGACGTCGGGGAATTCGACGATCGTCGCGGGCTTGCCGTTGCGACTGCCCTGCACCCGCTCACGCGCATAGGCGACCGCGCGCTGAGTCGCGCGCTCGGCGACCTCGACCCCCTGAAGCCCGACATTGAGCCGGGCATTGTTCATCATCGTGAACATCGCACGCATGCCGCCCATTTCGGGACCGATGAGCTCGCCGATGCAATCGTCATTGTCGCCAAAGCTGAGCACGCAGGTGGGGGAGGCGTGAATGCCGATCTTGTGCTCGATCGACACCACGCGCACGTCATTGGCCGCACCCGGATTGCCATCGGCGTCGAGGCGGAACTTGGGGACGAGGAACAGCGAAATCCCCTTGGTCCCGGCGGGTGCATCGGGGGTGCGGGCGAGGACGAGGTGGATGATATTGTCCGCCATGTCATGGTCGCCAAAGGTGATGAAGATCTTGGTCCCCTTGATCGACCATTTGCCATCGGCGCGCGGTGTCGCGGTGGTGCGGAGCGCGCCGACGTCGCTGCCCGCCTGCGGCTCGGTCAGGTTCATCGTGCCGGTCCATTCGCCGGTCGACAGCTTGGGCAGATACGCCGCCTGCTGCTCCGGCGTGCCGTGGTGGATCAGCGATTCGATCGCCCCGACGGTGAGCATCGGGCAGAGCGTCAGCGCGAAATTGGCGCTGCCGATCGTCTCCATCACAGCGGTCGCGAGCGAGATCGGTAGCCCCTGTCCGCCGAACGCCTCCGGCGTGCCGATCGTCCCCCAGCCACCATCGACATAGGCCTTGTACGCCGCTGCGAACCCGTCGGGCATGCGCACGCCCTCTGGCGTCCATTTCGCGCCGACCGTGTCGCCGGTGCGGTCGAGCGGTGCCCATTCCCCGGCGGCGAGCGCACCGGCCCCTTCCAGCACTGCATCGAGGATATCGGCATCGACGCCGAGTTCGGCGATCTGCGCGACATGCTCCAGCACGAACCGCTGTTCGGCGATGGCGGGGGTGAAGCTCATTTCGTCCTCTCTCTTGCAGCGCTTTTGCCCGCGCTATAGCCACCGGAAATGACCGCGCCAAATATGCAGATTTTACCGTACGGCGAGGCTGCCATCGCGCAGGCCGCTGCCATCATCGCCGCGGGTGGATGCGTCGCGACTCCGACCGAGACGGTGTACGGGCTGGCCGCCGACGCGACCAATGCAGAGGCGGTGGCGGGCATCTATGCGGCCAAGGGGCGTCCCAGCTTCAACCCGCTGATCGTCCATGTCGCCGATCGCCGCGCGGCCGAAGCGATCGCGATGTTCGACCGCGACGCGCGCGCGCTCGCCGATGCCTTTTGGCCCGGTCCGTTGACGCTGGTGCTGCCGCTGCGCCCCGACGCGCCGATCGCCGGGCTGGTCACCGCCGGGCTGTCGACCGTGGCGATCCGCGTGCCGCAGCATCGCGCGATGCAGGCATTGTTGGCGGCTACCGGAAAGCCGCTCGCCGCGCCGTCCGCCAATGCCAGCGGATCGATCAGCCCGACCCGCGCGAGCCACGTAGCCGCGTCGCTGGCGGATCGCATCCCGCTGGTGATCGACGATGGCGCGACCAGCGGCGGGATCGAATCGACCATCGTCGCGCTCGGCGCGCAGCCGCGCCTGTTGCGGCCGGGCCCGATTTCGGCGGCGGATATCGAGCGCGAGATCGGGCGCTGGCTGGGTGTGGCGGGGGACAAGGTCGAGGCGCCCGGCCAGCTCGCCAGCCACTACGCCCCGCGCAAGCCGCTGCGGTTGAACGCGACCGAGGCGCGCGCCGGCGAGTGGTTGATCGGGTTCAGCGACGTGGCTGGAGACGATACGCTGTCGGCCAGTGGCGATGTCGTCGAGGCGGCGGCCCGGCTGTTCGACGCACTGCACCGCGCCGATGCATCGGATCGCGCGGGAATTGCCGTCGCGCCGGTGCCTGACGGCGGGATTGGGCTGGCGATCAACGACCGGCTGCAGCGGGCTGCGGTGCGTTGATTGTCGCGTCACCGGGGTGACGGCAAGCGCTACGCCCCCTCTTTCGCCTTCAACCGCTCGGCAAAGCTCTTGCGCAGCTTGTTGAGCTTGGGCGGGATCACGCCCAGGCAATAGGGGTTCCGCTGGCCTTCGCCTTCCCAGTAATTCTGGTGATAATCCTCGGCCGGCCACCAGGTGTCGGCATGTTCGATCGTCGTGACGATCGGCGCGGGCCATTCGCTGGCATTGCGTTCGATCCCTGCGCGCGCCGCCGCTTCCTGTTCGGGCGACTGGGGGAAGATCGCCGAGCGATATTGCGTGCCGACATCGCCGCCCTGACGGTTGAGCGTCGTCGGATCATGCGTCGCGAAGAAGATGTCGAGCAGATCGTCATAGCGGATCTGTTCGGGATCAAACGTCACCTTCAGCGCCTCGGCATGGCCGGTATCGCCGCCGCACACCGCCTTGTAGGTCGGGTTGTCGACATGGCCACCGATATAGCCGCTTTCGACCGACTCGACGCCGATCAGGTCCTTGAACACGGCCTCCACGCACCAGAAGCAGCCACCCGCGAGGATTGCGGTTTCGGTAGTCATTCGCTTCAACTCCTTGCTACGAGGCCCAAGATAGGATTGAGCGCAACGCGCAACTAGGGGTGAGACGAAGATGCGCGACGGCACGGTGATGGTGACGGGCGGGGCGGGCTATATCGGCAGCCATGCGGTGCTCGCGCTGCTCGATGCGGGGTGGCGCGTCGTCGTTTTGGACAATCTGGTCACGGGTTTCGACTGGGCGGTCGATCCGCGTGCAGCGTTGATCGTCGCCAATATCGCCGATGAGGACAAGGTCCGCGCCGCGATCCGAGAGCATCAGGTGACCGCGATCATGCACTTCGCCGGGTCGGTGGTGGTGCCGGAATCGGTCAGCGATCCGCTCAAATATTACCGCAACAACACCGCCGCCAGCCGCAGCCTGATCGAGAGCGCAGTGGCGGAAGGGGTGAAGCATTTCATCTTCTCCTCCACCGCCGCAACCTATGGAATCCCGGAGGTCGTGCCGGTACGCGAGGAGGCGCCGAAACAGCCGATCAACCCCTATGGCATGTCCAAGCTGATGACCGAGATCATGCTGAAGGACGTCGCCGCCGCGCACCCGATCAACTATTGCGCGCTGCGCTATTTCAACGTGGCGGGCGCTGATCCCGAAGGGCGCAGCGGACAGAGCACGGCGGGCGCCACTCACCTGATCAAGGTCGCAGTCGAGGCGGCGACGGGCAAGCGCGACGGGGTTTCGGTATTCGGCACCGATTTCGCGACACCCGACGGCACCGGGGTGCGCGACTATATTCATGTCAGCGACCTTGCCGCCGCCCATGTCCATGCGCTCGACCTGCTGATCGCCGATCCGGGGAGCAGCCATACACTGAACGCCGGTTATGGGCGTGGCTATTCGGTGCTCGAAGTGCTCGACGCGGTCGATCGCGTGACCAATGTGACGATCGAGCGCCGAATGGAGGGCCGCCGCGCGGGTGACCCGGACGAGCTGGTGTCGGACAATCGCGCGATCCTGGCGGCGCTGCCGTGGCGGCCGCAATATGACGATCTCGACCGCATCGTCCGCGATGCGCTCGCCTGGGAACGCAAACTGGCAGAGAGGCAAGTGCAATGATCGAGCTGTTCCTGTCCGCCTTTGCAATGCTGTTCGTGGTGATCGACCCGCCCGGCTGCGCACCGATCTATGCCGGGCTGACCAAGGGCGCGCGCCCGACCCAGCAGCGCGCGATGGCGGTGCGCGCGGTGATGATCGCCACCGCGATCCTGCTGGTGTTTGCGCTAGTCGGCGAAGCTCTGCTCCGGACGCTCGGCATCAGCCTCAGCGCGTTCCGCATCGCGGGCGGGATCATGCTGTTCATCATCGCGCTCGAGATGGTGTTCGAGAAGCGCCAGGAGCGCCGCGAGGATCGCGCGGAAAAGGTGATGCAGACGCCGGAGGTCGAGGATGTATCGGTGTTCCCGATGGCGATGCCGATGATCGCGGGACCGGGGTCGATCGCGACGATCATGCTGCTGGTCTCACGGGCGGAAGGGCCGGGCGAGACTGCAGCAGTGTTCGGCGCACTGTTGCTGGTGCTCGCGCTCACCCTGTTCGCACTGCTGGCCGCAGGACCGCTGATGCGGGTGCTCGGAGCAAAGATCGAATCGGTCATTACCAGGTTGCTCGGCGTGCTGCTCGCGGCGCTGGCGATCCAGTTCGTGATCGACGGAGTGAAGCGGAGCTTCGGGGTTTAGGGCGCGAGCCTCAGCGGTCGTACCGGATGCGCCACAGCCGGTAGGGGGCGCCTTTGGGCAGCGGCATCGGCTCCAGCCAGTCGGGGACGTTGCCCTTGGCCAACTGACCGTAGAACCCATCCTTCGCCCGTGCGCGGTACATCGTCGTCTCGGCCATATTGGGGCAGACCAGCAGATATTGCGCGTCATAACGCCGCGCGATGCCGCGAAACGCCTGCGGTGCGCCCTTGAAGGCGTGGTGGACGTCGAGGATCGCGCGCTCGTTGCGGTGATAGGGGCCGGCGATGCCCTTGTGCCGCGTCATCACGATCAGGCGCGGGCCAAGGTCGACATGGGTGAACAGGGTCGAGGGGGGCAAAGCGCGGTCGAGGGTCCGCATCGCGGCGGCGCTCATGCAGCGGCTGTTCGCCTTGCTTACCGCGACACGGACCTTGCTCGGCGGGCCGTTGACCGGGAGATACTTGACCACGAACCCGGCGAAAAGGCCGGATACCATGAGGAAGGCGGCGACCGATCCCAGCACGCGCACGGCCATCCACTTATGCCCCAGAAACCACGGCATGACCGTCCAGGCGAGCCACACCGCGCCCGGCACCGCGAGCAGCTGTGCCGCCGGTCCCGCGCGCACCTGCCACAACAGCATCGCTCCGGCGAAGGCGGTGAACAGGCCGATCGCGACCCAGGCGACCAACTGGTCGGCGGTCTTCGCACGCCATGCGGCGAACCCCGCGCCGATGATGCCGATCACCGGCAGCACCGCCATCGGAAACGCCATGCCGAAGCTGTGCTTGTAGATCGGCCGGGCCTCTCGGACATTGTTGAGCCAGGTTTCGGCCAGCTCGTCCGACACGCCTTCCGGGCGCTGGAGGCAATTCGGGAACAACCCTGCGAACCCGCCCGCGACGATGCTGCCTGCGATCACGGCAAGGCCCAGCCGGAGAAGTCGATTGGCGGGATTGGCGAGGCTCAGGAGGAACAACAGCGCCCCCGCCGCGACCATCACCGACAGCCACACTGGGGTCAGCGCATCGCAGCGCATCGCGTAATTGGCATTGGACGCAAACAGCACGAAGCCCGCGCTGCTCCCGCCCGCGAGGCTGAGGCCATAAGCGCGCATCCGCGGCATTTCGTCGCGGTCCCACACCCAGCGCAGCGCGACGATCGCTCCGGCCATCGCGCAGAACGGCAGCAGTTCCAGCCCGATCGTCAGCGAGCCCGCGCTCGCCAAACCGACGGTGAGGCCGCCGCGCGTGCGCTGCGGGTCGGCAATGCCCATCACGGCGAGTGCGAGAAAGGCGAGCTGCCAGCCATGATGGTCGATGCGCAGCGGCACGAACTGCGCCATCGTCGCGGTGCAGCCCATCAGGATGATGATCGCCAGCGTCCATGCGGCGGGCGCGATCAGCCGGCGGACGGCAGCGCCCATCGCCAGCATCGTCACGGCGAGTGGAAACAGCGGCGCGATCCCCGCCGCCAGCCGTTCGGCCATCGCCGTGCCGGTAAACGGCTGGAACAGCAGGATCAGCCCCGCGATCGGCAGGTCGACGAGGCGCGACCAGTGGATGTCCAGACCGTTCGGCGGGCTGAGGCGATATTGCCGCAGGTCATACCAGTCCTGCCCGGCGAGCAGGCCGCGTACCTGCATCAGCCGCATATTGTCGTCGGTATCGCTCAGCGTGAGCGCGTTGATCAGCCCCCAGCGCTGCCACAGATACCAGCCCGCGATGACGGCCCAGGCCAGCAGGGCCCAGCGCACCCATCGCGCGGTCAACTCGTGTTCGAGGTCGAACCCCGCGAATCGTGTCGAACTCAAAACTGCTTCCCCTTCTGCAGCGCGAGCATTAGGGCGGCGCGCGAGTTCAGGGCAAGGCGGGCGTGGCTTCACTCATTCATCGACTGGACGATTTGCGGCGGAGCGGGATGCTCGGCCAGCTGATCCGTTTCGGCATCGCGGGGGGCATCTCCACCGTGATCTATTCGGCCGTCTATCTGCCGCTGGTGTGGTGGGTGTTCCCGAACCTCGCCGTTGCGGCGGTGCCATTCGCCTTTGCGGTCGCGGTCACCTGCGGCTTTTTCCTGCATAGCTTCTGGAGCTTCAAGGGGCATGGCAGCCGCGACAATAGCGGGCGCCAGCACTTCAAATTCCTGATCGTCCAGGGCTTTGGGCTGTTGCTCAACGCGCTGTTCACCTGGGTGCTCGCCGACCTGATGCACTATCCCGAATGGGTGCCGCTGATCCCGATCGTGACCGTAACCCCCGTCGCGACATTTGCACTCAACCGCCAATGGGTGTTTGGGTAGAGGGTCTGAACTCACTTGAAACGAGGATCGAGATCGCCCGTGGAAGGCCGCCGACAAGGAGCGCAGCGCAGACGCGTAGCAGCGCTACGCGCAAGCAAGCGACGCTGCTCGGCGGCCTTCCACGGGCGACCGCGCGGCGGGCCGAATTTGGCGCCATGCGTCGTCGATCGTCGGTCACGATGTAATCCCATCGCTCCCTCCTCTCCCCTCGCCTGGCGCCAAATTCGGCTCCGTCTCGACCTCGTTTTAAGTGAGTTCAGACCCTAACATGGACCGCATCGTTTACGACCGCATGGCCGAGCATGATTCCACCCATTGGTGGTATGTGGCGCGCCGCGACATCCTCGCCGATTATATCGCGCGCTATGTAAAGCCGCCCAAGGACGCGCGAATTCTCGAGATCGGCTGCGGCACCGGGCACAACCTCCCCATGCTCGGCGCGTTCGGGCAGGTCGACGCGATCGAAATCGACGCCGCCGCGCGCAGCGTCGCCAGCGCACGACTGGGCAAGGAAGTCGGCAGCGCGCCACTGCCCGAGTTGAGCGGTGTGGCCGAGGGTCAATATGACCTGATCGCGGTGCTCGACGTGGTCGAGCATGTCGAGGACGATGTCGCCGCGCTTGCCGGCATGGCCAAGCGGCTGAAGCCCGGCGGGACGATCCTGATCACCGTGCCGGCGCATCAATGGATGTGGAGCGCGCATGACGTGGTGAACCACCATAAGCGCCGCTATTCCAAGGCGACACTGACCGCCGCGCTGGAAAAGGCGGGGCTGAAGTGGCGCAAGCTGCGCTGGTTCAACTCGCTGCTGTTCCCCGCTGCAGTCGCCGCGCGACTGGCGGGCAAGCTGACCGGCAAGGACGACAGCGACGATTCGCCACCGCCGGGGCCGCTCAACTGGGCGTTCGAAAAGATCTTCGGGCTAGAGCGCCATCTGCTCGGCCGCGTGCCGATGCCGCCCGGCCTTTCGATCATCGTGCTGGCACAGCCGAAGTAAGCGATAGCCGCCACGCGACGCGGATACTGGTCGCGAACACGGGCGCGTAGCTGCGCAACTCGTTGCTCGCCGCCGCGTCGAAGGTGCGGAAACGGGCCTGTGACTCCATCGCCCCGGCCATTGCCGCGCGCAACCGGCTGCGGGCTTCGGCTTCCAGTCCGGGGCGGGTGGCGAGCAGGTCGCCCAGGCTCCACTCGCCGATAATGCGGTCGCGATTGTCGGGGGGCAGGAAGCGCGCCTTGATACTCAACGCCTGCCGGTAGCGATCCTCCGCCTCCGCGGTCATCCCGGCGGCGCGGTAATTGGCGGCGAGGCCGTTGAGCAGGTTGGCGACGTCCGGATGATCCGCGCCCGATGCGGCGGTGAACATCCGCATCGCCTCGTTCAACAGATCGCGACCCTGCGTGAGGAAGGCGCGTTTGCGCAGCGGATCGAGGCCGCCGCTATCCTCCATGTCGGTGGGTGCGACCACCGAACGGGTGGCCCCCGCGCGCCGCCGGAACATTGGCGGGATCACCGTTGCGGTCGCCATGCGGTAGAAATTATTGCCGCGATTGTTGAGAAGAATGGCGAGGTCGGGGTCGCCGATCTGGCGAGCAATCGTCACCGCTTCTGCAAACAACGGTTCGGCGTCGAATGCCTTGCCCTGCGCTGCCAGCACCTCGGCCATGGCGTTGAGCGCCCAAGCCAGCTCCATCGCTCCCGGCGACACGGCGCGCTGAATGTCGAGCGAGCGCCGCGCCAGCGCCCCCGCCTCGTTCAGCGCGCCGCGCGCCATCGCCAGCGCGGCGAGCTGGCGCAGGCTGCGCGCGGTGTCGCCATGCTTCTCGCCAAGCTTGGCCAGCCGGATCTCGAACGCGCGACGATAGAGCGGTTCGGCGTCGTTGAGGCGCAACTGCATCGCCAGATTGTCGGCGAGCTTCTCCGCAGCATCTGCCGCCGCGACAGTAGCGGAGCCGCGCCGCTGGACCTGTTCATAGTGCGTCCGGCGCGCGCGCTCGGCGTCGGCGTAGCGCCCCGCCGCTTCGAGCGCGGGGGCGTCCTGGACCAGCATCATCGCGGCGAGCAGCATGGCCTTCTCCCCCTCATCGGGGGCGGCGTCAGTTCGCTTCGGCGACCGCCACCAATGCCGCGTCGATCATCGGCGTTCCCGACGCATCCCCCGGCACATCATTGGCATAGGCGGCGAAGGTGAGCAATTTTCCACTCTTGCCAATCATATAGCCGGCGAGCGCGTTGGTCGCGTTGATCGTCCCGGTCTTGGCGAAGATGCGGCCTTCCAGCGCGGTGCCCTTGAACCGGCGCGACAGGGTACCATCGACCCCGCCGACCGGCAGCGTCTCACGCCACGCCGCGCCCCAGGGCTGGCGCGCGATCCAGTCGAGCAGGGTGACCATGCCGCGCGGCGCGATGCGGTTATAGGTCGACATGCCCGATCCGTCGGAGAAATCGAACGCGGTGCGCGGCACCCCGGCGGCGGCGAACAATGCGGCAACCCGCTTCTGCCCGTCGGCGACCGATCCGGTCCCCTCGACCAGCCCGGTGCGGCGCAGCAGCAATTCGGTGTGCAGGTTTTGGCTGACCTTGTTGATCGTGTGCACATCCTCCGCCAGCGGAGGCGGGGTCAGTGCGGCGAGCCACACCGGAGCGGGTGGGCGCGGGGGCGGGGCGGCGCGCTTCGCCGGATCGTCGGTAGCGGGATCGAGCGTGCGATAGCGCGAGGTGATCGTGCCGCTCACCTTCACCCCGCGCTCGCGCAGCATCGCGGCGAGCCGCCATGCTGCATAATGCGCCGGGTCGTCGATGCCGAAGCGGATCGTCTGGGGCGTCGCGTCGGCGGCGATGGTGCCGGTGAAGCGGATCGTTCGGTCAAAGGGGAGGCGGTCGAAATCGATATCGGTCTTGCCGCCCGCGACAGTCACGACGCGATTGTCGATCTTTACATAGCCGAGATGCTCGACCTTCGGTGCCTCGCCCGGCTTGCCCGGGGGTGACGGTCGCGGCCAGCTCGTTATCGTCGAGGGTGAGCGCGGAATTGGCGGTGCCGTAGCGCGACGGGATGTTGTTCCAGCTCATCCCCGAGCTCCAGCGTTCGTCGGGGAACAGGGTCGCGTCGCCGGTGATGTTGCGGACCCGGCGGATACCTGCTGCGATGGCGTTGGCGAGCTGGCCGAGGCAGTTGGTGACGCAATCCGCCGCGCTCGACAGGCGGGCGTCGCCGCGCCCGGTCAGGATCACGTCCTTGCCCTCGACCCGCACCGCCGCGCCGCCGCTGGTGTCGGGCGCGGTGATCGCGTCAGGCATTGTCCACCATGCTGCGGCCGTGGTCACGATCTTGGTGTTGGACGCGGGGATGAAGCGCTCGTCCGGGCGGATCGACACGATCTCACGCCCCGCGCCATCGCCGACGACCAGCCCGAAGCGCGCGCCGGTCGGGGCCTTGGCGAACTCCGCTTCGACCCGGTCGCGCAACGACGGCGCGTCCTGTGCGAGAACCGGCGCGGCGAGCGCGAGCGCGGCAAGGGCAAAGGCGTGCTTCACAGCAGCGTCGGCGGTTCAGGCTTGCGCTTGGGCGTCTTGGTGGGGGCGGGTGCGGGTTCGTCGGTGTCGGCGCGCGGGGGCGCGAACGGCGCGACGGTGACCTCCCCCGAATCCTGGAAGCGGTAGCCGAGTGAGGCGTGACCCTTCACCGGCCCCGCCACATCGGCGACGAGGTAGAGCGGACGCCGCTTCGATTCGACATAGAGGCGGCCGAGATACTCACCGATCATGCCAAGCACGAACATCTGCACCGCGCCGAGGAACACCACCACCAGCATCGTCGAGGTCCAACCCTGCACCGCGTTGCCGAACAGCCACCCGACGACGATGTAAAGGAACAGCAGCGCCGACAGGCCGGTGAGTGCGAGACCGACATGGCTGGCGAAGCGGAGCGGCGCGGTCGAGAAGCCGGTCACCGCATCGAGCGCGAAGCGGACCATCTTGGCCAGCGGATATTTAGTCTCGCCGGCGTGGCGCTCATGCCGGTCATAGACGAACGGTACCTGGCGGAACCCGACCCAGGCGACCATGCCGCGAATGAAGCGCGCCTGTTCGGGCAGTGACAGAAAGGCGTCGAGCGCACGGCGGGTCATCAGGCGGAAATCGCCGGTGTCGAGCGGGATCGGCGTGTCGGTGATCCGGTCGAGCATGCGGTAGAAGAGCGCGGCGGTCGCTTTCTTGAAAAACGTCTCGCCATCGCGCTTGCGGCGCACCGCATAGACCACGTCCGCGCCCTGTTCGCGCATGGTCGCGCGCATGTCGGACAGCAGCTCGGGCGGGTCCTGAAGATCGGCGTCGATCACGAGAATCTCCTCGCCCGCGCACAGGTCGAGCCCGGCGGTGAGCGCAAGCTGATGCCCGTGGTTGCGCGACAGATTGACCGCGACCAGATGCGGGTCGGCGGCTGCCAGTCGCTGCATTACCGCCCAGCTGCCATCGCGCGACCCGTCATTGACCAGCACGATTTCATAATCGTCGCCAACCGCGGCGCGCGCCGCTGCGGAAACGCGACCGTGGAGTAGCTCGAGACAGCCTTCTTCATTGTAGCACGGCACGACGACCGAGAGCTTGGGACGTTGCATGCGACGGCTTCTAACGCGGCGCGCGGCCTTCGTCATGCGCGATTTATGCCGACGTGGTTGACACCCGAAACGACGCCGCCTACTCGAACCGCAAATGAGAATCACTCGCATTCGCAAGTTGAAGGGGTTTGGTATGAAGTCGCAGCGTATCGTTCTTGTCTCGGGAGTCGCGCTCGCCGCGCTGCTCGCTTTGCCCGCGCGGGCAAACGACGCGGATGCCGACCCCAAGGACGTCGTCACCATCACCGCGACCCGCACGCCGATTGCGACGCAGGATGCGCCCGCGACCGTCAGCGTGATCGACGAAGCGCAGATCGCCGATGAACTCGTCACCGACATCAAGGAACTGGTGCGGTTCGAGCCGGGGGTGAGCGTCGCGCGCCAGCCGACCCGCTTCGGCGCGGCGCTGGGCACCACGGGGCGCGCGGGCAATGAGGGGTTCACGATCCGCGGCCTCGGCGGCAACCGCGTGTTGATCCAGGTCGATGGCGTGCGCGTCCCCGACGGGTTCACGTTCGGCGCGCAGGGCGTGGGGCGCGGCGACTATGTCGACCTCGGCCTGATCAAGTCGGTCGAGATTCTGCGCGGCTCGGCGTCGGCGCTTTACGGCAGCGACGGACTGGCGGGCGCGGTCAGCTTCATCACCAGCGATCCCGAGGATCTGTTGCGCACGGGGCAGAATGTCGGTGGCCTCGTGCGTGCGGCCTATTCCTCCGCGGACAACGAGTTCAGCGAGACCGCGATCCTCGCCGGGCGCTCGGGCGACTGGTCGGTAATGGCGGCCTATACGCGCCGCGACTTCCATGAATATGAGAATCGGGGGACCGTCGGTGGCACCGGCGCGGCGCGGACCCAGCCCAACCCGCAGGATGGACGGTCGAACGCCGCGCTCGGGCGGCTGGTCTGGGAGAGCGGCGGGCACCGCATCCGTCTGACCGGCGAGTATCTCGACACGCACCTCTACACCGATGTGCTGACCGGCCACAGCGCGAGCGTGCTCAACCTCGACGCGACCGACACCGGCCATCGCTGGCGCGCAGGACTCGACTGGAGCTGGCAGGGCGACGGCACGATCGAGGCGGCGCGGCTCGCCGTCTATCTTCAGGATTCGGAGGACAGCCAGTTCACGTCCGAGGATCGCAACCCGGCGGTCGATCGCACGCGCCTCAACATCTTCGCCAACCGCGTCTACGGCGCAGCGGGCGAAGCGCGGCTGAACTTCGGGACGGCGGAGGCGCCGCTGCGGATCATCCTGGGTGGCGACGTCAGCCGGACCGAGCAGCAGGGACTGCGCGACGGGACCGTCCCGCCGGCGGGCGAAACCTTCCCGACCCGCGCCTTCCCCGATACCGACTATACGCTGATCGGCTTGTTCGCGGCGGGTGAAGTGGCGCTTGGTCCTGTGACGCTGCACCCGGCGCTGCGCTTCGACCATTTCGACCTGTCCCCCGATACGAGCCAGACCTTCCCGGGCATCACTCCGGTCGCGCAGAGCGGGTCGCGTGTGTCGCCCAAGATCGGCGTGGTCGCGAAGCTGGGCGAGCGCGTTCGCCTGTTCGCCAACTATGCGCAGGGGTTCAAGGCGCCCGAACCGAGCCAGGTCAACGCCTTCTTCGGCAATCTCGGCTTTGGCTATATCGCCGCGCCCAACCCCGATCTGCGCCCCGAAACCAGCGCCAGTTTCGAAGCAGGCGTGCGCTTCCTCAGCGACAATGTCCGGCTCGACGTCACCGCCTTCCACGCCGATTATGACGACTTCATCTCGCAGGAGGTGGTCGGCGGCAGCTTCACCCCGACCGATCCGGCGATCTACAAGTTCATCAACATCGACAAGGCCGAGGTCGAAGGGATCGAGGCCAAGTTCGAGGCGTGGAGCGACACCGGCTTCACCGGCCGCCTCTCGATCGCCTACGCCACGGGTGACGAGATTGCGCCGAGCGGCACCCGCTCGCCCCTGCTGACGGTCGATCCGTTCAAGGTCGTGATCGGCGCGGGCTGGCGCGATCCGGGCGGGCGGTTCGGCGGGCAACTCATCGCCACGCACAGCGCGAAGAAGGAAACCGACCGCGCCGGCGGCGGCTACACCCCGCCCGCCTTCACCACGCTCGACCTCACCGCATTCGTCAAGGTCACTGACAGCATCACGCTGCGCGGCGGCGTCTTCAACCTGACCGACGAAACCTATGCCTGGTGGAGCGATGTGCGCGGCCTGTCGCCGACTTCAACTATCAAGGACGCCTACACCCAGCCGGGCCGCAACGGCAGCGTGTCGGTCAGCTTCCGCTTCTGAATACCGACATCAACGGAGGGTAAGGTGAAACACTGGATTCGATTGAGCATCGCCGCCGCGCTGCTGACCGCAACCGCCGCCCCGGCGCTGGCCGACGGCCCCGTGCGGGTGCGCACGCCCGAGGAAGAGAAGGCGAGTTTCGAGGCCGACCGCCGCGACATTCTGGCGATGGCTGGTAACTACAAGGTCAAGTTCGACATGCGCGAATCGACGCCGTGGCGTGGGGGCTATGCGCCGATCGAGGCGAAGATTTCGGGCGGGCATGAATCGGTCCGCGTGATCGAGGATACCGGCCGCATCATCCGCCTTCAGCACCTGCTGGTCGTGACCCATGAGGGCAAGGACCACGTCATCAAGCATTGGCGACAGGACTGGGAATATGAGCCGGAAAAGGTGCTGGTCTATTCCGGCCCCGACAGCTGGACCTGGGAAGAAGTGCCCGAACGCATGCGCGCCGGCCGCTGGTCGCAGACCGTGTATCAGGTCGATGACAGCCCGCGCTATGGCGGCTGGGGCCAGTGGACGACCGAGGGCGGGGTCCGGCGCTGGCGCTCCAACTGGATCTGGCGTCCGCTCGCCCGCCGCGATGCGGTGCGCGGGCCGGTCTATGACCGCTATCTCGGCATCAACCGCCACCAGAACTTCCCCGGCGGCTGGGTCCATTGGCAGGACAACACCAAGATGGGCCAGTTCGACGGCAAGCTTCAGCCGGTGGTGCAGGAATATGTGCTGAACACCTACACCAGGTTCGACGGCTACAGCGTCAAGGCGGCGGACGAGTATTGGGCGGCGACCAAGGGCTATTGGGCCGCAGTGCGCGCCGAATGGGACCGCATCGCTGCCGTCAAGAACGGCATCCGCATCACCGAAGCGGCCGAGTCCGGCACCGTGATCGCCAGCCGCCTGCTGGAAATCGCTGGCGACGTCCGGTCGGGCAAGCTTGCTGAAGCTGATGCGATCAAGACGGCCAAGGCGCTAATGGATCAGGCCACCCGCGCTGCGAACTGACGTGACCCTCCGGCCCGCGCAACCGTGCCGGTTCCTGCCTGCCCCGGACTTCAGCCCCTGCGGCGGGCGTTTTGGTGGTTGAGGAACGGCGAGATTGGGTAGAGCGTCGCGCGTCCAATTTGGATCGCTCTACTGCCGTTTGCCCTGAGCTTGTCGAAGGGCAGGGGGCTGCCCTCCGTGAGCGCGGCAGCGGTGCTTCGACAAGCTCAGCACAAACGACTGTGTAAGCCTGCCTTGCGCCCTAAACCCGCTCCGCCGAACTCACCGCGTCCGCCGCGCGGAGTGCCGCGATCAGTTTCATCAGATGCGCGGCGTCGCGCACCTCGACGTCGATCAAGTTGGTGTGGAAGGTCGTGTCGCGCGTGTCGAAGCGGATGTTGAGGATGTTCGCCTTGTGCTGGCCGAGCAGAGTCGCGACCGCGCCGAGCGCGCCGGGTTCGTTTTTCAGCGTCACCGCGATGCGCGCAGTGCCCCCCCTCCGCCTTGTCGCCCCAGCCGATATCGACCCAGTCCTGATCCTCGACGGCGTCGAGCCGGGAGCAACTGATCTGGTGAATTTCGATCGGGGCGTCGGGGTGGCGCACGCCGACGATGCGGTCGCCGGGGACGGGGTGGCAGCACGCGGCAAGCGTGAAGGCGACGCCCGGGGTCAGCCCCTTGATCGAGATCGGCATGCGCTGCACCGGCTGGAGCAGCGCTTCGTCGGCGGTCGATCCAGGCATCAACGCTTCCATCACCTGCGCATCGGTGACTTTCTGGCGCGCGATCGCCTCCATCAGTGCGTCGGCATCCTCCAGCTTGAGCCGGGTCAGCGCCGCGCCAAGCGCTTCCTCGCCGATCGGCACCGGCAGTCGGCCGACAATCTCGTCATAGAGCTTGCGGCCGAGCGCGATGGTCTCGTCGCGCTCCTTGTGGCGCAGATGGCGGCGGATCGCGGCGCGCGCCTTGCCGGTGATCGCGAAGTTGAGCCAATTGTCCTGCGGCCGCTGCGCCTTTGAGCGCAGGATCGCCACCTGATCGCCCTGCGCGATCTCGGTGCGCAGCGGGACGACGCGGCCATTGACCTTCGCGCCCACCGCCTGGTCGCCCAGATCGGTATGCACCGCATAGGCAAAGTCGATCGGCGTCGCGCCCTTGGGCAACTGGATCAGCTCACCCTTGGGCGTGAAGGCGAAGATGCGATCCTGATACATCGCCATCTTGGTATGTTCGAGCAGCTCCTCGGGGCTTTCGGCCTGTTCGAGGATATCGACCAGATCGCGGATCCAGCTGACCTGCGTGTCGGGGCGCACCGCATTCTGCTTGTACGACCAGTGCGCGGCGAGGCCATGTTCGGCCTGGCTGTGCATTTCGCGGGTGCGGATCTGGATTTCGACGCGGGTGTCGCCGGCATGGATGATGCTGGTGTGCAGCGAGCGATAGCCGTTGCGCTTGGGCGTCGAGATATAATCCTTGAACCGCCCCGGCACCATCGGCCAGCGGCGATGGATGATGCCGAGCGCGCGATAGCATTCCTCTTCGCTGTCGACGATCACGCGGAACGCCATGATGTCGGACAGCTGCTCGAAGCTGACGTGCCGCTCCGACATCTTCTTCCAGATCGAATAGGGGTGCTTCTCGCGCCCCGAAATCTCCGCCTCGACTCCGCCGCGCGAGAGCAGCAATTTGAGACCCGAGCCGATCTTGGCGATGCGGTCCTCGCCTTCGACGGTCAGCGCTTCTAGCCGCCTGGTGATCGACTCATAGGCTTCGGGCTCGAGCTGCTGGAAGGCGAGCGTCTGCATCTCCTTCATGAATTCGTACATGCCGATCCGCTCGGCGAGCGGGGCATAGATGTCCATCGTCTCGCGCGCGATCCGTCGCCGCTTCTCGGGCTTCGCGATATGGTGCAGCGTGCGCATATTGTGCAGCCGGTCGGCGAGCTTGACCAGCAGCACGCGGATGTCGTCCGACATGGCGAGCAGGAATTTGCGGAGGTTCTCCGCGGCGCGCTCGCTTTCGGTCTGCGCCTCGATCTTGGACAGTTTGGTGACGCCGTCGACCAGCCGCGCGACGCTGGGGCCGAACTTCGCCAGAATCTCTTCGGGGGTGGCGACGGTATCCTCGATCGTGTCGTGCAGGATCGCCGTCGCGATCGTCTCGTCGTCGAGATGCAGGTCAGTCAGAATGCCGGCCACCTCGATCGGGTGGCTGAAATAGGGGTCGCCGCTGGCGCGCTTCTGGCTGCCATGCGCGTGCATCGAAAACACATAGGCGCGGTTGAGCAGCGCCTCATCGGCTTCAGGGTCGTAGGACAGGACCCGGTCGACTAGTTCATATTGACGCAGCACCGGTCGAAGATGGGGGCGGGTGGTGCTGCTTTGCAACAGGATTCACGCGGAACGGGCACCGGCGCTGGCCGATGCCCGTTCAGTGTTGCGTCAAGGTGACGGGTGTGGCGCGATTACTTCGCGCGGGCGTTGCACGCCGCAAGCGCCTCGGCGTCGAATGCGGTGCCGCCGACTGAGAAGCTGGACAGCGCGCCGACGCGCTGCACGACGCGCTCGCACATCACCTTCTCGCTCATCGTCGACTTCGGCGCGGCGCAGATGCCGTCCTTGCACTTCCAGACAGTGGTCTGGGTGATGAAGCTGGCCTTCTTCGGCGCTTGGACCGGGGTGGCAGTGTAGTGGCCGGACTGGGCAAAAGCGGGGGGTCGCGGCGCTGACGAGGCAGAGCGCGGCAGCGGCGATCGGGGCAAGGCGGATCATGATACTCTCCCTGGGGTGCACTGCAACAAAGGTTGCGAATCACTACTTACTCCGATAGGTTTTCAGTTGCAACTAGAAACTGTTGCTGCACCGCAAGGAACTAATCGCGTTGTGTGGCCGTCAAAATGAGGTAGATTCAGCGGTTATGGGCCACAATGGACTGCGAGAGCCGCTTCGACAGCTCGCCAACAACTGCAGCCTTCCGGCCGCGCTGGAGGCGATGGGAGAGCGCTGGTCGTTCCTGATCCTGCGCGCGTCGTTCAACGGCCTGTATCACTTCGAGGAGTTCCAGTCGGAGCTAGGCATCGCCCGCAACATTCTCGCCAACCGCCTCGCGCGGTCGGTCGATCATGGCATCCTCGCGCGACAGACCTGTGACGACGATCGTCGCAAGGTCGAATACCGACTGACCGAAAAGGGGTTTGCGCTGCTCCCGACCATGGTTGCGCTGCGGCAATGGGGTGAGCGCTGGGAGACAGGAATGCCCGCGACGCCGGTGCTGGTCGACGCGCGCGACCATCGCCGCATCGCGCCAGTTCAGGTGATGAGCCATGATGGGCGCGTGCTGGGCAAGCACGACCTGATCTGGTCGCTGCCTGAAGATGTTGTCGGGGAAGGCGCAGTCGAAGCCGCTGAATAGTCACGCGGCGGCGAGTTCGCTGCGGTTGCGGCCGCGCGATTTGGCACGGTAGAGTGCGACGTCGGCAATGCGGAACACTTCGTCGGACGACAGGTCGGGGCCGATCGGCGCGATGCCGACACTGACGGTGATGGTGAACGTCGCGCCGCCGGCATGGATACGAGCGTCCTGAAGCGAGTTCCGCACCCGCTCGCACGCTGCCAGCGCGGCGGCGGTCGACAGGCCCGGAAACAGCACCGCGAATTCCTCGCCGCCCAGTCGCCCGATCACATCCTCGACCCGCAGATTGGCGCGCAACACATCCGCGAAGTGCAGCAATGCCGCGTCACCGGCATCATGGCCATGGCCGTCATTGACCTGCTTGAAATGATCGAGGTCGAACAGGGCGAGCGTGCCGGGCCGGTCCGGGGTGTCCATGCGATACTGGTCGATGCGGTCCTGGAAGGCACGACGATTGAGCACGCCGGTCATCGGATCGGTGTTGGCCTGCCGCACCAGATCGGCCTCGCGCGCCTTGCGCTGGCTGACCTCGCGGATCACGGTGACGACGCTCAGCACCGCATCCTGCTGGTTTCGCACGGCGCGCGCTGTCGTCTCGAACCAGCGCACACCGCCCGTCGCGATCTGGCCGCGAAATTCGAAACGGTGGACGCGATCCGGTTCGGCGATCACCCGGCGATAGGCGTCGCGCACGCGCGCGCGATCGACCTCGTGCACCAGCTCGACCGGGCTCTTGCCGATAATCGAGTCGGGCGGATGGCCGGTCACGTCGCGCATCGAGGGCGAGGCGAACTGGACGACGCCGTAAGGGTCCAATGTCATCACCACGTCCGAGACATGATCCGAAATCAGCCGATAACGCGCCTCGCTCGCCGCGACGGCGACGGCGAGTCGCTGGTTTTGCGCGATCATCGTCGCGAACGGGACCGCGATCAGGAACAGCACGGCCAGATAGAATTGGAAGAATAGCAGCTTGAACGCATGGCTCCCGTCGATCAGCTCGATCGGACCCATGCCCGCGACGGTGAAGCCCGCACCGATCACCGCGATCAGGAAGACGCCGAGAGTCGCGCCGGCGACGCGAAAAGCCATCGTCGCCGCAATCAGCGGAAGGATCGGTACGAACAGCAGCGGCAATCGGGTCTGGGCGAAGCAGAGTGTGGTCACACCGACCATCAGCGTCGCGATCACGACGAAACGTGTCACCGTAGCGCGGCTCGCGGCTTGCTCTCGATAGGTGTTGCCCGCCAATGCAAGTAGTGCGATCGGGGTGGCGATCAGCGCGCCCAGGCCATGGCCAATACCCCAGCTCATCCAGACCGCCCAGGGGTTTGCTCCTTGATAGAGCGCCAGCGTCGCGGCGGAAATGACCCCCGTAGCCAGCGGCGCGACCACCCCTGCCGCAGCGACAAACCCGGCCAGCGCGCGCAGCGACAGGAACACGCGCGCGTCCGCGCCGAAGCGGGCGAGCAACCCCCAGGCGATCAGCGCTTCGGCGATATTGGCAACGCCAAACACCGGCGCGAGGGGGGCGTAGGGCGAGACCGCCAGCGTCGCGGCGACCGATGCGCCAAAGCAGCTCGCAATGTGCAGCGGGCGTTCGGTTGCGGGGCGGGTCAGCAGGGCCGCGACCAGCACGCCATTCGCGATCCACAGTAGCGCCACATTGCCGCTCAGCCGGGTGAATGCAATCGCCCCCGCTGCGCACAGAAAATAGGTGAACGCAATCGCGGCGACCACCAACAAGTCAGTTCGAAACAGGCTGCCGCGATGCATCCACCGACGCTAGTCAGTGCCGGTTAACACCACGTTTCGCGTACCCCCATCCGAACCGCGTATCACAACCGCTTCAATCGCTTGGCAGCATTCGCGCGCGGATGGCGGGCGGTACCGGAGTTGAGCGCCCCGCGTCGAGATCGACGTTGACGTGAACCAGCTCAATCACCGTGTGCAGCACGCCGGTCTGGGCATGGACCAGCTCGACGCGGCTGGTCACGCTCGACGTCCCGATCCGGTCGGTTCGGGCATAGGCATCGAACTCGTCATCATAGCGGAGCGGGGCCCGGTAATCGACGGTCGCGCGGGCGACGTGGAATTCCATCGCGAGCCATTCGGGCAGGTCGGCCAGGGCCAGCCAACGCCAATATTCGCTGAGCGCCACATCGGCATATTCGAGATAGCGGGAGTTGAAGACCACCTTCTGCCCATCGATCTCCGCGTAACGCACGCGCAGCCGGTGGCAGAAGGCAAAGCCCTCTCTCGACGGCGCGATCACGCCGATTTTGCGCCGGTGTTCACGCCCATCGACTGAAGATAGCGCTTCACGTTGCGTGCGGCCTGACGCAACCGTTGCTCATTCTCCACCATCGCGATGCGGACGAACCCCTCGCCATTCTCGCCGTAACCGACGCCGGGCGCGACCGCGACCTTGGCGTGTGTCAGCAGCTGCTTGGAGAATTCGAGGCTGCCGAGATGCGCCAGCGCGGGCGGGAGCGGAGCCCAGGCGAACATCGATGCAGGTGGGGGCGGGATGTCCCAGCCGGCGCGGCCGAAGCTCTCGACCAGCACGTCGCGGCGTTTGTGGTAGAGCTGCCGGTTCTTCTCGACGATGTCCTGCGGGCCGTTGAGCGCAGCACAGGCGGCGGCCTGAATCGGGGTGAAGGCGCCGTAATCGAGGTACGACTTCACCCGCGTCATCGCGGCGATCAGCTGCTTGTTGCCGACCGCGAACCCCATGCGCCACCCGGCCATCGAATAGGTCTTGCTGAGCGAGGTGAACTCGATCGCGACATCCTTTGCGCCCGGCACCTGCAGGATCGACACGGTGGGCTTGCCGTCGAAATACAGTTCCGAATAGGCGAGGTCGGACAGGATCCAGACCTTGTTGTCCTTCGCCCAAGCGACCAGGCGCTCGTAGAACGCAAGGTCGACGGTCTCGGCGGTCGGGTTCGACGGATAGTTGACGACCAATATGCTCGGGCGGGGGACAGTGAAGGCGATCGCGCGCTCGAGGCTGTCGAAATAGGCCTCGTCCGGGGTCGTCGGCACCGCGCGGATCGTCGCCCCGGCCAGGATGAAGCCGAAGGTGTGGATCGGGTAGCTCGGGTTGGGCGCGAGCACGACGTCGCCCGGCGCGGTGATCGCGGTGGCGAGGCTGGCCAGCCCCTCCTTCGACCCCATCGTCACCACGACCTCGCTATCGGGATCGATATCGACGCCGAAGCGGCGGCCATAATAATTGGCCTGGGCACGGCGCAGGCCGGGGATCCCCTTCGACTGCGAATAGCCATGCGCGTCGGGCTTGCGCGCAACCTCGATCAGTTTTTCGATGACATGATCGGGCGGGGGCAGGTCGGGATTGCCCATGCCCAGGTCGATAATGTCCTCTCCCGCCGCGCGCGCCGCTGCCCGCATCGCATTGACTTCGGCGATGACATAGGGGGGCAGTCGCTTCATGCGGTAGAATTCTTCGGACATACTGCTGGCTTTCGGCTCCTCGTGGTCGCGCATTGCGCTTGGGCTCGTTATACAGGGGGGCGGGGCGGCAAGCCAGAGGAGAGGCGCGTGGCGACGGCAAAGAAAAAGACGGCGACCGCAAAGACGAAGCCTGAGCCGACCACCACAGCAAAACCCAAGGCGAAGCGCGCGGCCAAGCCCAAGGCGGCGGGAGTGCCACCGCCGGAATCCGATGCCCCGGCTCAGCCGGGCCTTGAAGATCTGCAGCACTGGACCTGGGTGTTTGGCCGCGCGCAGCAGATGATGATGGAGCAGGGGCTGGACCTCGCCGGGCAGATGTCGGCGATGCCCCAGATGCCCGCCATGCCGACGGTGCCCCCGCTCGACCCAGCTGCCGCGATGCGTGCGGGGGCCGAATTCTGGGCCGACACGATGAATTTGTGGCAGCGCTTCCTCGATCCCGCCAAGGCGCAGAAGTTCGAGGAAACGCCAGAACAGGCACGTGACAAGCGCTTCAAGGCGCCGCAATGGCGCGAGCAGCCGGTGTTCGACTTCATCCGCCAAAGCTACCTCACCTTGTCGGGACATCTGCTCAAGGGGGTCGACCAGATCGAGGGGCTTACCCCGAAGCAGAAGGAGCAGTTGCGCTTCGCGACGCAGGGCTTCATCGACGCGATGAGCCCGAGCAACTTTCCGGCGACCAACCCGCTGGTGGTCGAACGGACGATCGAGACCAAGGGCGAGAATCTGCTCAAGGGTCTGGCGCACATGCTCAACGACCTTGGCAAGGGCCAGATGACCCAGACGGTCGAGGGCGCGTTCGCGGTGGGGGAGAATATCGCGACCACGCCGGGCCGGGTGGTCAAGCGCACGCCGCTCTATGAGCTGATTCAGTATTCGCCGACCACCGACACGGTGTTCGAAACCCCGCTGGTGATCTTCCCGCCGTGGATCAACCGCTTCTACATCCTCGACCTGACGCCGGAAAAGAGCTTCATCCGCTGGGCGGTGGAGCAGGGGCTGACGGTGTTCGTCGTGTCGTGGAAATCGGCCGATGCGAGCATGGCCGATGTCGTGTGGGACGACTATGTCGAGCGCGGTCAGATCGACGCGATCGACACGATTCGGGAATTGCTCGGCGTCGAGAGCGTCCACACGATCGGCTATTGCGTCGCGGGGACGACGCTCGCCGCGACGCTGGCGGTGCTCGCCGCGCGGGGTGAGGCGGCGAAGGTCAAGAGCGCGACCTTCTTCACCGCTCAGGTCGATTTCAGCGAGGCGGGCGACCTCAACGTATTCGTCGATGACGAGCAGCTCGCGCTGATCCAGTCGTTGACCAGCGATGGATTTCTCGACGGACGGTACATGGCCGCGACCTTCAACCTGCTGCGCGGGCGCGACCTGATCTGGAATTACGTCACCAGCAATTACCTGCTGGGCGAGGATTATACCCCGTTCGACCTGCTCCACTGGAATTCCGACGTCACCAACCTGCCGGCGAAGTGGCATGCCAGCTATCTGTGCGACCTGTATCGCGACAATCTGCTGGTCCAGCCGGGTGCGCTGGCGATCGGGGGGACGCCGATCGACCTCACCTGCGTCAAGACCCCGGCCTATGTCCAGGCGGGGCGCGAGGATCATATCGCGCCGCCGCGCAGCGTGTGGAAGCTCACCGGCCATCTCGCGGGGCCGATTCGCTTCGTGCTGGCCGGATCGGGGCATATTGCAGGCGTGGTCAACCCGCCCTCGTCGGGCAAATATCAATACTGGATCAACGAGGCGGGCGCGACCAATATTGACGAATTTGTTGCAGGTGCGGTCGAGACCAAGGGGAGCTGGTGGCCGGACTGGATCAAGTGGATCGAAGCGCTGGATGCAGCGCGCGTTCCCGCAAAGAAAGCCAGAATCCCTAGCGTAAATGAGGAACTCGGGGCGGCTCCGGGACGTTACGTCCGAACCCGCTGAATTTTTTTGTGCACTGCACAATAAACCTCTTGAAACACGGTTTACATCGGCGTATATGCTGCAATGCAATAGTCGCAGCGAGGACGTCGATATGGCCAGCAAGGGTCCGCGTACCGGGGCGAAGAAGCCGGTAGCCAAGTCGCCAGTCGCGAAGGTCGCGCCCAAGGTTGCAGCTCTGGCCATCGAGCCGAAGCCGGAGCCTGTGGTCGAAGCCGTCGCCGCGCCGGTCGAAGCCGTCGCCGCGCCGGTCGAAGCCGTCGCCGCGCCGGTCGAACCGGTGGTCGAAGCCGTCGAAGCGGCAGAGCCCGTCGTCGCGGCCGAGCCGATTGTCGAACCGGTGGTCGAGGTTGTCGCCGAGACCGTCGAGCCGGTCATCGAAACTGTCGCGGAAACCGTCGAAGCGGTCGCCGCACCTGTAACCGAGATTATCGAAGACACCGCCCCGCAGACGGCGGACACCGCAAGCAAGGGAATTTATACCATGGAAGCCATTGAAAAGACCCAGGCGATGTTCGCCGAGCTGAACGACAAGGCGAAGGCGCAGGTCGAAAAGAACACCAAGCTGGTCGGTGAAATGACCGAACTGGCCAAGGGCAATGTCGAAGCGCTCGTCGAGAGCGGCAAGATCACCGCCAAGGGCCTCGAGACGCTGGGCCAGGACGCTGCGGAATACAGCCGCAAGTCGTTCGAGAACGCGACCGCCACCCTGAAGAGCATGTCGGCAGTCAAGTCGCCCGCCGACTTCTTCAAGCTGCAGAGCGACTATGTCCGCAGCGCGTTCGACTCGATGGTCGCCGAGACCTCGAAGAACACCGAAGCGTTCATCAAGCTCGCCGGCGACGCCGCGCAGCCCGTCTCGAACCGCGTCGCGGTCGCGATGGAGAAGATCAAGACTGCGGCCTGAACCGGCCATCGGTCCTGATTGGACGAAATTGGGGCGGTCGCGGGAGCGATCGCCCTTTTTCTTGTCCTGCACCCGCGATTTCGCACGATCCGCCCCTTGCCCTCCACCCGGGCCTGCCATATTTTTCCGGGCTCATGTCAGCACCGCATCTCACGACCCCGATGGCCCCGATCGCGATGGCCGACGATCCCGACCGCGATGACGAGGACGGGACCAATACCGGCGTCGCGACCCGCACCCGCGCGAAGACCAAGAAGCCGACGCCCTATCGGGTGCTGATGCTCAACGACGATTACACGCCGATGGAATTCGTCGTGCTGGTGCTCCAGCGCTTCTTCAAGCTGGATATGGAAGAGGCAACGCGGGTGATGCTTCAGGTCCATCAGCGCGGCGTCGGGGTGTGCGGCGTGTTCAGCTATGAAGTCGCGGAGACCAAGGTGGCCCAGGTGATCGACTTCGCCCGGCAGAACCAGCATCCGCTTCAGTGCACACTCGAAAAGGCGTGAGCCGCCGATAGCTAGATGTAGCGTCACCCCGGGCTCGACCCGGGGCCCCGCTATCTTGCCTGGTCGAAGAAGCTGGACCGCGGGTCAAGCCCGGGGCGACCGATTGGCTCAGTAATCCCGCCCGCGATAACGATGGTCGGTGCCTTCGACGGGCGTGTCGCCGATGAAGGTCGCCCAGACGCCCGCGGGTTCCCAAACTGAATTCAGTTCGGCGCGTGCGGCCTCCTCGCCAATCGCATCGCGGCGGTAGCGATAGAAGAATGCCGAAACGCGCGCATTGACGATGCAGTGGACATGGACCGCCCGCCCGTCCGCCTCGGCCATGGCGGCGGCGAAGGCGGCATAATCCGATTCGGTCGGGGCTGAGAAATCGACCGGAATATAGGTATAGCGCATGCCCAAGGCTGTGACGCTGGCCGCTTCGTCGGGCAGTGCCTGGACATGTTCGTGCGGGCCGAGATTGATCACATCGGTCACGCCGAGCGCGGCGATCTCGGCTAGCTGCGCTTCGGATGGCTGGCCCGAGCAGGTCAGCGTCGGGCCAAGACGGCGCCAATTGAGGATGGCGGGGTCGCTCATCCCGCACCTATAGCATTGCGGTTGCGGACAGGCGACCGGCTCAGCGCGCCTCCGGCAACCAGCTCAGGTCCAGCCCTTCGTACCGGTTCACATAATTCGCCGCACGTCCCATCGCCGCCTCGTCGAGCAAGGTGACGCGGCCCGATCTGCGACCGATCATCCCCTCTTCCTCCAGCTGGCGCAGCATGCGGTTGACATGGACCGACGTCAGGCCGGTCGCGTCGCCGATCTCTTCCTGGGTCAGGCCGAGGTTAAACGCCTTGTCGATCGTCTTGTCGGTGCCGCGCAGCCGGTTGCGCATCTCCAGCAGCAACGCCGCAACCCGCGCCTTGGCCGAGGTCCGGCCGAGTGCGGCAAGCCGGTCGGTCAGTGCCACCCGCTCGATCTGGCAAAGGACGAGGATCAGCGATGACAGGCGAGGGTGGGCAACGCTCAGCGCGCTGAACGCCTGCCGGTCGAACGGGCAGACGACACAGTCCGAAAGCGCGCACAATGTCTCGGGCGATTCGCGATAGACCAGGCTGGATACGCCCAGCATGTCGCCTGGGAAGTGAAAGCGCAGAATCTGGCGGCTGCCATCGTCGAGCAGGACATAGCTCATCACCAGTCCCTTGCGCAGGACGAATAACTCGCCCGCCGGCTCATTCTCACGCAACAGGATCGCGCCGCGCCGGATATGGCGCTGTCGTTCCTCCAGCCGCTCCAGCGCAGCCCTCTCTCCCGGCACGAGCGTAACCAGCTCGCCGAGAATTTCCGCGAAACAACTCCCTGACACTCTGTCCCTTCCCCCCAACTTCCCCCTGCAAAGCATTGCTGCAAAATCAGCGCATTAAAGTCGATCAAGCCGCGTAACGGTTGGCCGCACTTGCGCGCGGATTTCGAGTCGATAGAAGCCCGTCAATGGACCGTATTCTCATCCGCGGCGGAAACCGCCTATCCGGTAACATCGCTATATCCGGTGCGAAGAACGCCGCGTTGACGCTCATGCCGTGCGCGCTGTTAACCGACGAGCCGCTGACGCTGCGCAATCTGCCGCGTCTCGCCGACGCCGACAGCTTCGGGCATCTGCTCAACGAGCTGGGCGCCTCGACCGCGATCGAGGGGACGCGTCCCAATGATTTCGGCCGCGTGCTCACCGTCCGCGCATCCCGCCTGACGTCGAGTGTCGCGCCGTATGACATCGTGCGCAAGATGCGCGCGTCGATCCTGGTGCTCGGCCCGTTGCTGGGGCGTGAGGGCGAGGCGACGGTTTCGCTGCCCGGCGGCTGCGCGATCGGCAACCGTCCGATCGACCTGCATCTGAAGGCGCTGGAAGCGATGGGCGCGGAGATCGAGCTGGCGGCGGGCTATGTCAAGGCGACCGCTCCCGGCGGGCGTCTGGCTGGCGGGCGCTACCGCTTCCCGGTGGTGTCGGTCGGCGCGACCGAGAATGCGCTGATGGCGGCGGCAACCGCGCGCGGCACCACGGTGCTCGAAAATGCGGCGCGCGAGCCCGAGATCGTCGACCTGTGCAACCTGCTGGTCGCGATGGGCGCGTCGATCCACGGCATCGGCAGCGAGACGCTGACGATCGAGGGCCGCGACCGGCTGCACGGCGCGACATACAGCGTGATGCCCGACCGGATCGAGGCGGGCAGCTATGCGTGCGCCGCCGCGATCACTGGCGGCGACGTCGTACTCGAGGGCGCGAAGGCCGACGATATGCGCGCGACGCTGGACGCGCTGGTCGAGGCAGGCGTGACGGTCGAGGAGAAGCCCAACGGCATCCGCGTCGCCGCCGATGGTCCGTTGAGGCCCATCACGCTGTCGACCGCACCCTATCCGGGCTTTGCCACCGACATGCAGGCACAGTTCATGGCGATGCTGTGCAAGGCCGATGGCGCGAGCGTGCTGACCGAGACGATCTTCGAAAACCGCTACATGCACGTGCCCGAACTGACCCGGATGGGCGCGAATATCGACGTGCGCGGGCGCACGGCGGTGGTCCATGGCGTCGATCGCATGGTCGGCGCGCCGGTGATGGCGACCGATCTGCGCGCATCGATGAGCCTGATCCTCGCCGGCCTGGTTGCCGAGGGCGAGACCCAGGTCAGCCGCATCTATCACCTCGACCGAGGGTATGAGCGGCTGGAGGAAAAGCTGCAGGGCGTCGGCGCGGACATCGAACGCGTCGGTGACGGCTGACCCGCAGGCTGTTACCTGACCGGCGAGACCGACTCGCCGGAGACTGCATATGCGCCTGATCGTTGGATTGCTCGCGGGCCTCGCGCTCAGCGGCTGCGCGTCGCAGCGTGCCGCCACGCCCGCCGCGCCCATGACGGTGCGGATCATCGCCTTCAACGACTTTCACGGTGCGCTCGAAACCCCGGCGCGGCCGATCGACTTGCAGGCGGCCGACGGCAAGACGGTCAAGGTGCCCGCCGGTGGCGCGGCCTATTTCGCCTCGGCGGTGAAGGCGCTCAAGGCGGGCAACCCCAACAATGTCGTCGTCGCGGCGGGTGATCTGACCAGCGCCAGCCCGCTCGTCTCCTCGCTGTTCCTCGACGAACCGACGGTCAAGGCGCTGAGCATGGCTGGCCTTGAGTATAACGCCGCGGGCAATCACGAATTCGATCGCGGGACGAAGGAGTTGCTGCGCCTTCAGCGCGGCGGGTGCGAAAAGAACGCCGTCGCCCAGCCGTGCCAGCTCGAGCCGTTCAAGGGCGCGTCCTACACCTATCTGGCGGGCAACACGCTCGACGCATCGGGCAAGAGCCTGATGCCCGCGACGGGCCTAAAAAGCTTCGGCAAGGGCCGGCGCAAGGTCACGATCGGCTTTATCGGCATGACCACGCGGATGACCGGCACCTATGTCGATCCGGCGGGCATCGTAGGATACAGTTTCGCCGACGAGGCAGAGACCGCGAACAAGCTGATCCCGCAACTGAAGGCGCAGGGTGCCGACGCGATCGTCATCCTGGTGCATGAGGGCGGCTATCCCGCGCGGTCGGATCAGCCGGAGAAATGCGAAGGGCTGTCGGGACCGATCCTCGACATCATGGACCGGCTCGATCCCGGGGTGGACGTGATCGTCTCCGGCCATACTCACCGCGCCTATATCTGTGATTACTCGGTCACCAACCCGGCCAAGCCGGTACTGCTGACCAGCGCGGGAAATAACGGGGTAATGCTGACCGCGATCGACCTGACCTTCGACCTCGCGACGAAGAAGGTGTCTGAACGCTCGGCGAGCCAGCGGATCGTTCAGGGCAGCGGCAATGTCAGCGCGGGCGGGCCGGTGAAGAGCAATATGTACTTCCCGGTCTATCCCGCCGATCCGGAAGTCGCCGCGCATGTCGCACGCTATGCCGCCGCCGCCGCGCCGCTCGCCCGCCGCCCGGTGGGCAAGGCGTCGGCACCGATCCTGCGCGACGAGGATAGCGAGACCGTCGAATCGCCGCTGGGCCTGCTGATCGCCGATGCGCAACTGGCGGCGACGAAGAAGGATGGAGCACAGATCGCGCTGATGAACCCCGGCGGCGTGCGTGCGTCGATCACCCCGGCTGCGGACGGGACGGTGACGTTTGGCGACCTCTATACGACCCAGCCTTTCGGCAATAACCTTCAGGTGCGCGAGTACACGGGCGCGCAGCTGCTGGCGGTGCTCGAACAGCAATTCACCAACGCGGACGGGCCGAAGCTGCTGTTCCCGTCGGGCCTGACCTATAGCTATGACCGGTCGAAGCCGGAGGGGCAGCGGATCATTGCGCCGCTGGTCGATGGCAAGCCGCTCGATCCGGCGGGCAGCTATCGCGTGGCGATGAACGGGTTTCTGGCCGGCGGCGGCGACAGCTTCACGACGTTGAGGGTCGGGCGGATCGTCGCGGGCGGCGTGCTCGACCTCGACGCGCTGGAGGCGTGGTTCGCGCGGGGGGCAGGTGGTGACCCCGCCCGCGCTCGGACGGGTCAAGGATGTGGGGGCGGAGTAACGCTGGATCGTCACCCCCGCGAAAGCGGGGGCCCATCTCCCGAACGCGCGGCAAACCGCACCGGTGTGGATTTGGAGGGCGCAGGGGATGGGCCCCCGCTTTCGCGGGGGTGACGGGCGTGGGTTACGCCCGCACCACCTTCGCAATCGCGTCGAGCAGCCCGTTGACGAAGCCCTTCTCGCGCCGATCGTAAAAGGCGTCGGTGACGTCGAGATACTCGCTGATCGCGGCCCCGGTCGGCACGTCCTTGCGCGCCAGCAGCTCATAGGTGCCCGCGCGCAGGATCTGGCGCATCGGGCGGTCGATCCGGTCGAAGCTCCAGTCCGCCGTCAGCTTCGACGCGATCAGCGCGTCGATCTCGTCGCGGCGCGCATCGACGCCCTTGACGATATCGTCGAAGAACATCGGATCGGCGTCGATATATTCCTCATCCTCGATTGTCGCGCCCAGCCGGTGCTGGTGAAACTCGGTGAGCAGCTGGGGCAGGGGGGTCTTCTCCATCTCCTGCTGATACAGCGCCTGCACGGCGGCGAGGCGCGCGGCGGCGCGGGCCTTGGATCGGGTCTTTGCGGTTGGGCTAGGCATATCTATCTCTTTAACAATTCGGGGCGGCGACGCGCTACGAGCTTTTTTTCGGAGCAAGCATTAAACGTCGGTCCAGAAATCCGAGTTGGGGTCGGCGATGGCCGCCTTGCTATCTTCGCTGGCGTATTCCCAATTTATGATGTGCCGTGCTTCAAAGTCGATCCACGCTCCATGATCTAGCCGGGCATCGTCGGGTCTACTCGCAGGGGTATTCGCCAAACGGCCGCGATACTTGCCGCGATCGTTCGAATGGATGATTAGCCACATTCGTTCGACCGCCTCCCCACCTTCGATTTCAGCGCTGGGAAACCTAAAGATCGCTTTGGCGTATTCGCCCGGCTCCAGTCGGACGCGTGTTTCCTTTGGCGCGATATGGAAGGTGTCAGGATAGAGCTCGGCTAACTCTTCAGCGTCATCCAGCGTCCATCTCACCGCATTCATCGCGGATGTCCGAGCCGCAGCGCCACCGACTTGGCATGCGCCGGAAGCCCTTCGGCCTCCGCCAGCGCCACTGCGGCGGGGCCGATCGCCGCCAGCCCCTGTGCATCGAGTGCGAGGAAGCTGGTGCGCTTCATGAAATCGAGCACCGACAGGCCGCTGGCAAAGCGTGCGCGGCGGCCGGTGGGCAGGACGTGGTTGGGGCCAGCGACATAATCGCCGATCGCTTCGGGCGTCATCCGGCCGAGGAACACCGATCCGGCATGGCGCACGCGCGCGAACAGCGCATCGGGATCGTCCACCGCCAGTTCCAGATGCTCGGGCGCGAGCTTGTTGACCAGCGGGATCGCCTCGTCGAGGTTCGCGGTCAGGATGATCGCGCCGTTGGCGTCCCAGCTCTGCCGCGCGACGTTGCGCGTCGACAGCTCGCCGATCTGGCGATCGACCGCTTCGGCCACCTTGCCCGCCAGCACCGCGTCGTCGGTGATCAGGATCGACTGGCTGGTCGGGTCATGTTCGGACTGGCTGAGCAGATCGGCGGCGATCCATTCGGGGTCGTTCTTGCCATCGGCGACGACGACGATCTCGCTCGGCCCCGCGACCATGTCGATGCCGACCACGCCGTACAGCTGGCGCTTGGCCTCCGCGACCCAGGCATTGCCGGGGCCGGTGATGACATCGACGGCAGCGATCCGCCCGGTGCCATAGGCGAGCGCGGCGATCGCCTGCGCTCCGCCCACGCGCCAGATTTCATCCACCCCGGCGATATGCGCGGCGGCGAGGACGAGCGGGTTGATCTCGCCATCCGGGGTCGGGGTGACCATCACGACGCGATCGACGCCCGCGACCTTGGCGGGGATCGCGTTCATCAGCACCGAGCTGGGATAGGCCGCGCGGCCGCCGGGGACATAGACACCGGCTGCTTCGACGGCACTCCAGCGCGCGCCGGTGCGGATGCCGGCGGTGTCGGTCGTGTCGCTGTCGCTGGGCTTCTGCAACGCATGGTACGCGGTAATGCGTGATGCAGCGAGTTGCAGTGCGTTGCGCAGGTCGGGCGCAAGCGCATCGAACGCCACGGCGCAGTCGCTCTTCTCGATCCGCCAGCCGGTTTCGTTAAGGTCGTGCTTGTCGAACTTGCGGGTAAATGCGTGCAGCGCGGCGTCGCCCTCGTCGCGGACGGATGCGACGATGGTGCGCACATCGCGCGCGACATCGGCGTCGGCCTCGCGCCGCGCATCGACCAGCTCGCGAAACGCCTGGGCGAAGCCGGGTTCGGAGGTGGACAGGCGGATCATGCCGCGACCGCCCGGCGGAAAGCGTCGACCAGTGGCACGACTTCGGCGCGCGTCTTGAACGCGGCGCGGTTGGCGATCAGGCGGCTCGACACCTCCATGATCGTCTCGACCTCGACCAGCCCGTTTTCCTTGAGCGTGCGACCCGACGAAACCAGATCGACGATGCGCGGGGCCAGGTCGAGCAGCGGGGCCAGCTCCATCGCGCCATTCAGCTTGATGCACTCGGCCTGCACGCCGCGCGCCTCGAAATGGCGACGGGTGAGGTGCGGATATTTGGTCGCGACGCGGACATGGCTCCACCCGCGCGGATCGTCGGTCGCGGCGAGCGCGGAGGGTTCGGCGACCGACAGGCGGCAATGGCCGATGCCGAGATCGACCGGCGCGTAAAGCTCCGAATAGGCGAACTCCGCGAGCACGTCCGATCCGACGATGCCCAGCTGCGCCGCGCCATGCGCGACGAAGGTCGCGACATCGAACGCGCGCACCCGGATCAGGTCGATGTCGGGGCGGTTGGTCTTGAAGCGCAGCGCGCGGCTGCCCTCATCCGAAAAGGCCGGTTCCGGCACGATTCCGGCACGCGCGAGCAGGGGCAACGCTTCCTCGAGGATGCGTCCCTTGGGCACGGCCAGGATGATCGGATCGGGCGGGCTGTCGGTCATGGGTTGCGCGCCTTTACTTGGGGGGCGTTGCGGCGCAACAAGAGCGCAGCTTTATCGGCGGAAAGGGCAGGGCATGACCGACTGGATGGCGCTGGAGGATGTGCGGACCGCGTTCGCCAATCAGGTCGACTATTGCCGCGCCAACGATGCGGCGCTGACCGCCAGCGTGGTGCAGGCGATCCTCGACGGGATGGCCGGGCCGGGGGCGTTCCGCGCAAAGCTGCGCGACTGGCCGGGCAAGCCGATGGCCGACGCGCTGCCGCTGCGTGCGGCGGGCGGGTTGCATGCGCTGTATCTGACCGGTGCCGCGCCGTCGCTTGGGCCGCTCTATGCGGGGGAGGCGGTCGATGCGGGGCAGCTTATCAACGCAGCGATCGACGCGCATGACGCGGCTTTGCTTCCTTGGCTCGACGGCCCGCCGCAGACCAATGAGGCGGCGCGGTCGAGCAACTATGCCGCCGCGATGCTGTGGCTGGCGGCGCAGGGGCTGCCGGGGCGGTTCGAGTGTATCGAGATCGGGTCGAGCGCCGGGATCAACCTGATGATGGACCGCTATCGCTACGATCTGGGCGGGGTCGGGGTGGGGCCGGAAGATGCGGCGATGCGGATCGCGCCTGAGTGGCGCGGCCCGCCGCCGCCTGCGGGTGCGGTCGAGATCGTATCGCTGCGCGGCTGCGACGTCGCGCCGATCGACCTGACCGATCCCGAGGCACTGCTCCGCCTGCGCGCCTATGCCTGGCCGGAGCATCGCGTGCGGGCAGAGCGGCTGGAGATCGCGGCGGCGGAAGCGGCCCGGCGCTCGCCCGATCTGGTGGAGGCCGACGCGGCGGCGTTTGTCGTCGAGGCGCTCGCCCGGCCACAGGCGGCGGGGACGACTCGCGTGCTGATGCATTCGATCGTGTGGCAATATCTTGCGGCCGAGGGGCAGGCGGCGATCACGGAGGCGATGGAGGCTGCGGGGGCGACGGCAACGCCCGAGCGCCCGCTGGCATGGATCGCGGTCGAGGCGAACCGACAGACCTTCCGCCACGAACTGACGGTGCGGATGTGGCCGGGAAGCGGGGAGCCGCAACTGCTGGCGGCGGCGCATGCCCATGGTGCGTGGGTGGAGTGGATGGGGTAGTTATAAATCTTCCCCCGCCAGGGGGAGGTGTCAGCGCAGCTGACGGAGGGGGAGGACGGCGGCGCACTCGCAAATGTTGTGCTTCCTCCCCCTCCGTCGCCTTCGGCACCACCTCCCCCTTGCGGGGGAGGATTGATCGCCCGTCGGTCGCCCCGCAGACCAACCGTCACCCCGGACTTGTTCCGGGGGCCACCGGGAGGCAGGCGCGAGGCAAGCGGCTCAAGCGACGCGCTGGAGCATGAGTGGACCCCGGCACAAGGCCGGGGTGACGAGCTTGTTTTAAGCTACGAACTTGCAAAAGCCGTCTGTCGAGAAACGACCCCATAGCGGACATTCCGGAATTGGCCTTATGATGGCGCAATGCGATGCCTGCGATACATGCTCCTCTGCCTGCCACTGCCGCTGCTGGCTGGATGCGAACCGGAGCGCGGTATCAGGTCAGGTCGAGATGTTCCTTCGCCAGTAGACATAGCATGCGTTGATCGAGCTCTTCGTTAGGCTTTCGGCAAAATCGAACGATGGGATTATGTTAGCGACGGAGGCATCTTCCCGAAGGGAACCTCTGTCGCACAGTTCGCCTACTTCAAGTCGGATGACGGAACAGGGTGGGCCAAACTACACGTTGGTTCGCTGGGGCAGATGACCCGCATCTCGCACGACTTCACCGGCATTGGCGCGAAGTTGCCTCAATCCGCGTTTCCACCCGCCATCGAGGCAATGGCTAACGCCACAGATATTATTCAGGCTGCATGCGGGCTGAATATCGCCGCAGACGGGTGGCAAGAGATTGGGCAAGATGTGGAAGCGCTAGATTGACCTCGACCTAATGGCCGGTTCCCACCCACAGTCGGACAAACACTCCGCAAATGCGGCCGCATCCAACCTCAGAACCTACGCCCCCGCCTCACTCTTCCCAGTCTTCCCCATCCCCCCACGCAAACAACCGCGGGATCGGTGCATTACGCTCCATCCACTCGCTATACGCCCGGTATTCGGGGTCTTCGCCGAGATGCTTCTCCTCGGTCTTGGCGCGGACATAATAGATCAGGCTGACCAGCCCGAGCAGCAGGGTCGCGCGCGCCGCGTCGGCGAGGCTGCCGGTGGTGACGAGCAGCGGGCAGGTCGCGATCCACCAGAACAGGTTCTTCGACAGATAGGCCGGGTGCCGCGTCCACGCATAGGGGCCGTGGGTGATGATGCCGCGATGGGTGAGGTTGGAGAAGCGGAAGCCGAACGCCATCGTCGCCCAGGCATAGATCCCGGTCAGCGCCACCAGCACCGCGCCGACGATCCACAGCAGCACATCATGCCCGGCCAGCCAGTGCGTCCAGTCCGACGTGCCGGGGTGATAGTCGAGCGGGCCGCCATTGCCCATCAGGATGAATGGCGGGTAGCAGATCAGCGCCACCGCCCACGCGCCCGCGTACGGGTTGGCGGTGCGGATATGGCTGTCGAGCGGGCGGAAGGTGAGAATGTAGCCGACCGTCGCGAACGCCACGTCGAGCATGAACATGCCGGTGATCAGCCAGTTGGCGAGCGCGATCGGGTTGGTCAGGATGCCGCTCGCATCCGCTCGCACGAATGCACCGAACCCCGGCGGCACGATGGCGAGCATGAAGGCGAGGAAGAACGCCTTCACCGCCCAGCTGCGCAGGTGATTGTGGATCGCGGCCTCGTCCACTGGCTCTTTCGACCCGATCAGCCATGCGCCGAGCATGAAGGCGCCGTCCTTGGGCTTTTCGAGGTGGCGGTCGATCCACAGCACATAGGGGATCGACAGCACGAACAGCGCGGGTGCGGCCATCTGGAAACACCACATGGCAAAGGCGAAATTGCCCTCCCAGTAGAAGCGGCACACGGCATAGATGCCCGCGATCGCTCCCCCAGGTCAGCCACAGGCCGGCGAGCTTGGTGATCGAAATGTCGAGCGTTTCCTTGAGCGGGCGCGGATCGCTCCACTTGACCCCGGTCGTCGGATTGCGATGCACCTTGTCGACGAACACCGCCCACAACACCATCGGGATGCCGCCCGCGGCCAGGTTCACCAGCGCCGCGAACGGCCCGTCGAGGCCATAGGTCCGCGCGACGGTCAGCCAGATCGCCATGCCGACCAGTCCGGCCAGGCCGCATCCGGTGCTGACGGCGGATTTGGGCCGCGGATCGGCCTTCACGCTGCGGGCAAGGGCGGGGTCGTGATACATGGCGTATCGTCTAGCGCGAAAATGGTAAGCAAGCCGTGAAGCACAAATCCTCCCCGGAACGGGGAGGGGGACCATGCGCAGCATGGTGGAGGGGGCCCGAGGCAACCGACTCCTTTGCCTCGGGCCCCCTCCGTCAGCGCTACGCGCTGCCACTTCCCCGTGCCGGGGAGGATTTACGCGCGTCCCGGGCGTGGCTACGGTAACAACATCTCCCGCCTCTCCCGAAAGGTTCCTGCATGCGTCGCGCCGTTGCGCTCACCGCCCTGTTGCTCGCCACCTCTGCTGCCACCGCCCAGAACAGCACGCCCCAGCCACTGCCGTTCGACAACCGAATCCCCGCCGCGCGCGACACCGCCTATCCCGGCACGATGATGGTCAAGGTCGATGCGACCGACATCCAGCAGGCAATCTATCGCGTGAAGCAGGTGATCCCCGTTGCGGATGCGGGGCCGATGGTGCTGATGATGCCCGCCTGGCTGCCGGGCAAGCATGCCGCACGCGGCGAGATCGAGAAGCTGGCGGGCCTCAAGATCAGCGCCAATGGCAAGCCGGTTGCGTGGAGCCGCGACACGGTAGATGTCTGGGCGTTCCATGTCGAGGTGCCGGTCGGCGCCAAACAGCTCGACATCGAGTTCCAGTTTCTCGGTGCCACCGACCGCGATCAGGGGCGCGTGTCGATCGCGCCCAATATGCTCAACCTGCAGTTCGAGCAGGTCAGCCTCTATCCCGCCGGTTACTTCACCCGGCGCATCCCGGTGGCTGCGACCGTGACTTATCCCAAGGGCTGGACCGCCGTGTCTGGCCTGCCCGCGAAGAAGCAGGGCGACGCCTATGTCTATGAGACCACCGATTACGAGACGCTGATCGACTCGCCGGTGTTCGCCGGGCGCCACTATCGCGAGTTCAAGCTGTCCGAGCGCGTCGACCTCAATGTCTTCGCCGACGAGCCAGGCGAGCTTGACGCAAAGCCCGAGCAGATCGAGGCGCACAAGAAGCTGGTCGAACAGTCGATCAAGCTGTTCGGGTCGCAGCATTACGACCGCTACGAATTCCTGCTCGCGATCAGTGAGGAAATGGGCGGCATCGGCCTCGAACATCACCGCAGTTCCGAGAACGGCGTCGGTCCGGGCTATTTCACCAAGTGGAGCGAAGGCCCAGGATCGCGCAACCTGTTGCCCCACGAATTCGTGCACAGCTGGAACGGCAAGTTCCGCCGCGGCAACGACAGCTGGACGCCCGATTTCCGCACGCCGATGCGCGATTCGCTGCTGTGGGTCTATGAAGGGCAGACGCAATTCTGGGGCTATGTGCTGCAGGCGCGCTCGGGGATCGTGTCGAAACAGGATACGCTCGACATGCTCGCCAGCATTGCCGCGAGCCTCGACAACCGCCCGGCGCGGCAGTGGCGTGCGCTGGTCGATACCACCAACGATCCGATCATCTCTGCGCGCCGCCCCAAGGGTTGGGTGAGCTGGCAGCGGTCGGAGGACTATTACAATGAAGGCATGCTGGTGTGGCTCGAAGCCGACGCCAAGCTGCGCGAACTGTCCGGCGGCAAGAAGTCGATGGACGATTTCGCGCGCGCCTTTTTCGGGATGCGCGACGGTGACTGGGGCGTGCTGACCTATGACCTGGCCGAGGTCGCGGCGACGCTCAACGGCATTCAGCCCTACGACTGGGCGACATTCCTCAAGACCCGCGTATACGATGTCGCGCCCAAGGCGCCGCTCGCCGGGTTTACGGAAAATGGCTATCGCCTGATCTATACCGATGAGCCGACCGCCGCGTTCAAACATGCCGAGAAGCGCGCGAGCCGCGCGGACTTCAGCTATTCGCTGGGGCTGGCGGTCGGAAAGGGCGGGGCGGTGTCGAGCGTCACCTGGGATTCACCTGCGTTCAACGCGGGACTCGACCTGGGTGATACCATCGTCGCGGTCGCCGGGCGCGAATATAGCGACGACCGGCTCAAGGCTGCGATCACCGAGGCGAAGGCGAGCAAGGCACCGATCAGGCTGCTGGTGAAAAGCGGCACGCGCTATCGCGAAACGACCATCGACTATACCGGCGGCCTGCGCTATCCGCGCCTCGAAAAAATCGGCACCGGAGAGGGTGGCCTGGATAGGTTGTTGCAGGCCCGCTGAGGCGGGCAAGGCATCGGCCGAACCAGATATAAGGAAGACCAATGCGTATCGACATGATCCCTGTCGGCGACAATCCGCCGCACAGCCTGAACGTCATCATCGAAGTGCCGACCGGCGGCGAGCCGGTGAAGTATGAGTTCGACAAGGAATCGGGCGCGCTGTTCGTCGACCGCATCCTGCACACGCCGATGCGCTATCCGGCGAATTACGGCTTCGTGCCGCACACGCTGTCGCCCGATGGCGATCCGCTCGACGCGCTGGTGATTTCGCGCTCGCCCTTCATCCCGGGCTGCGTCGTACGCGCGCGACCGATCGGCGTGCTGAAGCTGGAAGACGAAGCCGGCGGCGACGAAAAGCTGGTGTGCGTGCCGGTCGACACCACCTTCCCTTATTATTCGGACGTGGGCGAGCGGCAGGACCTGCCCTCGATCGTGCTCCAGCAGATCGAGCATTTCTTCAAACACTATAAGGACCTGGAGTCCGAAAAGTGGGTCCGGATCGGCCAGTGGGGCGATGCCGAGGAAGCCAAGCGCATCGTCGTCGAGGCGATCGAAGCTGCCAAGCAGGCCAAGGCTGCCGCGACCGCCTGACCCGCTTTACGCTGAGCAATTTGCAAGGCCCCGGATGCACCTGCATCCGGGCCCTTGTTCGTTCAGAACGCGCCGCCTGCCGGGCGGACGATGATCTCGCTGACATCGACCCCGCCGGGCTGGGCAATGGCATAGGCAATCGCGCGGGCGATGGCGTCGGGGGTCAGCGACTTCTGCCGCCACTGCTTCAGGCCCTCGGCGATCTCCGGCACCGTGATGTCGTCGCCCAGTTCGGTCGCGACCACGCCGGGGGAGATGATCGTGGCGCGGATATCGTCATGCTCCATCCGCAGCCCTTCGGTGATCGCCCAGACGGCATATTTGGTGCCGCAATAGACCGCTGCGGTCGGAGCGACCATGTGCGCGGCGACCGAGGCGACGTTGACGACATGGCCGCTGCCCTGCGCCGTGAAGCGCGGGAGCACCGCCGCAATGCCGTTGAGCACGCCATGGACATTGACGTCGATCATCCGCTTCCACTCGTCGCGCTTGAGCGCATCGAGGCGGGAGAGGGGCATCACGCCGGCATTGTTGACCAGCACGTCGACGCGACTGAAGCGCGCTTCCGCCGCCGCGACGAACGCCTCGAAGCTGTCGTCATCGGCAACGTCGAGCTGCTGCCAGGCGACATTCGCGCCCAGTTCGTCGGCCAGCGCGGCAAGGCGGTCGGTGCGACGCGCACCGATGAACAGGCGGGCACCCGCGGCGGCGAGTTCACGGACGGTCGCCTCACCGATGCCGCTCGATGCGCCGGTGACGAGGATGGTCTTGTCGATGGGCGTGGTCATGGGTCGGTTCCTTTCCGCTGGAGTTGATGGCGGTGAAATGGCCCCGGAGCCGCCGAAGGCGGTAGAGTGATTGCCCGCAGAAATTGCACGATTCTCCAAATCAATCGCGCGCGACTTGCGATCCCGCATCGTGCGCGCGACAAGGCGGATATGGAACGTATCGCGCAACTCGCATCGGTCATCGCTCGCCATACGCCGGAACCCGGTATGTTCGCGTCGCGCGTGCCGCGACTGGCGCTGATCCGCGGGCATGAGCCGACCCAGCCGGTGCCGGCAGTCTATGAGGCATCTCTTTGCCTGATCGCCCAAGGTTCCAAGCGCGTGTCGCTGGGCGAGCACAGCGTCGTCTATGACGCTGCGCATTATCTGGTGGTGTCGGTCGACCTGCCGCTGGTCGGCCATGTGCTTCAGGCCAGCCCGGACCAGCCCTATCTTTGCTGCAAGATTGACCTCGACATGCCGGCGCTCGCCGATCTGGTGGTGGCACAGGGCGGGCCGGGCGCACCGGCGGGGCTTCCTGCGCTCGCGGTTTATCCCAGCGATCCGGGGCTGGTCGATGCGGCGTGCCGACTGGTCGCGCTGCTCGACACGCCCGGCGATATCGCGATGCTCGCTCCGCTAATCGAACGAGAGATCCTCTATCGCCTTCTCGCCGGCCCGCACGGGCCGATGCTGCGCCATATCGCGGCGGGGGACAGCCATTTGCGGCAGGTCAGCCGCGCGATCCAGACGATCCGCAGCGGCTATGACAAGCAACTGCGCATCCGCGACATCGCCGATGCGGCCGGGATGAGCGGATCCTCGCTGCACGCGCATTTCAAGGCGATGACCCGGATGACGCCGATCGAATATCAGAAACAGCTGCGACTGCAGGAAGCGCGGCGGCTGATGCTGGCGGAGGGGGCGAGCGCGGGCAGCGCAGGCTTTGCGGTCGGCTATGACAGCCCGTCGCAGTTCAGCCGCGAATATCGCCGCCTGTTCGGGGCTCCGCCACGCCGCGACATCGCGCAGATGCAGGGCGCATTGGCGAGCGCGTGACGCGCGTCAGCCGCGCTTCTTCTTCACCGGAGCGCGGCGGCTGGCCTCCAGTGCCAGCTCCGCCCAGCGCTGCATCGAATCGGCGTCGTCATAGACATCGTCCGGCGCGCGGCGGTAGTTCATCGACATCGTCTCGCCGTCCTTGCCGGTGAAGGTGAAGGGCGGGCAGCCTGCTTCGTCCCAGACGGGCGCGCTGACCTTGTCGTTCTTGAAGTAGATCGCTTCCTCGTCGACCACCGCGAACACCAGACCGTCGCAATAGAGCGTCGCCGCGCCCATCATCGGGCGGTGCGTGATGGTGCCGAGCGGCTCCAGCGCCTCCTTCGCCCAATCGACCAACCCCGCGTCAAACGCCACTGGCCAGCGCCTCCAGCGCATCGTCCTGCATCCGCCAGCGTTCCCAGCCATCGACATGCGCCGCGCCGATGGTCCGGTAGAAGCCCTTGCCCAGCTCGTTCCAGTCGAGGACGTTCCACTCCAGCCGCGCGCCGCCGCGCTCGATGACCAGGGCGGCAAGGCGCGACAGCAATGCCCGACCGAGGCCCACGCCGCGCGCATGCGGCTCGACGAACAGATCCTCCAGCCAGATGCCCGGCTTCCCCTCGAAGGTCGAGAAGGTCTGAAAGAACAGCGCAAACCCCGCTGGCGTGCCATCCACTTCGCCGATCAGCACCTCCGCAGCCGGGCGAAGGCCGAACAGGTGGCGGCGCAGCGTCGCGTCGTCGAAGCGGACCTCGTGCGCCAGCTTCTCATACTCCGCGAGCTTGCGGATGAACCCCGCGACCAGGGCGAAATCCTGCACCTCCGCCTGACGAATCGTGATCAAATCTGTGCCTCCGTATCGGCGACCGGGGCATGGTCGCGCCGCCGCGCCGCGATGATGCAGCCGCCGACGATCAACGCAGCGCCGGCCACGGTGAAGAAGGAAACGCTCTCGCCGAACACGACCCATCCCCACAAGGTCGCCCACAGAAAGCCGGTATATTCGGTCGGCGCAAGATAATTGGCCTCGGCGCGGGCATAGGCCCAGCTGAGCAGGAACAACGACGCGGTGGCGAGGATCGCGGCAAGCGCGAGCGCGGGGACATGATCGATCGCGGGTAGTTCGAGCAGCCACGGCGCGGCGAGCAGGAAGGCGAGCGAGATGAACAGCGACTGGTAGAAGGACACCTCCATCGGCCCCGCGACCAGCGACTGTTGCCGCATCAGGATGATGTTCCAGGCATAGCAGACCGCCGAAACGAGGATCGCGATGGCGCCAAGGAACGCATCATGCCCCAGCTCAGCCTGCGCCTGTCCCCACAGGATGAGGAGGACGCCGGCAAAGGCCAGCGCGGTGGCGATGATCGTGACGCGCGTAATCCGCTCCCTGAGCAGCCATGCGGCAAGGAACAGCGCGATGATCGGCGCGATGAACGACAGCGCGATCGCCTGCGCCATCGGCACTCGGCCGAGGCCCCAGAAGAACAGAAAGGCCATCACGGCGGACACGGCGGCGCGGACCAGGTGCAACCGCATCGCCTCCCGACTCGGCCGCTTGGGTCGCGACAGCGCATAGGGCACTCCGCTCGCGACGATCCCCGCCATCGTCCGCCAGGTCAGCGCATTGTACGCGCCGAGCGCCAGCACCAGCCCCTTCATCACGGCATCCATCGACGAGAAAATCGCGATGCCGAGCGAGGCGACGGCAAAGGCGATGAGGGGGGAGGCGGGGCGCATGGGGGGCGATTGGCGGGCGCGCGCCGCGCGGTCAACCTATCGCGACGTCGCCTTCTCCTTCGCGAGCCGCGCGTCGAGCCGTTTGCCATAGGTCGCGGCGAGCGTGCGGCACGCGCCTGGCTCGATCAGCGGGTTGGGCACACGCCGCCGCGTCAGCATGGCGAGGTGCTCCAGCGTGGCATTGGTGTCGGGATGCGTCGGGATCGCGATGTCACAGCGGAGCGCGGCCAGCCTGGCGGCACCCCGGCGCAGCATGGTGACCCGCTCCGGATGATCGGCGAAACGGTAATCGTCGTCGCTGACCGGATTGATGCTGGCAGCGAACACGATGTTGACGCAGCTTTTGCCTTCGCACGAGCGCCAGGACCAGCTGCTGCTGCCTGTCGTATGCCCGGCGGTCGCGTGCGCGGTGACGGTGACGGAGCCGAGGCGGATCGTCGCGCCATCGCCGACCCCGCGCACGCGGGCAACTGGCGGAAACGGCGCGTGAATGTCCGCCTGCGGATCGTCGGAGCCGACCTGCCCCGCGCGCAATGCCGGCGCGGCCGCCGTGCCGGCGATGACCATCGCCCGGCTGTCGCGCGCTAGTGCCGCGATGCCGCCGGCATGGTCCCAATGCGGCTCGGTGCTGAAGATGTAGCGGATTCGCTTGGGGTCGAAGCCGAGCGACCGGATGTTCGCCTGAAGCGTGCGCACCGATTGCGGGACGCCGCCGTCGAACAGCAGCAACCCGGCACCGGTATCGACCAGCACCACGGCGAGCCCGCGGAACCCGACATAATAGCTGCGCCCATGCAGCCGCTGCGGTGCGATGTGCGGTTCGATCCAGCGTTGTGCATAGTCGGGCGCGATCGGTCGCAGCATCGGGTCTCCCGCGTCGGTCTGCGCGGCCGGGGCGGCGCCAGAGAGCGTTGCAACGGCGATCGGTATGAACGCAATTTTCCTCATCGACTTTCCTCTGCGATCTACGGTCGCTTGACGGTGTCAGCATGGTGCGATCGACACAAAGCATCGTTTCTAGACTTTGCCATGAATTAAGCTCATGCGATCGGGATGGACCGCCCCCAGCTCCCGCTCAATGCCCTGCGTGCGTTCGAGGCCGCCGCGCGGCATCTGAGCTTCACCCGCGCGGCGGTCGAACTCTGCGTCAGCCAGGGCGCGGTGAGTCATCAGGTCGCGGCGCTCGAACGGCGGCTTGGAGTCAGCCTGTTCCGCCGGTTGCCGCGCGGGCTCGCGCTCACCGATGAGGGGTTGGCGCTCGTGCCGGTCGTGGGCGAGGCATTCGACCGGATCGGCGCGACGCTCGATCGTTATGCGGGCGGGCGGATGCGCGAAGTGCTGACGGTCGGCGTCGTGGGCACCTTTCTCAGTGGCTGGCTGTTGCCGCGCCTCGATGATTTCGACCGGACGCATCCGGAGATCGAACTGCGGCTGATGGGCAACAACAACCGCGTCGACCTGTCAGGGGAGGGGCTGGATTGCGCGATCCGCTTCGGCGACGGCGCGTGGCACGGGACACATGCCGTGCCGCTGATCGACGCGCCGCTGTCGCCGCTCTGCACACCCCTGATCGCCGCGCGGCTGGCGGTGCCGGGCGATCTTGTACGTGAGGTGCTGTTGCGCTCCTACCGCGCCGACGAATGGCCGCGCTGGTTCGATGCGGCGGGGATGGCGTGCCCGCGGCTGGGGGGCGGTGTTCGACAGTTCGGCGGTGATGGTTGCGGCAGCGCTGGCGGGGCATGGCGTCGCGCTCGCCCCGCCCGCGATGTTCGCCGCCGACCTTGCGGCGGAGCGGCTGGTCCAGCCCTTTGCGACACAGATATCGCTGGGCCGCTACTGGCTCACCCGGCTCCAGTCGAAACGCGAGACGCCGGCGATGGCGGCGTTCGCGGCATGGGTTGCGGAGTTGCGCTAGTCGGGACCCGTCCGGCGCGACCGCACCGCGCTTCGCTAATGGGCGAGCTTGACGCGAGCAGGCTTCACGCCGCCGCCACCGCTGCGGCCTCGTTCGCCGCCTCGATCTCCGCCGCCTTGGCCTCGACCAGCTTTACGATATGCTCCAGCATGTCGGCGTCTTCCACCGTGTGGTCGGTGACGCCGGACAGATAGACCATATGCTTGCCGTTGCCGCCGCCGGTCAGGCCGATATCGGTCTCGCGCGCTTCGCCGGGGCCGTTGACGACACAGCCAAGCACGCTGAGCGACAGCGGGGTGCGGATGTGCTGGAGGCGTTCCTCCAGCGCCTGGACGGTGCGGATCACGTCGAAGCCCTGGCGCGCGCAGCTGGGGCAGCTGACGACGCGGACGCCGCGATTGCGGATGCCGAGCGCCTTCAGGATCTCGAAGCCCACACGGACTTCCTCCTCGGGCTCGGCGGACAGTGATACGCGGATCGTGTCGCCGATGCCGTACCATAGCAAAGATCCCATCCCGATCGCGCTCTTGACCGTGCCCCCGACGAACCCGCCCGCCTCGGTGATGCCCAGATGCAGCGGGCAGTCGACCGCTTCGGCGAGCTGCTGGTACGCGGCGGCGGCGAGGAACAGGTCGCTCGCCTTCACCGCGACCTTGAACTCGTGAAAATCGCGGTCCTGGAGCAGCTTGATATGGTCGAGCGCGCTTTCGACCAAAGCCTCGGGACACGGCTCGCCGTACTTTTCGAGCAGGTCCTTTTCGAGCGACCCGGCATTGACGCCGATGCGGATCGCACAGCCATTGGCCTTGGCGGCGTTGACGACTTCGTTCACCCGCTCAGCCGACCCGATGTTGCCCGGGTTGATGCGCAGGCAGGCGGCACCGGCATCAGCGGCTTCGAGCGCGCGCTTGTAGTGGAAATGGATGTCGGCGACGATCGGCACGCGCGCGGCGCGGACAATCTGCCTGAGCGCGGCGGTGCTTTCGACATCGGGGCAGGACACGCGGATGATGTCCGCGCCGGCATCCTCGCAGCGTCGGATCTGGTCGATCGTCGCGACCGGGTCCGACGTCGGTGTGTTGGTCATCGTCTGGACGGTAACGGGGGCATCGCCGCCGACGGGGACGTTGCCGACCATGATCTGACGGCTTTGACGGCGCACGATATCGCGCCATGGACGCACGGACATTGGGGTTCCTTCGGTCTTTGCCGCGCCTATAGCCTATCGCCCTGCGCCGAGAAAGGCGGCGACGCGCTGAACCGCATTGTGGCGGACGTCCATCCAGACCAACTGGTAATCGAGCGCGTGGTAGCTGCCGTCGGGACGCATGAACCGCGTGTAGGGGCTGCCCGGGGTCGCGATGACAAGCCGTCCGTCCGCGCCGCAGGTCGCATCGATCAGCCATGTGTCGGGGCCGCGCAGCGGCTCCGGTCGTTCGAGCCCATCGCGGAACCACGCGCCGCGATGCTGGCGATAGACTGACGGCATGTCGGTCGACCAGTTGATCGGATTGATGCACGCTATCGCCGCGCGCGTGCGCGGCACCTTTCTCCCCTCAAGCCAGATCGACCAGCTGGCGATGCATCCGGTATCCGTCGCTGCGGTGCACGCGCGAACCGACTGTCGCGCCTTGAACCAGTCCAACTGGATTGCATGGCCGGGCAGATAGGCGGCCACCATCCGCGCCGCGACCGGCTGGCCGTCGATCGCGCGCTCGATCAGCATCTGCCCAAGCTGCGATCCCTGTCCATGCCCGGCGAGGATGAACGGGCGGTCGCCGACCCGGCGACGAAACTCTACAAAAGCGCGTGCCACGTCCGAATAGGCGATCGCCAGCGCCGCGCCGGACTCCCCGTCCGGGTTCGCCTGGCGATAGCGCGGGGCATAGATCGCGCAGCAACCGTTGAACGCGCTCGCCTGATTTCGGATCGTCGTTTGGCCGACATCGCCGTTGAACCAGACGTCATTGGTGTCGGCGTTCCAGACGGGGCGACGCAGCGGCACGGCGGCGTGGATGAAGAAGACATCGGCAGGCGCGCGCAGCTGGGGTGGCTCGGGCACGCCTTGAGGCGTCGTGTCCCCATCGTCGCGGATCGACGGGAGCGAGGCCCAATGGGTCGGTCCGGCATAATCCGGCGCGGGCGGGGCGGCGGCCGGGTCGAAACGGGCCGGGGGCGGTTGATTCTGGTGCAACACGGCCTGCTGCGCCGCAGCAGGACCGGAGGCAAGCGCACAGGCCATCGGAATGGTCCGCAACAAGGTGAGTCTTCGCCGCATTTACGCTCCCGCTAACCAATTGGTGAGGCCCGCACGCCTATAGCGCAGCGGGTGAACGAAGCGAACGAGTCCCTTGAGCGCACCGGGCGGCACTACGGGTTGGACTGGCTGCGCATCGCCGCGTTCGCGCTCCTGATCGTCTATCATATCGCGATGGTCTTCTCGCCCTGGCCCTGGGTGATCCATACCGACTACAAGTTTCCAGCGCTGATCGCGCCGATGGCGTTGCTGACGCCGTGGCGGCTGCCCCTGTTGTTCGCGGTGTCGGGGTTCGCGTCCTGGCACCTGTTCGCCAAATCGCGCGATCCGGGCGGGTTCGTGCGCGCGCGCAATTTGCGGCTGCTGATCCCGCTCCTGTTCGGAATGGCGGTGTTGATCCCGGTCGAGATGTGGGTGCGGGTGGTCGAGGCGGGCTATCCGCACGGCTATCTGCGCTTCTGGACCAGCGACTATTGGCGCATCGGCGACTATTGGGGGCGCAGCTTCCCGAGCTGGGAGCATCTGTGGTTCGTCGTCTATCTCTGGGCATACACGCTGGTCCTCGCCCTGATCCTGTGGCGCGGACAGCGCGGCTACGACCTGCTGGCCGACCATGTCGTGCCGTGGATGGCGCAGGGCTGGCGGCTGGTCTGGGTGCCGGCGGCGCTGCTCGTGCTGGCGCGACTCGCACTCCAGTTCGTCGTCGCGGACGAACAGGGGTTGCTGCGCGACTGGGCCGGGCATGCGAATTACTTCCCGATCTTCCTGTTCGGCTTTGTACTTGCGGGATCGCCGATGCTGTGGCCGGTGTTGCGCCGGGTGTGGCGCGGCGCGCTGGCGCTGGCCGCGATCAGCGGTGTGGCGGTGGTGCTGGTCGAGACCAGCTATCCGGGCAACGCGGTCCCGCCGCACTGGGTGATGGCGGTGGCGCGCGCGGCACAGGTGGCGATGGGCTGGGCAATGACGATATTTCTGATTCAGGTCGCCGACCGATTCTGGAATTGCGATCATCGCTGGCGCAGGACGGCGGCGGAGGCGGTATTCCCCTTCTACCTCGTTCACCAGCCGGCGATCGTGCTGATCGCGTGGCACACGCTGCCAATGCGCCTGTCGGCCGGAGTGCAGTTCCTGGTCCTGCTCGGTGGGACCGCGCTGGCCTGTACGCTGACATATCTGGTGGGGCGTGAGATCGGCTGGCTGCGACCGTTCATCGGCCTTGGTCCGCGCCAGCACGAAGCCCCCGTGCAGATTTCGACGCAAGCCGCCTGACAAGCGCTTGCACCCTCGCTATGGCGCGCGGGTGGAACGGCATTATGGCATGGACTGGTTGCGGATCGGGGCGTTCGGCCTGCTGATCCTCTATCATATCGGCATGGTCTTCGTGCCCTGGGGGTTCCATGTGAAGACCGCAGACCCGGCTGCATGGGTCACGGTGCCGATGCTGTTCACCAACCCCTGGCGGCTTACCCTGTTGTTCGTCGTTTCCGGCTATGCCAGCCGCGCCTTGTGGCTCAAGTCGCGCGGGCCGGGCCAGTTCGTCGCCAATCGCAGCTGGCGGCTGGTGGTGCCATTGCTGTTCGGCGTCGCGGTGATCGTGCCGCCGCAGAGCTGGGTCGAGCTGCGCACCCAGTGGCCCTATCCCTACGACTTCTGGACCTTCTGGACCCGGCATTACTGGTATTTCGGCGATTTCGGGCCGATCATTCTGCCGACCTGGAACCATCTCTGGTTCGTCGGCTATCTCTATCTCTACACGCTGGGACTGGTGCTGGTCGCCAGCCTGCCCGGCGGCGCGGCGGCGCAGACGATGTTCGACAAGCTGTTCGCGGGCACGCGGGTCTTGTGGCTACCCGCAGCTTACCTGCTGATGACTCAGGTGGTGGTGTTCCAGCGCTGGAGCGACAGTCATGACGTGATCAACGACGGCGTCGCGCACCTTGCCTATTTCCCCGCCTTTCTGTTCGGCTTTGCGCTCGCCGGATCGGAGCCGGTGATGCGCTGGATTGCGCGGCTGTGGAAGCCGGCGCTGGCGATTGGGCTGGCCGGTTACGCCGTCACTGCGGCGATCGACATCGCCTATCCCGCACGAATCCCCTGGCTTCCGGGCCGGATCATGCTCGCGGCGCGCTATATCCAGGCGTGGATGATGATCGCGGCGCTGATCGGCATTGCCGAGGTGTATCTCAACCGCGACCATCGCTGGCGGCCGATGCTGACCGAAGCGGTGTTCCCCTTCTACCTGATCCACCAGACGGTGATCATCGTGGCGATGTACTGGCTGCTCAAACTGGCGCTGCCCGCCGCAGTCGAGTTCGTGGTGCTGGTGCCGGTGACCGCGCTCGGCTGCTGGATCTTCTACCGCTATGGGCGCGAACTTCCCTGGTTGAGGCCGCTGATCGGGCTGCGCTATGCCCGGCGGGACCGGCCGGAACCGACCCGTCCCGCCAGCCCGGAGGCCGCATGAACCGCCTAGCCCTTCTGATCGGAGCCCTGATGATGTCCGCCGCAGCACACGCCCAGACCAAGCCCCAATGGACGCTCGTCATTCATGGTGGGGCAGGCGTGCTGGAGCGCGAGCGGATGACGCCGGAGCGTGAGGCGGCGGCACGCACGGGGCTGGATGCGGCGCTGGAAGCGGGGGCGAAGGTGCTCGCTGCGGGCGGGACGGCACTCGATGCGGTCGAGGCTGCGGTGAAGGTGCTGGAGGACGATCCCCACTTCAACGCCGGGCGCGGCGCGGTGTTCACCTATGAAGGCACCAACGAGCTCGACGCCGCGATCATGGAGGGCGCGACGCGCAAGGCGGGCGCGGTAGCGGGCGTCACGCGCACCAAGAACCCGATCAGCCTGGCACGCAGGGTGATGGAAGACAGCCCGCACGTCATGCTCGCCGGCAAGGGTGCGGACGTGTTCAGCGCCGAGAAGGGGCTGGAGCAGGTCGGCCCCGAATGGTTCGCGACCGACGAGCGCCGACAGCAGCTCGAAACGATGAAGGCGCGCAAGACCAGCTGGTTCGATGTCGACATGAAATACGGCACGGTCGGCGCAGTCGCGATGGATTCGAACGGGGATGTCGCTGCCGCGACCTCGACCGGCGGTGTCACCGGCAAGCGCTGGGGCCGGGTCGGCGATTCGCCGCTGATCGGGGCTGGCACCTATGCCGACAACCGCGCCTGTGCCGTTTCGGCGACCGGGGCGGGGGAGTTCTTCATCCGTGAGGGCGTCGCGCATGAAATCTGCGCGCGCGTCCGCTTCAAGGGCGAAAGCCTGAAGGTCGCCGCCGATGCGGTGATGGCCGATACCAAGGGTCTGGGCGGCACCGGCGGGGTCATCGTCACCGGGCCGAGCGGCGAAATGGCCTGGAGCTTCAACACGCCCGGCATGTATCGCGGCAAGGTGTCGGCGGGGGGCAAGAAGACCGTCGCGATCTACGGCGACGAACAGTAAGGCCCGTCGCATGATTCGCCGCATCCTCGCGCTGTTCGCGTTCGCCGCCAGCCTTTCCGCCACCCCTGCGCTCGCCTATTGGGAGTTCGGGCACGAGACGATCGCGACGATTGCCTACAAGAATGTGAAGCCCCAGACGCGCGCCGCGATCGACCGGTTGCTGCGCCAGCAGGGGCTGCTCGAAACGCCGACCTGCCCCGCAAGGACGCTGGAGCAGGCGAGCGTGTGGGCCGATTGCATCAAGCCGCTCGGGGTGCGGTTCAGCTATGCCTACAACTGGCACTATCAGAATGTGAACATCTGCAAGCCGTTCACGCTCAAGGGCAATTGCCCCGACGGCAACTGCGTGTCGGCGCAGATCGAGCGCGGCGTGAAGCTGTTGCAGGACAAGGACGTGCCGGTCCGCGAGAAGGTGATGGCGCTCGCTTTCCTGACGCACTTTGTCGGGGACCTGCACCAGCCGCTGCACGCGGGCGACAAGGGCGATCTGGGCGGCAACCGCGCGCGCACCGATTACGGCATCTACGCCCCCGAGCGACTCAATCTGCACAGCATCATGGACGGCTGGCTCGCCGAGCGCGCGATCACCACGCCGCCGCCGGTGGTGCAGGTCTATTCGGACGAGGAGCGCGCGAAGGAAAGCGCCGGGACCGTCGAGGACTGGAGCCGCGAAAATTGGCAGGCATCGCACATGGCCTATGAGGCGGCCTTTGACGGCGATCCCTGCCGCGCTGACCTGCCCGCGCGCGGCAAGCTCGACGATGCGGATATCGAAAAGCTGGTCCCGATGATGCAGGCGCAGATCAAGCGCGGCGGCCTGCGCCTTGCCCGGTTGCTTGACGAGGCGTTCGGCCCGCCGCCGCCGATGGAGGCAAAGCGGTAAAGAATAATCCTCCCCCTGGCGGGGGAGGATTGGGCAGTTCACCCCTTCGCGTACTGCTCCAGAAAGCCGCAGCGCTGGCAGCGCCAGGTGGCGATATCGACGTAGGTTTTGGGCAGCTTCAACCCGAACCAGCCCGCCACTGGCGCGCCGCGGTACCAGCGGCCGAGTCCCGGCAGGCTGCTGCGCTCATGCGGCACATAGCCTTCGGCCATCGAACCCTGACATTTGGGGCAGCTATTCGAACGCATTGGCGAACTTCCTCGTTAGAGCGCGGCGATGCCGATGACGAGCATCAGCAGCGATGCGGCGAACAGCCAGATCAGGTGCGAGCGGCGGGCGAACATCACGATCAGCATCATTCGTCTCCTTGTTTCGGTGGCCTTCCGCGCTTGGCACGCACCGGGTCGGCCAGTTTCACGCCGCGCCGGCCCAGCGCCTCGCGCAGCAGGCATTCGACTTGCGCGTTGACGCTGCGCAGGTCGGTTGCCGCGCTCCGCTCGATCGCGGCGTAGAGCGCGGGATCGAGGCGGAGCGGGAACGCTTTCTTGGATGGGGCGTCGGCCATCGGCCCGATCCGCTTACTGGTACAGCGACCCGGCGTTCACCACCGGCTGAGTGTCGCGTTCGGAGCAGAGCACGACCATCAGGTTGGACACCATCGCCGCGCGGCGCTCGTCGTCCAACTCGACGACATTCTTGTCGCTGAGCTGCTCCAGCGCCATCTCGACCATGCCGACCGCGCCCTCGACCAGTGTCTTGCGCGCCGCGACCACCGCCTCGGCCTGTTGCCGGCGCAGCATCGCCTGGGCGATCTCCTGCGCATAAGCGAGGTGGGTCAGGCGGCATTCGTCGATGTGCACGCCCGCAGCCAGCACACGCTCCTGCAGCTCGACGCGCAGTTCCTCGCTGACATGCTCGGCATTGCCGCGCAGCGTCACCTCCTCATGGGTGAAATCGTCATAGGGGTAGCGCGAGCCGATCGCGCGGACGGCACTCTCGATCTGGATATGGACGAACTCCCGATAGTCATCGACGTCGAACAGCGCCTGCGCTGTGTCGGCGACGCGCCACACCACGTTCGACGCGATCTCGATCGGATTGCCGCGCAGGTCGTTCACCTTCAGCCGCTCCGAGGTGATGTTGTGGATGCGGACCGAGATTTTCTTCTTGCTCAGCCACGGCCATGCCCAGCGCAGCCCGGTGGTGCGGTCGGTGCCCTGATAGTCGCCGAACAACAGGATCGCTGCCGCCTGATTGGGCTGAAGCAAGTAGAAGCCGCACGACACGAAGGTGAGGATCAGCGCGCCCGCGACCGTGATGAAGGGTGCCCATTGCACCTCACCGATCTGCGGTGCCGACGCGATAATGGCGATGAGCGACAGCAACGCGACGAGCAGCATGACATAGCCGCTGGCGGTGCTGGCGGGCCGCTCCGCACTGGAGCGAAGCGCGCGCGAATCGAAGTCCGACATATTTGCCTCCCTGTAAAATATGATATCATATTTATATCGAATCTTGGGGTTGGCAAGCGGAATCGGACGCCCCCCGCCGCGCGGGGCGGCGGGGGGCAAGGGGTCACCGCGCACCGACCTCCCAGGCCAGCCAGCAGATCACCAGGAAGGGCAGCGCAATCGCTGCGGCCACCACCAGCTGTCGACCGATGCCCAGCCGGAAATGCTCGGGGTGATCCGCCTCGACCCGGCGGATCGCGGCGGCGGTGGCGGGGTCGCCCTTGAGCATCCCGCGATCGACCGCTGGGCCGGACTTGATGAAAGTGATCAACTCGTCGCGCTCGACGGGGTCGAGTGTGGGGTAGCGGCCGAGAAGCACCGCCATGCGATCGCGCAGGCGGGTGTCGTTGGTGTCGTTCATGCTGAAATTCCCGTTGCGGCGCACGCGCACAGGCGCGCGCCGACCGCCGCTGGGGGCGGTCATGTGATACGTCAGATGTCGGGGTTCAGGCTGAGTAAGGCGGCGCGCGTGCTTGATAGGGGCGTCCCCGGCGGGCGAAGGGCGCTATTTCCGGCGTCGCTGGGGCGAACCGGACAGAGGGTGCCGCATGAAGCGGGGTACGCGCGGCGGACTGCGCGGGGATCGGCGGATCCCCATCGCGGTGATCTGGCCCCTTTAGCGCGCGCTGTGCCGCCGCCTCGATCGCGGCGGCAGGGTCGCGGAACTGGGCATGGGCCGGCGTCGGCGCGCTGAGTGCGGCAGAGCGCAGCTCGGCGGGGTCGATACGCGGTGCCCCGGGCAGCGCGGCGGCGGCGTTGATCGCCAGCAACAGCCCGGCAAGCCAAAGCCACAAGCGACGCGAGGCTCGGGCCGTGACGGGGCTGGAGGGCAGAGCGGGGGTCATGCTGCGGTCAGATATAGGGAGGATCGTCGGAATTGCCCGCACAAACAAAAGGGGCGCGACCGCAGTCGCGCCCCCTCGTTCCGGTCGGGACGGCCGATCAGTTGATGACGATCGTCACCGCACGGCGGTTCTGCGCCCAGCTGGCTTCGTCCGAACCCAGCGCGATCGGGCGTTCCTTGCCATAGCTGATCGTCGTGATCCGCGCGGGTGAGACGCCGCGCGCGGCGAGATAGTTCTTCGCAGCATTGGCGCGGCGGTCGCCGAGCGCGAGGTTGTATTCGCGCGTGCCGCGCTCGTCGGCATGGCCCTCCAGCGTGATCCGCGTGTTCGGATACTGCGTCAGCCACTGCGCCTGGCTGTCCAGGATCTGCCGTGCGCGCGCGTCGATGTCGTACTGATCGAAACCGAAATTGATCGTGTCGCTGACCACGTTCTGCCGGAAATGTTCCGCCGTGCCGGGTTGGGCATAGCCGCCGCTGCCACCGCCGCCGGTCGAGCCTGAATCGACTTCACCGCCGGGGCCGGGGGGCAGCGTTTCGGGGCGCTTCTTCTGGCAGCCGGCGACCGCGACGGCCATGGTTGCGATGATCAGGGCGGTCTTGAACTTGGCCATTGGTCTATTCTCCCTTGGCTGTTTCGAATATCGATACCCCTGCGTAACGGGCAGGGTGCGGGTGTGTTCCCCTCCGCGTCAACCCCGCATCATGGGCGTAGCGGTCCCCATGCGGGATCTGAACCGTCCAATTGGGTCGGAATCCGGCGCGACGTGCTGCCGGTCAGGTCCACCGACCAGATGTCGGACTTGCCCGACGGCCCCTGCGCCCCGCGCGAGAACAGCAGCACGCGGCCATTGGGCGACCAGCTCGGCCCCTCGTCGCCCCAGGCATCGGTGAGCAGCTTCTCGCCGCCGCCCGACGGGCTCATTACCCCGATGCGGAATCCGCCGCCGATGCGGGTGAACGCGATCAGGTCGCCGCGCGGGCTCCACGCCGGCGTGGCATAGCGCCCGCCACCAAAGCTGATCCGCTGCTGGTTCGATCCGTCGGCGTTCATCACATACAGCTGCTGGCTACCCGAACGGTCGCTCTCGAACACGATCTTGGACCCATCGGGCGAGTAGCTGCCGCCGGTGTCGATGCCCGGCGCGGTGGTCAGCCGCTGCGGGGTCCCGCCACTCGCCGCGATCCGATAGATATCGGCATTGCCCGCGACCGACATGGTGAACAGGATCCAGCGCCCGTCGGGCGAGAAGCGCGGCGCGAAGGCCAGGCTGACATTGGTCACCAGCAACCGCTGCGTGCCATTGGCCAGATCATAGACATAGAGCGACGGCTTGTCGTTCTGGTAGCTCATATAGGCGATGCGCCGCTCGTCGGGCGAGAAGCGCGGGGTCAGCACGATCGACTGGCCATTGGTCAGGAAACGGTGGTTCGCGCCGTCCTGATCCATGATCGCCAGCCGCTTGATGCGACGGTTCTTCGGCCCGGTTTCGGACACGTAGATCACCCGGCTGTCGAAATACGGCCCCTCGCCGGTCAGGCGGGTGTAGATCGTGTCCGAACATTTATGCGCCGCGCGACGCCAGTCCGCCGGGCGCACGATAAACCCCTCCCGCGCCAGTTCGGTGCCGAGCGCCACGTCATAGAGATAACAGCCAACGGTCAGATTGCCGTCGCCATTGGCGCGCACAAAGCCCTGAACCAGTGCCTGCGCTGTCGCGCCGCGCCAGTATCCGAAATCGGGCGCGCTCACCTCGCTCACCGGCACCGCGCGGACGCCGGTGGGGCCAAGCGGCTTGAACAGCCCCGTATTGCGCAGATTGTCGGTGACGATCTGCGCGATCTGGCGGCCGAGCGCATCGGTGCTGCCCGCCGGCGTGTTGACGACCTGCTGCGTCGGCATTGGCGGGACGATGATCGTCAAATCCTGCGCGCTCTCGTCGGTGACGTCGATCGTCGGCAGTTCCTGGCTCTCACCGGTGGGCGGTGCGGGCGCGGGCTGTTCCTGTGCAAGCGCAGGCACAGCCAAGGCGAGCGCCGCGCTTGCGGCGAGAGAGGTGCGCAACTTCATCTACAGTCTCCTGTCGAAGGACAGTCGGAAGGCTTTCCATCCGTCATAATATTCCTCGGGCAACCCTTCAAAGGGCGCGGCGAGCCGGATCGCGGCGAGCGCGCGCTCCTCGTGCAACTCCTGCTGGGGCCGGTTGCTGGCGGTCTTGCCGGTCTGTTCGACGACACGCGGCGGCCCGGCGAGCGATCCGTCGCGGTTCAACCGCACCTCGACAATCGTCGCGAGCAGGTTGACGTCGGCACCGGTCGGCGCGCGCCAGTGCGGCTTCACCTGCCGACGGATCAGCCCGAAGATCGAGGAGCGGACCTCGGGCCCCATCTGCGCGGCCTGGGGGTGTGGTCGCCTTGCCCTTGCTTTGCTGGTCGGTCAGTCCGTCGGTGATGCCGGTCAGGCGACCGGTCGGCTTCACCGCACTTCGTTCGGTCTTGGGCAGCGCCTTCGCCGGGGCGGGGTTCGACTTTTTCGCCTCCGCCTTGGGCTGGGGCCTGGGCGCGGGGGCGGGCGCGGCCTTGGGCGGGGTCGGGTCGGGCTTCGTCACCGGTTCGGGCTGCGTCACCGGCACCGGCGGGGGCGAGTCGAGCTCGGGCGGGCCGGGGACTTCGGCCAGCCGCTCGGCGGGGGCTTCCTTCTCGATCACTGGCGCTTCGCTGACCAGCCCCGCCTCGTCGGTCAGCGAGACCTCGATCGGGGTCGATTCGAGCTTCAGCGGATTGGGCGTGGCGAGGAAACCGACCGAGAGCAGGCCGAACAGCGCGACATGGCCGATCACGGCCACCCCGATCGCTGCGCCTTCCCTCCGGTCGATAGCTACTGCCATCAGTCCTTGCCCTCACCCGTGGTGACGAGCGACACCTTGTTCAGCCCCGCGCGGTTGAGTTCGCCCATGACGCGCATGACCTTGCCGTAATCGAGGCGGGTGTCGGCGCGCAGGAACACCTGGGGCGTGTCCTCGGCGCGCGCGCTGGCGATCTCGGACAGCAGGTTCGGCAGTTGGTCCTCCGCCACCTCGCTATTGTCGAGGAAGATCGCGCCGCGCTCGTCGATCGAAATCTGGACCGGCTTCTGATCCTGGTCGAGCGGTTTGGCGCGGCTTTCCGGCAAATTCACCTGCACCCCCGCGGTCAGCAGCGGCGCGGTGACCATGAAGATGATCAGCAGCACCAGCATCACGTCGACCAGCGGCGTGACGTTAATGTCCGCCATCGGCGCGCGCCGCCCCTTGCCGCGGGAGGAGGGGAGGTTGGCACCCATCAGAGCACCGGCTTGCCGCCCGCAGGCGCACTGTCGAGCTGGCGGCTGAGCGTTGCGTGGAATCCGTCGGCGAAGCGATTCAACCGCGCCTCGACCCGGTCGATGCCGTGGCCGAAGCGATTATAGGCGATCACTGCGGGGATCGCCGCGAACAGGCCGATCGCGGTCGCAAACAGCGCCTCGGCAATACCAGGCGCGACGACCGCGAGCGAGGTGTTCTGCTCGGTCGCGATTGCGGTGAAGCTGCGCATGATGCCCCAGACGGTGCCGAACAGGCCGACGAACGGCGCAACCGATCCCACGGTAGCGAGAATGTTGAGCCGGTCGGACAGCTTGTCGATCTCCAGCGCGACCGCTGCGCCCATCGTCGTCGCCAGCCGCTCGCGCGTGCCGTCCTTGTCGAGCGCGCGCCCGCCGGTCGAACGGCGCCATTCGGTCACCCCTGCGGCAAACACGCGCGCCGAGGGATGGTCCTCGTCACCATGCAGTTTGTAAAAGGCGTCGATATCGTCGCTCTTGCGGTAATCGCCCTCGAAGCGGTCGGCGGACTTGCGCGCTCGCGCGATTCGTCCGCGCAGCGAAAAAATGATGCCCCAGGTCCAGATGCTGGCGAGGAGAAGGCCGATCATCACGCCCTTCACCACCCAATCGGCCTGGTAAAAGAGGCCGAGCGGCGACATCGCGTCGGCGTTGAGGTTTACGAACCAATCCATGTGACGCTCAGTTTCCCTTCCAAACAAGCGGCACGAACGCTTCGACCCACTCTGGCGGTTGCCGCCGCGCGCGCCCCGTCGGGGTCACGAACGCCGCTTCCACATCCGCCTGGGTCAGCAATTCCCCGTGCCGCATGACTCGTTGCTGAATATCCACCGCTGCCGCCCGCACGCGCATCACCCGGCTGACGACCACCAGCGCATCGTCGAGCCGCGCCGGCGCGACATAGCGGATGGCGATATTACGCACGACATAGACGCCTTCGCCCGCCTCATGCGCCGCCCGCTGATCGATCCCGGCACAGCGGAGCATATCGGATCGCGCGCGCTCCATGAACCGCAGGTAATTCGCGTGATACACTACTCCCGACAGGTCGGTGTCCTCAAAATAGACACGTACCGGAAACAGATGCTCGATCCCGTCGAAACGGCCCGATGCCGGGGGAAGGTCAACTACGCTCACCCGTTTGCCCATAGCGGCGGGGGGGAATCGAAGTTCAACTGTCACTGTCCAGATGCGCCGCACCCGCGATCAACGGAGGGGCGGGGGAGGGGTTCCGCTCTTGCCGCGTCACCGCTTCGCCATCTCCAGCACCACATCCCATTCCTCGGGGCTGACCTTGCCGACCGACAGCCGCGAATATTTGACCAGCTCCATCCCGGCCAGGCGGGGCTCGGCCTTGACCTGCTTGAGCGTTACCGGCTGCGGCAACGGCTCGACCGGCTTCATCTGGACCGACACCCAATGCTTGCCCTCGCCATCGGGCTTGGCCTCGCGGCTCACCTCCATGACCCCCACGATCTCCAGCCCGATATTGCTGTGATAGAAAAAGGCCCGGTCGCCCAGCTTCATCGCGCGCAGATTGCCTGCGGCGGTGTGGTTGCGCACGCCGTCCCATTCGGTGCTGCCATCGCGCACCAGATCGTCCCAGCTGAACACATCGGGTTCGGATTTCATCAGCCACAGGGCCATCACGCTATCTCCTTTTGCGGCTCCCATCGCCCTCCCTCATCTAAACCGCAAGTGAACATCCAATTCCGCAGTAGTTCAGGCGGGCGGGCGCATTGTGCATCCATGGCGCCCGCTCATGCGTTTTGGCGTCAATCAAGTGCAGAATGCACGAGGAGGACAGTCATGAAGAACACCCTGACCAAGGCAGTGCTCGGCCTGACGCTCGGCGCCACCGCCCTCACCGTGGCGGCGCCGGCAGAAGCCCAGCGCTATCGTCACCGCGACCGTGACAACACCGGCGCAGCCGTTGTTGCCGGCATCGCTGGCGTCGTGATCGGTGCGGCCATCGCGGGTTCCAGCCGCGACCGCTATTATGATCGCCGCTATGATCGCTATGACGGCTATTACCGTCAGCGCGGTTACTACCCGCGTGAGAGCTATTACTATCGCGACTATGAGCGCCGCGGCTGGCGCGGTTGTTCGGTGCGCCGGGTCTATGACCCGTATCTCGGTCGCCGGGTGAAGGTGCGCTACTGCCGCTAAGCGCGGACTATCGAGAACAACGGGCGGCGCGGGTTTATTCCCGCGCCGCTTTTGGTTAGAGGGCGCGCCATGAGCGACACTCCTCCCGACCGGCTCTCGGTCAACCCGAAGAGCCCCTATTTCGATCAGGCCACGCTTCAGCGCGGCATCGGCATCCGCTTCAAGGGCAATGAACGCCGCGATGTCGAGGAATATTGCATCTCGGAAAACTGGATCCGCGTGCAGGTCGGCAAGACCATGGACCGCAAGGGCAACCCGCTGACCATCAAGCTGTCCGGCCCGGTCGAGGCGTGGTTCGAGAGCCCGGCACCGGGTGAGGGCGAAGCCGAAGCCTGACCTGCATAAGCCCCTCCCCTTCAGGGGAGGGGGTTGGGGTGGGGCGTTTAAGTCTCACCGAGACCGACGCGCCAAGAGGATAGGCCCCACCCCCCAACCCCTCCCCTGAAGGGGAGGGGTTTTAAGGGCTATCCCAGCAACCCCCGCGCCGCCTCCTCCACCGCGCGCATCGCCGCGCGGAACGGGAACGGCCCATGACTGATCCGCGCGACGCCCGCCGCGGCCACCGCCGCCGCATCCGGCGCTCCCGGAAATGTCATGAAGTTCACTGGCAGCGGCGATTCGCGGCAGACGCGCGCCAACAGGTCGAGATCGGCCAGCCCCGGCACGAAGAACCCGCTCGCCCCCCGCCGCCGCATAGGCATGGGCGCGGGCGATCGCCGCATCGACCTTCGCCGCGTCATGCGTGCCTGCCGCCGCCTGCAGGAAGATGTCGGTGCGCGCGTTGATGAAAAACTCCGGCCCGACCGCCGCGCGGATCGCCGCAATGCGTGCCGCCTGGACCTCGGGCGCGTGCATCCCCGACCCGCCGATCACCTGATCCTCGAAATTGCAGCCGACTGCGCCCGTTGCGGCGAGCAGCGCGACGTTCGACGCCACTGCGTCGGGATCGACCGCATATCCGCCTTCGAAATCGATCGATACCGGCAGGTCGACCGCTCCCACGATCCGCCGCGCATTGGCCAGCGCCAGGTCGAGCGGCAGCGCCTCCGCATCCGAAAAGCCGTTCGCCGCAGCGACCGACGCGCTCCCGGTCGCAATCGCCGTCGCCCCCGCCGCCGCGACCGCCCTGGCCGACCCGGCATCCCACACATTGACCAGCACCAGCGGCGTGCCCGGCACGTGCAGCGCGGCGAATTCAGCGAATCGGCTCATGGACATCCTCCTTCGTTCCGGCCCTGATAGGGTCGGAACGAAAGAGGAACAATCCCGATTCTTGCGATCAGTGCGTCAGTGGACGAACCGCGCGACCACGTCGCGATAGCTGCGGCTCACCTTCACCTGCGACCCGGAATCGAGCACCAGGAAGCATTCGCCGTTGGTGTGCGGCTTGACCTGCTTGACCTGATCGAGGTTGACGATGGTCGAGCGGTGGACGCGCTGGAACCGGCGCGGGTCGAGCCGCTTTTCCAGGTCCTTCATCGTCTCGCGCAGGACGAGCGTGTTGTCCGCGGTCTTGATGCACATGTAATCGCCGGCGGCCTCGACCACCTCGATCGTGTCGACATCGACGCGGAAGATCTGGCCGCGATCCTTGATGTTGATGAGCTTTTCGTAGCGGCTCGACGACACGTCGCCGTCGCTGGCGGCAAGTTCCTCGGCGGCTTCCGGCGCGACCTCGGCGAGCACTTCCTTGAGCTTCTCGACCTCCTCCACGCCGCGCTTTTCGGTCAGGCGCTGGCGCACCCGCTCCAGCGTGTCGGCCAGGCGGCCTTCGTCGACCGGCTTCATCAGATAGTCCATCGCATTCGCCTCGAACGCGCGGATCGCATGGTCCGAAAAGGCGGTGACGAAGACGAACAGCGGCGGCTCGACCTCCATCAGCCCCTGAACCACCGAAAACCCGTCGAATCCGGGCATCTGGATATCCAGGAAGACCAGATCGGGCTTGTGCGTCTTGATCGAGCGAATCGCTTCGCGGCCGTTCTGGCATTTGTCGATGATCTCGACATCCTCATGCGCGGCAAGGCGCAGTTCGAGGCCCTGAATGGCCAGAGGTTCGTCATCGACCAGGATGGTGCGGATCGTCATATCTCTCTCTACTCTCATTGACGCCGTTCCGATGCCCCCGGTCCGGCGTCCCACAATCCCCTGCCTTTTATCCTTCGAAATCAATAGTTACGGTCCGGTTCCGATCAGGCTGCCTCCTTGGCTTGCTCCTCAAACTGGAACGGAATCTCGATCTCAACGCGGAAACCGCCTCCGGGGTCCGAATGCGTCGAAAAGCGATGCTCTGCGCCGAATGCCTGCACCAGTCGTTCACGGATATTGGTGAGCCCAACCCCGGTTGAAAGGCTTGGCCGGTTCTTGCCCTCGATCAATCCCGGCCCGGTGTCGGATACGGTGATCTGCACCCGTTCGCCGTTCAGTCGAGCGGCGACGCGGATTTCGGCCCCTTCTTCCTGCGGCGTGACGGCATATTTGATCGCGTTCTCGACCAGCGGTTGCAGCAACAGCGAGGGCAGTCGTGCCTTGGCGGTGCGCGGGTCGATGTCGAACTCGGGCTTCAACCGCGCGTCGAACCGCATCTTCTCGATCTCGAGATAGAGTTTCAGCGTCTCCACCTCCTGCGCCAGCGTGACATGCGCGGTCGGTTCGTTGGCGAGCGTGTAGCGCAGGAAATTGGCCAGGCGGGCGAGCATCGCATTCGCCCGATCGGTCTGCTTGAGCAGCACCAGGGTCGAGATCGAGTTGAGCGTGTTGAACAGGAAATGCGGGTTGAGCTGATAGCGCAGCATCGCCAGCTGCGCCGAACTGGCCTGACTCTCCAGCATCTGCATCCGGTCGCCCTGATCCTCGACGATCAGGTAGAAGTTGATCCCGAAATACAACGCCGACCACCCCGCCAGCACGGTAAAGTTGAGGAACAGGCTGCCCAGAATCAGCGGCAATTCGATCCCCGGATCGCCGCGCATCACCGAGACGGTGAAAGCGTTCAGCACCGCATAAATGAGCGTCGCTGCGGCGAGCGTCGCGATCGACGCCAGGATGCCCGTGATCCGTGGCAGGGTACGGAAATAGCCGAAGAGTGCCGAAAGCAGCAGCGTCAGGCAGTACCCGACGATCGATTCGATCGTGACGCGGATCAGATCCTCGAAGCTGAAGGTGCGGTTCGAGAAGTTGGACACGGCACGCAGCAACAGATAGCCGCCCCAGCCCGCACCCTGGAGCATCCAGAAGGCGCGGGTCTTCTGTTCGAAAAAAGGCCGGGAGAAGATTGTAGGGTTGGTCATTGCGTTGGCGGCTTCTCTACATCGCAGGTCGCCCGGTGGGAAGAATGCGGGAACGTGGGCGTCACGATATCGTTGCACAGGCGGTTCACACCCGCGTCGGGACATCCCATATCCCGATCCCGATCCACCGCAGGAGACATGCCGATGACCACGCGCACCGCCACCGCCCGCTATTCCGGCTTCGGCAAGGAAGGAAAGGGCGCGATCACCACCCAGTCAGGGGTGCTGACCGACCAGTTCTATGGCTTCAATACGCGGTTCGAAGAGGAGCCGGGGACCAACCCCGAGGAGCTGATCGCCGCCGCCCATGCCGGTTGCTTCACCATGGCACTGAGCTTTGCTCTCGCGCGCGCGGGCTTCAGCGAGGGGACGCTGGAAACCAAAGCCGCAGTGAAGCTGGAGCAGAAGGATGGCGGTTTCGCCATCACCCGCTCCGACCTGACGCTCGAAGCCAGCGTGCCGGGCATCGACCCCGACCAGTTCGCGCAGCTGGCCGATGAGGCGAAGAAGAACTGCCCCGTGTCGAAGCTGATGAACGCCGAAGTCAGCCTGGCGCACACGCTGAGCTAGGTTCCTGTGCTCCTGCGAAGGCAGGAGCACAGGGCATTTGAGCGAGTCGCCCGTGGCTCTGGGCTCCTGCCTCCGCAGGAGCGCAGACCTTACCGTTCGCTCAGATAATAGCGATCCATCGCGGTCAGATCGTCCGCCAGCTCGTACACGATCGGCTGCCCGGTCGGGATTTCCAGCGATGCGATATCTGCGTCCGAAATCCCCGACAGATGCTTGACCAGCGCGCGCAGCGAATTGCCGTGCGCGGCGATCAACACGCGCTTGCCCGCGCGCAGGTCCGGGGCGATCCGCTCTTCCCAATAGGGCAGCACGCGCGCGATCGTGTCCTTCAGGCTTTCGGTCTGCGGGATCGGAATGCCCTTGTAGCGCGCGTCCTTGGCCAGGTCCCAAGGCGACCCTTCCTCGGGCAGCGGGGGCGGGATGTCGAAGCTGCGGCGCCAGATCTTGACCTGATCGTCGCCATGCTTGGCTGCGGTCTCCGCCTTGTCGAGCCCGGTCAGCCCGCCATAATGCCGCTCGTTCAGCTTCCAGCTCTTCTCGGTCGGCAGCCACAGCCGACCCATCGCCTCCAGCGCCAGATTGAGCGTCTTGATCGCCCGGCTCTGAAAGCTGGTATAGGTCATGTCGAAGTCGAGACCCTTCTCGCGCATCAGCTCGCCCGCGGCCCACGCTTCCTTAACGCCCTGTTCGGTCAGGTCGACGTCCCACCATCCGGTGAAGCGGTTTTCCAGATTCCAGGACGACTGGCCGTGGCGGATCAGGACGAGCGTGGGCATGGGCTACTCCTTGCAGGACTTTGCCCGCGTCCTTAGCGAAGTGGGCCGACAGGGCAACGGAGGATGGCCATGGCAATTGAAAGACAGACCATCGTCTATGACGGCCCCGGCGGCCCGTTCGCGGGGGTCGCGGTGGTCGACAGCGACTGGACCGCGCCGCGCCCCGGCGTGCTGATCGTCCCCAATGTGCTGGGCGAAAAGGAACAGGACCGCGTCACCGCTGAGCGGATCGCGGCGCTGGGCTATGTCGGCTTCGTCGCCGATCTCTACGGACAGGGCAAGCGCACCACGCGCGAATCACCCGACCCCGCAATGTATATGAATGCGCTCAACGCGGACCGCCCGCTGCTGCGCGACCGCCTGTTTGCCAGCCTCGCCGCGCTCCAGGCGCTGCCACAGGTCGATGCCGGGCGGACCGCCGCCATCGGCTATTGCTTCGGCGGCAAGTCGGTCATCGACCTCGCCCGCGCGGGTGGCGCGGTGCGCGGCGTGGTTGCATTCCACGGCATCTTCGACCCGCCGGGCTATGCCTATCCGACCCCGATCGCGGCGAAGCTGCTGGTCTGCCACGGCTGGGACGACCCGCTCGCCCCGCCCGACGCGGTCACCGCCCTCGCCGCCGAGCTGAGCACTGCGGGGGCGGACTGGCAGCTCCACGGCTATGGCGGGGCAGGACACGGCTTCACCGACGTGAGCCAGAAAGGCTCAACTCGCCCCGGCTTCGGCTACGACGCGAATGCCGACCGCCGCAGTTGGGCTGCGATGATGGGGTTTCTGGCCGAGGTATTCGCTTAAAAATCCTCCCCGGAACGGGGAGGGGGACCGCCCGCGCAGCGGGTGGTGGAGGGGGCCCGAGGCTAGGGGTCCGGTGCCTCGCCCCCCTCCGTCAGCGCTACGCGCTGCCACCTCCCCGTCCCGGGGAGGATTTGCGACTAAGCAACCGCCGCAACACCCGACGCAACACCACCAGCGCCGCTACCGTCGCCGCCAGCACCAGAACCGCAATCACCACCGCCGCCACCGGGTTCGCCAGCGCCAGAAACAGCAGCCCGCCGGTCAGGATATCCTCGCCCGTCGACACCACGACATTGCTCACCGGCTCCGGACTGACATTCACCGCCGCCCGCGCGCCTGCCTTGGCGCCATGCGTCAGCAGCGCGCCCCCACCGCCGAGCAGCAGCGCAGCGACCTGCCACGCCGGATCGCCCGGATCGACGATGGCGAGCGCGAGCAATGCGCCGCCAATCGGTCGGATCGCGGTGTGGATGCTGTCCCACACCGAATCGATCCACATCACCTTGTCGGCAAAGAACTCCGCGACCGCGCCGATCCCGGCAATGCCGATCACCCACGGGTTCGCCAGCACGTCGAGGGCCTTCAGCTGATGCGGCAGCTCGACCCAGCCGGTCTGCATCGCCAGGCCGACCGCGAACACGCACAGATAAAGCCGCCAGCCCGCGAGCAGGCTGACCGAAGCGGCCAGCCCGATGATCTCGACCGCGCCCACGGGCTCAGGCGGGTGGAGTCTTGGGCTTGGCGGCGCGGGGCGCGCGCGGCTTGGCGGGAGCCTTTGCAGCGGGCTTGGCGGCGGGCTTCTTCGTTGCGGCAGGCTTCGCAGCAGCAGGTTTCGCAGCAGCAGGTTTCGCCGCGGCCGGCTTCTTCGCGGCAGTTGCTTTGAGTGCAGGCTTTTTCGGCGCTGCGGGGTTCTTCGGCGGCGCGGGCGGAGCTTCAGCAGCGGGTGCCGCGGGGGCCTCTGGTGCCTTCGGAGCCTCGGGCGGCTTCTCGCCAGCCAGCCGCGCCGTGATCTTCTCCGCCGCGCGCGCCGCAATCAGCGTGGCGAGCGACGAGGCGTTCCTTGCAAAGTCGTCCATACCCGACGGCTTGGGCGCGTCGCTCGCGGCGGGAGTGGGGGCAGGGGCGGATTGCGCGTCCGCCGCCTTCTTGCGGACATTGCCCGCCAGCGCGACCAGTCCTGCGGCAACGATATCGGCGACCAACGGGTGCTTGGTCAGCTCGAGCAGCTTGGCACCCTGTTCGCGCAATTCCTTGGGCAATTCGATCCCGGCGACCGTCTTGGGCAGCTTGGGTGCCTTGGCGGCCTTCGATGCCTTGGCCGTCTTGCTCTTCTTCGCCTTCGCCCCGTCCTTCGCCTTGGCCATCGTCACGCCTCCTTGGTGTGTCACTCGACTGACACACCCGGAGGCATGTCGTCAATCCGCGAATACCCGTGCGAAAATGGTATCTACCGCCTTGAAATGATAGTCGAGGTCGAACTTCTCCTCGATCTGCTGCGGCGACAGCGCGGCGGTGACCTCGGGATCGGCCTTGAGCAGTTCGAGCAGCGACAGTTCCCCGTCGCTCTCCCACACCTGCATCGCGTTGCGCTGGACCAGCCGATAGCTGTCCTCGCGGCTCACCCCGGCCTGGGTCAGCGCCAGCAGCACGCGCTGCGAGTGGACCAGCCCGCCCATGCGATCCAGATTCTTCTGCATCCGCGCCGGATAGACCAGCAGCTTGTCGATCACCCCGGTCAGCCGGGCGAGCGCGAAGTCGAGCGTGATCGTCGCGTCCGGGCCGATATAGCGCTCGACCGACGAGTGACTGATGTCGCGCTCATGCCACAGCGCGACATTCTCCATCGCCGGGATCACCGCGCTGCGGACCATGCGGGCGAGGCCGGTGAGGTTTTCGGTCAGCACCGGGTTGCGCTTGTGCGGCATCGCCGACGAACCCTTCTGCCCGGGCGAGAAATACTCCTCCGCTTCCAGCACCTCGGTGCGCTGCAGATGGCGCACCTCGACCGCGAGCCGCTCGATCGAACTGGCAATGACGCCCAGCGTCGCGAAGAACATCGCATGCCGATCGCGCGGGATCACCTGCGTCGACACCGGCTCGACCGCGAGGCCCAGCTTGTCGGCGACATGCTGCTCCACGCGCGGGTCGATATTGGCGAAGGTGCCGACCGCGCCCGAAATCGCGCAGGTCGCAATGTCCGCGCGGGCCGCGATCAGGCGGGTCTTGCACCGCTTGAACTCGGCATAGGCTTCGGCAAGCTTGAGGCCGAACGTCACCGGTTCCGCATGAATGCCATGGCTGCGCCCGATGGTCGGGGTCAGCTTGTGCTCATATGCACGGCGCTTGAGTACCGCGAGCAGCTGGTCGAGATCGTCGAGCAGGATATCCGCCGCGCGCGTCAGCTGCACCGCAAGGCAGGTGTCGAGCACGTCGCTCGACGTCATCCCCTGATGCATGAAGCGCGCTTCGTCGCCGACATTCTCCGCGACCCAGGTCAGGAACGCGATCACGTCATGCTTGGTCACCGCCTCGATCGCGTCGATCGCGGCGACGTCGATGGTCGGGTTGGTCGCCCACCAGTCCCACAGCGCCTTCGCCGCCGATTCGGGCACCACGCCCAGCTCGCCCAGCTTCTCGGTCGCGTGCGCCTCGATCTCGAACCAGATGCCGAAGCGGGTTTCGGGCGACCAGATCGTGGTCATGGCGGGGCGGGAATAGCGGGGGACCATGTCAGAGCCTTTCGTGGGACGCGGCGGCCCCTAGCAAAGCCCCGGCGGCGCGGCAAACCCGGCCACACTGAAGTGTTCCAATCGGCTCGTCGCATCGTTCGCACAGAATTTGGTCGAACAGATGCGTTACGGAGGCGAGTTGCGCTGATTGAAATAATATTGTGGAACGTGACAAATATGCAACTCGTTCTCTTGTCACACTCGCTGGAACTAAATGTTCGGCGTTTTCGGAATTAACATTTCTGATGACTGGAGAATGACATGTTGAAATCTATCCTTTTGGCCAGTGCGGTTGCGATCTCGGCCCCGGCACTTGCCCAGGACATGCCCGACCCGCAGACTCCGCCGACTCAGGAACAGCCGGCCCCGGGCGAGACGACCGAGCCTGTTCCGCAAGAGGTTCCGGCACCCGCGCCACAGCCCGACGCTGAGCCGGTTCCGGAAGCGACGCCGACGCCTGAGCCGACTCCCACGCCGACTCCGTCGCCCACGCCGACTCCGGAGCCTCAGGCCGCAGAGCAGGCACAGGCGACTCAGCCCGCTCAGCAGCCTGCGCAGCAGCCCGCCAATGCGGAGCAGATTGCGCAGATCGTCGATCAGGGCTTCCCGACCTATGACAAGGATGCCGATGGCAGCCTGAAGCAGGAGGAATTCGGTGCCTGGATGGTTGCGCTGCGTTCGGCGACCGAGCCTGCGTTCACCGGCGAATCGGCGGCTGACAAGGAATGGCTCGGCAAGGCGCTTGCCTCGGCGGATGCCGACAAGTCGGGCGGCGTGAGCAAGGACGAACTGAAGGCCTTCCTTGCCCCTGCTGCGGCGTCGTAACCGTGTCTCCTCGGAGGGGCGTACCGCATCGCGCCCGTCCACCGGCCGCCGGAGTTCGCTCCGGCGGCCGTTTATCCGGGCTCCTGCGCAGGCAGGAGCCCGGAGCCAAGGCGGATGTCTGGTGCAACTCTGGACCCCTGATCTCGCAGGAGATCAGGTCGCCGGACAGCGCCGAGCGCTACATCAGCCCCCTGCGCGCGCAGGCTGACATGCCCGGCGGTGCCGATGACGATATGGTCATGCACCGCAATGCCCAGCCGCTTCCCCGCCTCCACAATATTGCGCGTCAGTTCGATATCCGCCCGGCTCGGGCTCGGGTCGCCACTGGGATGGTTGTGGACCAGGATGATCGCGGTCGATCCCAGATCGATCGCACGGCGGATTACTTCGCGGACATAGACCGGGGCCTCGTCCACCGACCCTTCCTGCATCAATTCGTCGCGGATCAGCATGTTGCGGCTGTTCAGATGCAGTACCCGCACGCGCTCGATCGCATGATGCGCCATGTCGGCGCGGAGATAATCCAGCAGCGCCTGCCAGTTGGACAAGATCGGCCGCGCCGCGACCTCTCCCTTTAGGAGCCGCAACGCTGCCGCATGCGCGATCTTGAGCGCCGCGACCGAGGTCTCGCCCATCCCCGGCACCCGCGCGATCGCTTCCGCGTCGGCGGTCAACAGTCCGGCGATGCCGCCGAACTGATGGAGCAGCGCCTTGGCCAGCGGCTTGGTATCGCGCCGGGGAATCGCCAGAGCGAGCAGATACTCGATCAGTTCATGGTCGAGCAGCGCTTCATGATCCGCCAGCAACCGCGACCGCAGCCGCGCGCGATGCCCGGTCCCGTCGGTAATCGCCTCGCTGCCGCCGTCCCCCATAAAGGGAGCCTAGCGGCAGAGGCGGGGGCGGGAAAGGGGCGCAAAAACCCTCCCCCTGGCAGGGACGGATTGATCTGTCGGTTGCAACAATGTTGCACCGCGGTTGACTCGGCGACCCCCCCTTTCTAAAGCGCGCGTGCCTTGGCGGGCTCGCCGCTCGGCCCATGCGTTTCGCCCTGGAATATGACTGGCGGAGGAAGCGAAATGACCGAGAACGAGCCCGGACTGGACCCCCTCAAGGAGGATTCCCGCATCACTTCGCTCAACGAGCGGCTGGCGCGGGCCAAATCCGAAGAGGCGGATCGGCGGGGCGAGGGGCAGCAGGATGGCGATCGTAACTATCGCCTCGGCAACCGCGTCCTCGCCGAGCTGATCGGAGGAATGGTCGGGGGGCGCTGATCGGGTGGGTACTCGATCGGTTCCTGGGAACCTCGCCATGGCTCCTGCTCACGCTGCTTGCCCTCGGCATCGTCAGCGCGTTCAGGAACATCATCAGGATTTCGAACCAGCGCTCGAAGTGACTTTCGGGCGCTTGCGTTACATGGGAAACGGGCGTGGCTGAAGAAGCAGGCAAGATCGATCCGATGCACCAGTTCGAGGTGACGTCGATTGCCGACATGTTCACCGTGGGCAATCAGACGATCGCCTTCACCAACAGCGCGCTATGGATGGTCCTCGCGACCGTCGCGCTGTGGGTGTTCATGCTGGGCGGCATGAAGCGCGACGTCGTGCCGGGCCGCTGGCAGATGGCGGTCGAGGGCTTTACCGGCTTCATCGACAATCTGCTCAAGGCGAATATCGGGCATGAGGGGCGCAAGTTCCTGCCCTATGTCTTCTCGCTGTTCATGTTCATCCTGTTCGCCAACGTGATCGGCCTGCTGCCGTTCGGCGCGATTCCCGGCGTGCATCCGTTCACCGCGACCAGCCACTTCACCGTCACCGGCGTGCTCGCGATCCTCAGCTTCTCGATCGTGCTGATCGTCGGGCTGGGCAAGCATGGCTTCCGTTTCTTCTCGCTGTTCGTGCCAAAGGGCACGCCGCTGCCCGTGCTGTTCCTCGTGGCGCCGATCGAGTTCGTCTCGTTCATGGTCCGCCCGTTCAGCCTGGCGCTGCGACTCTTCGTCGCGATGACCGCGGGCCACATCCTGCTCAAGGTGCTGGCGGGCTTCATCATCAATTCGACCAATGCCGGCCTGGGCTGGGGCGCGCTGGTGGGCATCCCCAGCTTCGCGCTGATGCTCGGCGTGTCGGCGCTCGAGATTCTGGTCGCGGGCGTCCAAGCCTATGTGTTCGCGCTGCTCACGTCGCTGTACATCAACGACGCGGTGCACCTGCACGATCATCACTGAGTTTTTTCCAACCAACGACTGATTTTTCTAAGGAGTGATTTCAATGGAAGCAGATGCATTCAAGCTGCTCGGCGCCGGTCTCGCGGCGATCGGTGCGGGCCTCGCGGCGATGGGCGTGGGCAACGTGTTCGCGGCGTTCCTTCAGGGCGCGCTGCGCAATCCGGGCGCGGCTGCCAGCCAGCAGGGCAACATGTTCATCGGCTTCGCGGCTGCCGAGCTTCTCGGCCTGCTCGCGTTCGTCGTGGCGGTGCTGCTGATCTTCGTCGCCTGATGTCTCTGCCGCCCTGCGTGATCCACGCGGGGCGGATTTGACGACGGACCAGAGGACGGACCAATGCCCCAGATCGAACAAGTCGCAGCGACCTATGCGTCGCAGATCTTCTGGCTGCTGCTGACCTTCGGGCTCACCTTCGTGATCGTCGGCCTGGGCATTTTGCCCAAGGTCTCCGGCACGATGGATGCGCGCGACAAGTCGGTGGCCGACGACCTTGCGGCTGCGGAAGCGGCGCGCACGGCGGCGGACCAGGCCGAAGAGACGTGGCGTGCGCAGGAAAATGCGGCGCGTGATGCGGCGCGCAAGCGCCTGGCCGAGGCGCGTGCCGAGGGGCAGGCGCAGACCGACGCCGCGCTCGCATCGGCCAATGCCGAGATCGAAGGTCGCGTCACCGCGGCCGAAACCCGGATCGCGGAGGCCAGCGCCGCCGCAGCCGGTGAGATCGAAGCGGTCGCGACCGACGCTGCGCGCGACATCGTCGCCCGCATCTCGGGCGTCAGCGTCACGGCTGCGGAGGCCGGACAGGCAGTGAAGGCGGCGCTCAATGGCTGAGGAAGCAACAGTGACCACGGGAACCGCGGCTCCGGCTGAGGTCCATCACGCGGCGCCGGCGGTGTTCGGCATCGACGCGACCATGTGGGTCGGCCTCGCCATGCTGGGCCTGCTGCTGATCGTGGTGTGGAAGAAGGTGCCGTCGGCGATCGGCGGCATGCTCGACAAGCAGATTGCGGCGATCCGCACCCGGCTTGACGAAGCGAACCAGCTCCGCGCCGAGGCCGAAGCGCTGCGCGACGAATATGCGCGCAAGCTCACCAATGTCGAGCAGGAGGCCGCCGCCATGGTCGCCCATGCCGATGAGGAGGCACAGGCGCTGCTGGTCAAGGCCAAGTCCGATGCCGAGGACCTGATCCGTCGCCGCACCAAGATGGCCGAGGACAAGATCGCCGCGGCCGAGCGCCTCGCGCTCGACCAGGTGCGCGCCACGGCCGCCGAGGCCGCGACCAAGGCGGCCGGTGCGATCATCGCGCAGAAGCACGATGCGAGCGCCGACAAGGCACTGGTCGACCAGACGATCGCGGGTCTCTCGCGGCTCAACTGAGCGGCGGGTTCCGGGTGAAGAAAAAGGGCGTCGGTCGAAAGACCGGCGCCCTTTTTCTGTGCCTGTCGTCACCCCGGGCTTGACCCGGGGCCCCGCTGCCTTTGCCGGTCGAAGAAGCTGGGCCCCGGGTCAAGCCCGGGGTGACGGGTAATGCCTCACTTCCCCAACAAATCCAGCACCGCCACGGTCATCGCGGTCGTCCCCAGCGTCACCGCCGGCTTCGCCTCGACCTTGAAGAAGGGCGAATGGTGCGCGGGCAGCGTCTTCTCGCCGCGCTTGGCCGCGTCCAGCTCGGCCTGCGGTGTCCCGCCGACCACGAAATAGGCCCCCGGCACGCCCAGTTTCTGCTCGATGAAGTACGCGAAATCCTCCGCGCCCATGCTCTCGCGCGGTTCGGTGCGCAGGATGTCCTTGCCGAACGCCTTGGTGAACGCGCCGCGCACCCGCGTCGTCAGCGCCGGATCGTTGAGCGTCACCGGGGTCGATCTGAACCCGACGCGCACCACCGGCAATTTGTCCTCGGGCAGACCGTTCATCCGCCCGACATTGGCGGCGATGCGCTTGATGCCGTCGAGCAGCTTCTTGCGCGTGTCTTCGTCATCCGACCGCACGGTCAGTTGAAGCTCCGCCTTGTCGCTGATGATGTTGTGCTTGAATCCCGAATGGAACGATCCGACGGTGACCACGCCGGGCTTCAATGGCGCGATCTCGCGGCTCACCAGCGTCTGCAGCGCCATGACGATCTGCGACCCCATCACGATCGGGTCCTTCCCCATATGCGGCGCGGCACCATGCGTGCCGATGCCGTGGATGGTGATGTCGACGCTGTCCGACGATGACGAGCTGATCCCCGGCTCCAGCCCGATCTTGCCGGTCGGAAAGCCCGAGGTGACGTGGAACGCCACCGCATAATCGGGCTTGGGGAAACGGGTGTAGAGCCCGTCCTCCATCATCTTGCGCGCGCCGCCGATCCGCTCCTCGGCGGGCTGTATGACGAACACGACGGTGCCCTTCCACCGGCTCTTGAGCTTGGCCAGCTGCCGCGCGGTGCCGATCAGCGAGGTGATGTGCACGTCATGCCCGCACGCATGCATCACCGGCTTCACCACGCCGTCGATATCCTCCTGCGTCACCGTCGAGGCATAGGCGAGCCCGCTATCCTCCTTGAGCGGTAGCCCGTCCATGTCGGCGCGCACCAGGATCGTCGGACCGGTGCCGTTCTTCATCACGCCCACGACGCCGGTCCCGCCGACCCCCTCGGTCACCTCGATTCCACCGACCGCGCGCAGCTCCTTCGCCATGATCGCGGCGGTGCGCGTCTCCTTGTACGACAGCTCGGGATTCTTGTGGAAATCGATGAACAAGGCTTCGAGATGCGCCGCATAATCCGCCTCCACCGCCGGGGCGAAATCGGGCTCGGCCAGTGATGGCGTGGCGAGCAGCGAAGTTGCGAGCAGGGCGGTGAGCAGGCGCATGAAGGATCCCCCGAAATCAGATGGCGGACACGCTAACAGATGGGCCGCCCCGTGCAATTCCCTCGCTCAGCGGTCGCCATGCAGCGCTTGCGCGCGCGCCACGGCGGCGGGCAGTGCGGCATTGAGCAGGCGGGACCGAAATGCCACGCTGTCGGTCGCGCGCCAACCGATCGTCACGTCAGGAACGATGCCCGCCACCTCATTGCTGCCATCGGCGCGGAACCGTGCGCAATCGGGCAGCAGCAAGGTCGCGCCGCTGTGATTGAGCGTCGTCGGCGTGCCGCCCCAGGTATAGCCGCATCCCGCGCCGCCGGTCCGCGCACCGACGATCGTCGCGACGCGCGCGTCCTGTAACAGCGCGGTGAATTGTTCGGCGGCGGACCAGGTCTCCTGATCGACGAGCACCATCACCGGGCCGCGCCACGCGCCCTCCTGATAGGCATGCTGGCCCGCGCTGAACACCCATGCGCCCCATTCGCTGCCCAGCCATTCGCCGGGTTCCGCGCTGCCGACCAGCCCGGTCGCATAGCCAGCGCGACCCAGCCATTGGCAGCCGGTGTCGGGAGCGCAGGGCGTCTCCGCCGCCACGCGCGCCGCATCCGCCTTCTCCGCCAGCGCGCGCAGCTTCGCCCGCTCCGCTTCGGGGGCGGTCCTGGCCCAGCCGTGCAGCAGCTCGGCCAGCCTCCCCCAGGTCCCTGCCCAGTGCGGACCGCGCACGAACCCGACCGGGGCCGAAGTAAGCCGCTTCGCCGTGACCATGCGCGCGGCGGCCTCCGCCCATTCGCTGCCCCCGCCATTCCCGGTCAGGTCGACCAGCAAAGACGTCGCTCCCACAGCCTGTAGCTGGCCCAATCGCGTCGCCATGTCGCGGGTGAGCGCAGCATAGGCGTGGGTGATCACCGCATTCTTGCAGCTATCATCGCACGGCTTGTCGATCGGCAGCTGCAGCGCGGCGACGGCGTCGGCGCATAGCTGAGGAAAGGCGTGCGGATCGAATACGGGGATGCGCAGCACGCCCACCGTCTCACCCGCCGTCGCCACGACGCCCGCATCGAGCGCCCCCTTATCGACCAGCGCGCGGTAGCCGAGGAGTGCAGACGCGATACCGGGCCGCCCCTTGCGCGCGTCATAGCCGATCGACTGGCAGAGCGACGCCACGCTGGTCGGCGCCGGGGCCGTGGCGGGCATAACGGGAGTAGCGGACTGCGGGCGGGGCCAGCGCAGCGCGACATGGCCATCGCCGATGCCCCGGATGGCGCGGTCGAGAATCGCCCGCGCCTCCGCATCGCTTCCGGCGGTCCGGAGCTGCGCCGCCAGCTGGTCGAACGTGCGGGCGATGGCAACGCCGCGCTCCTGCTCCAGCCATTCACGGTTCGCATATTTGGTCTCGAACGCCGCACGCATCTGCGCGACATCGGCGAGCCAAGGCGCGGGGTCCCACGCGCGCGCCTGCCCCTGCGCGCTCCCAACGACGAGCGCAAATCCCGCGAGCGCCGCTAGCATCTTTCGCATCGTTCCTCCCATGTGTGTTGCTGATGCAATACACAAGGATTGTGCTCTGGCCTAGCCCCCCGCGCAATGCCTAGATCGGGCGTTCGATGTCCGACCCCAATTCCCCCAACCGCTTCAACGAAGACTCCGCCACCTATGCCGTGCGCGGGTCGGAAACCCCCGATCTCGACGCCGGGGTCGCGGCCATCCGCAATGTCCTGAAAACACTCCCCCGCCCGCCCCGGCGTCTATCGCATGCAGGATGCGCGCGGCGACGTGCTCTATGTCGGCAAGGCCCGCGCGCTCAAGAACCGCGTCGCCAACTACACCCAGCCCGCGAAGCTCTCAATCGGCTGCGCCGCATGATCGCCCAGACGCGGTCGATGACCGTGGTGACGACCAATAACGAGGCCGAGGCGCTCCTCCTCGAAGCGCAGCTGATCAAGCGCTTCCGCCCGCCCTACAACGTCCTGTTGCGCGACGATAAGTCGTTCCCCTACATCCTCCTGCGCGGCGACCATGACTTCCCCCGCGTCCAGCTCCATCGCGGCGCGCGCCGGGCGAAGGGCGACTATTTCGGCCCGTTCGCCGGCGCGGGGCAGGTGCGCAAGACATTGAACGCGCTCCAGAAACTCTTCCTGCTGCGCAGCTGCACCGACAGCTTCTTCAACACCCGCGACCGCCCGTGCCTGCTCTACCAGATCCGCCGCTGCTCGGCCCCCTGCGTCGATCGCATCGACAAGGCGGGCTATGCCGAGCTGGTTGCCGACTCCCGCGACTTCCTGATGGGCAAGTCGACCAAGGTTCAGGCCAAGCTCGGCGAGCAGATGCAGGCCGCCGCCGAAAATCTCGACTTCGAGCTCGCCGCGATCCTGCGCGACCGGTTGAAGGCGCTCACCTTCATCCAGGGCAGCCAGGCGATCAATGCGGAGGGGATCGGCGACGCAGACATCTTCGCCATGGCCGCCAAACAGGGCCAGATCGGCATCCAGGCCTTCTTCATCCGTGGCGGCCAGAATTGGGGCCACCGCGCCTTCTTCCCCGCGCACACCGCCGATGTGCCGGAGGATGAGGTGTTCACCCAATTCCTCATGCAATTCTATGAGGAAGTGCCCCCGCCGCGCACCATCTTCGTCGACCGCAATCTCGACGACCTGAAGCTCCTCTCCGAAGCCCTCGCCGAACGCGCCGGGCGCAAGGTCGCGATCGGCATGCCGCAGCGCGGCACCCGCCGCCGCCTGCTCGATCAGGCCAAGCGCAACGCGATCGAGGCGCTCGACCGCCGCATGGCCGAATCGACCACTCAGGCAAAGATCCTGCGCGATATCGCCGACCTGTTCGGCCTGCCCGAACCGCCCGACCGCATCGAAGTCTATGACAACAGCCATATTCAGGGCGCCCACGCCGTCGGCGCGATGATCGTCGCTGGGCCAGAGGGATTCCGCACCGGCCAGTATCGCAAGTTCAACATCAAGAGCGCCGCCACCGACGACGATTTCGCGATGATGCGCGAAGTCTTCACCCGCCGCTTCGCCCGCGCGCAGGAGGAAGACCCCGACCGCGACAAGGGCGTGTGGCCCGACCTCGTCCTGATCGACGGCGGCAAGGGCCAGCTCAGCGCCGCCCGCGCCGTGCTCGAGGAACTGGGGATCGAGGACGTCTGCATGGTCGGCGTCGCCAAAGGCCCGCACCACGGCCGCGAAGGCCGCGAAGTCTTCCACCTGATGGACGGCAGCGAACGCATGCTCCCGACCAACGCGCCGGCCTTGTTCCACATTCAGAAACTCCGCGACGAAGTCCACCGCTTCGCCATCGGCGCGCACCGGGCAAAGCGTGCCAAGGCCATCGGTGCCAGCCCGCTCGACGAAGTCCCCGGCATCGGCCCCGCGCGCAAGAAGGCGCTGCTGATGCATTTCGGCACGGCCAAGGCGGTGCGCGGCGCGAGCCTGGAGGATCTACAGAAAGCGCCCGGGGTGAGCGCGGCGGTGGCGCAGCAAGTCTATGATTTCTATCATGCGCGGTGACGCGGCGTGACGCAGGGCCGGGACCGGGCGCATCTTCAATTGTCCAACCAGTTCGCAGTGATCATGCCCCGATGCCCCGCCGGTGCGAGCGTGGCACGGAGCGCCTCCAGCAGCGGCGGCAGTTCCTGCGTAAAGGCATAGGGCGGATTGACGATGAACAGGCCCGCGCCGTTGTAGATGCTGGGCTGGTCGGCATCGTACAGCCAATGCTCGACGACCAGGAATTTCGGGATGTTCAGGTTGCGCAGCTTGTTCTTCCACTGCTGATGCGTCGCGCGGTCCTTCAGCGGATACCAGATCACCGTCACGCCATGCGCCCATTTGCGGTGCGCGGCAGCGAGGGTGGCGGTGATCCGGGCGCGCTCGTCGGTCTGCTCGTACGGCGGATCGACTACCACCACGCCGCGCGCCGTGCGGGTCGGCAGCATCGCCAGCCACAGCTCATAGGCATCGCGTTCGTGCACGGCGGCGGGCGTACCGCGCATCGCGCCGCGCAGGGCGTACGCATCCTCGGGATGCTTTTCGTTGAGGATCAGCGCGTCCTGCGGGCGCAGCAGCTGCGCCAGGACCTGTGGCGATCCGGGATAAAGGCGCGGCTCCGCGCCGACATTCACCGCCCGCACGGCAGCGCGATAATCGTCCAGCAAAGGGTTCGCATCGGCAAAGACGCGAAAAACCCCCTGTGCAGCCTCGCCGGTGCGCTGCGCCTGCTCGCCGCCCAGGTCGTAGAGCCCGCAGCCGGCATGGGTGTCGATCAGGGTCAACGCGCCCGGTTTTTGCTGCAATGCCCGGACAAGGGCGATCAGCAGGCTGTGCTTCACCACATCGGCGCTGTTGCCGGCGTGGAAGGAATGGCGATAATTCATTGAAAATCCAAAACCCTGCCGCTTTGCCCTGTTTACGCACTACTGACCGGGGAAGCCGATCCCGACACGATGGATGTGCGCGTCGAACTGCATCGTCGGTCTTGCGTGCCACTGGCAAACCTTGCCTAGACGTTCAGCTAGGCCTTGCAAGATCGGTCATGCTAGAGGCGCGGATATGTCAAAGTCTCAAAGCAAAGGCGGTGCCGTCCAGGTCGACGGTATTCTCTACGATTGGCACCTTCAGCGCGAACCGCATCTGTCCGATGACGAGGGTTGGAGAGGCATGACGATCTCCCTGCAACAGCGTGATGCCAGGCGCGAGGCGCTGGTGGAATTTCCCCCGCCCAAGCGGCTGATGAAGGGGTTGCCGCCCGGTCGCCTCCAGCTCGACGACGCCACGATTTCGCGGTGCGTCCGCGCCGCGCTGTCGGCGGGATGGGAACCGACCACGCGGGGGAAACCGGTGGTATTCATGGTAGACGCCGAGGGCAATTGAGCTGCTTGGCACTAACTGACCGCTTCACCGCATTGCAGAAGCACGGGTCCGAACGCAGCGTCACCTCCAGGGGCTGTCCTACAAGCCCCACAGCCACTACACTCCCGCCATGCCCAGCACCCTGCCACCCCCGCACGCCCGCATCACGCGGAAGTGTCCGGCGGCGCCCCTCACATACGGACATCTTGTCAGAATTGTCAGCATGGTGAACGCGGTCGTTCACCAACCCCGCCCACATTTTGCGATTTCTTCACCCCCGTCCGCTAGACACCGGCCATGCCCACGCGCGTTTTCCTGACGGTCGATACCGAGCTGATGTGGCGGCACCATGCCGCCGGGCTGTCGCTGGCGGAGATTGCGGAGCGGTCGCTGGAGCCGGCCGGGGTCGGCATTGGCTATCAGCTGCGCCGCTTTGCGGAGCATGGCCTCAAAGCCACCTTCTTCGTCGATCCGATGCCCGCAGTGGCGCATGGCCTCGATCCGATCCGCCGCGTGGTCGAGGCGATTCTTGACGCGGGGCAGGAGGTTCAGCTGCACCTCCATCCCAATTGGGCCGCTGCGTGCGACGAGGATCGCAGTGCCGCCGCGTCGTTCGAACTGATCGACTATAATCTGACCGAGCAGCGGGAGCTGATCCGCGCCGCGTCCGACCTGCTCGTCGCCGCTGGGGCACCGCGCCCGATTGCCTTCCGATCGGGCAGCTACAGCGCCAGCGACGACACGCTCGCCGCCCTTGCTGAACTCGGCATCCGTTACGACAGCAGCCATAACGGCTCCGAACATCCCTGGCCCAGCGCGATCGGCCTCGCGCCGCGTCAGATTGCCCCGGTCGAGCATCGCGGCGTGATCGAAGTGCCGGTGACCTTGATCGAGGATGTGCGCGGCCATCTCCGGCATTTCCAGATCTGCGCGCTGTCGACCGCCGAGATGCGCGATGCGCTCGACCATGCGGTGGCGGCGGGGCATGCGGCGGTGACCATCGTCAGCCACGGGTTCGAGCTTGCCAACCGGTCCGGCACCCGCCCCAATGCGGTGCATGTCGCCCGCTTCGACGCGCTGTGTGCGATGCTCGCGGAGCGGCGCGGCGGCATGGAGACGGTGCATTTTGCCGACCTCACCCATCTCCCGCTCGATCAGGACGACGCCCCGCTCGGCCCCAGCCTGATCCGCACCCGGATGCGTCAGGCGCAGCAGCTCTGGTCCAACCTCGTGTCGGAACGCGCCGCATGACCGCGACCGCGCGTCCCACCCCGCTCAACTTCCGCATCGGGGCGCGGACGTTGATGGCGGTGCAGCGCGACATGGTCCGCGTGCCGCTCAGCCTCGACGAGGCACGCGAGGGCCGCTTGCCCGTGCTTCCGCCCTTGCCGCGCGACGCGCATGGCTATGTCGTGACCTCGCTGCCCGAGGATCGGCTGGAGGCGATGGTCTATGCCTCGGGCCGGATGATCGGCTTCGTCCGCCAGAAATATACGCGATACTATGCCGACCTGACCGGCGGGTTCGACGCCTATATGGGCGGCCTGTCGAGCAATGCGCGACAGGGCGTGCGGCGCAAGGCGAAAAAGATCGCACAGGTTTCCGGCGGCGATCTCGACATCCGCAGCTATCGCACGCCGACGGAGCTGGAGACGTTTCACGATCTGGCCCGCCGCATCGCGCTGCGCACCTATCAGGAAAAGCTGATGGGGGAGGGGTTGCCCGCCAATCCGGAGTTCATCCGGGGGATGCTGAGCGCGGCGGCGGCGGACGATGTCCGCGCCTGGCTGTTGTTCATTGAGGGCGAGCCCGCCGCCTATCTCTATTGCCCCGCGCATGGCGAGACTCTGGTCTATGAATATGTCGGGCACGATCCGGCGTTCAACGACTTGTCCCCCGGCGCGGTGTTGCAAGTAGAAGCGTTCCGCGACCTCTTTGAGGAACAAAAATTCGCCAGATTCGACTTTACGGAGGGAGATGGCCAACACAAACGCCAATACGCCACCGGCGGTGTCCCCTGTGTGGACTTGTTGCTCCTGCGCCCAAGTTTGACGAACCGCGTGACGACGGCGGCGCTGGGCGGGTTCAACCGGACGGTGGCCGGCGGGAAGGCACTGGTCGAGGCGGTCGGACTGGAGAAGCTGTCAAAGAAGCTGCGGCGGGGATAAGGGCAGGGCATGCATCTGCGTGCCCCCGCCATCATCGTCGCGATCCGCCCCCATGGCGAGAGCGGCGCGATCGTCCGGGCGCTGACGGCGGAAGCGGGGTTGTTGGCGGGCTATGTCCGCGGCGGTCGGTCGCGGCAACACCGCCCGGTGCTTCAGCCCGGCAACGACATCCTCGGGGATTGGCGGGCCAGGACCGAGGATCAACTGCCGGCCCTGGTGGCGGAACTGACGCACAGCCGCGCCCCGCTGTTCCGCGAGCCGCTCCCCGCCGCGGCGATCGATTGGGCCACCGCGCTGACCGCCGCGGCCTTGCCCGAGGGCCAGACCTATCCGCCGATCCATGCGGCACTTGGCGGTCTGCTCGACGCCATCGAAGCCGCCCCGGCGGCGCGGGGCTGGGCGGTGGCGATGGTCCGCTACGAATTGTTGCTGCTGGCCCTGCTCGGCTTCGGCCTCGACCTCGACCAGTGCGTCGCCACCGGCGGGACCGAGGATCTGGCGTTCGTCAGCCCCAAAAGCGGCATGGCGGTCAGCACCGCCGCAGCGGTGGGCTATGAGGCAAGGCTGTTCCGCCTACCGCCATTCCTCCGCGAGGGCGGCGCAGCGGAGTGGGACGACATCCTGGACGGCCTCCGCCTCACCGGCCATTTCCTCGAACGCGACCTGCTCCACGGCAAGGCGGCGGAGGTGCTGGCGGCACGCGAGCGGCTGGTCGACCGGATTAACAGGGCGGTTGCGTGATGCGGCGCAGCACGGCAAGGGGCCAACACCCTGAGCAGGTGGAGTAGCCATGCCGTTGATCGCAATCCTTCCCGGTGACGGGATCGGCCCCGAAGTGACCGCACAGGCGCGGCGCGTGCTGGATGTGCTCGACCTTGGCCTGAGCTTCGAGGAAACCCCGGTCGGCGGTGCGGCCTATTTCAGCGATGGCCATCCGCTGCCGCCTGCGACGCTCGACCTTGCAAAGCGCGCAGATGCGATTCTGTTCGGCGCAGTCGGTGATCCGCGTTGCGACGCGCTGGAGCGGCATCTGCGCCCCGAACAGGCGATCCTGGGGCTGCGTAAGGAACTTGGCCTGTTCGCCAATCTACGCCCCGCGACGCTGTTCCCCGGACTTGAGGACGCCTCTGCGCTGCGGCCGGAAGTCGCGGGCGCGATCGACATGGTGATCGTGCGCGAGCTCAATGGCGACGTCTATTTCGGCGAAAAGGGGATGCGCACTACCGCGTCAGGCCGCCGCGAGGGCTATGACGTCATGTCGTATAACGAGGACGAGGTCGCCCGGATCGCAAAGGTAGGGTTTGAGACCGCGCGCGCGCGTCGCGGCAAGCTGTGCTCGGTCGACAAGGCAAACGTCCTCGAAACCTCGCAGCTGTGGCGCGATGTGGTGATTGAGGTCGCGGCCGACTATCCCGACATCGAACTCAGCCACATGTATGTCGATAACGCCGCGATGCAGCTGGTGCGCAACCCCGGCCAGTTCGACGTGATCGTCACCGGAAACCTCTTTGGCGACATCCTGTCGGATCAGGCGAGCATGTGCGCCGGGTCGATCGGGATGCTGCCCTCTGCCTCGCTCGATGGCAGCGGCAGGGGGTTGTACGAGCCGATCCACGGCTCCGCACCCGACATCGCCGGGCAGGGCAAGGCCAATCCGTGCGCGACGATCCTGTCGGCGGCGATGCTGCTGCGCTATTCGCTTGGGCTTGCGGAGGCGGCGGACCGGATCGAGGCGGCGGTGACTGCGGCGCTGACCAGTGGCGCACGCACGCCCGACCTGGGCGGAGCGCTGTCGACGGCACAGATGGGCGATGCAGTGGTGAAGGCGCTGGGGTGACCGCGGGCGAACTCGAACTGGCGGTCGTCGTCCCGACCTTCAATGAGTCGCGCAACGTCCCGCTGATGGTGGCCGCGCTCCACAAGGCGCTGGCGGGGCGGCGCTGGGAGGTGATCTTCGTCGACGACAACAGCCCCGACGGCACCGCCGACGCGGCGCGCGCGATCGGGCGCAGCGACCCGCGCGTGCGGGTGGTGCAGCGGATCGGGCGGCGCGGGCTGTCCTCCGCGACGATCGAGGGGATGTGCGCCACCGCCGCGCCGTTCGTCGCGGTGATCGACGGCGATATGCAGCATGACGAGACGCTGTTGCCGAAGATGCTCGATGCGCTGCGTGCCGACGACAGCGTCGACGTCGCGATCGGATCGCGCTTCGTCGAGGGTGGCGGGACCGGCGAATGGGACCGCGACCGCGTGGCCAAGTCCGAGCTCGCGACCCGCATCTCGCGCAAGGTGCTGAAGGCCGATCTCAGCGACCCGATGAGCGGCTTCTTCATGGTTCGCAGCGAGGTGGTGCGCGCGATCATCCCGCATTTGTCCGCGATCGGGTTCAAGATCCTGCTCGACATCCTGACCGCCAGCCCGCGCGCGCTCAAGTTCGTCGAGCTTCCCTATGTCTTCCGCACGCGCCAGACCGGTGAGAGCAAGCTCGATCATGTCGTCGCGATGGAATTCCTGATCGCGCTCTATGACCGCATGTTCGGGCGATTGGTGCCGGTGCGCTTCGTCATGTTTTCTGCAATCGGTGCGATCGGGGCAGGTGTGCATTTCGCAGCGCTCTGGCTGTTCTTCCGCCTGTTCGGCACCAGCTTCCTCACCGGAACGATCGTCGCGACGCTGATCGCGATGACCTTCAACTTCTTCCTCAACAACGCGCTCACCTATCGCGACGCGCGGCTAAAGGGGTTCAGGCAGCTGGTCGACGGCTGGGTCGGCTTTTGCATCGTCTGCTCGGTCGGCGCGGTGGCGAACGTTGGCGTCGCGGCGTTCCTGCACGATGTCCAGCAGGCGCAATGGGCTCCGTCCGCGCTGGCAGGGATCGCGGTCGCGGCGGTATGGAATTTCGCGCTGTCGTCGCGCTTCGTGTGGGGGCGGTATTAAGCCCAGCCCGGCAGCCACATCCAGCGGGTGAAGGCGCGCGTGCTCGTCAGGTCCTGCGCCGCGATGATCGGGTAGAAATAGGCGAACATCCCGACGGCAGGTACCAGCAGCCATTCGTCGCGCTGCTTCAGCACGTCGCGCCAATGGTTGAGGGCGACAGCCAGTACCACGCACAGGATGATGCTGGGCAGATAGTAATAATAGAAAAAGCCCAGCGACTTGGGGATGATCGCCCAGATGCCGAGCGAGAAGGTCCAGAGGATCGCGGCGGCGAGCGGCACGACTGCCCTTTGCTTCACACCCGCCCACCAGCATGCCGCGACCGCGACCAGCCCGGTCCACATGATGACGGGGTTGCCGATCAGCAGCACGCCGCGCATCGCCCCCTGATCGGGCTCATAGAAATACCAGATCGGGCGCAGCATCAGCGGCCAGCTCCACCAGCTCGACTGATAGTTGTGCGCGGCCAGCACCTGCGTCTGGAGCGCCAGCATCTCGAACTGGAACGGGATCAGCCGGGCCAGCGTCATCGGGTCGGTGCGGTAGAAAAAAGCGGGGGCGAAGGTCGCGAAATAGGTCGCGATGCTGACGATCCCCATGACCGCCAGCGCGGGCAGCCAGTGCATCCCGCCGAAGCGCTTCGGGTCGCGATAGCGCAGCCACAGGAAGGCGACTCCCGTCAGTGCGACATAGGGGATCGCCGCCCATTTGACGCCCACCGCTGCACCGAACAGCAGTGCGGAGGCGACCCAATAGCCCCAAGCCCGCCGCGACTCGGCGTGCATCGCGGCGAGGAAGGCGACCCCGGCCCAGACCAGAAACCCGCCCATGAAGATGTCGAGCATGCCGATCCGCGCCTGCACGAACACCATCTGCCCGAGCATCGCGAAGATCGCGGCGAACAGAGCCGGGCGGGTCGCGCGGGTGAGCAGCAGCGTGAAGGCATAGACGCCGGCGATCGTCGCGCTGCCAAACAGCGTCGAGAACAGCCGCCATCCCAGCGCATTGTCGCCGATCAGATGAATGCCCAGCGCGATCAGCGACTTGCCCAGCATCGGATGCTCGGGATTGGTGATGTGCGAGAAGTCGAGCAGGATCCGCGCAGCGGGCACATAGTGTACCTCGTCGAACAGCAGGATGCTCGGGCGCTCGACGCCGATGGTGAACAGGGACTGCGCAATGGCCGCGATAAGCAGGCCGAGCAGGACGGGGCGCTGTTCGAGACGGTCGAGCATCGCCCAAGTCGATAGCTGAGCTTCGCGCCCGCGTCATCCGTCGCGCTTGCGCCCGCGCGGCTTCCGCTTCTAGAGGGGCAACATGAAGCGTCGCACCGGACAAGACCGCGAGATCACCCGCCACTGGAAGCCCGCCACGCTCGCGGTGCGCGGGGGGACCGCGCGCAGCGAATGGGGGAGACGAGCGAGGCGCTCTTTCTGACCTCTGGCTATGCCTATGACTGCGCGGGGGACGCGGCAGCACGCTTTGCCGGCGATCAACAGGGCATGACCTATTCGCGGCTTCAGAACCCGACTGTCGAGATGCTCGAACAGCGCATCGCCTTGCTCGAAGGGGCCGAAGCATGCCGCGCGACCGCGTCCGGCATGGCGGCGATGACCGCAGCCTTGTTGTGCCAGCTGTCGGCGGGCGACCATCTCGTCGGCGGGCGCGCCGCGTTCGGATCGTGCCGCTGGCTCACCGACACGCTGATGCCGCGCTTCGGGATCGAGACGACCGTCGTAGATGCGCGCGACCCGCAGCAGTTCGTCGATGCGATCCGCCCGAATACCAAGGTGTTCTTCTTCGAGACCCCGGCCAATCCGACGATGGATATCGTCGATCTCAAGGCGGTGTGCGACATCGCGCGCGAACGCGGCATCGTCACCGTGGTCGACAACGCCTTTGCCACCCCCGCGCTGCAACGTCCGATGGAGTTCGGCGCGGACGTGGTCGCCTATAGCGCGACCAAGATGATGGACGGGCAGGGCCGCGTCCTTGCTGGCGCGATCTGCGGGAGCGAGGACTTCATCACCAACACGCTGCTGCCGTTCCACCGCAATACCGGGCCGACGCTGAGTGCGTTCAATGCCTGGGTGGTGCTCAAGGGGCTGGAGACGCTCGACCTGCGCATCCAGCGCCAGAGCGAGAATGCGGTGAGGGTCGCGCGCTTCCTTGAGGGGCGCGTGCCGATGGTCAATTATCCCGGCCTGCCCAGCCATCCGCAGCATAATCTGGCGATGAGCCAGATGGCGGCGGCAGGACCGATCTTCTCGTTCGAGGTCGATGGCGGGCGTGCGCAGGCGCACGGCCTGCTCGACGCGCTCGGCCTCATCGACATTTCGAACAATATCGGCGATTCTCGCTCGCTGATGACCCATCCCGCCTCCACCACGCACAGCGGCGTCGCCGAGGATCAGCGGCTGCTGATGGGCGTGCGCGAAGGGATGCTGCGGCTCAACGTGGGTCTTGAGGACCCTGAAGACCTGATCGCCGACCTCGATCAGGCGCTGGGATCGGTCGGGCTGTGAAGGCGCTGTTCGGCCAGGAAGCGGTGACCCGCGACATCACGGTGCTGGTGTCGGTCAGCTACCTGTCCGATCAGTCCGAACCGGGGCGTGGCCGCTGGTTCTGGTCCTATCATATCCGCATCGAAAACGGGTCGCACCAGGCGGTGCAGCTGCTCTCGCGCCGCTGGACGATCACCGACGGGCGCGGCAGCCAGCATATCGTCGAGGGCGAGGGCGTCGTCGGCGAACAGCCGATGATCGCGCCCGGATCGAGTTACGATTATGTCTCGGGCTGCCCGCTGACCACGCCGACCGGGTGGATGGAGGGTAGCTATGTCATGGTCGGTGCGGACGGGCATGAATTCGACGTGGCGATCCCCCGCTTCGCGCTGCGCGCGCCGGCGGTGGCGGAGTAACAGATGAAGCGCACCCACCTCCCCCTCAACGGCCTGCGCGTGCTCGACGCGGCGGCGCGGCATCTGTCCTTCACCCGCGCGGCGGACGAGCTGGCGGTGACCCCGGCGGCGGTCGGGCAGCAGATCCGCGCGCTCGAGGATACGCTGGGCGTCGTGCTGTTCCGCCGGACGACCAAGGGTCTGGAGCTGACCCCGGAGGCGCATGCCGGGCTCGACGCGCTGCGCGCCGGGTTCCTCCAGTTCGAGGAATCGGTGCGCGCGATGCAGGCCGGGCAATCGTCCAAGTCGCTGACCATCGCCGCGCCGCGCGACCTGACCGAAAAATGGCTGATGCCGCGCCTCGCCGAAATCGCGCGTGCGGACCCCGAACTGCGCTTCGTGCTGATCGCGGCGGACGAGGCGATCGACTTCACCGAGGCCAATCTCGACCTTGCGATCCGCTGGGGGAAGGGCCGGGCGAGCATGAGGGCGAGGCGCTGGAAAGCGACGGGATGGTCACCGTCGCCAAGCCCGGCGGGCGCGGCGAAACGCCCATCGGCTGGCCCGGTTGTGTTGCGGAGGATGGCGCGGCGCTCGTTCGGGTCGGCGACGCAGGCCTTGCACTCGACGCCGCCGCCGAGGGGCTGGGCCGCGCGACCGTGCCGGAACTGCTCGCGCGCGCCGACATCGACGCGGGCCGCGTCGTGGTGGTCGGCGAGCCGATCCCCTCGCGGCTCGGCTACTGGCTGGTCGCGCCGCTGCCGCAATGGCGGCAGAAGAAGGTCAAGTCGCTGGTCGAGGCGCTGGGGGAGGCGTGACACGGATCGTGGCTTGGCTCGCTGCAATCGCGGCGATGATCGCGGTTCCTGCCGTAGCCAGCACGTATTTCACGGTCCGCAAAACCTGCCCGGTGGGTGGCCAGAAATTCAAGTTTCAGGAACTGGGCAGCATCTCGACCTGGGGCGCCTTGCCCGACGGTATGCCCGTGGGATCGGGCGAATTTCCAATCCGGTCTCCACAATGTCCAGGCAACGGACTGGTGATGTTTCGCGATTTCTCCCGACCCGAAATCGCGAAGCTGACGCCCTATGTTCAGGGTGAAGTGTATCGCGGGCTGCGCGCAGCGGGTGAGACGCCCTATTATCTCGCCTTTCACGCGGCGCGGATGTTGGGTGATGCCAATCCCGAATGGCTGTTGCTGTCGGCGACGTGGGAGGCAAAGAACGCCGGGTCCGCTGCCGCTGCCCGTGCTGATCGCTACAATGCCGAGTTTGCCGATCAGGTGAAAGCGCGCGCGGCAAGCGCCGCCGATTTCGTATCGATTGCGATGCGGGCCCGCGCGGCGAACGCTTTGCGAGAGCTTGGTCGCTTTGACGAGGCAGAAGCGTTGCGGGCGGCCATCGTGATCGCTCCGGACGCCGGGGGCAGCGCGGACGATGCTGCTGAAAATCGGGAAGGCTGGGCGAAATATCTGCGCGATCTCGTCGGGCCGATTGCGCGTCGCGATATGACACGCGTCCCGATCGATATGATGACGCAAGACTATGCCGTCTATCGCTGCCTTGAAAAGGAGCAGGCCGCAAAGCATGGCCTGCCCGAGCCGCTGCGCTGACCGAATTCGAGGTTCGATATTGCGCGCGACCTGAACGGGTTCAGGCCATCGAGCAGGCGCGGAAGCGATCGGCAGATGCGATGTGATCGCACCGCGTGACCCCGTGGTTCTGGAAACCCCGCGCCTGATCCTGCGGCCGCGGCGCTTGCGCGATGCCGAGGCACTGTTCCCCAGCTTCGCCGATCCCGATCTGATGCGCTACTGGTCCGGTCCGCCGCACAGCAGCGTCGATGAGACGCGCGCGGATTTCGAACGCCACGCCTCCGACTGGCGCGCCTGGGCGGTCACGCTGCGCGGCGACGATACCGCGATCGGCATGGTCGCGGCGGGCGAAAAGCGGCAGGGCAATGTCACCGAACTCGGCTATCTCTTTGCACGCACGCACTGGGGCGGCGGCTTCGCGCGCGAGGCCGTCAGCGCAGTGATCGACCGCATCTTTGCCGAGGGGCAGCGCAAGGTGTTCGCCGACACCGACCCCGACAATGCCGCGTCACGCGGTCTGCTCGAACGGCTGGGCTTCAAGCTCGAAGGCTATCTGCGCGCCGAATGGGAAACCCATATCGGCGTGCGCGACACGACCATCTACGGCCTGCTCCGCGACGAGTGGGTGCGCTGACGCACTGCGTCAGGCGTCAATCGCTTCCTCGTCCAGCCGCGCGGCGTTCTCCTGGATGAAGGCGAAGCGGTGCGCCGGGTTGGTTCCCATCAGCCGGTCGACCAGATCCTTGACCCCGGCGCGCTCCTCATATTCCTGCGGCAGGGTGATGCGCAGCATCGATCGGGTGGCTGGATCCATCGTAGTCTCGCGCAGCTGGCCCGGATTCATCTCGCCAAGGCCCTTGAAGCGCGACACCTCGACCTTGCGGCCCTTGAACGGTCCCGCCTCGATCTCCGCCCGGTGCGCGTCGTCGCGGGCGTAGAGGCTCTTGGCCCCGGCGGTGATGCGATAGAGCGGCGGCTGGGCGAGGTAGAGGTGTCCACGCCGGACGATGTCGGGCATCTCCTGGAAGAAGAAGGTCATCAACAACGTCGCGATATGTGCGCCGTCCACGTCCGCGTCGGTCATGATGACGATGCGTTCGTAGCGCAGATTGTCGGGCTGGCAGTCCTTGCGCGTGCCACAGCCGAGCGCGAGGATCAGGTCGGCGATCTCGCTGTTCGCGCCGATCTTTGCGCTGGTTGCCGACGCGACGTTGAGGATTTTGCCGCGGATCGGAAGGATCGCCTGGGTCTTGCGGTCGCGCGCCTGCTTGGCACTCCCGCCGGCCGAGTCACCCTCGACGATGAACAATTCGGTCCCCGCCGGATCGTCGGCGGAGCAGTCGGTGAGCTTGCCGGGGAGGCGCAGCTTGCGGCCGCTGGTCGCGGTCTTGCGCTTGACCTCGCGCTCCTGCTTGCGGCGCAGGCGGTCGTCCATCCGCTCGAGCACATAGTTCAGCAGCGCCTTGCCGCGGTCCATCCGGTCGGCGAGGAAATGGTCGAAATGGTCGCGCACCGCCTTTTCGACCAATGCGGTCGCCTCTGGAGAGGTCAGGCGATCCTTGGTCTGCGACTGGAATTGCGGATCGCGAATGAACACCGACAGCATCAGCTCCGACCCGACCATGATGTCGTCGGCGGTGATGTCTTTGGCCTTCTTCTGGCCGACCAGCTCGCCGAACGCGCGGATGCCGCGCACCAGTGCCTGGCGCAGCCCTTGTTCGTGGCTGCCGCCATCGGGGGTCGGGATGGTGTTGCAATACCAGCTGTAGCTGCCGTCGCTCCATAGCGGCCAGGCGACCGCCCATTCGACGCTACCCTGCGCTTCGCCGGGAAAGTCCTGCCGTCCCGCGAAGAACTCCGCAGTCGCACCCTCGCGCGTGCCGAGCTGTTCCCGCAAATGATCGGCAAGCCCGCCGGGGAACTGGAACATCGCCTCGGCCGGGGTGTCATCCGAAATCAGCTCGGGCGCGCATTTCCAGCGGATTTCGACGCCCGCGAACAGATACGCCTTGGACCGGGCGAGCTTGTAGAGCCGTGCGGGCTTGAAGTGCATCTCACCGAAAATCTCGGTGTCGGGCGTGAAGGCGACGCTGGTGCCGCGCCGGTTGGGCGTCGGCCCGACCAGCTCGATCGGGCCCAGCGTCTGCCCCTGGCTGAAGCGCTGACGATAGAGTTGGCGGTCGCGCGCCACCTCCACGACCATATCGGTCGATAGCGCGTTGACCACGCTGCTGCCCACGCCATGCAGACCGCCCGATGTCGCATAGGCCTTGCCCGAGAATTTGCCGCCCGCGTGCAGCGTCGAGAAGATCACCTCCAGCGCCGATTTGTCGGGGAACTTCGGGTGAGGATCGGTCGGAATGCCGCGGCCATTGTCGGTGATGGTCAGCCGGTTGCCGACGTCCAATGTCACCTCGATCCGGCTGGCATGGCCCGCGACCGCCTCGTCCATCGCATTGTCGAGGATTTCGGCAGCGAGGTGGTGCAGCGCGCGCTCGTCGGTGCCGCCGATATACATGCCGGGGCGACGACGCACGGGTTCCAGCCCCTCCAGCACCTCGATCGAGCTGGCGTCATAGGCGTTGGTGGGGGAAGCGGAACCGGACTGGAAAAGATCGGACGACATTTGTTCTGGCTAGTCCGCCGCACGGGTCGGGGCAAGCGCGGGTGTTGCTGCGTGGCAACATGAATGTGGAAATTCGGAACGGGGCGGGAAAGAAGCGCGTCCTGCCTCGTTAACCTCGCGCAAGTTTATCAACGGAGTATCCTGTAAATGCGTATGCGTACCCTGCTGGGGGCCGGAGCGGCCGCCCTGACCCTCGCTGCTGCCCCGGCTCTGGCCCAGGACGGCGAGCCCGCCTTTGACGGCCTCTACGTCGGCGGTTCGGTCGGCTATACCGTCCAGAACAATGATGTCGGTGAGACGATCGAGTTTGATGCGGGCCGCGACGGCAGCTTCGGCGACACGATCGCAACCTCGACCGGCGCGAACGCCTTCTCGCCGGGCTTCTGCAACGGCGCGGCGACGTCGAGCGCCAATGTCGCCTGCACCAACGACAAGGATGATCTCGAATATTATGGCCGCATCGGCTTCGACAAGCAGATGGGCAAGGTCGTGATCGGCGCGGTGGCCGAGTTCGGCAAGACGCAGGCGCGCGACAGCGTCAGCGCCTACAGCACCACGCCTGCTTTCTACACCATGACTCGCGAACTCGACTGGAACGCGGCGCTGCGCCTGCGCGCCGGCCTGGTCGCGGGCGAGAGCACCCTGTTCTACGCCACCGGTGGCGGCGCCTATGCGAAGCTCGACAACAGCTTCAGCAGCAGCAACACGGCCAACAGCTTTACGCTGGAAGGCGACGACATGGCCTGGGGCTGGCAGGCCGGCGGCGGTGTCGAGCAGAAGATCGGCCGCAATTTCTCGATCGGCCTGGAATATCTCTACAGCCGTTATGACGATAGTAATGCGCGCGTCGCGGTCGGCACCGGCACGGCGGGTGCGACCAACCCGTTCGTGCTGGCGGGTGGCGCGGATTTCCGTCGCAGCTCGGATTTCGACTTCCATTCGCTGCGCGCGACGGCGGCATTCCGCTTCTAAACAACTTCCCGAGCGGGAGTCTGGAGCCGGCGGGGCGACCCGTCGGCTTCTTCTTTTGTGGGTTTAGGCCGCGTCGAGCTTGGTCAGGAACCCGCGCGTCGATCTGTCGAGCGCCTTGGCGGTGCGGGACAGGGCACCCGCAGCAGCTGCGACGCGGTCGGACAGTTGTTCCGTTTCGCCTGCCATCGCGGCTACTCCGCGCACACGCTCGGCCATGAAGGCCGCACCGGTGGCGGTATCACGCGCCGAGCGGTCGATCGCCGACGCGGTCTCTCGCTGCGCATCCACTGCGGCGCGGATCGCTTCGGCGGCGGTGGCGAGGTCGCCGACCATCGCGGTGATCTCCGACAGGGCATCTTGGGCGACTTCCGCCCCGCCATGCATTGAATCGGCGAGGTGGCGAATTTCGCCGGTGGCGCGCGCAGCCTCGCTCGCCAGTTGCTTCACCTCGTGCGCGACCACCGCAAAGCCGCGCCCGGCCTCACCAGCGCGCGACGCTTCGATCGTGGCGTTGAGTGCGAGCAAATTGGTGCGCGTCGCGATCTCGTGGATCGATTCGGCAAAGCTGGTGATCGTCTGCGACCGCTGAGTCAGCGCCACGACCGCGCCGCGTCCGCCATCCGAAATGCTGCTGGCGTCGTCGCTGCGCTGCGCCTGCTGGTCGGCGCTGGCGGCGATCGCGGTGATCGAGGTCGAGAGCTCGTGGAGGCGAATCGCCAGCGTCTCGGCGGCGCCGGAGGTCTGGCTGGCGCTAGCAGCGGTCTCGCCCGATTCTGCGGCTGGCGCGGCGGGCGACGCCGTTGAGCGATCCGGCGAGCTGTTCGAGTTCGCCCGCCGCAGTGCCGACAGTGGCGACGATGCCGCTCATCGATTGCTGGAAGGCTTCTGCGAGGCGGCGGTTGTCTTCACGCCGTGCCGCTTCGGCTTCGCGGCGCTGCGCCTCGGCTTCGCGCGCGAGCGATTCGCGGGCGCTGCGTTCAATGCTTTCGCGGCGTGCAGCGGCGGCGGCTTCCTGCATTGCGCCTTCCGCTTCGATCCGGCGCTGCTCGGCAATCGCGGCGGCGCGGTCGCTCGCCTCGCGCGCTTCGCCGTGCCGCCACAAGAGGTTGCGGATGGTGAGGGTCAGATGGATCAGCACCGCGGCCTGCATCACCACCGCCAGCGCGTGGAACAGCACGCGGCCAAGGTCGCCTGCGCCGGTGAACACCCATGCGGGCGCGGCATATTGCAGGACAAGGTGGTGGACCGCGATCAGCGCCGAGGCGAAGACGATCGCGCGCGCGTCGCACAGGATCGTCAGCGCGGCGAGCGCGACGAAGAAATACATGTGCCCGTCCATCTGCCAGGCATGGCCGCTGAGTGCATAGACGGCGAGCGCGGGCTGGACTGCGGCGAGCGAGGCGATGATCAACCGCGCGTGACGATCGACGCGGCGCTGACGGACCATCAGCGTGGGCAGGATGTTGGCGAGGATGCCAATCACCGCGAGCGGTAGCGTCCGGTCGCTGCCCGCGATCAGGCTGAGCAGGATGATCGCGACGGTGTTGAACCAGCTGACCCCGACCAGGATCGCCGCGCCGCGCAGACGCAGCAGGGTGATGTCCTTCATGCGGCAACTCCCTGGCTGCACAGGCCGCGCGGGGCGGCAAGGGCGATCACGCCGGTTCCGAGCAGCGGCGCGAGATGCGCGCGTGTGCCGCTGACCAGGATCATGTTGGCCATCGGGCCGCGTCCGGCCAGCGTCGCCCCGGCATTCAGTGCGGGGCCGACCAGCCGTGCGCCGTCACGCCCGTCGAGCGCAACCAGCAGCATCGGCCCTTCGCGGGGTGGCCAGAAAGCGAGCGTTGCGGCACCTGCCGCAATGAGCGCGGCCTGTATCAGCACGGGAGCAGATCGGCGGAGGTGAAGGACGCGGGACACGCGCCGGTACTACTGCCGATATGGTTAAGTGAGTCTTGACCATCCGGGCCGGGATTGCCCGCAAGCTACCCGTTCCGGTTAGCAGAAACGCTGGGTCTACCGGACGCGTGGGCCGCCATAGGGCAAAGGCGGCGGCGGACGGCGATCACGGCGCGGAAGCTGCGCCTGATAGGCGTGGCCGCAGTGATCGACGCAATAAGGGAAGCCGGGGTTCACCTTCTCGCCACAGAAATGGAAATCTGGCTCACCCGGATGACCCAGCGGCCATTTACAGATGCGGTCGTTGAGATCGAGCAGGCTGGTCTTTCCCTCGATCTCCTTGCTCGGCTTGGCCGGAACCAGGCGGCGCGGCGGGGCCGGGGCGATCGGCGGGGCCTGTTCGCCGGGATTCTGGCGGATGAAGCCGCCGGGGCCGACCGAGCGCAGCACCGGGCCTTCGCGCACGGCTGCAGGGGCCGGAGTGTCGTCCTCGTCCTCGTCCGCATCATCGACAACCGGCGCGGGCGCGGGTGTAGGCGCAGCGGCCGCCGGTACGGCGGCGCGTGGCGCGGGGGCTGCCGGAGCAGGCTTGGGCGCGGGCGGCGCAGCTGACGCGGGTGTGGGCTTCGCCTCGGTCGCATTCGCCTTCACCGGCGACGGGCGCGAGGCGAGGCCCAGGCGATGCGCCTTGCCGATCACGGCATTGCGGCTCACTCCGCCGAGTTCCTCGGCAATCTGGGTCGCGGTCAGTCCGCTGTCCCACATCTTGCGCAGCGTCTCGATCCGTTCGTCGGTCCAGCTCATTTGTCGTCCCTAAAGAATCAATCCCGTTGCCGGGTTTGGCGTCAGCGATTAACCGGCCTTTGCATGACCGACCAGTCCCCGCCGCCCGAAAGCATGATCGCCGGCCCCGGCGTTCCGGTAATCCGTAACGTGAATTGGGGCGGGCTGTGGACCCTCTATGTGAAGGAGGTGCGCCGTTTCTTCAAGGTGCAGCTCCAGACGGTATGGGCACCGGCAGTCACGACGTTGTTATTTCTGGTGGTTTTCACGGTCGCTTTGGGCGGAGGCGGGCGCACGGTGACGCTCGGTGGCACCGCGGTTCCCTTTGCCAACTTTCTCGCGCCCGGCCTGATCGTCATGGGAATGCTCCAGAACGCCTTCGCCAACGCCAGCTTTTCGCTGCTGGTCGGCAAGATTCAGGGGACGATCGTCGATTATCTGATGCCGCCGCTGTCGACCGGCGAACTGCTCGCGGCGCTGTGCGGTGGAGCCGTCACCCGCGCCTTCTGCGTCGGTGCGGCAGTGTGGCTGGCGATGGCGCTGTGGCCCGGGGTCACCGTTACCCCGGTGCATTTTTGGGCGATCCTGTGGTTCGGTCTGCTCGGCTCCTTGTTCCTTGCGCTGATGGGGGTGCTCACCTCGATCTGGGCGGAGAAGTTCGACCATGCCGCTGCGGTCACCAACTTCGTGGTCGCGCCGCTCGCCCTGCTGTCGGGGACCTTTTATTCAGTCGATCGCCTGTCACCGCTGTTTCAGGCGATCAGTCACGCCAACCCCTTTTTCTACATCATCTCGGGTTTTCGTTACGGGTTCCTGGGCGTCGCCGATTCGCCAATCCTGGTCGGGAGCGCGGTAATCCTCGCGCTCGACGTCGCGCTGGCGCTCGCCTGCTATGCGCTGTTGCGCTCGGGCTGGAAGATCAAGAGCTAGCGGCGGCGCTTTCCATCTGCGCTGCGTCGCCCAGCGCAGGGACGGTGAAGCGGAAGGCGGCACCATGCGGCTGGAGACTTTCGGCGACCAGCGTGCCGCCATGCGCCTCGACGATTCGTTTTGAGATGTTGAGGCCGATGCCGAGCCCGGTTTCGCCCTTGGTCGAGGAGAAACGCTGGCCCAGCCGTTCGGCGAATCCCTCGGGCAGACCGGCACCATTGTCGGATACTTCGATCTCGACCAGGTGGTCGCCCGATCGGCGCGCGACAATGTCAATCCGCGCCTCGCGCCCGGCCTCTTCGCATGCCTCGAACGAATTGCGGAGCAGATTGACCATCACCTGCTGAATCTGGATGCGGTCGACATAGACTGGGGGTGTGTCGAACGGGATGTCCACCTTTACCTGACCCCGCATCCGCCGCGATCCAATGCGTACCAGATTCACCGCGTCCTTTACCACGACGTCCAGCGACTCGCGGCGCAGCTCGATTTCACGATTGGCGAGAAAGGCGCGCAGCCGGCTGATAATTCCCCCCGCGCGCAGGAGCTGGGCGCTGATTTCCTTGAGATAGTCGCGGGCCTTGTCGGCGTCGCCGCGCTGGTCCAGCACATAGGCGGCGGTTGAGGCATAATTGGTCGCGGCGGTCAGCGGCTGGTTGATTTCATGTGCGATGTCGCCGGCCAGTTCGCCCATCGCGTTCTGCCGCGACAGGTGCATCAGCTGGAAATTGAGGCCGTTGAGCTGATCCTCCATCGCCATGCGATCGGTCAGGTCGCGGACGAATGCGACGCATACCCGTTCACCTTCCTGCTCGGCGATGCCAAGCCGCAGCTCAGCGGGGAAGGTCGTGTCGTCGCAGCGCTGACCGGTGGTAATGATCGCGCCGCCGCGCGTGCCACTCGGGGTGCGCACCAGGCTGTCGAACGTGTCGATCGGCGCTTCCAACAGGCTGTGGAGTGACTTGCCGGTCAGTTCCATATCACCGCACCGCCACATCAGGGGGGTCGAGGCGCTGTAGGTACGGATCACCAGATCATCGCCAGTGACGATCAGCGCATCGGGCGCGGTGCCGAGGATCGAGTGGAGCTTGGCTTCTCCCCCGGCCAGCATACGGTTCTGTACGTTGGCGCGGTGGGTCACATAGGCGAGTAGCGCTGCGAGCACGACGAGGTTGGCCATCGCGATCAGAAAATAGAGTTCGGCCTGTCCCTGTGTGGTCTCGCCACGGATCCAGACCAAGATCAGCGCCGGGAGCACCGCCGCGACGATGATGACCGGCTGAATCCGCTGGAGCGTATTCCATGGCGAGACCGGGGACGTAGCGACGTCGCGCGGCAGGTCTGCGGCGGTCAGAATCGATGCGCACAACAGAATGATTGGCGCGCTCGACGCGATCGTCACGCCAAAGAAGCGGATATTGGCCGAAACCTGCCCGCCAAGGGTGAAGGTGAGCAGCAGCAGCATCCCTGCGAGCGCAATGCTCGCTGCCGGACCCGCCCACCAGCGCGTTTCGCGCCGCCGAGCGCCCAGCAGAAACAGGGCCGTGACCAACAAACCGAGTACCACCAGCGGGCCGAGCGGGATGATCCGGCGCCCGCGCAGCGGAGCAAGTTCGAGCTTCTCGGCGAAGATCAGCCGGGATATTCCGATATCGATGTCAGTAAGATGCTGGATCAGGACAATGCCGAGATAGGTAGCCGGAAGCAACAGGATCAGCCGCGACGCGCAGCGATATCCGATTGCGTGCAGTACCGCCGCCATCGACATCAGCAGGAAAACCAGCGCCGTCCCCGGCAGGATCGGATAGCGCGCCGCCCCCAGCCCGCGCAGAACCGGGACGTCGAACTGCCATCCCGAGAGCACCACAAGTGGCATCAGAGCGGCCGCTGCGGCGAACGCGACCGAAAGCGTGATCGGCCCGCGACCGCGTATTTCGGCTCCCTTTAACGCAAGCATGGCCATCTTCGTCTCGTCAATCCCGCGCCGGGCACCGAGATCTAACCTGGCACCCCGGCACAGGTCGCCGCGACCTGACGGGTCGGGTTGGACTCCAGACTCCGCCGCGACCCGCGCAGCTTAAGCGGTTACGCGGATTTTGCCACCCTTGCAGTTTCCCTAGCGTCGATTCGTTTCGGCCCCGGATTATTGACGCCTTTGGAGCGACATCTTAGGGTCTCGCTCCGGGCGGTTCGCAATGGGCCGCCCTTTTCTGTTGGAAGGAGGCTGCCCGTGTCGATCACCCCGCTCATGCCCGTTTACCCACGGTGCGATGTGCGTCCGGTGCGAGGCGAGGGGTGCTACCTCATCGGCGAGCGTGGCGAGCGCTATCTCGATTTCGCGGCGGGCATTGCGGTCAACGCGCTGGGTCACGGCCACCCGTCCTTTACTAAGGCGGTGCAGGATCAGGTCGCTACGCTGATGCACGTCAGCAACCTCTACGGCTCGCCGCAGGGTGAGGCACTGGCGCAGCGGCTGGTCGATGCGAGCTTCGCCGACACGGTGTTCTTCACCAACTCCGGCGTCGAGGCGATCGAGTGCGCGATCAAGACCGCGCGCCGCTATCATTACATCACCGGCAACCCGCAGCGGCACAAGCTGATCACGTTCAAGAATGCCTTCCACGGTCGTTCGATCGGCGCGATTTCGGCCACCGATCAGGCAAAGATGCGCGACGGGTTCGAGCCGCTGCTCCCCGGCTTCGACTATGTGAAGTTCAACGATCTCGACGGCGCGCTTGCCGCGATCGACGATGAGACGGCGGGTTTCCTCGTGGAGACGGTGCAGGGCGAGGGCGGGATGACCGCCGGCACGACCGAATTCATCCAGGGGCTGCGCAAGGCGTGCGACGAACACGGCCTGCTGCTGATCCTCGACGAAATCCAGTGCGGTTACGGCCGCACCGGCAAGATGTGGGCCTACGAGCATTACGGCATCACCCCCGACATCATGACCGTCGCCAAGGGGATCGGGAACGGCTTCCCGCTCGGTGCCTGCCTCGCCACTGAGGAAGCGGCGAAGGGCATGGTCGCGGGCACGCACGGATCGACCTATGGCGGCAACCCGCTGGCGATGGCGGCGGGGCAGGCGGTGCTCGACGTGATGCAGGAGCCCGGCTTCCTCGATCACGTCACCGCGATGGGGGATCGCCTGCGCGCGGCGTTCGAGCAGTTAATCCCCAACCACGATCATCTGTTCGAGGAAATCCGCGGCAAGGGGCTGATGCTGGGCATCAAGATGAAGGAGCCGGCGGTCAGCCGCGACTTCGTGGCGCATCTGCGCGACCATCACGGGCTGTTGACCGTGGCGGCGGGCGAGAATGTGTTCCGCGTGCTGCCGCCGCTGGTGATCGACGAAAGCCATGTCGCCGAGTGCATCGAAAAGCTGAGTGCGGGCGCGCGCAGCTATGCGGTGCCGGCGGCATAGATGGCCTATCGCAATTTCCTGTCGTTGAGCGACGCTGGCCCTGACGGCCTCGCCGCGATCCTTGCCGACGCGATCGACCGCAAGGCGGCGCGCGCGGGCTGGCCCAAGGGGCGCGTTGATGCCGACGCGCCGCTCGCTGGCCACACCCTTGCGATGGTGTTCGAGAAGAATTCCACCCGCACCCGCGTGAGCTTCGAGATGGCGATCCGTCAGCTCGGTGGCAGCGCGATCGTGCTGGACGCAGCGACCAGCCAGCTCGGGCGCGGCGAGACCGTGGCGGATACGGCGCGCGTCCTGTCGGGCTATTGCGACGCGATCATGGTGCGCACCGACGATCACGCCAAGCTGCTCGAAATGGCCGAATACGCCACCGTCCCGGTGATCAACGGCCTGACCGACGATAGCCATCCGTGCCAGATCGTCGCCGATCTGCAGACGATCCTGGAGAGCGGCAAGGCGCTGCCCGGCCTCAAGGTCGCGTGGCTCGGCGACGGCAACAATGTCCTCGCCTCGATCGTCGAGGCGGCGGGGCTGATGCAGTTCGACGTGGTCGCCGCCTGCCCGCAGAGCTTCTCGCTCCCCGACGCGGCGATGGCGCTGGGCAAGGGGCGTGCGACCTGCGTCAACGATCCCGCCGAGGCGGTGGCGGGCGCGGACGTGATCGTCACCGACACCTGGATCTCGATGGGCCAGCTGCATGCCGAGGCAAAGCTCGCCGCGCTCGCCCCCTATCAGGTCGATGCGGCGCTGATGGCCAAGGCCAAGCCCGACGCGAAATTCCTCCACTGCCTCCCCGCGCATCGCGGCGAGGAGGTCACGCCGGAGGTGATCGACGGCCCGCAATCGCTGATCTGGCCCGAGGCGGAAAACCGCCTGCATGGGCAAAAGGCAGTGCTGCGCTGGTGCTTCGGGCAAATCGGGTGAGTTGACGCGCAAGGCGTCGCTCCCCAATTAGCCGTCACCCCCGCGCGTGCGGGGGCCCATCTCCTGCGCTTACCGCCCGTCCAGCAGCTGTATCGTGCGTGACCCGGACACGAGATGGGTCCCCGCTTTCGCGGGATGACGAAGGAAAAATTGATGACCACCGACCTCGACCGCACGCTCAACTTCACGATTCCCCAGCGCCATGCGCGCGGGCGGATCGCGAGGCTGGGACCGGTGCTGGGCGAGATCCTCGCCGCGCACGCCTATCCCGCGCCGATCGAGCGGCTGCTGGCGGAGGCGCTGACGCTGACCGCATTGCTTGGCTCGACGCTCAAGGATGCGGGCGGGCAGCTGACATTGCAGGCGCAGGCGCAGGGCGGGATCGTCAGCCTGATGGTATGCGACTACAAGGGCGGCGAGTTGCGTGGCTATGCCCAGTTCGATGCCGAGCGACTGGCCGAACTGGGTTCCAGCCCGTCGCTCTATGCGCTGTTCCACAAGGGCTATCTGGCAATCACCTTCGACCAGGCGACCACCGGCGAACGCTATCAGGGCATCGTTCCGCTCGACGGCGGATCGCTGGCCGAAGCAGCGGAGAATTATTTCGACCAGTCGGAGCAGATCCCGAGCCTGGTCCGGCTGGGTGTTGGCCGCGACGCTGCGGGCAATTGCATCGGCGGCGGCCTGTTCCTCCAGCATTTGCCCGAAGGCGAGGAGGGTGGCGAGCGGCTCCATGCGCGCGACGTCCATCCCGAATGGGAACATGTCGAGGCGCTGGGCAGCACCGTCAGCAACGATGAACTGGCCGACGCGGCGACTCCACTCGAAACGTTGCTTTGGCGGCTGTTCAACGAGGATGAGGTACGTGTGCAGACCGGCGGCGATCTCGTCCGCGGATGCCGCTGCGACCCCGACTATATCGGATCGGTGCTGGCGAAGTTCCCCGAAGCGGATCGCGCCGAGATGGCCGAGGATGGCTTCATCACCGTCGATTGCGCATTCTGCGCGAAGAAGTTCCCGATCGCGCTCGACAGTTTCGCCTGACCGATTTCGTCAGCGAATAGACAGGTGAAACGTGGTAAAGGAGCGATGAAATGTTGATGCTTCGCCCCCTGTTGATCGCAGCTGCGCTGCTGGCCCCCCTTGCCGCAGGCAGCGCTGCCGGTCGTGCTGATAATGGCCTGACCGCGCTCGCCGGGATCGAGCGGGGCGAGTGGACGTTGCGTGCGCCGGACGGCACCACCCGGTCGATCTGCATTACCGATCCTCAACTTCTGCTCCAACTGCAACATCGCGGTGCGGCGTGCACGCGCTTCGTTGTCGAGGACGGGTCGCTCGGTGGTCGGATTACCTATAGCTGCCCCGGCGTCGGCAATGGCGCGACCCGCGTCGTGGTGGAAACGCCGCGGCTGGTTCGCATCGAAAGCCAGGGGATCAGCCGTGGCCTGCCTTTCTCCTTCGAATATGAAGGTCGCCGCACGGGCGCGTGCCGCTAGTCCTCGTGCCGCCCTTTCTTGCCGCGTTGCGGCAAAGGGGCTAGCGAGACGGGAATGAGCCAATCCAGCTATGCCGTCGCGCTCGTATCGGGCGGACTCGATTCCTATGTCTCGGCCGCGTGCGCGCGTGCCGACGGGCACCGCATCCTTGCCCTGTCGATCGACTATAACCAGCGCCATCAGGTCGAGTTGGCCGCCGCGCGGCGAATCGCCAACGATGTCGGTGCCGAGCGGCACATCGTCCTCCCGCTCGACCTGTCGTTGTTTGGCGGATCGGCGCTGACCGCCGATATCGCTGTCCCCAAAGGCGGCGTCGGGACAGACATTCCGGTGACCTATGTCCCCGCGCGCAACACCATCTTCCTCAGCCTCGCCCTTGGGTGGGCGGAGGCGATTGGCGCGCGCGACCTGTATATCGGCGTCAACGCGCTCGATTACTCGGGCTATCCCGATTGCCGTCCGGAGTTCATCGAGGGGTTCGAGAAGCTCGCCGAACTGGCCACCAAGGCCGGGGTCGAGGGCAATCCGTTCCGCATTCGGGCACCGCTGGCGATGATGAGCAAGGCGGACATTGTGCGCAAGGGGACCGAGCTTGGCCTCGATCTAGGGCTCAGCTGGTCGTGCTACGACCCTGCGCCGGGCGGCGTGCATTGCGGCGAGTGCGACAGTTGCCGACTTCGCTCCAAGGGGTTCGAGGAAGCCGGAATCCCCGACCCAACCCGCTATGCGGTCCCCGTCTGAGGCATTTGCAATGAGCTATGCGGTCAAGGAGATGTTCCTGACCCTTCAGGGGGAGGGCGTGAATGCCGGCGCGCGCGCCGTGTTCGTTCGCTTCGCCGGGTGTAATCTCTGGTCGGGACGGGAGCAGGACCGGGCGACCGCGATCTGCAAATTCTGTGACACGCAGTTCGTCGGTACCGATGGCCTGGGCGGCGGCAAGTTTGCCGATGCCGATGCGCTCGCGGACGCGGTCATCGGGTTTTGGGGTGAGGGAACTGAGCGCCGCTTCGTCGTGCTGACCGGGGGCGAACCGATGCTGCAGGTCGATAGCGCGCTGGTCGATGCGCTGCACGCGCGCGGTTTCCGCATCGCGATCGAGAGCAACGGGACCTTGCCCGTCAATCCCGGCATCGATTGGGTGTGCATCAGTCCCAAGGCGGGGAGCGACGTGGTCCAGCGGCGGGGCGACGAACTCAAGCTGGTCTGGCCCCAGCCGGGGACCGATGTCGCGGACATCGAGCGATGGGATTTCACCCATTTCCTGATCCAGCCGATGGACGACGCCGACGCGGCCGCCAATGTCCAGGCGGCGGTCGATTTCGCGCTCGCCCGCCCACGCTGGCGCCTGACGCTTCAGGCGCACAAGACGCTTGGTCTGCGGTAGAGCTTGTTTCAGCTAAGCTGAAACGGTCGCGGAATCGGGCCGGTCCCGAGATTCAGCGCAGCTGAATTCGGCTCCGGGTTAGCGCTTCCTTTTTCTTTTCTTCGCGCCCGGCGCGCACTGTTCGGGGTGATAGCCGCCCTTGTCCCAACAATCCTCATTCGCGAATTCGGGATAGACAAAGGATGATTGAAGCGGCGTCCGCATCGGGAATTGCTGCTCGCCCCAGCGGATCAGGCTATTGCGGATCACCGGCAACTGTTCCGCCGCCAGTTCGCCAAAGCCCCCGCGCGGGGTGAACACCGCCGCGTTCGAGACCGCGTCAGCAGCCTGGCAGAAGGTCAGCTGAGCATGCACCGCCGAATAGCTGGAATAGACGCGCGTGCCATATTGGTCGAGCGCGGTCTGGCCCGCCTTGGGGGTCTTGTGGGTCCGCAAAAAATATTTGCTCAGCACGCTGTAGGAACTGTTCAGCTCAACCTTATGATCGCGCAGGATCGTGTTGTAGTTGGGCAGGGTCAGCAAGGTCGGGCCAAACTGACACTGCAGCGCCGCGACGTTGAGCGCAGCGCGCAGATTCCATACCATTGCCGCACGCAGTTCCGCTGGGGTCGCTCCGGGCAGCGGCGATGCGAGCATGCCGGGTTCGTCCCCCGTGATGCGCTGGCTGCCTATCTCGGGTGCCTTGAAATAGAATTGCGCGGAGGCGGGCGTTGCCGCGAGCATCGCCCCGCCCAGGACTGTCGAGAACACCATACGCGAACCGAACATCAACCAACCCTCTCGAACCCTGACTGGCGCTGGGTTACGGAGTTTTGTCGTCGCGCCCAAGCAGTTTTTGGTGCCGAGTCGTTGCGGTCGCGCAAGGGGCCGCGCCCCGCCGTGGGACATGCGGGACGCGCCGCGCGACGACGCGGTCGTCACCGAAAAAGAACAGGGCCGCCCGGTCGCCCGGACGGCCCCGCGTCATGTAAGTGCCGCTTGCGGCAGATTACATGCCGTTACCCATGGTGTCGTTCGCCATGGCGTCGCCCGCCATGCCGGTGTCGTTGCCGGTGGCGCCATCGACCATGGTCATGTTGTCGGTGGTGGTGCCGTCGAGCACCGGGTCGGTCGCGTTCACGTCCAGGACCGTGGTGTTGTCCGCAGTGGTCTCAGTGGTGCCGCCGCAGGCCGAAACGAGCAGCGCGGCGCTGGCGATCATCGAACCGGCAACGGCCTTGGTGAGTAGTGCACGCATATGATTGGGCTCCCTAGATTAAGGCGGGGGCGGTTCACCGCTTAAACCCCGCACCGTGATAGACATTAAACGCTTAGCGCCACGCCCTCAACCCTTGCTGTCGGATGCGCGCGCACATGCCCCGCCCACGGAGTTGAGAAAGGCCGGGAACGCAAACGCCAGCGCCGCGTCAAAGGTTTCAGGCGAGATCGATTTTCCCAGCCGGGCGGCGCTGGTTACGGGAAATTCGGGCAGGCCGCACGGGACGATTCCACCAAAGTCATTGAGGTCGGGGTCCAGGTTCACCGCAAAGCCATGCATTGTCACCCATCGGCGCACGCGCACCCCGATCGCGCCGATCTTCGCCTCCTCGCCACCATCGCGGGTCCAGATGCCGATCCGACCCTCGGCGCGGAATGCGTTGATGCCCAGTTCTCCCAGCGCCGCGATCACCCAACCCTCCACCGCATGGACGTAGCAGCGGACATCCCTGTTGCGCCGCGACAGGTCGAGCATCGCATAGCCGATCCGCTGCCCAGGGCCGTGATAGGTGTAGCGCCCGCCGCGACCGGTCGCGAAGACGGGGAAGCGCGGGTCGATCAGTTCGGCGGGATCGGCGCTGGTCCCGGCGGTATAGACGGGCGGATGTTCGAGCAGCCAGATCTGCTCGCGACCCTCACCTGCCTGGATTGCCGCAACCCGCGCCTCCATTTCCGCCAGCGCCTCGGGGTAGGGGACGTGCCCTTGGGAGACGCGCCATTCGATGCCTTCGACCAGTTCCATCGTCGTCAGATGCGATGCCGGACGCGCCAGCGCAAGCATGTGGGCAAGCATGTGGCGCGCCGCGCGCGGATCGGCTAACGATCACCCAAAGGGGGCTGTTCACATGGTCAGTATGGGTAGTGTCTGGGATCGTACTGCGGAATTCCTCAGCGACAATCTGGGCAATCTATTGCCAATCGCATTGCTCGCGATCTTTGTTCCGACCACCATCTCGGCCAATCTCTCCTCGCTTCAGCCGACCGCTCCGTCGACGACAGCGATGTGGCTCGGGCTCGGCGTTTTTCTGCTCGCCCTAGTCAGTTTTTGGGGCCAGCTGGCGGTGACTGCGCTGGCGATCGACCCGTCGCTCGGTCGCGATGCGACGCGCGTCGCGACTCGTCGCTTTCCCGCCGCATTGCTGCTCGCAATCGTCATGCTGGTTGCGGGGTTGCTGCTGGTCATTCCGCTTGGCGTGATGCTAGCGGTCGCCGGTGTCGACCTCAGCGGGATCGATAGCGGTACGATGCCGACCATTCCCGAAAGCGTCACCCTGTGGGCGAGCCTGTATGGTCTGGTGATCATTGTCCTCGCCGTCTGGGTGTTCGCGCGGCTCGCTGTGGTCGTCCCCGCGATTGTGGGTGACCGGCTGGCGATTGGTGCGATTGCCCGCTCCTGGAGCCTCACGCGCGGCGTTGCGCTAAAGGTCGTCGGCGTGCTGATCCTCTACGCGATCGTCTCGATCGTCGCCAATCTTGCCGCCACCACGGCGTTCGGCGCTGTCATGTATCTTGTTGCCGGGCGGGGTGAGGATGGGCTGTCGCTTGCCTCGGTGCTGACCACTATTGTCGGCGGTACGGTTTCGACCGGCTTCACCGTGCTGGGCACCGCGTTCCTCGCCAAGCTCTACATCGCGCTGCTCGCCCGCAAAGAGGCGGCCGCCGCAGTATGAAATTCTCGTTCCGCGGCGCATTGAGCGACGCCGCGATCCTGTGGCGTACCGACCGTGACCTGATGTGGCCGGTCGCGGGGATGTTCCTGTTCCTGCCGATGCTGGGCCTCTTCATTCTCGCCGTGACCAGCGGCATCCAGCTTCCCGAGGGTGGCGATCGCGAACAGACCCGCGAGGTCATCAACGCATTCTTCCTGTCCAATCTCGGCTGGATGGGGCTGATCATGGCGCTGACCGAGTTTGGTGGTCTGGCGATCCTCAGCCTGTATCTGCGCCGGGGTGAGACGATTGGCGCTTTGCTGACGTCCAGCCTGATGCGGCTCGTCCCCTTTTTCCTGATCGGGGTGCTCGTCAACGCGCTGATTCAGCTCGGCATGTACCTGCTCGTCGTTCCTGCCATCTATGTCTTCGGGCGTACCTGGATGATGGGCGTTGCCTATGCTGCCGAGCCACAGCGCGGCGCGTGGAAGGCGATCACGCGCGGGTTTGAACTGAGCGAGAAAAATGGCTGGAAGATCGGCTTTTTTGCGGTTGGTCTGGCGCTGTTCATCGGCGCGGTCGTGCTGTCGATCGCGCTTGCGTTCGGCGCGTTGGCACCGTTGATCGGCGGTTCGCAAATCGCGCTCGGGCTGATTCTGGTGCCGCTGGCGCTGGCAGTCACCGCGACCTGGGTATTCTTTACCCTGGTGCGGATCGCGATCTATCGGCGGCTGGGCGGGTCGATCAACGGGATGTGAGGAGCGGCGTCCCGCGGCAAATGCCCGGTGACGCGCGGATCGGCGAAAGTTTCGATCACGCGGTTGAATGGCACGAAGCCCGACGCCCGGTAGAAGCCCAGCGCCGTGGGATGGTCGAGCGTGCAGGTGTGCACCCACACCCGGGTTACATCGGGCTGCCAAGCGCGCATCAGGGCGTGCGCCATCAGCCAGCGGCCATGGCCCGCGCCGGTCAGCTCGGGGACAAGGCCGACGAACGACATCTCGCACGTCGCCGTCTCGCGATAGTCTAGTTCGAGCATCCCGACCTCGATCCCCCGGGGATCGACCACTGCGAAAATCTCGATTCGCGGGTCGTGGATGATCGCGGTCAGTCGGGTTTCGTCCATCACGAGGCGGGAGAACCACAACCAGGGCGAGCCGACGCGGGCGAACAATGTCCGGTATTTGTCGGGGCTCGGCGCTTCCCAGCGCACCAGTCGCAGCGGCGAATCGGGCAGGGGGCGGGGGCGCGGTTTTTCGCGCATTTCCAGGCTGGTGACGATCGTCGCCACCTCGCCGGGCTTGACCGGGATCAGGCCCATTTCAAGACCATTTCGCCAGCGGTGGGAGGCTCATCAGGATCGCGTCGATATTGCCGCCGGTCTTGAGGCCGAACAACGTTCCCCGGTCATAGACCAGATTGAACTCGGCATAACGGCCGCGCCATTCCAGCTGCTGCACCTTGTCGGCATCGGTGAAGGGCGTGGCCATGCGGCGGCGGACGATTGCGGGGTAGATATCGAGGAAGGCGCGGCCGACATCCCGGGTGAAGGCGAAATTCGCCTCCCATGTCGCATTGTCCTCACTGTCGAGGTGATCGTAGAAGATGCCGCCGACCCCGCGATGGACATTGCGGTGGGGAATGTAGAAATAGTCGTCGGCCCATGCCTTGAACCGCGGGTAATGCGCGGTGTCGTGCGTGTCACATGCCGCCTGCAGACGTGCATGGAAGTCCACAGTGTCTTCATCATAGGGAATCGGCGGGTTCAGATCCGCGCCGCCGCCGAACCAGCGCTTGGTCGTCACCAGGAAGCGGGTGTTCATGTGGACCGCAGGGACATGCGGGTTGGCCATGTGCGCGACGAGGCTGATGCCGGTGGCGAAGAAGCGGGGATCCTCGCCCGCGCCGTGGATCGACTTGGCGAAATCGCCCTCGAACGTGCCGCCGACGGTCGAGACGTTGACGCCGACCTTTTCGAACACCTTGCCCTTCATCACCCCGCGCACGCCGCCACCGCCTGGCTCGCCCGACGGATCGACGCGGTCCCAGGCGATATAGTCGAAGGCCGCGTCCGACCCGGCCTCACGCTCAATCGATTCGAACTCGGCGGAGATCGCGTCGCGCAGCTCCTCGAACCAGGCGCGGGCGCGCTGTTGCTGGGGGTCGAGTTCGATCATTGCGGATAGCCTTTGGTTTGCCGGAGCGCTTCGGACAGGGCGATGCCCGCCGAGACGGAGAGGTTCAAGGAGCGCATCGCCGGTTTCATCGGGATGCGCAGGCGCAGGTCGGCGCGGTCATGGACATGATCGGGCGCCCCTGCATCCTCCGACCCGAGCAGCAGGATATCGTCGGGCGCGAATTGCGCTTCGTCAAAGCGCGACGCGCCCTTGGTGGTGAACAGTGCGATGCGGCCGGTCACGGTCGCGAGAAACGAATCCCAGTCGCGGTGCCGAGTGACGCGGACATGGTCGATATAGTCCATGCCGGCGCGCGCCACGCGCTTGTCGTCCCACGCGAATCCCATCGGCTCGACCAGGTCGATCTGCGTATCGAAACACGCGCCGATGCGCAGGACCGCACCGACATTGCCGGCAATACAGGGCTGGAACAGGGCGAGGCGCATCATGCCCCGATAGTGCAGGGAGCCCGCCCGTCACAAGGCGCAGTTGCTGAAGTCCGACACCGGCACGCTCCCCCACCCGGCCACCCATCGGCTGGATATTCTGAAATGGGCGGCCGGGTGGGGGAGCGGGCCGGTGTCGAAAACAAACCGGTGTAATGCGCCGGTCAAAAAGGCGGTTGGCAAAGTCGCCCCGTGCCGTCTATCAGGCCCGCCAGCCACCGGGGGCAATCCGGGGGCCTGGCGTGGCGTTCGCGCGCTCCGCCGTCCGGGACAGGGGCGTGAAAACGCCGGAATTTTGAAGTGCAAGGGCTGATGCATGGCAACGCTTGAAGAAGCTGTACCTCCGGGTGACGCGGGTGACGCGCCGGCCGATCCCCGCCGTCGTGACTATTTCGCGATCGGCGCGGTCGCTTTCGCTGGCGTCGGCGCGGGCGTCGTGGCGCTGCCGCTGATCAACCAGATGAGCCCGTCGGCGGACGTGCTGGCGCTGTCGACCACCGAACTCGACATCTCGGCGATCCAGCCGGGCCAGTCGGTCAAGGCGACGTTTCGCAAGCAGCCGTTGTTCGTGCGCAACCTGACGCCGACCGAGATCGAAGAGGCGAACAAGACGTCGCTGTCCGACCTGCGCGATCCCCAGACTCTGGCCGAGCGGACCAAGGAGGGCAAGGCCAACTGGCTGGTCACCCTCGGCGTCTGCACCCATCTCGGCTGCGTGCCGCTGGGCGCAGGCGAGGGTGAGAATAAGGGGCCGTATGGCGGCTATTTCTGCCCGTGCCACGGCTCGGCCTATGACACCGCCGGTCGCATCCGCACCGGCCCGGCACCGACGAACCTCGTCGTTCCGGAATATGCATTCATTTCCGACACCGTAATTCGGGTCGGCTGAGGGGGGCACCTTGAAATGAGCTTTCCCTGGGCAAAGCAGTATGAGCCGAAGCATCCGGTGATGAAGTGGGTGGACGATCGTCTGCCCCTCCCGCGCTTCGTCTATAACGCCGTCGGCGCCGGCTATCCGGTCCCGCGCAATCTCAACTATTTCTGGAATTTCGGCGTCCTCGCCGGGATGTTCCTGGCGATCCAGATCGTCACTGGCATCGTGCTGGCGATGCACTATGCCGCCAATGCGGGCATCGCGTTCGATAGTGTCGAGCACATCATGCGCGATGTGAACTCGGGCTGGTTCATCCGCTATGCGCACGCCAATGGCGCGTCGATGTTCCTGCTGGTGGTGTACATCCATATCGCCCGCGGCCTGTGGTACGGTTCGTACAAGGCGCCGCGCGAGATGGTGTGGCTGCTCGGCGTCGTCATCTTCCTGCTGATGATGGCGACCGCGTTCATGGGCTATGTCCTTCCCTGGGGCCAGATGAGCTTCTGGGGCGCGCAGGTGATCACCGGCTTCTTCTCGGCAATCCCCGTGGTGGGCGAACCGATCCGCGTCTGGCTGCTCGGCGGTTTCGCGCCGGACAATGCCGCGCTCAACCGCTTCTTCTCGCTCCACTATCTGCTGCCGTTCGTGATCGCCGGCGTGGTCATCCTCCACATCTGGGCGCTGCACATTCCGGGTTCGTCGAACCCGACCGGCGTCGAGGTGAAGGACGAGCAGGATACCGTGCCGTTCCACCCATACTACACCGCCAAGGATGGTGTGGGCGTGGGCGTGGCGCTGCTGGTATTTGCGTCGCTGATCTTCTTTGCGCCGAACCTGCTGGGGCACCCGGACAACTATATCCCGGCCAACCCGCTCTCGACCCCGGCGCATATCGTGCCCGAATGGTACTTCCTACCCTTCTACGCCATCCTGAAGTCGTTTACCGTCGACTTCATCATGTCGGCGAAGCTGTGGGGCGTGCTGGCGATGTTCGGCTCGATCCTGCTGCTGTTCTTCCTGCCCTGGCTCGACACGTCGCCGGTTCGATCGGCGAATTATCGCCCGACCTATCGCTGGTTCCTGCTGATCCTGCTCGTGGACGTGCTGGTGCTGGGCTATGTCGGTGGCGCGGCCCCGACCCCGGGCGTGATCCTGATCGGTCAGTTCGCGACGGCCTATTACTTCCTGCATTTCCTGGTGATCCTGCCGATCGTCTCGGCAATGGAGCGTCCGCGCCCGCTGCCGAACTCGATCACCGAGGCCGTGCTCGCCGGCAAGGGTGGCACCTCGCCGCTCCAGACCGCAGCTGCCGAATAAGAGGGGCATAGAAAATGGTTCGCATCGGCGGATTTTTGGTCGGGCTGGGGTTCGTCTTCGCCCTGTTCCTTGGGATCATCGACACCTTCTCGAACGGGCTGACCACGCCCAAGACGGTCGAGCAGGAATTCCACAAGCATGCCGAAGCGCCGGAAGGCGGCTTTAGCTTCACCGGCATGTTCGGCACCTATGACCAGCGCCAGCTGCAGCGTGGCTTGCAGGTGTACAAGGAGGTTTGCGCCGCCTGTCACTCGCTGCGTCTGGTGTCGTTCCGTGACCTTGCCGCGCTCGGCTATAGCGAGGGCCAGATCAAGACCATCGCCAAGGGATTCCAGGTTCCGTCGGTCAACCCGGACACGGGTGAACCCGCGACCCGCGACGGTATTCCTGCCGATCGTTTCCCTTCGCCCTATGCCAATGATATCGCCGCAGCGGCCGCGAACAACAACGCGATCCCCCCCCGACCTGTCGCTGATGGCCAAGGCGCGCGCGGATGGCAGCAACTATCTCTACTCGCTGCTGACCGGATATCAGGACCAGCCTGCGGAACTGCTCAAGAAGTTCCCGGACGCCAAGACGCCTGAGGGGCTGCACTACAACCCCTATTTCCACACGCTCAACCTCGCAATGGCACCGCCGCTCGCGGACGGGCAAGTGACGTATTCGGACGGTACTGCCGCCACGACCAAGAACTATGCGGCGGACGTCGCGGCGTTCCTGACCTGGACCGCAGAGCCGAAGTTGGAAGCGCGCAAGACCGCCGGTCTCGCGACGCTGATCTTCCTCGTGATCTTCTGCTTCCTGGCCTATGGCGCGAAAAAGCAGATCTGGCGGAACGTGAAGGACTGAACGTTCGCCTGAACTTTTTCCAGCGGCCCGGGAAGCGATTCCCGGGCCGTTTTCTTGGGAGCGATGCCGTGACCCCGACCAATGACGATCTCGCCGCGCTGATCCGCACCATCCCCGATTTTCCCAAGCCGGGGATCATGTTCCGCGACATCACCACGCTGCTGCTCGACCCGTCGGGCTTCGCGCGCGCGGTCGAGCGGATCGTCGAGGCGGTGGACGGGCCGGTCGATCTGGTCGCGGGGATCGAGGCGCGCGGCTTCATCTTCGCCGCGCCGGTCGCGCTGGCGCTGGGGGCGGGGACATTGCTGGTGCGCAAGGACGGCAAGCTGCCCGGCGCGACCGTCGCTGAGGACTATGCGCTGGAATATGGCACCGACCGCATCGCGATCCATGCCGATGCCGTCGCGCCCGGGGCGCGGGTGTTGCTGATCGACGATCTGATCGCGACCGGCGGCACCGCGCGGGCCGCGGCGCGGCTGTTGCGCAAGGTGGGCGCAGTGGTGACGCAGGCGGCGTTCGTCATCGACCTGCCCGACCTGGGCGGTGCGGATGCGCTGCGTGCCGAAGGCGTGCATGTGACCGCGCTGGCCGAATTTCCCGGGCATTGACGCCCGGTAATCCTCCCCGCCAGGGGGAGGTGTCAGCGCCGCTGACGGAGGGGGCGGACGGCGATGTCCTGTCCCTTCAGGCCGATCCCGTTCCTCCCCCTCCGTCGCCTTCGGCGCCACCTCCCCCTTGCGGGGGAGGATCTAGAAGCGCCGCCGTATGGAACCCCTGCCGCTTCTCCCCTGTTCTCAATAGATTAGGGCGCCCCCATGGTGTCCGGGAGAAGCATCATGTTCAGTTTGCGTATCGTGAAGCTCGGGCTTGCCGGTGCCGCCGCGCTCGGCGTTGCCGCCTGCACCGACGGCTATGGCTATAGCGGCGTTTCCGTCGGCTATGGCGGCGGAGGTGGCGGCTATTATGCCGGTGGTTATGGCGATCCCTATTGGGGCTGGTATGGCGACTATTATTATCCGGGCACCGGATATTATGTCTATGATCGCGATCGCCGTCCCATTCGTTGGAGCGACAGCCAGCGCCGCTATTGGGAGCAGCGCCGCCAAAACTGGCGTGGCGACCGCCGCGAGGTGCGACAGAATTGGCGCGAGTTTGCGCAGGACCGCCGCCGCGATGACCGCGCCTATCGCCAGGATCGGCGGCAGGATCGCCGGGACTATCGTCAGGGCGAGGTGACGCGGCCCGAAGCGCGCGCGGAGCGGCGTGACGATCGCCGCGAATATCGGCGGGAATATCGTCAGGATCGACGCGAACTACGCCGCGAAAACCGCCGCGACCGGCGCCGTCCGGGCTAATTGACTGCGGGTTTCCGCGCGACAATCGCGTTGGCGATGAAGCTCAGCACCGGCTCGTCATGCTGGTTGAACACCAGCATGCGCGAGCGGGTGCGACCCATTTCGGGCCGTCGTTCGGATTCGCGCTTTTCGAGCAATTCGGTTTCGCAGCGCAGCGTGTCGCCGGGGAAGACCGGCTTGATCCAGCGCAATTCGTCGATGCCCGCCGCGCCGAGACTGGCGGTGGGGCGGACCTTCATCTGCTCCACCAGCATCGCCATGGTCATCGCCGCGGTGTGCCAGCCGCTCGCTGCGAGCCGCCCGAAATGGGTCCTGGCCGCCGCCTCGTCGGAGATGTGGAATGGCTGGGGGTCGTATTTCTGCGCGAAGTCCAGCACCTCGTCGCGTGTGACCGCATAGGAGCCGAAGCTGGCCTTGTCCCCGACCGTCAGGTCCTCGAAATAGATCATGGGATCAGTTTCTATCCGAAACTGGATTTTGGCAAGAGGGTTCAGCGTCTCAGCGCCGGGGCGAACACCGCCGCGTCACCATCGGCATCCTGCGCCTGTGGCACCCCGGCCAGCAGGCGCAGCAGCGGCGCGACATGGATGTTGTCGAATGCGGGCAGGGTGACGCCCCATGCGAAGGCGGGGCCGTGCGCGAGGAAGAGTGCCGCCATCTCGGGCGCGGCGGGGTCATAGCCATGCGCGCCGCCGGGGCGCAGCGGCTCGGCGGCGGGGCGGATGGTGATCGTCCAGCCGACCCGGGCGAGGCACAGGAAGGACGGCGTGCGCGGGTTGCGGCCATAATGGAGACGCGCGGGGATATCGGCGCGCCGCCAGCACTCCATATTGGGATGTGGCTTTAGCAGCGCCGTCGCGAGCGCTGCCTCGCGCCCTGGCAGCGGCTCGATTGCGGCATAGGGGCCGTCCTCGATCAACCGGAAATCGGTCGCGGCGGCGACGGTGTCGAGCTGAATGCGGCGGCTTTCGTCCACCGCCGCCATACCGTGATCGGCGACGAAGACGAGATTGGCGGGCTGGCCGAGTGTGGCGAGTTCGCCGAGCAATCGCCCGATCAGCGCGTCGATTTCCGCCACTGCTGCGGTCGTCTCCGCCGCATCGGGGCCGTGGCGATGCCCGGCGGTGTCGATCGTGTCGAAATACAGGCCGAGCAGTCGGGGTCGGGTCGCGGCGGGACGGCGCAGCCAGTCGATGATCGCATCGACCCGCTGGCGACCGGTCACTGCCATGCCGAACGCCTGCCAGTCATGCGGGCGCGTGCCGCCGATCTCGACCCCCGAACCGGGCCAGAACATGACGGCGGTCTGCACGCCGGCTCTCTCTGCTGCGGTCCAAAGCGGCTCGGCCTGGTCCCACCAATAGGGCTGGTCGGATGCGAGGGTGAAGCGCTCGCCGGGGCGCGCGGGATCCTCGAAGCGGTTGGCGACGATGCCGTGGCGGTCGGGGCGCTTGCCGGTGACAAGAGTGTAGAAATTCGGGAAAGTCTTGGTCGGGAAGGACGGACGCATCGTTGCGCGCACGCCTTCGCTGGCGAGCTTCGAAAGGACCGGCGTGACCCCGCGATCGAGATAGTCGGGGCGGAACCCGTCGATGCCGATCAGGATCGTCACCGGGGTGCGCGCTTCGGCCTGGGCGGAGGCAGGCGCGGAGTGGACGACCAACAGAACCGCCGCCATGAGCAGGAACCAGCGCATGACGGCGGCCTCTATCGGTTCAAGATGACGCGCGCGAGTCAGTTGCCGAGCGACAGCTTGGCGAACGCGGTGCCGCTGACTGGGCTCTTCCCGTAATAGGGGTCGAGCGCTTGCGGCTTGGCATAGGTCGCGACCGATCCGCCGAGTGCCAGTGTCACCTTGTCACCCAGCGGGATTCGGTAGGCGTAACCGCCCTCGAACCGCGCGACGCGGAACGGCTGGTCGTGCAGCGGATGGTGGTGGTCGGGGAACAGCTCGTCGTTGCGGACCAGTTCGGCGCGGGCGAAGAGGCTGTGGCGCGCGTCCACGTCCCAGTTCGCCTCCGCCACCCAGGCGCTGAGCGTATCGCCGGGGATTCGGTTCTTCGCCGACCAGGCGAGCGTCGCGGACAGGCCGCCGCGGGCGTAATGCACGCTGGCGGTGGTGCGCGCCTCGTCATTGCCGCCGTGCAGCGCTTCGGGGCTTTCGAGGCGGCCATGGCTGACTTGCATCGCCCAGTTGGGGCTGGGGGTGAAGGTCGCGCGCAGGCTCCACGAATCGAGCTTGATGGGATCGAAGCCCCAGCGTTCCTCGTCCGGCTCGCGGCCCTTGAATGCGGAAGCCTCAAGCTGGAATGCGCGGGTGCGCACGCCGGCGGTCACCACGCCGTAGGTGATGTGGGTCGAATCGAACCAGTGATGCGCGATCGGAGACATCGTCTGATAGCGCGCGGAACGGCGGTGCATGAAGGCGGGCGGGCCAAGCGCGGGCTCGCCAACCGGGCCGCCATAGAGGAAGGCGGTGGTGCCGGGGGCGACATCGACCTCGACCCGCGCGGCGAACTCCATGAACAGATCGTGCGGATGCTGGCGATCGACCAAAGCGCGGCCATTGGCGGTCTCCCCCGCCGCGAACAGGTTTGGATAGCCGCGCTTGCCCATCAGCGGGTCGAGGCTGAACATGCCGCGCAGCTCGATCCGTGCGGAGTCGCTGAGCGGGCGGCTGGCGGTGACCATGCCCATGGTCTGGACGAACGCCATGTCGTCGCCGCGCGGGCCGCCCTGGCTGGTAACCGCGCCCCAGGCATAGCCATGCGCCATCAGCATCCAGTCGCCGGCCATGGCGTGCAGCCCGCCATGCTGGCCGCCCTCGGCTGCGGGGAGCAGGGCGGTGCCGGACGCGATTTGGGCGTTGGGCGTCGGGGCGTCGGCGGCCTGATGGTCGCCGTGATGCTGGTGGTCGGTCCTGGCCGGGGCGGGGGTGTGCGTCGGTGTCGGTTGCGCATGTTGCCCATGGTCGTGTGCGGGAGCCGGCGCGGGCGTGGGAGTGGGGGGTGGGGGTGGGGGTGGGTGCCGGCATCGTGTGCTGGCTATGGTCATGAGTCTGCGCTGCGGCCGCAACCGGCAGCGCCGTCGCCGCGAGCAACGCGGCGAGCGTCGTAGGTGTGTTCATTGTCCAAACTCCGTGAATGATCGGGGATGCGGGTCCGTGCCCGCGACCGATCAGCCGCGCGGAGGGGGTGGTTCGGGCGTCAGCAGCGCTCCGGCCATTGCGCGGGTCGGAGCGGAGGCAGCATGCGCAGCGACGAGCGCGTGCGGCGCGGCTACCGATGCAGTTTTCATCGTGGCGGGGGCGATGCAGCCGACGCACAGCGGCTTGCCCATAACGGGGGCGGGATCGCGTTCCGGCGCGGGCATGTCGTGGTCCATCGGCATCGGCGTCGCCATCGTGCCGGCCGCCTCATGGCACGGCGGTGCCGCCGCCGCAGGGGCGGGCAGGGTGCCGAGCACCAGTGCAATCAGGATCAGCAGTCGCACGATCATCCCGTCGCACTAGCATTGCCGCGCGGGTCGCGACAACCTAGCTTCACCCGATGCCGCCCCCCGACCTCGCTGCCGGTCTTCGCAAGCGCCTGATCGGCGTGATCCGCGCGACGTTCAACGATCAGGCCAAGGGCGAGACGCCCGTGGTGCGCAGCGATGACGCGCTGTTCCCGCGCGACAGCGTCACCTGGCGCGTGCATGGCGACGTCACAACGATGATGGTCGGCGGGGTCGCGTCGCTGCTGCTGCAGATGCTGCATCCCGCGGTGCTGGCGGGGGTGTGGGACCATAGCGCGTTCCGCAAGGATATGCTCGGCCGGCTGCGCCGCACCGCGCGGTTCATCGCCGAGACCACCTACGCCGAACGCGGCATCGCCGAGGCGACGATCGCCAAGGTGCGCGAAGTGCATGAACGAGTCGCGGGGGTACTGCCCGACGGCACGCCGTATCGCGCCGACGATCCCGAACTGTTGGCGTGGGTGCATGTGACGGAGATGTGGAGCTTCCTCGCCGCGTGGCAGCGCTACGGCGTGCCGGTCAGCCGGGCGGAGGAAGATGTCTATTACACCGAAACCGCGCGGATTGCCGAGGCGCTAGGGGCCGACCCGGTACCTCGCAGCCGGTTCGAGGCGGAGGGGCTGATCGCGGCGATGCGGTCGCAACTGGTGGTCGACGATCGCACGCGCGAGGTCGCGCATTTTTTGCTCGGCCACCCGCCCACCAGCCTGGCGATGGCGCCGGCGCAGGCGGCGATCTTCGCGGCAGCGGTCGATCTGCTCCCCGATTGGGCGCGTGCGATGCATGGCCTGCAACGTCCGGTTGCCACGTTGCCGCTGGTGCGGGGATCGACGCTGGCGATCGCCAAGACATTCCGCTGGGCGTTTCACTAGCGGAACCAATTTTGGCCGCTTAGGTTGTCGCGCCATGAGCAATCCCCGCGCTGTCGCCACGCTGATCCTTGCCTTTGCGCAGATCGCCACGCCGTTGCTGCCGATGATCGGCATCGGCGAGCCGGTCGGCGAGCAATCGGGGCAGACCCAGACGCTGATCACGCCCGCCGGATGGGCCTTTGCCATCTGGGCGCCGCTCTATTTCGGCACGATCGCCTATGCGATCTGGCAGCTGTTGCCGGCGCAGCGGGACAGTCATCTGGTGCGGCGGATCGGTTGGCACGCGGCGGGCGCGTTTCTGGGCAATGCGGTGTGGGTCGCCTATACGCAGCTGTGGGGGCTCGGCTTCCCGTCGGTGCTGATCATCATGTTCACGCTGGTCAATCTGCTGGCGATCCTGCGCATCTTTGCCAGCATGCCGCGCTTTACCGCCGGAGAGCGGCTGGCCGCCGTCCTGCCGCTTAGCGCGCTGGCCGGGTGGCTGACAGCCGCGACGATAGTCAATATCGCCGCCGCGCTGAACTTCCACGACATCGTCCTCCCCGGACCGGCACCGCTAATTGCGGCGGCGATATTGACCGTCGGCGGGCTAATCGTCGCGGCGGCACTGGTCGGGACCGGCGGCAATCCCTGGTATCCGCTGCCGTTCCTTTGGGCGCTGTTTGCGATCCACCAAAAGCTCGGCGACGAGTATCCCCCGATCGCCACCGCGACGCTCGTTGCGGGGCTGCTGGTGGTTGCCACGCTGGTCGTGATGCTGGCCAGCGCGGAGCGCCGGGCGCGCTATCTGGGGTAGGACGCCATGCTCCCCTCCCAGTCAGGGAGGGGAAGTGGAAAACGTCAGACGTTGAACCGGAACAGCATCACGTCGCCGTCCTGGACGACATATTCCTTGCCTTCCGAGCGCAGCTTGCCGTTGTCGCGTGCGCCGGTTTCGCCGTTGAACTTGACGTAATCGTCGAACGCGATCGTTTCGGCGCGGATGAAGCCGCGTTCGAAATCGGTGTGGATCTCGCCCGCCGCCTGCGGTGCCTTCGCGCCGACATGGGTGGTCCAGGCGCGCGCTTCTTTGGGCCCGACGGTGAAGAAGGTCAGCAGGTGGAGCAGCGAATAGCCGGCGCGGATCACCCGGGTCAGGCCGGTTTCCTGTAGGCCCAGCTCGGCGAGGAATTCGCCGCGCTCTTCGGCGGGCATCGTCGCGATCTCGGCCTCGATCGCGGCGGAGACGACGACGGCCTGCGCGCCCTCGGCCTTGGCCTTTTCGAACACGCGCGCCGAATAATCGTTGCCGTCGGCGGCATGTTCCTCGTTGACGTTGCAGACATAGAGGACCGGCTTGGCGGTGATCAGCTGCGCCTGCTTGAGGACGCGCTCCTCTTCGACGTCATTCGGTTCGACCAGCCGGGCGGGTTTCCCTTCGCGCAGCAGGTCGAGCGCCTGTGCCAGCACCGTTGCGGCAATCTTGGCTTCCTTGTCGCCCTGCGCGGCCTTCTTTTGAAGGTTCGGCACGCGCTTTTCGAGGCTTTCGAGGTCGGACAGCATCAGCTCGGTCTCGACCGTCTCGGCGTCGGCGATCGGATCGACCTTGTTGTCGACATGCTGGATGTCGTCATTCTCGAAACAGCGCAGAACATGGACGATCGCGTCCACCTCGCGGATGTTGCCGAGGAACTGGTTGCCCAGGCCCTCGCCCTTGCTCGCGCCGCGCACCAGACCGGCGATGTCGACGAACCCCAGCTGAGTCTCGATGATCTTTGCCGATCCGGCGATCTTCGCCAGCGCCTGAAGCCGGTCGTCGGGGACAGCGACGTTGCCGACATTCGGCTCGATCGTGCAGAAGGGATAATTGGCCGCCTGTGCCGCCGCAGTCTGCGTCAGCGCGTTGAAAAGCGTCGATTTGCCGACATTCGGCAGGCCGACAATGCCGCAGCGAAAGCCCATTGGTCTCTAGGTCCTGTGATCCGGGAAAGGCGCGCAGATACGCCGGAGACAGGCAAAAGGCTAGGGGTGCAATTCCTCCCCCGCCGGTGGCGGGGGAGGTTGATCACTCAGCGGCAGCGCACGTTGCCGCGATCCAGCTCACGGCCCAGCACGGCGCCGCCGGCACCGCCAAGGATCACGCCGAGCAGGTCGCCATTGCCGATCGCGCCGCCGAGGATCCCGCCCAGCGCCGCGCCGACCACAAGGCCGGTGGTGCCGTCGCCACGGCGGCAATAATAGCGCCCGTCGCGGCCGCGATAGATGCGGTCCTGACGGCTCAGCCGACGCTCGCGATAATTGCCCTGACGATAGGCGCGCGAGGCGTCCCAGTTGCGGTCATTGTCGCGCCAGCGATAATCGCGGTCGCGATAGTCCCGCCGCTCGCCATAGCGCCGGTCGCGGCGCTCATTGTATTCGCGGTCACGCTCGCGCTCACGCTCCTGCCAGCTTTGCGCCGATGCAGTGGTGGACATGAGGGCGGTGCTCGGGACGGCGAGCGACAGCGCCAACAGTGCGAAAAGGCCCTTGCGCATGGTCAATCTCCAGATGGACAGGCAGTCTAACCGTATCACGAGCGAAATGGTTCCGCGAGCGATCGGCGCGACCCGAATTCAGCGGTAGTTGAAGCTGATGCTGATCCGCTCGCCTTTGCCCGCATGCGGCATGACTTCGTGCCGCAGCCAGCTTTCCCACAGGAAGATGCTGCCCGGCGCAGGCTGCGCATAGACGAAGGTCTGTAGATCTTCGGGCGCGTCGGGGCGACGGGACGGGGCGGCCATCAGCATGGGGAGGCGCGGGTCCTCCAGCTTGAGCGCGCCGGCGCCCGGCGGCACTTCGATATAGATGGTCCCCGAAACCACGCTGTGCGGGTGGATATGTCCCGAATGGGTCCCGCCGGGCTTGAGGACGTTCACCCAAAGGCTGTCGAGTTTCAGCTTTCGCGACAGATCCAGCGCGCAGGCATCGGCGAAGCGCGCGACCTGGCGGTTGAGGTGGCGGACGAGGTCGGCGAAGCGCGGATCGCGATCCGGGAGGTCGTCGAGCGAGGCATAGCTGGTGTAGCCCCGATACCCATGGTCCTTCGACCAGCGCTGCCCCGCCCGATCATGCGCTGCAAGGTCACGGCACGCGTCGGCCAGCTCGGCCAGCAATGCCGGGTCGTCGAGCGTCGTTTGTGAAAAGCGCGTGGCGAACAGCGTCTTGATCGTCATGCCGCCCGAACAGCATGGACTCGATCGCTGTGCAAGCTGCGCTTGGTTGACAGCGGGCGACGGGGCGTCAAAGTCGCGCGATCAAGATTTGATTGGGGAGGACGTCAAGTCCATGAAGAGGTTCGCATTCCTCGCGCCGCTGGCGCTGTTCGCGCTGGCCGGGTGCGGCGATAATGGCGCGCAGGAGAAGGCTGCGGCGGAGGCCAAGGCCAAAGCCGCTGCGAAGCGCAAGGCGCAGGATCTTCAGGATGCGCTGGCACTCAATGTGCGCTGCTACGCTGCGGTGAAGTGGCAGCAACGGCTGCTCGACAGCCCCGTGCCGCGCAACATCGCGGGGGGAGCGCGCCGTTCCTCGCCTATTATCGCGGCATGATCGAGAAGAAGCTGGGGGATCAGGTGATCCCGGCCGATCCGCCCAAGCCGGAATTGTCGAAGGCCGGACTCGACGCCTATCTCGACTGGGCAGTGAAGGATCAGATCGACACCAATTTCACCAAGAGCGACCGTGCCCAGGCACATGCTCAGGTCACCACTTGCATCCAGAGTGCCGCTGAATTCGGCACCGGGACGATGGCAAAGATCAGTCCTGCAGAGCGGTTCGGCAAGATTCAGCAGCTGCGCGGCCTGCTCGGGCAGCTGGGCGACTGACGCAGGAACGCGCCGGTGCGGCGAAACCCGCACCGGCGCTCTTCCGTTTCGCGGCTAGCCACGCTACCGCAGCACCCGAGTGGTCGCGGCAACGCGGCCCGTTCATCCACGGTACAGGCGCAACGCGCCTTCCAGACGGCCACGTTACAGGAGTCGCAGTATGATTCGCCGTTCCATCCTGATTGCCAGCACCGCTGTTGTCCTGGTCGTAGCCGGCTGCAGCGGCGGCGACGACGACGCGACGCCGACCCCAACCCCGACGCCCAGCTCCAGCGTGACGCCGACGCCGTCGCCGATCAGCTATTCCACGCTTCCGATAACCGCGGCCAATGCCGCTGAATTCTTCACCGTCAGCGCCGCGACCAGCTATACCGGCGACGCGGCGGCTGGACCGGTCACCCTTGGCGCCGCGGGCACCGACGCATTTTCAGAATCGTGTCCGCCTTGCGCTCCAGGGCACCTTGACCTCGACCTCGACGACCGAACTGGTCGTGCGAGAGAATACCGAAGAGTCGCGCTTCACCGGCGCCGACCTCCTCACGGCGCCAGCGCCGGCGGTCACCGAATATGTGCTGCGCGAGACGACTGCGCCGACCACGGCGGGCGCGTTCACTCAGCTGGACCTGCTCAACAACACCGTTTCGGGGCAGGTCACGTCCGATACCGCGCTGGCGCTGACCCGGGTCAGCTATGCCGGCTGGTGGCGCGGCGACAGCACGGCGGGTGCGAAGCGGATCACCTATGGCGTGTTCGGCTATCCGACGGTCGTTTCCGACATGCCGACCACCGGGACGGTGAGCTATACCGTCCGGATCGCCGGTCGTTCGGTGATCGCCCCGGCGGCAGGCGCGAGCCCGGTCGACAAGCTGGGCGGCACGGCGACGCTGTCGATCAACTATGCGACGGGGCTGGTCACGCTGACGCTCAACCTCGAGCGCCTCACGACGGGCGGTAATATTGCGCTCGGCACCTTCACCGGCACCGGCGCGATCCCCGTCGGCAGCAACCAGTTCACCGGCAGCTTCGGCCCGGGCAGCACCGTGGGCGGCACCTTCCAGGGCCTGGCCTATGGTCCGCAGGCGGCCGAGATCGGCATCAGCTTCGCGATCAGCGGCGCGGTCGCCGCGGGCGACGCCCGCGCGGTCGGTGTGGTGGTCGGCAAGAAGAGCTGATCTTTACGCAAAGTCTATGGAAAAGGCCGGGGCGACCCGGCCTTTTTTGTGTCCGGGGTCAGGGTCGCTGCAGTCGCAACGCGATGTCGTTCATGAACCGCGCATCGTCGCCCTTTGCGAGCCATTCGGCCTCGCCCGCGATCGCGCCAAGCAGGTCGGACAGATCTTCGATCTCCGCCTTGGCGTAATTGCCGAGGACGTATCCGGTGACGCGGTCCTTGTGTCCCGGATGGCCGATGCCGATCCGTACGCGGCGGAAATCCGCCCCGATATGCGCGATCGCGCTGCGGATGCCGTTCTGTCCGGCCGCGCCGCCGCCGCGCTTTACCTTGACCTGGAACGGGGCAAGGTCGAGCTCGTCGTGGAACACGGTGACCGCCTCAGGCTCCAGCTTGTAGAAGTCCAGCGCCGCGCGGATCGCCCGGCCGCTTTCGTTCATGTAGGTGGCTGGCTTGAGCAGCAGGATCTTGTCACCGCCGATCCGCCCTTCCTGAAACCAGCCCTGGAATTTCCTTGCGGGCGCCGAAAAGCCGTGCACTTCGGCGATGGCATCGGCGGCCATGAAGCCGACATTGTGCCGGTTCATCGCATATTCGGGGCCGGGATTGCCCAGGCCAACCCAGAGCTGCATCGGTCAATTGTTCCCACAAGCAAGAAGCGCCCCCGCACGCGGGTGCGGAGGCGCTCCTAATTGATCGGCAGATGCCGCGAAAGGCTTACTCGCCGTCCTTGGCCTCGCCCTCGGCAGCGTCACCCTCGGCAGGAGCCTCTTCGGCAGGTGCCTCGGCTTCGGCCTCAGCCGCCTCGGCTGCTTCAGCCTCTTCGGCCTTCAGCGCCGCCGGAGCAGCGATGGTGGCGATGGTGAAGTCGCGGTCGGTGATCGCGCTGGTCACGCCCTTGGGCAGGGTCACCGCCGAGATGTGCAGCGAATCGCCGACTTCGAGGCCCTTGAGCGAGATGGTGATCTCGCTGGGGATCTCGGCCGCGTCGCACACCAGCTCCAGCTCGTGACGGACGATGTTGAGGACCGCGCCCTTCTTGATGCCGGGCGACGCGTCTTCGTCAGTGAACACGACCGGCACCGCAACGGTAACCTTGGCGTGCTCGGAGATGCGCAGGAAATCGACATGGACCGGGCGTTCGGTCACCACGTCGAGCGACACGTCCTTGGGAAGCGTACGGATCGCCTTGCCGCCCAGACCTTCGATCATCACGACCGAGTTCATGAAGTGGCCGGTGTGCAACGCCTTGTACAGCGCGCGCTCATCCAGGTGGATGCTCGTCGGTTCCTGATTGTTGCCGTAAATCACGGCGGGGACGCGGCCTTCACGACGCAGCGCCCGGGAGGCTCCCTTGCCAACCCGGTCGCGCGTCTCGGCCGACAGCGTAAGCGTGTCGCTCATATGTCGTTCCAATGCGCTAAAGTGTTTCCAATTCCGCCCAGGCCTCCAGGGATGACCCTGACCGGAAGCGCGCGCCTATAGGCGGGGAGGGCGCAAAAGGCAAGCTGCGGTCAATAAGCCACCCGCTCGACCTTCAGTCCCTTTTCGCCGAGCAGCGCCTGGACGCTGCCCTTGCCGGCGAGGTGTCCCGCGCCGACCGCAACGAATACCGTGCCCGGGCGATGCATCCGCGCGGCGATCCAGTCGGCGAAGCGGGCGTTGCGGCGGGCGATCACCGCTTCGGCGATTTCGGGTGAGGCCACCGCGCCGCGGTTCATCTCAGCGCCGACGCTTTCGGCATCGCCCTTGGCCCAGGCCGCGACGAACTTGTCGAGCCGCGCCTTGGTCCCGGGCAGCGCCTTGACCGTTTCCTCGAGCATCGCACTCTGCGCCGCGCCCGACAGGCCGTCGAACAGCATCAGCTGCCCGCGTGCGGATTCGAGCGCCTTGACCGGCTTCCCCGCATCCTCCGCCGCCTCCGACAGGGTCGCCTCAACACCGTCGCCGGCGTCATAGCCCGCCTTCTTGACCGCCAGCTGCGCCAGCGTCAGCGCCGCCAGCCACGGCTCCTGCCTGTCGATCGCGCCCGCCGGCATGCCAAGATCGCGCGCCGCCTTGTCCACCTCCGGCGCGAAGGGCGGGCCGCCGCGCGTGCCGAGTTGCGCGGTCAGCGCGGCGATCGCCTGCGGATCGGGCCTGGCGATCTCCAGAACCACCTCGTCGCTCGCATCGAACGCCTCGCGCACGCCCTCGTCGAACCAGTGCATGCGGGGCTTGAGCACATGGACGGTGCCGAACAGATAGATGGTGGTGTCGCCATCCTTGACCACCCACAGGGCTGGGTCGGCATCCTCGCCGAACAGCGAGCAGCTGGAGAGGAGCAGGGCGGCGAGGGGAACGATCAGACGCTTCAACATGATCGCCCCTCCAAAGCCGCCCCTGTGCCCCGCGTCAACCGCAGTTGACCGCCCTTCGCCCTTTCGCCAAAGCCCGGCACCATGACCACGCCGCTCAGCTTCCAGGGCATGATCCTCAAGCTCCATGACTATTGGAGCCAGCGGGGCTGCCTCATCCTGCAACCCTATGACATGCGCATGGGCGCGGGGACGTTTCATACCGCCACGACGCTGCGCGCGCTGGGGCCTGAGCCGTGGAACGCCGCGTTCGTCCAGCCGTGCCGCCGCCCGACCGATGGCCGCTATGGCGAGAACCCGAACCGGTTGCAGCACTATTACCAGTATCAGGTGATCCTGAAGCCCAGCCCGCCCGACCTGCAGGAACTGTATCTCGGCAGCCTGACCGCGATCGGCATCGATCCGCTCAAGCACGATATCCGCTTCGTCGAAGATGACTGGGAATCGCCGACGCTCGGCGCCTGGGGCCTAGGCTGGGAAGTGTGGTGCGATGGGATGGAGGTGACGCAGTTCACCTATTTCCAGCAGATGGGCGGGTTCGACTGCAAGCCGGTGGCGGGCGAGCTGACCTACGGTCTCGAACGCCTCGCAATGTATATCCAGAACAAGGACAGCGTGTACGATCTGGCGTTCAACGACGCGGGCGTGACCTATGGCGATGTGTTCCTCGAGAACGAGCGCCAGATGTCGAAGTACAACTTCGAGGTCGCCGACACCGACACGCTGTTCGAGGGCTTCCGCAAGGCGATGGCCGAGTGCGAGAATTGCCTGACCAACAACGTTCCCATCGCCGCCTATGAACAGGCGATCGAGGCGAGCCATTTGTTCAACTTGCTCCAGGCGCGCGGCGTCATCTCGGTCGCCGAGCGTCAGGCCTATATCGGCCGCGTCCGCGATCTCGCGAAGGGCAGCTGTGAGAAGTACATCGCGCACATGACCCCCGACTGGAGCGCGAAATATCCGGAGTGGTCGCTGTGACCGACTTCCTCCTCGAACTCCGCTCCGAAGAAATCCCCGCACGCATGCAGGACAAGGCGCGCGAGGATCTTGCGCGCCTGTTCACCGCCGAACTCGACAAGGCGGGACTGAAGGCCGCCGAACTCGTCACCTATGCCACCCCGCGCCGCCTCACACTGATTGCGCGCGATCTGCCCGAGCAGACGGAGGCGCTGCGTGAGGAACTAAAGGGGCCTCCGGTTGATGCGCCACAGCCAGCGATCGACGGCTTTCTAAAGAAGGCTCAGATTGAGTTTACTGGCTGCGAAGTTCGCGACGTCAAGGGCCGCGCGACCTTGTTCGCGGTGATCGACAAGCCGGGCCGCGCCACGGCGGACGTGCTGACCGAAGCGATCCCGGCGATCGTGCGAGCTTTCCCCTGGCCGAAGTCGATGCGCTGGGGCGAGGCCTCGCTGTCGACCGAGAGCCTGCGCTGGGTCCGCCCGCTGCAGGGCATAGTGGCGCTGCTGGGCGAGCAGATCGTCGAGTGTGAGGTCGCCGGAGTGAAATCGGGTGCCGCCACGGTCGGGCACCGTTTCCACCATCCGGGCGTCATCACCATCGGCAGCGCCGCCGACTATGTCGAAAAGCTGCGCGCATGCCATGTCATCGTCGACCAACATGAGCGCCGCGCGACCATCGCGGTCGGCGCGAAGCTGGCGGCGAACAAGGCCGGGCTGACCTTGGTCGAGGACGAAGGGCTGCTGATCGAGAATGCGGGCCTCACCGAATGGCCGGTGCCGCTGCTCGGCCGCTTCGATGAAGCGTTTCTGGATGTGCCGCCCGAGGTGATCCAGCTCACCGCGCGCGTGAACCAGAAATATTTTGTCTGCACAAATGCCGAGGGCAAGCTCGCCAACGCCTTCATCTGCACCGCGAATATCGACGCGGCGGATGGCGGCGACAAGATCGTCGAGGGCAACCAGAAGGTCCTCGCCGCGCGGTTGAGCGATGCGCGGTTCTTTTACGAAACCGATTTGAAGACGCGGCTGGATGACCTGCGTCCGAAGCTCGAAAAGATCGTTTTTCATGAGAAGCTGGGGACGGTTGCCGACAAGGTCGATCGCGTTGCCAAGCTGGCCCGGTGGTTGGTTGAGCAACAAATCGTCACCCCAGCGAAAGCTGGGGTCTCCCGCGATGGCACCGCGCAAGAGCCGCAAAAGACCCCAGCTTCCGCTGGGGTGACGGAATTGGCCGACCTCGCCGAACGCGCCGCGCGGCTGTGCAAGGCGGACCTCGTCACCGGCATGGTCGGCGAATTCCCCGAGTTGCAGGGCCTGATGGGCGGCTATTACGCAGCTGCACAGGGCGAAGACCCCGCCGTCGCCGCCGCGATCCGCGACCATTACAAGCCGGTCGGGCAGGGCGACGAAGTGCCGACCTCGCCGGTTACGGTGGCGGTGTCGCTGGCGGATAAGCTGGATACGATTTCGGCATTTTTCGCGGTTGGTTTGCCGCCGTCCGGTTCGAAGGATCCGTTTGCGCTGCGTCGTGCTGCTCTGGGCGTCCTGGCGCTGATGACCACGAACAATCTTCGCTTCGATCTGGCAAATCTCATGCAATTGGCCACCATGTGGCTGCGCTATTCCCGTCACGATCTGACCGGGTTTTCTGCTCAGACTCGTGACTTCTTCGCCGACCGCCTCAAGGTCCAGCAGCGCGAAGCGGGCGTCCGCCACGACCTGATCGACGCGGTGTTCGCGCTGGGCGGGGAGGATGATCTCGTCCGCCTTCTCGCGCGCGTCCATGCGCTGCAGGCGTTCATGGCGACCGAGGATGGGGCGAATTTGCTCGCCGGCTACAAGCGCGCGGCGAATATCCTGAAGAAGGAGGGCGGCGTGCCCGAGGGGGCGGGGGCCAATGCGTCGCCCGAACCCGCCGAGGCGGCCCTGATCTCCGCGCTCGACGCGGCCGAGCCGAAGGCTGCGGCGGCGGTCGAGGCGGAGGACTTCGAGGGCGCGATGGCCGCGCTCGCGACGCTGCGCGCGCCGATCGACGCGTTCTTTGAGGATGTGACGGTCAACGACGCCGACAAGGACAAGCGCGCCGCACGCCTCGCGTTGCTCGCCCGCATGCGCGATGCCGTTCACCGCGTCGCGGATTTCGGGAAGATCGAGGGGTAGGCGGCGTCTCGGCAACCTGGGAATTTCTGGTCACCCCGGACTTGTTCCGGGGTCCACTCCTCCACTTGGGCGTCCGCGCATGGGGCGCGGTGGACCCCGGAACAAGTCCGGGGTGACGAGGTCAGTTTATTGGGCCACCCCCAAATTTCACACGCCTGTAGCATTTCTTCCCCCTGACAACGGGGGACAAGCCCTTTCGCCTTCTTCGCACCTGCGGTAGGCCCCGCGCCAAGTCACGGAAGGGGTTTGAATGACTCGCTATGTGTACCGCTTCGGCGGGGATGTTTCCGACGGCGGCCAGGGCGACAAGAATCTGCTCGGCGGCAAGGGCGCGAACCTCGATGGGATGGCGTCGATCGGCCTTCCGGTGCCTCCGGGCTTCACCATCTCGACCCCGGTCTGCGCGCTCTATTACGAGAATGGCCAGACCTTTCCCGACAGCCTGAAGGCCGAGGTGTCGACCGGGATCGCGCATATCGAGGGGATTACCGGCAAGCGCTTTGGCGACGCCGCCGATCCGTTGCTGGTGTCGGTGCGTTCGGGCGCGCGGGCGTCGATGCCGGGGATGATGGATACGGTCCTCAACCTTGGCCTCAATGATGCGACGGTCGCGGGGCTCGCCGAAATCTCGGGCGACGCGCGGTTCGCGTGGGACAGCTATCGCCGCTTCATCCAGATGTATTCCGACGTCGTGCTCGAACTCGATCATGGCCGGTTCGAGGAAGCGCTGGAGATCGCCAAGGAGGATCGCGGCTATTTCCTCGATACCGAGATGACCGCCGCGGACTGGCAGAAGCTGGTCGAGGAATACAAGGCGATCGTGGTCGAGCTGTGGGGCAAGCCGTTCCCGCAGGATGTGCACGATCAGCTGTGGGGCGCGATCGGCGCAGTGTTCGGGTCGTGGCAGTCGGAGCGCGCGAAGGTCTATCGCCGCCTCAACGACATTCCGGCCGACTGGGGCACGGCGGTCAATGTCCAGGCGATGGTGTTCGGCAATATGGGCGACACCTCGGCCACCGGCGTCGCCTTCACCCGCGACCCCGCGACCGGCGAGAACGCCTATTATGGCGAGTTCCTGATCAACGCACAGGGCGAGGATGTCGTCGCGGGCATCCGCACGCCACAGTACCTGACCAAGGCGGCGCGCGAGCGGGCGGGGGCCAAGCCGCTGTCGATGGAAGAGGCGATGCCGGAAGCCTATGCCGAGCTGGCGCGCGTGTTCGACCAGCTCGAACGCCATTATCGCGACATGCAGGACATCGAGTTCACGGTCGAGCGCGGCAAGCTGTGGATGCTTCAGACGCGGTCCGGCAAGCGGACGGCTAAGGCCGCGCTCAAGATCGCGATCGACATGGCGAATGAGGTGCTGATCACGCGCGAGGAGGCGATCCTGCGCGTCGATCCGGCGGCGCTCGACCAGCTGCTCCACCCGACGCTGGACCCCAATGCGCCGCGCGACGTGCTGACCAAGGGGCTGCCCGCCTCGCCCGGGGCGGCGTCGGGCATCGCGGTGTTCGACAGCGATACCGCCGAGAAGCGCGCGGCGGCGGGCGAGGCGGTGATCCTGGTCCGCGTCGAAACCAGCCCGGAGGATATCCACGGCATGCACGCCGCCAAGGGCATCCTGACCGCGCGCGGCGGCATGACCAGCCATGCGGCGGTGGTGGCGCGCGGCATGGGCCGTCCCTGCGTCTCGGGCGCGGGCACGCTGTCGATCAAGGCATCCGAAGGCGTCATGCGGATCGGGTCGCGCGAGGTGCGCGCAGGCGAGGTTCTGACGATCGACGGATCGACCGGTGAGGTGATGCTGGGCGCGGTGCCGACGATCCAGCCCGAGCTGGCCGGCGATTTCGGCACGCTGATGGTCTGGGCCGACGAGGTCCGTCGACTGAAGGTCCGCACCAACGCCGAAACCCCGCTCGACTGCCGCACCGCGCGCGAGTTCGGCGCGGAGGGGATCGGGCTGTGCCGGACGGAGCATATGTTCTTCGACGCGGCGCGGATCACCGCGGTACGCCAGATGATCCTGGCAAGCGACGAGGCGGGCCGCCGCGCGGCGCTCGACAAGCTGCTGCCCGAACAGCGCGCCGACTTTATCGAGATATTCGAGGTGATGGCGGGGCTGCCCTGCACGATCCGCCTGCTCGATCCGCCGCTGCACGAATTCCTTCCGCATGAAGAGAGCGAATTCGAGGAAGTGGCGCGGGCGGCTGGACTCGATGTCGAAACGCTGCGTCGTCGCGCGGCGGAGCTGCACGAGTTCAACCCGATGCTCGGCCATCGCGGTTGCCGCCTCGGCGTGACCTATCCCGAGATCTACGAGATGCAGGCGCGCGCGATTTTCGAGGCGGCGTGCGCCGTCGCGGAAAAGTCCGGCGCGGCGCCGGTGCCGGAGGTGATGATCCCGCTGGTCGGAACCAAGCGCGAGCTGGAGCTGATGAAGGCGGTGGTCGATCGCGCCGCGCAGGCGGTGTTCGCCGAACAGGGGCGGACGATCGAGTATCTGGTGGGTACGATGATCGAGCTGCCCCGCGCCGCATTGCGCGCCGGGGAGATCGCGGAGGCAGGGGCGTTCTTCAGCTTCGGTACCAATGACCTGACGCAGACGACGCTGGGCGTCAGCCGCGACGATGCGGGTCGGTTCCTGACGACCTATGTCGAAAAGGGTATCTACGCCCGCGATCCGTTCGTCAGCCTGGATGTCGAGGGTGTCGGCGAACTGATCAGCATCGCCGCCGAACGTGGCCGCGCGACCCGCCCGGACATCAAGCTCGGCATCTGTGGCGAGCATGGCGGCGACCCGGCGTCGATCGCATTCTGTGAGGAAACCGGGCTCGATTACGTCTCCGCCTCGCCCTATCGCGTGCCGATCGCGCGGCTCGCGGCGGCTCAGGCGGCGTTGCAGGCACGGTGAGTGGAATGGCGCTGGCCGCGATTCTGATCGAGGCCGTCGCCGCCGCGCAGATGACGCCAGTCGACCGCCTCAATGCCGATCTGCTCGCCGCGCCCACCGCGACCGGCGTGCTGGAGGCGCGTTGCGCCGCGCTGGGTCTTGCCGATCCGCCGCGGGTGCGGGCCGAGGTGAAGCGCGGGCGCGTCGTCGCCAGCGCATCGCCCGCGCGGACGCGGCTCAAGGTCGGCAAGGACGAGATGTTGGGCTATCGCCGGGTGCGGCTGATGTGCGGAAGCCATGTCCTGTCGAAGGCGACCAACTGGTATGTTGCCAGCCGTCTCACGCCAGAGATGAACACCGCTCTCGATGGAAGCGATGTGCCTTTTGGCCGAGTCATCCTGCCGCTCTCACCACGCCGCGAAACCTATTCGACATGGCAGGTACGGCCGGGCCGGGTATCGCCCGGCGGTGTTGTTGTGCGCCATCGCGCGATCGTCCTCGACGGCGAGGGGAGGCCCCTCGCCGACGTGGTCGAACATTATCAGGCTATCCTGCTCGGCGGGAGCTGACCCCGTCGCGCGATCAGTGTTGCGGCGCGGTGTCTGCCCGGACGTGCGGGGGCAGCCATTCGTTGCTCACGCTCCCGGTTGGCTCGCCTTGATCAGTCGCTCCCGGCGCAGCTGGATCCGTTCCGCCCGCATCTGCCGACGTTCCGCTCTCTGACGCTGGAAAGGTGGCCACGGGCGAAGCCGGGGCGACCTCCTCCTGCACGGGGGCAGGCGCAGGCGTGGACTCGACGGGCTGCGCTTCGGATGTCCCCATCGGCAATGGGGGCGGGGGCGGTCCCTCCGGAATCCAGTTGTTCGCCGGTTCAGGCGCGGGGGCGGCATCGCCCTTGTCCTGCGCCTTGTCATGCGCGCGCTCGATCAGCGTCGCGGCGGCTGCCCCGGCCACTGCCGCACCGACCACCGGTGCAGCCGACTGCGCGGGGCGCGAATCGCGCAGTTCGCGCTCGAGCTCACGGATGCGATCCTTGGCCGCGCGCAACTCGGCGTCATCGCGGTCGCGCGCACTGGCGTAATTGATCTCGGCATCTTCGAGCTGGCGCTTCCATTTCTTGCCGCCCGAGCTGCTGGCCAGACCAAAGAACCAGCCGGCAACAAGCGTGAAGCCAAGCGCCGCCCATTCGGTGGGCGTGGTGAACAACATGGTCGCGTCTCCCCATTTCGCGTTCGAAACAGGTTAACCAAAGCGGCAGCCGAGCGCCACCCGCCGAATCGACGGGTGGCACGGGAGGTTATCCGCTCATCAGCGCGTCGTTGATCGAGCAGGCCGCCGGACCGAGGATGACGACGAACAGCACCGGAAGGATGAACAGGATCAGCGGTACGGTCATGATCGCGGGCAGGCGCGCGGCCTTTTCCTCGGCGCGCATCATGCGTTCGTTGCGGAATTCGGCAGACAGCACGCGCAGCGCGGAAGCGAGCGGGGTGCCGTATTTCTCGGTCTGAATCATCGTCGTGACGACCCCGCGCACCGAGTCGAGATCGATGCGGGTGGCCAGATTTTCAAAGGCCTGGCGGCGATCGGTGAGGAAACCCAGCTCGATCGCGGTGAGCGAAAATTCCTCGCCCAGTTCGGGATAAGCCTTGCCCAATTCCTTGGAGACGCGACCAAAGGCCGCATCGACCGTGAGTCCCGCTTCGGCACAGATCACCAGCAGGTCGAGCGCGTCAGGAATGCCCTTTCGAATCGCGTGCGACCGCTTCTGGATCTTGTTCTTGAGATAGATGTCCGGTGCCTTGTAGCTCAGGATCGCGCTGCCCGCGACGAGGCCATAAGCCTTGAGCGGCGTCCAGTCGGCGAACATTTCGGTCCCATAGACGAGGAACGCCATCGTACCGCCGATCACGATCGGAAGCACCAGCCGACCGAAGATTACCGCAACGGCATAATCCTTGGACCGGATGCCTGCCTGCATCAGCTTGATCTGCGCGGTCTTGACCTGCGAATCCTGAAGCACCTTGAGCGACGAGAGGAAGTCGCGGATGCGGTCGGTGGTCGCGTTCTTCTGGACCAGCTTCGCCCGGCGCTTGCTGGTCGATGCGGTGATGCCGGCCTTGAGCTGTTCGCGGCGTTCGTTGAGTGCCTTGACGCGCTTTGCCATCGGATCGCGCACCGACGCGGCGGCGTAAATGGCGAGCAGCACGCTGAACGCGGCGACACCTGCCAGGACCGTGGCGACATAGATCACGTCGACGCCGAGCAGGGTGGGGCCGGAGGGAGCGGTCATCATTTCATCAAATCTCGAAATTGATCATCTTGGCCATGATGAAGGCCCCGATACCCATCCAGATGATCCCGCCGCCGCCGGCGATGATCAGCCGCTGGTCAATGAAGAACCCCTGCATATAGGTGTCGTTGATCATCCAGATCATGCCGAAGACGATGAACGGCAGCGCGCCGATGATATAAGCCGATGCCTTGGATTCCGACGACATCGCCTTGATCTTCAGCTTCATCTGGCTGCGCTTCCGCAGCACCTCGGCGAGGTTGGCGAGCGTTTCGGCAAGGTTGCCGCCGGTCTCGCGCTGGATCGCGATCGTGATGCAAAAGAACTGGAATTCGGGTGTACCCAGTCGGTCGGCGGTTTCCTGAAGCGCCTGGTCGAGGGTGCGACCGATCTTCATCTTGTCGCTGATCGAGCGGAACTCCTCGCCTACCGGGCCATCGACCTCCGCACCGACGACACCCATCGTCTCGGTGATCGGAAGGCCCGAGCGCAGGCCGCGCACGAGCAATTCGATCGCGTCGGGGAATTTCGCGGTGAAGCGCGCGATGCGGCGGTTGATCAGGAACCCGACAACCATATGCGGCAGGCCGCCGCCGACGATGATACCGACGAGCAGCGCGAGCAGCGCGGGCAGCCCCTGCACCATCAGCGCAGCTGCGATCACCACGACGATACCGACCGACGCCATGCCATATTGGCCGACGGACCACGGCTTTCCGGTCATTGCCAAGCGTTTGCCGAGCTGGGCCGGGTTGGGCAGGAACCGCGCCGCGGCATTGTCCATCTTGGTCGCGCGCCCGGTCGAGATACGGCGTAGCTGCGCCTCGACCGCGCCCGCGCCGACGACGCCGACGTGACGATCGCGCACGCTGGTGAGGCGGCGCGCGCTCGCGGTCTTCGCCGATGGACCGGCAAAGGCGAGGATGAGCAGCGCGAGCACCATGAAGGTGCCGCCCGCCAGCATCATCATCGGGAGCAATTCCACCCTGTTACGCCTCCGGAAACGGGGAGCCGGCCGTAGCCGACACCGGTTATGCCTTTGCCTTGCGGCCGAGCTTCATCGAACTGGTCAGTTTGCCGAGCAGCGAGCCGCCCTTGGCCCCTGCACCCTTGCCCTTGTCGCGAACGACCTCTTCGCCCGAATCGGTGATCGCGACGACGCGCGCAGCAATCTCGGCCAGCGGGGCGAGTGCCTTGACGTTCTTCCCCGCCTCGGCAAGCGGTTTGCCCAGCTTCGCCGCCTGCACCGCAGTCTTGGTGTCGAGCGGGATCACATAGTCGATCTTGCGCTCGATCGATCCTTCGAAGTCCTTGCGGCTGATTTCGAGCTGACCGGTCGGAACCCGGTTCGCCACGACGATCAGCTGGGTATGCGGCGCGTTCGACTTGAACCAGCTGATGATGCGGATCGCGTCGCGCGCGGCAGCCAGGGTCAGCTCGGTTACCAGCACGGCCACCTGCACATCGGAGATGAGGTGCGGGTAATTGACCAGCATCGCGCGCGGCAGATCGACCACGGTGCACTCGAACGCGGTACGGATCTCCTCCTGCAACTGGAAGAACGCCGCGCCGTCGGTCATCACCGGCGAGTTGATCGGCGCTTCAGCAGACAGCACGGACAATTTATCCGACGCCTTGACCATCGCGCGTTCGATGAACAGTCCGTCGATACGGCTTGGATTTTCGATCGCGTCGGTCAGGCCGCGACCCGGTTCGAGGTCCAGCGTGAGTGCGCCGGTGCCGAAATGTACGTCGAGATCGAGCAGCGCGGTCGAACGGTCGCTTTTCTCGCTCATCAGCCAGGCGAGCGAGGTGGCGAGAGTCGAAGCCCCGACCCCGCCGCGCGTGCCGATCACCGCAACCGCGCAATGCGGGCGGTCCGACGCTACATCGGCATGTTTTGGCGCATTCAGCATCGCCTGGGCATGCACGAACGCTTCACGCATCACGTCGGGATTAAGCGGCTTGAGCAGATAATCCTGAATGCCCGACGCGACGAGGTCGCGATACAGGCGGACGTCGTTGACCTGGCCGGACGCGATCACGACAGTACCCGGCTCGCACACTTCGGCGAGGGCATTGATGTCGTTGAGCGGATCGCCCGATTCGGACAGGTCCACGAACAGGATGTGCGGGCTGGCGGAGACGGAAAGCGTCTGGACCGCATTGCGCAGCCCGCCCTTGTTGACCTTGTCGGGGTTCCAGCCCTGTTCGATCGCGATCGGGCGGATCGTTTCGGCAGTCGTCTCGTCGCACACGAACGCGACGAACGGCTCGCGATGGGCAGCGCGCTGGGGGTTGAAGGGCGCGTTCACTGGTCGCCTCCTCCCGTAGCTTCGGCTTTGACCGTGGTTCCGCCGGTGCCAGTCGGTGCGGCCTCGCGCAGCGCCTTGATCGACTTGCTGATCTGCGCCGGATCGGCGGTGGGCGAGCCGGGCTCACCACGCACCAGATCCTCCGGACGCGCGACCATCGAGGCGAGGTTGCCGTTGACCGCGCAGCCATAGCCAGAGCTGGTCTTGCCGCCGAAATTGCCGTCGCCGGTGTCGCGCCGGTCGGGGCAGCCCGGAACGCTCGCCTTCATGCGGCTGACGATCACGCGGACCATGCCCGGCTGGACCACGCCGGCGGTGACCGGGGCGGGGCCGGACAGCAGCACGCCGTAGCGCGCCGCTTCGCTCGCCACCTGACGCGCTGCGCCGGTGTTGCCGGGATCGTCGACATAGACGCGGTCGCCATGGCCGAGCCGTAGCGACGCGAGCCAGCCGGCGACGCGCGCCTGCTCGCCGGATGCCAGATAGCTGCCGTCGGTGGACGCATCGAACACATAATCGGTGCGCGCGACGACGGGCTGGTTGGCCGATTCGAGACCCGGGGTGCTGCCGACGCCGCATGCGGACAACAGCCCGGCTGCGGCGCTCAGAAAGAGGATCGTATTACGCTTCGACATGGTCGTTCCTCGCCGCGATCAATTGAAACCGAAGCCCGGTGCGGGGGCCGCACCACGCTTGCGCTTGTCCTTGCCGGTGTCCTGCGCCGCCGGTGTAGCGAGCGGCTGGACCGGCTCGCGCTTGGGCTGCGGTTCGGGCTGAACCGGGCTCGCCGCGCCGAGCGAGGGCTCCGCGCCAACCGGGGGGGCCATCTGCGGCGTGGGACGCTTTCCGCCCTTGTCCGACCCGCCAAGGCGACCGAGCAGCACGCGCTCTGCGTCGTCGGGCGCGCGATAGCCGTCGGTCGGCAGCGCGATCTGGTTCCCGTCGACTGGCTTCACCAGATAGGGGGTGATGACGATCACCAACTCGGTCTCGTTGCGCTTGAACCCGTTGGAGCGGAACAGCGCACCGAGCACGGGAACGTTGCCGAGGCCCGGGGTCTGATCGATCGAATTGTCGTGCGAATTCTGGAGCAGGCCGGCAATCATCAGGCTCTGGCCCGACCCCAGCTCGACCGTCGTTTCCGCGCGGCGGGTGGTGAGCGCAGGGATCTGCACGCCGCCGATCGTCACCGATCCGGCGGCCGACAGCTGCGACACTTCGGGGCGGACGCGCAGCGAGATGCGGCCGTCAGCGAGCACCGTGGGCGTGTAGGCGAGGCTGACGCCATATTGCTTATACTCGACCGACACCGCGCCGAGCCCCTGGCTGACCGGGATCGGAATCTCGCCACCGGCGAGGAACGATCCGGTCTCGCCTGACAGCGCGGTCAGGTTCGGGTTGGCGAGCGTCGAGACCTGGCCATTGGTTTCGCCAAGGTCGAGCGCGCCGAGAATGTCGAGGCCGAACAACCGGCCAAGACCGCCGATCGTGGTTCGGCCCGGCCCAGGCGTGATTGCGGTGCCCGGACGCTGGGTGATCGCGCCCGTGATCGGGTCGATCGTGTAGCCACTGACCGTTCCCCCCCCACGCCCAGCGGGAGGTTGGGGTCGGTGGTCCAGCTGGTCGCAGGCTGGCGTCCGCTGCCGATGCCGAACTTGAACCCGCCCGACCCGTCGAGCGTGGTGAAATTGCTGCCGATATTCTTGGCAAAGCTGCGGCTGACCTCCGAGATCCGGACCTGAAGGTTCACCTGCAGCGGGGTCGAGGTCTTGAGGCGCGAGAGGATCTTGGTCTCTTCGCCGACAAATGCCTGGGCCAGACGTTCCGCCTCTGCCGCATCCTGCGGCGCAGCGACCGTGCCGGTGAGCAGCACGAAGCCGTTCATCGTCGTCGCGGTGATGTTCGAGTCGGGCATCGCCGTGTCGAGCATCCCCTGAACGCTGTCGAAGTTGTTCCCGACACGCACTGTGGTCGAATAGATGACCTTGCCCGCCTTGGTGGTGGCATAGACCGTGGTCTCGCCGACCTTCTTGCCGAACACCCAAAGCTGGGTCGGCGAGCGGACCTGGACGTCGGCGACGTTGCTGTCGGCGACGAAGATATCGGACATCGGCGCGCTCAACGTGATCAATCGGCCACGTCCAGTGGCGATCTGGACCGTGTCGCGCGGCGCGGCATGGACGGTCTGCGCCAGCACTGGTGCCGGCAGCGTCGCCGCCGGCATCGCCAGCACGGACACCGCCGCGAGCGATGCGCCCAGCTTGTTACCCATCACCCGCATTTCAGTTCTTCCCCCAACGGGAACGACGGTAACCGCGTTGCCCCGTGAAACCTTGACCACCGGCCCGTCGCCGGCGGCTGCCGCGCCGGGATAGTTCCCGCCCGCAGGAGCAGCCCCCGTGCCGGGCATTGCGCTCTCGTCGCGTGCCTTGCCGGGCACCGTGCTGCGCTGGAAGCGCGAGACATCGGCACCGGTCGAGAAGGTCGATCCACCCTCGCTCGGGCGGGCCGCGACACGTGCGATCATCGCCTTTTCGGCCTTGGGATCGTTGCCCTCTGGCATCGTCACCTCACCGGAAGCGATCGCCTCTTCGAGTTCGCTGGCATTGTCGGCGATCGAGCGGAGCGAGAGCGACAGCGTGCCGAGCGTCTGCGCGACCGCGATCTTCTCGGCGATGCGCGGCGTCGCTTCGACCGTCACGGTCGAATAGGTGGCCACGACGGTCTTGCCATTCTCGTCCTGCTGCTTGTCGGTGCGCTGATCGGTGGCGAGCACGCGCAGATTGCGCAGCACCGTTTCCGACGCCTTGAGTGGCGGGCCGTCGCCGCCACCCGCGACCGCCTGGGTCAGGATGAGGTCGACCCGGTCGCCCGGAAAGATGAAGCCCGCGACGGCGGCCTGCGCCGACACCGGGACGGTCACCGCGCGCATACCCGGCGAGAGGGCGGCGGCGAGGAAGCCGCGGTCGCCCGGCTTGACGATCGCGCCCTGGGTCAGCGGCTGGCCTGCGGGAATCGCGAAGCGGACGACGGTGCCCTGCAGCTTGGCAAGGTCGGTGTCTTCCTTCTTGAAATAGGCGCCCTCGACCAGATCCTTGGGCCAGGCGACGAACTTGATCGAATCGGGGCCGAGGATAGTGCCGATCGGCAGCGCCTTGGTCGCGACCAGAACTTCGATCGCATCGACCGGCGCAGGCTGGCCCGGCGCGGGCGCAGCGACCGCGCCCGGGGCCGAGGACCCGGTCATCAGGCTGCGCGCCATGAACGCGGTGATTGCAGCGACGAGTAGTGCTCCCACCAGCAAAATGATCTTGCGTCCATCCATGACGTCTCAGGCCTTTTCTCTGTCGGACCGGGTTGCACCGGCGTTAAGCATCACAAGAAGGGGTTAAAAATCGGTTCGCGGATGGTGAGCAGCGCTGCGATGGCAATCGCGATCCCATAGGGGACCTCCGGTTGCTCGCGTCGCCGACGCACCCATTTCTCGACCAGCATCACCAGCGTGATCGCGCCGCCCGCGAGCGACATGATGATCAGCAGCGTGACCAACTGATTGAACGGAAACCAGAGTGCGAGCGCGGCGATCATCTTGACGTCGCCCCCGCCCATCATTCCGAATTGGAAGGCAGCCGCGAACAGCGCGAACACGCCGACCGCAATGCCCAGCTGGATCGCCATGTCGGGCCAGGGGGACAGGCCCATCGCAAACCACCAGGGCAGCGCCAGCAGCGCGATCGCCGCGTTCTTCCAGTTCGAGATCTCACGGATTCGCGCATCTTCGATCCCGGCCGAAACCAGGATCAGGACCAGCAGGCCCAGCAGAATCACAGGCGCAAATTCCCCCATCGGACTCGAAGTCCTAGACGGGAGGGCTTTCCAAACCGTAACCAGCGCCCATGACCGTTTCCCCGATTGACCGCCGGGCGATTCCCGCCGGTGCCAGCGTCACCAACTGGACCGCCCCCGATGGATGGGTGCTGCGCTGCTTCGCCTGGCCCGCCAGCGGCACGCCGCGCGGGTCGATCCTGTTCCAGGGCGGGCGGGGCGACATCTTCGAGAAATATCTGGAGAGCTTCGCCCACTGGCGGGCGCGCGGCTGGACGATCACCTCGTTCGACTGGCGCGGGCAGGGCGGATCGGGGCGACTGACCGATGCCGCCCATTGTGGGCATATCGAGGATTTCGCGCAGTATATCGCGGACTTTCGCGACTTTGCGCGTGAGTGGATGGCGGCGACGCCGGGGCCGCATGTGATCATGGGGCATTCGATGGGCGGTCATCTGGTGCTGCGCGGGCTGGTCGAAGGCGCGGCGCGGCCGGATGCGGCGGTGCTGATCGCGCCGATGCTGGGGCTGAAGGGGCCGTTCGGTGCGGCTTTGGGCGAGCGGCTGGCGCGCTTTCTGGGCGGGGTGGGCAACAGCGCGCGGCCGGCGTGGAAGTCGAACGAGCGGCCTTACACCACCACCACGCGCGAATCGCTGCTGACGCATGACACCGACCGCTATCAGGACGAGATCTGGTGGCAGCAGGCGAACCCGGGCAACGTCACCGGCCCGCCGAGCTGGAAATGGGTGATCGAGGCGTTTCGATCGACCCGCGAACTGCGCGCCAACCCCGCGCTCAAGCGGATGAACGTGCCGGTACTGGCGCTGATCGCCGAGCATGATGGACTGGTCGATCCAAAAGCGGCGCTGGCGACGGTGGCGAAGCTGCCCGACGCGCGCATTGTCCGGTTCGGCAAGGAAAGCGCGCATGAAATCCTGCGAGAGGCAGACAAGGTGCGCAACCGCGCGATCGGCGAGATCGACATGTTCCTAGAAGCTCGGGTGCGGCGCGGATGAGCCAATATGACGTCGCGATTGTCGGGGCGGGGATTGCGGGGGCGAGTCTGGCGGCGGAGATCGCGCCGCACGCCCGAGTCCTGATCCTGGAGGGCGAGGACCAGCCGGGCTATCACGCCACCGGGCGTTCGGCGGCCTTCTGGTCCGAAACCTATGGCGGACCGGACATTCAGCCGCTGGTGACCGCGTCGGGAGATTTCCTGCACAACCCCCCTGCCGAGATGGGCGGGGAGAGTTTCCTGTCCCCACGCGGTGAACTGTTCATTGCGCAGCGCGATGACCGCGCAGTGATCGACGGCTTCGTCGCGAAGTTCGCGGCGCTCGGGGTCATGCTCGATGAAGTCGATCCGGCGGCCTATTGCCCCGGCCTGCGTCCCGAATGGACCGACGCGCTGTACGACGATGGCTGTTGCGACATCGATGTCGCGCGGCTGCACGGTGCGTATCTTACCGCCGCGCGGCGGGCGGGGGCGGAACTGGTGTGCGATGCCGCAGTGACCGGCCTGTCGCGCCACGGGCATTGGACGATCACGACGCGGGCGGGGGTGTTCACCGCCGATGTGCTGGTCAATGCAGCGGGGGCGTGGGCCGAGGCGGTGGGGATCATGGCCGGTGCGCCGCCGACCGGCATTGCGCCGCTGCGCCGCACGATGGTGCAGCTGCGCGTCGATCCGCCTGCGCCGATGACGTTGCCGCTGGTGCGCGACGCGCATGAGCGGTTTTACTTCAAGCCCGAATCGGGCGGGCGCATCTGGCTGTCGCCGCATGACGAGATCGCGACGGATCCGTGCGATGCGGCGCCCGAGGAGATCGACGTCGCGATCGCGATCGACAAATTGGACAGCGCGGTCGACTGGCGGGTCACGGCGGTCGAGCGGCGCTGGGCGGGGCTGCGCACCTTCGCGCCCGACCGGCGGCCGGTCTATGGCTTCGACCCCGCCGTGCCGGGGCTGTTCTGGTGCGCGGGGCAGGGCGGGTTCGGCATCCAGACCGCGCCCGCCGCGTCGAAGATCGCCGCCGCGATGCTGATGGGCATGCCGGTCGATCCGATGGCGGCGCATCTCGACCCCGAACGCTATTCGATCCGCCGTTTTCGCGGGTGAATCGCTGGACGAGCGCCGCGGCTTCGCTATCGTTCGACCATCGCAACGAAGGAGCATGACATGGCCCACAAGTTCGTGATCGAGCAGAACAAGGCCGGCGAATATGTCGCGAAGTTCAAGTACAACAGCGAAGTGATGTTCTGGACCGAGGGCTATTCGAGCAAGGCGTCGGCGCAGAACGCAATCGATTCGATCAAGAAGAACGGGCCGGGCGCGCCGGTCGAAGAGGGCTGAACGCCCGCGTGCCCGCATGACCAAATATCTGATCTCCTTCCCCAGCGCGGCGATGCAGGTCAGCGATGACGAGCTTCCCGCGGTGGGCGACGCGGCCCGCGCCGTGATCCGCGAAGCGAAGGCGGCGGGTGTCTATGTGTTCGGCGGCGGCATCGCCGAGGATGTTCCGCCGATGCTGGTATCGGGCGACGGCGGAGTCGTTGTCGGGACCTATCCGGGCAGCCGCCTCGACGGCGGGTTCACCGTTCTCGAAGTGCCGACGCGCGCCGAAGCTGAGCAATGGGCGCGCCGGATCGCCGTCGCGTGCCGCTGTGCGCAGGAGTTGCGCGAATTCATGTACGATCCGGAGAGTTAGGCGCGGTTGCGCGCCCGTCGCGGTGCGCTAGAACGGCGTGAACGGTGCTGAGTGCAATCGGGGGATTGCGGCACAAGGGGCGGGTGATGTTCTTCGAAAGCCGGATTTTCCGCGGCTGGTATGGCGGCATGATTCTGCTGTGGGTGATCCTGTTCGCCCTGCTCAACTCGATCCCGTTCCTGATCGACCATTGGCATTATCCGGCGATCATGGTGCTGGGGGCGTTCGTCGCCGGCCTGACGCCCGAGGGCGGCGGCGCGGTGGCGTTTCCGGTGCTCAGCGTCTTTTTCGACATCAAGCGCGAGATGGCGCGCGACTTCAGCCTGATGATCCAGTCGATCGGGATGACCAGTGCGAGCATCTGGATCCTGTCGCGCAAGGGCCGGAAGCTGGCGACCTATGCACCGCTATTGTGGTTCGTGCCGGTCAGTTTTCTCGGCTTCGTGGCGGGCATGTTGCTGCTGCAGACGATCCCGGTGTTCATCATCCAGGCGCTGTTTCTCAGCCTGATCCTGACCTTTGCACTGGCCTATGTGTCGAGCAAGCATCGCGGCGCGCTGCCGGTTCTGACCGCAAAGGGGCCGGTCGATCATGCGATGCTGGCGGGGGTTCTGATCCTGGGCGGCATGTGCGCCAGCCTGTTCGGGACCGGGGCCGATATCGTGCTCTACACGATGCTGGTGACGCGGTTCCGCATGGACGAGAAGGTTGCCACGCACATGAGCATCATGGTGATGGCGGCGATCAGCATCCTTGGCTACGCCTATCGCTTCTTCTGGGACGGCGACATCACCGATTATCAGATCCGCACCTGGCTGTGCGCCTATCCGGTGGTGTTGTTCATGGCGCCGTTCGGCAGCTACATCCTGCACAAGATGCACGTCGAATGGATGCTGCGCGGGATTGTTGCGCTCAATATTTTCCAACTTGGTTATTTCAACCTCAAAAATCCGAGCTGGGAGAAACTCGCCTGGTCGAGCGGATTCAGCGTCGTGCTGTTCGCGATCTTCTGGTTCTCGCTCGCGCATATCGCGCGGCAGACCGAGCGCAGACGGCTGGCGGCGGAGGCAAACTGAGGGGGGGCGAGCAACGCCGCGTCGCTCGCCGGTCTGTCCGCCGAGCCTGGAATTGTCGTTGTGGACGCGGCGTGTTGCGTTTGTTCACCGGGTCTCCGTCTGCTGTGGCGTGCGGATAATTATAACCAAATAGGTTCTTGTAGGAAAGCGGGTAGTAATTTTTGGCTGTTTTCCGCGGGTTTTCGCGTGGGCGGCAGATGGCCGCGATGGGTCGGACGGGCGATTTCAGGAGTCGTGCCGGGCGTGGTGCGAACGATGCAATGCGACGATGTCGACGAACTTCGTGTGATGGAGCACCGGTCGGGTGTCGCGTTTGCGGAGGGAAATGTCGAACGCGTGCAACGGTGGGGACGAGCCGATCGAGCAATGCCGGTGGTGAAGTGAATTTCAAACCGAGGCCGCGATGACGGTGGAAGCGGAATGACGGCTAACGACCCCAAGTCGGTCATTCGGCGTCGCCGCTATGCTGCCCAAAGCGGACATTGGCTGCATGGCCCCCTTGCTGTAGCTACGCTGCAAAGGGGCGATTGGTATGGATGCTAAGGACTTCGCAGCAGCTTGCCGAGAGAAACGCGACACGCTGCTTTCATCTTTTGCTGACCTGTCAGGAGGGAGCGCAGTCGCAGCTCATCTTGCAGCCGCCAACCTCACCCAATCTCAACGCAAGCAGGTGTTCGCCGCGATCGACGCGGCGCTGACAGACACCTTCTACACCTTGCTCCTGGCGCTCGATGGCTCCGCTTCATTAGCGGGTAATCAGCATACCTTCGTCTTAATCGACGAGACCGGCAACACTATCGCGAATGGTGACGGCCGCTTGGAAGCGGCGGCGTGGGCGGCTTTTCACTCAGATAGCTGAACGGCAGCTAACCACCCAAAACCCGCCGCCCGTACTAACTCCGCAGCGCGGCGTCGCTCGCGAGCTGGTCGGCGCGTTCGTTGTCGGGGTGGCCGGCGTGGCCCTTGACCCATAGCCATTCGATGCGGTGCGGTTTGGCGGCGTCGAGGAGTTCGATCCACAGGTCGCTGTTCTTGACCGGCTTCTTGTCCGCCGTGCGCCAGCCATTGCGCTGCCAGCCCTTGATCCACTTGGTCAGGCCATCCATCACGTAGCGGCTGTCGGTCGACAGCTTGACCCGGCACGGCTTGTTGAGCGCCTTCAGCCCCTGAATCGCCGCCATCAGCTCCATGCGGTTGTTGGTGGTGTGCGGCTCGCCGCCCGAGAGTTCCTTTTCGACCGTCCCCGCGCGGAGCAGCACGCCCCAGCCGCCGCGCCCGGGATTGCCCTTGCACGCGCCGTCGGTGGCGATTTCGACGAGGGGGAGTTCGGTCATGCGGGGGTGCTCATGGCTTGGTAATGGCGGAGTCGGCGGACATAGGCGAGCGGGTCCTTGCGCGTCACCAGCGCGTCCGCCGGGGTGTTGATCCAGTCGAATGCGCGCGACAGGGCGAAGCGGATGCACGCCCCGCTGGCGAGCAGCGGGAAGGCGGCGCGTTCGGCTTCGCTCAATGGGAAACGGGATTCATAGCCGCGCAGCAGCGCGTCGCCGATTGATGGGTGATAGTCCGCGCCGGTCGCGTCGAAGCTCCATGCGCTGTGCATCACGGCGAGATCGTAGATGCGGATGTCGGTGCTGGCGAAATAGAAGTCGATCAGGCCGGTGACGGTGTCGCCGAGCATCAGCACATTGTCGGGAAACAGATCGGCATGGATCGCGCAGCGGTCGAAGCCGTCGCGCGGCCAGTCCGCCAGCACCTTGTCGAGCGCGGCACCGAGTTCGGCGTGCAGTCCCGGGGCGATGTCGTCGAGGCTGTCGCCGCAGCGGTCGAACAGCGGACGCCAGCTGTCGAAGCCCATCGAATTGGGGCGGTCCTGTCCGAAATCGGCGACCGCGGCGTGCATGTCAGCCATCGCCCGCGCCGCCGCCTCGGCCTGAGCCGGGGTGGGGTGCGACAGCGAGACCCCCGACAGGAATTTGATCAGGCACGCCGGGCGGCCCTCCAGCGTCTGGATCGCCACGCCGTTGCGGTCGGGAATCGCGGGCGGGACCGACAGCCCCTTGGCATCGAGATGCGCGAGCAGATCCATGAAATAGGGCAGGTCGCCCGCATCGACGCGCTTTTCGTAGAGCGTCAGGATGAAGCGGCCGCGGGTGGTGTCGACGAGGTAATTGCTGTTCTCGACCCCTTCGGCGATGCCCTTGGCCGAGACCAGTTCGCCGACATCGTAGCGCGCGAGGAACGCGGCGAGCGATTCGGCCGGGACCTGTGTGTAGACTGCCAATCTGGGTCCCCATGCATGTGGTGTTCGAGGGTCGCGGGTAAATGCTGGGCGGAACCGGGGCAAGGCGGATTTGGCGCTGGAATGTGGTCCAAGCCATTCCTCCCCCAGATTGGTGGGGAGGTGGCAGCGCGAAGCGCTGACGGAGGGGCCGCCCTCGTAGAGGGCGGGATTTTGCCGAGCTGTTTACGGCTGTCTGCGCAGCCGCCCCTCCACCACCGCCTTCGGCGGCGGTCCCCTCCCCCCAGCGAGCTGGGGGAGGAATGTTGGCTACGCCGCCTCGAGCCCCTTGGGCAGTTTGAAGGTGATCGTTTCCTGTGCGGTTTCGACCTGGCGTTCGGTGATGTCGTAGCGGGTGGCGATATGGTCGATCACTTCCCGCACCAGCACTTCGGGAGCCGATGCGCCAGCAGTGATGCCAAGCGTGCCGACGCCGTGGAGCCAGTCGAAATCGAGATCCTCGGCGCGCTGGATCAGCTTCGACGTCGTGCCCTCACGCTCGGCCAGTTCGGCAAGGCGCAGCGAGTTGGACGAATTGGGCGCGCCGATCACGAGGACCAGGTCGCACGAGCTCGCGATCGCGCGCACCGCCGCCTGCCGGTTGGAGGTTGCGTAGCAAATATCGTCTGCCTTGGGCGCGACGATATTGGGGAAGCGCCGCTGGAGAATGCCCAGGATTGCCGCCGTATCGTCGACCGAAAGTGTGGTCTGGGTCAGGAAGGCGAGGTTTTCGGGATCGGTCGGCGCCACCGCTTCGGCGTCCGCTTCGGTCTCGATCAGCGTCATCGCGCCTTCGGGCACCTGACCGAAGGTGCCGATCACCTCGGGATGCCCGGCATGGCCGATGAACAGGATTTGCCGCCCCGCCGCGACCAGTCGCTCGGCCTGGCGATGCACCTTGGATACGAGCGGGCAGGTCGCATCGAGATAGGAAAGCCCGCGATCCTGCGCGGCGGCGGGCACCGATTTGGGGACGCCGTGCGCGGAGAAGACGACATGGACGCCGTCGGGGACCTGATCGAGTTCGTCGACGAAGATCGCGCCCTTCGCCTTCAGTGTATCGACGACGTACTTGTTGTGGACGATCTCGTGCCGGACATAGACCGGCGCGCCGTGGAGTTCGATCGCGCGCTCGACGATCTGAATCGCGCGGTCCACCCCGGCGCAAAATCCGCGCGGCGCGGCGATGAGGAGTTCGAGGACGGGCTTCTGGGTGTCGGTCATCGCGCTCGCCTTACGCGATCACGGGCTGCTGTGAAAGGCGCGGGATGGGCGTTGCGGGAAGCCGACGCGCTGCCTATGGTGCGCGCCGCCGGGCCGGGTCCGCCAGTAGTGGCGGGGCCAGGCATGTCTTGTTCGGGAAAGGTGCCCCAGTTGAAACTCCGCAAACTCGCTCTTGCCGCTGCGATCCCGTTGGCGCTGGGTGCCTGCTCCCGTGAGGGAGACATTGCCGAGGGCGGCATCACTGCGGTCCGTTCGGCCTGTCCGCGCGTCGGCGTCCCGGCGGGGACGGGCGACGTTACCCTGTTCAATCCCGCTGGCAGCACGGATGCGTCGGCAATCGACGTCACTGCGGTGATGACCAACGTCACCTCGACTTGCGACGACAGCGGCGAAATGATCCGCAGCGACATCGCGTTCGAGGTGCTGGGCAGCCGCCGTTCGACCGACGGCGCGCGCGAGGTGACGCTCCCCTATTTCGTGACGGTGGTTCAGGGCGGCACCTCGGTAGTTTCGAAGCGGGTCGCGCAGGTGACGCTGCGGTTCGAGCCGGGGCAGGCGCGTGCGCAGACGAGCGGTACGGCCAACGCCTACGTGTCGCGCGCCGCCGCGACCTTGCCCGAGGATATCCGCCGCCAGATCCTGGCGAAGCGCAAGGCGGGCGACGAAACCGCAGCGATGGACCCGCTGGCCCGCCCCGAAGTGCGGCAGGCGGTGCTGCGCGCGACGTTCGAGGCGCTGGTGGGGTTCCAGCTCACCGACGCCCAGCTGAAGTATAACGCGACGCGTTAGTTCGGCGATTCAAGCCAATCCTCCCCCGCCAGGGGGAGGTGTCGCCAAAGGCGACGGAGGGGGAGGACGGCTGCGTCCTTTCGGTTCAGACCGAACCCCTTCCTCCCCCCTCCGTCACGCTGCGCGTGCCACCTCCCCTGGCGGGGGAGGATTGAAGGCAGGTGCCGGATCTGCATCCGACCGAATCCCCAACTTCGCGATTGACTCGAACGGTGCGGCGCAGCATTCCGGCTGCGTCGACATCGGGCAACCGGTGAAGGCGCGCGCGGGAGAGTTTTCGGGTCTTCGGGTCCGGAACGCCGAAGGAGCAACCGCCCCGGAATCTCTCAGGCACCAGGGACCGCGCGGGCCACGACACTCTGGAAAGCGCTCGCTCCGTCAGGGGTGAGCCACCGAAGGGGTAAGTCCCGGATGTGCTCCGGGATCAAAGCTCTCAGGTTCCCGTGACAGAGGGGGCGACGGATGAATGGCCGCGCTGTGCGGCATTCCGTCGTCAATTCTGGAGCACGCGCGTGACCGATACCCCTGATACCGTAGCGGGCGAGCCCGAATTCGTCGAAGAGCTGATGCTGCTTCCGCTCGATGCGTGGCATCGTGCGCGCGGCGGGCGGATGGTGCCGTTCGCGGGCTATGAGATGCCGGTCCAGTATGAGGGCATCATGGCCGAGCATCTGTGGGTGCGCGAATCGGCCGGGCTGTTCGATGTGTCGCATATGGGGCAGCTGTTCCTGTCGGGCGAGAATCTCGACGCCGAGCTGGAGAAGCTGATCCCCGCCGATGTCGCGGGCGTCGCGGTGGGGCAGCAGAAATATTCGCTGCTGCTGGCCGAGAATGGCGGGATTCTCGATGACCTGATGTTCAGCCGCTGGCCGGGTGGCATCTACATGGTCGTCAACGGCGCGTGCAAATGGGACGACATCGCCCATCTGCGCGAGCATCTGCCCGACGATATCGAGATCAACCATATGGACGAGCATGCGCTGCTGGCGCTGCAGGGTCCCAAGGCGTTCGACGCGCTGAACCGCCATGTGACGGGCGAGTATCCGCTCGATGCGCTGGTGTTCATGAAGGGCGGCAAGTTCGAGATTGCGGGAGTGCCCGCCTATATCAGCCGTTCGGGCTATACCGGCGAGGACGGGTTCGAGATTTCGATCCCTGCAGAGGATGCCGCGAAGGTCGCCGACCTGCTGTGCGGCGAGCCCGAGGTGAAGCCGATCGGGCTGGGTGCGCGCGATTCGCTGCGGCTCGAGGCCGACCTGCCGCTCTATGGCCACGACCTCGATCCCGAGACGACGCCGATCATGGCGGCGCTGAACTTTGCGGTGGCGAGCAAGCGGCGGCGCGAGGAGGCGAACTTCCCGGGTGCCGAGCGCATCCTGATGGAGCGCGAGAACGGCCCGATCCAGCGCCGCGTCGGCCTGATCGTCGAGGGGCGCCAGCCGGTGCGCGAGGGCGCGTTGGTGCTGGACGATGCCGGCAACGAAGTCGGCCGCGTCACCAGCGGCGGTTTCGCCCCGACCGTCCAGAAGCCGATCGCGATGGCCTATGTGCCGACCGCGATGGCCGCAATCGGCACGCGCGTGACGCTGAGCCAGCGCGGCAAGATCCATCATGGCGAAGTGGCGCAGATGCCCTTCGTCCCCCACCGCTATGTCCGTCAGGGAGGCATGAAATGAGCCGTTACTTCACCGAAGATCATGAGTGGATCGAACTCGACGGCGAGATCGCGACCGTCGGCATCTCCGAATATGCGCAGAGCCAGCTGGGCGACATCGTGTTCGTCGAGGTGCCCGAAGAGGGCAAGACCGTCAGCAAGGGCGACGACGCCGCGGTGGTCGAAAGCGTCAAGGCGGCGAGCGACGTCTATGCGCCGGTCAGCGGCACGGTGATCGAGGGGAACCCGGCGCTGGAGGACAATCCCGCGCTGGTGAACGAAGACCCCGAGGGCGATGGCTGGTTCTTCAAGATGACGCTGAGCGACACGAGCGAGCTTGATGGGTTGATGAACGAGAGCGCCTATGCGGAGTTCGTGAGCAAGCTGTGATCTTCTAGCTCCCCTCCCTGCAAGGGAGGGGATGGGGGGTGGGTGGCGAGCGCAGCGAGCCCCGTCACCGCATCCCCGAAAAGCGCCGCCGGAGGCATCGAGCCTCCGCCGCCGCTGACCCACCCCCGGCCCCTCCCTTGCAGGGAGGGGGGAGACTGTCTGGAATGCGCTACCTTCCCCTTACCCCGTCCGACCGGCAGGCGATGCTCGCCGCGGTCAATGCCGCGACGATCGACGATCTGTTCGCCGATGTCCCCGAAAGCGCGCGGCTGACCGGGCCGGTCGCGGGGCTGCCGATGCATGCCAGCGAGCTGGCGGTCGAGCGGCACATGTCGAAGCTGGCGGGCAAGAACCTGTCGGCGGGGGCGGCGCCCTTCTTCATCGGGTGCGGGGCGTATCGCCACCATGTGCCGGCGAGCGTCGATCACATCATCCAGCGCGGCGAGTTCCTGACCGCCTATACGCCCTATCAGCCCGAGATCGCGCAGGGCACGCTGCAGGTGATGTTCGAGTTCCAGACCCAGGTCGCGCGCTTGCTGGGCACCGATGTCGCCAATGCGTCGATGTATGACGGATCGACCGCGTGCTGGGAGGCGATCGGCATGGCGCGGCGCATCACCAAGCGCGCCAAGGCGATCCTGTCGGGCGGGCTGCACCCGCATTATGTTTCGGTCGCCAACACCATGGCCAAGTACACCGGCGACACGCTGGTCACCGCGACGCCCGAGCTGACCGCCGAGCCGGATACGGCGAAGCTGATCGACCTGATCGACGACGACACCTCGTGCGTCGTGGTGCAATATCCCGACATTCTCGGTCGCATTTCCGACCTGTCCGACCTTGCCGCGGCGTGCCAGGCGAAGAAGGCGCTGCTGGTTGCGGTGGTGACCGAGCCGGTGGCGCTGGGCGCGATCAAGTCGCCGGGCGAAATGGGCGCGGACATCGTCGTCGGCGAGGGCCAGTCGATCGGCGTCGGGCTGCAGTTCGGCGGCCCCTATGTCGGCCTGTTCGGCTGCAAGGAAAAGTACGTCCGCCAGATGCCGGGGCGGCTGACCGGTGAGACGGTGGATGCCGAGGGCAAGCGCGGCTTCGTGCTGACGCTGTCGACCCGCGAGCAGCATATCCGGCGCGAGAAGGCGACGTCGAACATCTGCACTTCGTCCGTGTTGTGCGCGCTTGCATGGTCGATCCACATGACTCTGCTGGGCGAGGCAGGGCTGCGCAATCTCGCAACCGTGAACCATGTCGGCGCAACGACGGCCGCTGATCGCTTGGCCAAGGTGCCGGGGGTCGAGTTGGTGACGCCGACATTCTTTAATGAGTTCACGCTGGAGCTGAGCAAGGAAGCCCGCCCGGTCGTGCGCGAACTTGCCGACAAGGGCATCCTTGCCGGCGTCTCGCTGGGCCGCCTGTATCCGGGTGAGGACGCGCTGGCCAACGGCCTCGTTGTCGCGGTCACCGAAACCACCACGGCGGAGGACGTCGAGACGCTTGCCGCCGCGCTTGAGGAGGTGCTGGCATGAGCACGATCAACCAGTCTGGCTGGCGCCCCGAAATGAACGCAGTCGAGGGCGAGGCGGCCGCCACCTTTACCGGCAACCGCGCCCTGATGCTTGATGAACCGCTGATCTTCGAGATCGGTTCGCTCAGCACCACGGGTGTCGATTTTGATTTTGAAGCAGGACGCGGTGCTTATCAGGATCGCCTTGGCGGTTTGAATCGCAACAAGGATATCGGTCTCCCCGGCCTGAGCGAACCGGAGGCGGTGCGTCATTACACCCGCCTGTCGCGCCAGAATTACGGGATCGACCTCGGCTTCTTCCCGCTGGGCAGTTGCACGATGAAGCATAATCCGCGCCTCAACGAGCGGATGGCGCGGCTGCCGGGCTTTGCCGACATCCACCCGCTTCAGCCGGTCGATACGGTGCAGGGCGCGCTGGAGGTTATCGATCAGCTGGCGCACTGGCTGGTCACGCTGACCGGGATGAAGGCCGTGGCGATGTCGCCCAAGGCGGGCGCGCATGGCGAGCTGTGCGGCATCCTGGCGATCAAGGCAGCGCTGGAAGCACGGGGCGAGGATCGCCGCGTGGTGCTGGTCCCCGAAAGCGCGCACGGCACCAACCCGGCGACGGCGGCGTTCGCGGGCTTCACGGTCGAGGATATTCCGGCGACTCCGGACGGGCGCGTCGATGTCGCGGCGCTCACAGCGCGGCTGGGGCCGGACGTGGCGGGGGTGATGATCACCAACCCCAATACCTGCGGCCTGTTCGAGCGCGATCTCAAGACAATCAGCGACGCGGTCCATGCCGCCGGCGGGTACGTCTATTGCGACGGCGCAAACTTCAACGCGATCGTCGGCAAGGTGCGCCCCGGCGACCTTGGCGTCGATGCGATGCACATCAACCTGCACAAGACCTTTTCCACCCCGCATGGCGGCGGTGGCCCGGGTTCGGGGCCGGTGGTGCTGTCGGAAGCGCTGGCGCCCTTCGCACCGCTGCCGTTCGTCGAGCAGCAGGATGGCCGCTTCGTGCTGGTCGAAGAGGAAACCGCGGGTGAGCATCACGGCTCCAGCTTTGGCCGCATGGTCTCGTTCCACGGCCAGATGGGCATGTTCACGCGCGCGCTGACCTATATCCTGTCGCACGGCGCGGACGGACTTCGCCAAGTGGCTGAGGACAGCGTCCTCAACGCCAACTATGTCCTGCGCAGTCTGGAGGACGTGCTCGACGCGCCCTTCGCGAATAGCGGGCCGTGCATGCATGAGGCGATCTTCAGCGACCGTGGGCTGGCCGAAGGGTTCTCGACGCTCGACATCGCCAAGGGACTGATCGACGAGGGCTTCCACCCGATGACGGTCTATTTCCCGCTGGTCGTGCATGGCGCGATGCTGGTCGAGCCGACCGAGACCGAGAGCAAGGCGGCGCTGGACCAGTTTATCGGTGCGTTCCGGTCGGTCGCACAGCGCGCCAAGGCGGGCGACGCAGCGCTCAAGACCGCGCCGCACTTCGCGCCGCGCCGTCGCCTCGACGAGACGCTGGCCGCGCGCAAGCCGGTGCTGGTATGGAAGGAACCGGCCCAAGTATCGGGGGCTGCACAGGCGGCCGAATAGCGAGGCACAATGGCGACAGGACGGCGATGGCGGCTGGCAGGGGCGGTCGCCGCGCTCGTCCTGTTGCTGGCCGCTGCGGGCGGGGCATTGTGGTGGTTCCTCGGCGACCGCACCGCGCCGATGGTCAACCCCGCGCCGCCGCAGCTGACCGCTGCAGCCGAGCTGCCGTCGCACGCATCGACGATCGTCGTGCCGATGACCACCAGCCTCGACCTGATCGAGGCGGAGCTGAACCGCGCCGTCCCGGCGACGCTGTGGCAGATCGACCAGCGCGAGGCGAGGTGCATTCCCGGCCAGCGGGTGACGATCTGCCCGGTGCCCAAGCGCGAATGCGTCAATGGCAAGTGCCGCAAGGTCGGGTGCAAGTTCGGGCTGCAGCGGACCAAGGTTACCCCCGACATTGCGTGCCGCATCGTCGGCAATGCGCGGCGCGGGCCGATCCGGCTGAGCGGGAGCGGCGAGACGCTGATGCTGCACATGCCGGTGCGCGCCACGGTGCAGGTGCGCGACCTGGGCGGGGTGATCCGTCAGGAGACCGCGACCGGCGCGGCGGATGTGCGCGCGCGGGTGCGGCTCGACCTCAAGCGCGACTGGTCGCCGACCGCGCGGGTCGAGATCGATTATGGCTGGACCAAGGCGCCCGGGATCGACGTGCTGGGGCGCCGCATCCGCTTTACCGACAAGGCCGATGCGAAGCTGGCCCCGGTGATCGCGGGGCTGGAGCGGCAGCTGCCCGGCATCCTGTCGCGGTTGCACCTGCGCAGCGAACTGGACGCGCTGTGGCGGCAGGGCTTTACGTCGATCGAGCTCAACCGCGACAAGCCGCCGGCGTGGATGCGGGTCACGCCGCAGCGGATGGGCTTTGGCGGGTATCGCGTGCAGGGACGCACGCTGGAGCTGACGCTGGCGGCGGAGGCGCTGACCGAGACGTTTATCGGCGACCGGCCGAGCGATCCCGCCGCGACGGCGCTGCCCGCCGGTGCGGGGCGGATCGGCGACCGGGGGCTGCGCTTCTTCATCCCGGTGCTCGCCGATTATGCGCAGCTGGAGCCGGTGGTCGAGCGCGCGCTGACCAAGCTGGCGCGCAAGGGCGTGAGCTTGGAGGGGATCGGGCCGATCGACGCCAAGTTCGGCAAGGTGACGGTCTATGCCACCGATGGCGGTCGGCTGGCGGTGGGGGTGACGGCGCAGGCGGATGCGCGCAACACGCCGTTCGGCGCGGCGCATGGCGTGGTGTGGTTGTGGGGGACGCCGTACAACGACCCGGGGTCGCAGCTGGTGAAGGTCCGCGACCTCAGCATCGCGACCGGGACGGATAGCCGTGCGGTCAATCTGCTGGTGCCTTTGTTCGCCGACGCGCAGGTGCTGGCGACGATCCGCGACGCGCTGAGCCATGATTTCGCGAAGGATTATGCGCGCGTGCTGGCGGCGGCGCGGCGCGCGGTGGCTGAGCGGCGCGAGGGCGATTTCCTGCTGTCGGCGCAGATCCGCCGCGTCACCAACGGCACGATCCGCGCGACCGGGCAGGGGCTGTTCATGCCGGTCGAGGCGGAGGGGGTGGCGCGCATCCGCTATGCCCCGCAGCGGCGCTGAACCGATTTCGTCAGTTTCGCGGGGCGGGGTTTCGCGATAGCCTTGGTGCAATAGGGGCGGGTGCGACCCGTGCCGCTGGGGGAGACGATCGATGCGATCCTTTGCACTGCTGCTCGCGCTGGCCATCGCCGCGCCGGTCACCGCACAAACCCATGATCCGCGCATCTCGCGCGAGGAAGCCGACGCCGACCGGATCGCGGCGCAGCGGATGTACGACCAGCAGAAGCAGCGCGATCAGGCCGAGGCGGATCGCGTCGCCAAGACCAATCTCGACCGCAAGGCCGATTACGACCTCTATGTCGCCCGGCAAAAGGCCGAGCATGAGGCGCGGATGGCGGCGTGGCGCGCGGATGTGGCGCGGCGCGAGGCGGAGGCTGCCCGGGTGCGCGCCGAATGGGAGGCAAAGGTCGCGCGGTGCAAGGCCGGCGACCGTTCGGCCTGCGCGCCGCGCTGACCTCTCCGCTTTGACGCGGAGCCTCAGGGGATTAGCGTCGGGTTTCGAGGGAGAAACCCGATGATTCGCAACGTGCTTCTTGCGCTGGCGGCGTTGAGCCTGCCCGTCCTGGCGCAGGCGCAGCCCGCACCGCGGGACGATGCGGCCAAGATCGCCGAATTTACCGCGGCGGTGAAGGCGTATCGCGCCGAGCATCATGTGCTCAGCCTGTCCTGGGCGATCGCGAAGGGCGACAGGATTATCGCGGCGGAGGGCGTCGGCTGGCAGGACCACGATGCCGAGGAGCCGACCACCGCCGATACCAGCTACCTCGTCGCGTCGATCACCAAGACCTTTTCCGCCGCCACGCTGATCGCGATGGATGCGGACGGGGTGATCGACCTGGACGACCCGTTCACGACGCTGTCGGACTGGAAGGACCGCTGTGCGTGGCTGGTGAAGAGCGGAAACATGTTCGGCGGCGGCAAGACGCTCGCTGATGGATATACGCCGCCGAAGATCGATTGTTCGGCCACGCTGACCTTGCGCGACGTGCTGCAGATGCGCGTGCTGGGCAAGCCGGGGACCAATTTCCTGTACAATCCGATCGTGTTCGGGCGGCTGGCGAACTGGGTCGAGGAGAAGACGGGCAAGCCGTTCGACCAATGGGTGCGGCGGTACGTGATCGACAAGGCGGGGCTGAAGGATATCGCGGCCGGCTGGCGTGATCCCGAGGGCGGGCTGGCGCTGGTCAACCTTGCGCCGCCATTCCGCACCGTCGCGCCCGAGGTGGAGGCCGACCGGTTGCAACCGACGCCGCTGCCCAATCCCGAAATGAATGCATCGAGCGGGATCATCGCGAGCGCGCGCAGCCTGGCGCTTTACTCGATCGCGCTCGATCAGGAACGGATCCTGCCGCGCCGCTTGCTGACCCAGATGTGGACCCCGGCGATCGATCCCGACGGGCGCGAGGCAAGCTATGCCTATGGCTGGTGGACGCAGCGTTGGCGGGGGCAGCGGCTGGTGTGGCATGGCGGCTGGTGGCCCGAAGCCTATGCCGGGCTGTTGCTCAAGGTGCCGGAGAAGAAGCTGACGCTGGTGCTGCAGGGCAATACCGACGGGTTACACTGGGGCAACCGCGTGCAGGTGGCGGAGGTGGAGAAGAGTCCGCTGGCGCTCAAATTCCTGGAGCTGTTCGCGCAATGAGCGATGCGACGCCGTGGATCGTGGCCGAGGATCGCGGCGATGTGCGCAAGCATGCGCCAGCGACGCTGCGCAACCGGGAGGCGATCGCGACGGAGCTGGCGGAGTTGCTGCCGGACGCGGGCAGTGTGCTGGAGGTGGCGAGCGGGAGCGGGGAGCATGCGGCGTTCTTTGCCGGGCGCTTTCCGACGCTGAGCTTCGTGCCGAGCGATCCCGACCCGGATGGGCGCGCGTCGATCGCTTCATGGTGCGCGGGGCTGGCCAATGTCGCGTCGCCGCTGGCGATCGATGCGGCAGCACCGGAGTGGCCAATCGGTGCGGCGGATGCGATCCTGTGCATCAACATGGTGCATATCAGCCCGTGGGCGGCGACGCTGGGGTTGCTCGACGGCGCGGCGCGGTTGTTGCCGGTGGGCGGGCCGTTGATCCTTTATGGACCCTATCGCCGCGCCGATGTGCCGACTGCGCCGTCGAACGAAGCGTTCGATGCCTCGCTCAGGGCACGCGATCCGTGCTGGGGGCTGCGTGACGTTGCCGATGTGACCGGGGCGGCGGCGGCGCGCGGGTTGCGGTTCGACCGGCTGGTCGAGATGCCCGCGAACAATATCCTGCTGGTGTACCGCCGATGACCGAACGCGAGACTGGACGCATCGACAATTTCACCGATGCGGCGTTCGCATTCGCGATCACGCTGATGGTGGTCGGCGCCGGAGGATCGGCGGCAGACGGCGGGACGCTGGAAAGCGCGGTCGCGGCGATCCCCAGTTTCGTCATCGGTTTTGCGATCATGGCGCTGTTCTGGTGGTCGCATGTGCGGTGGCGGCGGCTGCGCGGGGCAGGGGGACGGGCGGTCGCTGCTGCTGACGCTGCTGCTGATCTTCACCGTGCTGATCTATGTCGTGCCGCTGCGCGCGATGTCGGTGTCGTTCGCGGCGTTTCTGGCGGGCGATCTTGCCGGGTTTCGCGGGAGTCTGGGGCGGCTGTTCACCGTCTATGGCATGGGGTTCACCGCCATGTCGGCGATCACCGCGCTGCTGTTTCGCGACGTGCTGCGGCGGCAGGACATCGATCTGGAGGAGCGGCGCGAGGCGATCGGGCAGGTCTGGATCTGGTTGATCCTGGCGCTGACCGGGCTGGCGTCAACTGCGCTGGCGATGGTGCGGAGCCTAGCTCCGCTCGCGCCCACCCTTTACGCCACGCTCCCCATCAGCATCGGCATCTTCGCCTGGCGCTTCGACTGGACTGGTACGGCGGGCGAGGCCGAGCCGTTGCTCGCGCCAGGCGATGTAGAGGCCGCTGGCGACGATGATCGGCGCACCGACCCAGGTCCACAGGCCGGGTAGCACGCTGAACAGAATATAGCCGTAGAGCGTCGACCAGATCAGGCTGGAATAATCCATCGGCACCACTGCGGAGACGGGGGCGAAGCGCAATGCCGCGGTGAGCGCGAGCTGTCCCGCGCCGCCGACCAGGCCGATGCCGATCAGCATCGCGAAGGTCTGCCAGTCGTGCATCTGCGCGAAAAAGACATAGCCAATCGCGAGCGGGGGGACCGACAGGGTCGAGAACCAGAAGACTGTGGTGGCGGGACTTTCGGTCTTGCCCATGTGACGCAGCTGGATTGCGATCAGCGCGACGAAGAAGGCGGCGGTCAGCCCCACCAGCGCGCCGGTCAGCGGAATGTGGCCGTCGCCCGGCTGGGTCACGATCAGCACACCGACGAACCCGGCCAGCACCGCGCCCCAGCGCCGCCAGCCGGTCGGTTCCCGCAGAATCAGCGCGCCCAGGATCGTCGCAAAGATCGGTGCGGTGAATGAGAGCGTCGTCGCCTCGGCCAGCGGTAATAGGAGCACCGCGCCGAAATTGAACACCATGCCGGTCAGGCCGATCACGGTGCGGTTGAGATGCAGCCCGAAGCGTTCGGTGCGGATGGAGGCGAGTCCAGCGCCGGCGGCGATCCAGGCGAGGATGAAGGGAATGGCGAACAGCTGACGGAACAGCAGGATCTCGGCGAGGTGTGCGCCGCGCATCTCGACCAGCTTGATCAGCGCGCCCATCGTCGAGAGCATGAGGATGGCGACGAGGCGCAGGCCGAGGCCGGTCAGTACGCGATCACTTTGCACCCGCGAATGCCTAGGGGGCGAGGCCGCGCGGGGCAACCCGCGAAGGGGCGTGACGGGTCCCGATTCGCACGCTAATCGCGCTTCCATGATCAAACGCGCACTCAACGTCACCCGCGAAGCGGACTTCGCCGCCTGGTATCAGGCCGTCATCACCGAAGCCGATATGGCCGAGGAGAGCGGCGTGCGTGGGTGCATGGTCATCCGGCCATGGGGCTATGGCATCTGGGAGCGCATCCAGCGGCTGCTCGACGATCGCATCAAGGCGACGGGGCATGACAATTGCTATTTCCCGCTGTTCATCCCGCTGTCCTACTTCGAGAAGGAGGCCGAGCATGTCGACGGGTTCGCCAAGGAAATGGCGGTCGTCACGCATCACCGGCTGATCCAGAAGGACGGGCGGCTGGTGCCCGATCCCGATGCGAAGCTGGAGGAGCCGCTGGTCGTGCGCCCGACGAGCGAGACGGTGATCGGCGCGGCGTTCAGCCGCTGGGTCCAGTCGTGGCGCGACCTGCCCGTCCTCATCAACCAATGGGCCAATGTCGTCCGTTGGGAGATGCGCACGCGCATGTTCCTGCGCACCGCCGAGTTCCTGTGGCAGGAGGGGCATACCGCGCACGCCACGGTCGCCGAAGCGCGCGAAGAGACGATGAAGATGCTGGAGGTCTATCGCAGCTTCGCCGAGGAATGCGTCGCGATGCCGGTGATTGCGGGCGAGAAGCCGGAGAATGAGCGCTTCCCCGGCGCGGTCGCGACCTACAGCATCGAGGCGATGATGCAGGACGGCAAGGCGCTTCAGGCGGGCACGTCGCACTTCCTGGGCACCACCTTCTCGTCGGCGCAGAACATCAAGTTCCAGAATTCGGAAGGCGTGCAGGAGCTGGCGCAGACGACCAGCTGGGGCATGTCGACGCGGATGATCGGCGGGCTGATCATGGTGCATGGCGACGATGACGGCCTGCGCGTGCCGCCGCGCGTCGCACCGTGGCAGATCGTGATCGTGCCGATGCTGCGCGACACCGACGAGGACGCCGCGCTGCTCGATTACTGCAAGGGGTTGCAGGCCGAACTGGCGAAGCTGTCGTCGCTGGGCGAGCCGGTGCGCGCGCTGTGCGACGCGCGTCCCGCCAAGGCCGCGACCAAGCGCTGGGGCTGGGTCAAGAAGGGCGCGCCGGTGGTGATCGAAGTCGGCGGGCGCGACATGGCGGGCGGCAATGTCTCGGTGATCCGCCGCGACCGGTTGTACCGCGAGGACGGCAAGCTCGACAGTGCGGTGGTGGCGAAGGGCGACTTCGTTGCTTCAGCCGCGGCGCTGCTGGAGGAAATCCAGGCCGGGCTGCACGCCGATGCGCGCGCACGGCTGGACGGCAATATCGTGCGCGGGGTCGACAGCTTCGATGCGCTCAAGGCGCATTTCGAAGGGTCGGGAAAATATCCCGGCTGGGTCGAGGTGCAGTGGGCGCGGCCCGAGGGGGCGGAGCTCGACGCGGTGGTCGAGCGGATCAAGGCGCTCAAGCTCACCTTCCGCAACGTGCCGCTCGACGCAGCGCCGGCGGATGGCGCGTGCGTGTTTACCGGCAAGCCGGCGGTCGAGCGGATTCTGGTCGCGCGCGCCTATTGATTTGAACCCTCTCCCGGTTCGTGCGTATGCTATTGCATCCACGATCCGGGAGAACTCGCATGCGTTCACTCACGCTGATCGCCGTCGCCGCGCTGGCCGTTGCGGTGCCGGCGGCCGCGCATCATGGCTGGTCGTCCTATGACGAGGCCAAGCCGCTGACGCTGACCACCAGCTTTACCGAGCTCAATTGGGGTAACCCGCACGGGACTGCGAAGATCAAGTGGAAGGGCAAGAGCTGGGACGTGATCCTGGCACCGGTATCGCGGATGGAAGCGCGCGGGCTGAGCAAAGCCGAGGTCGAGCCGGGCAAGCGCGTCCGCCTGACCGGCTATGCCCGCCGCGACGGCACCGCCGAGATGCGGATCGAGCGGGTCATGGTCGGCAGCAAGACCGTCGAACTGCGCTGAGGCGAGGCGGTTGGAAAGCCTGTTGCTGAGCGCCGCCGCGTGGCTCGATGCAGTGGGAATCGCTGGCTGGGCGCGCGGATCGGCGTTGGTCTATCCGATTGCCAATACGCTGCATTTGCTGGGACTCGTCATGCTGGTCGGCGGGATCGGCGTGGTCGATCTGCGCATCGCCGGGCTGTGGCGCGCACTTCCGATCGCGCCGCTGTCGCGCGCGCTGACCCCCGTGGCGATCGCCGGGCTGGCGGTGATGACTGCGAGCGGCATCGTCCTGTTCGCGGCGGACGGGCGCGCGCTGGCGACGTCCGACATCTTCTTCCGCAAGCTGGTGCTGATCGCTCTGGCACTGGTCAACGCGGTGGCGTTCCGGCTCATCTGGGGCGACCGGGTAGCGGGGTGGTCGGGAGAGGTGCCGACGGCGGCGCGACTGATGGCGGTCGTGTCGCTCCTGCTGTGGCTCGCCGCGGGGACGATGGGACGGTGGATCGCCTATGGCTGAGGAAGCCTCCGGTCGCGTGTGACCGGGCGCGCAGTGTAGCCGAGTTCTGGGGCAAGCTTCGCCATTACGTGCTCGGCGAGCGCGCGGGCGGTGGTGATCTTGCCTCCGAAGACGGACAGGACCGGCGCGCCGCGTAAATCGAGTTCGAGATGATAGTCGCGTGTCACGGTGCGCGCCTCTCCGGCTCCATCGTCGTAAAGCGCACGGATGCCCGACCAGCTGCCGGTGATGTCAGCCGGTCCGATCTGCCGCCTGAAATAGCGATTCGCTGCGGCGCAGAGATAGGCGATCTCGCCCGCGTCGATGCCTGCATCGCCGGGGTGTTGCACCGGCACGTCGGTCGTGCCGATCATCGTCTTGCCCTGCCATGGCGCGGCGAAGACGACGCGGCGGTCGGGTTGCTGCAGGATATAGGCGTGGTCCCCGTCCCAAAGAGCGGGCACGGTGATGTGGCTGCCCTTGACCAGCCGCAGGTCGCTGGCGGTCTCTATGCCGATCGTCTTGAGCAGTTCCAGCACCCACGGCCCCGCGGCGTTGACGAATCCGCGCGCGTTGATCGTGCGCCCGTCGGAGAGAGCGACGTCCCAGCCCATCCCGGTCCGTTGCGCGCCGGTCACTGCGACGCCCGTTGCGACCTCCGCGCCGTTCGCGAGGGCGTCAGCGGCGTTGGCGCGGACCAGCGCGGCATCGTCGACCTGTGCGTCCCAGTAAAGAAATCCGCTGCTGTCGGGTGCCAGCGGGGCGAGGCGGGGATCGTCGCGGCCCAGCACGCGCGATCGGGGGAGCGACGAGCCGAGCCCGAGCAGGTCGTAGAGCCAGAGTCCTGCGCGGATCATCCAGCGGGGGCGGACGGCATGCGCGTGCGGCAGGACGAACGCCATCGGGCGGATCAGATGCGGCGCGGCGGCGAGCATCCGCTCGCGCTCGACCAGAGCTTCACGGACCAGCCGGAACTCATAGGTTTCGAGGTAGCGCAGCCCACCATGGATCAGCTTGCTCGACGCCGAGGAGGTGTGCGCGGCCAGGCTATCGCGCTCGACCAGCAGCACCTTCAGCCCCAGCAGCGCTGCCTCACGCGCAATGGCGCACCCATTGATGCCGCCACCGGCGATGAGAAGGTCATAGGTCATCCCGCAACGTTAGCGGGCAGGTCAGCTTTCGTCGATTGACCGCGCGCGGGGCTGTGCCAGTCTCTTGCGATGCGACTGCTTGCCCTCGCCCTGTTACTCGCGCCGATCCCGGTCTCTGCGGCGCAGACAAGGCCGCCCACCGCCGCCGCGCTCAAGGCGGAAGAGAGCGCCTTGCGCAAACAGATCGCGGCGATCACGCCAGAAGAGGTCGATATGGACCTCGATGCCAATCGCTTCGGCCTTTGGATGCAACTGGCCGAAAACCTCGCGAGGCAGGGCAAGATCGAGGCCGCGATTCGCGTTGCCTATGATGGCGCATACGAGATTCCGACGCGCAGTGCGGATTTCCGGGGTACCTCGCGATACGCGATCCAGGAAGCAGCGCTGTTCGAGGAGCGGGTGCGGGGCCGACCGACCGAACAAAGCACGGCAGCGCTGTGGCAGGCCGGTGCCAGCAGACAGCTAGGCATTAGCCCGGTCGATGCTCAAGGCAGAATCCCCGCCTTTTCGGGATACAACCTTGCCACGATCGAACGGTTTCGCGCCATTGGGCGCCATGCGGAGGCCCATGCGCTCGCGTCGGCGGTAATGGTCGAGCACACCGAGTTCAGATTTCGTTCGGCACGGGGATCGAGTCAGCGCGACGATCTGAAGGGCTTTGGTGTGGCGCGCGTGTCGTTGCTGCGGTTCATCCGGCATTCCTGGGATTTTTTCGCAGAAGCTGCGCCCGCAGGACGCGCGCGCGCTCATCGCGGCCGAGGCGCTGCTCGATGGCGGCGATGCGCCGGCTGCCGAAGCGGCCTTTCGCACCTTCCTGAAGGAGCGGCCCGCTTTTCTGGTGCTCACGGCGGTACAATCGCGGGCACGGCGCGGACTGGCGCGCGCGATGGTTGCTCAGGGGCCGGCGAGGTATGATGCGGCAAAGACGGAACTGCGATCCTTGCTCGGCACGCTGATGTGGCAATCGTCGCGCGATGATCCGCGCATGTTGGCCGTTGCCGCCGAGTATCGTGCGCTGCTGATCGCGGGGGCCGGTGGCGATGCGCGCGCTGCAACATATTTCGATCGTGCGCTGGCCGATTTCCGTCTCACCGGGCGGATGCGACCCTTCTAGCAGGGCTGTGCGCTGGCGCGCTGGTGCTGCGCGCACTATATTCGGCGCCAATGGCATATCAGAACAAAGCAAAGACCAAGCCCGCTCCGGGCCTGCCGACACGGCAACAGATTATCGATTTCATCACATCGTCGGACCAGCCCGCAGGCAAGCGCGAGATTGCGCGCGCGTTCGGCCTGTCGGCGCAGGAGAAAATCGCGCTCAAGGCGCTGCTCAAGGACATGAGCGACGAGGGGCTGATCGACGTCGCCCCCGGCCGCGCTTTCCACAAGATGGGCGGCGTGCCCAAGGTGGCCGTGCTGCGCATCGTCGAAGCGGACGGCGATACCGTCTGGGCGGTGCCGGAGCGCTGGGAAGCCGAGGGCATTCCGGTGCCGCGGCTGCGCGTGCGCGAAAAGCGTGGGCCGGGTGGCGCGCTGGGCGTCGGTGACCGCATCCTCGCGCGGACCGAGGAGGCCGGGAAGGGCCTGATCGCGCATCCGATGAAGAAGCTCGCCAAGGGCGATGCGGCGGTGCTGGGTGTCGTCCATGAAGAGGGCGGCCGGCTCTATCTGCAGGGCTTGGACAAGAAGGAGCGTACCAGCCCCGTCATCTCCGACCGCAATGGCGCGGAGCCGGGTGACCTGGTGATGGCGGAGGTTACGGGCAAGGGGCCGCGCCTGTTCGCTAAGGTCAGCGAGATTCTCGGCGATCCCTTCGCGCCGCGCAGCTTTTCGCTGATCGCCATCCACAAGCATGAAATCCCGCACATCTTCTCGGAGGAATTGCTCGCCGAAGCCGAACGGGTGGCGAAGCAGCCCTTGGGGGAGGGGCGCGAGGATCTGAGTCATCTGCCGATCGTCGCGATAGACCCGGCCGATGCGCGCGACCATGACGATGCGGTGTGGGCGACGCCCGACGACGACCCTGCGAACAAGGGCGGGTGGAAGGCGATCGTCGCGATTGCCGATGTCAGCTTCTATGTCCGCCCCGGCTCGCTGCTCGACCGCGAGGCACGCAAGCGGGGAACAGCGTCTATTTCCCCGACCGCGTCGTGCCGATGCTGCCCGAGGTGCTGTCGGCGGATGTGTGTTCGCTGAAGGAGGGCGTCGAGCGCGCGGCGCTGGCGTGCCACATGCGGATTTCGGCCGATGGCGAGATCAAGGACTGGCGGTTCAGCCGCGCGGTGGTCAAGCTGGCTGCGAACATCGCGTATGAGGATGCGCAGGCGGCGATCGACGGTGCGGAGGAGCACCCGCTGACCGAAACCGCGCTGCGCCCCCTATGGGACTGCTGGGCCGCGCTCAACAAGGCGCGGGCGAAGCGTGAGCCGCTCGACCTCGACCTGCCCGAACGGCGCATCGTGCTCGACGAAAAGGGTCGTATCCTCTCGGTCGCGCCGCGCGAGCGACTGGACGCGCACAAGCTGATCGAGGATTACATGATCGCCGCCAATGTCGCGGCGGCCAAGGCGCTGGAGAAGAAGAAGGCGCCGGTGATGTACCGCATCCACGAGCCGCCGAGCCGCGAGAAGCTGGTCGCGCTCAAGGAGTATCTGAAGACGCTCGATGTGGAGTTCGCACTGGGGCAGGTGATCCGGCCCAAGACGTTCAACCATGTCATCGCGCGGACCAAGGAGGCGGATTATCACGCCGAGGTGATGACCCAAGGTGCTGCGGACGCAGACCCAGGCCTATTACGGCCCGCAAAATGCCGGGCATTTCGGGCTGGCGCTGGGCAGCTATGCGCACTTCACCTCACCGATCCGGCGCTATGCCGATCTGGTCGTCCACCGCGCGCTGACCGAAGCGTTCAAGCTGGGGCCGGGCGGCGAGCTGCCCGCCGACAAGGACATGGAGAAGACCGGCGAGCTGATCAGCAAGCTCGAGCGCCGCGCGATGGAGGCCGAGCGCGACACGATCGATCGCTATGTTGCCGCCTATCTGGCGAGCCATGTCGGCGAGGTGCTGGATGCGCGGATCACCGGGGTGCAGTCATTTGGGTTCTTTGCGACCGTCGATGGGATCGGCGGCGACGGGCTGGTTCCCGCGCGCGATCTGGGGCGCGAATATTTCCGCTATGACGAGGCGGGGCAACGACTGGTGGGCGAGGATACCGGCGCGGAGTTCGCGCTGGGCCAGCGGCTGCAGCTGAAGCTGGTCGAGGCGAACCCGGTGTCGGGGGCGCTGCGCTTCGAGCTACCCGACGGCAAGGGTAGCGGGTCCGGCCCGCGTCCTGACGGCGAGCGCCGCAAGTCCGGTCCGCCACGCCCGCTCAAGCGGCGTGGGCGGCCTGCGAACATCAAGCATCAGGGGCGGAAACGCTGATGGCGGTCGTTGAATCGGTCCCGATCACCAAATTCGCGCGCGCGCGGCGGAAGATCGTCGATCATTTTTGCGCGCAGCATGCGGTGACGCCGCTCGACACGATCATTTACACGCCGCCCGCCGAGTTGAAGCCGGTGTTCGACAAGCTGATCGCACAGCGCGTGATCCGCCGTGAAGGGCAGGGCTATTATTGGCTCGATCTGCGCGTGCTCGATGCGGTGATCCTGCACCACCGGCGCAAATATGTGCCGGTGGCGATCGTGGTGGCCGTGCTGCTCGCGATCGTCGCGATGGCCTTCTACACGGATATCCCGATCGGCGCGATTGGCTAGCCTCAGCGAACCCTGAACGTCAGCCCCGCATTGGCCTCCAGCCGCGCCTTCAACGGCTCGGCCATCAGCGCACCGGGGGTCCAGACGCCGCCGTCGCCATCGACGTCGCGGATCAGGCAGAGCGCTGCCTCCGCGATCATCTTCGATGTCGATCCATAGCCCGGGTCACGGTCGCCGGTGACGGTGCAGGTCAGGCGCTCGCCGGTCGGCATTTCAGCGATGAAGTCGATTTCGTAGAAGCCGGCCTCGCGCTCTTCCTTCGACGGTCCCTCGCCGGGGGCAGGCCCCTTGTCGGCGTTCATCGGGTTCATCTTCGAGATCGCCTCCGCCGCCGCCTTGCCGAGTTCGCCCAGCCCCGGCGCGACCATCATCTCGTCATAGCGGAAGTCGCGGCCATAGGGGTGGTGGGCGAGGAAATTGGTGCGGTGGACATTCTTGGTGTTGATCACCGCCATCACGAACGGCGCGACCCAGCCGCCGACCGCGTCGTCATATTCGGGCATCACCCCCTTGGGCTGGTCCGGCCCGGTAAAGCCGGGGGTGAGCGCGAAGGGGTCGAGCAGGATCTTGAAGATCGCGGGGTTCTTTGCCGCCGCCGCGGCGGTTGCCTTGCCGCTGGCGAAGGTGCCGCCGGAGAAGGTGCCCTGCATCTTGCGTACGCGGCCCTTTACGCGCGGGGCGGGCTGGCCCCATTTGGCGATCGCGGCCTGCTCGACGGTCCACACGCCAAGGTCGAAGGGGATCGAATCGAAGCCGCACGACAGGACGATCCGCGCGCCGCTTGCCTTCGCCGCATCGTGGTGGCGAGCGATGACGTCGTGCATCCAGTTGGGCTCGCCGCACAGGTCGACATAGCCGGTGGCGGTCTCGACGCAGGCGGCGACGAGGTCGTTGCCGTAAAGCTGATAGGGGCCGACGGTGGTCAGCACGACCTTGGTCCGGGCAGTCAGGGCGCGCAGCGCGGCGGGATCGTCGGCATTGGCGGTGAGCAAGGGCGTGTCAGCGGGCGCGCCGATCTCGTCGCGCACCGCTTCGAGCTTGGTCAGCGAGCGCCCGGCCATCGCCCAGTTGAGCGATCCGTCGCTGTAATGCTGTGCCAGATACTCGGCGACGAGGCGGCCGGTGAAGCCGGTGGCGCCATAGACGATCAGGTCGAACTCGCGGGTCATCATCCTCTCCGGTCTTTTGGCGACCGTACCGCGCTTTCAAATTATTGGGAAGCCGCGCTCCTGCCGCGCCGCACCTGAGCGTGGCCCTCGGCGAGCAAGAGCAGCACGTCGAGATCAAGACCCGCGCAGACGAACACGGTCAGCGCGATGCAGATCGTTGCGCCGACGCACGCGACGATGCGGTCGAGCGGACGGCACCGGCGATGACCGGGCGGAACAGGTGGAACGGCATGGCGCCCTTTGGCGGAGGCGATGGCGACGCGACCAGAGGCCTTGAAACTGCGGACGTGCACGCCGACTATCCGGCACGGCCATGCTCAACGTCCATTCCCTCTCCGCCAATGGCGCGTCCGACCTGTCACAATTCCGGGTCCAGCGTCACTTTGCCGACCACCGCGCGATCTCTCCCGGCACGGCGATCGAATATGCTCCATCGAGTCCCGCCGAGCGCCAGGCGTTCGACCGTCTGCGCGACATGGGGGTGATCCGCGAGGCGCACCCGGCGCATTACTGGTTCGACCTCGACCGGATCGGGCAGGATCGCAGCCGCGAACGCAACCCGAAGCTTCGGGTCGCGATCGTGCTGGGTGCAGTGCTTGCCTTCGCTGCCTGGTATCTCTCGCGCTATTAGGCGCTTTCGCTGAACTGAAGGCTGGCAAGGCGGGCATAGAGGCCGCCCTTTGCGACCAGTTCGCCGTGTGTGCCGGTCTCGACGATGCGCCCTTCGTCCATCACGATGATCCGCTGCGCCGCGCGGACGGTGGCGAGTCGGTGGGCGATGACGAGCGTCGTGCGCCCCTGCATCAGATGCTCGAGCGCATCCTGCACCAGCCGCTCGCTTTCGGCGTCGAGCGCGCTGGTCGCCTCGTCGAGCAGCAGGATGGGCGCGTCGCGCAGCAATGCGCGGGCGATGGCGATGCGCTGGCGCTGGCCGCCCGACAGGCGCGCGCCGTCTTCACCGAGGAAGGTGTCGAGCCCCTGGGGCAGCTCGCGCAGAAAGTCTGCGGCGTTCGCGGCCTCGGCGGCCTGCCAGATCTGCTCTTCCGTAGCGTCCCAGCGGCCATAACGGAGATTGTCGCGAGCGCTGGCGGCGAAGATCACCGTTTCCTGCGGCACCATCGCCATGCGCGCGCGGACCTGTGCCGGGTCGGCCTTTGGCAGCGGCACGCCATCGACGCGGACTTCGCCCGCTTCCGGGTCGTAGAAGCGCTGGACGAGCTGGAAGAGCGTCGATTTGCCCGCGCCTGACGGGCCGACGACAGCGACGGTCTCACCGGGAGCGACCGACAAAGTGAAGTCGTTCAGCGCCGAAACCTCGGGGCGGGTGGGGTAGCGGAAGGTGACATGATCGAAGTCAATCGCACCCTGTGCCGGTTCGGGGAGCGCGACCGGGTTGGCGGGGGCGGCGATCTCCGGCTCTTCGGCGAGCAGCTCGGCGAGCCGCGCGGCGGCACCCGATGCGCGGAGCAGGTCGCCATAGACCTCGGTCAACGCACCGAACGCACCGGTGACGAGGCCGGCGGTGATGACGAAGGCGGTGATCGACCCGCCCGAGATGCGGCCCTGCGCCACGCCATAGACCGCGTCCCACATGATGAGGGTAATCGCGGTGAACAGCGCGAAGATCACCAGCGCCGTCATCAGCGCACGCGTTGCAAACCGCTTGCGCGCGGTCGAAAAGCCGCGATCGACTGCGTCCTGGAAGCGCGCGCTCTCGCGATTCTCCTGCCCGAACGCCTGGACTATGCGCATCGCGCCCAGCGTTTCCGAGGCGATCGACCCGATATCGGCGACGCGGTCCTGGCTGGTCCGCGAAAAGCGGCGGACGCGCCCGCCCAGCCACATGATCGGCAGCACGATGACCGGGATACCGACCAGCAGATAGGCCGCGATCTTCGGCGCGAGGACGAAGAGGTACAGCGTCCCGCCGATCGCGATCAGCAGGTTGCGGAGCGCCACCGAGACCGTCGTGCCGACGATCTGTTCGACCACGGCGGTGTCTGCGGTCAGGCGGCTGGCGATTTCCGACGGGCGGTTTTCCTCGAACCAGCGCGGGGGCAGGCGCAGCAGATTGCGGTGCACCGCCGCGCGCATGTCCGCCACCGTGCGTTCGCCCAGCCAGGACACGAAGTAGAAGCGCATCGCGGTGGCGAAGGCGAGGACGATAACGACCAGCAACAACCCCTGGAAATAGCCGCCGATCTGGCTGGGGTCAGAATCGGGGCCGAAGCCCTTGTCCACCACCTCCTTGAAGGTGCGCGGAATCCACAGGGTCGCGCCTGCGGCGAGGAGGAGCGCGACGATCGCCAGCGACAGCTGGAGCGGATAGCGGCGGGTATAGCCCCAGACGATCGTCAGGCTGGACAGCTTGCGCTGCGGCTGTGCGGCGGCGGGGGGCGGTGTCGTTTCGGACATGGCCGCCGCCTAGCCCGAAGCGCAGGACAAGGAAACAGGCTTCGCGGATCGAAAATCCGGTACGTCGCGTTTGCACTGCAGCATGAGCCCGCTATAAACCCAATGAGACCGTTGTCATTGCCCCGTGCGGGGCGGGGATGTTGATTGCCGATGTTGTATAACGCCTATGAACTTCAGCGCTCGATGCTGGCCGGCGCGAGCGCGCTGGCGAATTTCAGCGCGGGCCTGCTCAACAATCCGGCCAATCCCTTTGCCTATTTCGGCGGCGGCCCGATCCTCGCCTCCGCGCTCGAAGTGTTCGCCCATGCCTCTGCACCGCGCGGCAAGCCGGAATTCGGGCTGGATTACACCGAGATCGACGGCAAGCAGATCGCGGTGCGTGAGGAGATCGTGCTCCGCAAACCGTTCGGCCAGCTCAAGCGCTTCGTGCGCGAGGGCGTCGAGGGCGGCCCCAAGCTGCTGATCGTCGCGCCGATGAGCGGGCATTTCGCGACGCTGCTGCGCGGCACGGTGCAGCGGATGCTGCCGGTTGCCGATGTCTACATCACCGACTGGCGCGACGCGCGACAGGTGCCGTTGAGCGACGGGCGCTTCGACCTCGATGATTATGTCGATTATCTGGTCGAATTCCTCGCGACGATCGGCGCTGAGGGCGATGCGCGCCCGCATGTACTCGCCGTGTGTCAGCCCTCCGTCCCGGCCTATGCCGCCGTGGCGCTGATGAATGCCGACAAGCACCCCAACACGCCGCGTACGCTGACCATGATGGGCGGGCCGATCGACACGCGCGAGGCGCCGACTGCGGTCAACACGCTGGCGACCGAGCGGCCGCATAGCTGGTTCAAGCAGAATGTGATCGCGACGGTCCCCGGCACCTATCCGGGCGCGGGGCGGACCGTCTATCCGGGCTTCCTTCAGCTCGCCGGCTTCATGACGATGAACCTGGGCAACCACATGATTTCCCACTGGGAAATGTTCAAGCATCTGGTCAAGGGCGATGGCGAGAGCGCCGATCCGACCATGCGCTTCTACGACGAGTATCGCGCGGTGTGCGATATGACGTCGGAATTCTACCTCCAGACGATCGACGTGGTGTTCCAGTCGCACGCGCTGCCCAAGGGCGAGATGATGCATCGCGGTCGCCGGGTCGATCCGGGCGCGATCACCGACACCGCGCTGCTGGCGATCGAGGGTGAGAAGGATGATATTTCAGGGCTGGGCCAGACCAGGGCGGCGCTGACCATTGCGACCAAGCTGCCTGCGAAGATGAAGAAATACCACATGGCCGAGGATGTCGGCCATTATGGGATCTTCAACGGCAGCAAGTGGCGCACCCGCATCGCGCCGGTGCTGGAAGAATGGATGGCGAAGCATAGCTGAGCGGGGCGACGGTTCGCCCGCAGCTTCAGCGCTCAGTCATAGCCGAGCATCAGGAACTCATAGACCACCAAGGCGATCAGCGCCCAGATCGCGATCACGATGGCGATGCCCCATTTGCTGACCGGGCGCTCCGCTGCTGCGGCGGCGGTCGCGCGATGTTCGGCGAGCAGCGCGGCGGGGACCAGCTTCCCGAACAGCCACACCCCTGCCGGGATCAGCAGCGCGTCGTCGACCAGCCCCAACACCGGGATGAAGTCAGGGATCAAGTCAATCGGCGAGAGTGCGTAGGCGGCGACGAGCAGCCCGACCAGCTTCGCGAACAAGGGCGTGCGGGGATCGCGGACGGCGAGCCAGACGGCGTGCGCCTCGATCCGGATGCGGTGCGTGAAGCTCATTCCCATGCGCGCGGCTTTGCCCGACGGCGGGGCGGCGTCAAGCGTCGGGACGCAGCGCGCGGGTGACGAGGTCGACCAGCATGTCGGCATAATGGGTCGGCGGCTCGGGGGTCAGGCCCGTGAGCCAGGAACGGGCGAGCCACTGGCTGGGGCCGAAGACGAGCGCGGCGACGAGTTGCGGGTCGATCGGGCGGAGCCGTCCGGCCATCACGTGCGGCGCGCCCCATGCGATGAAGCGCGTCGTAAACTCGGCGTTGAGCGCCTGAACCGGCTCGGCATGCGCGCGGGTCCAGGTCGAACTGGCGCATTCGATCATGAAATTGTGCCGCTCGGGATGTTCCTGCTGATAGGCGAGCGTGGCGCGGACCGCCGCACCCAGCGCGTCGACGGGGTCGCCGTCATGCGCCTCGACCGCCGCGATGGCATGCTCCCAATAGGCGCGGCGTTCGTCGAGATAGACATGGAGCGCAACGCCGTTCTTCGAGCCGAAATGGTGGAAAATGCTGCCGTTCGAGACGCCCGATGCGTCGCGGATATCCTGGATCGACACCGCCTCCAGCCCGCGTTCGGCGAACAGGCGGGCGGCCGCCTCTAGCACACGGGTTCGGGTTTCACCTGCCTTGGTCGCCATACGCATCTACTCGAAACAGTTCAGACTGGATTAATGCTCTAGAGTACAAGTCTAGCGCAACGCTCCAATCGGCATAGCCGCAGCGCGAGGGCAGGGCAATCACACAGCGACGGGAGACGGGACGATGCGACTGATTATTGTGGGCGCGATGATGGCGATCGCGGTGCCGGCGGCGGGCGGGCAGTTTTTGAAGTTCGACGGGGTGAAGGGTGAATCGCGGGACGACGTCCGCTGCATCGACATCGTTGCCGGCGCAGGTGCCGGGGCCGGCAGCGGTGCGATGAAGCAAGCAAAGCTGACCCCGCGCAAAGCAGGTGGCGGCGGCAATGGCGAGGCGATCCAGGGCGGCCTCGACCGTGACATCATCCGCCGAATTCCGAAGGGCCCTCCGCCCAAACCGCAGGAAGCGCGCGGCGGCGTGCAAGTTGCGGTGGGTGACGTCACCGGCGACGGACGCGCGGACGGCAAGGCCCACAAGATGGACTCGATCACGCTGAAACAGGGCGCGGCGGCTGGCCGACCGAAATATGGCGACATCACGTTGAAGCGCGGCGCTGCGGCGGGTTGCTGAGGCACTCCCAAATATGAAAAGCCGGTGGATCGCTCCACCGGCTCTTCAATATTCTGCGCGGGTAAGGCTCAAAGAACCTCGAACAGCCCCGCTGCGCCCATGCCGCCGCCGACGCACATCGTCACGACGACGTACTTGGCACCGCGACGCTTGCCTTCGATCAGCGCGTGGCCGGTGCAGCGCGCGCCGGTCATGCCATAGGGGTGGCCGATCGAGATCGAGCCGCCATTGACGTTGAGCAGTTCGTCCGGGATGCCGAGCTTGTCGCGGCAGTACAGCACCTGCACCGCGAACGCCTCATTCAGCTCCCACAGGCCGATATCGTCCATCTTCAGGTTGAAGCGGTCGAGCAGCGCCGGGATCGCATAGACCGGGCCGATGCCCATCTCGTCGGGCTTGGTGCCCGCGACCGCCATGCCGACATAGCGGCCGAGCGGGGTGAGGCCGCGCTTCTCGGCGACCTTTTCCTCCATCAGCACGCTGGCCGACGAACCGTCCGACAGCTGCGAGGCATTGCCCGCGGTGACGGTGCCATTGGGGACGACCGGCTGGAGCGACTGAAGCCCCTCCAGCGTGGTGTCGGGGCGGTTGCCCTCGTCCTTGGTCAGCGTCACTTCCTTCTGGGTGACTTCCTTCGTTTCCTTGTTGACGATGTTCATCGTCGCGGTGACGGGGATGATCTCGTCGTCGAACTTGCCGGCGGCCTGGGCAGCGGCGGTGCGCTGCTGCGACTGGAAGCCATAGGCGTCCTGCGCGTCGCGACCGATGTTGTAGCGCGCGGCGACCACTTCGGCGGTCTGCAGCATCGGCATGTACACGTCATTGTGCATCGCCAGCAGCTCGGGATCCGGGGCGACGCGCATCTGCGGCGTCTGAACCAGGCTGATGCTCTCGACACCGCCGCCGATGGTGATGTCCATGTTATCGACCACGATCTGCTTGGCGGCGGTCGCGATCGCCATCAGGCCGCTGGCGCACTGGCGGTCGACCGACATGCCCGATACGCTGGTGGGAAGGCCGGCACGCAGCAGCGCCTGACGCGCGATGTTGCCGGCCTGATGCCCCTGCTGGAGCGCCGCGCCGAGGATCACGTCCTGCACTTCGGCCCCGTCGATCCCGGCGCGGGCGACCGCGGCCTCGATCGACCTGGCGGCGAGCGTCTGGGAGGGGAGGGCGTTGAACGCGCCGCGATAGGCGCGGCCGATCGGGGTACGGGCGGTGGAAACGATGACGGCAGAACGCATGCGGACGGTCCCTTCGATTTTATTGTCTATACAAAAAGCTGGCTGATCCATTCGGCGATCAGGGCGGGCTTGTCCTGCCCCTCGATCTCGATGGTGAATTCGACGGTTTGTTGCCATTGGCCAGGGCGCTTCTCGACCAGCTCAAGCGTCTTGAAACGCCCGCGCACGCGGCTGCCAGAGCGTACCGGGGTCAGGAAACGGACTTTGTTGCCGCCATAGTTGACGCCCATTTTCAGCCCCTCGATCCGGGGCTGGGGCGTTTTCTGGCTGAGCAACGGCATCAGTGAGAGGGTGAGGAAGCCGTGCGCGATGGTGCCGCCGAACGGAGTCATCGCGGCCTTGGCCGGATCGACATGGATGAACTGATGATCGCCGGTCGCGTCGGCGAACTTGTCGATCATCTCCTGCGATACCGTGACCCAGTCGGACACACGTTCCTCGCCCATGCCCGCGGCGAGTTGCTGGATCGTGACGCTTTCCACTGTGTCGGTGTCGGACATTCTGGTCCCCGCGATGGCCTGCTCAGGGGCATCTAGGCCAACCCCCAGCCATCGGCAAGAGGTGGCCTACTGCAATCGCGAAAATCGACCATGCCGTAAGGTAAGCTAAGGGCGCGACTGCAAACCCTATATTCGAAAATGTAGGATGTCAGAGCGAATCAGCGTTCTCCGGCGCCCTTGTCCACGCGCATCACGGGCTGCACCTCGGGATAGGGCAAAATCAGCTTCCCGCTGGGATCGGCGGTGTAGGTCGTCTGGGTGGGGTAGGGGATCGAGATGCCCTCTGCGGCGAAACGGCGCAGGATGGCGATGATGACCTTGTCGCGCACTTTGTGCGCGGTCGGCCAGTCGTCTCCGGGAATATCGAACCACAGGAAGAAATCGACCGAACTCGCGCCCAGCCCCTCGAAGCTGGCGCGCGCTATCGTGCCGCCAGCTTCTTCGACGATGCCGGTCAGCATGTCGGGCAGCGCCTCAAGCTGTTCGGGCGGGGTTTCATAGGCGACGCCGATGGACAGCTTGACCCGAACGTGATCGCGGTTCGAGATGTTCTGGATCTCCTTGTCGAGCAACTGCTTGTTCGAGATGACACGGACTTCGCCGTCGAACGAACGCACGCGGGTAGACTTCAGACCGATCTCTTCCACCACGCCGACCGTCTGATCGTACATGACCTTGTCGCCGCGCCGAAACGGCTTGTCGAAGATGATCGCGAGCGCGGCGAACAGGTCGGCGAAGATGCCCTGTGCAGCCAGGCCGATCGCGATGCCGCCGACGCCGAGACCCGCGACGAGACCAGTGACGTTGACGCCGAGATTGTCGAGCACCACCACCAGCGCGATCGCGAACAGCGCCACGGTGACAAGCAGGCGGATCAGGCCGAGCGCGGACAGCAGCGCCTCGCCATGATAATTTTCGGCTTCGGTCTTCTTCTCGATCGCGCCGAGGATGATCTCGCGCGCCCAAATGGCGGCCTGAAACACCGCCGAAACGGTGAACAGGAAATCGATGGTCTGGCCGAGCATCTCGGGCGGGGCGGCGTAGCTGGAGACGAGCCGGGCGGCGATCATGGTGATGAAGAAATTGCCGGTGCGCGACACCGCACGGCCGATGATCGTGCCCCAACCCGCCGGTCCTTCGGAGCGCTCGCACAGCTTCATCCCCCACCGGCGCAGGACATGGAGCAACAGCACGATGCCAATGGCGATGCCGGTGGCGATCAGGATCTGGAGCCAGTGCGATTGCAGCCAGGCCGTGGCATCGACGAAGAATGCCTGGGTCTGCGCCTGCATGGCGTCGACCGTGTTGGTGGCCGCATTCTCGGCAGCGGCGGTGGTGTTGGAAACAGTCATTGAGATCCTTCAGGCAGCCTTTGCCGTGATTCCTCCGCGTTCGAGAAACGCGATGAGGCCACGTTCGGCGCGGGACAGGTAGCGCGTGCTGCGCGGCAGGGCGAGGCCCTCACGAAACGCAGTCTGCGCATCGCGATCCTTGGCGAGTTCGATCAGATCGGGGTGGACATAGGATTTGCGCGCGATGCTGGGCGTATTGCCGAGTGCGGCGGTCACCGGCTCCAGCAGCGCCTTGAGCCCGACGTGACTTTCGGCGGTCGCCAGCGTCTCATAGGCGATCACACTCGCCCCCCAGGTGCGGAAATGCTTGGCAGTGAAATCCTCGCCCATCGCGTCGCGGATATAGGCGTTGACGTCGCTGGACGTCACCGGATGCGCCTCGCCCGCGTCGTCGAGCCAGCCGAACAGATGCTGGCCGGGAAGGTCCTGGCATTTCTTGACGAAGCCGATCAGGCTGTTGTCGGTTATCCGAAGCACGCGGATCCGCCCGGATTTGGCGCGATATTGCAGCCGCAATGTGCGCCCCTCCAGCTTTGCATGGCGGCGACGCAGCGTAGTGGCGCCGAAGCTCTTGTTCGCCTTGGCATAGCCCTCATTCCCGACGCGGACATGGCCGAGGTCGAGCAGGCGGACAACCGCCGCAACGGCGCGCTCGCGGGTCAGTGCACGCGTGCGCAGGTCAGCCTTGATCGTTGCGCGCAGTCGCGCAAGGCGATGGCCGAAGCTGGCGCAGCGGTCATACTTCGCAGCCTCCTGCGCCGCGCGGAAATCGGGGTGATAGCGATATTGCTTGCGCCCGCGCGCATCGATCCCGGTCGCCTGAAGATGACCGTTGGGATGCGGACAGTACCAGGCGTCGGTATAGGCCGGGGGCAGGGCAACCGCGTTGAGCCGGTCGATCTCGTCGCGATCGGTGATGCGGCTCCCGGCGGCGTCCCAATAGCCCCAGCCGCCGCGCACCTTGCGGCGTGTGATGCCGGGCGCTCCGTCGTCGCAATAACGCAGCTTGCCGCTCATTTTGCCCTCATCATGCGCGATCAATGCGCGTCCCGTCGCATCGTTCCGGAACTGCGCTGATGCTGACCGGTTGAGTGGGCAACCCCAACCAACTGGAGACACAAGATGGCCGAGCTATCCCATGCGCGCGTGCTGATGATCGCGACCGACGGGTTCGAGGAATCCGAGCTGATGAAGCCGCGCCAGGCGCTGATCGATGCGGGGGCGCAGGTGACCCTCGCGTCGCTCAAGACCGATCCGATCCAGGGCGAGACCGGCGGAGAGAAGGGGCAGAGCATCACCCCCGACATGCTGGTGAGCGACGTCGACAGCGCCGACTATGACGCGCTGGTGCTGCCCGGCGGGGTCGGCAATCCCGACAAGCTGCGAATGGACGAGACGACGGTCGATCTGGTCCAGGAATTCTTCGACGACGGCAAGACCGTCGCCGCGATCTGTCACGCGCCGTGGCTATTGATCGAGGCCGATATCGTCGATGGCAAGCGCGCAACGAGCTGGCCCAGCCTGCGCACCGATCTGGAAAATGCCGGGGCGACGGTGGTGGACGAGGAGGCCGTCGTCGACGGCAACCTGATCACCAGCCGCAATCCGGATGACATCCCCGCATTTGTCGATGCGATTAAGGCGGCGCTGGTCAAGGAAGCAGCGGACGCCTGACCAGGGCTAAGCCCCTCCCGCGCCCGGGAGGGGCTTTTTAACATTCCGCGCGCATATCCTTCGGCAAACCGCCGGAGCCCATCCCCATGCGCCTGTTCGCACTTGCCGCCGCCCTGCTCACCACGACCGGACCTGCACTGCCACAGGGGCAGGGCACGCCCTTCACGGTCGAGGAGACCGGGCAGTCCTTCGCCACCCTGCAGGAAGCGGTCAGCGCCATCGGCGAGCGCCGCGGCACGATCCGGATCGCGCCCGGTCGTTATGGAGAATGTGCGGTCCAGGAGGCGGGCGACATCGCCTATGTCTCGCTGGTTCCCGGAAAGGCGGTGTTCGACCGGGCGATCTGTGAGGGCAAGGCGACGCTGGTCTTGCGCGGGCGGGGCGCCAAGGTCGACGGCATCGTGTTCATGCGGACTTTGGTCGAGGACGGCAACGGCGCGGGCATCCGGCTGGAGACGGGCAACCTGCACGTAACCAACGCGATGTTTATCGACGGCCAGTGCGGGATACTGACCGCGAGCGATCCGCGTGGGTCGATCACCGTCGAGCGATCGACCTTCGCGGGGCTGGGCAAGGATCCGACCGGCAATGGCGCGCACGCCATCTATGTCGGCGCTTATGGCAGCCTGAAAGTCGTGGAGTCGCGGTTCGAACGCGGCACTGGCGGCCATTATGTGAAGGTCCGCGCGCCGCGCGTCGAAATCCTCAACTCCAGCTTTGACGACAGCCTCGGCCGCAACACCAACTATGCGATCGACCTGTCCAACGGCGCGTCGGGCCGGATCGCGGGCAATGCGTTCGAACAGGGGCCGACCAAGGACAATTACGGCACGATCATCGCTGTCGCGCCCGAAGGGGTTAAGCACAGCTCGGCGGGCCTGGTGATCGAGGGCAACAAGGCGTGGCTGTCGCCGGGGTTCAAGGAATCGACGACGTTCGTCGGCAACTGGTCGCGCGATGCGGTGACGGTGCGCGACAATGACCTGGCCGAGCGGATCGCGGTGATTGCGCGACGGTGATCGTTCCAGTGCTTCTGCGAAGGCAGGAGCCCAGGGTTTCAACCTCTATCGCTTGTGGCTCTGGGCTCCTGCTTTCGCAGAAGCGCAAGGGTCAGCTCCGGCACACCATCCTGAACGCCGGGTCCTTCGCCGGGTTGGGAATTTTCTGACGCGGGCGCTTGGCGACGGGGAACACGCGCTCGCGCACGACCTTGCCGCGTGCGAGCAGCCGCTGGCCGCGCAGTTCGGTGATCCCGGCGGCACAATCCATCGCGACCGTGCCGATGATCGTCCCCTCCATGCCCAGTGCGGTGGTGCGGGTGCGGAACACGCGCCACTTGCCTTCGCGCTTGATGCCCGCGGTGTCGATCGACAGCGAGGCGTTGGCGGCACCCGGGACCGGCTTCCACGTTTGCGCACTGGCGGGCAGCGCGAACAGGCTGATGATCAGGGCGGCGCGGATCATTGCAGCGGCTTTCCGTCGCAGACGAAGTCGATCAGCTTGCGCATCGTCGGATGGCCGGGATCTGCGGGCTTCCGGTCGGCGGGGGCGATCTCGTTGGCTTTTCCGGACTTTGCGTCGGTCAGGCGGATCATCACCGCCTCCCGCTTCGTGCAGGACACCGACAGGTCGATATAGATGTCGCTGGTCGCGTTGGTTTCTGCGGTGTCGAGCAGGCGGATAGTCTTCTCCCCGTCCGCATCCTTGACGCTGGTCGGGTCGATATAGACCGGCCCCTGGCCCTCCGCCTGGAACTTGACCCATGGCGCTCCCGGTTCACGGTCGGGCAGGAGCCCGGCCGCAAGCAGCGGGAGCGCCAGGGCGATCATGCTGCGAGCTTCCGCAGCACGTACTGGAGGATGCCGCCATTGAGGAAATATTCCAGCTCGTTGACGGTATCGATGCGGCAACGGGTCAGGAACGTTTCGGTGCTGCCATCGGCGCGGGTCAGCTTGACCTCGACTTCCTGACGCGGGCGCAGGCCCGAGACGCCGGTGATGGTGAAGGTCTCGTCGCCCTTCAGGCCCAGCGTTTCGCGGGTCACGCCCTCGGCGAACTGGAGCGGAAGGACGCCCATGCCGACCAGGTTCGAGCGGTGGATGCGCTCGAAGCTCTCGACGATCACCGCCCGCACGCCGAGCAGGTTGGTGCCCTTCGCCGCCCAGTCGCGCGACGATCCGGTGCCATATTCCTTGCCGCCGATGACGACGAGGGGGTGCCGTCGGCCTTGTGGCGCATGGCGGCGTCGTAGATCGGCATGACTTCGCCGTGATAGTGGGTCATGCCGCCTTCGACGCCGTCAAGCATCTGATTTTTAATGCGGATATTAGCGAAGGTGCCGCGCATCATGACTTCGTGATGGCCGCGGCGGGCGCCGTAGCTGTTGAAGTCGGCCTTGCTAACCTGATGATCTTGCAGCCATTTTCCGGCCGGGCTGTCGGCCTTGATTGAGCCGGCGGGGGAGATGTGGTCGGTGGTGATCGAATCGCCGAAAATCGCCAGCGGCTTGGCCTCGATGATGTCGGTCACCGGCTTCGGGTCCATCGTAAGCCCCTCAAAATACGGGGGATTTGCGACGTAGGTCGATCCGGCGCGCCAGCTGTAGGTGGCAGAGCCAGTGACGTCGATCGCCTGCCAGCGGGCGTCGCCGGTAAAGACCGTCGAATAACGCGATACGAACATGTCGCGGGTTAGTGCGCCATCCATCACCGCGCGCACTTCATCGTTCGAAGGCCAGATGTCTTTCAAATAGACGGGACCGTCGGTGCCTTCGCCGATCGGGGTGGCGATGAAGTCCTGAATCACCGTTCCCTTGAGCGCATAGGCGACGACCAGCGGGGGCGAGGCGAGGAAATTGGCCCGCACGTCGGGCGACACGCGGCCTTCGAAGTTGCGGTTGCCCGACAGGACCGACGCGGCGACGATGTCGTTGTTGTTGATCGCGGCGCTGATCGGCTCGGCCAGCGGGCCCGAATTGCCGATGCAGGTGGTGCAGCCATAGCCGACGAGGTTGAAGCCGACCTGATTGAGGTAGGTCTGAAGCCCCGCCTTCTCCAGATAGTCGGTCACGACCTGCGACCCCGGGGCGAGCGAGGTCTTGACCCACGGCTTGGGCTTAAGACCCTTTTCGACCGCCTTCTTGGCGACGAGGCCCGCGGCGACCAGCACGCTGGGGTTGGAGGTGTTGGTGCAGCTGGTGATCGCGGCGATCACGACGTCGCCGTCGCCGATGTCGTGGTCCTTGCCCTCGACCGGCACGCGGCAATGCTCGTCCTTGTTATAGACCTTGCTCAGATCGTTGTTGAACACGTCGTCCACCGAGCCGAGCAGCACCTTGTCCTGCGGGCGCTTGGGGCCGGCGAGCGAGGGTTGGACGCTGCCGAGGTCGAGTTCGAGCACGTCGGTGAACACCGGCTCAAGATCCGGGTCGATCCAGAAGCCCTGTGCCTTGGCATAGGCTTCGACCAGCGCGACATTCTCGTCGCTGCGGCCGGTGAGGCGCATGTAATCGAGCGTCTTGTCGTCGATGCCGAAGAAGCCGCAGGTCGCGCCGTACTCGGGCGCCATGTTGGCGAGCGTCGCACGGTCGGCGAGGCTGAGCGAACCCAGACCCGGGCCGAAATATTCGACGAAGCGGCCGACCACGCCCTTGGCGCGCAGCATCTGGGTGCAGGTCAGCACCAGATCGGTCGCGGTTATGCCCTCACCCAGCTCACCGGTGAACTTGAAGCCGATGACTTCGGGGATCAGCATCGACACCGGCTGGCCGAGCATCGCGGCCTCCGCCTCGATCCCGCCGACGCCCCAGCCGAGCACGCCCAGGCCGTTGATCATCGTGGTGTGGCTGTCGGTGCCGACGCAAGTGTCGGGATAGGCGACCAGATCGCCATCGGGGGTGGTCGACGACCACACCGCCTGCGCGATATTTTCAAGGTTCACCTGATGGCAGATGCCGGTGCCGGGGGGGGACGACCTTGAAGTTGTCGAGGCTCTTGCTGCCCCATTTCAGGAAGTCGTAGCGCTCCATGTTGCGCTGATATTCCAGCTCGACGTTATCCTCGAACGCCTGGGGCGTGCCGAATTCGTCGACCATGACCGAGTGGTCGATGACGAGGTGGACGGGCACCTGCGGATTGATCTTCGACGCGTCCGCGCCGAGCGCGTTCATCGCGTCGCGCATCGCGGCGAGATCGACGACGCAGGGAACGCCGGTGAAATCCTGCATCAGCACGCGCGCGGGGCGATACTGGATCTCACGCTCCGGCGCGCGCGGGTTGTTCTGCCAGTCGACGATTGCCTGGGCATCCTCCGTGCTGACGGTCACGCCGTCTTCGAAGCGGAGCATGTTTTCCAGCAGCACCTTCATGCTGAACGGCAGGCGGCTGACGTCGCCCAGCTTCTCGGCCGCCTTGGCAAAGCTGTAATAGGAATAGCTCTTGCCGCCGACGGTGAGCGTGTCGCGCGTTCCGAGGCTGTCCTGGCCGATGGCTGTCATGTGTGCGGGTCCCTTTCCCTGTCCAGTTGACGCCGGGCGTCACGGGGAGGCGGCAAGATGCCGCACGAGCGCGCCGGTGTGCGAATGCGAAGATTCGCGTGGCCGATAGCAGGGAGGGGGCGTGGGGGGAAGGGGAGGGGGTGTGGGGAGGGGGAGGGATTTTGTTGGGGGGTATAAGGGAAGCTGAGGGATCGCGGGAGGGACGGTGCCGGTGATCGGCCGGCTGGCGGTCGATCGCGCCTATGCCGGGCGCGGGATCGGGAGTTGCAGAGCGAAAGTGACTATCTAAACCATCTCGTGAAGAATGTTGTTCGCTGTCGCCTCTTCATCTCACGATCCCATGTCTCTCCGTCCAAGCGGAGAAAAGTTTCACCTATACTGTCCGACAGACGTAGCATGATCTGTGCCACTACCAGCCGATCGAGGTTTGGTTGCAGCGTGATGACTGGGGTAGTTGCCAAATTGAGAGAGATTGCGGTCATGTGAGCTGGATCCGTCATTCCCGAATTGCTCTCACCGACAGCTAAGACTGGTCGATCTGCTTCCGATGTCGCAAGGGTGCTGTTGGGCCTGCGATATGATCCGTGGGTGTTTATCGCAGACCATTTGTATCTAGGGTCGGGACTCATAACCACCATGTGACGGCTGCGGCGAGGTAGATGGCGCTGAGGAAGTTGGTGGCGAGCTTGTCGTAGCGGGTGGCGATGCGGCGATAATCCTTGAGGCGGCAGAACATGCGCTCGACGGCGTTGCGGCCCTTGTAGAGCGTCTTGGAGAAGCAGCTTTTCCAGCGGCGGTTCGTCTTGGAGGGGATGTTCGGAACGGCACCCTGCCGCTCGATCAGGTCGCGGATCGCATTGCTGTCGTAAGCCTTGTCCGCGAGCACGATGGTGCGCGGCGCGAGATCATCGAGCAACACATCGGCTGCGCGGCAGTCGGCGACCTGGCCACCGGTCAGCAGGAAGCGGAGCGGCCGACCTTCGCCGTCGGTGAGCGCGTGGAGCTTGCTGTTGCGGCCGCCCCGGCTGATCCCGATCGCCTGGACGAGCGCCCCCCTTTTCCACCGCCCGCGGAGCGGTGCGCCTTCATATGCGTGCTGTCGATCAGGACCTCGGCGGGCGGCCCGCCTGCTGCCGCGAGCGTGACGAACAGCTCCTGCCACACACCCTTTGCCGCCCAGCGCACGAACCGGTTGTAGAGCGTCTTCCTCGGCCCGTAGCAGGCCGGCGCGTCGACCCAGCGCCCGCCCGACTTCACCACATGAATGATGCCGCTGATCACCCGCCGATCATCGACCCGCGCCACACCGCGCACCTTGTCCGGCAGCAGCGGACGCAGCCGCTCGAACTGGGCTTCACTCAACCAAAACTCGCTCAAATCCACGCTCCTGCTGGCGCAGCGCATGAATCACATCCCAGCCGCCAAGGGAATCCCGTTTATGGGTCCCGACCCTAGGTCGCCAATGATCCAGCCCCGTCGCAATTTCCAGATCGACAAAAATTGGCTTTTCTTTCCCTAAGCACTCAGCCGCCCAGCCATAATCGTGCCGCATGGCAGGGCCATATTCAGAAATGATCTGATCGTTGGCCTGTTTCAGTTCGACTAGTACCTCATCTTCAATAGGTTCAAGATTCTGCGCGCTCATGGTGCTCCATGTAGTTGAGTGCGCGCTTGTACGATGTAATGTGATCATGGAGGATGTACCTCTTGGCGACGGTTGGTCCCTGTTGAGAGAGGAAAACTGAAGTCACCCCAATTTCATGAAGAGTTCTCCATCTGGCTAGAGCTCCATCTGGAAAACCGCCAATCATCAGTGTCATAATTTCTCGGGAAACTTGAACGGCCCGTGCGTGGTTCGTAATAACGGCCTCAAATAGCGCGTCGTTGGCTTCAATCGCTGCCGGGCGCAGCGCCTCATTAATGGCTTGCCCGGTTTCTTGACTTATCACGATCAATTGTTCCAAGAGATCAAAACCCGCCCGCCATCTCCTGAAATTTCTTCGAACAAAACCTTTGCGTATCTTCCGATGCTCCCTCAGCATGGCTGAAGAGCGACGTGAAAGCTCAGCATAGAGCGTGTCGGTCATTTTGGGAAAAGTGCCGTCAATTACCTCATCAATCAGATCGTCAGTGACCACATCTTCGCCGTGAACTGCCATCGCATCGGCAATTAGCGCCTCAATAGCTCGCTGATAGTCGTTGAGATGCCATGCGTCGCTCATTTCGCTATCGTATCTAAAGGCGCCATCAAGCACCACACAGCAATGAATGTTCCCAAAATGTTCTTTCCTACAAGCCCCGTCGCGTATATCTGGTTCCCCCTCAACGTGACGGACGGGGTGGGGGATGATCAAGCAACCTTATATGCGCTGGACGCAGGATACCGAGACGGCGTTTCTGCTGGCGCTCAAGGCGACGGGGACGGTGCGGGCGGCGGCGGATGCGGTCGGGCGGTGTGTCGGGTCGGCCTATAAGCGGCGGCAGCGGCGGCCGGAGTTTCGCGAACGCTGGGACGCGATGGTGGCTGAGTGGCAGGCGCAGTGGATCGAGCAGCGCGGGACCAAGGTCGCGGAGACTGCGCCGCGCGAACGCTGGGACGGGTGGTCGGACGTGCGGCGGCGGGCGTTTCTGCGCGCGCTGGCCGAGACGGGCGGGATTGCCGAAGCTGCGGAACGGGTGGGGTTGTCGCGCAGTGCGGTGACGCGGCTGAAGGCGCGCTCACCCGAATTTGCGGCGGCGTGCGCGGCGGCGCTGGCGCGGGCGCTGCCGTGCCTGGAGCAGGTGGCGTGGGAGCGCGCGGTCGAGGGCTGGGACGAGCCGATCGTCCATGGCGGCAAGGTGACGGGGACTCGGCGGCGCTATTCGGAGACGCTGCTGCGCACGTTGCTGGTCCGCGAACAGGCGGCGCGGCAGGCGGAGCGGGTGGTGGCGGCGAAGGCGCGGACGGTGCCGGAATATGCGACGCGCGACGAGACCGACACGGCGTTGCTGAAGGCGCTGGACCGGATCGCGCAGCATCGGCGGCGCGAGGCGGTGGTGCGGGCGGATGCGTGGCAGGAATATGAGCGCGCGGTGCTGGCGGGGGAGCGGCCGGGGCTGGTGCCGTGAGGGGCAATCCTCCCCGGCACGGGGAGGTGGCGCCGTAGGCGACGGAGGGGGAGGACGGCTGTGCGCCTGCGCCTCTTGCTCATTGCTTCCTCCCCCTCCGTCATGCTTCGCATGCCACCTCCCCCTGGCGGGGGAGGATTGAATTGGGCGTTTGGCATTTACGGCACCCTGAGGGATGTGCGAGGCGGCGGGGACGCTGTTTTACCGAGTGGATGCCATGACCTTTACCGCGAAAATCCTGTTGCTGGGCTCGGGCGAGCTGGGGCGTGAGTTTGTCATTTCGGCCAAAAGGCTCGGGGCGCAGGTGATTGCGTGCGATTCCTATGCGGGTGCGCCGGCGATGCAGGTGGCGGACGGGTGCGAGGTGTTTTCGATGCTCGACGGCGATGCGCTGCGCGCGGCGATCGACCGGCATGCGCCCGATTTGGTGGTGCCGGAGATCGAGGCGATCCGCACCGAGGTGTTGGCGCAGGTCGAGGCGGCGGGGGTAACGGTGGTGCCCTCGGCGCGCGCGACGATGATGACGATGAACCGCGATGCGATCCGCGAGGTGGCGGCGGTCGAGCTGGGGCTGCGCACGTCGCGCTACCGCTATGCCGAGAGCCTGGAGGAGGTGCTGGCGGGGGCGGCGCATACGGGGCTGCCGTGCGTGATCAAGCCGGTCATGTCCTCGTCGGGCAAGGGGCAGACGACGGTGCGCGCGGCGGAGGGCCTGGAGGCGGCGTGGGACTATGCGGTCGCGAACATGCGCGGCGACCGGCGGCGGGTGATCGTCGAGGAGTTCGTCGATTTCGATTACGAGATCACGTTGCTGACGGTGCGGACGCGCGAGGGCGCCGTGTTCTGTCCGCCGATCGGGCATCGGCAGGAGCGGGGGACTATCAGGAAAGCTGGCAGCCGGCGGCGATGACTGCGGGCGCGATTGCCGCGGCGCAGGATATGGCGCGGAGGATCGTCGACGATCTGGGCGGCTATGGGCTGTTCGGGGTCGAGTTCTTTGTGAAGGGGGAGGAGGTGATCTTCTCCGAACTCTCGCCGCGGCCGCATGATACGGGGATGGTGACGTCGATCTCGCAGAATCTGAGCGAGTTCGACCTGCATGCGCGCGCGGTGCTGGGGCTGCCGGTGCCGGAGGTGGTGCTGCGCGGGGCGGCGGCGTCGGCGGTGATCCTGGCGGATCGGGACAGCGCGGGGCCGGGCTATGCGGGACTCGCCGAGGCGCTGGCGACGCCGGGCGGGGAGGTGGATGTGCGCATCTTCGGGAAGCCGACGACGCGGCCGTACCGGCGGATGGGCGTGGCGCTGGCGCTGGCGGGGGGATGTCGATGCGGCGCGGCGGGTGGCGGTCGAAGCGGCGGGGAAGGTGCGGATCGTCTATCGCTAGAGATCGCGGGCGCTGTAGCTGCGGGTCGCGAGGGTTGCGTGGAGGAAGGCGAGGATCGCGGCCTGATCCTCCAGCCCGTGGCGGCGACCGATCCAGACCATGAAAGCGCCCATGGCGAGCATCAGCGCGGGGATGGCGACGAAGGGCAGGCTGACCAGCCGCTCGCCGATGCCGTCCGCGAAGGCCATGGTCAGGCCGAAGAGCAGGAACGCGCCGACGAAGCCGAACCAGAGAAGCATGAACAGCGCCACCGACCGCGGTGCGCCGACGCGCCCGCGGATGCGCGTGCCGCCGGCATGCGGTTCCATCGTGGCGCGGAGCATGGTCTTGAAGTCGTTGCGGAAATTTGGACGGTGAACCCACAGGGTCATGCTCTGATCGGTCCCGGTGCCGAGCACACGGCGGGGGGTATCCGGCGTCACCCCCTCCATCGCCGCCTTGAGGCGGTTTGCCGCGTTGACCGGCGAATGGGGGAGAGGAGATCGATCCGGGCCATGCGGGCGATCAGGGCGCGATGATGGTGAAGCCTGCGACCGGCGCGGTTTCGACATGGTCGTGGTACATGTCGATATAGACCGACACCGGCTGCGCACCTGCGCACTGGACCGTGTAGAGGTCGAGGATGTTGTGATAGGGGCCGATCCCCGCGCTGCCCAGCCTCTGAAATGCGGGCGCAGCGCCGTCCGCACAGCGCAGGCGGGCAAGATAGGCGCGCTCGCCGGGCGGCATATCGGCGCGGATCGGGTTCTTCTCGCTGCCCAGCGGATGCGCCTGCGCGGCGGTAATCGCGGTGCGGAGCTTCTTGCCCTTGAGCCCGTCGAACAGCTGGCCCAGTGCCGGCTGCGCACCGAGCAGGGCGAGGCTGGCGGCGATCAGCGCGATACGAGTCGGTTTCATGCGGTCCCCCGGTCTATTCGGCGCGAGTGTATCGCGCCACCATGCGATCTCAAGCGACGGTCGCGTCGGCGGGGCGTTACAGCGATCCGGCGAGTGCCGCGACGACCCCGGCGGTGACCAGCAGCAGCCCGGCAACCTCGCTGCGCGACACGCGCTCGCCGAGATAGAAATGGCCGAAGGCGATAGTGAAGGCGACCTCGATCTGGCCGACGACGCGGACCAAGGCGACGGGCGCGGTGGCGAAGCCGGTGAACCAGCAGGCCGAGCCGAGCGCGGAGAGCAGGCCGACCTGGCCCGAAACGCGCCAGCCGCGCAGCACCGGGCCGACCTGATCGCGTTCCCGCCAGATGACGAACGCGCCCTGCATCAGCGTTTGAAGCGCGACGGTGGTGGCGAGGACGATCAGCGCGGCGCGGATCGGGTCGGGGGTGCCGACCTGGACCGTCGCGCTGCGGATCGCGATGGCGGTGAGCGCGAAGAAGAAGCCCGAGGCGATGCCGAAGCGCGCGCCGGGCTGGCCGAGCGCGCGGAGCAGTTCGCCGGGCGTCATGCGCTTGCCGCCGGCGGAGAGGATCATCACCCCGGCGACGCCGAGCGCGATGCCGAGCCAGCTTAGCGGAGCGAGATGTTCGCCGAGCAGGACGATCGAGAGCAATGCGCCCTGCACGGCTTCGGTTTTCGAATAGGCGGTGCCGACCACGAAATTACGCTGGTCGAACGCCATCAGGAGGAGGTTGGTGGCGACGATCTGCGCGAGCCCGCCGCCGATGCAATAGGTGAGGAACCACGGGCCGAGCGTGGGGAAGGCGGCGGGTGCGATGAGCCACTGATAGGCGGCCGCCATCGCGAGCGCGAAGGGTAGGCCGTAGAGGTAGCGGACCAGCCCTGCAGCGTTGATCGACAGGTCTTTGCTGACCCGGCGCTGGATCGCGGTGCGCCAGGGCTGGAAGATCGCGGCGAGGAGCGTGGCGGGGAGCCAGATGGGGGAGGTGATCATGGGTTGGGTGGCATCGCGTTCGAGCTCTTCTTCCCTCGCCCCCTCCGCAGGAGGGGAGAGGGTTGCGCAGACTTGGTCTTGCGCAGCAAGGCCTTAGTCGGAGCTGGGAGAGGGTGGGCGGCTGCATCGCAGCCGCGCGGAGCGTCGCTCCGCTCTACCCCTCTCCAAGCTGCGCTAAGGCAGCAAGCTGCCATGCTTCGCTATCCTCTCCCCTATCAAGGGGAGAGGTAATTGAAGACCAAGATCATGGCGGCCCCGGCCCTCGCCGGGGCGACCGTCAGGCCAGCAGCTTTTCCTTCGCGATCTTGTCCTTCCATACCAAAGGCGCGAGTTGGTGGACGTTGTTGCCCTCCGCATCGACGGCGACGGTGACGGGGAAGTCCTGGACCTCGAATTCGTAGATCGCTTCCATGCCGAGATCCTCGAAGCCGACGACCTTGCTGCCCTTGATCGCGCGGGCGACGAGATAGGCGGCGCCGCCGACGGCCATGAGATAGGCGGACTTGGCGTCGCGGATCGCGTCGGTCGCGGCGGGGCCGCGTTCGGCCTTGCCGACCATCGCGAGCAGGCCCTGGTCAAGCATCATGCGGGTGAACTTGTCCATGCGCGTCGCGGTGGTGGGGCCGGCAGGGCCGACGACTTCCTCGCCCACCGGATCGACCGGGCCGACATAATAGATGACGCGGCCCTTGAACTCGACGGGGAGCTCCTGTCCCGCAGCGAGCATGTCGGCGATCCGCTTGTGCGCGGCGTCGCGGCCGGTGAGCATCTTGCCGTTGAGCAGCAGGCGGTCGCCCTGCTTCCAGCTTTGCACGACCTCGGGCGTCAGCGCGTCGAGATCGACGCGGATCGCGGCCTTGTCCGGCGTCCAGTTGACGTTCGGCCATTCGTCGAGCTTCGGCGCTTCGAGATAGGCCGGTCCGCTGCCGTCCAGCGTGAAGTGCGCGTGGCGAGTGGCAGCGCAATTGGGGATCATCGCCACCGGCTTGCCCGCGGCGTGGCAGGGCGCGTCCATGATCTTGACGTCGAGGATGGTGGCGAGGCCGCCCAGCCCCTGTGCGCCGATGCCGAGTGCGTTCACCTTGTCGAAAATCTCGATGCGCAGCGCTTCGAGGTCGTTCTGGGGCCCGCGCTGCTTGAGGCTGGCCATGTCGATCTGTTCCATCAGCGCCTTTTTGGCGAGGAGGACGCAATGTTCGGCGGTGCCGCCGATGCCGATGCCGAGCATGCCGGGCGGGCACCAGCCCGCGCCCATCTGGGGCAGCATTTCGAGCACCCAGTCGACGATCGAGTCACTGGGGTTCATCATCTTGAACTTGGACTTGTTCTCGCTGCCGCCGCCCTTGGCCGCGACGTCGATATGGACCTTGTCACCCGCGACCAGCTCGACATGGAGCACGCAGGGGGTGTTGTCGCGGGTGTTGCGGCGGGTGAAGGCGGGGTCGGCGAGGACCGAGGCGCGCAGCTTGTTTTCGGGGTGGAGATAGGCACGGCGGACGCCTTCATCGACCACGTCCTGAAGCGAGCGCGAGGTGTCGTCGAGCTGGCAGTTCATGCCCCATTTGACGAAGACGTTGACGATGCCGGTGTCCTGACAGATCGGGCGATGCCCCTCGGCGCACATGCGGCTGTTGGTCAGGATCTGGGCGATCGCGTCCTTGGCGGCGGGGGACTGTTCGGCCTCATACGCCACGCCCAGCGCGCGGATATAGTCCATCGGGTGATAGTAGCTGATGAACTGAAGCGCGTCGGCGACGCTGTCGATGAGGTCGTCGGTCTTGATCGTTACCATGGTCGGTCCCTGAGACAATTTGTCCGCCCCTTTAGCCGATGACAGGCGGGTTTCCAGCCGCTAACCGCCACGCCGTGTTCCGGGGGCTGATCCTTTCGCATCGCTGGTGGGCGGCGGCGCTGATTGCGCTGGCGCTGGCGATGAAGCTTGTCGTGCCGGCGGGGTATATGCCGGTGCAGCAGGCTGGCACGATCACCGTGATGGTATGTACCGGCATGGGCCAGCAGCAAGTCGAGATCGACGTGCCGGGGATGCCCACGAAACCGGACGGCGCGAGCCGGGTGGCGGGGCAGCCTTGTACATTTGCCGGGCTGGGGCTGGATATGCTGCCGGGGGTGGACCCGGTGCTGCTGGCCGGGGCGCTGGCGTTCATCCTCGCGCTGGGGTTTGCCGGGGTTGCGGTTCCGCGCGTTGCCCGGGCGCGGCAGTTGTGGCCGCCGATGCGCGGGCCGCCGGTTTTTTCCTGATCCTTTCGACCGTTTTGAATAGCTAGCGCCTCACCGCGTCAGCGCGCCTTGCGGTCACCCTCACCCTTCCGGCGCTTCGCGCCTCCCTCCCTCTCCCAATGGGAGAGGGAAGGGGGCCCGCCGCCGAAGGCGGTGGGAAGGGTGAGGGTGACGCGGGCGACGGCCGGTGGTGCGCCGATCAGGAATGCAAATCTTATGAAGACCCATTTTTCGGCCGCGTTGCTTGCGGCCAGCTGCCTTGCGACTCCGGCCCTTGCCGATGACAGCGATCAGGTGCCGGTGATCATCGTCACCGCCAAGGCCAATCCCGAAGACCCGCCCGTCGTCGCCGAAGCCCGCGAGCGGCTGGCGCGGACGCCGGGGTCGGTGTCGGTGGTCGCCGCCGAAGCCTATGAGGATCGGTTCGCGGTCGGGACGCCCGACATATTGCGCGACGTGCCGGGGGTGCTCGCCGCCAAGCGCTATGGCGAGGAGGGGCGGCTGTCGATCCGGGGATCGGGGCTGGACCAGAGTTTCCACCAGCGCGGCGTGATGCTGGCGCAGGACGGGGTGCCGTTCGCCGATGCCGACGGCTTTTCGGATTTCCAGAAGATCGATCCGCTGGGGGCGCGCTTTGTCGAAGTCTACAAGGGCGGCAATGCGCTGCGCTTTGGCGGGGCGCAGCTGGGCGGGGCGATCAATTTCGTGACGCCCAATGGCAAGACCGCGCAGTCGCCGGTGCTGGTGCGGGTCGAGGGTGGGAGCTACGAGACGGTGCGCGGGGTGGCGCAGGTCGCGGGCACATCGGGCGCGTTCGATTTCTATGCCGGGGTCAACGCCTTCCACAGCGATGGCTATCGCGTGCAGGGCTATCAGGATCAGGTTCGGGGCACGCTGAATCTGGGCTGGTCGTTCGGTGAGGATCATGAGGTCCGCGCGATCCTCTATGCTGCGGACATCTATCAGGGCGTGCCGGGGACGGTGACGCTGGGGCAGGCGCTGACCAACCCGCGTGCGCCGGGGACGACGGTGGTGGCGCAGAACCAGCGGCGCAATCTGGGGACGTTCCGTGGCACGCTCCAGACGCGGTTGCGACTGAGCGACAGCCTGACGTTCGAGGGCGGGGTCTATGCGACGCAGACCGACCTGTATCACCCGGTCGGCGTGTTCATCCTGCAGGACACCGATACGCAGGGCGCGTTCGGGCGGTTCGACTGGAAGGGTGAGCTCGCGGGCATGAAGGCCGATTTGTTCTTCGGCGCATTCTATCGCGAGGGCGGGACGGAGCAGGATCTGTTCGTCAATGCCGCCGGGGCGCAGGGCGCGCGGATTGGCGATGCGCGGCAGATGGCCAATGCGATCGACCTGTTTGCCGAGGGGCGGCTGTTCGTGACCGAGGGACTGGCGCTGGTGGGCGGGGCGAGCTGGGGCCATGCCGGGCGCGATTATCTGAACCGGCTGAACGGGCGCGTGGCCGAGCAGGACTATGAATGGCTCGCGCCGCGTGTCGGGCTGTTGTTCGAGACCGGCGATGCGCAGGTTTATGCCAATGTCACGCGGTCGGTCGAGCCGCCGCATTTCGGGGCGCTGGCGCAGACGAACCTGCTCGGGTCGGTGTTCGTGCCGCTCGATCCGCAGCGGGCGTGGACGGCGGAGATCGGGACGCGCGGGCGCAGCGGCGCGGTGGCGTGGGATGTCACCGCCTATCGCGCGTGGGTGAAGGGGGAGTTGCTGAGCTTCCTGACGTCGCCGACGATTCCTTCGACGATCTTCAACGCCGACGAGACGGTGCATCAGGGGATCGAGGCGAGTGTCGACTGGTGGATCCTGGATGGGCCGGAGGGGCGGTTGCGGCTGCGCCAGACCTATGGCTGGTCGGATTTCCGGTTCGATGGGGATGCGGTCTATGGCGACAATCGGCTGCCGATCGCGCCGGTGCATTCGTACCGGGCCTCGTTGCGGTATGAGGGCGGGAGCGGGGTGTTCGTCGAGCCGAATTTCGACTGGCGACCGCGCGCGACCTGGGCGGACTATCGCAATATGATGAAGGTGCCGGGCTATGCGTTGCTGGGTATCGGCGCCGGGTTTGAGCTGGGTGGGGTGACTTTGTTCGTCGATGCGCGGAACCTGACCGACAGGCATTATGTGTCGGATCAGTCGGCGGCGATCAGCGCGAGCGCGGCGAGTGCAATCTTTCACCCGGGTGAGGGGCGGACGGTGATTGGAGGGGTGCGGGCGCGCTTCTAACCGCCGGTTGGCGACGGGACGGCGGGACAACCGCCGTCCCGGACCCCGCTGACGCTACCTACGCCAAGAATGATTTTCGCCCGGCGGGAGAAGGTCAGGGCCTGCCAGCGGCCGGCATTGCCGGTGGCGGTGCGGCTGCGCAGGAAGGTGAGGTGGAGGAGTTCGTACTGTTCGTCGTCGACGCGGCCTGCGTCGATCAGGCAGGTCCATTGCGCTACGTTCCAGGCATAGTCGCGGCTGACGCCGTCCTGATCGACTGCTTCGCTGAGCCCTTGGTACCAGGCGAGCATCGCCTTGAGCCGTTGCGGGCGCTGTTCGGGCGTGAGGTCGCCGAGCTTGCGGCGGAGGCGGGCGACGTCTTCGTCGCCGGGCAGGGTCTTTTGCTGGACGCGGGTGTCGATCGCCCATTTGACCTTGCGCGGGGTGATCGGGCCGGTGGGCCAGAGGCGGAAGAGTTCGGCGCGGACTTCGAGGAGGAGGGTGACATAGGTGTCGGTCTGGACCTGAAGCATCGCGTCATGTTCGAACAGCGCGGTGAGTTCGGCGAGGGCGGTGGGGTTGAGTTTTCCGTCCTCGCCATGCGCCGCGAGGATGCCGGTGCGGCATTTGTCGCGGACGGGGACTTTCAGGCAGTCCTTCGAGAAGAGCAGTTTGCCATAGGTCGGGGCGAGGTCGCGGAGGGCTCGCTTGAACTTGCGGCGGCTATGGAAGCTTTCGCGCCAGGCGATCAGCTGGGGCTGGAGGCTGCCGGTGCCGTAGTTGCGCTGGGCCATGCCGACCGAGACGAGCTGGCTGTCGAAATTGCCGACGGGCATTGCCCAGCAGCCCATCGTCTCGGGGATCGACGTTTCGCGCATCCGGGCGAAGATCGCGGTGCGGTCGAGGCCGATTTGCGCGAGTTGCTGGGCGGCGTCTGGGGCGATCTGGATGTGGGGGGGTGTCGGCGACTTCGCGGCACGGGGGGCGGTTTTGGGCTGCGGCGGGGAGGGCTGCGAGCAGCGCGGCGGCGATGGCCCAGAGTTTCATCGCCTGCTGTCCTTTTCTTCGTCACCCCGGCCTTGACCGGGGCCCAGCTGCCCTCCCGCCGTTTCAGAAGAAGCTGGGCCCCGGGTCAAGCCCGGGGTGACGAGAGGTTAGAGGACGTATCGGCTCAAATCCGTATTCCGGGCGATGCTCGCCAGCTGGCTGTCGACATAAGCGGCGTCGACGACGAGGGCTGTACCTGAGCGGTCCTCGGCGTCGAAGCTGACTTCCTCGAGCAGCTTTTCCATCACCGTCTGGAGGCGGCGGGCGCCGATATTTTCGATCTCGCCATTCACCTCGGCGGCGATGCGGGCGACGGCGCGGATGCCGTCGTCGGTGAAGCGGACGTCGACCCCCTCGGTGCCGATCAGCGCGCGGTACTGTTCGGGCAGCGACGCCTTGGTGTCCGAGAGGATCGCGACGAAATCATCCTCGGTCAGGCCCTTGAGCTCAACGCGGATGGGGAGGCGGCCCTGGAGTTCGGGGAGCAGGTCGCTGGGCTTGGCGACGTGGAACGCGCCGCTGGCGATGAACAGGATATGGTCGGTCTTCATCGGGCCGTATTTGGTGGCGACCGTGGTGCCCTCGATCAGCGGGAGCAGGTCGCGCTGGACGCCCTCGCGGCTGACGCTGCCGCCGCGCACGTCGCTGACCGCGATCTTGTCGATCTCGTCGAGGAAGACGATGCCGTTCGCCTCGGCGTCGGCCAGCGCGACGCGGGCGACATCGTCCTGATCGAGGCGCTTGTCGGCTTCCTCCTCGACCAGCTTGGCCCAGGCGGCGTGGACATTCATCTTGCGGCGCTTGAGCTGGGGGCCGCCCAGGCCCTTCATCATCTCGCCGAGGTTGATCATCTGCGGCCCCGCGCCGGGGATGTCGAACGGCATGCCGCCCGAGGCTTCGACCTCGATCTCGATTTCGGTGTTGTCGAGATGCCCTTCGTTGAGGCGCGCACGGAAGGCTTCGCGGGTCGCCTGGCTGCTGTCCTTGCCGGTGAGCGCGTCGAGCAACCGGGTCATCGCCGCGGCTTCGGCCTTGTCCTTCACCGCAGCGCGGCGGCGTTCGCGTTCGAGGCGGATCGCCTCTTCCACGAGATCGCGGGCGATCTGTTCGACGTCGCGGCCGACATAGCCGACTTCGGTGAATTTGGTCGCTTCGACCTTCACGAACGGGGCGTCGGCGAGCTTGGCCAGACGGCGGCTGATCTCGGTCTTGCCGCAGCCGGTCGGGCCGATCATCAGGATGTTCTTGGGCGTCACTTCGTCGCGCAGATCGGCCTTGAGCTGCTGGCGGCGCCAGCGGTTGCGCAGCGCGACGGCGACCGCGCGCTTGGCGTCGCGCTGGCCGATGATGTGCGCGTCGAGCGCGGCGACGATGGCTTTGGGGGTGAGGGAGTCGGTCATCTTTTGAATCAAATTCTCTGGTTCGATGCGGTCGATTGAAGTTCGGCGTCGGGTGCTGCGGCGAGCCATGCTTCGGCTTCCGCCATGGTCATGAAGATGCGCAGGCGCGGATGGGTCTGGGTGCGCTCCGCCTGCATCTTGTTGAGGTGGCTGCCGACCACCGATGCGGCGCGGCCGGTGGTGAGCGCCAGTCCGCCCTCGGCGATCTGGGGCAGGAGGTCGGCGACCTCATTGGTCTGAACCGGGAAGTGGCGCGAGTCGATCAGCACGTCGTAATCGTCGCGGATCGCGCGGACCTCCTGTGCCTTGGCACCCGATGCCGCCGCGAAATCGCGCACCGTCTCGACCGTCCACAAGTCGCGGATTTCGACCTGAAGGCGGTTCAGGCGGGGGTTGTAATCGATCCGGAATTTCATGCGGCTGCGTCGAGCGATTCGATGGTGAGGCGGTCGTTGGTATAGACGCACAGCTCGGCGGCGATCGCCATTGCCTTGCGGCACATCGTCTCGGCATCCGGCTCGTAATCGTTGAGCGCGCGGGCGGCGGCGAGGGCGAAATTGCCGCCCGATCCGATCGCGGCGATGCCGGCTTCGGGTTCGAGGACGTCGCCGTTGCCGGTGACGATCAGCGTCGTCGCCTTGTCCGCGACGATCAGCATCGCTTCGAGGTTGCGGAGATATTTGTCGGTGCGCCAGTCCTTGGCCAGCTCGACCGCGGCGCGGAGCAGCTGGCCCTGATGGCGTTCGAGCTTGCTTTCCAGCCGCTCGAACAGGGTGAAGGCGTCGGCGGTGGCGCCGGCGAACCCGGCGATGACGCTGCCGTCACCCAGCGGGCGGACCTTGCGGGCATTGGGTTTCATCACGGTCGAACCCTGCGAGACCTGGCCGTCGCCGGCGATGACCACGCGGCCGCCCTTGCGCACGGAAAGGATTGTCGTGCCGTGCCATTGTATCTTGTCGCTCATGCGCCGGGATATGGGGAAGGGGTCTCGGACTTGCCAAGACCCCCCGCCCGAAACTGACGAAGTTCCGCGGAAACGCCGCGATCCTGTCAGCTTCGCGCCCTTATTTCTCGACGCCCTTGATCTTTCCCCATTGGCGCGCGGCGGTGTAGCCGAGATAGCCGGTGCCGAAGAGCGCGTAGAGCGATTCCGGGATGCCGGAGAGATAGGCGTTCATGCTTGCCGCGATGCCCGTGGCCATGTCGGGCTGGACCGCGCCGATCAGGCCCATCGGGATCGCCCAGAGCAGCAGCGCATACATGACGTAGAGGAAGCTGGGGCGGGCGCGGCTGGTCCAGGGGTCGGGGGATTGCGCCTCCGCGACGATTGCCGAGAGCTGGGTGCGGACCGCCTCCATCTCCTGCGTGCCTTGCAGCTTGAGAAGTTCGAGCTTGGCGGCGTCGCGCGCCTTGGGGTCGGGGATGATCTTGTCGATCAGACCGGCGATCGGGCCGATCAGGCTGGCAATGACACTCATGATGGGTCTCCTGACACTGCTGACAAAATTGCGGGCTTACGAACCGATGCGGTTCGCGAGCCAGCCGTAGAGAAAGGCTTCGTTGGCGGGGCGGCCTTCGGCGAGCGCGATGTAGCGTTCGCCCTGCAGTGCCTCGACCGCCTTGAGCAGCACGCGCTCGCCGGGCGGGCCGCGCGTGTCGAGAAACGCGGCGAGGGCGGCGAGGGTGATGGGGCCGATCTGGCCGTCGACGCCCATGTCGGGATAGTCGCGGCCGTTGCGGTTGAGGCCGTTGAGCGCGCGTTGCAGGAAGCGCGCGGCGACCGCCGGGCCCATGTTGACGCCGGTGTCGAACAGTTCGGCGGCGAGCGCGGGCGCGCGCTGCGCGACCTGGTCGAAGCGCGGACGCAGCCAGTAGAGGCGGCGGTAGATGGCGGCGGCTTCGCTGCGGGGAAAGACGCGCATGTCGCCGGAATAGCCGTGGGCGCGGGCGACCCGCTCGGTCACGCCCCAGCGCGTCGGGCCGCCACGGTCGGCGGGGTGGTCGCTATAGCCGCCCTCTCGGGCGATCACGTCGTCGATCAGTTGGTCGATGGTCATGATTTGTTCCTCTTTGCCGACTCGCGATAACCTATATGGTTCGTTGTAGGAAAGGGGGTTTTTCGCTGAGGCACATCGGGCCTCGCCGTCCGGCAGGCAGGCAGAAGAAGCTGGGCCCCGGCTCAAGGCCGGGGTGACGAGAGGGTGGGGAGCGGTTAGACGGGCGCATGGCCAAGACACGACCCGATCAGCTGCTCGTCGAACGCGGGCTTGCCGAGAGCCGCACGCGGGCGCAGGCGTTGATCCTGGCGGGGCTGGTGTTCAGCGGCGACAAGCGCGTGGACAAGCCGGGCCAGCCGATCGCGCCCGATGCGCCGCTGATGGTGAAGGGCCGCGACCATCCCTGGGTGTCGCGCGGCGGGGTCAAGCTGGCGCATGCGCTCGACCATTTCGGGATCGACCCTGCGGGTATGGTGGCGATCGATGTGGGGTCGTCGACCGGGGGCTTTACCGATGTGCTGCTGAGCCGGGGGGCGACCCGCGTCTATGCGGTGGACAGCGGGACCAACCAGCTGGCGTGGAAGCTGCGGCAGGACGAGCGCGTGGTGGTGCATGAGCAGACCAGCGCGCGGGTGCTGACCGCGGCGCACATTCCCGAGTCCGTAGACATCGTGGTGTGCGATGCGAGCTTCATTTCGCTGTCCAAGGTGCTGGAGCGGCCGTTCGCGTTCGTGCGCGAAGGGGCGTGGGTGGTCGCGCTGATCAAGCCGCAGTTCGAGGCGGGGCGCGGCGAGGTCGGCAAGGGCGGCGTGGTGCGCGATGCCGCGGTGCATGAGCGGGTGTGCGGTGAGGTTGTGGCGTGGCTGGAAGAGCTGGGCTGGAGCGTCGCGGGGGTGACGACCAGCCCGATCACCGGGCCGGAGGGGAATGTCGAGTTTCTGGTCGCCGCGCGCGCCGGGGCGGCGGGTGTGTCACCTTGAATCCCGTTTCGGGTATGCTGCGCGCGATGTGACGAATCTGTGACTCGACATCGCGCGTGGAGAGGCGCAGCATGTCCCTACTCTTGGGGGAGAGTGACGATGCGCATACCGTTGATTGCCACCGCAACCGATCTGCTCCGCGAAGTGCCGGAGGATCCGGCGCAGCGCGAACCGCGAATTCTGGTTTATATCGAAGCGATTGCCGCATGCGGCGTACTGGTCGCCGCGGGATGGGTGATCGCTGCCGGCTGAGCGCGCCGGAACCGCTGGCTGAAACGACCCTAGATTAGTTTCGCGCGTTCGGCGGCGCGTACTGCGGTACGGCCGACGGGCGGGGGCTTGGCCGGGTCGGGCCAGGAGGGCGCGGTGGTCCAGCCGAGATGGGGGAGGCTGACGCTACGCTTGCCCGACAGGTCGGTGCGCGCGACGATCAGGCCCTTTTCCTCGATATGCGCCATCATGCGCTTGGCGCGGCCCATCGAGCTGGTGCCGTAGAGCGCGGCGATGCGCGCGTCCGACGGGCAGGGCTCGCCCGCGCGCGCAGCCTTGGCGATGCCGAGGAAGGGGGGCGAGCATCTCTTCTGGCAGCGACGCGGCGAGGGTGAGCGCGTCGTCCCAGCCGGTGCGGTCGGTGATCCCGGCGCGGGCGAGCGCGAGCGCACTGCGGAAGGCGGGCAAGTCCATGCCCGGATCGACGCCGCGCATTTTGCAGCGCACGCCATAGTCCTGAAAGATCGTGGCGAGCGGGGCGCGGCTGTCCTCTGACCCGATTTCGGCGAGGATCGCGCGGCGGATCTCTTCCTGTTCGCCTTCCTCAAGCACCGGCATGTCGGGGACAGGTGCGGGCGCGGGGGTGGCGACGGCGCGCATCAGATCGGCCATCGGCACCGGGGCGGGGGCGGCGGGGGTGGTAGCTCGTCCTCAGTCGGCGGGGCGAAGAGCATGTCGCGCATCTCGCCGGTCGGGGCGGTGGGCAGCGGGGTGAGCTTGGGGCTGACCGCTTTCGACCCGGTCTGCACCGCGCCGATGCGGACGCTGATCGGGCGGCGGGTGATCGCCGGGCCGAGCGCGAGGAACTCGCCGCGCGCAAGGTCCCGGATCGTGTCGGCCTGACGGCGGTCCATGCCGAGCAGGTCGGCGGCGCGGGCCATGTCGATGTCGAGAAAGGTGCGGCCCATCAGGAAGTTCGAGGCTTCGGCGGCGACATTCTTGGCGAGCTTGGCGAGGCGCTGGGTGGCGATGACGCCGGCGAGGCCACGCTTGCGGCCGCGGCACATGAGGTTGGTCATCGCGGCGAGCGAAGTGCGGCGGGCTTCCTCGGTCACTTCGCCGGCGGCGGCGGGGGCGAAGAGCTGGGCTTCGTCGACCACGGTGAGGACGGGGTACCAATGTTCCCGCGGGGCGTCGAACAGCGCGGAGAGGAAGGCGGCGGCGGCGCGCATCTGGCCGTCGATCTCGAGCCCTTCGAGATTGAGGACGACGCTGGCGCGGTGCTCGCGGACGCGCAGCGCGAGGCGGGCGAGTTCGGTGAGGCTATATTCGGCGGCGTCGACCGCGATATGGCCGAAGGCGTCGGACAGGCTGACGAAATCGCCCTCGGGGTCGACCACGACCTGCTGGACGTAACCCGCGCTGCCCTCAAGCAGGCGGCGCAAAAGGTGCGACTTGCCCGAGCCCGAATTGCCCTGAACGAGCAGGCGGGTGGCGAGCAACTCCTCCAGATCGACGGCAACCGGGTTGCCGCCGCTGTCGAGTCCCATGTCGATGCGGGCAGTCATTGCTGGGGGCTTTGGCGTATGGCGGGGGGTGGGGGGCAAGGGGTGATTGGTCGCAAATCCTCCCCGGCACGGGGAGGTGGCAGCGCGTAGCGCTGACGGAGGGGGCCCGAGGCACGGGATTCCTTTGCCTCGGGCCCCCTCCACCATGCTGCGCATGGTCCCCCTCCCCGTTCCGGGGAGGAATTTTACTTCTTTAGCCGCTCCGCCAGGAAGGCGAGGATATCGGCCTCCGTCGCGGCCTTGGCCGTCACGTTCGCCGCGACCGACTGGCGCGATTTGGTGGGGGTGTCGTAGCTGTGGGTCGCGCCTTCGAACATGCGGAGCGCGATGTCGTGGCCCTTGGCCTTGCTGCGCGCGACGAAGGTTTCGCAGAGCTTGGGCGAGACCTCTTCGTCGGCGGTGCCCATGAAGACGCGGACGGGGTGGTAGGGTTTGTAGCCGTCCTTGTCGAAACGCTTCTTGAGGCCGCAGCCGGGGTAGAGCGCGACGCCGGCGGCGAAGCCGATCTTGCGCATGTCGCCTGGCTTGTCGTCGGCCATTGCGGCGAGCGTGGCACTGCCGCCGTTCGACCAGCCGAGCAGGGCGACGCGGTTGCCGGTGACATCGGGGCGCGACTGGAGGTAGCGGAGCGCGCCATAGGCGTGGAGCGGGCGGAAATTCACCTCGTCCACCTCGGGCGGGCGATCGGCATAGGTCCCGGCGGCGAAACCGGTGGGATGGCCGACCGCGCCGAAATCATCGACCATCAGCGCGACATAACCATTTTCGGCGAGGAGCTTGCCCCATGCCTTGTGCCGCGAGGCGAGGGTAGAGGCGTCGTACTTGCCCTTGGCGAGGGTCGAATAGGCGCCGCCGCGGCCGTGCATCATCACCACTGCGGGTGCCCTGGCGGGGGCGTCGGTTGGTTTGAACAGATAGCCCTTTACCTGCGTCTTGCCGTCGCGGCTGAGGAACTGGACCTCCTCGACCTGTACCTGCTGGGCGGCGACGGGCGCGGCGATGATCAGGGCGATGGGGGCGAGTAGGTGGCGCATCCTATTTCCTCGCTGGCAGGGTGATGGTTTTCGCCACGCCATCCCGGCGCGGGTCGGCACCGCCGTCGAACTTGCCGTCGCGGATCATCACGCCGTGGAGGCCGGAATCCTCGCCCGATCCGGCGCGGACGGTGACGCCGCGCTCGGCCATTGCGGCGAGCATGGCGGGGGCGAACTTGTCGGCTTCGCCGTTGAAGCTGGTGCCGCGCGCGACGAGGTTGGGGAGCGCGATGGCGTCGGCGACGGGGAGCTTCCAGTCGATCATGCCCACCAGAGCCTTGGACACGTAACCCAGGATCGCATTGCCGCCGGGCGAGCCGATCGCGCCGGCGAGGCTGCGGTCGGGGTGGAGGATGACCGTCGGGACCATCGATGAGCGCGGACGCTTGCCCGGTGCGATCGCATTCGGGCCGCTGGGCACGAAGGAGAAATCGGTCATCTCGTTGTTGAGGAAGAAGCCATCGACCATTCGGCCGGTGCCGAACAGGCTCTCGACCGTGGTGGTCATCGACACCGCGTTGCCGTCGCCGTCGATGACGATGAAGTGCGAGGTGCCGGCGACTTCGTTGGTGGCATCGATCCGCGCGGTGACCGCGCCGGGGGGCGTACCGGGCTGGGGCGCGGGGCCGGCGCGATCGCCGATCAGCGCGGCGCGGCTGGCGACATAGGCGGGGTCGAGCATGCCCTTGACCGGCACGGTCGCGACATCGCCGACATAGGCGTCGCGGTCGGCGTACATGACGCGGCTGGCCTCGGCATATTTGACCCAGGCGACGGGGTCGTTGGGACCGCGTGCCCCGATGTCGGTGCGCTCGATCATCGCCATCAACTGGAGCAGCCCGACGCCCGATGACGGCGGGGGCGGGGCGCAGAGGATATAGGTGCGATAGGGGTTGCACAGGCCTTCGCGCACGACCGGCTTGTAGGCGGCAAGGTCCGCCTCGGTCATGCTGCCGGCATAGTCGCCTTCGCGCACCCTGGCGACGATGCGGCGGGCAGTCTCGCCGCGGTACATCGCGTCCGGGCCTTGGGCAGCGAGACGGCGGAGGAAGGCGGCATAGGCGGGGTTGCGCAGCGTGTCGCCGGCCTTGGTCTTCGTCCCATCCGCGTTGCGGAAATAGGCGATCGAGTCGGGGGGTGCTGGCCTGAGGCGCGGCCGAGTTGATGAAGCGGCCGAGGCGACCGGTGACGGTGAAGCCGTTCGCGGCGGTGCGCTCGCTATCGGCGAACAGATCGCGCCATTTGAGCTTGCCGTGCCTCTCCTGCGCCAGCGCCATCATGCGGACGACGCCGGGGACGCCGGTCGCGCGGCCCGACAGGACGGCGGTGCGGAAGCCTAGCGGCTTGCCGTCCGGGCCCATCAGCATGTCGGGGGTTGCGCCCGCCGGGGCGGTTTCGCGGCCGTCATAGACGGTGACGGCCTTGGTCTTGGCGTCGTAGCGGACCATGAACGCACCGCCGCCAAGGCCGCTGCTCTGTGGTTCGACCAGGCTGAGCATCGCCTGGACCGCCACCGCGGCGTCGACCGCGCTGCCGCCCTTGCGCAGCACGTTGAGGCCAGCTTCGACCGCGAGCGGGTGGGCGGCGGCGACGAAGGCCTGACGCTCCGCAGACGCGGCGGGGGCGGTCGCAGTGGCACTGGTATCGGTTCCCGCGCGCGGCGCGCAGGCGGCTAGCGCGGCGACGGCGAGGGTGAGGGTAAGCGGCTTCAACAGGGAGTTCATGGTTCGATTGCCTTGGCACCGGGACGGCGGGGATCGGCGCCGCCGAGGAAGAGAGAGTCGGTAATCATGATCGACTGGGCGCTGCCCATGGTTTCGTCGGAAGTGATGCGATGCCCCTTTGCCTTGAGCGCCGCAACCGTATCGGGGTTGAACCCGGGTTCAACGCGCAGCGACGCGGTGGTTCCCTGATAGATGCGCGGACGGTGGGTCGCCTCGTCGACGTTGAGGCCATAGTCGATCGCGTTGACGATGATCTGAACCACCGTGGTCGGGATCGTGCTGCCGCCCGGCGTGCCGGTGACGAGCCAGGGCTTGTCGCCCTTGAAGACGATCGTCGGCATCTGGGTGGACAGCATCCGCTTGCCGGGGGCCATCGCGTTGAGCGGGGGCGGGGGTGCCGCTGCGCTGTGCCTCCCATGCCTGTTCATGGCTGAAATTGTTCATCTGGTTGTTGAGCAGGATGCCGGTCTTCGCAATCATCACCCCGGAGCCGAAATCGGAGCCGAGCGTGGTGGTGACCGATACGGCGTTGCCGTCGGCATCCGCGACCGAGAAATGGGTGGTCGAGGGGCTTTCATATTTGAGCGGGTCGCCATGCGGGGGCATCGGCACCGGGGATCACCTTGTCGGGCGCGATCAGCTTCACCCGTTCGGCGGCATAGGCCTTGGACACGAAGCCCTTGACCGGGGCGGTGACGAAGGCGGGGTCGCCGAGCACGCGGAAGCGGTCGGCATAGGCAAGCTTCATCGTCTCCGCGAGGATGTGGAGCGAGGCGGCACTGCCCTGACCCATCGCCTTCATGTCGAAATGCTCAAGGATGTTGAGCATGTTGAGCAATGTCGCCCCGCCCGCGCTGGCCGGTGGAGGGGTATATACGGTGTGCCCGCGATAGGTGCCGACCAGCGGGTCGCGCTCGACGGCCTTGTAGGCGGCGAGGTCGGCCATGGTGATGAGGCCGCCATTGGCCTTCATGTCCGCTTCGATCCGGCGGGCGATCTCCCCGGTGTAAAAGGCCTTGGCGCCGCCCTTCTGGATTTCGCCCAGCGTCCAGGCGAGGTCGGGCTGTTTCAGCACCTCGTCCTTGGCGTAGAGACTTCCGTCGGGCTTGTAGAAGACCGATTTGCCCGAGACACTGTTGCCGAGCCGCTCGCGGCCCCAGCCAAACACGAAGGCTTCGTCGGCGGTGAGCTTGACGCCATCGCGGGCGAGACGGAGCGCGGGTTCGACGACCTTGGCCCAGGGGAGCTTGCCCCATTTCTTGTGAGCGTGCTCCAGCCCCGCGACGCTTCCGGGCACCGAAGGGGCGAGATAGCCATAGGAAGCGACGCCGCGTTCCTTGCCCTTGTTGTCGACGAACATTGCCGCGGTGGCCGCGCGCGGGGCGATGCCGCGAAAGTCGATGACGCGGACCTGTTTCGCCTTGGCGTCATAGACCGTCATGAAGCCATCGCCGCCGACATTGCCCGCGCGCGGCAGGGTGACGGCGAGGGCGAAGGCGACCGCGACCGCAGCGTCGATGGCATTGCCGCCGTCGCGCATGATCTGAGCCCCGACCGCGCTCGCCATCTCGTTCTGGCTGACCACCATTCCGCGCGTGCCTACGACGGGGGAGTGGATCGAGGGATATTCGAGGAGGTGGCGGCTTTGCGCCAGCGTGGGCGTGGGGAGAGCGAGGGCGAAGGCCGAGAGGCCGAGGGTAAGGGTGCGCAGGAACATGGGATACCTTTCAGATCCTCCCCGTTCCGGGGAGGATTTTGGTGCCTCAAACATCGTCGGCGGAATTGTACACCGCGACGTCCATCTCTCCCTCCCAGCGCGCGACGGCGGTGGCGATGGCGAGGTCCGACGTGACGTTGGGGACGGTGCGGGTCATGTCGAGAATGCGGTCGAACGGGAGGATGAAGCCAACGACGATCGCGGTCTGCTCCGGCGTGATGCCGATGGCGTGCAGCACTGCGGCGAGGACGAACAGCGATCCCGACGGGACCGGCGCGACGCCCATCGCGACGATGGTCGTGGTGGCGGCGATCACCAGATAGTCGGCCATCGACAGATCGACGCCGAATGCCTGCGCCGAGAAGAGGGTGAGCATCGCGACATACATCGCCGCGCCATCCATGCCGATCGTCGCACCCAAGGGCAGGACGGTCGAGGCGACCGGGGGCGAGACGCCGAGGTTGCGCTCGGCCACGCGGATCGCGACGGGGAGGGTGGCAGAGCTGGACGAGGTCGAGAAGCCGACCATGATCGCATCGGCAATGCCGCGGAAGAAGGGAAGTGGCGAGAGCCATGCCATCAGCCGCACGACGATCAGCCCGTGGATCAGCAGGGTGACGATCGCCGAGCCGATCACGACGCAGAGACCCAGCTTGAGCACTGCGAGGAAGCTGGACGGGCCGGTGGTGCCCATCACCACGGCGATCAGCGCGAAGACGCCGAACGGGGCGGTTTCCATCACGAAGCCGACGATCTTGAGCATCACCTCCGACCCGGCGCTGAGGAACTGGCGCACCGGCTCCGCGCCCTTGCCAGCCGCGATGACGCCCGCGCCGACGAGGATCGCGAAGAAGATTACTGCGAGCGTCTTGCCTTCGGCCATCGCGCCGATGGGATTGTCGGGGATGATCTCCATGAACATCTGCGCGGTGTCGGGCGGCGTGCCCATCGCCTTGGGCACCGCCCCCGCGAAGCTTGCGCCGAGGCCCGGGGCGATCAGCGTCGCGACGATCAGACCGGTGGTGACGGCGAGCGCGGTGGTGAAGACATACATTGCCAGCGTCTTGACGCCGATGCTGCCGAGCCTTTTGGGATCGGCGAGCGCGGCAACGCCCGAGGCGATGGTGAGAAAGACGAGCGGCACCACGAGCATCCGGATCAGGCGGACAAACAGCGTTCCGATCCAGCCGATCGACGTCGCACCCTCACCCCAGACAAGGCCCGCCGCAGCGCCCAGAACGAGCGCGGCGAGGATGCGCTTCCACAAGGCAACGCTGAACCACCAGGCGAAGGCGCGCTTGATCGGGCCGCGTCGTTCGGGCGTCTCGGTGGAGTCCGGGGCAGTGGTTTCGGTCATGCGGGGCAGTTCCATTCGGGTTGGCGCGGCTTGGGCAGCGGGCGGCCGGCGAGCGTGCCGGTGAGCTTGCCCTTGTCCACTGCGAGGCGGCCGTTGACTAGGACGTAGCGGACGCCGGTGCTGGGTTCGTCGGGCCGGTCGTATGTGGCGCGTTCGGCGTAGGTGTTTGGGTCCAGGATCGCGATGTCGGCGAACTTGCCCGGCGCGAGGATGCCGCGATCGGGCAGGCCGAGGATTTGGGCAGTCTGGGCCGAGGAGCGCTGAACGAAGCGCTCAGGGCTCATCAGCTGCTTCTCGTGCACGAACATCCGCCAGCCGCGCGCGAAGCTGCCCATGCGGCGCGGATGGCCGTTGGTGGCGTCGGAGGAGGTGACGACCCAATTCTGACGCGCAAAGGCGTCGATATCGGACTGGACCATGTTGAAGCTGGCGATGCTGGTGCCGGGATCGGCGATCAGGATGCGTGCGGCGGCGTCGAGCGGGTCGAGTTTCCACGCGGCGGCGAGGGCGTCGAGGCGCTGCCCCTTGTGCGGGCCGCTGACGAGGAGGATGGCGTTCGCACCGCCGCGGATGCGCAGGCGTTCGGTCATTTCGCTCCGCAACTGCGCGCCGATGTCGCGGAGCCGCGTCACCATCGCCTTGCTCCCGCCCTCTTGCGCATCCGGCGGAACGAGGGCGGCGGCGAGCGAGGTGCTGGAGGCTTCCCACGGATATTGGTCGGCGGTGATCATCACGCCGGACAGGCGGGCGGTGCGGATCTGTTCGATAATGCGCGGCGCAGTGCCCTGTGCATCGACGCCGAGCGCCTTGATATGCGCGATGTGGAGCGGGAGATGCCCCAGACGGGCGATGCGGATCGCTTCGTCGATCGCAGCGGACAGGCCGATCGAGTTGCTGCCCTCGTCGCGGAGGTGGGTTTCGTAGATGCCGTCATACCTGCCCGCGATGCGGGCGAGGTTCGCCACTTCATTCGCGGTCGCGAACATCTGGGGGGCGTAGAACAGGCCGGCCGAAAGCCCGAGTGCGCCATCGCACATCGCACGCTCGACAAGACGCTCCATCTTATAGGCCTCGCCTCCGTCGGTGCCGCTCGGCGGGCTGACGCGGTGGCCGACGACTTGAATTCGGATCGTGCCATAGCCGGTGAAGCTGGCGACGTTCGGGCCGGTCGGGTTGGCGGAGAGGCGCGCGAACAGGCCGGCGATGTCGCTGGCGCCGCCGCCATCATTGCCGATCGCGATACTGGTGACGCCTTGCAGCAGATGGTTGGCGAGCTGGCGCTTCGCCGCGTCGGGGGACGTCGCGTCGGGGCCGCTATGCGTGTGCGGGTCGATGAAGCCCGGGGCGACCGTGAGGCCCTTCGCATCGAGAGTGCGCCGCGCGGTGATGCCGCGCGGACGCTGGCCGACATAGAGGATGCGGTCGCCGTCCACGCCCACTTCCGCCACCCGCGCCGGGGTGCCGGTGCCGTCGATGACCTGGCCATTGATGATGACGAGGTCGATCGTGCGGGGGGCGGGAACCCGGTCCTGCCCCGCCCCGAGGGGCAGGAGCAGGAGCGGTGCCGCGAGAACGCGGACGGCGCGACGCATCAGAACCGCTTGCTGACCGAGAAATAGATCTGGCGGCCGCGGTTGCTGTAGAGTTCGCCCATATAGCCGTTGGAATTGTCGGCAATCGGGGCGAGCTGGTTGAACAAATTGCGTGCGCCGACGCGCAGGCGCAGGCTGTCCATCGGCCCGCCATCGACCTCATACTGTGCGTAGAGGCTGTGGGTCATGTAATCGTCGACGCGGAAGCGGGTGCCATCCGGAAGCGACGCCGAGGTGTCGGTGACCTCGCCGACATAGCCGCCATAATAGCCGAGCCCGAAGCCGTTGTGACGCCAGGTCACGCTGGCCGAGGCGCGCCATTTCGGGCGGCCATTCTGTTCGACGATATCCTGCGCGCCCGCGATCGCGATGGTGTCATCGATCGTACCGGCCGCCTGTGCGTCGATCAGTGCCTGGGCTGCCGGGCTGGGCGTCTGGTAGAATTCGAGCAGGCGCGCAGCGTTCACCCGGACGCTGAAATCGCCGATGCCGGTGTCCTTGACCTGATAATAGACGCCGAGGTCATAGCCCCGCACCGCGCGCGGCGAGAGGTTGGTGTAATTGTCGATGACCTGGATCACGCGACCCACGGGGGCGATGCCGGTGCCGGCAAAGTCCAGAACTTCCTGCGGCGTCGGGGCGGCGCGCTGGACATTGGGGTTGGACGATCCCTGAAGGCGCAGCAGATAGTCGAGGATCAGCGCATTGCCGTCGCCGAACAGGCCGATCACATTCTGTTGACGGATTTCCCAATAGTCAGCGGTGAAGGTGAGGCGACCCGCCTTGCCCATGTTCAGCTGGAACGTGCCACCGACCGAGAGGTTGTCCGATTCCTCCGGCGTGAGCGACTGGCTGCCCGACCGGTTGCTGACCACACCCTGGCTGCGCGTGCAGGCGTCGAAATTGGTGATGCGACCGGCACGGAAGTCGGCTTCGCACTTCACCCAGTCGGTGCGGGTGTTCGACCGCTGGATGCCGTTTTCGAACAGCTGGGGCAGGTTCGGCGCGCGGAAGCCCTGCGACCAGCTGCCGCGCAGCTGGAGATTGGCGAAGGGATACCAGGACGCCGCGACCTTTGGCTTCGCGACCGTGCTGAACCCCTGATAGGATTCGACGCGGCCAGCGAGCTGGAGATCGAGCGAGCGGATCAGCGGCACGTTCATGTCCGGCGCGACCAACGGCACAGCGAATTCGAGATAGCCCGACACGGTGTCGCGAGATCCGCTGCTGTCCGGGGTCGGGCTGGCGCCCATCGTGTCGCTGCCGTTCGAGCTGCCGTCCAGGGCGGTGAACACGATCGTGCCGTCCAGCCGGTCGTCGCGGTCGTCGGCGAAGGTTTCGTGGCGGAACTCGATACCCGCCGCCATGCCGACACGGCCGCCGGGCAGCGTGAACAGGTCGTTCTTGCTGATCTTGAAATCCGCCATCGCCAGCTCGGTCGTGCTGACGCGACCGATGTTCACCATGAAGCTGTCGATCACCGCCTGTGAATTGGGTGACGAATCCAGGCGGCCCGGGTTGAGCGGGTCGCCGCCGTTGAACGGATTATAGGCACTGGCGTCAGTGCGGCTGAGTGCTTCCTGGAACTTGGTCAGGCTGACGGTGCGCATGCTGTCGGAGGTGCGGGCGCGCGAATAGAGCGCGGCGCTGTCGAAGTCGAAGCCGAGCACTTCGCCGCGGAAGCCGGCGAGGAAGCGGGTCGTGTCGTTGCGGACGCTGACCACCAGCGGACCGGCATCGACCGGGCGATAGTCGATCAGCTCGATCGGCACGCCGGTGGTGGCGACGCCGGTCAGGCCGGGGATGCGGAACGCGCTGCCGGTCGGGCCGAACGGGTTGTAATAGCCGTTCGCCGGGATGATCAGCCGCTGGCTGGCGAGCGCGGTATCCTGTTCGCGCTGCGACTGGAAATCGGCGCGATACCAGCCCGCTTCCGCGAAGAATTCGAGCCCGCTGTCGAATTCGTGATTGAGGAAGCCGAACAGGTTGATGCGGTCGTTGCGCCCCTGAAGCGTGCGGACATCGTTGACGTCATATTTCAGGTTGTTGTCGGTCGAGGCGGTCGACAGCGAGCTGTTGTCCCAGCACGTCCCGGCATAGGGCGTCGCGGCGATGCAGCCTTCATTGGTGTTGGGCTGAATATGGAAAATGCCGCTGCTGGTCAGCGTCACGCCATTGACCTGGGCTGCGGTGGTCGATGCGACGTAGCTGTTGGTCAGCCGCTGGAATTCGCCCCAGATGCTGTCGACCGATGTGTTGTCGAAATCGGAATCGCCAGCAAAGGGCGTGCCCGCGACCAGCGGGCGCATGTCGGCCGAGCGCGAGTTGCGGCGGTCGCGCGCATAGAGCGGGTCGCGATGGTTGTACGATCCGAATACCGAGATGTTCGACTTGCCGCCGTTGAAGCGGTGGCCTGCCTCGAACGCGAACTCGGCCTCGACCTGGCCCGAATCCTCGGTAAAGCCGATCTCTGCGGTGGTGCGCAGCCCGCGGAAATTGTCCTTGAGCACGGTGTTGATGACGCCTGCGACCGCATCCGATCCGTAGATCGCGGCGGCACCGTCGAGCAGCACCTCGACGCGGCGGACGCCCAGGACGGGAATGGTGTTGGTGTTGACGCTCTGCACCGGAACGAGGTTTTCGCTCTGCGTGCCGGGGTGGAGGACCATGCGGCGGCCGTTGAGCAGCACCAGCGTGTTGCCGGTGCCGAGCGCGCGCAGGTTGATCGAGGCGGTGTCGCCGCGCGCGTCGTTGATGCCGCCCGCGTCTCGGCTCTCGTTGAAGGCGACGTCGCCTGCCTGCGGGATCGAACGGAACAGCTCGTCGCCGCTGGTGGCGGCGGTGGCGGCGATGTCATCCTCGTTCAGCACGGTGACCGGCAGCGATCCGGCGACGTCGGCGCCCTTGATCTGCGACCCGATGACCACGACTTCCTCGGCGGCCTCGTCCTGCACATCCGCGGCGGTCTGCGGCGCGTCCTGCGCCATGGCGGCGGTGGCGGAGGCGAGAAGCGAGATGCTCCCCAACAGACTTGCGATCCGGATACTGGTTTTCATGATTACACCTTCCCTGAGTTTTGTTCTTTCGTGCCCTGGCGTCTGACGCGCCTTCAGCCCCTCTCTTCGATGATCTCCGCGACGCGCTCCGCGCTGCCTGCGGCGTAGGTCCAGCCCAGAGCGCCATGCCCTGTCGCAGCGATCACGCCCGGCGCGATGGTCCGGGTGATCGGAAGCGAATTGGGGGTCATCGGTCGCAGGCCGGCCCAGCTCGATTCGATTTGTTCATAGTCCGCCGCCTGAGGCAAGGCCGCGCGGGCGCTGTCGACCAGCACGCGCAGCCGTGCCGGTTCGACCCGCGTGTCCCGCTCGCCGAGCTCGGCCAGGCCGGCGATCCGCATACGGTTGCCGATACGGGCGAAGACCACGCGGTTGGCGACATCGGTGATGCTGATGCTCGGCGCGGCGGGGCCGGGCGCAAGGGTGATCGAATAGCCCTTCATCGGCTGAATCGGCAGGCGCACGCCAAGTTGGCGCGCGAGCCGCGCGGAGCCGGTACCCGCGGCGAGGATGATGCGATCGGCACCGACGCGGGTTCCGTCGCTGGTGATCAGCGCAGGACCGGAGCCATTGGCGATGATCCGGTCGATGCCAGTGCCCATCATCGAGCTGCCGCCCGCGCGCAGAAGCGCTTCATGCGCGCTGACGCAGAAGCGATGGGGGTCGCCGACCTCCTCGCCACGGGTCAGCAGCGCGCCGACGATGGAATCGCGCACCGGCGCGAGCATCGGCTCGGCGGCGACGGCAGCATCGGGGTCCAGGATCGTCTGGTCGATGCCGTGCGCTGCCTTGAACGCGGCCATTTCCTGCGCCCCCGCGAAGGACGCTTCGCTGCGGTAGAGATGGATCTTGCCCGGCGCGCCGTGACCGAAGTCGAGCCGGTGGCGCGCGGCAAGCCCCGCCAGTGCCGCACGCGACCGGGCAGCAAGGTCGAGCCCGGCAAGGGTGTTGCGGCGGAAGCGCGCGGCGGTGCCGTTGCGCAGGAAGGCAAGGCCCCACGCGATGAAGTCCGGATCGAGCCGCAGATGGAAGCGCAGCGCGCGATCGAGACCGAGCAGCACTCGCGGTATCTGTGCCAGCGTGGCGGGGCTCGCGAGCGCATCGGTATAGCCATAGCTGAGCTGCGCGCCGTTCGCGAAGGAGGTGCCGAGGCCCGGTCCCTTGGCACTATCGATCACCGTGACGCGGTGGCCGCGTTCGGCAAGCGTCAGCGCCGTGGCCATGCCGACCACCCCCGCGCCCAGCACGATCACCTCACGTGGGTCGGTCATGCCGCCAGCCATGTGTTGCGGTCGAACAGCGTGCATCTCCCCCTGGATACGATTGGATCGACATTCCAATCGCGTTCCCAGATGCGACATTAAAGTGCGCCCCGCCGCGGAAAACCGCGCAATCGCTGCGATAGGTATAGATTTAGGTTATGGCTTTCGCGCGATTATCCTCGAGAACCTGTTCGAAGGTGCGCAGGAAAGCGCGGGCGGCGCGCGACGGCTGGCGCTCCTCCAGCGTCACCCAGGAAATGGTGAACCGCAGCGGCGGGCTGGTCGGTCGCCAGGTGAAGCCCGGCGCGCGCCAGGCTCGTGCAGTAAATTCGTCGATCACGGTGACCCCGCGTTCAAGCTGGGCGAGGCGGGCGGCGATGAAGAAGGTCTGGACCGACACGGTTTCGCGGAACGTGATGCCGCGCGCGCGCGCCGCTTCGGTCAGTACCGCGCCGATCGGGCCGGCGGCGGCGACGCCGATGACGTCGCGGTCGGCGAGTTGTTCGAGCGGGAAACGCGCGCCCGGATCGGGGAACATGCCATCCGGATACTGCACCACCAGTTCGCCCTCTGCCATCACCTCTCGCGCCAGCCGGGGATGGGGCGGCGGAGTGTAGGCGATGGCGAGATCCAGCTCACGCTCGATCAGCGAGCGCAGCAGATCGTCATGGTGGTGCGTGTGCACCTCGAACGTGACACGCGGCCAGTCGCGCCGGAACAGCGCCATTGCCTGGGGCACCATGTCGAGCGCGAGACTGGGGACGATGCCGAGCCGGATATGTCCGCCGCCCGAATGCGACAGGTTGCGCGCAGTGATCTGCAGCGTGCCGAGCCGATCGAACAGGTCGCCCGCCTCACGCATCAGCGCATGCGCCTCGTCAGTGGGGATCAGGCGACCGCGCGACAGCTGAAACAGGCGGAAGCCCAGATTGTCCTCGGCATGATGCAGGGTCTTTGACACCGAAGGCTGTGAGACGCCGAGTGCGCGCGCGGCGGCACTGATCGAGCCGTGCTGGTAGACGGCGTGGACGATTTCGAGCTGGCGCAGGCGCATCAGGCAGGGTCAGACATAATGGGGTTCGGGCTTTTCGTGCAGGGCTTCGTAATGGACCAAAGCGGGTTCGGGGCCAAGCGGGACAGGGCGACCGTCGCGGAACGCCCATTCGCCGCGATCGCAGTCCTCCGCGCGGACATAGCCGTTGATGTAGAAGCGACGCTGGTGGTCGGCGGTGTTGCGGCCCGATCCGTGGACCAGATAGGGGCTCCACATCGCGATGTCGCCGGGCGCGAGTTCGAGGTCGACGACGCTGGCGGGATCGATGCCCGCGTCGCGCAGCGCATGGTCGGTCATTTCGTTGCCCAGCACTTCGATATCGGTGTCGAGATCGAGCGGCCCGGCGCGGTGGCTGTTCGGAATCATCCGCATTGCGCCGCTGTCGCGGGTGTGCGGATCGATCGCAAGGCCGGTCTGGATGTAGGAATCGCCGAGGTTGCGATAGGCGGCGTCAGGTTTGCGGAAGCGCGAGTCCTGATGCCAGGCGAAGTCGCCGCGCGACCCCGGTGCCTTCCAGTGAAGCTGGTTGATGATCTGTTTGAGATCGCCGCCGATCAGCGGCCCGAGCAATGCGACCCAGCGCGGATCGAGCCGGACGGAATCGAGCACCGCATTATGGTAGGACGGCCATTGCACCATCCGCACCAGCGGATCGCCGTCGGCATCGGGTGCGATATTGTAGAACAGGTTGCCGTGCCGGAAGCTGCGGCCATGTGCGACACCCTCGGCATGGACGGCGTCGATCGCGGCACCGATCCGTGCCACCTCATCGGGTGAAAAGACGCCGCGGACAATGGCATAGCCGTTTGTCCGATACTGGGCGACATGATCCATGCGGGCCTCCGCTACGCGCTACGCGCACGAGGCTTTCACCGGATCGGAGGTCCGTCAACCCGTTGGCGGGGTCGTTTCCGGCGCGGGTTCGGCGGCATTTGCGTCGAGCAGGTCGGCGGCTGCGTTGAGCTGGGCCGCTTCGTCGGACGAGACACCGGTGGTGTCGTCAGTGCCGCCGCATGCTGCGAGCAGCGCGAGTGGCAGCAGGGCGATGGCGCGCATGATTCCCCCGGAATTGCGCGGGGCCGTCATTGCGACGGCCCCGGCTGGTCTTCAGTTCTTGTCGAGTTCGTCTTCGGCGGCATCGGCAGCATTGCCGACCCGGTCCGCGCCCTCGCCGATCGCCGCGCCTGCACGGTCGGCGGCGTTTTCGGCCGTATCCAGCGCACTGTCGGTTGCGGCCTCGACATCGGCGGCGGCTTCGCTCATCGTCGCATTGGCGTCCGCGCCGATCGCCTCGGCGGCTTCGGCAGTCTCGTTCTGCGCCTTGTCGCTGCACGCGGCGAGGCCAAGCGCGGCGACGGCGGCGAGCGGAAGAAGGGCCTTTTTCATGGAATTTCCTCTCTGAAACTTCGGGTCGTTCCGGGCAGGACGCCCGAAGCGAAACTAGGTTCCGTTTCGGAGGAGGGCAATCGCGCATCGACCGGGGCCAAAATGCTTGCCTCAGCGCCCCCATGCGCCTAAATCCAGCCTGTAGTCGGCCGCCCGTGGAGGGCGGCCCTTATTGTTTCTGGAGACTTTGACGTGGCTCAGCCGCTCATGCCGCATGCGACCGCTTCCTGGCTGGTCGACAACACCGCGCTCAGCTTTGAGCAGATTGCCGAGTTCTGCGGGCTGCACATCCTGGAGGTGCAGGCGATCGCCGACGACACCGCCACGACCAAGCTGACGGGTCGCGATCCCGTCCGCGCGCACGAACTGGCGCTGGAAGAGATCGAAAAGGGTCAGGCAGACCCCGATTATCGTCTGAAGATGATGAAGGGCCCCGACCAGATTCGCCGTACCAAGGGTCCGCGCTACACGCCGGTGTCCAAGCGCGCCGACAAGCCCGACGGCATCGCATGGATCATCCGCAACCATCCGGAAATCAGCGACGGCGCGATCGGCAAGCTGATCGGCACCACGCGCACGACGATCGCCGCGATCCGCGACCGCACCCATTGGAACATCTCCAACATCACCCCCCAAGGATCCGGTGACGCTGGGGCTGACCAGCCAGCGCGAGCTGGATTCGGCGGTGGCCAAGGCGGCGAAGGCGGCGGGGATCGAGGCCCCGGTCGACACCAGGCTGGAGGGCGATCGCGAGGCGTTGCTGGAACAGCTGCGCGCCGAGCGCGAGGCGGCGTCGCGCGACGCCACGCCCGGGGTCGAGCTGGACCGGGATACGCTGTTCAAGAGCTGATCGGTCGGTTTTTCGGTTTTACGGTATTGTGACGGCGCGTGGACTCGACAAGCGGGTCCCGCGCCGTCAATGTTTCGGGTATGGCCGACCCTGCCGTTTCCCCTGACATCTCGCTGACGCAGGACGAAAGCTTCGTCGCGACCAGCCATCGTGGGCTGACCTATCCGCTGGGCGAGCGAACGCCGGCGGTGGGCGAGGCGATTGCGGTCGCTCCGGGCGTCCACTGGGTACGCATCCCGATGCTCGGGCCGCTCGACCATATCAATTGCTGGCTGGTCGCCGATGGCGATGCGACGACGATCGTCGACACCGGCCTGAATGTGCCGCCTTCGGTTGACGCATGGCGTGCGCTGTTCGACGCGGAGCCGCTGACGGAGCGGCCGCCGGGCCGGGTGATCTGCACCCATTTCCATCCCGACCATATCGGCCTGGCGGGATGGCTGGCGCGCAAGTTCGATGCGCCGCTGTGGATGACGCGGGGCGAGTGGCTGATGGGGCGGCTGCTGACCGCCGATGTGCGCGATGCGGTCCCAGACGAGCAGATCGCCTTCTGGCGCGCGGCGGGATGGGATGACGAACAGATTGCGGCGGCCAGTGCCAAGGGATTTGGCCAGTTTCGCCGGATGGTCGCGCCGATGCCGCTCGGCTATCGCCGGATCGTCGATGGCGAGACGATCGCGATCGGCGGCGGGATCTGGCGGGTGGTGGTCGGGTCGGGGCATTGCCCGGAACATGCGTGCCTGTGGAACGAGGCCGATGGCGTGCTGATCGCGGGGGACCAGGTGCTGCCGCGGATCAGCTCCAACGTGTCGCTCGGCGTGACCGAGCCGGAAGGCGATCCGCTGGGCGAGTGGTTGGCATCGATCGAGAATCTGCTCGAACTCGCCGATGACCTGCTGGTTCTGCCCGCGCATGGCGCCCCGTTCACCGGCCTGCACGCGCGGCTGGCGGCGCTGCGTGACGAGCATCGCAAGCGGCTCGACATATTGGCCGAGCATCTGGTCGAGCCGCGCCGTGCGGTCGATTGTTTCGGGCGGATGTTTCGACGGACGATTACCGGCGACATGCTGGGCCTCGCGACCGGCGAAACGCTGGCGCATCTGCGGCGGCTTGAGGTCGAAGGGCGAGCGGTGCGCGAGGTGCGCGAGGGCGTGTGGTGGTATCGCGCCTCAGCTTGAGCTTTGCTGGTTCGGCACCGGCCCGCTCCCCCACCCGGCCACCCATAAAATACTGACGTTGGGTGGCCGGGTGGGGGAGCGGGCCGAAGCCGCGCGGTTTCAGTGTAACTGAAACCGACTCTGGTTTAGCCTTCGTTGCCGGGGACGCGAATCTGGAGAGCGATGCGATGTGCGACGATCTGACCAACGCCGATAACGAGAAGCTGATGAAGGGCGTCAGCCGCCGCGAGTTCGGCGCGATGGCGGGCGCGGCGGGGCTTGCCGCACTGCTGCCCGCACCGGCGAACGCCAAGGAGGTGAAGGGCCGCGATGTGACCTTTGCGACGCCCGACGGAACCGCGGATGGCTATTTCGCCGCGCCGACCAGCGGGAAGCATCCCGCGGTGCTGGTGTGGCCCGATGTAATGGGCATGCGCCCCGCGTTCCGACAGATGGGCGAGCGGCTGGCGCAATCGGGCTTTGCGGTGCTGACGGTCAACCCCTTCTACCGATCGGTGAAGGGACAGTTCCTGCAGCCTGGCGAAAGCTATGCCGACCCGGCGGTGCGGGCGAAGATCGGGCCGTGGCGCGCGCTGCTGACCCCCGATGCGGTGGTGCGCGATGCGACGGCCTATGTCGCCTGGCTCGACGCGCAGAAGGAAGTGAACGTCAAGCGCGGGGTGGGGACCACCGGCTATTGCATGGGCGGGCCGTTCACCATGCGCACTGCCGCCGCGCTGCCCCATCGGGTGCGCGGTGGGGCATCGTTCCATGGCGGCGGGATCGGCAGCGACCGGCCGGACAGCCCGCATCTGCTGGTGCCCAAGATGAAGGCGCGCTTCCTGTTCGCGGTCGCCGAAAATGACGACAAGCGCAATCCGGGCGAGAAGGAACTGGTGCGCAAAGCGTTTGCGGACGCGGGGCTGAAGGCGGAGATCGAGGTCTATCCGGCGATGCACGGTTGGTGCCCGCCCGACAGTCAGGTTTACGACCAGGTTCAGGCGGAGAAGGCGTGGGCCCGGTTGCTGGCGACGTTCAAGGCGCTTTGATCGGGCTTCAGCTTTGCTGAAACGGGAGCGGGCTGGCCCCGCAACGACAAAAGGCGCTTGACCTCCGGGTCGAATGAGTTCCTAATTTGTTCTCAATCGACTCGGAGGGACGACGATGGCGATCACGCTCTATACGAACCCGATGTCGCGCGGCCGGATCGCGCGCTGGGCGCTCGAGGAGGTCGGCGCCGACTATGACATCGTGACGGTCGACTGGCGCAACAAGACGGCCGAGTTTTTGGCCGTCAACCCGATGGGGAAGGTGCCGACGATCGTCCATGACGGCGTGGTGGTGACCGAATGCGCGGCGATCTGCGCCTATCTGGCCGATGCCTTTCCGGCGGCCAGGCTCGCCCCGCCGGTCGACGCGCGTGGCGCCTATTATCGCTGGCTGTTCTTCGCCGCCGGGCCGCTGGAACAGGCGGTGACGAGCAAGGCGATGGGGTGGAGCGCCGACGCCGATCCGCAGAAGCAGGGGATGCTGGGCTTCGGCAATTTCGACCGGACGATCGACACGCTGGAGGATGCGGTGACGGCAGCGGGCGACGGCTGGCTGGCGGCGGATCACTTCACTGCGGCGGACCTGTATGTCGGGGCGCATCTGAGCTGGGGCACGCAGTTCGGGACGATCCCGAAACGCGATGCGTTCGTCGCCTTCGTCGAACGGGTGCAGGGCCGCGATGCGGCGATCCGGGCGAATGCGAAGGACGACGCGCTGATGGCGGAGTTGCAGCCGGCGTGAGGACTTTGTGCTCCTGCCTGCGCAGGAGCGCCGAGGGTTACCCCACTACCCGCGACCCCAGCCGGGCGGCGAGATATTCGAGGTTGGCGACGCGGCGCCACACCGCGCTGTCGGTGATGGCGTCGGGGTTGAAGAAGCTACGCATCGCCGGGAAGTCGAGGTCGATGACGCGGCGCATATAGTCGGCGCTCATCGCGCCGCCATGTTCGTCGCCCATCGGACCAAGGCGGCGGCGCAGCGCGTAGCTGTGGCGGCGGAGCCAGACCGGGCGGATCCGGGTCAGCCATTCGGTGCGGCGGTGCGCCAGGCTGGGCGGGCCGGTAAAGTCGTGGCCGTAAGCGGAGGGCTGGGCGGCGAGGACCGGGTCGATCGCATTGAGCAACGCAGCCTCGAACCGCCCGGCATATTTGAGCGGCATCGGGAGCGTCATCGCCTCCGCCACGACGCGATGGTCGAGAAAGGGCATGAGATAGGGGCTGAACCGCGCCTCAAGGCTGATCTCGCGACCAAACAAGGCGCGACAGCGGATGCGGGGGTAGATCTGCTCAACGCGGTTGCGTGCGAGCTTGCCGGTTGCATCAGGCGGGGCGAGCGATGCGCTGATCTTGCCGGAGATGGCGTCGATGAAGCCGCGCGGGTCGAAGCGGTCGGTGGCGTCGGCGGAGGTGAAGCGCGCGAAGAAGGTCTGCGCGATATCGTGCGCGGTGAAGCGGCGGTCGGGGAGGTAGAAGAAATTGCGGTAGATCTCGCCACAGCCCCCCGACACGGCGAGCGCGCCATCGGCGTGGCGGGCCAGCTGCGCCGTGCCGTTGGTGCCGTTGTCGAAGATGTTCCCGAAGGTCGGGAGCCCGTCATATTGGCGGTAGTTGCGATCGACCAGATCGGCGAAGGCGTCGGGCGGGACGGTACCGTCCTCCTTGTCGAGCCATTCGATCGGGAAGCCGAGCGTGTCGCCGATCTGCCGGGCGATCACGACATCCTCATCGTCCGGCACGCCGTAGACATAGACGTGCGGGGCGCAGCCGCGATTGCGCAGCGCGGCGAGGACGAGGCGCGAGTCGAGCCCGCCCGACAGCGGCGCGCGGACATTGCCGCCCAGCGCGTCGACATGCGCGCCGACGATTCCGAGCAGCCGGTCGCGGTGGCGCGCGATGCGGTCGGGCAGCGCATCATTGCTGGGCACGACGGGCAGGGGCTTGGCAACGGAATGTCGCACGGTACCGGTCGCGGTCAGCTCGACGACGCTGTTGGGGGACAGCGTCCTGAGCTGTTCGAACACCGTGTCGTCGCCGACCGGCATGACGTTGAAGACGAGTTCGTACACGCCCTGCGCATCGAAGCTGAGGCGCGGGAGGGCGCGGGCGGCGGCGAGGAAGGCGGTGGCGAAGACGCGGTCGTCGGTATCGTGGAACAGCTGGAAGGCGGAGAAATAGTCGCCGAACAGGAAATTGCGGCCATTGCGGCGGACCAACGCGACGAACTGGCCGCCGAGGCGATCCCAGTCGAGCGCGAGCGGGTCCATGTCGAGCAAGGCGGCGAGGGCTGCGTCGCCCATCTTGCCGTCGGCGACCAGGGTACCGGCGACCGCGACGAGATCGTCTCCGCGCTGGAGGATAGCGGGCGGTCCAGCGATGATGTGGCCAGCGTGGAGCAGCGTCCAGCCGGGCAGGCCCAGTTCCGAAGGCTCGGGGAACCCCTGTTCCGAAAGGACTGCCCGTGCCTCGGCCAGCGCGGTCTGCGCGAAGCGCGGGTCGTCGTTCCGGACGAGAAACAGGCTGGCCATGACCGCTTCCTAACCGATCATGCCGTCGCAGGCGCGGGTGAAACGCGCGGCTTGCCCATCGGGCGGATGCCTTCCTCGGCACGCTTCCGCGCGAGATAGGTGTCGAGCCCGATCTGCGCACCGACCAGCATGTAGACGAACGGGTTGAGCGCGATGCCGACGAACAGCGACCCGAACAGATAGATGATGTGCCCATGCTGAAGCGCGGTGGCGAGCGGGGCGATCCATGCCTTGTCCGGGGGGACATCGCGGTAGCGGCGGCGCAGCACCTCCATGCGCAAAATGCCCCCCAGATGGATCATCAGCCAGAGGATGAAGCCGGGCCAGCCCTGTTCGCCGAGCATCTCGAAAAAGGCCGAGTGATAGGCGCGTGCCTTGTCGATTTCGGGCGTGCGAACGACGGTCTGGTTGGGGCCGTCACCGACGATCGAGACCTTGTCGTATTTGATCTCATTCTGGCGGTAGGCTTCGAACCCGCCACCCATCGGGTGAGTCTTGACGTAGTCCCAGGTCCATTTCCAAACCTCGATCCTGGTCGACGCGGAGGCATCGGCCCGATAGGTCTGGATCGTTCCCATCCGCTCGGTGAAGGCGGTGGGCAGGAAGGGAATGGCCGCGATGCCGAGGAAGCCGGCGGCGGCGACGTAGAGGATGCGCCGCTTGACGTCGCGCAGCATCAGCACCGCGAGCAGGCCGGCACAGACCAGTCCGGTGCGCGCCTGGGTCCCGATCGGCATCAGCAGGCAGGCGAAGATCAGCGCGTAGCCGAAAGTTTTCACCCGCCAGTCTGGGGGGGAAGATCGTGCCATATTTGGTGAACCAGAGGATCAGCGGGATCAGGCAAATCGATACGGCGGAGATGATACTGCCTTCGAACAGGCCCGAGTTGTTGTCGACGATCAGCTTGAGCTGGCCATAGCCGCCGCCGCCCAATGCGGTCTTGACCCCGCCCGCGATGATGATCGTCGCGACCGACAGGAGCATGAACAGCAACAGCGCCTCGATCCGCAATCGCGTGCGCAGCGTGAGGGGCAAGAAGATCGCGAAGGCCAATGCCTTCCACACCCAGTCCCATTTGAACGCCGCGTCGATCGGGAAATCGGCGTTGACCGTGGTGTAGTAGCACCAGCCCAGCAAGGCGAGCATCAGCCCCTGGCGCGGCGCGACGCGCATATCGCGCTTGTCGTCCATCGCCGCCCAGGACAGCACCGCGAACGCCACCGCCATTGCCGAAATCGGAAAGGCGTTGAGCAGGAAATAGCTCATCCGCTGGGGCGAGACGATGTCGATATAGACATAGGCGAGCACGAACAGGAACGGCCGGCGCAGGCCGAGCGCGAAGATCGCTCCGAGGAACGCGATGAAGGCAAGATCACGCACCGGGGCGTTTCCAGCTGCGCCTGGGCGGCGGGGGCTTGCCATCGAGGCTGTCGTCATCGACTGCGGGGCTGTTCATCAGACGCCAGGCGACGATGAGCAGCAGCCCGTGGGTCAGCGCGAGAACCAGCGTGTCGATCATGGTGGAATGGCCATATCCGCATCCGGTTGACGGGCCGTTAAGTGATCGCGTGGCATTGGGGCGGGCATGCGGATCCTGCACGTCCTCGACCATTCGCTGCCGCTGCACAGCGGCTACACCTTTCGCACGCGCGCGATCTTGAAGGCGCAGATGGCGCGCGGCTGGACCGTCGCCGGGGTGACCGGGACGCGATACCATACTGGCGATGCGCCATTCGAGACGCTCGACGGGATCGATTTTCACCGCACGAAGCAGATGCGGCGTCTGCCGCCGGTCGTGGGCGAGCTGGCCGAGATCGCGGCGTTTGCGCGGCGGATCGGGGAGGTGGTCGAGCGGTTTCGGCCCGATATCCTGCATGCACATTCGCCGGTGATCGACCCGCTCGCAGCAATGCGCGCGGCGAAACGCTATGGCTTGCCTTTGCTCTACGAAATCCGCGCCTTCTGGGAGGATGCGGCGGTCGGCAATGGCACCGGGACGGAAGGGTCGGCCAAGTATCGCGCGATCCGCGGGCTGGAGACCTGGGCGGCGCGGCGCGTGGATGCGGTGGCGGTGATCTGCGAAGGGCTGAAACGCGACCTGATCGCGCGCGGGATCGACGCGGGCAAGATCATGGTGTCGCCCAATGGCGTGGACCTGCATCTGTTCGGCGAACCCGCCCCGCGCGACGAAGTGCTGGCGGCGCAGCTGGGGCTGGATGGGGCCGACACGATCGGCTTTATCGGAAGCTTCTATGACTATGAGGGACTGGACGATCTGATCGCGGCGATGCCGGCCTTGCTGGCGCAGCGGCCCAGGGCGCGGCTGGTGATGGTCGGCGGCGGGCCGATGGAGCAGGCGCTGCGCGCTCAGGCGGCGGCGTCGAGCGCTGCCCACGCGATCCATTTCGTGGGGCGCGTTCCGCATGAACAGGTCGAGCGCTATTATTCGCTGATCGATCTGCTGGTTTATCCCCGCAAGCACATGCGGCTGACCGATCTGGTGACGCCGTTGAAGCCGATCGAGGCGATGGCGCAGCACCGGCTGGTCGCGGCGTCGGATGTCGGCGGGCATCGCGAGCTGATTCTGCATGGCGATACGGGGACGCTGTTCCCGCCCGACGATCCGGCAGCGCTGGCGGCGGCGGTGGCAGGGGTGTTCGCCGATCGATCCGGCTGGGACGCGCAGCGGGAACGCGCGCGGCGCTGGGTCGAGACCGAGCGTAACTGGTCGTCAAACATTTCACGCTACGAACCTGTTTACCAAAGATTGATCGACGCCCGATCACGGGAATCCAAATGGTTGCGTACACCCTCGTTCAACGTCTGACCCCCAATGCGGCGCTCGCGATCGCCGGTGGTGCGGGCGTGTGCGCGGTGTTGGCGAGCCTGATTCTGCCCGGCGCGCTGCTGGAGGACATGGTGCTCTCCAGCGGGATCGCGGCGTTCGTTCCTGCGGCCGAGCCGCCGCTGGGAACCACCGCGCGGCTGTGCATCGGCCTGTTTGCAGGTGGCCTGATCGCGCTGGTCGCGTGGATGGGGCTGTCGGCGCTGATGGCCTGGATCGATTCGCGCGATGCGGACGGGCCGGAGGGCGAGCGCCGCCCGACCGTGCGCCGCGCCGACGCGCATCCCGACGCGCGCCCGCGCGTGCCGCTGCGCGCCAGCGATCTGGAGGTGCCGGTCTATGGCCGCGTGCCTGTCGCTGAGCCGGTCGTCGAAGAGATCCTCGACCTGGAGGAGGAAGCGCTGCCCGAAGAGCCAGTGATTGCGCTGGGCGCGCCGTCCGAGGGGCGGGCATTCCATGCGCCGCTGCCCGAGGTGCAGGAGCTGCCGGTCGATCTGAACCAGCCGCTATCTGCGTTCGATCCGTCGGCGATTCCCGCCGTGCCGATCGCCCCGCCGCCGCCGGTGCGCCCGCTCCGCCGCCACGCGCCGCGCCTGCCGATCTATGACGAGGGCGAGCGGTTCGAGACGTTCGAACTGACCCCGCCGGTGCGGCCGGCTGCGACGCCGATGCCGCTTCCAGTGCCTGACCCGGAGCCTTCGCCCGCGCCCCCGATCGCGGCACCCCAGACCGATGCGAGCGTTCACGCGCTGCTCGACCGACTGGAAAAGGGGCTGGGCAAATTCGCCCCGCCGCCGCCCGAGCCGGTTGCGGACCCCAGGCAGAAGCTGGAGGACACGCTGTCCGAGCTGCGCCGGATGGCGATGCGGGCGTAACTCAGCTTTCCTCCACCGTCAGCACGCCGATCCGGAGTTCGACGCGGTCGCCAACGCGCGTGCGCGCTTCGACCGTCAGATCCGCGACCAGGTGGCTGCGCAGCGTGAACTCCGCCTCTGGCAGGGTCGCGATCCAGTCGTCGAGAGCCGGGGAGGGGACAGCGGAGAGGAGCAGGTCGTGGCGCGCGCCGGCAAAGGTTGCGCTTGCCCAGCGGGTCCAGCCCGCCGAGACGATCGACAGCTCAATCCCCGCGTCGGCCGCGTGACGGAGCAGCGCACGTTCGAGCAGCACGCCTGCATCGGGACCGCGGCTCATCGTGCGGCCCCCGGACCGGCGGGGTTGCGCGCCAGTTGTGCCTCGATCCACGCGCAGAGTTCCGGACCTGGGTCACGGCCGTTGCGCAGATCGTCCACGAGCCGCGGATCGTTGACCGCCAGCCGCCCGAATTTGGTGCGCGGCATGTCGTAGCGCCGCAGATACCGTTCGATCTTTCCCAAAATCGCCATTGCCTTTCCTCGACTCGCGGGGCCGCTCCCCGACTCATATGTTCTTTAAATGTTCTCATTTCCAACTTGTCTAGGAAAAATCCTGCGGCTATGGATGCGATCATGGACTCAGGAGATCAGCGGCGCGCGTTGGAGCAGGCGGCGGCGGCGCGGGGGGAGTCGCTGGCGGCGTTGTCGCGGCTGATCGGGCGCAATGCGGCCTATCTTCAGCAGTTCGTGACGCGGGGCAGCCCGCGCGTGCTGGCGGAGGCAGACCGGCGGCGGCTCGCACGTTATCTGGGCGTCGCCGATGCGGCGCTGGGCGGGCCGGTCGCGGAGGGGCTGGTCGCGGTGGCGCGGGTGGATGCGGGCGCGGCGGCAGGGCGCGGGCGGGTGGTGGAGAGCGAGCGGATCAGCCCGCTGCTGCTCGACCCCGCGCTGCTGCGGAGACTGGGGGTGCGCGCGGACATGGCCTCGACCGTCCGTGTCGAAGGCGCGTCGATGGAGCCGACCTTGTGCGACGGCGACGAGATCCTGGTCGACGGCGCACGCCGCATGCCGGGGCCGCGTCCGGCGATCCATGTCTTTCGCCGCGACGGGATGCTGGCGGTCAAGCGGCTAAGGCTGATGGGGGGCGAGGTCGAACTGGCCAGCGACAACCCCGATTACGGGCGCGAGATCGTACCCGTGCGCGCGATCGAGGTGGTCGGGCGGGTGGTTTGGATGCACCGCGCGCTGGTGTGAGGACGGGTCAGCGGGACTTCCAGCTAAAGCGATAGGTAATGCGACTGCGGATCGGCTTGCCCTCGGCATCCCTGGCGGGCCGAAACTTGGCGCGCGCCTTGATGATGAGACAGGATTGGGCATCAAGCGTCGCCACGCCGCTCGCTTTCTCGACGAGACAGTCCTTAACCGAACCCGCTTCGTCGATCAGTAGCGAAACTGCGGTCGACCCGTCGCGTCCCTCAATGCTTGCCTGGCGGGGATAGTCGCGCGCGGTGACGTAGCGGTCTGGCGTCAACAGCGCGACTGCCTTGGTGCCGATCCGCGCCTGCCCCGCCTCGTCCACGTTCCAGTGGCTCCGCAAGTCGCGATTGCACGTGTCCATCGCCGCCGCCGCCGCCGCAAAGCCAAGTGTCGAGAGCTCGAGAGCGAGCTTGCGACCCTCGATCTGAAGCGCAGGCTCCTTGGCGAGACGGTCGAAATCGGCGCGCGCGATGTTGATCCAGTAGACTTCTAGACCAGACCCCTTGGGCGTAAAGGTCAGCGCGGTCGTCTTGAGATCGCCGACGGTCACGTTGAAATGGGCGGCGTTCTGATACGATCCCTTGCGCGATAGCATCATGTGAATGACGCCACCGTCGATCGAGGGCTTGAAGACAAAGGTCGTCGGCTTCGCCGGATCCCCATATTTCTGATGCGCGGCGCAGTGGGTCTCACCCCAGTCGACCGTCCATTTTCCGTTTGGCGGCAGCGGATCGGTGGGCGTGGCAATCGCGACGGCGGCGAGAAAAATCTCGAGCATTCCGGCTACCTTGCACGGGCAGGTCACGTCCGCAAGTGTCAGCGGCTGCCGCGCATCCGGTCGATCAGCGCGACGATCAGCAGCAGCACGATCCCGACGCCAAGGCCGGCGAGGAAACCGATCGAGGGCTGGCTCATCCGAACGCCGATGACGGTGCCGACGACCAGCGAGAGGGCGAGAAGCGCGCCGCCGGCGATGGGGGCGGGTTTGGGGGAACGGCTCATGCCCCGCGCCATGCCACGTCCCGCGACGGGACGCCACCGTCCCGGTTCGGCACGGGCGATACGGGGCGGAGAGGCATGGTTGACGGAGATTCACCCTCGCGACCCGCAGTGCTGCGCGGATCGGGCAATGCTGGCACGCGCGATGCGTGCGTGCGCGTGAGCTCTAGTCAAGGATTCTCGATGTCGCCCATCCCCTACCTCGCCGACCGCGCCCATGTGTTCGACGCCGCGGACCTGATCCGCGCATTTGGCGACGATGCGGGGCTGGAAGCGGCGGCGCGCGCGGACAAGTTCCGCGACCTGGGCAACCACATCAATTTCTGTCGCTGGCGCCAGATCGAGCGGCTGATCGTCCTGATGAGCGTGAACCGCGCCGTGGGCACTGTGCACTAAATCAGGCAACCACCGCGCCCTCGCCGCGTTGAGCGGGCATGGGGGCGTTATGACATTGCCGCAGATCCTGTCCGTCACCGTCCTGATCGGGATGATGGCGCTGTTTCTGTGGGGGGCGGTTCCGCTACGACGTCGTTGCGGTGATGGCGCTTCTCGCGGCGGTCGCGGCCGGGATTGTGAAGCCTGACGACGCCTTTTCCGGCTTTTCGGACGATATCGTCATCATCGTGGGTTCGGCGCTGGTGCTGTCGGGCGCGGTGCAGCGATCGGGCGTGGTCGAACGGCTGATGCGGCACTTGCAGAAGCGGGTGACGCGGGTCCGCTCGCAACTGCTGTTGCTTTCTGCCAGCGTCGGGTTCGGATCGGCCCTGGTCAAGAATATCGGCGCGCTGGCGATGATGATGCCCGCCGCATTCCAGATGGCAAAGAAGTCGAACAGTTCGCCCAGCGTCTTCCTGATGCCGATGGCCTTCGCCTCGCTGCTCGGGGGACTGATCACCCTGATCGGCACTTCGCCCAACATCATCGTCAGCCGGGTGCGCGAGGAGATGACCGGCGAGCCGTTCGGCATGTTCGACTATGCACCCGTCGGGATCGGGCTGACGCTGGTCGGGCTCGTCTTTCTGCGCTTCGGCTATCGTCTGCTGCCCGCCGACCGGCGCGCCGCACCGACAATGGGCGAGGCGCTCGACATCCATGACTATGCGACCGAGGCGAAGATCGTCGAACAATCGGCACCCAATGGCGAGCGGGTCGCTGACTTTATCGAGCGACACGAACAGGAGGTGACGATCACCATGTTCCTGCGCGATGGCGTGCGCGCGACGCCCCTCGCCGATACGGTGCTGCACGAGGGCGATATCCTGATCCTGGGCGGACCCCCCGACAGCCTGGAGCGGGTGATCGCGCGCGACAAGCTGGACTTTGTCGGCACGAGCGAGGCGCCCGAAAGCCCGGAAGGCGAGGAGATCGGCGTGATCGAGGCGGTGGTCTCCGCCGGGTCACCGCTGGTCGGCGGCACGGCGGGGTCGCTGATGCTGCGCCAGCGCTATGGCATCAACCTGATCGCGGTGTCGCGCCAGGGCGAACGGATCGTCCGGCGCATGCCCAATGTCGTGTTCCGCGCGGGCGACGTGGTGGTGCTGCAGGGGCCGCTCGGCATCCTGCCCCAGACGCTGAACGAACTGGGCGCATTGCCGCTGGCGGAGCGCGAATTGCGGCTGGGAAGCGTGCGCAAGGGGCTGTTGCCGATCGCGGTACTCGCGGTCGCGATGGCGGCGACGGCGACCGGGGCGGTGCCCGTGACGATCGCCTTTTTCGCGGCGGCTGCGGCGGTCGTGCTGTTCGGCGCGCTGCCGCTGCGTGACGCCTATGACCATGTCGAATGGCCGATCCTGATCATGCTGGGCGCGCTGATCCCGGTCAGCGATACGCTGCGCTCGACGGGGGTGACCGAGCTGATCGGCCAGTGGCTGTCGGTGACGGCCGCGACCTTGCCGCCGTGGGGCGCGGTCGCGCTGATCATGGCGGCGGCGATGGCGGTGACGCCGTTCCTCAACAACGCGGCGACGGTGCTGGTGATGGCACCGATCGCGGCGACGTTCGCGGGCGACCTGGGGCTGCGACCGGAGGCATTCCTGATGGCGACTGCAGTGGGGGCGGGGTGCGATTTCCTCACCCCGATCGGGCACCAGTGCAACACGCTGGTGATGGGGCCGGGCGGGTATCGGTTCAGCGACTATGCGCGGCTGGGGGCACCGCTGTCGCTGATCGTGCTGATCGTGGGGCCGCCGCTGATCCTGTGGTTTTGGCCGGTCGCCTAGTTGTAGCGACAGCGCGACGTCCCTAGCTCGGATCCGGAACCTGTAGAGGAGAGATCATGCGTACCCCAGAAGCCGTTGCCGGAATGCTTTGCCCCGTGTGCAAGACCGGGCTTCATATGAGCGACCGGCAGGGGATCGAGATCGATTACTGCCCGCAGTGCCGGGGCATCTGGCTGGATCGCGGCGAGCTGGACAAGATCATCGAGCGCAGCGGCGCGGGGGAGGCTCCGGTCGCACCACGGGCTCCGCAATCGCCCCAGCCGCCGCAGGCTAGCCCCTGGCCGCAGCAGGGCGGCGGCTATCCGCAGCAGCAGGGCTATGGCGGCGGATATGGCCATCAGGGCCACGATCCGCGCTATTACAAGCACAAGCGCAAGAAGAGCTTTCTGGAAGAGCTGTTCGACTGAGGCGGCGGACCTTGTGCTCCTGCCAAGGCAGGAGCCCAGGGTTTCGAAGGGAACCGCGCGCGGCTCTGGGCTCCTGCTTTCGCAGGAGCCCAGAATTGCGTCTGCGCGCTAACCCAGCGCGCCGACCAGCGACTTCACTTCCATGAATTCCGCCAGGCCGTATTTGCCGTGCTCGCGGCCATTGCCGCTCTGCTTGTAGCCGCCGAAGGGCAGGTCGGGGTTGGGCTGGCCGCCATTGATATAGACCATGCCGGCGCGCAGGCGTGGCGCGACGCGCTTGACCGCTTCGGGGGAGCCGAACACCACCGCCGACAGGCCATAATCGGTGTCGTTGGCGATGCGAACGGCGTCTTCCTCGGTCTCATAGGGGATGATCGTGACGACCGGGCCGAAGATTTCCTCGCGCGCGATGGTCATGTCGTTGCCGACGCCGGAAAACAGGGTCGGCTTGACGAAATAGCCGGTCTCGATCCCGTCGGGTCGGCCGGGACCTCCGGTTTCCAGCGTCGCGCCCTCCTCCATTCCCTTGCGAATCAGGCCCTGAATCTTCTCCCACTGCGCCTTGTTGACCACCGGGCCGAGATGCCGGCCTTCCTCGGCGGGATTGCCGCAGGTGGTGGCCTTCATCATCTCCGACGCGGCGGCGGCGGCTTCCTTCTCCAGCGCGGCGGGGACGAGCAGGCGCGCGGGGGCGATGCAGCTCTGGCCCGAGTTCATCAGCACGCTGAACAGCGTCCCCTTGACCGCGGCGCCGACATCCGCGCCTTCAAGCATCAGCGAGGGGGACTTGCCGCCCAGTTCCTGATGGACGCGCTTGACCGTGTCAGCAGCGTTCTTGGCGACCGCGATCCCCGCGCGGGTCGATCCGGTGAAGCTCACCATGTCGACATCCTTGTGCCGCGACAGCGCGGTGCCGACACCGGGACCATCGCCATTGACGAGGTTGAACACGCCCGCCGGCACGCCCGCCGCGTCCATCACCTCGGCAAAGATCGCGGCGCAGCTCGGTGCTTCCTCGCTGGGCTTCAAAATCATCGTGCAGCCAGCGGCGAGCGCGGGAGCCACCTTCGACACGATCTGGTTGAGCGGCCAGTTCCACGGCGTGATCATCGCGACGACGCCGATCGGCTCGTGGACGACGAGGCTGTTGCCGACCTGCTCCTCGAACTGGAATTCCTTGAGCGCGCGCGCGGCGGACATCAGGTGACCGATGCCCGATCCGACCTGCGCGGTCCTGGCGAGGCTGAGCGGCGCGCCCATCTCGGCGCTGATCGCCAGTGCCATGTCCTCGGTGCGCTTCTTATACTCCTCCAGCACCCGCTCGATCAACGCGAGCCGCTCCTCGACGCTGGTGCGTCCGAAACTCTCGAACGCGGCCCTGGCTGCGGCGACCGCCTTGTCGACATCGGCCTGCGACCCGAGGGTGATTTCGGTGGTGGCAGATTCTATAGCTGGATCAATAACTTGATGGCGGGTTCCGCCTTCGCTTTCGATCCATTGGCCGCCGATATAGTGGTTGAGATAGCTGCGCATCCTCGCCTCCGGGAATTTGAGTATCGGGTATGGTCGCTATGTGGCGAGCGGCGGCACGGGTTGCAACCTGAAACCGACTCGCCGCAGGTCAGGGACGCCTCTCCCGGCTGAGCCGAGTGATGAATGCGGCGCTGCGCAATGCCTGGAGCGGGATCGAGGTGAGATCGACCCATTCGCCCTCTGCATGCGCGTTGCCGCCGGCGACGCCGAGACCCGCCAGCGTATCGACATCGGCGGCAACGAAGGCGCTGTCGGCGGCACCGCGGCGGGCGGGGTCCATCTCGGCCATTTCGGGGAGCTTGAGGTCGCGGTTCACCGCGTTGAGCTTGGCCAGCAGCGCGCGGTTGCCGTCGGTCGGGGCCATCGGCGGATAGCCCTCCTGGAAATCGAGCTTCGCGGTGGTGCCGGGCAGATTCTTTGCCGTGATCGCGATCATCGCCGCCCGGGTCTTTGCCTCCTGCTCCGGGGTCAGCGCGCGCAGGTCGCCGCGCGCCACCGCCTCGGCCGCGACGATGTTGGTCTTGCCGCCCGCACTTACCTGATAATTGTTGTCGGCAAGGGTCGCGGGAGTGCCGGCGGCCATTACGCCGACGTTGAAGGTGAGGTTCGGCTCTGGAAGGGTGCGGCGGAATTCGTCCAAGATGCGGGCGAGTTCATAGGCCGCACCATAGCCCAGCGTGGCGTTGAACACGCCGCTGCTGTGCCCGGTCTTGCCGGTGGTGCGCAGCGTCCAGTTGGTCGAACTGCGCCGCGCGATCGTGCCGGTATCCTTGCCCTCGTCGCGCGCGAGATTTTCATATTCCAGTGCGACATCGGCCCATTTTCCTGCGGCGATCAGGTCGCGGCGGGCGACGGCGAGCGGGGCGCCGGTGCGCTCCTCGTCGCCGGTCAGGACGATCTTGATATCCGCGTTCTTGAGCGTCCCCGCCGCCTGCATCGCACGCATCGCGGCGACGATGACGACGATCCCGCCCTTGTCGTCGCCGATGCCGGGGCCGGTGGCGCGGTCGCCGTCACGGACGAATTTCTGGAAGGGTGATTCCGGCTCGAACACCGTGTCGAGATGCGCGATCAGCAGGATGCGCTTGCCCTTGCCGCTACCCGTGTGGGTCGCGACCAGATGCCCGGCACGGCCCGTTTCCTTCATGTCGATCCACTCGACGGCAAAGCCCAGCGGCTCCAGCTCGGCGCGGACCATGGCACCGACCTTGGTCACGCCATCGATGTTGAGCGAACCGCTATTCTGGTTGACCAGCTTCTCCAGCAGCGCGACGTGGCGGTCGGTCTCTGCGGTAATCGTTGCCGCCATCTTGCTTTCGGCAGGGGTCTGCGCGGTGGCGGGGAGGGCGGCGAGGAGCGCGAGCGGCGCGAGGAGCTTCAGCATGGCGATACCCTAACGTACGTGCGGCGAAAGGGAATGGCGCAGTGCGGTTTTCGCCGTTTCGAATGTGCGGTATCGAATCGCTGTTGGAGCGCGAAATTGAACGAAGCGAACATGTCGCGGCACAATGCGCCGCCGGTCTCAACTGGGGTGTCGCATTGCGCCGCGAAATGTCCTGTCAGTAGAATTTAAGCGACGCCAAACGCCGACTTGATGTCCGCTCAGGCGACGAACGTATTTTCGATCAGTCCTTGAACCCGGCGACGCACTTCCCGCCGTCCGGGCCGATCGTCTGGCTGCCGCCTGCATCGCGCGGGCCGGAGCAGAAGCGTTCGGCGATCTTCGGCTCGGCGATCTCGCTCAGCCGGTTGCGGCCGTCGGCGCCCTTGGCCAGATCGAACCCGTCATAGAGCTTGCCCGACGCGGTGAAGGTGCGGAATTTGAGATTGCCGCCGTCGACGTCGACGATCTGGTAGAGTTCGGTCGCCTCGGCGGTGCGGTCGGGCTGGGTGCGGGCGCGGGTGTTGAGGCCGTACATCTTCGATCCGGTGACCGAGACGAGATAGACCGGCCCCTGGATCGATCCGTCCGCGCGCGCCCTGGCGCTGGCCTCGCGGCCCGCCTCGCTGGTCAGGCGGGCGTAGCAATGGTCGTGGCCCTGCAGGACGAGATCGACCCTGCGCGCCTCGAACACCGGCTTCCACGCCGCCTTGATCTTGGCGGTGTCCTTGGGCCGGGCGCAGGTGAAGACCGGCTGGTGGAACAGCACGACGTTCCACTTCGCCTTGCTCGATGCGAGCGTCGCGTCGAGCCACGCCGTCTGCTGCTGCATCGAGCCCAGGTCGATCGCCGCCGTGCCGTCGAGCACGATGAAGCGCACGCCCTGATAATCGACGAAATAGGTGGTCGCCTCGACCGGATCGGTGCCGTTTTTCGGCAGCGCGAACTGGGCGTGCCAATAGGGGCCGAGCACGCGGCTTTCGGTGCCGTCGGGCGCGATCAGGTCGGCATATTCATGGTTGCCCGTCGCCGGAAGCTGCGGGACGCTGGCGTAATTATAGCCGCCCGCCTGGTTCCACTCGCCCCATTCATCGTCATGGTCGAGATCGTCGCGCTGGCCGACCAGATCGCCGGCATGGACGGTCAGGCGGATGTCGCCATGGCCGAGGAACGCCTGGCGGATCACGCGGCTGGCATAAGTGAGGATGCCGTTCTGAACGTCGCCGAGATAGAGGAAGCGAAACGGTCTCGCCTCGGCTGCTGCGGTGCGGAACTGATACCATTCGCTCCAGCCGGCCGCACCCTTGACGCGATAGGCATAGACGGTGTCGGGCGTCAGGTCGGTGAAGCGGAGCTGGTGGTAGAAAGCGCGGCCATAGCTGCTGTCGATCGGCATGGTGATGCCGCTGACGGTCCGGGCCTTTTCCTCAAGCGTCGGGCCGTCGACCGAGACCGCGATCTGCGCCTGTGCGGTCGTCTGCACGGTGTCGGTGCGGAAGGCGACCGCCATCTCGCGCGACGGATCGGCGCCGGGGGTCAGGACGATGCGGTCGGCCAGGTTGCGCGGCGCATAGGGCTTGCCCGGCGAACGGGGGATGGGGGCGCCATCCTCCGTCGTCGTCGGGATCGCGAAGCCGGTTGTCCGGGGCAGCGGGGCCGCTGCCTGTTGCGCCAGTGCCCCGTGGCTCACGGCCGCGACCAGCGCGACCGTGAGGGGAAGGGCGAGTGCCCGGATCTTCTGCGATATCACGGCATCTACCTCCGGTCAGAAATTGGCGCTGACGCCGAACTTGGCGGTCCAGCTATACTTTTCATATTGCAGGATGCGCTTGGCACCGCCGAAATTCTGATAGGCGAAATAGGGCGCGTCGGTGACGTTGATCCACTCCGCGAACAGGCGGACGCCCTTGGTCACGCGATACTTCGCCGACAGGTCGAGCTGGAAATGGTTGTCGACGATGCGATCCTCTTCGGCAGTGTCGGCCAGCTCGTCGAGATATTTGTCGCGATAGGTGCCCGCCACACGCAGCGAGACCGGTCCCTTTTCATAGCCGAGCACGACGTTGAACGTATGCTTCGACGCCGAGGGCAGGGTGATGATGCGCGGGTCGTTCGGATTGCCGTCGATGAACACCGTGCCGGTCGCGTCGGTGTAGGTATAGTTGGCGTTGAGCAACAGCCCGTCGAACGGCGCGGGGAGCGACGCGAACTGCTGGGCAAAGGATAGCTCGATGCCCTTGACCTTGGCGCTCTCGCCATTCTGGAAGGTCACCGCTTCCTCGTAATCGACGCCATAGGCGGTGCCGGGGTCGGTATCGCGGACGGTGACGATGAAATCGTCGATCGACTTCCAGAACACACCGGCGGTGAGCGCCGCGTTCTTGCCGAAATACCATTCCGCCGAAGCGTCGATGTTCCACGCGCTATAGGGACGCAGATCGGGATTGCCGAACTCGGCCTCCAGATCCTCGTTGATCAGGAAGCGCGGGGCCAGGTTGGAGAGCTTGGGGCGGACCAGCGCCTTGTAGCCGCCAAGGCGCAGCACGACGTCGCGCGTCGGCGCATAGCGCAGCGTCACGCTGGGCAGCCAGTCGGTGTAGCTGCGGGTGAAGCGGTTGGGCGTGACGGTGGCGTCGGTGCCGTCGCTTTCGACCAGGAAGCCGCGAATGTCATTGTGGGTGCGCTCGACGCGGACGCCGCCGATCACGCGCAACATGCTGTTGTCCCAGCGACCGAGCAGATAGCCGGCCAGGATATCCTCATCGATCGCATAGTCGGACGATGCCGAATTGATCGCCGAATCGAGTGCGTTGAGCTCGAACCGTGCGCGATTGTCGTTGAAGAACGCAGTGGGTGCGGTTTGCGACGGCAGCGGCAGGATGTTCTGGATGCGATAGGTCTGATCGCCCAGCACGTTGGCAAGGGTGTAGGTGCCGTCATAGCCGTCGAACACCAGCCCGTCGAAATTATAGGACTTTTCGCGCCAGCGCGACTTGATGCCCCCCTGCACGGTGAAGGTGCCGCCTTCGCCGACAAACTCGCGCGATACGTCGGCGCGTGCGGTCCATTCCCTGTCCTGCGAGTCGGAGAGGACGCTCAGCTCCAGCTCGTTGAACGTGTAGCGCGCCGGATCGCTGAAGCGGGCGGTGTTACCCGAAACGGTGAACAGCGGGCGGCGCGGATCGGCATAGTCGAAATTCACATTGACGCCGTGGCCATCGAAGCGCGCGCGGAAGCGGGTCGGGTCAACCGAGCCATTCTCCACCTCGCTCGCATCCGAATAGGCGCCCGAATAGGTGAAGGTCCAGGGGCCGGTCTCGGTCTTGCCGCCGAGCGTCAGCGACTTGATCTGCTGCTCCTCGAACCGGTCCTTCATGCGGCGGCGCACCTCGATGCGGCCATCGGCGTCGGTGAAGAAGGCCGAGGTGGCGGTGCCGGAGGCGGGCGCCTCATCCATGATCAGGATCACGTCGCCGCGATATTCCTGGTCGGAGAACTGGCTGTAGAGGCCACGTGCATAAAGGGTCGTGCTGTCGCCCGCGCGCAGGTCGAGGCTCAGCGAGCCGCCGATGCGCTCACGCTCGACATTATAGTCGCGATACTGGACCTCTTCGGCATAATAGATGCCGCCATCTTCGTTCCAGTCCGCTGCCTCGATATTGTCGGTCTCGAACTTGCGGCGATAATAGCTGACGCCGCCCGCGATGCCGAAATTCTCGGTGATGCGGGTCGAGAAGTCGAGGCTGCCCTTGGGCGTCAGCGAGTCGGCATAGTTGTTGTAGCTGCCCTCCAGCTTGACCGAGAACAGGTCCTTCTTGCGGTCGAAGGCGCTGACGGTGGTGATCTCGATCGACGCACCGAGCGTGTCGGCGTCCATGTCGGGGGTCAGCGACTTCTTGATCTCGATCGATTCGATCAGTTCGGCGGCGACGACGTCGAGTGCGACCGAGCGGACGTCGCTCTCGGGCGCGGGTACGCGGGTGCCGTTGATCGATGCGGCGTTGAGTTCGGGGTCCAGACCGCGGACCGAGACGAACCGGCCTTCACCCTGATCGGCAAGGATATTGACGCCAGGAACGCGACGCAGTGCCTCGGCGACATTCTGGTCGGGGAACTGACCGACATCGTCGCGGGTCAGCACGTTCTGGATACCGTCCGCGGCGCGCTGGCGCGACAGGCTGCTGGCGAGGCTGGCGGCCTGGCCGACGATCAGGATTTCGTTTTCGCCGCCGATCCGCAGCTCTGCAGTCGCGACCGCAGTGTCGGTGACGGTGATGCGCGCGGTGACAGGGTCGGCACCGATATAGCTCGCCTCGATGGTATAGGTACCGGCGGGCACGTCGATGAAGCGGAAGCTGCCGTCGCGCGCCGCTTCGGTCACGCGGTCCAGTTCGATGATGCGGACCTGCGTACCCTGAAGCGCGCGCCCACCGCCGGCATCGGTCACGGTCCCGGTCACGTCGCTTGCGAAGGCAGAAGCAGGCGCGATCAGCGCGGCGGCGAGGCAGGCACCCTGAAGAAAACGAGCGCGGCGAAGAGTCATGATGGTCCCCCGAAATGCGAATCCCGCCGGAGTGGCGGCGACCCGTTCGAGGGGGGCGCTAGGGGCGACTCATGTCATCTGGATGTTAGTTCAGGGACCAATCAGTTTCGGTTGCGTGACAATGGCATGACGGCGACCGAATGGGGCTGTGTCGCGCAAGAAAAACGCCCGGACCCTCGCAGGTCCGGGCGTCCTCGCTGTCCGGCGCCGTCTCCCCCGAGACGGCGACGAAACGGGTCGTCTCAGGCCGAATAGTACATGTCGTACTCGACCGGCGACGGAGTCATTTCCCAGCGCGCGACGTCGCCGCGCTTGAGTTCGACATAGGCCTCGATCTGGTCCTTGGTGAACACGTCACCCTTGAGCAGGAAGTCCATGTCCGCCTCGAGGCTGTCGAGCGCTTCGCGCAGCGAGCCGCAGACGGTGGGGACGAGGCTCAGCTCCTCAGGCGGCAGATCGTAGAGGTTCTTGTCCATCGGGTCGCCCGGATGGATCTTGTTCTGGATGCCGTCGAGGCCGGCCATCAGCAGCGCGGCGTAGCAGAGATACGGGTTGGCCAGCGCGTCGGGGAAGCGGAACTCGACGCGCTTCGCCTTGCTGCCTGCGCCATAGGGGATGCGGCACGAGGCCGAGCGGTTGCGCGACGAATAGGCGAGCAGCACCGGCGCCTCATAGCCCGGGACCAGGCGCTTGTAGCTGTTGGTGGTCGGGTTGGTGAAGGCGTTGAGCGCCTTCGCGTGCTTGATCACGCCGCCGATGAAGTAGAGGCACATGTCGCTGAGGCCGGCATAGCCATTGCCCGCGAACAGCGGCTTGCCGCTATCCCAGATCGACATGTGGGTGTGCATGCCCGAGCCGTTATCTTCCTTGATCGGCTTGGGCATGAAGGTCGCGGTCTTGCCATAGGCATGGGCGACCTGATGCACGACATATTTGTAGATCTGCATGCGGTCGGCGGTCTGCACCAGCGTGCCGAAGGTCAGGCCCAGCTCGTGCTGCGCCGCGGCGACTTCGTGGTGATGCTTGTCGCAGGGCAGGCCCATTTCGAGCATGGTCGAGACCATCTCGCCACGGATGTCGACCGCGCTGTCGACCGGCGCGACGGGGAAATAGCCGCCCTTGGCGCGCGGACGGTGGCCGAGGTTGCCGCTCTCATATTCCTTGCCCGAATTGCCGGGCAGCTCGACATCGTCGATCGCGTAATAGCTGGTCGAGTAGCTGTTCTCGAAGCGGACGTCGTCGAACATGAAGAATTCGGCTTCCGGGCCGACATAGACGGTGTCGCCGATGCCGAGCGACTGGAGATACGCCTCCGAACGCTTCGCGGTCGAGCGCGGGTCGCGCGAATAAAGCTCGCCGGTCGAGGGTTCGACGATGTCGCACACCAGGATCAGCATCGGGGTGGCGCTGAACGGATCGGTCCAGACCGCGTCGAGATCGGGCTTGAGGATCATGTCGGATTCGTTGATCGCCTTCCAACCCTCGATCGACGAACCGTCGAACATCAGGCCGTCGGTCAGCTCGTCCTCACCGATCACCGAAGCGACCATGGTGAGGTGCTGCCACTTGCCCTTGGGGTCGGTGAAGCGCAGGTCGATCCATTCGATCTCCTGATCCTTGACCATCTTCAGAATGTCGGCGGCGGTGTTAGCCATTGGAACCAAGCCCTTTCTGTTTTGTCCTGGTCCGCCTCGGTTCGAAACCGGGTGCGGAGAATCATATTGCGCTGCGGTGCAGCTTCGTGAAATTTTTGCAGTGCGTCAATTCGGCGCGCTGCAGGGGGTGTCAGATCGCATTCTCGTCACGCTCGCCGGTGCGGATGCGCAGCGCGGTTTCGATTGCGGTGACGAAGATCTTGCCGTCGCCGATGCGGCCGGTCTGCGCGGCGTTGGCGATCGCCTCGACTACGCGCTCGGCCAGAGCGTCCTCGACCACCACTTCCAGCTTCACCTTGGGCAGGAAGTCGACGACATATTCCGCGCCGCGATACAGCTCGGTATGCCCCTTCTGACGGCCAAAGCCCTTGGCCTCGGTCACGGTGATGCCCGACACGCCCACTTCGTGAAGCGCCTCCTTCACCTCATCCAGCTTGAACGGCTTGATGATGGCTTCGATCTTTTTCACGGTTTCTTCCCTTCGTGACGCCGGAGCGAATCCCGACCGGCCCGGTTCCGCCGTCGAAGGTGACGGTGGATTGGATCACGATCAAGCGGAACGCCCCTGTCGCGCGACTTTGCATGGCGCGTGCCAGTTTGCGGATCGACGCAATTGCGCGGAACACCGCCGTCGCGGGTTAACAACTGCCTAACAATTGGGCAGATGCGCGCGTGGCTTGCGCGATTGCGGTGCAGCCTTGCGCGCGGACGGGGTGGGTGTAATGTCCACCTATCACACCCAGTCTCCAAGGATAATCGATGCGCGCTGTTCCGCTTGTTCTCGCCGCCCTGCTCGCCGGCGCTTCCGCTCTGCCCGCCGTCGCGCAGCAGCAGCCCGCGCCCACCGCGCTGCCGGGCGAGGGGGCCGAGGACGCGAAGCTCAAGGCGCTGTTCCATGCGAGCGACGAGGCGTCGCTCAAGCGCAACCCGATCATGGCGCTGTTCCGCGGCGACCTGCGCTATGCCGACCAGCTCGGCACCTATTATACCGACGCCTATCTGGCGGCGGAGAAGGCGGCGAGCGAGGCGGACCTGGCGGGGCTGCGCAAGATCGACCGGGCGAAGCTGACCAAGGTCAACCAAATCGCCTATGACGTGTTCGAGGCGGATCAGACGCGTACGCTCAAGGGTTTTGCGCCCGAGCTGGTCGCGGTGTCCAAATACCTCCCGATCGACCATTTCACCGGCTTTCAGGCATTCTACCCCGGCTTCGCATCGGGCGAGGGTGCGGCGCCGTTCAAGACGCTGGCGGATTACGAGAATAACCTGAAGCGCAACGCCCAATATGCGGCGACCTATGACCGGGTGATCGGCCTGTTCCGCGAGGGGATGAAGCGCGGGATCGTTCAGCCCAAGCTGGTCGTCACCAACATGATCGGCCAGTTCGACAATCTGAACGGGCAGGGGGTCGAGGAGTCGGTCTTTTACGGCCCGGTGAAGAAGTTCCCCGAGGGGATTTCGGCGGCGGACCAGGTGCGGCTGAAGGCGGCCTATGCCGCACAGGTCCGCGACGTGATCGTGCCGGCGCACAAGAAGATCCGCGACTTCCTGGCCAATGAGTATCTCCCCGCCGCGCGTGAGAGCGTCGGGACATCGGCGCTGCCGGGCGGGGCGGCGCTCTATGCCTATGCGATCGAGAGCAACACGACGCTGCCGCTGACCGCCGATTACGTCCATGATCTGGGGCTGTCGGAGGTCAAGCGCATCCTGACCGAGATGGAAGCGCAGAAGGCGAAGGTCGGGTTCACCGGCACGCTGCAGGAGTTCTTCACCCATCTACGCACCGACAAGCGGTTCCAGCCCGAGAGCGCCGACGCGCTGCGCATCGGATATGAGGCGATCGGCAAGCGGGTCGATGCGCGGATCGGCACGCAATTCTCGCTGCTCCCCAAGGCACCGCTCGAGATCCGCCCGGTCCCGGCATATCGCGAAAAGACCGACGCGGCGGGCAGCTATTCGCAGGGCACGCCCGACGGGTCGCGGCCGGGCATCTTTTACTTCAACGCCTATGACCTGCCGACGCGCTACACCTGGGGGATGGAGACGCTGTACCTGCACGAGGGCGCGCCGGGGCATCATTTCCAGATCAGCCTGGCGCAGGAGAATGCCGCGCTTCCCGCCTTCATGCGCTTTGGTGGGAATACGGCCTATGTCGAGGGCTGGGCGCTCTATGCCGAGACGCTCTACACCGAACTGGATGTCGCGGTGGAGCCGTATCAGCGCATGGGCGGCCTCAACGACGAGATGCTGCGCGCGATGCGGCTGGTGGTCGATAGCGGGCTGCACGCCAAGGGGTGGAGCCGCGACCGGGCGATCGAGTATATGGTCACCAACTCGCCGATGTCGCAGACCGACGCGATCGCCGAGGTCGAGCGGTACATCGCGATGCCGGGACAGGCACTGTCGTACAAGATCGGCCAGCTCACGATCCTGAAGGCAAAGGCCAAGGCGAAGGCGGCATTAGGCGCGAAGTTCGACCCGCGCGGGTTCCATGCCGCAGTGCTGGACACCGGCGCGCTGCCGATGCCGGTGCTGGAGAAGAAGATCGACGATTGGGTGGCGGGGGTGAAGTGAGCCGGAGCTAGCGGCTCGCCTTCCACGCCGCCTCGACCATCAGCCGTGCCGCTTCGGTGCGTTTGCGGGCGAGGGCGAGGTCGCTGAGGTTGGCGCGCGCCGCGTCGCCAGTGAAGCGGGCTGATGTGCGGGCGGCGAGCGCAATGCGGGCGGGGGTGAGCGCGGCGTCGGGGCGACCGGACTGGAGCAGGGCGCGGGCGAAGGGCTCGGCGACATCGAGCAATTGCGGGCTGTCGGTGCCGTAGATGCGGGTGGTGGCGGCGATGCGTTCGGCGAACAGGCGTGCGCCTTCCTCCTTGCCCTGCATGGTCAGATTGGCGGCGAGCGCGCGGAGCGCTTCGGTGCGATATTCTCCTTCCCACGGGATCATGTCGTTGCCCTCGATCTTCGCGAGCAGCAGGCGGCGGATCGGTTCGCCCTGCGCGGCGCGGCCCTGGCGTTCGAGCAGATGGGCGAGGCGGGCGCGGGCATAGACATTGGGGTCGTCGAACGCGGCGGCGATGTTCATCTTGTCGTCGCTGTCACCGATGCCGAGCGCCTCGCGCGCATGGGCTTCGGCATCGGCCAGCGCTCCCGATGCCTCCAGCGCCTGTGCACGGGCGAGCAGGTAGAACATGCGCCGCCACACATTGATCTCTTCCCCCGCCGCGCGGACGCGGGCGATGCCATCGGCGGTGAAGGCGAGCGCGTCAGCGACCAGCCCGCGTGCGAGCAGGGTGCGGGTGATCCCCTCAAACGCTTCACGCGAGTCATCCGGCTCGTAATTATTGTAGCGCAGCGACAGCGCCCAGATGCGGCGGTAGAGCAGTTCCGCCTCCGCCAGCCGGTTCTGCGCCTCGACCGAGGCGGCGAGTTCGAGGACGTACATCAACGCGCCATTCGATTCCGGTCCCCAGCGCTTTTCCGCGCTGGCGAGCAGGCCGGTCAGGATCGGTTCGGCGCGGGCGGGGTCGCCGGTCTCGATATAGAGGTTGGCGAGGATCGATCCGGCATTCTGGAGCTTGAGGTCGTCGAATTTGAGCAGGCGGAGATAGACCGGCCAGACGCGCTCATAGATCGCGATGGTGGCGGCGTTGCCGCTGCCGGTCTGGCCGGCGATCTCGACCAGCCGGTCGGCGGCGGAGCGCGACAGGGCGCTGCCCGGGCTGTCGCCGACCAGTTGCTGGACGGCGCGGATGCCGTCATCGACGTCTCCCATCGCGAACATCAGGGCGAGTTCGGCGTCGTCGGGCGGGGTGCCGGGCTTGCGGGCCTTGGCATAGGCGGCGCGGGCACCGGCAAAGTCTCCGGCGGTGCGCAGGATGACGCCCTGAACGCGGTAGAGGTCGCGGACTGCGTCGGGCGCGCGGGCGGCCGGGCGGTCGAAGGCGGCGATGGCGAAGGCGACGAGACGCGCGGCGCGGGGTTTGTCCTGCCCGCCCCAGCTCTGAACGCTGACCGCGCGCTGCGCCATGTCCTTGGCGAAGGCGGTTTCGAAGGCAGGGTCGGGCGCGGCGATGAAGGGTGCGAGGAAGGCCGTAGCGCGCTGCTCTTCGCCCGCGAGAACGAGGCCGTAGGTCATGAAGAACAGGTCGTCGATATCGTCGAGCTCGACCGGGCCGGTTGCGGTCGTGCGCTCCGCTGCGCCCTTCATGCGATAGGCGGCGGTCAGCCACGTCCAGCGGGCGAAGGTTGCGAAGTCGCGCGCCTTCATCGCGGTGCTGCGGGCTTCGAGCCAGCGGGAATAGATTTCGAACTGGGTCTGTCCTTGCAGCTGCGCGGACGTCGTCGGCGGGGCCGGCGAGGGTGAGAGCTTCACGGACCAAGGGTGCGGCATCGGCGCGGCGGCCGGCGATGAGGTGTTCGGCAGCGCGGATCAGGAGCGCGTCGGCGCGGGCCTGAGCTTCGGGCGGAATCGCAGGGAGCTGGGTCGGGGGGGTGGCCGGCGCGTCCTGCGCAAAGGCGGGAGTGACGATCAGCAGGCCGAGGGCCAGGATGGTGTGACGCATGCGATCCTCCCGCCGGGCCTTGTGGCAGCGGGGGGCGGGAGCGGCAACGGTCGAAATCGGGCAAGTGTCGGAAAAGGCGTCAGAACGGCGGGCAGTCAGATCGCTTGCCCCGCCGCCCAGCCGCTCGACCATGCCCATTGGAAGTTATAGCCGCCGAGCCAACCGGTGACGTCGACCCCTTCGCCGATCGCGTAGAGGCCGGGCACGGCGCGGGCCTCCATGGTTTGCGAGGAGAGGTCGGCGGTGCTGATCCCGCCGATGGTGACCTCGGCCTTGGCATAGCCCTCGGTTCCGTTTGGGTGGAAGGTCCAGGCGGACAGGCGGCGTTCGGCTTCGGCGAGGCGCTTGTCGGCGGCGGACTGGAGTTCTCCGTCGAGCGCCAGTTGCTCGGCGAGCGTGTCGGCGAGGCGGTTGGGCAGGGCGTCGCCGAGCAGCTTGCGCAGGGTGGTGCGCGGGGCGGCGCGCTTGGCGTCGGTGAGCCAGCCGGGGGCGCGGTCAGGGAGGAAGTCGATCTCGACCGGCTGACCGTGGCGCCAATAGGAACTGATCTGGAGGATCGCCGGGCCGGACAGGCCGCGATGGGTGAACAGGGCGGCTTCGTGGAAACTGGTTTTTCCGGCGCGCGCAGCCACCGGCGCGGCGACGCCGGAGAGTTCACGGAACAGCACCTCGTCGCCGCCGAGCGTTAGGGGGACAAGCGCTGGGCGCGGCTCGACCACCTTGAGCCCGAACTTGCGCGCGAGGTCATAGGCGAAGCCGGTCGCGCCCATCTTCGGGATCGACGGGCCGCCGGTGGCGATGACGAGCGCAGGGGCGGTGGCGGTGCGGTCGCCGATGGTGACGCGATAGCTGCCATCGGCGTGGCTGACGTCGTTGACCGGGTGGCCGAGCGCGACCTCGACTCCGCCCTTGTCGCATTCGTCGAGCAGCATCGCGACGATCTGTTTCGCGCTGCCGTCGCAGAACAGCTGGCCCAATGTCTTTTCGTGCCAGGCGATGCGGTGCCGGTCGACCAGATCGATGAAGTCGTGCTGGGTGTAGCGGCGCAGCGCGGACTTGGCGAAATGCGGGTTGGCGGAGAGGTAGCGGTTGGGGGCTATACCCAAATTGGTGAAATTGCAGCGTCCACCGCCGGAGATCAGGATCTTCTTCCCGACCTGATCGGCGTGGTCGATCAGCAGGATGCGGCGGCCGCGCTGGCCTGCGGTGAGCGCGCACATCAGGCCGGCTGCGCCGGCGCCGAGGATGATGGCGTCGTAGGAGGAGGGGGTATTCAGGACGGCGCTTCCCAAATTTGGTCACCCCGGCCCTGTGCCGGGGTCCACCGGGCGTCAGGCGCGAAGCGAGAGGCTCAAGCGCCGGATGTGCGGCACAGTGGACCCCGGCACAAGGCCGGGGTGACGATTGGGGATTTGGGCCGAAGCGCTAACGCAATTTCGCGATCGACAGGCCGTCTTCCTTGGCGCGGTCCTTGACCGATTCCTCGCTGCGGGTCAGCGCCTTGGCGATGGCCTTGAGCGCCATGCCCTTCTTCGCCAGCGTGTGCAGCTTCTGGATCTCGTCCTGCCGCCAGGGCTGGCGGTGACGTTCGAACTTGCCGTCCGCCATGTCAGGCGTAGGGCGGGTTGTGGCGGCCGGTGGGCGATTGCGTGAAGATTTCGCAGCCGGTCTCGGTGATGCCGATCGAATGTTCGAACTGCGCCGAGAGCGAACGGTCGCGGGTTACCGCCGTCCAGCCATCGTCGAGCAGCTTCACATCGGGGCGGCCGATGTTGATCATCGGTTCGATCGTGAAAAACATGCCGGGACGCAGCTCTGGGCCAGTGCCGGGGCGGCCGACATGGACGACTTCGGGCGCGTCGTGGAACACGCGGCCAAGGCCGTGGCCGCAGAAATCGCGCACGACGCCGTAGCGATGCTTTTCGGCATGGCGCTGAATGGCGTGGCCGATATCGCCCATCGTATTGCCGGGCTTCGCCATCTCGATGCCGATCATCAGGCATTCATAGGTGACGTCGACCAGGCGGCGCGCCTTCAACGGAACGTCGCCGACGAGGTACATGCGGCTGGTGTCGCCGTGCCAGCCATCGAGCAGGGGCGTCACGTCGATATTGACGATGTCGCCGTCCTTGAGCGTCTTCGGCCCCGGAATGCCGTGGCAGACAACATGGTTGATGCTGATGCAGCAACTGTGCGTGTAGCCGCGATAGCCGAGCGTCGCGGGTACCGCGCCGCCGTCGAGCATGCGCTGACGGACGAAATCGTCGAGTTCCGCGGTTGTCACGCCCGGCACGACATGCGGCACGAGCGCGTCGAGAATCTCGGCGGCGAGTTTGCCCGCGGCGCGCATCCCGGTGAACCCGTCGGGGCCATAGAGTTTGATCGCCCCGTCGCGGGCGAAATTGGTGTCGGCGGTTACGGCAACATACTCGGTCATCGTCGCCATATAGGCGAAAGGTCGCCGCTTTGCGAGGGGATCGGCGCGCGCTATGGCGGGTTTATGAGCGAGCGCATCTGGACGGCGGGACTTGTGGTGATCGGGGACGAGATCCTGTCGGGTCGCACCCAGGACAAGAATGTCGCGCAGATCGCGGTGTGGCTGAATGTGCAGGGCATCCGCCTGTCCGAAGTGCGCGTCGTACCCGATGTGCAGGAGCGGATCGTCGAGGCGGTGGACGCGATCCGCACGCGATACGACTATTGCTTCACCACCGGGGGCATCGGGCCGACGCATGACGACATCACCGTCGATGCGATCGCGGCGGCTTTGGGCGTCCCGGTGGTCATCCACCCGGAGGCGCGCGCGACGCTGGAGCGCTATTACGAGACGCGCGGCGGGCTGACCGAGGCGCGGCTGCGGATGGCGCGGGTGCCGGAGGGCGGCGACCTGATTCCCAACCGCATGTCGGGCGCGCCGGGCATAAGGGTCGGCAATATCTTCATCATGGCCGGGGTGCCGCACATCACCGCGGGCATGCTCGATGCGCTGACGGGCACGCTGGAGGGCGGGCAGCCGGTGGTCAGTGGCACGATCGGCTGCTGGGTTGCCGAGAGCGAGGTCGCAGACGTGCTGCGCGCGACCGAGAAGGCGCATGCAGGGGTCGCGATCGGGAGTTATCCGTTCTTCCGCGAAGGGCGGGTGGGGGCGAATTTCGTCGCCCGTGCAACGGACCCGGCGCTGGTCGAGGCGTGCCTGGCGGACCTGACCGCGCAGCTGGAAGCGGCCGGGCGCGCGGTAATGCAGGGCGGGATCTAGCCCGCCGCGATATTCGACGAACGCCCTTGCCCTCGCGCGCTGTGCTGATAGGCTAACACAGCTGACGAGTCAGAGGGGATTTCCATGGCGATGAAACAATGGGTTACGGCGCTTGCGCTGGCCGGGGCGGCGGTGCCGCTGGGGCTGGTGGCGAGCCCGGCGGCGGCGCAGAGCGCGCCCGCGAAGCTCAAGGTCGAGATGCAGTATTTCACGCTGCCCAATGGGCTGCGCGTGGTGCTGGCCAAGGATACGCTGAGCCCGACGGTCACCGTCGGTGTCTATTACGGCATCGGGTTCCGCATCGAGCCGCGCGAGCGCACCGGCTTTGCGCATCTGTTCGAACATTTGCTGTTCCAGGGATCGAAGAACGCGCCAAAGGGCGTGCATATCAGCACGATCAGCAATGCCGGCGGCGTGCTGAACGGGTCGACGCGCTACGACTTCACCAACTATTTCGAGGTGGTGCCGTCGAACGCTCTGGAGCGGATGCTTTGGCTCGAGGCCGATCGCATGTCCGCGCCGGTGATCAACGACGAGGTGCTTAAGAACCAGCAGGGCGTCGTCGGCAACGAGGTGAAGGTCAACGTCCTCAACCAGCCGTACAGCACCTGGCCGTGGATCGACCTGCCGATGCTGGCCAACACCAACTGGTATAACAGCCACAATTTCTACGGCGAGTTGAAGGAGATCGAGGCGGCGACGGTAGAAGATGCCAAGCAGTTCTTCGACAGCTTCTACAAGCCGTCCAACGCCGTGCTCGTGGTGGCGGGCGACATCGACTATGCCGCGACCAAGGCGATGGTCGAGAAATATTATGGCTGGATGCCCAAGGCGCCGCCGGTCAAGCTGCCCGACATCAGCGAACCGCGCCAGACTGCGGAGAAATATCGCGCGCGTACCGACAAGCTGGCACCCAAGCCCGGCTGGGCAGCGGGCTATCATGTCCCCGCGCGCGGCACGCCCGAATGGTATGCAATGGGCCTGATCGACCAGATGCTGGTGAAGGGTCAGGACAGCCGGCTGTACCGCAAGCTGGTCGCCGAGACCGGAATTGCGGGCGAGGTCGGCGGGGGGATCAACTTCCCGCTGGGTAACATGTTCAATTATCAGGGGCCGATGCTGTGGAGCTTCAACTTCACGCATGACGCCAATCGCAGCCGCGACGAGATCAAGGCCGCGGTCGACGCGGTGATCGAGGATCTGCGCACCAGGAAGGTGACGCCGGAGGAACTGGCGCGGGCGCGGACCAAGATGCGCTCCTCGCTCTATTCGACGATCGACGGGACGGGGCGGATCGGCCTGATCGACCTGCTCGCCGTCTATGCGCTGTTCGATAACGACCCGAACAAGGTCAATACGCTGGAGGACGGGTTCGCCAAGGTGACGCCCGAACTGATCCAGAAGACCGCGCAGGAATATCTACGCCCGACCAACCGGTCGATCTATGTCATCGATCCCGGTGCGGCCCAGCCTGCCGCGCCCGCCGCTCAGCAAGGAGGCAAGTGAGATGCGCCGCATGATCGCAAGCCTGACGGCTGCCGCCCTTCTCGCCGCGCCGATGGGGGTCGCCGCGCAGGAGCTTCCTTCCACCCCGCCGCCGATCCCGGCGCCCAAGCCGTTCAAGGTTCCGGCGAGCGAAACCTATGTCCTGGAGAACGGGATGAAGGTGACGCTGATCCCCTATGGCGTGGTGCCCAAGGCGGTCGTGTCGCTGCAAACCTATACGGGGTCGATCAACGAGGGGCCGGACACCTGGCTCGCCGGGCTGACGCTCGACATGATGCGCGAGGGCGCGGCGGGGATGACCGCCGCGCAGATCGCGCAAAAGGCCGCCGAGATGGGCGGCGGTCTCGCCGTAAATGCGGGTACGACCACCTCGGCAGTGTCGATCAACGTCCTGTCCGACCGCACCACGGATGCGATCGGGTTGGTCGCGGACGTTGCGCAGCGGCCGGGCTTCCCCGAAAGCGAACTGGCGCGGGTCAAGGCGAACTGGAACCGCCGCCTCGCCATCGCGCTGACGCAGCCGGGGACGCTGGCCAATGCGGCGGTGACGCGCGCCTATTATGGCACCGACCACCCCTATGGCCGGGTGCTGCCGACCCCGGCGCAGTTCGGAGCCTACGACGCGGGCAAGCTCAAGGCGTGGCATGCCGCCAATTTCGGGGCGAAGCGGTCGCACCTCTATATCGCCGGGCGGTTCGATGCGGCGACGGTCAAGGCGGCGGTCGAGAAGGCGTTCGGCGGTTGGGCTGCGGGGCCGGAGCGGGCGCTGATCCCGGTCAATCCCAAGTCCGGGCCGCAAGTATTGCTGCTCGACCGTCCGGGCGCACCGCAATCGACGATCAACCTCGTCTTTCCGGCTCCCGAGGCGGGGAGCGCGGGGGATATCCCGACGCGGGTGATGAATGCGCTGTTGGGCGGATCGTTCAGCTCGCGCATCACGCGCAATATCCGCGAGAACAAGGGGTACACCTACTCGCCGGGGTCGAGCGTTGCGCTGTTGCCGACCAATGCGGTGTGGACGTTCAACGCCGATGTGACCACGGCGGCGACAGGGCCGTCGCTGACCGAGGTGTTCAAGGAGATACGTGAGCTGCAGGCGACCCCGCCGGGCGACGAGGAAGCGGCGGGGATGCGGCAATATATGGCCGGCCTGTTCGTCATCCAGAACTCCACCGCCGGCGCGCTGGTCAACACGCTGGCGACGCGCGATTCGCTGGGCCTGCCGCGCGACTGGCTGGAAAATTATGTCCCGGCGACCCTTGCGGTGACCAACGCGCAGATCAGCGAGGCGGCGAAGCGGCTGCCGCTCGACAAGATGACATTGGTGGTTGTCGGCGACCTGAAGGTCATCACGCCGCAGCTTCAGGCGCTTCCCGAACTAAAAGGCGTAGAATTCAAGACGGTGACCGTTCCCTGAACGGTTGTTCATCTTGAGGTGGAACTAAAAACGGGGGTGGCGAAAGTCATCCCCGTTTCGTTTCGGGGGGTAGATTGAATCATCACTTGAACGTCGCGCGCCAACAACTCGCCGCAATTTCGAGCCATAGCTGCGACGAATCGCGGGTTCCACTTGTTGACCCCCCGTTATGACCCACACAGCACATCATGCGCGACCCGCGCTTCGCCGAGCAGTGGCGCTGCTTTTCGCCGCCGCCGCTCTCCCCGCAACCGCCCTGGCGCAGGAGACGGTGACCCCGCCGACCGTGCTGGCCCCGGCCCAGCCTGCTCCGGCTCCGGCACCACAGCCCGTCACTCCACCTCCGGTCCAGACCCCAGTCGCGCAAACCCCGCCGAGCGGGGAGTCGCGCACAACGATTGCTCCCGGCGTCGCCGAGCAGGCCGAGCAGGAGGCGCGCGAGCGTGCCGCTGCGCGACGCGCCGAAGCTCCGGCTCGTCCGACCCGCGCGGTAGAAACGCCGCAGCGTGCGACCCCCGCTGCGGCTCCGATCCCAGCCCCCCGTTGCTGCGCCTGAGATCACGCCTGCCGCGCCTACCTCGGCGGATCCCGTTGCGCAGACTGCGCCGCCGGTCGTCGATCCGGTGACCGAAACCGCGCCCGCACCGATCGAGGCCGCGCCGGGCGATGGCGGCACGATGTGGCTGATCCTGGCTGCGCTGGGCGGTGTTGCCGCGCTGATCGCTGCCGCGATGCTGCTGCGTCGTCGTCGTTCGGACGAGCCCTATATCGAGGATGAGGTCGTGGTCGCTGCGCCGGTCGAGTCGGCCCGTGAACCGGTGATCGAACGTCGCATGCCCGATCCGGTGATCCAGCGTCCGGTTGCCAATCCGGTCGCTGCTGCGCCAGCGTTCATCGCGCCGCGTCATGAGCGGGAGCTTGCAGAGCGCCTCGCGCCGGATGCGAAGCCGGTTACGCCCAAGCATGATGAAGCGAAGCCCGCACTGGAGAATGCGGCGCTGTCCGATGCCGACCCGGCGGATGTTGCCGCAGTGCTTGGCGGTGCAAAGCCGGCGGGCGGTCGTCCGCAGCTCGAGCTCGCGATGCGTCCGATCCGGGCTGGCATGAGCCGGCGTGGTGCTACGGTGGGGTTCGAGCTCACCGTCGCCAATGCGGGTGGTGCGCCTGCGAAGGACGTGCAGATTGGCGCGTTCATGCTGGGCGAGCACGGCGCACAGCAGAGCGAAATCGAGCGGATGCTGAGCAATCCGCCCACGGATTCGAGCCTGCCCGCCGCGACGATCGCGCCGGGGGACGGCACGACGCTGGAGGCCATGCTGACGATGCCGCGCGACGCGGTCGATGCGATCGCGGGCGACGATGACGGGTTTACCCCGGTGCTGGTCGCCGATGCCCGCTACCGCCTGCCCGACGGGCGCGAGGGGCGCACCGCTGCAGCGTTCCGCATCGGGCGCGTCAATGGTGGCACGCATCTGGAGCCGATCGCGATCCAGGACGATCCGTCGATGTACGTCGATGTCGAGGCCGAACTGGTCGGAGTACCGGCCAAGCTTTGATGCCTTATCACAATGCCCGTCCCGGTTTGCGCCGGGGCGGGTCGCTTTTCGGGCGGGCCTGCGCATTTTTTGGTGCGCGGGTCCGCCTTCTCCATGCTAGGCGCGGCGCGTGACTGCGTTGACCCTTCGCGCGACCACCGCGCTGACCACGATCCTGTTGCTTGCGAGCCCCGCTGTTGGCCAGGAGGCGCAGCGACCGACGGTGATTACGCCGCCGATCGGGGATTTCGACATCAACCCCAATCCGACGCCGCGTCCGACGCCGACCCCGACGCCGACGTCGACGCCGACTTCGGCTCCCGCGCCGCAGCCGACGGTGACGCCGGTGCCGATCCCGCCGCGCGCGACGCCCACGCCGCGTGCGACGACGGCACAGCCGACCCCGGTGGTGACGCCGCAGCCAGGTGTACAGCCAACCGGGCAGCCAGCGCCGCAGCCGAGCCCAACCCGGTTCGGGCCGTCCGACTTTACGGCGGTGGCGACGCCACAGCCGGGGCCGAGCCCGGCGGTATCTCCTGATGCCCAGGCTCCAGCGGCCGTGCAGAGTGACGGCCTTGGGGCGACGGTCGAGGCCCTTGATGCCTGGCTCTGGCCCGCTCTCGCTGCGACAGCCGCGTTGGCGGTGGGACTGATTGGCGGGCTTGCGATTGCCGGTCGCCGCCGTCGTCGTCGCGAAGCGGTGGATGAGGTGGAGGTGGCCGAAACTCCGGTGGTCGCGTCGCCGCCGACACCGGGACCGCCGGCGCGTGCCGGGGTGGCCAGCCCGCCCGCGCCGCCGCGCCCCGCGCCGCAACCCGCCGCGCCCGCTCCGCGGCCGGCACCTGCTGCGCCAGTCGCGCCGGTGCCGCCACCGCCGGGGCCGCTGGTGACCGAAATCCGCCCGCTGCGCGCGGCAATCCGTGACGGGATGGTGAGCATCGATTTCGAGCTCTACATCCAGAATCGGGGGCCGGAGTCCGCCGACAATGTCCGCGCGGTGCTCGCGCTATTTTCGGCCAACCCGGATCAGGACGCGCAGATTGCGGGCTTCCATGGCGCGGCGCGGATGGCGCCGGGGTCGGAACCGTTCAGCATCGCGCCGGGTGGCATCCACATGCTGAAGGGCCAGGTCAGCCAGGCGGCCGACCAGATGCGGGTGGTCAATGTCCAGGGCAAGCCGATGTTCGTGCCGATCCTGCCAGTCGCGCTCAAATGGTATGCCGGACTTTCGATCCGCACGCTGCGCGATTGCTTCATGGTCGGCACCGTGCCCGCGCCGGGCAGCGATAGGCTGGGGCCGCTTTGGGTCGAGCGGGCGGCGGATGGCTTCGGGCGGTTGGCGGCGAAGCGGTATGTACCGAAGGATGTGGGGTAACTGAATCCTCCCCCGAACGGGGAGGCGGACCAGCGAAGCTGGTGGAGGGGGCCCGAGGCAAGGGAATCCGACGGCTCGGGCCCCCTCCGTCAGCGCTGCGCGCTGCCACCTCCCCGTGCCGGAGAGGATTTTTGCAGCTCGCCTCAACGAGGCAGCCGCCCAACGAAAAGGGGCGGCCCGTTGCCGGACCGCCCCCTTCATAAGCTGCTGATGCAGCCGCGAGATTACTTGATCTCGACGGTCGCGCCGGCTTCTTCGAGCTGCTTCTTGAGCTTCTCGGCTTCGTCCTTCGACACGCCTTCCTTGACGGCCTTCGGCGCGCCCTCGACGAGAGCCTTCGCTTCGGTCAGGCCGAGGTTGGTGATGGCGCGGACTTCCTTGATGACGTTGATCTTCTTGCCACCGTCGCCGGTGAGGATCACGTCGAACTCGGTCTGCTCTTCAGCAGCCGGAGCCGCGCCGCCGGCAGCGCCGCCAGCAGCAGCAACCGCGACCGGAGCAGCGGCGCTGACGCCCCACTTCTCTTCGAGGAGCTTCGACAGCTCAGCGGCTTCGAGGACGGTCAGTTCCGACAGCTGGTCAACAAGAGCGTTCAGGTCAGCCATTTGATATTCCCTTCAAAAATTCAGATTGGTTCGAAAAATCGCAAATGGACGTCGGCTCAGGCCGCGTCCTTCTCCGCATAGGCATTGAACACGCGGGCGAGCTGCGCCGCGGGTGCCTGGGTGATCGACGCGAGCTTGGCTGCCGGGGCCTGAAGCAGGCCGACAATCTTGCCGCGCAGTTCGTCGAGCGAAGGCAGCGATGCGAGTGCCTTCACGCCTTCCGCGTCGAGCAGCATGCTTCCCATTGCGCCGCCGACGATTTCGAGCTTGTCGTTCGTCTTGGCGAAATCCGTCACCACCTTGGCGGCGGCGACCGGATCGGTCGAATAGGAAAGCGCCGTCGGACCCGTCAGCAGGTCCGCGAGCACCGAGTAATCGGTGCCTTCGATCGCGATCTTGGCAAGGCGGTTCTTTGCGACCTTGTAGCTCGCGCCAGCTTCACGCGCCTTGTTACGGAGGTCCGTCGACTGCTTGACGGTCATCCCGAGGTTGCGGGTGACGACCACCACTGCGACCTCGTTGAAGGTGCTGTTCAGCTCGGCAACGGCCTGGGTCTTCTGAGAACGATCCATGCCTGTCTCCTCACTATGCCCCGGCCAGGGCCGGAGCGGTTACGCCAGGAACCGGGCGGCTGCCCGATCCCCATTGTCCGTGGGGGCATGATCGTCAGGGCCGGAAGGGTCCGGCGGGCTGACCCGGAGGCTCCGCAATGCGGATACGACCGGCGTAAATCTCTGTCCCCGTCTTGGCGGGAAATTAAGTGCGGCCAAATGCCGCACACCCACTGTCTCGGACGGAACGCGCACCGGTTGCCCGGTGATGCGAAGGCGCGCTCATAGCGGGTGGGGGACAGGAGTCAAGTGTGGGGGTAGTCCAATCCTCCCCCGCAAGGGGGAGGTGTCAGCGCAGCTGACGGAGGGGGAGGACGGCGATGCCCTTAAGGCTCAAGCCGCAGTGCTTCCTCCCCTCCGTCGCCTTCGGCGCCACCTCCCCCTGGCGGGGGAGGATTAACAGTGTCACTCCGCCGGGGCGGCCTGGTTGCCCGAGCTGTCGCCGCGCTGGACGCGGGCGGTCATGCCGACCGATTCGGCGTCGTCCTGAATCTGCGCTTCGTCGGGGGCCGCCGGTTCGGCGACCGGGGCGGGAGCCGTGGCGTTGTCGGTGGTCAACGGTGCCGTTTCGGTGACATTCTCGTCCGCCGGCAGGTCTTCGGTCAGCTCCATCGCGTTGACGGCATTTTCGGCGGGCGCGGCTTCCTCCGACGCGCCCGAGCAGGCTGCGAGCGCGGCTGCGGCGGCGAGGGCGGTGGCGAGTTGGATCGTGCGGCGGTTCATTGGCTTTCTCCCCTTGTTGCTTAGCGCGCCGACTGGGCCTGGGTGGCCGATCGCGCCTCGATCTTCGATGCGAGCGTCTTGTCCCAGTTATAGGGATCGCCGCGGAAGTTCATCGTCCCGCTCGCGCTGCCATAGGCGGTCCAGTAGAGCAGATAGACCGCGACCTGCTTTTGCAGCGGCACGCGGGTGGTCTTGCCCCCGGCGACGGTCTCGGCGATCTTTTCCGGCGTCCATACCGGGTCGCCGGTCAGCAGCAGATTGGCGAGCTCCGCAGGCCGTTCGAGCCGGATGCAGCCATGGCTGGCGAGGCGGTCGAAGCGCGAGAAGGTGCCCTTGGTCGGCGTGTCGTGCAGATAGACCGCGAAGGGATTGTTGAAGTCGAACTTGAACTTGCCCAGCGCCGAGTGCGAGGGAGCCTGTTGCAGGCGGCGGTTGGCACCGGTGCCGATGATCTTGAACCCGTTGCGCGCCAGATAGGCTTCGCCCTTCGGGAACAGCTCACGCGCGGCGATTCCGGCGGGAACGTTCCAGGGCGGGTTCACCACCACCGAGTGGATGTTCGAAACGAGCATTGGCGTCTCGCCGCCGCCCGGCTTGCCCGTCACGCCGCGCATCGACATTACCGGGCGGTCGCCCTCGAACACTGCGACGCTGGCCGAGGCGATATTCACCTGAACCCGGTCGGTCGGCATCGTCTTGGGCATCCAGCGCCAGCGTTCCATGTTTGCCATGATCTGGCGGATGCGCCCCTCGACCGGAACGTTGAGCGCGCCCAGCGTGCCGCTGGAAACGGTGCCGGTGGGATTGAGGCCATAGCGGCGCTGGGCGCGGACCACGGCTTCCTTGAGTTCGGCGTCGAAGCTGTCGCCGAGCCGCGCGACGCCGTCATCTTCAACCGCGAGCCGGGCGCGCAGCGCCGCGACGCGCGGGCCGGTCGCCCCGACGCTCATGTCGGGGCCGGCGGCAATCGCGCTCCAGCCGCCCGCGGATTCGATCAGGCGGTAGCGGGCAAGCCCGGCGCGCAGCGTCTCATAGCCCTCATAGGGCGGGGCGAGATCGGCGAACCATTGTGTCAGGCGGTTCTCCGCCAGCGCGCGGGTGAAGCCGGGCTGCGGATCCCATGCGGCGGGGCGCAGCGCCCAATCCTCCTGGAAATCGGCGGTGTCGAGGCGACCGATATGGATCGCGCGGGCATAATCGAGCGCGGCGCGGACGAGGCCGACATCGTCGGTGGGAAGGATTTCCGCCGCCTGGGTCGAATAGCGCAGTCCGTGCGCGATGCGGCCCTGCACGATCAGGCGGCGCAGTTGCTCCGCCTGATCCGCCGTCACGGTCGGCAGGGGCAAGGGAGTCGGAAGCGGCTGGACCTGAAGCGGCGCGCCGGTCGGCGTCGCGCTGGGCGACGGTGAGGGCGAAGGTGCCGCCGTCTGCGCCAGCACGGGTGCGGCGGCTGCAAGCGCCAGAGAGGCCGCGACCAGACGCGGCCCGGGTCGTGCAAACATCGAAAACTGCTTCCTTGTCACCGGTGACGCCGATGATAGGGCGGGCGCGGGTGAATGTCACCCGCTTCCCGCCGTCAGTTCGGCGCAGGCAGCCGCGCCGCGATCCAACTCTGGATGTCGGCCATCACCTTTTCCTTGCCGGTGTCGGCGAGCAGATCGTGATAATGACCGTCATAGAGTTTGAGCGTCTTGTCCGCCGATCCGGCGCGGTCGAAGAAAAACTGGCTGCCCGCGGGCAGGGTGGCGTGATCCTCGGTGCCATGAATGATCAGGATCGGCATCGAAAAGGCGCCGAACGCCACTTCAAGGCGCTTGTCGGCCCTCCACATCTCGCCCACCGTCCGCGCGGGCTGGGTCTCGTCGGCGATCAGCGGGTCGGCGTCCATCATCGCGACATGCGTCGGATCGCGCGAGAAATCGGCGTTCTTGAGCTTGAGCACGCCGAGGCGGGGCAGGAAGCCGCCGATCCATTGCAGCAGGTTGAGCGCGAAGCGTGGCGCGGGCACGCGGAAGGCGAAGCTATGGCAGATCAGCCCGGCGAGCTGCGCCTGATGCTTGAGCGCATAGCTGGTCGCGATCACCCCGCCCGCGCTATGGCCCATCAGGAAGATGGGAAGGCCCGGATGGTCGGCGCGGGCGCGGTCGAGGGCGAGTTGCAGGTCAGAGAGATAGTCGCCGAAATCCTCGACGAAATAGCGTTCGCCGTCCGACTTGCCGCGCCCGCGCAGATCGACCGCGTAACAGGCATAGCCCGCCGCGTTGAGCTGTTCCGCCGGCCATTGCATGTGCCCGCCATGCGCATTGAAGCCGTGCTGGAGGATGACGACGGCCTTGGCGTCGGCGAGCGGCCAGCTGTGCAGGTTGATTCCGGTTCCGTCGGGGTGGGTGATCCTCGTCTCGGTCATGCGCGCCTCCAGATCAGAGTCGGGATCGCTATCACGCAGCCGTAACGACCGCGATTGCATTTTGAGTAAGCGTCAGCCTAGTCGCGCCAGCCGGTTCAAAGCCTCGTCGAGTGCCGAGAGGAAGCGCGAGCGGTCCTGCTTGGCGAAGGGAGCGGGGCCGCCGATCTGGTCGCCGCCCGCGCGCAGATCGGCCATGATCGCGCGGGTGGCGATGGCAGCACCGATCGAGCTGGTGGTAAAGGGTTTGCCATTGGGCGCGAGCACCGCTGCCCCGGCCTTGAGGCAGCGGTCCGCAAGCAGGATGTCGGCGGTGATGACCACCGTTTTCGGCCCGGCACGCTCGGCGATCCAGTCGTCCGCAGCGTCGAAGCCGTCCGAAACGATCTCGCGCGCGATCAGCGGGTGATCGGGGATGCGGATGAAGCTGTTGGCGACGATCGTGACGGGCACTTCGCGCCGCCACGCGACCTTGTAGATCTCGTCCTTTACCGGGCAGGCGTCTGCATCGACGAGGATGTGGAGGGTGGTCATGCTGCGGTCCACACATCGTCACCCCGGCCTTGTGCCGGGGGAAGAACTATAAGCATCGAGTAGGCATGGGGCTACCACGCCCTGAGTGCTCATAATTTCTGGCTGCACTTCGCAGCTATTCCGGTGCATCGGTACAGATAGGAGTCGCGCCGCCAAGATTGGCGGCGCGACTTTAATCACAAGGCTAGCGGATCAATGGCCGCAGCCTACGCTACCACTTTGGCCGTTGCCGCAGCTCCCATCTCCATCGCACCCGCCGGGGGCGAAGGAAGCGAACACCTGATACTTGTCGATCATCAGTCTATCCTTTCGTCGGTTGTTAATTGCTAGGGTCGGGACTCATAACCACCATGTGACGGCTGCGGCGAGGTAGATGGCGCTGAGGAAGTTGGTGGCGAGCTTGTCGTAGCGGGTGGCGATGCGGCGATAATCCTTGAGGCGGCAGAACATGCGCTCGACGGCGTTGCGGCCCTTGTAGAGCGTCTTGGAGAAGCAGCTTTTCCAGCGGCGGTTCGTCTTGGAGGGGATGTTCGGAACGGCACCCTGCCGCTCGATCAGGTCGCGGATCGCATTGCTGTCGTAAGCCTTGTCCGCGAGCACGATGGTGCGCGGCGCGAGATCATCGAGCAACACATCGGCTGCGCGGCAGTCGGCGACCTGGCCACCGGTCAGCAGGAAGCGGAGCGGCCGACCTTCGCCGTCGGTGAGCGCGTGGAGCTTGCTGTTGCGGCCGCCCCGGCTGATCCCGATCGCCTGGACGAGCGCCCCCCTTTTCCACCGCCCGCGGAGCGGTGCGCCTTCATATGCGTGCTGTCGATCAGGACCTCGGCGGGCGGCCCGCCTGCTGCCGCGAGCGTGACGAACAGCTCCTGCCACACACCCTTTGCCGCCCAGCGCACGAACCGGTTGTAGAGCGTCTTCCTCGGCCCGTAGCAGGCCGGCGCGTCGACCCAGCGCCCGCCCGACTTCACCACATGAATGATGCCGCTGATCACCCGCCGATCATCGACCCGCGCCACACCGCGCACCTTGTCCGGCAGCAGCGGACGCAGCCGCTCGAACTGGGCTTCACTCAACCAAAACTCGCTCAAATCCACGCTCCTGCTGGCGCAGCGCATGAATCACATCCCAGCCGCCAAGGGAATCCCGTTTATGGGTCCCGACCCTAATTCAACGGGCTGCAGGTCGAGCGCGCCGACTCCCAAAAAGGATGGGAGCGCAGGTTACCCAAGGATTGAAGCAGAGAACCAAATTCAAGAAGGTCGTTGGCAAGTTCGCGCTCTTTTGCCTTCGGCATCGTTGCCAGCGCATCGGCTTCAAACATCGGCGTTGGTGCATCCATGCCGATATAGCGAGCTTGGCGGGCGAGCGCGGAGAATGGCGTTTCACCCGTTTCACCAATCGGTGTGTGCAGCGCGTCTGCGATCCGGTTTAGGCGATCCCTTGTTTCTGTCAGCGCAACAGGCGCTTGCGGCATAGCGGGAATGGCTTGCGCGGCACCGAGCGTCCTTGCGATCTCCGCCAGTACAACCTTTTTGTTCGCCGATTTGGAATGCAGTTCGAGGCAAACGTCTCGCAGGCCGACTTTGACCAAGCGATCGTGCACTACCGAAAGCGCAGCCATTTTTTCCGCGACGAATAAGACGGTTTTGCCCTCTTTCGCAGCGGCCGCGATGATATTGGTAATGGTCTGACTCTTGCCGGTGCCGGGTGGCCCCTGAACGACCAAGTTCCGACCAGAGCGCACTTCTTCGATCACGCGCGCCTGACTGGAATCCGCATCGACAACATGAAACATCTTTTCAGGTGGCAGAATGTCATCGAGGCGGTCATCGGGTCCAAACAGCGGTTGTTCGGAATCGAACCCTTCGTACAATAGCCCGCGTGTCAGGGCGTGGCCCTCCAACGCGCTGTCAGGCCACGCATCCAGTGCGAGGTCGAGATACATCAGAAGCTTTGAAAACGAGAAAAATCCCAGCTGCATCGCATCGCTGTCGATTTTCCATCGCGCGCGGTCGGCAACTACACCTTGGACCTGCGCGTAATAATCGGAGGGTTTCCAGTTATCTCCGACTTCAACCGGGGGAAGTCTGATCCCGAAATCCTCAGACAGTCTTTGTTGCAGTGGTAGATTTGTGATCAAATCATCATCCCGCAACCTAATGTCATAGGTTGAGGTTCGGGCGTTGCGGACCAGCTCCACCGGCAACAGGATTAGCGGAGCTTCGCGCGCCACGGTTGAGGTTGTGTCCTCGAACCAAGTCAGAAATCCGAGAGCGAGGTACAGAATGTTGACGCCTTGCTCTTCCTCTGCCGTTTTCGCTTCACGCGCGATCTTGAGCAGCTTCTTCGCCAGTCCATCCGGCCCTAATCGCGTCTCTAGCTGGTTGTCGGTGTAGCGGTCGGTTCCGACCTCATCGAAATCCTCATTCGCCAAGACAATATCCGACGCATCATCACCGCGTCGGGTATCATGCCCCAGCGCGCGAAACCGCATGGCTTTGCCTGACGAGAGGATCGCCCACACATCATCGGAACGCTCATTGACGATATTCACAACATTGCCGCGCGTGTTCGCACGGTTGACGTGAACAAGCCGATTTCGCGTACCCGTCTCTACAAGCCGTTTGCGCGTGTCATCGAAGAGCTTCTGTATCGAGCGGGCAGAAGCAGATTGCTCGCCATTGTTATCAAATTTGCCGTCATCCAGCGGTGCTTCTTCATGCACGGGCTGAGAACCTTTCGATACATCGCAGCGGGACTGAATTGCCTGAAAGCGTAGATTTCAGCTCTGGGAATGCGGCTTAATCACCCTTCTTGCTATCAAGCTCGCTGATGCGCGCTTCGATTTGTGGCGCGAGCTTATAAATGTCAGTCAGGTCGCTGATTAGGTTTCGCGTCTCCGTCTGGCCGTCGAATGTCCCGACATATTTCGTCGTGAGGCCATTGAAGTGAAGTCGAGCCAGCGACTTACGATTATTGTCGTCCAGCAGAACTGCGCAATAGGATTTCGCATCGCGCATAACGACCCGCTTGGGATCGATGAGCTTGGAAGCGATGGCCTGTACGATCCTAAAGCCGCTAATTTCTTCCTCGGTGGTGATAACCTCTTCCGTCGAGGATGCCCCCGGTCCCTCGTCATGTTCGGGAACAGCCGAGGCATTCAGCGCGGAGGTAAGCCGATCATTCACATGGTCACGCACAATCGCCGAGAAAGAATTTGCGATGAGCCGCGTGAAGTTATCCTTCACCTGCGATGTTATCTGGCCTGAATAAACGCGCTTCGCGATCAGGCGAGCAAACTCTTCCGATGCCGTACCCATTTCGCTTTCCAGCTCCTTGCGGACGAGCGATTCAAGTTTCAGATTGGATGCCTCACGCACGATAGCGTCGATATCGAAACCGGCTTTGGTGAAACTTTCGAGGATACGCACGTCAGACTTACGCACCGCGTCTAAGCTCAGCGTAAAGAACGGCTGCGTATCCATCTTGTTCGGCTGATCAAGATCAGAGAAAAACTTATAGATTACGCCGTTCGTTAGGATCGCAAGCCGAGCGTCCGTTACGCTAAAATAGCGGAACAGCTGCGATGCGTGGTTGATCGTCAGGTCGCCGGTAGAGGGCTTGCACTCAATCAGGATCGAAAGCTTGCCGTCGATGCAAATTGCATAGTCGACCTTCTCACCCTTTTTGGTGCCAACGTCCGCGACGTATTCCGGCACAACCTCGGAAGGATTGAATACGTCATAACCCAGCAGGTTGATGAATGGCATGACGAGAGCGGTCTTGGCCGCTTGCTCCGTGAGTAAGACTTCCCGATGCTGCTGCGTCTTCGCCGCCAGCTCAGTAAGACGAGTCGCCAAATCCATGCTTTCCCCCCTAAAACCCCGAGGCGGGAACTTGCATGTGAATCAGGCGGAACGCAATCGAGCAACTATTCAGAACGGTTGGTTCTCAACACTTGCGCGAGTGGTGTGGTACGCAAGTGTCCATATTCCACCAACAGCTCTTCCCCCCGGCCTTGTGCCGGGGTCCACTCATCAACGCTGCCCAACGCTCGTGGCGGGTGCAGCGCAGGAGCTGCGAGCACCGGGACATGCGGCCCAGTGGACCCCGGCACAAGGCCGGGGTGACGAGCGTGGCTGGAAATCACCGTTTCGGCGGCTTGCCGCGATGGGGTTTCGGCGCGCGCGGCGGCTGGCCGCCGCCCGGACCCGCAGGGCGCGCGCGGTGCATCGGGCGGCTATGGTCGCGCGGCTTGAGCTGGCGACGATGATCGTTGGGCGCATGATCGCCGCGCGTTCCGGGCGGCGGCGGACCGTCGGCCTGCTCGATCAGCACATCCTCGTCCGGACCTGCCGACTTGGCGACTTCGCGCATGAAGCGGTCGGCAATCGCGCGCGGCACCTGAAAGCGCGTCTCGCCTGCGCCGATGCGGATCGCACCGATCTCGCTCTTGGTGACATGGCCGCGACGACAGATCAGCGGCAGGATCCAGCGCGGATCGGCATTCTGGCGGCGGCCGATATTCATCCGGAACCACACCGTATCGTCGAAGCCGGGACGATGGACCTGGCCGCGCTGATCGGACGGGCCGCGGTCGATCAATTCCTCGGGCGCGGGCATCGACGCGCGATGCGCACGGACCAGAGCGGCAGCGATATCCTCCGCAGTCATCTTTTCCATCAGCTCGGCGGCGAGTGCGCGATCGTCCTCGTCTTGCTCGACCGGGGCGGTGATCTTCTCGATCAGGCGGTCGCGGTCGCGGGCCTTGATGTCCTCGACGCTGGGGACCGGCAGCCACTCGGCGTTGATCTTGGCCTGCTTCAGCGTCATCTCGACCCGGCGGCGGCGCGGATAGGGGACGATGAGCACGGCGGTGCCCTTCTTCCCGGCGCGGCCGGTGCGGCCCGAGCGGTGCTGAAGCGTCTCGGCGTCGCGCGGCAGCTCGACATGGACGACCAGGCTCAGCGTCGGCAGGTCGATGCCGCGCGCGGCGACGTCGGTGGCGACGCAGACGCGCGCGCGGCGGTCGCGCAGCGCCTGAAGCGCGGCGTTGCGTTCGCTCTGGCTATGCTCGCCCGACAGCGCGACCGCGGCGAACCCGCGCTCGGTCAGCCCGGCATGGAGGTGGCGGACATTGTCGCGCGTCGCGCAGAACAGCATCGCCGTTTCCGCCTCGTGGAAGCGCAGCAGGTTGATGACGGCGTGCTCGATATCGGATGGGGCGACGGCGATCGCCTGATAGCTGATGTCGCCATGGCCGCGATCCTCGCCCACGGTCGAGACGCGGTGCGCGTCGCGCTGGTAGCGGCGAGCGAGCGCGACGATCGGCTTGGGCATGGTCGCCGAGAACAGCAACGTGCGGCGCTCAGACGGCGTGGCGTCGAGCAGCGCCTCCAGCTCCTCGCGGAAGCCCATGTCGAGCATCTCGTCGGCTTCGTCGAGGACGACGGCACGGATACCCGACAGGTCGAGCGCGCCACGCTCCAGGTGGTCGCGCAGCCGGCCGGGCGTGCCCACGACGATATGGGTACCGTGCGACAGCGCGCGCCGCTCACGCGAGGCGTCCATGCCGCCGACACAGGTGGCGATGCGCGCGCCCGCGGCGGCGTAGAGCCAGGTGAGTTCCTTTGCGACCTGCAGCGCCAGCTCGCGCGTCGGTGCGATGACCAGCGCGAGCGGGAGGCCGGGGGCGGGGAGGGTGTCGCCGTCGAGCAGCTGATCGGCGATGGCGAGACCGAAGGCGACGGTCTTGCCTGAGCCGGTCTGGGCGGAGACAAGCAGGTCGCGGCCGCGCGCGTCGTCCTGCGTCACTTCGGCCTGGACCGGGGTGAGCGCGGTATAGCCGCGCTGGGTCAGCGCCTCGGCGAGGCGGGTGGGGAGGTGCGAAAAAGGCATCAAGCTCACAAATATGCCGCGCGCCCCGCGGGCAGCGCGTCGAAACCGGGATTGTCGCGGGGATTTGACCGGCCCCTAGCGCATTTTTGTGGACTTGGCGAGGGGGGCGATGTGCGCGCGTCAGCAACAAAAAAGGGCCGGGTTTCCCCGGCCCTTTTCGATTTTCGCAGGGTTGCGAAGATCAGATCGCCGAGACCTCGGCGACGTCGACCTTCACGCCCGGGCCCATCGAGGACGAGACCGCGACCTTGCGCAGATACTTGCCCTTGGCGCCCGACGGCTTGGCCTTGACCACCGCATCGACCAGCGCATCGAAGTTCGCGCGCAGGTCGGCGGCCGAGAACGACGCCTTGCCGATGCCCGAATGGATGATGCCGGCCTTTTCGACGCGATATTCGACCTGGCCGCCCTTGGCAGCCTTCACCGCTTCGGCGACGTTCATGGTCACGGTGCCGAGCTTCGGGTTCGGCATCAGGCCCTTCGGACCCAGCACCTTGCCGAGGCGGCCCACCAGACCCATCATGTCCGGGGTCGCGATGCAGCGATCGAACTCGATCTTGCCGCCCTGAACGATCTCGAGCAGGTCTTCGGCGCCGACGACGTCCGCACCCGCTTCACGGGCTTCGTCCGCCTTCGCGCCCTTGGCGAACACGCCGACGCGCACGGTCTTGCCGGTGCCGGCGGGCAGGGTGACGACGCCACGGACCATCTGGTCGGCGTGACGCGGATCGACGCCCAGGTTCAGCGCGACTTCGATCGTTTCGTCGAACTTTGCGGTCGCGTTCTTCTGCGCCAGCGCGATGGCTTCATCGACGCCGTACAGCTTTTCGCGGTCGACGGTGCCGGCCAGGGCCTTCTGCTTCTTGGTCTGCTTAGCCATGGGTTCAGCCCTCCACCACTTCGAGGCCCATCGCGCGGGCGGAGCCTTCGATGATGCGCGTCGCGGCATCGAGATCGTTGGCGTTGAGATCCTTCATCTTCGCGGTCGCGATTTCGGCGAGCTGCGAGCGCTTGATCTTGCCGGCCGAGATCTTGCCCGGCTCCTTCGAGCCCGACTTGAGGTTCGCGGCCTTCTTGATGAGGTAGGTGGCCGGCGGCTGCTTCGTTTCGAAGCTGAAGCTGCGATCGGCATAGACGGTGATGACGGTGGGAAGGGGGGTGCCCTTCTCGACTTCGCCGGTCGCCGCGTTGAACGCCTTGCAGAACTCCATGATGTTCACGCCGCGCTGACCCAGCGCCGGACCGATCGGCGGCGAGGGGTTGGCGGAGCCCGCAGGCACCTGGAGCTTGATATAGCCCGTAATCTTCTTTGCCATGTGTCTCACTCTGTCGCTGGACGCGGCTTGCGGCCACGCCCGGTTCAAGTTTAGCGGTCCAGACGCCCCGGACTTGTGGTCCGATGCTCCCGCAATTCCAACGGTAGCCGGTGGAAGCGCGCGCCCTTAACGGGGAAGCGCGGAGAAGGCAAGCGCGGGCTTTATAGCTTGCAATGTTGGAATTCGTATGTTCTATATATGTTCCGTTCTGCATTTGGTCGCAAGCGGCTCTTGTGTGATTTCCAAAGCGTCGCTAAAGCGCACCACCGCACAGGGGTGTAGCTCAGCTGGTTAGAGCGTCGGTCTCCAAAACCGAAGGCCCTCGGTTCGAATCCGAGCTCCCCTGCCATCTTCTCCGGGCGCGCCCGGACCCCTTGCAGAGGTTTCGCCCCGCATGTTCCGCGCGCTCTATGACTGGACGCTGAGGCTGGCCGGTCATCGCCATGCCGACCGCTATCTCGCGACCGTCAGCTTTGCCGAATCCAGCTTTTTCCCGATCCCGCCCGACGTGATGCTGGTGCCGATGGTGCTGGCGCGGCGCGACAAGGCGTATCGCATCGCGACGATCTGTACGATCGCGTCGGTGCTGGGCGGGCTGTTCGGTTATGCGATCGGATACTTCCTGACCGGGTTCGCGCATCAGGTGCTGGAATTCTTCCGCGAGGGCGCGTTCGAGGAGTTCACGCACTATTACACCGAATGGGGTGCGGCGCTGATCCTGGTCAAAGGATTGACCCCGATTCCGTTCAAGCTGGTGACGATCGCGAGCGGCCTGTCGCACTATCCGCTGGGCATCTTCATCCTGCTGTGCACCATCACCCGCGGTGCGCGCTTCTTCCTCGTCGCGTTCCTGCTCAAGAAATATGGCGAGCCGGTGCAGAAGGTGCTGGAGGAGCGGCTGAACCTGATCGGCTGGCTGGTGCTCGCCGCGCTGATCGGCGGCTTTGCCGTGGTGGCATTGCTCTGAATTTGTTTCGTTAGCGATTTTTCTATTGCAACGCACACAAAGTTCTGAAATAGCGCGCTTGTTCAATTTTTGAGGTGCTCGAGATGTTCATGAAGGTCGCCGCTGCAGCGCTGATGCTGGCCAGCTCCGTTTCCGTCGCGCAGGCGAACTCGGCGCAGTCGCTGAGCCTGAGCAAGGCCCAGGCAGCTCGCGCAACCACCGCCACTGGTGAGAAGAACGAGCAGTTCCAGCTCAGCCCGCTGGTGCTTCTCGGCGGCATCGTCGCGGTTGTCGCCATCCTGGAGCTGACCGGCGCGATCAACATCTTCGACGACACGCCCGATTCGCCGTAATCGGCAATCGACCGTTCGGTCAGTGAAAATGGCGGCCTCAGGCCGCCATTTTTGTTTGTGTTTCCCGTGACGACGACCGCATAGGCGGGCGATGCACGATGCCGACGCAACCCGCCGCCTGATCGAATCCTATTACGCCGCGTTCAACGCGGGCGATCACGACGCGATGCTCGCTTGCCTGACCGAGGATGTCGCGCACGACATCAACCAGGGCGGGCGGCAGAGCGGGAAGGCGGCGTTCCGCGATTTCCTGAAGCATATGGATCGGTGCTATCGCGAGCGGCTGACGGATATCGTGGTGATGACGTCGCAGGACGGCGCGCGCGCGGCGGCGGAGTTTGTCGTGCACGGGGAATATCTGGCGACCGATGAGGGGCTGCCCCCGGCGACCGGCCAGACCTATGTGCTCCCGGCGGGGGCGTTCTTCGAGGTCCGCGACGGGCGGATTGCCCGCGTGTCGGTCCACTACAACCTGGCCGACTGGATCGCCCAGGTCGGCGGATGAGCGTTTCCGTCCGAACGCTCGGCCCCGGCGAGGTGCAGGACCGCATCGCCGATCTCGCGCGGCTGCGGATCGCGGTGTTTCGCGAGTGGCCTTACCTTTACGACGGCGATGCCGGGTATGAGAGCGGATACCTCGCCGCCTTTGCCGCCGCGCCGCACGCGGTGCTAGTCGCGGCGTTCGATGGCGATGACATCATCGGCATGGCAACCGCGTCGCCGCTGGCGGCGCAGGGGGGCCGCGGTGCTGGAGCCGGTCGCGGCGCACGGGTTCGATGTCCCCACGACCTTTTACTTCGGCGAATCGGTGCTGTTGCCGCAATGGCGCGGGCGGGGGATCGGGCATGCGTTCTTCGACCAGCGGGAGGCGGGGGCACGGCGGGCAGGGGCGGCGCACGCGACCTTCTGTTCGGTGATCCGGCCCGACGACCACCCGATGCGGCCCGAAGGTGCGCGCAGCCATGCCGCGTTCTGGACCGCGCGCGGCTATCGCGAAGTGCCGGGGCTGGTCTGCACGATGCGCTGGGCGGACATTGGCGATGCGGGCGAAACGCCCCATCAGCTGCAATTCTGGAGCCGCGCCCTATGACCGCCTTCACCCTTGCCACCGCCGCCTATCCGGTCGAGCAACTGACCGACTGGGATGCCTATGCCGCCAAGATCGCGCGCTGGGTGGGCGAGGCGGCGGAGGGCGGGGCGAAGCTCGCGGTGTTCCCCGAATATGCCGGGATGGAACTGACCGCGCTCGATGCGACGACCGTCGAGGACCTGCACGGGTCGATCGCGGCGCTGGGGTCGCTGGTCGAGCGGGTCGATGCGCTGCATGGCGAGCTGGCGGTGCGGCATGGCATCCATCTCTGCGCCGGGAGCCTGCCGGTGCGCGAGGGCGATGGCGTGTTCCGCAACCATGCCCGGCTGTTCGCGCCGAGCGGGAAGAGGGGCACGCAGCGCAAGATCGTGATGACGCGGTTCGAGCGGGAGATCTGGAACATCGGCGCGGGATCGCCGCTGCATGTGTTCGACACCGATCTCGGGCGGATCGGGATCGCGATCTGTTACGATGTCGAATTCCCGTTGCTGGTCCGCGCGCAGGTGGAGGCGGGGGCGACCCTGATCCTTGCGCCATCGGCGACCGATACGCTGCACGGCTATTACCGCGTGCGGGTGGGGGCGCAGGCGCGGGCGCTGGAAAACCAATGCTATGTCGTGCAGGCACCGGTGGTGGGGGACGCCGAATGGACCCCTTCGCTCGGCACCAGCCATGGCGCGGCGGGGATCTATGGCCCGCCCGATCTGGGCTTTCCCGAAGACGGCGTGGTCGCGCAGGGCGCGGTCGATGCGCCGGGTTGGGTGTATGGCGAGATCGACCCGGCCAAGGTCGAACGGGTGCGGCGCGAGGGAGCGGTGTTCAATCACCGCCACTGGGACGACCAGGGCGCGCGGGTGACGCTGCCCCCCGTCGAGGTCGTCGATCTGCGTTGAGGCATGCTGTCAGGTTCCGACCGACGACTGCGGCGATGCGTCGCGGCTAATCCGCGTGGCGTCCCCAAACCGGATGGAGAATGCCATGCTGAAGAAATTCATGACCACCGCGATGACCGCCGTCGCATTGATGAGCGCGAGCGCCCATGCTGCACCCGCCCAGTCGCTGAGCCTCACGCATGGCATCGCGCAGGCGCGTGCGACCACCGCAGTAGAGGACGGCAATGCGCTGGCCGGGCTGCAGGGGCCGGGGCTGGTCGCGGTGCTGATCGGGACTGTGCTGGCGGTATGGGGCATTGTCGAACTGGCTGAAGACGACCGGCCCGATAGCCCCTGAGCATCGCGGCGACGGTCGATGACCGGGGCGGGCGCGGAGCTTTGGCTCCCGCCCGCTTCCGCTATTGGGGCCACCCCGCCCGACGATCGCCGGGCATGTTGCCGCGCCCTTGATCGGTTGCGCCCAAGCCCCTTGCCCCCTGTCGCACAGTCGCTAGATAGCGTCCCCAATCCGACAGCGTGATGGGGTTCGCCGGGTTCCTTACCGTAGGAGCCGGGCGGAGAAACCTGTCCCGAAGCCGGGCATTTTATTTGTGAGGCAGACGTGGCGAAGACCAATCCGCTGGAATTCATGCGCCAGGTGCAGGCAGAGACCAAGAAGGTCGTCTGGCCCACCCGCAAGGAAACGATGATGACCGCGATCATGGTGTTCATCATGGCGACGCTGCTCGGCATCTTCTTCTTTGGCGTCGACCGTCTGTTCGGCGCGATCGTGAACTTCCTCCTCGGCCTTGCAGGCTGAGCGGCCAGATAACGGGAAATATTCCATGGCGGCGCGCTGGTACATCATTCACGCCTATTCGGGCTTCGAGAACAAGGTGCGGGACCAGATCCTGGCCGATGCGACGCGGCTGGGCCTCGACGCGCTGGTCGAATCGGTCGAGGTGCCGGTCGAGACGGTGACCGAAGTGCGGCGCGGCAAGAAGGTGCAGTCGGAGCGGAAATTCTTCCCCGGCTACGTCCTCGCCAAGCTGAGCATGAACGACGACGTCTATCACCTGGTCAAGAATACGCCGAAGGTGACCGGATTCCTGGGATCGTCGGGCAAGCCCCAGCCGATCAGCGAAGCCGAAGCCGCGCGCATCCTGAACACCAAGGAAGAAGCCGCCGCCGCGCCCAAGCAGCAGATCAAGGTCGATTACGAGATCGGCGATTCGGTCAAGGTGCTGGACGGCCCGTTCGCAAGCTTCAACGGCGTGGTCGAGGAACTGGATTTCGACAAGTCGAAGGTCAAGGTCAGCGTGTCGATCTTTGGGCGTGCGACGCCGGTCGAGCTGGACTTCGATCAGGTGGAGCGGTCGAAGTAAGGCTTCGCACCATTAGTGGGTTACGGGAAAGCCGGGGTGGGAGCCCCGGCTTTTTTGTTGGGGCAAATGTCTGAAGGTCGGTTTTGAGGAGGCCGTCAGATAACAGACACAAACGAACGTCGTGTGGCATCAAAAAGGAGCATTCTCGCTCTCCCATAGCTGCGCGAACTCTCGATGCCGCCGGATGAGACCCCCTATATCGTCAGCCGAAACGCCGAGACGACGCAATAAGAGAACGGTCAGCAGTACTATGATGCGGCGGCTTGCCCAATACATTCCCGATCCGTCTAGCTTCTTTTCCTCGAGGTCAGGCGAGAAATGGGTGTAGTAGTTTCTGGTGTCGACTAACTGTTTAATAAAGCTCTTATTTAACGCGGGAGGAAGTTTTCCGAACTCATCTTTGATCGTCCTGGCTATAGATTTAAGGCGCTGGCTCAAACTCGGCTCGTTCGTGAATCTGTAGCTCTGAATGAGTCTTTCTCTCATTTCCTTCGTGGCTGAATCTGGTATCGCGGCAATCAACTCTTCCCGAACTTTCTCGAAGTTGGCTTGGTCCATGACGGTCTGCGCTGAGGTCCTTCGGTGAAAGACCTCAAGCGCCTGAACCGCAAGAATGAAGCGGACGTTAGTATACATCTGGCGCTGCCCTTTGATCGTGAAGAGCAGGTCAAGCGCCGAACCTAGATTCTCGTGCTCACTAAACCATACCGCTGCCGCGTCAGGATTGAATCTCAACAGTTCGGGCCCCGAGACAATCGGTTTGTCGTGCCGCCGCCATTTGTCTGCGACCGGGTGCTGCATCCGGGCGTAGACATGGACCTCGCAGGTCATCGTTTCGCCAATCCCAACCTCTACGTCGGGACCCCGCAACTCCAAGGAGAGTAGTGGAAGATGGTAACCCGAGCAGAGTGATGCGAGACCTTGAATGCGGACCGCGCGGTTGAGGTGCCAGTCAAGTGACTTTGCCTCCGTTGGTCTAATGCCCATCTGGCTCAAGACTTCAATCGAGTATCGAGTGTCGATATCATTGTTCGAGTAGAGATTGCCCACCGTGGTTATTTCAAAATCATCGACCGTTGCGAAGTAGATCTCGCGCGGCTTCTCAGCGCGCAATGTCGCAACTTTGCTCTCCGTTTCGAACGAAAAAGTGAATGGATTGTGCTCCAACCATTTCTCGATTTCTTGAAAGCGCAAGTAGGATTTTGAAAATATCGCATCGTCGCTCTTCGACAGGTGGCACCCCACGAGAAGCATGTTCGAGTTCCATGTCTCGTTCGCGATGCCCGGCATGTTCATCTGCCGATTTGTGCTGAAAGCTCGGAGGAGGGTAACGGGCTTCCCCTTCTTTGTGACACCGTGAATCGTTAGATTCTCGCTGTCGCCGGATAGCGATGCGTTGAATGCCGTTACGAAGTCTTGGAGCGTCCCGAGTAACTTGAGGACCGGACCATCCTCAAGATCGAAGGACAGGGTGCCGGGGACCTGATTCTTGTCGTCACCCTCCAGCCACCAGAGACCTTCCTCGGAAAAAGAGTCGTTCAAACCCGCTGCTGGCATAAATGACTGCCTCCCCACCTCGCCATATGACGCTCGACTTCGACGCTTAGTTCAAACATCGCAAGGAGGTACAACATAGTAGCCCCAAGGGTCGCACTAAATGCCGCTAAGGTATGAAAGATCTTAGAAATTGGGGTGAGCGAAGCGAGGCTCACCCTTTCCCCTTCCGCCACCCCTTGACCTGATCGAGCGCCGGTAGCGTCGGGAACGGCTCCTCAAACGGGCTTTCGCTGGTCGCCGCCGTTGCGGAGCGGCGTTCGGCTTCGGCCACGTCGAAGGCGTCGCGGGCGCGTTGCAGGCGGGCCTTGTACATTTCGGACAGGCGGTAGCTGTGCGCTTCGCTGCTTTCGCCGCGGCGGCGCTTGAGGTGCGGGGGTTCTTCCTGGAGGCGGACGCTCTGGTGGTGGAGGCGGAGCAGCATCATCGCCTCGTCCGCGGTCATGCTGGGGATCGCCGGGGGATCATTGTGGCGCCAGGCGTCGTCGCGATAGCTGGATGCCAAGGCGGCCTCCATCAGCGCCAGTTCGACGCGCTCATAGCCGGTTTCGAGCGCGAGCTGCATCTCGCGGGCGAAGGCGGGGCTCTGGCGGCGGCGGGCGTAGAAGGCGGAGTGGCTGAAGCCGGCGGCTGCGGCGGAGAGGCGGACGTTGGCGGTGGCGCTGAGCGCGGAGAGGAACGCCTGTTCGGCGGCGCGGTCGAGCGCGCGGGCAGGGAGGGCGCGCAGCTGCATGCGGCTTGATGCGGTGCGGACCGCGCGGGGTTCGCTGGTGTCGGGTTGCTGCCCGGCTGTGTTGAGGTTCGCATGGGCGAAGACGAGTGCGGCGTCCCATTCGGCGGCGAAGGCGGGGTCGCGGGCACGACGCTTGGTCATGGTCGAGCGGTGGAAGCCGAGGCTGCGCGCTGCCTCGCGCGCATTGCCGGTGCGGCGCAGCGCGGCGAGGAATGCGGCGTTCTCGTGCGCCTGACGGCGGTTGAAGGGGCGGGGTCCGGTCACTGGCCAGTGTTCCGAAACCAAATCCAACATTGCAAGGGGGTATGTTGGGGGGCTGCTCCCTCTCTCCGCTTGCGGGGAGAGGGTTGGGGAGAGGGGGCTTGGGGTTTGGGATTTGCCTACCGGACTGCCCCTCTCCCGGCCTCGCTTTGCTCGGCCACCCTCTCCCCTGAAGGGGAGAGGGGAGATAGGTCACGCCACGCGGACCGCGTCGTGCTGGCTGTCGCGGGTGGCGAGGGTGCGGGCTTCGGCGACGGGGAGGGGGCGGCCGAAATAATAGCCCTGGACCTTGGTGCAGCCGAGCGACTGGATCAGCCGGTGCTCGTCCTCGGTTTCGACGCCTTCCGCCGTGGTGGCCATGCCGAGGCTCTGGGCGAGCGCGACGACGGCGCGGATGATGGCGATCGCCTCCTTCTGGCCCTTCGACGCGCCCTGGACGAAGCTGCGGTCGATCTTGATCGAGCTGAAGCGGGTACGGCTGAGGTAGCCGAGCGAGGAATAGCCGGTGCCGAAATCGTCGAGGCTGAGGCGGACGCCCATGTCGAGGATCGCCTCCAGTGTCTGAACCGCGGCGGTGCCTTCGCGCATGAACACGCTTTCGGTGACTTCGAGCTCGAGGCGGCTGGGGTGGAGGCCGCTTTCCTTGAGCGCCTTGGCCACGAAGGGCGCGAAATTGGCGTTGTGGAGCTGTTCGGGGCTGACATTGACCGCGACGCGGATCGGGTCGTCCCATTTCGCCGCCTCGATGCAGGCCGCGCGCAGCACCCATTCGCCGATCGGGGCGATCAGGCGCGCATCCTCGGCGAGCGGGACGAACTTGACCGGGGAGATCGGCCCCAGTTCGGGGTGGGTCCAGCGCAGCAGCGCTTCGAATCCCATCAGCGCGCCGGTGCCGGCCTGGACGACGGGCTGGTAGAGGAGGTGCAGCTCGTCGTTCTCAACCGCGGCGCGCAGCGCGATCTCGAGGACGCGGCGTTCCTCTGCCTCGACATGGAGCTGGGGTTCGTAGGAGTGGAAATTGCCGCCGCCGGCGTCCTTCGAGCGATACAGGGCGAGGTCGGCGGAGCGGATCAGCATTTCCGCAGTACGCCCGTCGCGCGGTCCGAACGCGAGGCCGACGCTGGCACCGATATAGAGGGTGTGGTGATCGACGTCATAGGGGGCGGACAGGACGTCGATGATCGTCCGGGCCAGCGCCTCGACTGCAACCGCGTCATTGGCATCGCGCACCACCACGGCGAACTCGTCGCCGCCCAGGCGTCCGATCGTCTCATTGGGGGTCATCAGCTTTTTGAGGCGTTCGGACACGCGCATCAGCAACCGGTCGCCGACCGGGTGGCCGAGCGTGTCGTTGACCGCCTTGAACCGGTCGAGGTCGATCATCATGAAGGCGCAGCGCGCGTTCCACTTGTCCGCCTCGGCCATTGCGGTCGCCAGCGCTTCGTTGATCAGCAGGCGGTTGGGCAGGCCGGTGAGCGTGTCGTAGCGCGCCATCTTGCTGATCTTGTTCGCCGATTCGCGCGCTTCGGTGACGTCGGAGCCGACCCCGCGAAAGCCGATATAGCCGCCCTCTTCATTGAAGCGGGGCGAGCCGGTCAGCTCCCACCAGCGTTCTTCGCCATCGACGATGACGGGCAGGAGGATGTCGCGGAACGGCTCGCGCTTCTTGAGCGATTCGGCGAGGTCGCGCAGCCCTTGCGAGAAATTGCCGCTTTCCCAGGCCGAGCCGGCGAGCACCTGAAGGAAGGGCATGCCGTTGATCGCCTTGGGATCGACCCCGAGCGAGACGGCGAAACGGGGATTGGCGCGGAACACGCGGCGCTGGGCGTCGGTCTCCCACAGCCAGTCGGCGCTCTTGTCCTCGAACTCGCGCAGCAGCAGGCTCACTGTTTCGTCGCGTTCGCTGAGCGCGATCTCGTTGGCGCGAATGACGACCAGCGCCTTGCCGCGGGCATAGCAGGCGATGACGAGCAGGAGGGTGAAGAGCAGGGTCGCGGCACCGAGCGCGGGCGATTGGGTCAGGGCAAGTGCGGTGGCATTGGCGCTGCCGAGCACGACGAGGAAGCTGATCGTCGCGAGCGGCAATGCGGCCATCGCGACGGAGGAGGCGACCATGAGAATCGACAGGACGATCCACAGTCCGGTCGCGGCCTCGGCATTGGCGAAGGAGCCGAACAGCAAGGGCGCGATCGACCACACCGCGCCGAGTGCGATGCCGTCGAGCATCGTGTCGCGCACGTCGCGCAAGCTGGCGGTGCGTTCGGTGCGGTGACGCACGGCGAGGCGGCGGAAGGCGACCGCGACGCCGACTGCAGCGACCAGGGCACCCCAGCTGGCGAGCTTCCACAGCGGGACCAGGCTGGAGAAGTTGAGCACGATCAGCGTCGCGCCGAGCACATTGGCGGCGAGCATGAACAGCGCGAGCTGGCTGCCCGCATTCATTTGCGCAGCACGGATCGGTCCCCAGTCGGTGGTATCCGCTGGGTCATAAAGGCCGAGCAGCGCGCGCATGTCGATGCGCGGCCGCGCGAACTGGGAGGTGGTCTGGCTCGTCACCCGGGCAGATTACCGGGGTGGAGGTTAGCGATCCGTTAGAGTTCGCGGGGGTGGCGGAAAAAATTTCCGCCAGTTTGGCGTGACTCTCAAGGGGGTTAGGGGGAGGCGCTCCCGTTTCCCCCTCCCGTGCAGGAAGGGGGTAAGGGATCAGGCGGCGATGCTGTAGGGCTTGATCTCGCCGTTGAGATACTGGTTGCGCGCCTTGGCGCGGCTGAGCTTGCCCGAGCTGGTGCGGGGCAGGGTGCGTGGCGGGATCAGTTCGATCACGCAGTTCATGCCGGTCACCGCGCGGACGCGTTCACGGATTTCCTCGCGCAGCTTCTGGCGCTCGCTGTCGTCGCTGGTGCGGCACTGGACGAGCACGGCGGGGGTTTCCTCGCCGCCCGGGGTGGTGATCGCAAAGGCCGCGACGTCGCCCTGCTTGAACGCGGGGAGCTGTTCCACCGCCCATTCGATGTCCTGCGGCCAGTGGTTGCGACCGTTGACGATGATCATGTCCTTCGCCCGGCCGACAATGTAGATATAGCCTTCGGACATATAGCCCATGTCGCCGGTGTCGAGCCAACCGTCCTTCATGCAGGCGGCGGTCGAATCGGGGTCGCGGAAATAGCCGACCATGACGCTGGGGCCGCGGCACCAGACCTTGCCGATCGCGCGGTCGGGCAGCGGGGTGCCGTCCTCCTCGCGGATCTCGATCTCCATGTCCTTGACCGCCTTGCCGCAATTGACGATCGCGCGATAGCGCTGGGGGCGATCGCCGCCGTTGACGCCGCCCGACAGCTGGGTTTCCTCGACCAGTTCGACCACGATGCCCTCACCCGGGGGCATGATCGACACGGCGAGCGTCGCTTCGGCAAGGCCGTAGCTGGGCAGGAAGGCGCTGGCCTTGAACCCGGCATCGGCAAAGGCATCGACGAACGCCTGCATCACGTCGGGACGGATCATGTCGGCGCCATTGCCCGCGACCCGCCAGCGGCTGAGGTCGAAGCGTTCCGACGCCTTGGTCTGGCTCGACATGCGGCGCGCGCAGATGTCGTAGCCGAAGGTCGGCGAGTAGGAGAGGGTCGTGCCCTGATTGCGGGTGATCAGGTCGAGCCAGGCGAGCGGACGCCGCGCGAAATCCTCGGTCTTGAGGTAGTCGGTCGACACCTGATTGGCGACGACCGAGAGGAAGCAGCCGACGAGCCCCATGTCGTGATACCAGGGCAGCCACGAGACGCAGCGGTCGCTGTCCTCCAGCTTCATCCCGTGGCTGTGCGCCGACAGATTGTTGAGCAGCGCGTGGTGGGTGATCGCGACGCCGTGCGGGAAGCGGGTCGAGCCGCTGCTGTACTGGAGGTAGGCGATGTCGTTGGTGTCGGCCTGGGGCAGTTCGACGTCGGGGGCTTCGCGGGTCGCGAAGCTTTCCCAGTCGATGCCCTCGACGCCCTTGAGGCGCGCGGCTTCGCCGGCCATCGCCGACAATTCGGCCGGATAGAACAGCATCGACGGGTCGCAGCTTTCGAGCTGGACCGAAAGCTGGTCGATATAATGCTGGCTGCCGCCGAAGCTGGTGGGCAGTGGGAGCGGCACCGGCCACGCGCCGGCATAGATGACGCCGAAGAACAGCGAAGCGAAGTCGGTGCCGGTTTCGGCGATCAGCGCGATGCGGTCCTGCGGCTTTACGCCCGCTGCGATTAGGCGACGCGCCTGGGCCAGCGCATCGTCGCGCATTTCGCGGAACGGATAGGGGCGGGTCAGCGTGCCGCGAGCATCGTGAAAGTTCAGCCCCCGGCTACCCTGCGCGGCATAGTCCAGCGCATCGCCGAGCGTGGCGAATTCCGCCAGTCGACGGGGTAACGTGCATTCGGTCGGGGTCGGCTGCATCGTGGCGCCTTTCGCTTCGACCTGATCCTTGACGTCCAAAGCCATATCCTAAAATCCGTGCCCCCTGATCGTGTCAGGCCACCCGCCCGTCATCGACGATAGGCCCCACATCAGAAACGCGGGCGGCTCTGCTACGCACTGTCGTTCAAATTCGGTTGGCAGTGTGGCACAAACAAGGCGCATGCGTTCTCCACGTCGCCCCATCCCGCCATTGGACCGCGGATCGCTCGACCGGCTGGCGCTGCGCTATGTCGAGCGCTTCGCAACGACTCGCGGCAAGCTGACCGCGTATCTGGTCCGAAAAATCCGCGAGCGCGGCTATGACGGAACGCCTCCGGACCCCGCCGAAATCGCCGAACGCTTTGCCGAGCTCGGTTATGTGAACGACCGGCTCTATGCCGAAAGCAAGGCGGCGGCGATGGCGCGTCGGGGGCTGGGCGCGCGTCGGGTTGGGGAGGCGCTACGCCATGCCGGGGTGCAGGCGGAGGATGCCGAGGCGATCGCGCCACAGGTCGATGCACGCACCGGACAAAGCGCAATCGATTTTGCCCGTCGCAAGCGAATCGGTCCCTTTGCCGCAGAGCCCGCCGACCGCGACCGGATCGCCAAACAGGTCGCGGCGATGGTGCGTGCGGGTCACGCGCCGGGACTCGCCTGGCGAATTGCCGGGATGCAGCCGGGGGACGACACGGATTTCCTGCTCCACGACCGTTAATCACAAAGGATCTGCGCCTTTCGGAAATGCTGTGTTAATGTCTGCGGTCAGGGGGAAATACTGTAATGCGAGCCGACCCGCAGCGTGTGTCGAGCATTGAAGGGGAGGTGGCCGTCCCGGCGGCCATGCCCGTGCTCGTCCCTGAGCCAGACGAAACGCGCTATTGGGGCACCGTCAAATGGTTCGACGTGACTCGCGGCTTTGGCTTCATCGTCGCGGACGACACCGAGGCAGGCGACATCCTGATCCATTTTTCCGTGCTCCAGCCGCATGGACGCCGCAGCCTGCCGGAAGGCGCGCGGGTCGAATGTTTGGTGGTGCAGCGCGAGCGCGGCCTGCAGGCGCGCGAAATCCTGTCGATTGACCTGACCGATGTGGTCGAGCCGGTGCGGTTGCGCCCCGGCGGGGGCGACCGGATCGACCGGATCAAGCTGATCGAGGAGGCTGGCCCGTTCGAGCCGGTGACGGTGAAATGGTTCAACCGTCTCAAAGGCTATGGGTTTCTGGTGCGCGACGGCGAATCGTCGGATATATTCGTTCATATGGAAACCCTGCGCCGCGCGGAGATTTATGACGTTGAACCCGATCAGCCGCTTCGTGCCCGCATCGTCGATGGCGACAAGGGGCCGCTCGCGGTCGTTGTGGAGCCGGCCTGAAATCGGATTGAACCGGGCGCTGATGCTCGCGCTGGGCGCGGCGCTGTTGTTGCCTGCCTGCACCGCGAGCGAGAGTGAAAAGGCCGGTCAGGCCGAGGCTGCCCGCGCCATCGTCACGATCGAATCGGGCGAGGCAAAGCATGTCTTCAAGGTCGATGTCGCCCGCACGTCGGAGCAGCAGAAACAGGGGCTGATGTTCCGGACGAATATTCCTGCCGATGGCGGGATGCTGTTCGCGCCCTATCCACCCGAAGGCGGCGGTCCGCGAGAAGCGAGCTTCTGGATGAAGGATACGCCGAGTCCGCTCGATATCATCTTCATCCGCGCCGACGGCACGATTGCGACCATCGCGGAGAATACCGTGCCCTTCTCCGAAGACCCGGTGCGGTCGGGCGAGCCGGTCGCGGCGGTGCTGGAGATCAATGGCGGGCGCGCGGCCGAACTGGGGATTTCGCCGGGGGACAAGGTGAAGTGGTAGGCGCGCGCTGCGCATCCCCCGTTGCCCCCGCCGCGCGTGCCGCGTAAAGCGCGGGCCATGGGTATCTTCGCGAACATCTTCACCTGGTGGAACGGCTCCACCTTTGGCACCTGGGTCGGGCTGCGCGGCAAGGATCAGGTTGGCGAGGACGCGCTCGGCAACCTGTATTACCAGGGCGGGGCCGACATGCATGGCCGCCCGCGCCGCTGGGTGATCTACAAGGGGGCCAACGATTCGAGCCGTGTGCCGCCGGAATGGTTCAGCTGGCTCCACCACCAGATCGACGATGTGCCCGATCGGGCGCTGCCCCCGGTGCGCCAGTGGGAGCAGCCCGCTGTGCCGAACATGACCGGCAGCGCGCTCGCCTATCGCCCGCCCGGTGCGATGGAGAAGGGCGGCCAGCGGATCGGTGCGACCGGCGACTACGAAGCCTGGAACCCCGGCGCCTGATGGGCCGGACCCGGACCGTCGCGCTGCTCCTGGTCCCGCTCGCGATTGCCGCGTGCGGCGGAAAGCCGACGGAGAATGCGAGCGACGCGGCGGACATGGTTGAGGTTCAGCCGAAGGCGGGCGGGACTACGGCGGCTGGTGCCGAGGTTGTCGCGGTCGACGCGGCCCCGACTGCGTCGGTCGTCGGCGTGACGCCGATGGGTGAGCGGGTGGCGGTGCTGGGGCTGCTCAACAAGCGCAACGGCGTCGCGCGCGACCTGACGATCAAGCCTGGCCAGGCGGTGCGCGCGGGCGATGTCATCGTGCGGCTGCGCGCGTGCGAAAAGACCGCGCCGTGGGAGACCGACCAGCTGACCGGGGCGTTCGCGCAGGTCGATATCCGCGGGACGGACGGCAAGTTCACCCGCGCCTTTTCAGGCTGGCTGTACAAGGAGCGACCCGCGCTCAACGTGGTGCAGCACCCGATCTATGACGTCTGGGTCAAGAGCTGTGCGATGACCTTCCCCGATACCGGGGGCGAGGTGGTCGGTGGCGGATCGGCGGACGCGCCCAAACGGTCGAGCGCGCCGAAATCGGCGGAGACGGAGGCCGCACCTGCGCCCGCAGCCAGCCCGGCCGAACCTTCGCCCAGCGAATCGGACAAGAGCGACAGGTAACGGTCGCGCGGTATCTCCACCGCACCGAGCGAGGCCAGGTGGTCGGTCATGAACTGGCAGTCGAGCAGGGTGAAGCCGCCGACGCGCAGCCGGGCGACCAGGGCCGCGATCGCGACCTTCGACGCATCGCGCGCGCGGCTGACCATGCTCTCCCCGAAAAAGGCGCGGCCAAGCGCGAGGCCGTAGAGCCCGCCGACGAGGCGGTCGCCGTCCCAGCATTCGACCGAATGCGCAAAGCCGCGGCGGTGAAGCGCAACGAACACCCGTTCGATCGCGGGGTTGATCCAGGTATCGGGCCGGTCAGGTGCGCTCTCGGCGCAGAGCGCGATGACCTGATCGAACGCGGTGTCGGCAGTGATGCGGAAGCGGTCGGCGGAGAGCGTCTTGCGCAGCGAGCGCGTGAGGTGAAAGCCGTCGAGCGGCAGGATCGCGCGCTGGCGCGGTTCGACCCAGAAGACGCTGGGGTCGTCGCGATGCTCGGACATCGGGAACACACCCATCGCATAGGCGCGCAGCACCAGATCGGGGTCGAGGTCGCTGGCACGGGGGGTGGGCCGCGTCACTTGCTGGCCTTGCGCGGCTTGGCGAGGCGCTTTTCGATCGCCTGCCACAGGGTATCGACGGCAATCGCGCCGGGGCTGCGCGGAGCGAAGGCACCGAGTGGGGCGCGGCGTACCGCCATCGCCTCGACCAGGCTGGCCATCGGAATGACCGGCCAGTCGATGTTGCGCTCCAGTGCCTCGGCATGAAGCTTACGGCGACGATCGACCATCGAATGGACCGGCATCAGCGGCACTTTTGCCTTTCCGCCCAGATGCCGCTCGACTTCCTCCAGCGCGCGTTCCGACAGCGGGGAGGGGATGACCGGCACGACGATCAGGTCGGCGGCGCGCATCACCTGTTCGCTGGTCTCGGTCAGGCCGGGCGGGCAGTCGAGGATGACGCGGTCGTAATCGCCGGCGAGCTGGGCGAGCAATTTCGCCAGCCGCTTCTTCTTGTCGAGTTCATGGAACAACAAGTCGAGACCGCGCAACGACGCGTCGGCGCCGAGAAGGTCGAGGCGGTCGATCGCGGTCAGGTGGATCAGCTTTGCCGGCTCGACATCCTTGCTGAACACCGACTGCGCGACCGCCTTGCCGCGCCCGCCACCGAGCAGGAAGGTCGATGCTGCCTGCGGATCGAGGTCCCAGAGCAGGGTGCGGCGTGCCGAGCGGGTCGCGGCGCACCAGGCGAGGTTGACCGCAAGCGATGTTTTGCCGACGCCGCCCTTCAGACTGTACACCGCGATGGTCGCCACGCCCGCTTCCTCCCGCCAAAATCCGCGCCATCTTCCTTGTTCCCGACAGAGATAACAAGATGACGACAGGCGCGATCAATGCAGGTGACGCAATTTATCGGGATTGCGGGTGATGTAGATCGCGACGATCCGGTCGCCCTCGATCTCCAGCGCGGTGGTCTGGATCTCGCCGTCTGCTTCCATCGTGATGAAGCCGGGAAGGCCGTTGACGAAGCCAGCGCGAATGAGCTGTGAGCCATATTTGCGGAACAGCACCGCGAGCGATTTGTGCAGCTTCATCACATGTTTGATGCCCTGCACCAGCCGGATCGCCGCCGCACGCTTGCCGCCGCCGTCGGAATGGATGCTGACATCGTCGGCGAGCATCGCGCCGAGCGCGGTGAGGTCACCGGTGCGGCTTGCGGTGAAGAAGGCGTTGGCGATCTCCAGCCCGCGCTGCTGCTCCACCTTGAACCGGGGACGCGCGGCGCGGACATGGTCGCGGGCGCGCCCCGCGAGCTGGCGACAGGCGGCGGCGTCGCGGTCGAGCGTTCCCGCCACCTCATCGAACGACGCGCCGAACACGTCGTGCAGGAGAAAGGCGGCGCGTTCGAGCGGGGAGAGGCGTTCGAGCGCGAGCATCAGCGGGAGGGTCACATCCTCGTCGGGTGCTTCCTCGACCACCGGATCGGGCAGCCAGGGGCCGATATAGGTTTCGCGCTGGTGGCGCGCCGATTTGAGCCGGTCGAGGCACAATCGGGTGACGGTGCGGCGCAGAAACGCCTCGGGTTCACGTACTGCCGTGCGGTCGGTGCCCATCCAGCGGATGAAGGCGTCCTGCACCGCATCCTCGGCATCGGCGACCGAGCCGAGCATGCGATAGGCGACGCGGATGAGTTTGGGGCGCAGCGGATCGAATGACTCCGCTGCGCCCTGATGCTCGTGCGGCGTCACGCCGCGGCCTTGGCAGCGGCGGGTTCGATCCACAGGTCGAAGCCGACCGCGAGGCGATTCCAGCCGGTGATGATGTTGATCATCAGCGTCAGCTTCACCTGTTCCTCCTCGCTGAACTCCGCGGACAGCGCCTCATAGGCTTCGCGATGGGTGTGGCCTTCGGACAGGCGCGTCAAGGCGTCGGTCCAGCCCAGCGCGGCGCGCTCGCGCGGAGTGTAGCAGGGGGCTTCCTGCCAGGCGGAGAGGAGGTAGATGCGCTGCTCGCTCTCGCCCTTGGCGCGGGCTTCGGCGGTGTGCATGTTGAGGCAGTTGGCGCAGCGGTTGATCTGCGAGGCGCGGATCTTGACCAGTTCGATCAGTGCGGGCTCGAGGCTGGCGGCGATCGCGGTGGAGGCGGCGAACCACGGTTTCATCACGGCGGGCGCTGCGGCGAAGGGGTCGAGTTTGGCGGTCATGGTCATGCTCCTTGTTGGGTTGCATGAGCATGACGAGGCAGCAGCGCCGGGTGTGACATCGACTACAAAAAAGAGCCGGATTTCTCCGGCTCTTTCGTTGAATTCGGAGATGTCGCGATCAGCCCTTGCAGCTGAGCGTGCCCTTGCCCGGGATTTCGACCGTGGCCGATGCCGAGCTGCCGGTCAGCTTCCAGCCGCCGTCGGCGACGAAGGGCTGGCCGGCTTCGGGTGCCTTGAGGTCGGTCGGCGTGCCGCCCTTTTCGGTGCGGAGGCGGACCAGCTTGTCGCCCTGGAAGAACTCGGCGAAGACCAATGCGTTACCGGGCTGGCAGCGCATCGACACGCTCGCCTTGATCGCCGGCGGCAGTTCGACGGGCGCAGCATTGGCGAGCTGCGATTCCATCGGATCGGGCGCACGTTCGCTGATCACTTCGGGTTCGGGATTACAAGCGGACAACGCGAGCAGCGCGACCGCAGCGGCGGGGAGGAGACGCATGTTCATAGCGAGTGATCCCTTTGCGCACGCAACATCGGCGGTCAAGATATAACGGATAACAGTGCCCCAACGCATATTGCGTCGCATCGTTACAATATCATGTTTCATGCGGATTTCACTCGTGAAACTCGTCCAGATCCGGGATTCGACCAAAGGCGATCTTGGTGCCGACGCGATCGGTGCGGCTGCCGTCCATTGGCCCCACCGACACTGCGTGCCGCCCGAATTTCTCGTTGATTCGGTCCATCGCCTTGCTGAGCGACAGCGTCCGGGTTTCGCGCGCCAGCGGGTCGTTGGGGTCGAGCGCGCCGAACAGCGATTCCTGCGCCGCGCCCAGTGGTGCGATTTCCGCCAGGGTCACACCGATCAAGCGGATCGCGAAGCCGCCGGGACGGGTGCGCCCCGCCTCGGCCAGCCGGGGGAAGATCGCGTCGAGCGCGGCGAGGACGGTGAAGCTGTCCTGCGTCGCGGGCAGTTTGATCGAGGTGCGCCAGGTGGATTTGTCGTCTTCGAATTTCGCATGGAGCACCAGCAGGCGGCTGACATATTCCTTGCGCCGCAAGCGGCTGGCGGATTTGAGCGCGAGGCGGCGCGCGGTGAGGCGGACGGGTTCGAGGCCGCGCTTTCGCGGCGACAGAACGTGGCTGTGACCGATGGTCCGGTTCTGGGTCGGCTTTTCGGGCAGGTCGAAGCCGTGGAGGAGATACCAGAGCCGGTCGCCATTGACCCCGCCCCACGCCGACCCGGCGTCGCGCGGGCGGCGTTCGCAGAGCTGGCCGATGTCGAGAATGCCCTGCTGCGCTAGCCGCTTTTCCATCTTCGCGCCGATCCCCGCGATGTCGCGCAGCTTGAGGTCAAACAGGCGGTGGGGGAGCATGTCCTGGGTCAGCACGGTCAGGCCGTCGGGCTTTTGCATGTCGCTGGCGAGCTTGGCGAGCAGCCGGTTGGGCGCGATGCCGACCGAGCTGGTCAGGCATTCGCCGACATTCGCCCTGATCCCCGCCTTGATCCGCCGGGCGAGCGCCATCGCGGTTTCGGCGTCGTTTTCGTTGTCGAGGAGACGGCACGCGACCTCGTCGATCGAGCAGACGGCGGTGACGGGGATGTGCTTCCAGATCTCGGCGACGATCGCCTCGTGAAACTCGACGTACTTCTCGTGCTGGCCGGGGGTGACGATCAGGTCGCGGCACAGCCGCTTCGCCTCCCACACCGGGGTGCCGGTGCGGATGCCGTATTTCTTGGCCTGAACCGATGCGGCGATGGCGACGGTGGTGTCGCTGGCGACCGGGGCGACGATGATCGGCTTCCCGCGCAGATCGGGGTTCAGCTGCTGCTCGACCGCCGCGAAATAGCTGTTGAGATCGAGATAGAGCCAGCGCAGCGGGCGGGGCGGAAGATCGAGGAACGCCGGGTCGGGCATGGCGGAACAATAGCGGAACGCGGGGGCGAAGTCACGCGGTTGCGGGCGGACAGTGCCTGACAGTGTTTGGTGGGGAACCTGACGAAAAGAGGCATGTGTCATGCGCGGGTGAAAGGTGCGCGTGGGGGTGCCGACGAGGCTGCGGGCGAGGGGATGGGAGAGCGGCATGGGGCGTCCCGGCGGTGCGACAAGGGACGGACGAGATATGCCGGATCGGGGATTGTAGGAAAGGGGGGCGAAGCGGGAATGCGGCCGGTTGCCGGACGGCGGCTGTCAGCTGCACCGACCCGCAATTGGTCATCCATCTCCCCTTCCGAGCGATCAGCACCAGCGCTGCGTTGGATCGCGGGTATTTGGGGCGTATAGTGTGAACGATCGGCGCCGCCGATCGCTCAGGAGGCTTCAAAAGCCGTGCTCGTCACCATATTTGCTCCGCTCAATGCGCATTTGCTGGAGATCGCCGGCGTTCAGGACGCGTTGTTCGAGGCGAACTGCAAGCTGCAATCCCGGCCGCCCTACATTGTTCGCCTGGTCACCGAACACGGCACTCCGCTGAAATGCGCGTCCGGCTCCACGGTGCTTCCCGATGCAGGGGTCGAACAGGCGACGGAGCCTAGCGATACTTTGATCGTGATTGGTCCCTTTGGGGTTCCGCGCGCGCCGAACGCCGCGGTCGCGGACTGGTTGCGCAGGCAGGCGCGCACGGCACGGCGTTACGGCTCGACCTGCACCGGGGCGTTCCTGCTCGCCGATGCGGGCCTGCTGTCCGGGCGGCGTGTCACCACGCACTGGCAATATGCCGACCACCTCGCGCTTGCTTACCCCGATATCCATGTCGAACCCGACCGTATCTTCGTCCGCGATGGGCCAGTGTTCAGTTCGGCCGGAGTGACCGCAGCGATCGACCTGGCCTTCTCGCTAATCGAGGAGGATCACGGCCGCGCGCTCGCGCTCTATGCAGCACGCCGACTGGTCGTCTTTCTGAAGCGCCCCGGCGGCCAGTCGCAATTCAGCGACGCGCTGACCGCGCAGAGCGCCGGCACCCGTCCGCTTGACAAGGTGCGATTGCATATTCTCGAAAACCCCCCGCGCGCCGCTGGATCTCGCCGCGCTGGCGACCGTCGCCGGGACCAGCCCGCGGCATCTGTCGCGGCTGTGTCGCGAACAGCTCGGAACGAGTGCCGCCGCCTATGTCGAACTCACCCGGATCGATATCGCGCGGCGGTTGCTCGAGGAGAGCGACGCGCCAATCAAGGCAATCGCCCACGCCGCGGGCTTCGGATCGACGACCACGCTTCGCCGAGCCTTTCTGCGCCGGATCGGCGTCGCGCCGCTCCAATATCGCCTGCGGTTCCAGACCACAGGGCAAGGCGACAAAAGCGCCGCCATTATGTCCTGAACCGCCGCCCCCTCGCCGTTGAAGCGCCAGCCCCATGGCCGCAACTTCGGGGCCGGAGGTCATGCCATGCACGTTCAACGCGCCGAGCAAATTGCAACCCGTCCCACCCCGAAAACGTCGAGGCGAGCCGCATCGGCTGGCCGCAGCGCGAATGCGGCCTATGCGCTGCTCGTCGCGCAATGCCGCGCCCGGGTCGAAAATCTTGCCCCCCGCCAGCGCGACGTGCTCACCGGGCTCGCCGCCGGTCGCAGCAACAAGCAGATCGCGCATACGCTGGGCCTCAGCCCCCGGACGGTCGAACTCTATCGCGCCGGAATGATGACCCGGCTCAATGTACGCACCCTGGCGCAGGCGATGCAGATCGCGTTCGTGGCCGGGCTCGTGCCGCTCGACATGCTGTTGTCTTGAACCGGGTCGGGCGCTTCGCAACGCAGGGAACGCGGCGATGAAATTCTGGAACAGCCGGCGCGCAGCGGTGCCCGTGACGGTGCCGGAGGTGGTGTCGCCACCCCCGGCGTCCGCCGCCGCACTCGCGGTGGCGCAGTGCACGGACGGCGTGATGGTCGCCGACATGCGCATGCGCGGCCAGCCGATCGTGGCGGTGAACTCCGCCTTCACGGCGATCACCGGCTATTCCGCCGAGGAGGCGATCGGCAAGAATTGTCGCTATCTTCAGGGCAGCGACCGGCTTCAGCCCGAGATCGCCGAAATCCGCGACGCGCTGGCCGATGGCCGTCCGTGCGCGGTGACGATCCGCAACTACCGCCGCGACGGTACGATGTTCCGCAGTGCACTGCGCCTGCTTCCGCTGCGCGACGATAGCGGGCAGGTCACCCATTTCGTCGGCCTGATCCGCGACGTGACGCATGAAGCGGGCATCGACCGCCTCACCGGCCTGTTCGACCGCTATGGGCTGCTCGACCGGATCGCCGGGCTGACCGCGTCGGCGACCGGCGCCGTGCTGGTGGTCAAGACCGACATCGTCCGGTTCCACGACGTCAATAACGGCTTCGGCTACGACGTCGGCGATGCGCTCATTCGCTCGGCCGCCGCGCGGCTGGCGACGCTCCCGGCGGCGGCCGTGGCGCGGATCGGCAGCAACAGTTTCGCGCTCGCGTTCGAACTGGACGATCCGCGCCGCGCCGCCGGCGTGGTCGACGACATCGTCGAACTGCTCAAGCCGCGCTTCGTCCTGCCTGGCGCATCGCTCGCGGTCCAGTTCGCCGCCGGTTATACGCTGGGCTCGGCCGGCGCGGAGCCGCGCGCGCTCGTGCGACAGGCCGGTGCGGCGCTCCAGCGGTCAAAGACCACCCCCGGCTACCCGCCCCATGCCTTTGTCGATGCGGACGAGCGCGATGCGCGCAACCGCATCCGGCTGGCCAGCGAATTGCGCATGGCTGCCGCCAATCAGGAGCTGCTGTTTCACTACCAGCCCCAGGTCGATCTCGCCACCGGCGAGCTGGTCGGGGCCGAGGCGCTGCTGCGCTGGAACCACGGCGCCTTCGGACTGCAGCCGCCGGCCCGCTTCATCGGAATCGCGGAGGAAACCGGGGCGATCCTCGACATTGGCGCCTGGGGTCTTCAGATGCTCGCCGCCCATGCCGTGCAGGTCAATCAGTGCCGCCACACCCCGATCCGCTTCTCGCTCAACGTATCGGTGATGGAGTTCATGCAGCGCGACATGGTCGCCGTGGTGCGGCAGGTGCTCGACGCGACCGGGTGTCGCGCGGAGTGGCTCACGCTCGAACTCACCGAGAATCTGATGATCCCCGAACCGGCGAACATCCGCCGCGCGTTCGAAGATCTGCGGCACATGGGAGTCGGCATCTCGATCGACGATTTCGGCACCGGCTACTCCAACCTGCGCTATCTGGAGAGCTTCCCGCTCAGCGAGATCAAGGTCGATCGCAGCTTCGTGCACGACCTCGCGCACAGCGTGGCCAAGCGGGTCATCGTCGAAGGCATCATCAAGCTCGGTGCCGCGCTCGACATCCGCGTCGTCGCCGAGGGGATCGAGACGGAGGCCGAGCGTGCGATCATGCTGGCGCTGGGCTGCTCGGTCGGCCAGGGCTATCTCTTCGCCGCCCCGCTCGACGAACCGGGCTTTCAGCGGCTGCTCGACGAAGGCCTGCTCCTGCGCGAGGCCTGGGATGCGCGGCGACTGCTGACGATGTTGGACAGGGGGTAGGTTCTGCGGGGTTGCCGGTCGTTCAGGCTGCAACCAGGGAATGCAAGCTGATCTCGCCAGACGCAGCGCCGGTCCGGCACAGGCCGCGCGGCAGGTTTCGGGAGTCATTGCGAACCCCGCGAGTGGCCGGATCAGGGGGCACAGCAGACCCGCCCGTTCAACTCCCCAAAACCTCCCGCAATCCCAGCCATGCCGGCAGCTTCGCCGCCAGGCCGGCCGTGTGGAGCGGGCTGGACGAGGGAAGGGCAAGGATCATCCACTTCCCCGCCGCCGTGCCGAGCGCGCGCAGGCCGAGGCGGTGGGCGGTGGTGCCGTTGAAGGCGATGGCGCGCAGATCGGGCAGGGTGGCGGCGAGGGTGGGGAGGTCGTTGGGCTCTGCCGCGGCGATTGCCGCGTCGGTGCTGCCCGGGCGGGTGGCGCTGGCGACCGCGTCCCACAAGCCGATGCGCGCGTCGCGGAGCGCGGCGAGGCGGGCTTCGTAGGACAGGGCGGGGAGGTCTGTGCGGTCGATGACGGCGGCGATCAGGCGCCAGAACTGGTTCTGGGGGTGGGCGTAATATTGCTGGGCGGCAAGGCTGCGGTCGCCGGGGAGGCTGCCGCAGATGAGGACGCGGGTGCGGGAGTCGGCGACGGGCGGGAAGCTTGCCTTGCGGGGTGGAGTTGATTGCGACACGCCGTCGTCCTAGCATTCCCGCATGGCCCGCGCGATTACCCGCTATGCCGACTTCTGGCCCTATTATCTGCGCGAGCATGCCAGGCCGCAGACGCGGGCGTTGCATTATGCCGGGACGGCGCTGACCTTCGTGGCGCTGGCGGCGGGGGTGGCGTGGAGCGCGTGGTGGCTGCTGGCGATCCCGTTGGCGGGGGTACGGCTTTGCGTGGGGCGCGCATTTCGGGGTGGAGAAGAACCGGCCGGCGACCTTTACCTACCCGCTCTGGTCGCTGGGCAGCGATTACCGCATGTTCTTTCTGTGGCTGACCGGGCGACTGGGGCCGCATCTGAAGCAGGCCGGCGTCGCGGCATAGTTTCGCTTGCTTGCCCGGGGCGGGCAGGCGCGGCTAACGAGGGTCTATGGTAGCCAAAGATACGATCGCGCTGATCGGAAACACGCCGCTGGTCCGGCTCAAGGGGCCGAGTGAAGCGGCTGGATGCGACATTTTCGGGAAGTGCGAATTCGCCAATCCCGGTGCGAGCGTGAAGGATCGCGCGGCGCTGTTCATCGTCGAGGATGCCGAAGCGCGCGGGCTGATCGCGCCGGGCGGAACGATTGTCGAGGGGACGGCGGGCAATACCGGGATCGGGCTGGCGCTGGTCGCCAATGCCAAAGGCTACAAGACGATCATCGTCATGCCCGAGACGCAGAGCCGCGAGAAGATGGACACGCTGCGCGCGCTGGGTGCCGAGCTGGTACTGGTGCCGGCCGCGCCTTACTCCAACCCCGGCCATTTCGTGCACACCTCGCGCCGCATCGCCGAGGAGACGCCGAACGCGATATGGGCGAACCAGTTTGACAATATCGCCAATCGCCGCGCGCATATCGTGGGAACTGCAGAAGAGATCTGGACCCAGATGGAGGGTCGGATCGACGGGTTTACCTGCTCGGCGGGGACCGGTGGAACGATCGCGGGCGTCGGGCTGGGCCTCAAGGAAAAGGACGAGAAGGTGCGGATCGCCTTGTCCGACCCGCATGGCGCGGCGCTGTACAGCTATTATGCGACCGGTGAGCTGAAGGCCGAGGGGTCGTCGGTCGCGGAGGGCATCGGTCAGGGGCGGATCACCGCAAACCTGGAGGGCGCGCCGATCGACACGCAGTTCCGCATCTCCGACGAAGAGGGGATGGAGTGGGTCCGCCGACTGCTGGCCGAGGAAGGGCTGTGCCTCGGGCTGTCGTCGGGGATCAACGTCGCGGGCGCGGTGCGGCTGGGGCGCGAGCTGGGGCCGGGCGCGCGGGTCGCGACGATCCTGTGCGATACGGGATTCCGTTACCTTTCAACGCTGTACAACCCGGAATGGCTGCGTGAGAAGGGGTTGGGCGGGGCCTAGGGTCGCGAGCCACTGCACATCCCATTCGACAATAGGCTGTGAAGGCGTTACATTTATGCCACAGCTTATGAAGTCATTACCTTCAGATCCCCAGTCGAGCATGCAGCGGGTCCGCGTCGGACTGACCGGCCTCGCCACCGTGCTGCTGCTGATCGGGGTGGCGAGCGCGATCTTCTCCTCCGCCAAGGAAGAGGCACCCGTCCTGGCCGAAGGGGCACCCAAGCCCGAGGTGGTCGCGAACATGACCGAGGGCATGGTGACCAACAGCGCCACCGCGCCGAAGGACGAGCCGATCGCCGAACTGGGCATTGCTCCGCGTACCGCCGAAAGCCCCGCACCCGATATCGACCCCGCGCGCCCCGAGGGCGAATGAGCGCCCGCCGCCCGGGACTCGCCGCCATCGCGCGGGAAACGACGGGAATCGCCGCCACTGACCGCCATTCATGCCCGATTCCCGGCGCACACCCCGATGTCCCCCCCAAAAACTGCGCGGAACATAAGGTGCTCACTTAACGAATGAAGTGAAAACGACGGTAAGCCGAGGCACGAAGTGGGGCAAATTACCGCGAAATCCCGAGTTCAGGCATTGAAAACCCAAGTCGCTTGCGATAGGCCGGTGACTAACAGGGTAACCTTTATCGTCGGCCATCATGGGTCCGGGGTGCGCGATGGCGTGCACCCGGAGGCGGAAAAGGCATGCCCGGGGAGCAAGGGGCAGAGTGGCACGCAGCGGCTACAGAGGGGTTGGCTTACAGCTGGTGGACGACAAGGGTCGTGTCGCCATCCCCGCCGGGCTGCGTGCGACGCTGGAGAAGAACAGCGGCCACCCGACCGACAGCAAGGACGCCCGCGTCGCGATCCTGTCGACATCCGAAACCGACAAGTGCCTGGTCGCCTATGACGAGCCCTATTTCGACTCGCTGATGGAGCGGCTCGACGCGCGCGCGACCGAGTTTGCGGGCGATCGCGGTCAGGCCGATGCCAATATCTGGCGCGACGGCGTGGGGACGAGCGAGAATATCGCATTCGACCCCTCCGGCCGCTTCGTGCTGCCGGGGATGCTGGGGCACCTCGCGGGGATCCCGAAGGGCAGCTACGCCTTTTTCATGGGGGTCGGCGCGACGATCGAGGTGTGGAACCCGCGCACCCTGCTCGACCATCCGACTATCTCCGAACAGATCAAGGCGGCGTGCCGCTACTGTCTGGAAGAAAAGGGGGTGACGCTGTGACCGCGCCCCTGACCCACGACGCCGTTAACCCTGATCGTCCACATATTCCGGTGATGCTGGCCGAGGTGCTCGACGCCCTCGCCATCCAGCCCGGCGAGCGCCACGTCGATGGGACGTTCGGCGCCGGCGGCTATACGCGCGCGTTCCTCGAGCGGGGCGCCGAGGTGGCCGCCTTCGACCGCGACCCAAGCGCGATCGAAGGCGGTCAAGCCCTTGTGGACGCGAGCGAAAATCGCCTGATCCTGATCCAGTCGCCGTTCTCTGCGATGGACCGCGAGCTGGACGCGCGCGGGCTGTCGCCCGTCGATGGCGTGACGCTGGATATCGGCGTGTCGTCGATGCAGCTCGACCAGGCGGATCGGGGATTCAGCTTTCAATCGGACGGTCCGCTCGACATGCGGATGAGCCAGTCGGGCATGACCGCGGCCGAATTGGTTAACGAAATCAGTGAGTCTGATTTAACCACGATATTGCGGAATTACGGGGAAGAAAAGCAGGCCCGACGTGTGGCACAAGCGATTGTGAAGGCACGGCCCCTTACGCGCACGGGGGACCTGGCAAATGTGGTGCGGCGGGCCCTTGGGTACCGTCCGCATGAGAAGAAGGACCCGGCCACCCGGACCTTCCAGGCGATCCGGATTCACCTCAACCGCGAGCTCGACGAGCTTGAGGAAGGGCTGGCTGCGGCCGAACGGGCATTGAAGCCCGGCGGGCGGCTGGCGGTGGTGACATTCCACAGCCTGGAGGACCGGATGGTCAAGAAATTCCTGCGCGAACGCAGCGGGAGCGAGCCGACCGGATCGCGGCATCGCCCGATGGTCGCGGCGGAACAGGCGCCGAGTTTCGAACCGCCCGCAAAGGCGGTTCGGGCCGGCGAGGACGAGATAGCGGTGAACCCGCGTGCCCGGTCGGCGACGTTGCGCGTCGCGCGACGCACCGCGGCACCGGCATGGAGTTGAGGAGGCGGTTATGGCGATCAAGGCGTTGAGCGGCTTCGGATGGTTCCTGACCGGTGTCGTCGTGGCACCGGCCTGTTATCTGGTGTCGTCGCAGGTCGCGGCCGAACGGTCGAAGGTCGAGGCTGTCGAGCGCGCGATCCTGAAGGCGCACAAGGATATCCGCGGTCTGGAGACAGAGTTCGACACGCGCGCGAACCTGGCCCAGCTCGAGCGCTGGAACGGGGAGGTGATGCGTTACACCGCACCGACCCCCGCCAGTTCCTGGCGAGCGATACCGAACTGGCCGGCCTCCGCCCGATGGAAGGTGACGGCACCGCCGAGCGCTATGCCGCGATGGTCGTGCCGCAGGGTCTGCCCGAAGTCGTTGCGGGTGCGAAGGTGGCGAACGACGCGGTGGCTCCGGTCAAGGCGGTAGTGGCCGAGCGGGCTGCGCCGGCACCCGTCGCAGTCGCCGCCGTCGCCAAACCCAAGCGTGCAGCCGCCCCGGCCCCGGTGGTAGCAAAGGATGCGGCGGTCGCGTCGCTGGACAGCAAATTGCTCAAGGATTCGAGCTTTGGCGACCTGATGCAGGGCGTCCGTGCCGAGGCGCGCAAGTTGCGGTGACGGTCCTCGTCGCCCCTGCACAGCGGATCCGCACGCGCGACGGCAGAGGCGCGTCGCCGATTGCGGTCGCGCATGTGCGGCTGATGATCCTGACCCTCTTGTTCGCCGCGGCGTTTGCGGTGATCGTCGGGCGACTGGCGCTGCTGGCGGTTTTCGCCGAGCCGCAACGCGCGCCGAGCGTCAATGCGATGCTGGTGCCGCTGCGCGGCGACCTGGTCGATCGCAACGGCGCGCCGCTCGCGCGGACGATCGACGCCTGGTCGATCGGCGTGCGCCCGGATCGGGTGATCGGCGACAAGGCGGCGCTGGCGCAGATGCTGGCTGCAACGCTGCCCGGGAAGAGCGCCGGCGAATATGCCAAGCTGCTCAACAGCGGCGCGAAATTCACCTATCTTCAGCGCCGCGCGGTGCCGGAGCTGGTCGCCGCCGTTCACGCGCTGGGTGAGCCGGGGATCGAGTTCGCGCGCGAGCCGCAGCGCCTTTACCCGCAGGCGACGCTGGCTGCGCACGCGCTGGGCTTTGTCGATTTCGACGGCAAGGGCGTGAGCGGAATGGAGCATATCCTGGACCGCCAGCTGACCGATCCGGCGCAACGCGGGCGACCGGTGGCCCTGTCGATCGATCTGCGCGCGCAGGCCGCGCTGGAGAGCGAGCTGGGCGCGGCGATGACGAGTTTCCAGGCGCAGGGCGCGGCTGGGGTGATCCTTGATGTCGCGTCGGGCGAGGTGGTGGCGATGACGTCGCTTCCCACCTTCAACCCGAACAACGTCAAGGGTGCGAACCCGGAGCATTTCCGGAACAATGTGACGCAGAGTGTCTATGAGCTGGGGTCGACCTTCAAGCCGCTGGCGATGGCGTTCGCGATCGAGACCGGCGTCGCGCCGTCGATGTCGAAGCGCTATGATGCCACCGAACCGCTGCAGGTCGGCGGGTTCCGGATCCGCGACGATCACGCGCAGAAGCGCTGGCTCAACATCCCCGAGACGCTGATCCATTCGTCGAACATCGTGACGGCGCGGATCGCCGACGAACTGGGCAAGGACCGGATGGCAGAGATGTTCAGCCGCCTTGGCTTCGACACCAAGGCGCCGATCGAGCTGGGTGGGGTGGCCGGGCCGATCTGGCCGAAATACTGGGCGCGCACGACGGTGATGACCACTGCCTATGGTCATGGCATCGCGGTTACGCCGCTGCATCTGGCCAGCGCCTATGCCGCGATGGTGAATGGTGGGGTATGGCGTCCCGCGACGCTCAAGAAGGTCGAGCCGGGCAAGGCACCGGTGGGTCGCCGGGTGATTTCGGAGGCGACCAGCGCGCGGATGCGCCAGCTGATGCGGCTGATCGTCACCCATGGCACGGGCAGCAAGGCGGATGCGCCCGGCTATCGCGTCGGGGGCAAGACCGGCACCGCCGAAGTGCCGGGACGCGGCGGATATCAGCGCAACAAGAACGTCTCGACGTTCGCGGCGGCTTTCCCGATGGACGCACCGCGCTATGTGGTGCTGGTGATGCTTGATTCGCCGATCGGTAATGCCGAGTCCGCAGGCCAGTCCACTGCAGGGTGGACTGCGGCCCCCGTCGTCAACCGCGTCGTGATGCGCACCGGCGCGATGCTGGGCGTGGTGCCCGACGAGCGCCGCGACGTCGATGTCGCCGATCTCACCCCGCTGCTGTGGAAGGCGGAGGCGAAGAACAAGACCGCGCCCGCCGCGCTCGGCGCGGGGGCGGACGAGTGAAGCTCGCAGACCTGACCGGCGGCGACGAGCAGGACATCGTCACCGGCTTTGCCATCGACCATCGCAAGATCGCCCCTGGCACGGTGTTCGGCGCGTTCCGCGGCACCCGCTTCAACGGCGAGGATTTCATAGCGGAGGCGGTGGCGCGGGGCGCGGTCGCCATCGTCGCCCGGCCCGAGGTGAAGGTGGAAGGCGCGGCGCATATCGCGAGCGACCATCCGCGCACCGAATTCGCGCGGATCGCGGCGCGCTTTTACGCCCCGTTCCCGGAAACATCCGTCGCCGTCACCGGGACCAACGGCAAGACGTCGACCGTCGAGATGGTGCGGCAATTGTGGCGGATGGCGGGGCATCATGCCGCGTCGATCGGGACTTTGGGGGTCACCACGGCGGGGGAGATGGTGTCGACCGGATTGACCACGCCGGATGTCGTCACCTTCCTGTCGAATGTCGCGGGACTTGCCCGCGAAGGCGTGACGCATCTGGCGTTCGAGGCGTCGAGCCACGGCCTGTCGCAATATCGCACCGAAGGACTGCCGGTGCGCGCGGCGGCGTTCACCAATCTGAGCCGCGATCACCTCGACTATCACAAGGACATGGCGGACTATTTTACCGCCAAGCTGCGGCTGTTCGCCGATGTGCTCGATCCCAATGGGACGGCAGTCGTGTGGGCCGACGATCCGCATAGCGAACGGGTGATCGACATCGCCCGGATGCGCGGCAACCGCATCATCACGGTCGGCGAACATGGCGACACGATCCGGCTGGTGTCGCGGGCGCCGACGTTGCTCGACCAGAAGCTGGTGATCGCGTTCGGGGGCGTCGAGCATCGCGTCGGGCTGCCCCTGATCGGCGGATATCAGGCTGCCAATGCGCTGATTGCGGCGGGGCTGGTGATCGCCACCGGGGGCGATCCGGCGCAGACCTTTGCGAACCTGGCGCGGTTGCAGCCGGTGCGGGGGCGACTGGAGCGGGCGGCGATCAGCCGGACCGGGGCTCCGGTCTATGTCGATTATGCGCACACCCCCGACGCGATCGAAGCGGCGATTTCCGCGTTGAAGCCGCATGCGGCGGGACGATTGATCCTCGTCTTCGGCGCAGGCGGCGACCGCGATCCGGGCAAACGCGAACCGATGGGACAGGCGGCGGCTGCGGGCGCGGATCTGGTGATCGTCACCGACGACAACCCGCGCGGCGAGGATGCCGCGTCGATCCGGCATGCGGTGCGAAAGGGCTGTCCGCAGGCGACCGAGATCGGCGACCGGCGTGCAGCCATCGAGGCTGCGATCGCGGCGGCGGGGCCGGAGGATATCGTGCTGATCGCCGGCAAGGGACATGAACAGGGCCAGATCGTGGGCGACATGGTGCTGCCGTTCGACGATGTCAGCGTCGCGCGCGAGGCGGCAGCGTGAGTGCGCCACTCTGGACCTCGGTCGAGATCGCGGCGGCGACGGGCGGGGCGGCGTCTGCCGAGTTCGAGGTCGAGGCGGTCGCGTTCGACAGCCGGGAGGTAGGGCCGGGCGCACTGTTCTTTGCGCTGACGGGGGAAACCACCGACGGGCACAAGTTTCTGGAGCAGGCCTTCGCCAGCGGGGCGGCGGGGGGCCGTCGTGTCGCACGACACGCCGCACCCGCATGTCCTGACCGGCGACACGACCGTCGCGCTCGAAAACCTCGCCCGCGCCAGCCGCAAGCGAATGACTGGCGTTGTGATCGGCGTCACCGGTTCGGTCGGCAAGACCGGGACCAAGGAGGCTCTGTTCGCGTGCCTCGACCGGCCCGATCCGGGGCAGGCGCATCGTTCGGTCAAGAGCTACAACAACCATACCGGCGTGCCGCTGAGCCTTTCGCGGATGCCGCGCGATACGCGGTTCGGCGTGTTCGAGATGGGGATGAACCATGCTGGCGAGCTGCTGGCGCTGACCCATATGGTGCGGCCGCACATCGCGATCGTCACCACAATCGCGCCCGCGCACACCGAATTCTTCGACAGCGAAGAAGCGATTGCCGACGCCAAGGGCGAGATTTTCCAGGGGCTGGTGCCGGGCGGGACGGCGATCGTGCCGTTCGACAGCCCGCATCGCGACCGGCTGATCGCCGCGGCGACGGGCCATGCCGCGCGGATCGTGACCTTTGGCCTGGGCAATGGCGCGGACGTGCGCGCGGTCGAGGTGATGCACGGGCAGCCGGGCGGCACCTTCGTGACCGCGAAGATCGGGACTGAGAAAACGCTGAGCTTTACCCTGTCGCAGCCGGGCGACCATTGGGTCGCCAATGCGATGGCGGTGCTGGCGGCGGTCGATGCGGCGGGTGGCGACCTGGAGCAGGCGGGCCTTGCGCTGGGCGAGATGGGTGGGCTGGCCGGACGCGGCGCGCGGTTCGCGGCCAAGGTCGCAGGCGGCGAGGCGCTGGTGATCGACGAGAGCTACAATGCAAACCCGGCGTCGATGCGCGCGACGCTGGCGGTGCTGGCGGCAACCCCGGCGGCGCGGCGCGTGGCGGTGCTGGGCGAGATGCGCGAACTGGGCGACCAGTCGGACGATTTCCATGCCGATCTTGCAGTGCCGGTGACCGAGGCTGGCGTCGAAGCGGTGCTTCTTGTCGGTGAAGGGATGACGCCGCTCGCACGGGCGCTTGAGGGTCGGGTCGAATTGGTCCATGTGCCCGACGCCGCCACCGCGCGCGCGTCGCTAGAAGCGATGCTGCGGGCCGGGGACGCGGTGCTCATCAAGGGGTCGAACGGGGTCGGGCTGTCGCGGGTCGTCGCGGCGCTGGCCCAAAGGATTTAGGCAGGGGGCCGATGCTGTACGAGATCGCCGAATGGCTGGGTTTTCCGGGACTGCTGAACCTGTTCCGGTACCTGTCGTTCCGCACCGGCGCGTCGGTCGCCACCGCGCTGCTGATCGGCCTGATCATCGGGCCGCGCTTCATCGGTTGGCTGCGTGTCCGTCAGGGCAAGGGACAGCCGATCCGCGCCGACGGGCCGCAGAGCCACCTGGCCAAGCGCGGCACGCCGACGATGGGCGGGCTGATGATCCTGACCAGCCTGACGCTGTCGCTGTTCCTGTGGATGGACCTCAGCAATCCGTACATCTGGGCGTGCATCTTCGTGACGCTCGGGTTCGGGATGATCGGGTTCCTCGACGACTATGACAAGGTGCGCAAAGCAAGCACCGCGGGCGTGTCGGGACGCGTCCGGTTGCTGGGCGAATTCGCGATTGCGGGCGTCGCGGCCTGGGTCATCACGCTGCAGAACGGGACGATGCTGTACGTGCCGTTCTTCAGCCAGTTCAGCGTCGATCTGGGCTATTTCTACATCGTATTCGCCGCGTTCACGATCGTGGCGTTCGGCAATGCCGTCAATCTGACCGATGGGCTGGACGGGCTGGCGACGATGCCGGTGATCATTGCGAGCAGCGCGTTCCTGCTGATCGCATATCTTGTCGGCAACAAGATCTATGCGACCTATCTGGGCATTCCGCATGTGCCGGGGGCCGGCGACCTTGCCATCTTCTGCGGCGCGATCATCGGGGCGGGGCTTGCCTTCCTGTGGTTCAACGCGCCGCCGGCAGCGGTGTTCATGGGTGACACTGGGTCGCTGGCGCTGGGTGGTGCGCTGGGCGCGATTGCGGTGACCACGCATCACGAGCTGGTGCTGGGGATCATCGGCGGGCTGTTCGTGGTCGAGGCGCTGAGCGTCATCATCCAGGTCTTCTGGTACAAGCGCACCGGGCGCCGCGTGTTCAAGATGGCGCCGATCCACCATCATTTCGAGCAGCTCGGCTGGAGCGAGCCGACGGTCGTGATCCGTTTCTGGATCATCGCCTTCGTGCTGGCGCTCGCGGGGCTGGCGACGCTGAAGCTGCGGTGATCGTTTCCGCGGCCTGGCGCGGGAAACGCTTTGCGGTACTCGGGCTGGCGCGGTCGGGGGCGGCGAGCGTGCGCGCGCTGGTCGCGGGCGGGGCGAGCGTACTCGGTTGGGATGACAATGAAGCTGCGCAACAGAGCGTTTGGGAGCAGCTCAAGGTCGACCGGGAGGAGCTGGGCACCGAGCCGGGTTTCACGACGAAGGATTGGGTCAGTTTCCCTGTCGATCTGAAGGGCTTCGAAGCTGTCGTAGTTTCGCCCGGCGTGCCGTTGAATCGACATCCCGTGGCCGCCAAGGCGCGCGAGTCCGGCGTTCCGATCATCGGCGATATCGAACTGTTCGCACAGGCGCGGGGCGAGCTCCCGGCGCACAAGGTGGTCGGGATTACCGGGACCAATGGCAAGTCGACCACCACCGCGCTGATCCACCATATTATCGAGAGCGCGGGCGTTCCGGCGCGGCTGGGCGGGAATATCGGGCTGCCCATTCTCGGGCAGGAGCCGTTGCCGGAGGGGGGCGTCTATGTGCTCGAGCTGTCGAGCTATCAGATCGACCTGACCCAGAGCCTTGATTGCGACGTGGCGGTGTTGCTCAACATCACGCCGGATCATCTCGATCGTTATGACGGGTTCGATGCCTATGCCGCGTCGAAGGCGCGGTTGTTCGAGATGCAGTCCAAGGGCCATGCCGCGATCATCGGGATTGGCGATGAGGCGTCGCAGGCGGTGGCCAAGCAGGTCGCGCGCTCGGGCCGGGCCGAGGACCTGACCAGGATCGCGCCGGGCGTGTGTATGGATCAGTCGCGCTGGCCGTCGCTCCAGGGACCGCACAACGCCCAGAACGCGCTGTGCGCGATCGCGGTATGCCAGGCGCTGGGCGTCGCGCAGGCGCAGATCGATATGGCGCTGGAGACCTTTACCGGCCTGCCGCACCGGATGCAGCGGGTGGGGGTGCGCAACGGCGTGCTGTTCGTCAACGACAGCAAGGCGACCAACGCGGAATCGGCCGCGCCCGCGCTCGCGGCCTATCCGCGCATCCACTGGATAGTGGGCGGCAGGGCCAAGAGCGCCGATCTCGATGCTTGCCGACCGGGTTTCCCCCATATTGTCCGCGCCTATGCTATCGGCGAAGCGACGGAGATGTTTGCGCAAATCCTGAAGGACGTCATGCCGGTCGAGCGATCGGGCACGCTGGCGGAGGCGGTACGCGCTGCGGCGGCGAATGCGGTGGAGGGTGAGGTGGTGTTGCTGTCGCCTGCCTGTGCGTCGTTCGACCAGTTTCGCGACTATGAGGATCGCGGCGACCAGTTCCGCGCCGCGGTGAGGGCATTGGCATGAGCGACGTCATCCGCGCGACGACCAAGCGCAAGCCGCTGCGCGAACGGTTCGAGGATCAGTTGAGCCGGGGGAGCAAGACCCCGCTGGGCCTGTGGTTCTGGGAAATCGACCGCATCCTGTTGCTGCTCGCCTTCCTGCTGATCGGCATCGGGCTGGTCGCGGTGGCGGCGGCGTCGCCGGCGTCGGCGGAGCGCTATTCGGACGCGAGCAAGCAGTTCGCGGCGATGCACTATTTCTGGCGGCAGACGGTGTGGATCTGTCTGTCGATCCCTGTGCTGTTGATCGTGTCGATGTTGCCGGTCGGATTTGCGCGGCGCGGGGCTATTCTGGGCACCGCGATATGCGTGGTGCTGGTCGGCATTGCCGCATTTTTCGGTTCGGAGATCAACGGCGCGCGGCGCTGGATCGGGTTCGGCTTTGCTTCGTTTCAGCCGTCGGAATTCCTGAAGCCGCTCTACATCGTCACCACTGCCTGGCTGTTGTCGATGCGCGCCAAAGACCCGAGCCTGCCGGTGATCCCGGTGACGGGGGTGCTAACCGCAGTGATCGCGGCGTTGCTGATGAAGCAGCCCGATTTCGGCCAGACGGTGATTTTCGGCGCGGTGTGGGTGATTCTGCTGATGCTGTCGGGCATTTCGACCCGCGCGATCGGCGTGCTGGGCGGGGGCGTCGTGGCGGGGGTGGTCGCGGCCTATCTGTTCTACGACACCGCACGCACGCGCATCGACAGCTTCCTGTTCCCCGATCCCGAAAAGGCGGCGGCGGAGCATTACCAGACCGACATGGCGCACGCGGTGCTGACCGGGGGCGGGGCGACCGGCACCGGGCCGGGCGGCGGGACGGTCAAATTCAAGCTGCCCGAGGCGCATACCGATTACATCTTCTCCGTCGTGGGCGAGGAGTTCGGATTGATCGCGTGCATCATCATCGCGCTGATCTACCTCGCCATCGTCGTTCGGGTGCTGATCAAGCTGCTGGACGAGGAGGATGGGTTCCGCCTGCTCGCCTCCGCCGGGCTCGCGGCCCAATTCGGGATTCAGGCGGTGATCAACATGGCCGTGAACACCGGCCTTGCGCCCTCCAAGGGAATGACCTTGCCCTTCATTTCCTATGGCGGATCGTCGATGGTGGCGCTGTCGATCGGGATGGGACTGTTGCTCGCTTTCACGCGACGAAACCCCTATCTCAAGCGCTCAAACTACACGGTGCGGGGTAACAGCAAATGACATCGGGACGGCATTACGTCCTCGCCGCCGGGGGCACCGGTGGACATATGGTTCCCGCCGCTGCACTTGCGGCGGAATTGATGCGGCGTGGTCACAAGGTCGCGCTGCTTTCCGACGAGCGGGGCGTGCGATTCCCGGACCTGTTCGAGGGGATCGAGACGCAGATCGTCCCGGCGTCGCGCTTTGCCGGCGGGCCGCTGGGGTGGTTGCGCGCATTGCGCACCATGGCGAAGGGCCGGGCGCAGGCGCGCAAGCTGTATCGCCAGTTCCGTCCGGCGGCGGTGGTCGCGTTCGGTGGCTATGCGTCGATGCCCGCGCTGTCGGCGGCGTTCGCGATGAAGGTGCCGACCGTCATTCACGAGCAGAATGCCGTGCTGGGCCGGGTCAATCGGCTGGTCGCGGGCAAGGTGGGGGCGATCGCCACCAGCTATGCCGAGGTCGCGCGGCTGAAGCCGGCCTATGCCAAAAGGTCCATCTGACCGGCAATCCGGTGCGCGAGACGGTTCTGGAGCTGCGGTTGCGGCCCTATCCGCCGCTGGAGGAGGATGGCATTTTCCGCGTGCTGGTCACCGGGGGAAGCCAGGGCGCGTCGGTGCTGAGCCAGGTGGTGCCCGACGGCCTTGCGCTGCTGCCGGTCCACTTCCGCCGCCGGATGCAGGTGACGCATCAGGCGCGGGTCGAGGATATCGACGAGGTGCGCCGCAAATATGCCGAGCATGGCATTCCGGCAGAGATCGCGACCTATCTGCCCGACCTGCCCGAGCGGCTCGCCTGGGCGCATATCGTGATCGCGCGTGCGGGGGCGTCGACGATATCGGAGCTGACCGCAGCGGGGCGTCCGGCGATCCTCGTGCCGCTGCCGACCGCGACCGACGATCACCAGACCGCGAACGCGCGCGAGATCAGCGCCGCAGGTGGCGCGCGGACAATTCCGCAGCGGGCGTTCACCGCGCAGGAGCTGGCGAAGCAGATCCAGAAACTGGGGCTGGACCCCGAGGGGCTGGCGCACGCCGCGGCGTGCGCACGCAGCGTCGGTCGCCCCGATGCAGTCCGCGACCTGGCGGACCTTGTGGAATCGATCGACGCCGACTGGGCGTCGGCAGGAATGGGACATGCCGAGCCGGTGAAGATCGCGCAGGGCGGGGAGGCGTTTGCGTGAAGGGTGTCGCCAAGGATATCGGCACGATCCATTTCGTCGGCATCGGCGGGATCGGCATGTCGGGCATTGCCGAGGTGATGCACAATCTGGGCTATAAGGTGCAGGGCAGCGACAGTGCCGAGGGCTATGTCGTCGAGGGGCTGCGCAAGCGTGGCATTGCGATCACCATCGGGCAGAGCGCCGACAATCTGGGCGATGCGGCGGTGGTGGTGACCTCGACCGCGATCAAGCGCGACAATCCGGAAGTGCAGGCCGCCTATGCCGCGCGCATCCCGGTGGTGCGGCGCGCGGAGATGCTGGCCGAGCTGATGCGATTGAAGTCCACCGTCGCGGTGGCGGGGACGCATGGCAAGACGACGACGACGAGCATGATCGCGGCGCTGCTGGATGCGGGCGGGATCGACCCGACCGTGATCAATGGGGGCATCATCAACCAGTACGGCTCCAACGCGCGGCTGGGCGACAGCGAGTGGATGGTGGTCGAGGCCGACGAGAGCGACGGCAGCTTCCTGCGGCTCGACGGCACGATCGCGGTCGTGACCAATATCGATCCCGAGCATCTCGACCACTATGGCAGCTTCGAGCGGGCCAAGGATGCCTATGTCGAGTTCGTCGAGAATGTGCCCTTCTACGGCGCGGCGTTGCTGTGCCTCGACCATCCCGAGGTGCAGGCGATCATTCCGCGTGTGCGCGACCGGCGGATCGTGACCTATGGCTTTGCGGCGTCGGCGGATGTGCGCGGGGTCAATGTGACGCCGCATGCCGGGGGCAACAAGTTCGAGGCGATCATTCGCAGCCGCGACGGCACGACGCGGTCGATCGAGGGGATCGACCTGCCGATGCCGGGCCGCCACAACGTCCAGAACGCGCTCGCCGCGATAGGCGTGGCGCTGGAAATGGGCATCGACGACGCGACGATCCAGAACGGCTTTGCCAAGTTCGGCGGGGTGAAGCGGCGCTTCACCAAGGTCGGCGAGATCGGGTTCGAGGGCAAGCTGCCGGCGATCGTGATCGACGATTATGGCCACCACCCGGTCGAAATCCGCGCGGTGCTGTCGGCGGCGCGGGAGAGCGCGCAGGGGCGGGTGATCGCGGTGGTGCAGCCGCATCGTTACTCGCGGCTCGGCAACCTGATGGATGACTTTGCGCAGGCGTTCAACGACGCCGACATGGTGCTGGTGACCCCGGTCTATGCCGCGGGCGAGGCGCCGGTCGAGGGGGTGAGCGGCGCGGCGCTGGTCGAGCGGACGCTGGCGCGCGGGCACCGGCTGGCGGAAAGCGTGGCCGATGCCGATGCGCTCGCGGCGCGGATCGCCGAGGTCGCGCAGCCGGGCGATCTGATCGTGTGCCTGGGCGCTGGCGACATCACCAAATGGGCCGCGGGCCTCGCCGAAGCGGTCGACGCCAAGCGGAGCGTGGCGGCATGAGCGACTGGTTCACCCTCGCGACCGATATGCAGCGCGAAATCCTGCGCGCGCAGAAGGCGCAGATGGACGCGGCGCAGACGATGCTCGACGCGGGCAAGAAGGTGGCCGCGTTGCAGGAGACCGGGGCGAAGGCGGCCGAGGCGAATATGAAGTTCTGGAAGCAATGGGCCGGGCTGTGGGGGGTGAAGTGAGCGCAGCGCTTCTCCCCAAAGTGCGGGGGAAGCTGACCCCCGAAGCGCCGCTGGCCCCTCTGGTCTGGTTCAAGAGCGGCGGGACGGCGGAGTGGCTGTTCGAGCCGGCGGGTGTCGCGGATTTGTGCGACTTCCTGCGCGATCTCGATCCGGCGGTGCCTGTGATGGCGCTGGGGCTGGGGTCGAACCTGATCGTGCGCGATGGCGGGGTGCCGGGCGTGGTGGTGCGGCTGGGCAAGGCGTTTGCCAAGGTTCAGGCCGAGGGTCAGACGCTGACCTGTGGTGGCGGGGCGAGCGGGATTCTGGTGTCCTCAACCGCGCGCGATGCGGGGATTGCGGGCGTCGAGTTTCTGCGGTCTATCCCCGGCACCGTCGGCGGCTTCGTGCGGATGAATGGCGGCGCTTACGGGCGCGAGACCAAGGACGTGCTGGTCGATTGCGAAGTCGTGCTGCGGTCGGGCGAGCGAGTGACGCTGCCGGTCGCGGCGTTGGGTTACACCTATCGTCACTCCGAACTGCCCGAGGGGGCGATCGTGGTGAGCGCGACCTTTCGTGGTGAGCCGGGCGAGCCGGCGGCGATCCAGGCCGAGATGGACCGCATCGCCGCCGCGCGTGAGGCGTCGCAGCCGCTGCGGAGCAAGACAGGTGGGTCGACCTTCAAGAATCCCGAGGGCGACAAGGCGTGGCGGTTGGTCGATGCGGCGGGCTGTCGTGGCCTCACGCGCGGTGGGGCGCAGGTGAGTGAGAAGCATACCAATTTCCTGATCAACACCGGTGATGCGACCAGCGCGGATATCGAAGGGCTGGGGGATGACGTCCGCGCGCGGGTGAAGGCGGCGAGCGGGGTTGACCTTGAGTGGGAGATTCAGCGTGTCGGCGTGGCGGCCCGGAGAGGGGTGCCCCAATGAAGGCGCAATTTCACGGGACCATGAACGCGTTCGAGCAGCAGATTGTTGAGAACGTTGATCGCCATGGTTGTCACATCAACTGGGTGTTCGATGCCGAAGTGCCTGAGCCGCCCTTCGCCTATTCGATCGGCTTCACTAAGACGCTCGGTGTCCCGGAAGTCATTCTTTTTGGACTCCCGCAGGAAACGTGCGGACCGGCGATCAATGCGCTGCTGCAGATGTGCGCGGCGGGCATGAAATTGGAAGAGGGGCAGATCATTCCCGAATTCTTCGGTGAATATGATTGCACCGTCCGCATGGTCCACGAAAGCTGGCTGACCGAGGAGTATTTCGCCTCGGCGCTCTGGTATCATCGGACTCAGATGGGCCAAGCTCTGAGGCATGTTGCGATGATCGTGTGGCCCGACGAGCATCACCGCTTTCCATGGGATGGTGGTTGCGCCGATTGGGTCCGCACAGACCAACCCGCTTTATACAAATCAAAGGTTTCGTTGTGACCATTACCCCCCTCCACGTCGCAGTCCTGATGGGCGGCTGGTCGGCCGAGCGGCCGGTGTCGCTGATGTCGGGTGCGGGGATTGCTGAGGCGCTGGAGTCGCTTGGCCATCGCGTCACGCGGATCGATATGGATCGCGACGTTGCTGCCAAGCTCGCCGAAGCGAAGCCCGATGTCGTGTTCAACGCGCTGCACGGGACGCCGGGCGAGGACGGGACGGTGCAGGGGATGCTCGACCTGATGGGGCTGCGCTATACCCACTCCGGCATGGTCACGTCGGTGATTGCGATCGACAAGGTGCTGACCAAGCAGGCTTTGGTGCCGCATGGCATTCCGATGCCGGGCGGGCAGATCGTGTCGACCGCGTCGCTCTATGAAGCCGATCCGATGCCGCGGCCTTATGTGCTCAAACCCGTCAATGAGGGGTCGTCGGTCGGCGTGGCGATCGTCACCGCCGAGGGGAATTACGGCAACCCGATCAGCGCCGAGGCCAAGGGGCCGTGGCAGGAGTTTGACGAACTACTCGCCGAGCCGTTCATTCGTGGGCGCGAGCTGACCACGGCGGTGCTGGGCGACAAGGCTTTGCTGGTGACCGAGCTGAAGCCCAAGAGCGGCTTTTACGACTTCGACGCGAAGTACACCGACGGGATGACCGACCATGTCTGTCCGGCGGAAATCCCCGAGGAGATTGCCGAGGCGTGCAAGCAGATCGCGCTCGACGCGCATCGCCTGCTCGGCTGCAAGGGCGCGTCGCGGTCGGACTTCCGCTGGGACGACGAACAGGGGCTGGGCGGGCTGTATCTGCTGGAGGTCAACACCCAGCCGGGGATGACCCCGCTGAGCCTGGTGCCCGAACAGGCCAAGGCGATGGGGATGAGCTATCCGCAGCTGGTGCAGGCGATCGTAGACGAAGCGCTTCGCGAGGAGGCGGGATGAGCCGCAAGCCGACGCCCAAGCGCCCCACGGTCAAGCCCAAGCGCCGCGCGCAAGCGAAGCGCAAGCAGCCGCATCTGCTCGACCGGATGGTCGCGGCGCTGCCGGTGAGCGAGGCGACGCTGCACCGGATCATCGCGTGGAGCATCACCGGCATCGCGGTCGCGTCGCTGATCGGCGTGGCGACGCTGTTCGGCGTGCCCGGCGCGGTCGGCACCGCGCTTGCCGAAGGCGTGGGACAGGCGGGGTTTCGCGTACAGCAGGTCGAGGTGACCGGGATCAAGCGCGCCGACAAGATGACGGTGTACAATTACGCGCTGGACGAGAAGAGCCGCGCGATGCCGCTGGTCGATCTGGACGAGGTACGCGGGCGGCTGATGACGATCGGCTGGGTCGCCGATGCGCGCGTGTCGCGCCGGCTGCCCGATACGCTGGTGGTCGATATCGTCGAGCGCAAGGCGGCGGCGGTGTGGCAGCATCAGGGGCAGTTGATGCTGATCGATGCCGAGGGCGTATTGCTGGAGCCGGTATCGGCAGACGCGATGCCGGATCTGCCGCTGGTCATTGGCGACGGGGCCTATGCGCAGCAGCCGGCGTATCAAAAGCTGCTTGCTGCCGCGCCGGCGCTCAAGCCGCTGGTCAAGGCGGCGACCTGGATTGGCAATCGCCGCTGGGATCTGTCGTTCAACACCGGCGAGCGGCTCGCGTTGCCCGAGGGCGAGGAGGAAGCGGCGAAGGCTTTGGTCAAGTTCGCCGAGCTGGACGGGGCGGATCGACTGCTGGGACGCGGATACCTCCGCTTCGACCTGCGCGATCCGACGCGGCTGGTAGTGCGGATGCCGGGGCAGGTGGTCCGCAAAGAGATTGAATCGGCGGCAGAAACTGCCAGTGTGAATGTGCAGGGGGAATAAGACATGGCCAAGACCGCGCCCGAGGGACTGATTACCGCACTCGATATCGGGTCGTCCAAGGTGTCCGCGCTGATCGCGCAAAAGGGCGATGGCGGCGAGCTCGTCGTGCTCGGCACCGGCCAGCGCGAGAGCCGCGGCGTGCAGCGCGGCTATATCGCCGACATGGCGGCCACCGAGGTCGCGGTGCGCGAGGCAGTCGAACAGGCCGAGCGGATCGCCGGCACCAATATCGAGGATGTCTGGGTCAGCTTCTCCGCCGGGGGGCTGGAGTCCAGCATCCTGCGGCTCGAAGTCGATCTGGGCGGGCATCGCGTCGAACAGTCGGACATTGACGACCTGCTGCGCGCGGGGCGTGAGGCGATCAACCCGGGCGGGCGGATGGTGCTGCACGCGCAGCCGACGCGCTACACGCTGGACGGGCTGGCGGGCGTCAAGCAGCCGCGCGGTCTGCATGCCGAGCGGCTGGGGGTCGATATCCATGTCGTGTCGACCGAGGGGGCACCTGTCCGCAACCTCGACCTGTGCGTCCGCTCGGCGCATCTGGAAGTGCGATCGATCATCGCCGCGCCGGTCGCGACGGGACTTGCCTGTCTGTCCGAGGAGGAGCGCGAGCTGGGCGTGGCGCTGGTCGAGATCGGTGCGGGGGTGACCAATGTCTCGGTCTACAAGGACGGTGTGCTGACCGGCCTGTCGTCGATCCAGCAGGGATCGGCGGACATCACCGACGACATCGCCAGCGCGTTCGGGACGCGGCGCGGACAGGCCGAACGGATGAAATGCTTCTATGGCAGCGCGAACATGACGCCGCGCGACAATCACGACATGATCGACATCGCACCCGCCAGCCTTGAGGAAGAGGGCGAGGGCGCGCGCATCACGCGGGCGCAGCTGATCGCGGTGATCCGCCTGCGGCTCGACCGTCTGATGGCCGAGATTACCAAGGAGCTCGTGCGCCTCAATTTCGAGGAACCGGTGGGGCGGCAGATCGTGCTGACCGGCGGCGGTGCCGAGTTGAAGGGCGTGGCCGATTATGCGCAGCAGGCGCTGGGCCGGTCGGTCCGGGTTGGACGCCCGCGCGGCCTGACCGCTCTGCCCGAGGCACATGCCGGGCCGGCCTTTGCGACGCTGGCAGGGCTGGCGTCGTTCGCTGCCGCCGACCCGGTGGATCTGCGCACGTTGGAGCCGTCGCGCGGCCAATTGGTCGTGCGGAGCAATCCAAAGGCGATGTTGTCGCGGATGATGGCAGCGTTTCGAGCCAATTATTGACATTTCCTGTGGGCGAGCGGCGGATATCGCTGGAACGGCCCACATTCATGGTGCAGAAACAGGGTTACAAACAGGTGTCGCTTCTGGGGTGCGCACCTGAGGAGATACAAAGAAGATGAGCATCGATTTCCTTCCGCCCGACCTGGATGAGCTGACGCCGCGCATCACGGTGATCGGCGTAGGCGGCGCGGGCGGCAACGCCATCGCGAACATGATCCGCGCCGAAGTGCAGGGGGTCGAGTTCCTCGTCGCCAACACCGACGCACAGGCGCTGAAGCAGTCGAGCGCGACGCATCGCATCCAGCTGGGCGCGAAGATCACCCAGGGCCTGGGCGCGGGCAGTCGGCCCGAGATCGGTCGTGCCGCGGCGGAAGAGACGATCGAGCATGTGCAGGAGGCGCTGAAGGGCGCGCATATGTGCTTCATCGCGGCCGGCATGGGCGGCGGCACCGGCACCGGTGCCGCCCCGGTGATCGCCAAGGCTGCGCGCGACATGGGCATCCTGACCGTCGGCGTGGTGACCAAGCCGTTCGCGTTCGAGGGCAAGAAGCGCGCGAATTCGGCGGAAGCGGGCATCGAGGAACTGCAGAAGTTCGTCGATACGCTGATCGTCATTCCAAACCAGAACCTGTTCCTGGTCGCCAATGCCAACACGACGTTCAAGGAAGCGTTCGAGATGGCGGACGAGGTGCTGCAGCAGGGCGTGCGCGGCATCACCGACCTGATGGTCATGCCGGGCCTGATCAACCTCGACTTTGCCGACGTTCGCGCGGTGATGAGCGAGATGGGCAAGGCGATGATGGGCACCGGCGAGGCGAGCGGCGACAGCCGCGCGATCGAGGCGGCGCAGCAGGCGATTGCCAACCCGCTGCTCGACGGCGTGTCGCTCGACGGCGCGAAGGGCGTGATCGTGTCGATCACCGGTGGCGAGGACATGCGCCTGCTCGAGGTCGACGAGGCCGCGAACCATATCCGCGAGCTGGTCGACGACAATGCCAACATCATATGGGGTTCGGCGTTCAACCCCGAGCTGGAGGGCAAGATCCGCGTGTCGGTCGTCGCCACCGGCATAGAGGCGGACGCATCGGCCAAGCCGGCGGCCCCGGCAGCGCCGGAGACCAGCCGCAGCTTCTCGTTCGGCACGGTGCGTCGCCCGATGGGCGCGGCCGCCCCCGCTGTCGAAGAGCCTGTCGCCGCTGCACCGGAGCCGGAGCCCGAGCCCGTTGCCGAAGCGCCTGTGCCGGTGTCATTCGACGATACCGCGCCAGTCGCAGCGGATGAGGACGAACTGACGCTGGAAGCGCCCGATGCGCTGCCCGTGGAGGAATCGGACGAACTGGTGCTCGACTCCGACGCGGTGGTGCCCGAGGAGCCCGTCGAAGCGGCGCCGCGCGAGCCGACGATCCGTCGGCGCTGGCTGACCGGCGGCGACGAGGAAGAGGCCGCAGCGCCTGCGCCGGCCCCGGCCGAAGCGCCCAAGAAGGGCGGCGGCACGCTGTTCGAGCGGATGGCCGCGGCGCGCAACGGTTCGAAGGATGATGACGACAAGGATCCGCTGGACATCCCGCGCTTCCTAAACCGTCAGAACAACCAGTAGTCCGGCCGGGCTCCGCATGGTCGCCATGCGGAGCCCCCGGCATTCTGTCGCGGTTGCGCGTCGGCCCGTCGCCACCCGCCCATGACGACAGCAAGCATTCAGCCCCGGATGGTGTAGGCGGTCGGACCAGCATGACACGCGAAGCCAAACCTTTCCGAATCCCGCTGCTCCTGAGCGCCGCGCTCGCCGCGCTGGCACCTGTGACGGTGCCACACGCGACCGCGCAGGAAGTCGTGCCGCCGCCGACGCCCAATGCCGATCGGCTGGCCGAGCAGATGCGCATCCTTGCCACCGATCCGCGCAACATTCCCGCCCTGCTCGCGGCGGGCGAGCTGAGCGCGCGGCTCAATGATCCGTCGGCGGCGGCCGGCTTTTTCGCCCGCGCGCAGGCGCTGGCTCCCGGTAATCCGCGCGTCGCGGCGGGGCAGGCGATGGTGATGGTGCGATCCGAGCGGCCCGGCGAGGCGCTGCGGCTGTTTGCGCTGGCCGAGCGCGGCGGGGTCGCGATGGAGCCCTATGCCTCCGATCGCGGCCTGGCCTATGACTTGATCGGCGCGCAGGCGCATGCCCAGCGCGAGCATCGGATTGCGATGGCACGCGACGGCGATGACGAGACCGCGCGCCGCTTCGCCTATTCGCTGGGGATCAGCGGGCGGACCGATGAGGCGATGAAGATCCTCGACCCGCTGCTCCGCCGCAGCGACCGCGCGGCGTGGCGCGCGCGCGCCTTCATCCTGGCGATGAACGGCGATGCAGCGGGTGCGGACAGGATTGCTGCGACGATGATGGGCGGGGTGGGCACTGCGCTCGCCCCATTCTTCCGCCGCTTGCCGACGCTGGCTGCGGCGGACAAGGCGTTCGCGGTGCATTTCGGCGAGCTGCGGCGGACCCCGTCGCGGGTTGCCGACGCGGCGAATGCACCGCCCTTGCCATTCATTGCACCCGAACGTGTGGCGTCCGCGCCGCCTCCGCCTGCGGTACCTGCAGCGACTCCGGCTGCACGGCCCGAGCGGCGGCTGAGCGCTCGCGAGCGGCGGGCACAAGAAGCGGCTGCGGCGAAGCAGGCAGCGGCAGATGCCGAAGCGAAGCGGCTGGCCGATGCGCGGGCTGCGCAGGAGGCGGAGACGCGGCGACAGGCCGAGGCAGCCAGGCTGGCCGAGCAGCAGCGGCTGGAGATGGAGCGCGTTGCGGCGGCACAGCGTCAGGCGGAGGCCGCGCGCCTCGCGGAGGCCGAGCGCGCCGCGCAGGCACAGCGCGAGGCCGACGCCCGCGTCGCGCAGGAACGCGCCGCGCGTGAGGCCGAGGCGCGCCGCGCTGCGGAAGCGGCGACGGCGTCGGCTGCGCAGCCCGCTGCCCCGCCCCCCATTGCAGTAGCGCGTGCGCCTGAGGTTGCGCCTGAGCCCGAACCCGCCCCGACGACTCCATCCGAACCCGCCTCGCGTCCCGCCGCGCCGCGTGTCGGAGCCGAGGACAATGTGATCGCGCGGATCATGGCCGGGATCGTCATTCCTGCGTCCGAGCTGGAAGTCGCGCCCTTGCCCGGTCGCGAGCCGACCCCCGCGCCAGCACCCGCACCTGCCCCGGAAGTGGCGCAGCTCAAATCTGAATCGGTCGCCAAGCCGCCCGCCAAGCCAGCCGCGAAGCCTGCGACCGCCAAAACGGACCCCAAGGCAAAACCCAAGCCCAAGGTCGATCCCGCCAAGGCCGAGCCTGTGCGCCATTGGGTGCAGGTCGCAGGCGGGGCGGATGTCAAGGCGCTCCCAAAGGCGTGGAAGGCGGCGGTGGCCGATGCGCCTGCTGAATTCCGGGGCAAGCAGGCATGGACTACGCCGCTGCGCTTCACCAACCGGTTGCTGGCAGGGCCGTTCAAGACACCGGCAGCGGCGCAGGACTTCGTTAACGCGATCCGCAAAAAGGGTGTCGAGGCCTTTGCCTGGACCAGCGAGGCGGGTCAGAAGATCGAGAAGCTTCCGGTAAATTGATCTATGCGAGCGGCATGTCGATTCGCCTGACGTTCGCCGCATGACCCTCGCCCGCTATGCCAGCGACCCGGCCCACAGCCGGGGACGGCTGCACGATGAGGGGCAGGGGACCGCGCGCGGGCCGCGCGATGCGTTTCAGCGTGACCGCGACCGCATCGTCCATTCGATCAGCTTTCGCCGCCTGCGCCACAAGACTCAGGTGTTCATGGCCCCGGATGGCGACCATTTCCGCGTGCGGCTGACGCACAGCCTGGAGGTGGCGCAGATCGGGCGGACGGTGGCGCGGACGCTGGGGCTGAACGAGGATCTGACCGAGGCGCTGTGCCTGGCGCACGATATCGGCCATCCGCCGTTCGGCCATGCCGGGGAGCGGGCGCTGGAAGAGGCGCTGAACGGACAGGGCGGGTTCGACCATAATGGCAATACGCTGCGCGCGTTGATGGTGGTCGATTGCCCCTATCCGGGGTGGGACGGGCTGAACCTGAGCTGGGAGACGCTGGAGGGGCTGGCCAAACACAACGGGCCGGTGGCGGAGCCGGGCTGGGCACTGGCGGCGGCGGATGCGGCGTTTCCGCTGGAACTGGGTCAGCATAGCTCGCTGGAGGCGCAGGTTGCGGCGATCGCCGACGACATCGCCTATGACAATCACGATATCGACGACGGGTTGCGCGCGGGGCTGCTGACGCTCGATCAGCTGCTGGCGGTGCCGCTGGTCGCACGCGGATGGGACGCAGTGCGCGCGCGTTTTCCCGATGCGTCGGAGAAGCGGCTGCTGCGCGAGCTTGTGCGTGCGCAGATCGGGACGATGGTCAATGACCTGCTCGACGAGACGCGGCGGCGGGTCGCAGAGGCGCGGGTCGGGACGGCGCAGGATGTGCGCGATGCCGGGCGGGCGCTGTGTGGCTTTTCCGACGCGATGCGCGAGGAGGAGCGGGCGCTCAAGCGCTTCCTGTACGCCAACCTCTATCACCATCCGCACCAGCTGGCGGCGGCGGAGATGGCGCATGGCGTGATCGCGGGGCTGTATGCGGCCTATGCGGCGGACCCGGCGCTGATGCCCGAGGCGTGGCGCGCGACTTTGCCCGAAGGCGAGCCGTGGCGGAGCCGGCATATCGCCGATTTCATCGCAGGGATGACCGATCGGTACGCGATTTCGCGGTACCGCGAGGTGGTCGGGCCGATCGAACTGCCCGAGGGCTTCTAATTCATCGTCACCCCGGCCTCCGAGCCGGGGTGACGAAGTAGGCTTAGCGCGACGCGGTCTGGACGGTCGGCGCGAGCGGCTTGGCGATGCGGAACGACACCGGGGTGCCGCCGACGCGGCCGGTGACCTGCTTGCCGCGGACGGTCAGCGTGTAGCTCGATCCGCCGGGGAATGCCTTGCCCTCAAGCACGGTGACGTCGCCGTCGCGCTTGCTGGTATAGGTGTAGGTGACGCCGTCACGCTTGAAGGTGCGCTCGCCCGCGAAGGCGGCGACCGGCAGGCTGAGGAGGACGGCGGCGCTGATGAAGGTCTTGATCACGATCTTTCTCCCTTGAGACACAGAAGGGCCAGATCGGCATCCAATATTGTTCTGTTCTTGCCCCCGAAGATATGCTGCGACGCAACAATGCCAAGCGCGAAGGATGCAAGCGCGATTGCGCGGGACGCATCGGGGACGAAATGAGCGACTTGTGCGATAAATTGCGTGGCTGGCACAGATTTGCGACAATGCGGGCGTAGCGATCGATGGTCGCTTTTCGGGATGTTGCCCATGTCGGACACGAGCATTGCCCTTAACCGGTTCGGACTAGGCGGGAGGGCGGATGCGTCCGTACCCGCCGATCCGCGCCGCGGTCTGATCGACCAGATGGCGCGGTACGATGCGCGGCCCGGCGCGGTTGCGGCACTGCCCGCGACGGCGCACGTCGCCGCGCAGCTCGCCGATTACATGGAGCAGCAGCAAGCGGCGCGGCGTGAGATGCGCAAAGGCGACGAGCCGGAAGGCGCTCCCGGCGACGATGCCGTTCAGCGCGCACGCCAATTTGCCCGACAACAGGCCCGAGAGAATTATGTCGCTTTCGCGGGGGCGAGGGCTCAGGTCGCGGTGGCGAGCGACACCCCGCTTGTAGAGCGGCTGGTGCATTTCTGGTCGAACCATTTTGCAGTGTCGGCGGATAAGGTGACGATGATCGGCCTGGCCGGGGCGTTCGAGTTCGACGCGATCCGCCCGCATGTGCTGGGCAAGTTCCGCGACATGCTGCACGCGGTCGAGCGGCATCCGGCGATGTTGCTCTATCTCGATCAGGCGCAATCGGTCGGGCCGGGGAGCATCGCGGGGCAGCTGGCCGCGCGGCGCGGCGGGCCACAGCGGGTGGGCCTCAACGAAAATCTCGCGCGCGAGATATTGGAGCTGCACACGCTGGGCGTGCGGACGGGCTATAGCCAGGTCGATGTAATCGAGTTCGCCCGCGCGATGACCGGGTGGAGCGTCGCGGGAATTACGCGCGGGCCGGCGGCGCGCTTTGCGGGGCTGGAGGGGAAGTCGGGCAGTTTCGTGTTCGCCGAGCGCATCCATGAGCCCGGGACGCGGACGATATTGGGCAAACGTTACGACCAGCAGGGCGAGCGCCAGGCATCGGCGGTGCTCGATGATCTGGCGGTGCATCCGGCGACGGCGAAGCATATCGCGGCCAAATTGGCGCGGCATTTTGCGGGGGACGAGCCGCCGGCTTCGCTGGTCGGCAAGCTGGAAACGGCGTTCCTGAAAACCGGCGGCGATCTGCCAAGCGTTTATCGCGTGCTGATCGAATCGCCAGAGGCGTGGGTCGCGCAACCGGTCAAGTTCCGCACGCCCTGGGAATGGTCGATCGCCGCGATGCGGGCGCTGGGTACACGCGAAATCCCGGGCGAGGCGGTGCTGGGGCTGATGAACCAGCTCGGCCAGCCGGTATGGCGACCGGGTTCGCCCGCCGGGTTCGACGATATCGCGGCGAGCTGGGCCGGGCCGGACGCGGTGATGCGCCGGGTGGAGGCAGCGGAGCGGATGGCGGCGCGGACGCGCGACACGATCGACGCGCGGGCGCGGATGGCGACGCTGTTCCCCGGCGCGCTGAGTGCGACCACGCAGCAGGCTATCGCGCGCGCCGAAAGCGCCTCACAAGGCGTCGCGCTGATGCTCGTCGCCCCCGAATTCATGCGGAGATAAGGCCATGATCAACCGCCGCAATCTTGTCCTCACCGGCGCAGCGGGCGCGCTGTCGCTCGGCTTCGCGCCACGCCTTGCCTTCGCACAGGCGGCGAGCGACCGCCGGTTCGTGTTCATCATCCAGCGGGGCGCGGCGGACGGGCTCGGCACGCTCGCCCCGGTCGGCGACCCGGCCTTTGCCACGCAGCGCGGGGCGTTGGCGCAAGATTTCGCCGATGCGGCAAAGCTGGATGCGATGTTCGCGCTGCACCCGAACCTGAAAAACGTTGCGGAGATGTACGCCGCGAAGGAGGCGCTGTTCGTCCATGCGGTCGCGTCGCCCTATCGCGACCGGTCGCATTTCGATGCGCAGAACGTGCTCGAGACCGGCGGCGCGGCGGCGTATCAGCTCAAGGACGGGTGGATGAACCGGCTGCTCGGCGTGCTGCCCGCCGACGAGCGCAAAGGTATCGCCATCGCCGCGACGATCCCCGTGGCGCTGCGCGGCAGGGTAGAGGTCGCGTCCTATGCGCCGTCGGTGCTGCCCGATGCGTCGGATGACCTGCTGAATCGTGTCGCGATGCTCTATGCCGAGGATCCGCAGTTGCATGCGATCTGGAAACAGGCGACCGCGACCCGCGCGCTGACCGGCGATCTGGCGGCCAATAACGGGCGCAACGCGGCGGCGACCGGCGCGCTCGCGGCGCGGCTGCTGGCGGCGGACAATGGCGCGCGGATCGCGATGATCGAGACGGGCGGGTGGGACACGCATGCGCAACAGCGTGGGCGACTGGGCGTGCAGCTGAACGGGCTGGATCAGATGATCGCCGCGCTCAAGACGGGCCTCGGGCCGCACTGGGCCAAGACGATGGTGCTGGTGGCGACCGAGTTCGGACGGACGGTCAAGGTCAACGGAACGCAGGGGACCGACCACGGCACCGCGTCGGTCGCCTGGCTGCTGGGCGGTGCGGTGCAGGGCGGGCGCGTGGTCGCCGACTGGCCGGGGCTGGGCGACTCGGCGCTGTATGAGGGCCGCGATCTGCGTCCGACCATGGGACTGGACGCGGTGATCGGCAGCGCGGCGGCGTCGCATTTCGGCGTCGATCCGGCGCGCGCGATGCCGGCGCTGTTCCCGGGGCAGAAGAGCGCGCGGGCGATGGACGGGCTGGTGCGGGTCTGACCGCTCAGCCCGGCTTTCGCGCGATGCCGATCAGCGCGGTGGAGTAGATGCCCTCCGGCGGGAGATCGGCGGCGAGGCTGGCTGCTTCCTCGGCGAAGGCGGTGCGCTGATTTTCGTTGAGCATCCGCCACACCGGCGACCAGCCATAAGCGAGCTTGGCGTTGTCGCGGAACCAGTCGACCGGTGGGGCGGGCCAGGCGAACTCGATGCCCTGGACGCGCTGCGGTGACAGCCCAGCCTCGATGAAGGCGCCTTCGAGCAATTCGGGTGAATTGAACAGCCGGTCCATCGGCAGCGGGACCGGCTGGTCCGGAAACATCCGCTGCGCAGCCCTGGCAAAAAGCTGTGCGGGGCCTGCGCCGCCGGCATTCTCCCATACTGCGACGACCGCCGCGCCGCCCGGGCGCAGCACGCGCGCCATTTCGGCAAAACCGGCAACGGGATCGGGGAACATGAACACGCCGAAGATCGAGAAGGCGGCGTCGAAGCTGTCGGAGGGGAAGGCGAGATTCTGGCCGTCCATCACCAGTGCGCGCTCGCCCGGTGCGATCGCGGCGGCGCGCTGGCTGGCAATCTCGACCATGCCCGGCGAGAAGTCGATGCCCACCGCATCCGCACCGTCGCGCAATGCCGAGACCAGCAGCGCGCCCGCACCGGTGGCGACATCGAGCACGCGTGCGCCGCTCGGAAGCGCGGCGAGGTCCCATGCCGCTTGCGCATAGCGACCGGTCATCCGGTCGGCTTCAGCAGCATAGTTGGCGGAAATCGAATCCCAATGTCCGGGATCGTGAATGGCCGGGGGCTTTGAAGACATGCCTCCTTTAATGATACATTATCTCATTAGTCAACGCACTTGCATGCCGGTCGATTTCCCCGCACCCCGGTGGCGATGGGCTATATCTCGCTGTTCCTGCTGGCGTTCGGGGTCAATCTGCTCCCCGCATTCGGGCCGCCGACCTGGTCGATCATCGTGTTGTACGGGATCAATGGCGACCAGCCGCTCTGGGCGCTGGTGCTGATCGGGGCAGCGGGAGCGGCGCTTGGGCGGCTGACGTTGGCGATCGGGGCGCGGCATTTCGGGAAATGGCTGCCGCAGCGGATGCGGGACAATATCGCGGCGGCGCGCACGGCGGTCGAGCGGCGCAAGCATAATGTTGTGCTCGCACTGGCACTGTTCGTGATCTCGCCCCTGCCATCTGCGCAATTGTTCATCGCGGTCGGGCTGGCGCGGGTGCCGCTGCTGGGCTTTACCGCCGCCTTTTTCACCGGGCGGCTGTTCACCTATGCCTTTTATGGCTGGACCGCGCGCAAGGTGCGGCAGACCGACTTTGGCGAGGCGATGTTCGCGCACCTCACCAGCCCGGGCGGCATCGCGTTGCAGGTAGCGATGCTGGGGCTGTTGGTCGCACTGGTGAGCATCGATTGGGGCAAGTGGCTGAAGGTCGATCGCGACGAAATGCGCAAGGACTGAAGCAAGGGCGTCGCGGTCTAAACCAAATCTTTCCCGCCGCGCCTCTTTCCGCAGCGCAGCATCGCCCCCATCTCCGCGCGCATGGCCCGGTCCGATCCGTCCCCTGCAGCGCCTGAGCGCATCGACCGCGCCGGGTTGATCCAGGGGTTGGGAGCCTATGGCATCTGGGGCGTGCTGCCGATCTTCTTCTGGTTCCTGAAGGGGGTTGGTGCGGGCGAAGTGGTCGCGGGCCGCGTATTGTGGTCACTCGGGCTGCTCGCGATCGTGATCCTTGCGCTGGGCCGCACCCCCGCGATCGTCGCGGCGCTGCGCAACCGGCGCGCGATGCTGTTGCTGTCGGCCAGCGCCGCGCTGATCTCGGTCAACTGGCTGGTCTATATCTGGGCGGTGCAGAACGGGCATGTGCTGGAAGGGAGCCTTGGCTATTTCCTCAACCCGTTGATCAATGTGCTGCTGGGCGTGGTGCTGTTGCGCGAGAAGCTCGGTCGGGCGCAGATCGTCGCGGTGGTGCTCGCCGGGATCGGCGTCGCGGTGCTGGCGGTGGGTGCGGGGCAGGGAATCTGGATCAGCCTGACGCTTGCCTTCTCGTTCGGCTTCTACGGGCTGGTGCGGAAGGTCGCGCCGGTCGAGGCGCTCGAGGGGCTGACGCTGGAGACCGCGATCCTCGCGCCGTTTGGCCTCGCCTATCTGTTCTGGCTGTCGACGCATGGTGGGTTGGAGTTCGGAAACGAGGCAGTGGCGACGACGTTGCTGGTGCTGTCGGGCGTGGTGACGGCGGTGCCATTGCTCCTGTTCGCCGGAGCGGCGCGGCGCTTGCCTTATTCTACGCTGGGGCTGCTGCAATATCTCGCGCCGACGATGCAGTTCGTGCTGGCGATCACCTATTTCGGGGAGCGGGTGACGACCGCGCACCTGATCTGTTTCGCGCTGATCTGGACCGGGTTGGCGATCTATGCCGCCGACGGACTGCTGGCTGCGCGGAGACGCCGCGTCATCGCGTGACGAACCGCGTGACCTGCGCTAGAGGGTCCGCCTCCTGAAACCATCGGACCCGCACATGACGCTCTATCCCCGTTTCGCCGCCCATCTCGACGCCGCGCTGGATGCCCTGGTCGCATCCGGCGATCTGCCGGCGGGGCTGGAGCGACGCGCGGTGACGGTGGAGCCGCCGCGCGACGTGACGCATGGTGACCTGGCGACCAACGCCGCGATGGTGCTGGCCAAGCCGGCGGGCACCAATCCGCGAGCGTTGGCGGAGAAGATCGCGGGCGAGTTGAAGAAGCTCGACGACGTGTCCACCGTGTCGGTCGCCGGGCCGGGCTTCATCAACATGAGCCTGACCGACGCGACCTGGCGCGGCGAGCTGGCGGCGATCACGGACGCCGGCGACAGCTATGGCCGGTCGCAGTCGGGCGTGGGCGTGACCGTCAACGTCGAATATGTCTCCGCCAACCCGACCGGGCCGATGCACATGGGCCATTGCCGTGGCGCGGTGGTGGGCGACGCGCTCGCCAGCCTGCTCGAAGCGGTCGGGCACAAGGTGATCCGTGAGTATTATGTCAACGACGCGGGCGGGCAGGTCGATGTCCTCGCGCGCTCGGCGCACCTGCGGTATCGCGAGGCGCTGGGCGAGACGATCGAGATCCCCGAGGGCCTGTATCCGGGCGAGTATCTGAAGCCCGTCGGCGAACGGCTGGCGCGCGAGCATGGCGATGCGTTTGTCGGCAAGGACGAGAGCGCGTGGCTGGCGCTGTTCCGCAAGGAAGCGGTCGCCGACATGCTCGTCATGATCCGCAACGATCTGGCGCTGCTGGGCATCCATCATGACCTGTTCTCCTCCGAGGCGGAGTTGCAGGCGGCGGGGAAGCCCGAAGAGGCCGAGGCATGGCTGCGCGCGCGCGACCTGATCTATGATGGCGTGCTAGAAGCGCCGAAGGGCGAGTTGCCCGACGATTGGGAGCCGGTCGAGCTGCCGCTGTTCCGTTCGACGCAATTCGGTGACGATCAGGATCGCCCGATCAGGAAGTCGAACGGGCAATGGACCTATTTCGGCGCGGACATGGCGTATCACTTCCAGAAGGCGCAGTCGGCCGACCAGCTGATCGACATCTGGGGCGCGGACCATGCCGGCACGGTCAAGCGGATCGTCGCCGCCGTGACCGCGCTGACCGAGGGCAAAACGCGGTTCGACGTCAAGCTGGTGCAGATGGTCCGGCTGATGCGCAACGGTGAAGCGGTCAAGATGGGCAAGCGCACCGGGAATTTCGTGACTTTGGCCGACACGGTGCAGGAAGTGGGCAAGGACGTGGTCCGCTTCACCATGCTGACCCGCAAGGCCGATGCGCAGATGGATTTCGACTTCGCCAAGGTGGTCGAGGCGTCGAAGGACAATCCGGTTTTCTATGTCCAATATGCCCATGCGCGGGTCGCATCGCTGCATCGCCGGGCGGTCGAGGCTGGGCTGGACGTATCAGGTGCGGCCGACCTGTCCCTGCTTGATACACGCGAACTGGGGCTGGTGAAGCTGGCGGCGCAGTATCCGCGGGTCGTGGAGGGCGCTGCGGCGGCGCGTGAACCGCATCGAATCGCCTTCTATCTCTACGACTTGGCGGCGGAGCTGCATTCGCTGTGGAATCTCGGCAACGACGATCCGTCGCGGCGCTTCCTGTTGACCGACCAGCCCGAGCTGACCCGCGCGCGGCTTTTCCTAGCCGACGCAATCGGGCAGGTTATTCGTAACGGCCTCGATATCATGGGGGTCGAGGCGGTTCAGGAGCTGAGCTGAATGAACGCGGGTGAGGACTATAACGACGATCGTCTCCCCTGGCTGGAGACGGCCGATGACGATTATCGCGAGGGACCGTCGTTCCTGCGCATCGTCCTGCTGGTGCTGGTCGGGCTGGCGATCATCGCCGCCGCGATCTTTGGCTGGTGGTGGTATCAGCGCACCGTGACCGGTGAGGGCACCGGCGCGCTGATCAACGCGCAGGAAGGCGATTACAAGATCAGGCCCGACGAGCCGGGCGGGATGAAGGTCGAGGGCGAGGGCGACACCGTCTTCGCGGCCAGCGAGGGCGCGACCACCAACGGATCGGTCGATGTTTCGGCGATGCCCGAGGCACCAGTCGACGGCAAGGCGGCGCCAAAGGCGAGCCCGACGCCGGTCAAGGGCGCGAGCCGCGTGGTGGCACCGGTTCCGAGCGGGTCGGTGCCCAAGGCCGCCGCGCCGACCCAGGCGGCACCCGGGCCGTCAGCGGGTAGCGCGACGATCCAGTTGGGGTCGTTCCCGACCGAGGCGGAGGCCAATGTCGCCTGGGCGCGGCTGTCGAAGCGGTTTTCCTACCTTGCGCCGCTGGGCAAGGGGATCGCTAGGGCGGATGTGAACGGCAAGACCTTCTACCGGCTGCGCGTCAATGCGGGCAGCAACGGGCAGGCGCGCGAACTGTGCGGCAAGCTGAAGGCTGCGGGCGAGGCGTGTTTCCTGGCGGCGGGGTGACCAAATCCCTCCCCTGCGGGGCAGGGGAGGAATTGGGCTGGAAAATCCTGTTCGCCCCTGTTCTAACCGCGCCATGAAGCCCGTGATCTTCGGCCTGTCCGGCCCTGTCCTTACCCCTGACGAAGCCGCGTTTTTCCGCGATGCAGACCCGCTCGGTTACATATTGTTCGGGCGCAATTGCATCGATCGGGCGCAGATGCGCGCGCTGACCGACAGTTTGCGTGAGCTGTCCGGGCGCGACGATGTTCCGATCCTGATTGACCAGGAGGGCGGGCGCGTGGCGCGGATGCAGCCGCCCGAGTGGCCCGCCTTTCCCGCCGGCCCGGCGTTCGATGCGCTGTACGAGGTCGCGCCGTCTTCGGCGATCGAGGCGGCGCGGGCGAATGGGCAGGCACTGGCACTGATGCTGGCCGAAGTCGGGGTGAATGTGAACTGCGCGCCGCTGCTGGACGTGCGCCAGCCGGAGACGACCCCGGCAGTGGGGGGCGGACGTTCGGCAGCGATCCGATGCGCGTCGCGGCGCTGGGACGCGCGATGCTCGACGGGATGGCCAAGGGTGGCGTCGTCGGCGTGGTCAAGCATATGCCCGGCCATGGCCGCGGGGTGGTCGACAGCCATTATGAGCTGCCGGTGGTCGATGCGGACGAGACGGCGCTGGAGAAGGATATCGAACCGTTCCGGACTCTGAATACCGCACCGATGGGCATGACTTGTCACGTCGTGTTCAAGGCATGGGACGCGGACAATCCCGCGACACTCTCGCCGACGGTCATCCGCGAGGTCATCCGGGGGCGGATCGGGTTCGATGGGCTGTTGATGACCGACGATATCGATATGAAAGCGCTGAGCGGCACTGCGGGCGAAAAGGCGGCGCAGGCGATCGCGGCGGGGGTGCGACGTCGCGCTCGATTGCTGGGCGCGGATGGGCGAGATGGAGGAGATTGCCGGACGACTGGGCGACGCGCCGCCAGCGACGCTGGCGCGGCTGGAGCGGGCGATGGCGAGCGTGCGGCCTGAAGCGGCTGAGATCGATGCGTTGATTGCCAAGCGGGAGGCGTTGCTCGCGCTGGCATGACCGATCCCGCGCCCCTCACCATCGACATCGACGGCTGGGAAGGGCCGCTCGACCTGTTGCTGGCGCTCGCGCGGAGCCAGAAGGTAGATCTGCGCCAGCTGTCCATCCTTCAGCTGGTCGATCAGTACCTCACCTATGTGAATGAGGCGCGAGAGCTTCGCCTTGAGCTGGCGGCGGATTATCTCGTGATGGCGGCGTGGCTCGCCTATCTCAAATCGGCATTGCTGCTGCCGCGTGACCCCGAGGTCGAACCGAGTCCGGAAGATATGGCGCTGCGGCTGCAATTGCGGCTGGAACGGCTCAGCGCGATGCGCGAGGCCGGGGCGCGGCTGGTGGCGCGTGACCGAATGGGACGCGACGTGTTCACCCGCGGCGCGCCCGAGGGGCTGCGGACGGTGCGCAAGTCGCGCTGGCAGGCCGAAATCTATGACCTGATTTCCGCTTATGGCCAGATCAGCGCGCGGACGCGACCGGTGATGCACATCGTGGCGGTGCGCCCGGTAATGACGCTGGAGGATGCAATCCATCGCCTGTCCGAATTGATCGGGCAGCGCATCGAGTGGAGCACAATCGAGAGCTTTTTACCCGAGGATGCCAGCGGGAGTTACCGCAAGTCGGCACTCGCCAGTTCGTTCGTCGCGGCGCTGGAACTGGCCAAGCAGGGACGGGTCGAAATTCGCCAGAAATCGGCCTTCGCGCCACTCTATCTGAAGGGCATCGAGGCATGACGCCGCCGGATGAAACGATGCGCGCGGTCGAAGCCGTGCTGTTCGCGTCCGAGCAGCCGTTGACGCTCACCGATTTGCGCGCCCATGTCGGTGAGGAGGCGGATATCGCGGCGGCCCTTTCGGCGCTCGCCGAGACCTATTCCGGGCGCGGGGTCGAACTGGTCGAGCGCGGCGGGCGCTGGCATTTTCAGACCGCGCCGGACCTGGCCAATTTCCTGCGCCGTGACCGGGAGGACAGCCGCAAGCTTTCCCGCGCGGGGATCGAGACACTGGCGATCATTGCCTATCACGAACCAGTCACGCGCGCCGAGATCGAGGCGATCCGCGGCGTCCAGATCAGCAAGGGCACGCTCGACGTGCTGATGGAGGCTGGCTGGATACGTCCGGCTGGACGCCGCGAGGTGCCCGGTCGACCGCTGACCTATGCGACGACTCCCGAGTTCCTCAGTCATTTCGGGCTGGCGAGCCGCCGCGACCTTCCCGGAATTGACGATTTGCGCGCTGCCGGACTGCTCGATCCGGTCGATCTGGCCTTTGAAGCGGCACATTCGGAGGCCGGCGAAGGGGAAGCGGTGGAAACCCGGGATGAAGACGACTAGATAGACCGGGAATCAACGGAGAGTTCCGATGGGTAGCATGAGTCTGATGCACTGGCTGATCGTCGGTGTTCTCGTAATCCTTCTGTTCGGAGGCAGCCGCTTCTCGAACATGATGGGTGACGTCGCCAAGGGCATCAAGCAGTTCAAGAAGGGCATGGCCGACGACGACGAGGCTGCCGCCAAGCCCGCCGAGATCGAGGCGAAGCGTGTCGTCGACCCGCAGCCCCAGACGCAGACCGACGCGCGCCCTGCGCAGGAAGAGCGCTGAGTTTTTCGCCGCGGCCCCGTGCCGCGGCCTTGCGGACCGGCTGATCGATGCTCGATTTCAACGCACCCGAATTTCTGGTGGTGGGCATCGTCGCCCTGCTGGTGATCGGGCCGAAGGACTTGCCAAAAGCGATGCGCTTCGTCGGTCAATGGGTCGGCAAGGCGCGCCGCGTCGCGAGCCAGTTCCGCAGCGGGCTGGACACGATGGTGCGCGAGTCCGAACTGGCCGAGATGGAAAAGAAATGGGCCGAGGAAAATGCGCGGATCATGCGCGAATACCCGCCCGAAAAGATGCTCGCCGGGCCGATGCACAATCCTGACGAGGCCGGCGCGGAGTCGGCCCGATTGGCTGAGGATATGGGCGACGCTGCGCCGGTGTTGACCCCTGCACCCGAGTTCAAGGGGGATCCAGTGGAACCTGTCCCTGATGCCCCGGTGGCCACGCCCGCCCGCAAACCCCGCACGCCGCGCAAGAAGAAGGCGGAGTCGTGAGCGACAGCGACGAACTGGCCAACACCGAAGCGCCCTTGCTCGACCATCTGATCGAGCTGCGTCGCCGATTGCTCTATTGCGTGATGGCGTTGGTCGCGACCTTCATCCTGTGCTTCTATTTTGCCAAGCCGATCTTCGGTTTCCTGGTCCATCCGCTGGCGGCGGCGGGACAGGACAAGCTGATCTTTACCCAGATTTTCGAAGCGTTCATGGTGCAGATCAAGGTCGGATTTTTCGGCGCGCTGATGCTGTCCTTCCCGATCATCGCAAACCAGCTGTGGCAGTTCGTCGCGCCGGGGCTGTACCGCAAGGAAAAGCGCGCGCTGCTGCCGTTCCTGCTGGCGACGCCGGTGCTGTTCGGGTCGGGCGCGGCGCTGGCCTATTATTTCGCAATCCCGGTGGCGCTCAACTTCTTGCTCGGTCTGGAAGGCGATCTGGGCGGCGGGGTGACGCAGGAAGCGCTGCCAGCCGTCGGCAATTATCTCGACTTCGTGATGCAGTTCATCTTCGCGTTCGGCATCTCGTTCCTGCTGCCGGTGCTGCTGATGCTGCTCGAGCGGGCGGGTATCGTCACCTATGAACAGCTCAAATCGGCCTGGCGCTACGCTGTTGTTGCCGCCTTTGCGATCGCCGCTGTGCTGACTCCGCCGGATATCGGATCACAATTGTTGCTCGCGGGGCCGCTGTGCGGGCTCTATTTCCTGTCACTGGTGGCGATCTGGTTCACCCGCAGGCGGCGTGAAAGGAAGCGGCGGCCGAAGCCGCCGCAGGTGAGGGATAGGGTAAGCTTCGGCTTATTTGGCGCCGTCGGCGGTTTTCGCGACCGTTTCGCCTGCGGAGGATACGTCGCGGCCAACGCCTTCGATCGTGTTGCATGCCGACAGGGCGAGGCCGCTCGCGAGCATCGCCAGGGTCAAAATCTTGCGCATCACTCTTCTCCAAATCGCGCTGTTGCGCAGGACTAATGCACGGCGCGCGGGTTCGTTCCGCGTGTGATTCGAACGGGTTGGGTGATGTCGCCGAGACGAATAAGGCCCGAAAGCGTCACCGGGGGGGAGGGGTTGACGCTTCCGGGCCTGTGTCGTGGATAGCGAGAGCGGGGGGCAAAAGGTCACTATCCGAAGTGTAAAACGGCGAACCCGATCCGGGGTTCCGCGCGCTGCACGATTTTTCGAATATTTTTTCAGGTGCGCCCGGTGATGGCTACGGCGAGTTCGAACGCGCCGATCATCGGGTCGTGATGCAGATGTGAGCGGAGCTGCCGCACCAGCCCGCCGATGACGCGACCGTAGCGGTGCTCGTATAGTGCAGCGAATTCGGAGGAGTCGGCGAGCGCAGCCGAACTGATGCGCAGCGTCGCGCTTTCCGGCGTCGCGGGGTCGGTCTGGGTCGAGATGTTGATCTGCGGGCCGGGCGACGCCTGCATCGCCAGCTCGACGATCTCGGTAATCAGGAACGAGATCGCGACTGCCGCGTCCTGTGACACAAGCAGCGGTTCGATATTGAGCAGGATGCCGACGGCATTGCCCTGAGGCGCGGTGGCGCGGATGTTGGACGCAAGCTCGCCGATTACGGCCCGGATCTCGATCCCGCGCGTATCCTCGAACCCGGCATAATGGTGGCGGTGGACGACGGCGAGGGCGTCGACCCGGCGCTGGATCGACGCATATGCCTCCAGCGCGCCCGGTTCGGCGGCGACGCGGGCGTGGAAATTGATGAGGCTGGCGATCACCTGAAGGTTGTTCTTGACCCGGTGATGCACCTCGCGAGTCAGCTTGGTCTGGCGGGAAAGACCTTCCGCCAGGTCGCGCTCGTGCAGTTGCACGGTGCGACTCAGTTCCCGGAACGTGTCGCCCAGCGCGCGGATTTCCTGCGCGGGAATGTCGCTGCCCGCTACGGGGTCGATCACTTCGCCCGGTTGATAGGCGCCGACGGTGGTGCGCAGCCGCCGCAGCGGGCGGATCAGCAGTCGATCGACCACGAACCAGGCGATCGCGGCGGCGAGGAACCACATCAGGAAGGGCGACAGTGCGGCGATGATCGCGGAAGAGGTGACCGGCGCGCTGGGGACCGTCATTTGCAATCCCAGATTCTCGATATCCAGATCGACGACCTGGGTCTCGGTCCGCGCGAGCAGGGTGGGGGCATTGAGTTCGCGCAGGACCAGCGAACGATCCGCGCTGAGCAGTTCCATGCCGAACTCCCCCGTCATACCGGTCGGTGCGGCAGACTTTGCGAGGAAATCGGTGGGGAAAAAGGCACGCGCAACGTGACCCGCAGCGCCCGTCACCTCGATCTGCGCCCCGGTGCCGGGGATCAGGCGAATCGGAACCGTGTCAGAAGCACCACCTGCTGAGGCGACCGAGGGCAGGGGCTGCCCGCAGATCAGTCGTTTCGACGGGTCGAGCACCGCATAACGAATACCCTCCGGCGCTAGAGGTTCGAACAGGCCGGCGAGGCGACCGCAATTGGGTGCTTCGCTGGGTGTTGCCGGGAGCGCGCTGCGCACTTCGCGCAATTCCCACGCAAGCTCGCCGCGAAGCGAGCGTGCGGACTCGCCGATCGCGATGCGCAGACGCGCGCGAACTTCCTGATCGGCGATGCGGGTGGTTTGCAGCGAGGCGAGAAAGGCGATCAGCGCGAGCGGCAACAGCGCACCGCTTAAAATCAGGAAAACCTTGGCACCGGTCGGCATCCGCGCAACCGCCGCCAAGGGGCTGGCGCTGGTGCGGCGCGTAAGCTCATCCCCCTCCATCGGGCCCAAGATTAATCGAGCTTGCGGAGCAGGTCGAGCAGGTCGTCGGGAACATCCTCGCTGGCGGCATCCTGATAGACGCGACGCAATGCATCGCCAATGTTGCGGTCAGCCTGAGGCGCCGCGCCGCTCTTGCGCGACGGCTGGTCTCCGCCTGTCCGCTGCGGTGTTTTACTTTTATCGTCGGCCGAAAACACCTCGTCCCCCTGATTGCCCGGGTCGTGGGCGGATGCACAAAAACTGACGCGGCTGCAAGTCGCGGACTGAACGACGTCATGGTCGTGCAGCGGGGATGAAACCAATCCCAAGCTCGTTTGTTCCACAGGCGATGCGAAATCCGGGGAGGGGCTTCCTTTGGACCAGCAGCCGACTTGTAATGCACCGATACCGCAGCCAAACAGCCGGTATCGCCGAAGGAGAATATGTTCCCATGTCGCTTGGACAGCAGCTCGCGCCTCATCTTCCCTTTTTGCGCCGCTATGGCCGCGCGCTCACCGGCAGCCAGACCGAGGGCGACCGTTATGTCCGCGCGACGCTTGAAGCGATCGTCGCGGCACCGGACGAATTTCCGCGCAGCGTGGACCCGCGGCTCGGCCTGTACCGCACCTTCCAGGCAATCTGGGGTTCGACGCATCCCGACGCCGATCGCGATCCAGGCGATGTCGGCAATCCCACCGAGAATGAGGCGATTGCCCGCGCCCGGCTCGCCCGGCTCGCGCCGCGTTCGCGCCAGGCGCTGCTGCTGACCGCGATGGAGGGATTCACCAGCGAGGACGCTGCCTATCTGCTCGACGAATCCGCCGATTCGGTCGAGGACCTCGTCTCGCAGGCGTTGTCGGAGATCGAGCGCCAGACCCGCGCGCGCGTGCTGATCATCGAGGATGAGCCGCTGATCGCGATGGACCTTGAGACGATCGTCCGCGATCAGGGCCATGACGTCACCGGGGTCGCGGTTACCCGCGACGAGGCGGTCGCGCTGGCGCTGGAGGATCGCCCCGGCCTTGTCCTTGCCGACATTCAGCTGGCCGACGACAGTTCGGGCATCGATGCGGTCAAGGACATCCTCGCACAGTTCAACGTGCCCGTGATCTTCATCACCGCGTTCCCTGAGCGTTTGCTGACCGGGGAGCGCCCCGAGCCGACCTTCCTGATTACCAAGCCGTTCCAGCGTTCGACGGTGAAGGCGGCGATCAGTCAGGCGCTGTTTTTCGACCAGGCGACCGTGCCCGCGAACTGAAAGTTCCATTTCTTACGGACCTAAAACGGTTCTGGGGGGTTGAGAGGGTCATGGCTGACCCAAACGACCCCCCCCATTACGAGACGGATCGTGTCCGCGCCGGGGCGACCCCGCACATGACCCGTTACATCCTCGCCATCTCACTGACGCTGATCGTGGTGATCTATGCAGTGTATCTGCTGATCTGACCCGTGCGGGATGGCAGATGCGGCCGGCACACCTATCTTCAGCGGGCGGTAGAACGCCGCGCCAGATGAACGGACTCCAATGAGCGATACCGAAGATTACACGCAAGTGGAGCATGTTGCGCTCTCCGATCCGGAGTTCAAGAAACAGCTTGCGCTCGTGATCCCGCATTTGCGCGCGTTCGGACGTTCGCTTTCGGGCAGCCGCGACCTTGCCGACGATCTGGTTCAGGAGACGCTGATGAAGGCGTGGGCCGCGCGTCAGCGGTTTCAGGCCGGGACCAATATGCGCGCCTGGACCTTCATCATCCTGCGCAACCTGTATCTCAGCCAGATGCGCCGCGCCCGGTTCAAGGGCGAATGGGACGATCTGGTCGCCGATCGCATCCTGGCGGCGCCGGCCAGCCAGGACCGCCATGTCGAACTGGCCGATATGCAGCGCGCGCTGCTGCACCTGCCTCAGCCGCAGCGCGAGGCGCTGATTCTGGTTGGTGCGGGCGGTTTTGCCTATGAGGAGGCGGCCGAGATCTGCGGCGTCGCGGTCGGCACGATCAAGAGCCGGGTGGCGCGCGGTCGCGTCGCGCTGGAAGCGTTGATGAGCGGCGGCGACCTGCCCTCACGCGCTGACCATGTCAGCGACGGGCGCAGCGCTCTGGACACGATCATGGATGAAGTGGACGAACTGAGCCGGGACTGATCGAACGTTCGCGGCAGTTCGATCACCCGTGACTGTCGCGTCCGCCGGTCTCGCTGCGCATTTCGCACAGCTGGCTCAACAAATCCTGCATCTCATCGGGCAGCCCGTGGTCGCCGACATAGGCGTCGCGCAGCACGAAGCCGATCGCGTCGGTCGTGCGTGGCGCTTCGACCCAGTAGCCGCTATCGCTGCGCCGTTCAGGCGATCGAGGTGCGTGAGAACCCATGCAGTACAGAACGTTTCTTTTTGAAATTTGTTGCTTGACAGATCAGAAATCGTCTGATCGCAAACCGAAACAAAACGGATGAGCGGATCCGATCTCGCGCTCGACAGTGCCATCGCGCGGGCCGCGCGCCACTCGCCCTTCCTCTCCAATCTGATCGAGCGGGAGGCGGAGCTGATGGCCAATATCGCCGTCGCATCCCGCGATCCGCTGGGCTCGGCGCGGGTCAACGATCCCGATATGCCGCTGCCCCGCAGACTGCGGATCGAACGGCGGCGGCTGGCGCTGGCGGCGGCGATCGGCGACATGTCGGGACAACTCGACTTCGTTTCGATCACGCGCAACCTGTCCGATTTCGCCGATTACGCGCTCGACGCAGCGATCGGGGCAGCGATTGTCGAGCGGGTGCCCGGGGGCGAGCCGCGCGGGCTGGCCGGCATCGCGCTGGGCAAACAGGGGAGCCATGAACTCAATTATTCATCCGACATCGACCCCATTCTGATTTTTGACCCCGCCACACTGCCGCACCGCGAGCGCGACGCAGTCGAGGAGGCGGCGGTGCGGATCGGCCGGCGCGTGGTCGAAATCCTGCAGGCGCGCGACGCCGATGGCTATGTGCTGCGGATCGACCTGCGGCTGCGGCCATCGCCCGAGGTCACCCCCATCGTGCTGCCCGCCGAGGCGGCGATCAGCTATTACGAGTCACAGGCACTGCCCTGGGAGCGCGCTGCATTCATCCGTTCGCGTGCGGCTGCGGGCGACTGCGCGCTGGGGCAGGGGTTCCTCGACACGATCCGCCCGTTCGTGTGGCGCCGTGCGGTGGACTTCGGGACGATCCGCGAGATCCGCGGCATCTCGCGCCGCATCCGCGACCATCATGCGCAGGGTCAGGCGTTCGGGCCAGGGTTCGACCTGAAGCGCGGGCGCGGCGGCATCCGTGAGGTGGAGTTCTTCGCGCAGATCCACCAGCTGATCCATGGCGGGCGCGACCCCGCCTTGCGCGCACCGGCGACGCTCGACGCGCTTGCCGCACTGGCGGCGGCGGGGCGGATCGATGCCGAAGAGGCGCGGCAGCTGCGGGAGGCGTATATCCTGTTCCGCACGATCGAGCATCGCGTGCAGATGGTCGATGACCGTCAAACCCACAGTCTGCCGCATGGCGAGGCGCTGGACGGCGTGGCGCGGCTGCACGGGCTCGACGACGGCGGCGACCTGCTCGACCTGCTGCGTCCGCATGTCGAGGCGGTCGGGCGAATCTACGATGCACTCGACAGCGAGGATGGCGGGGCCGGTGCAACGGGGGCTGCGGTGGGCGAGGCGGGGTTGGCCGAGGCGGGGTTCGCCGATCCAGCCGGGGCGACGCGGCTGATCGAGGGGTGGCGCAGCGGGCGTTATGCCGCGCTGCGCAGTCCGCCCGCGCGGGCGGCGATGGAGGCGGCGTTGCCCCCGCTGATCGCGGCAATTGGCCAGTCGCCCGATCCGGGTGCCGCGCTGGCGCGGCTCGATACGATCCTGTCGCGGCTGCCGACCGCGCTCAACCTGTTCCATTTGCTCGAAGCGCGGCCCACGCTGGCGCGGCTGCTCGGGACGATTCTGAGCCATGCGCCGACCTTGGCCGATGCGCTGGCACGGCGGGTGGATCTGCTCGACGGACTGATCGACGCGAGCGCATTGGCCCCGGTCGGACCGGTCGCGGAGTTGGCCAAAGCGATGACACAGCGCGAGGCCGGGGACGATTATCAGCGATTACTCGACCATGTCCGCCAGATTGTCGGCGAGAAAAGATTTGCGCTGGGCGCGCAGATCGTCGCGGGTGCAGGCGACCCGCTTGAGGTCTCCGCAGGCTATGCGCGGGTGGCCGAAGCGGCGCTGGCGGTGCTGGCGCAGGCAACGGTGGAGGAATTCGCGGTTCGCCACGGCCGTGTTCCCGGCAGCGAACTGGTGATCCTCGCGCTCGGCAGATTTGGGGGCGGGGCGCTGACCCATGCCAGCGACCTCGACCTCGTCTTCGTCTTTACCGGCGATCACCTAGGCGAATCCGATGGCGAGAAGCCGCTTGGTGCAGTCACCTATTACAACCGCCTTGCCCAGCGCGTGATCGCGGCGCTGTCGGTCGCGACCGCCGCCGGGGCGCTGTACGAGGTGGATACGCGGCTGCGGCCGTCCGGCGCGCAGGGGCCGCTGGTGGTCTCGCTCGAAGGCTTCGCCCGCTACCAGCGCGAGGAGGCATGGACCTGGGAGCATATGGCCCTCACGCGCGCCCGTGCGGTGTTTGGCTCTCCGACGGGGCGCGGGGCGGTGGTGCAGGTCATCGACCAGGTGCTCCACGGCGATCGTCCAGCTCGCGACATCGCGGCAGAAGCGGCGAAGATGCGCGCCGACATGGCCGCCCACAAGCCGCCAAAGGGGCCGCTTGATGCCAAGCTGCTCCCGGGCGGGCTGGTCGATCTGGAATTCGCGGTTCACACGCTCCAGCTGGTTCGACGCACCGGATTTGCGCCGGGATTGCGCGATGCGGTGGATGCGCTGGTGGCCGATGGATTGCTCCCGGCGACGATTGGTCCGGCGCATGATTTCCTGACCCGCCTGCTGGTGACGATGCGGCTGGTGGCACCCGACGCGCAGCCGCCAGGCGAGGCGACCCGCGCGATGGTAGCGCATGCCGTCGGAGCAGCGGAGTGGAACGAGGTGGTTGCGTCGCTCGACCGGCACCGGCAGGAGGTCGCGACGGCCTGGGCAGGCGTGGCACGGGCGCAAGGGAGCTGACGATGCGTATCGAGGAAGGCGACAAGATTCCCCCCGTCGAGCTGATCGACATCGATGGCAATGGATTTCGTCTGGACGGGATGATCGGGGCACCGCTGGTGCTTTATTTCTACCCCAAGGACGACACGGCGGGCTGTACCCGTGAGGCGCAGGATTTCAGCGCGTTCAAGAACCAGTTCGATGCGCTGGGCGTGCGGCTGCTCGGCGTGTCGCGCGACAACACGATCAAGCACCAGAAGTTCGTCAACAAATACGACCTGACCATCCCGCTGGCGACCGACCCTGACGGCAAGGCGCTGGAGGTGTTCGGTTCGTGGGTCGAAAAGTCGATGTACGGCAAGAAATATATGGGCATCGACCGATCGACCTTCCTGTTCGACGCCGATGGCGCGCTGGTTCGCGCGTGGCGCAAGGTGCGCGTGCCGGGCCATGTGATCGAGGTGCTGGAAGCCGCGAAGGAGCTGAAGGCGGCGTAATGGCGAGCGTGGCAGAGGCGGCGCGCGCGGTCCTGCTGGCCGGTGAGCCGATGGCGAAGGTGGCTGCCGCCCGGCGTGCCGCGCGCGACTGGCGATTGGGGCGGCTGGCATTCGATTTCGACGTCGCGATGCCGGTCGAACCGGCGCGGCCCGCCACGCCTGAATTGCTGCCGCCGAACCGGATGCCAAAGCGCGGCAAGGGGTCGGAGCATGGCCGGATCGCGTTGATCCATGCGCTGGCGCATATCGAGTTCTTCGCGATCGACCTGGCCTTCGACCTGGTCGGGCGGTTTGGCGCGCAGTTCCCGCGCGCATTCACCGACGACTGGATGAGGGTCGGGGCGGATGAGGCGATGCACTTCGCGTTGCTCAGCCGGCGGCTGAAGCAACTGGGCAGCCATTATGGCGCGATGCCCGCGCATGCCGGGCTGTGGGAGGCGGCGACCGATACCGCGGACGATGCTGCGGCACGTCTCGCGGTAGTGCCGATGGTATTGGAGGCGCGGGGACTGGATGTAACTCCCGCGACGATCGAGCGGTTCGAGGCCGCCGGAGACATGCCGACTGCGGCGGTATTGGGCCGGATTTTCCGCGACGAAATCGTCCATGTCGCCGCCGGGACGCGGTGGTTCGAATCGCTTTGCGCAGATCGACGAATCGATTCTGCGGAGGGAATGGCGGGCGCTGATCGATCGTTACTTCCGGGGAACGGTTAAGCCTCCGTTCAACGACTCGGCGCGCGAGTCAGCCGGTTTGACGCGCGACTATTACGAAAGCCTTGCCGTGGAGTGAGCCTTCGGGTTCAACCCAATCCGTCGGATGCGGAGGGGCTGCTTCCAGACGCGATTGTTTAACGAAGGCGTGTGCCGCTCTATTGGCGCGTGTCTGTGGTTGCCGGGGACTCATGGTCAGCACTGCACTCAACGCGAATTTCGTAGCGCGGTTCCGCGATCTCTTCACGACCCGTGATTTCATCTTCCACGATGGCCGCGACCTCAAGCGGTTCAGCGTCGCCGGACGGACCCAGGCGATCCTCGCCGGCGTCGCCGCGATTACCGTTACCTTCTCTGCCTATGGCGTGTCGCAGGCCGCATTCGGCGCGATCATGGCCACTGGTGTTGCGGGAACCCAGGCAACTCCCGAAGCCCGCATGGAAAAGATGCGCGCCGAAATGACCCGGCTCGAGGCCGATGTCGCGGCGATCAAGGAAGCCGCCAAGGTTCACGCGGCGCGCGTCGAGCAGCGCCAGAAAATCATCGCCGGGGTGCTGAGCGGCACGGGTTCGCCCGCCGATGTCGGTGCGCCGATCGCCAATGTGTCGTTCGACGCGGACAGCGACATGGCCAATGAGGTGCTCGCTCCGCTCCGCCAGGTCGAGGCGCGCCAGGCACAGCTCGCCGCCAGGGCCCAGCGCACCGCGCAGATCCGCCTGCACCTGACCCAGCAGCAGCTGCGCAGCATGGGCATTCAGCCCGAACGCTTCGTCGGCGGCGGCATGGGGGGCCCGTTCGAGGCGGCACCCGAGGGCGCTGCAGCCGGTGGCGAAGCCAGCGCCGATGCGCAGTTCCGCTCGCTCTTCCAGACGTGGCAGAAGCTCGACGTGCTCGAACAGTCGGTAATCGCGATCCCGTCGCTCCAGCCGGTTGAGAACATGCGGTTGACCAGTAGCTTCGGTGTCCGGTCAGATCCGTTCCACGGCGCCGCCGCGATGCATGCCGGCATCGACATTCCCGGCCCGGTCGGCACGCCGATCTATGCCACGGCGGATGGCGTGGTCGGCCGCACCGGTCGCTTTGGCGGCTATGGCAATCTGATCACCGTCAATCACGGCAAGGGCATCGAAACCCGTTACGGCCATCTGTCGAAGATCCTTGTCGCGCCGAACACCCGCGTGCGGCGTGGCCAGTTGATCGGCCTGATGGGGTCGACCGGTCGGTCGACCGGCAGCCACCTTCATTACGAAGTGCGCGTCGATGGCAAGGCGCTCAACCCGATGCCGTTCATGCAGAATGCCAGCGTGATCGAGCAGGTCGAGCAGCGCGCGGCGAAGCTTCAGGCGACCGCCGTCGGCGGCAACTGAGCTACACGAGATAACAGGAGAGGGATGGGGCCGCACCGGCACAGCCGGGCGGCCCTTTTCCGTTTAGGTTGCGGCCATCGCCGCGGGCGCCTATCTGCCCTGCATGGCAACTGCGCTTTCCGAAGAAATCAGTCTCACGCCCGCCGCCGCCGCGCGTGTCGCGGCGATTGCAGCGAAGCAGGGCAAGCCCGCAACGCTGCGCTTGTCGGTCGAGGGTGGCGGATGTTCGGGGTTTCAGTACAAGTTCGAGCTCGCCGATGCGCCGGCCGAAGACGATGCGATCGCGCAGACCGATGGCGTAACTCTGCTGGTTGATTCAATCAGTCTGGACCTGGTCCGGGGCGCAAGCGTCGATTACGTCGAATCGCTTGGCGGTGCGGCATTTCGCGTGACCAATCCAGTTGCCGCATCGGGTTGCGGCTGCGGCACCAGCTTCGCCGTCTGATCGCGCTGTGAAGATCGTCAGCTACAATGTGAACGGGATCAAGGCGCGGCTGCCGCGCCTGATCGAATATCTCGGCGAACAGCAGCCGGACGTGGTCTGCCTTCAGGAGTTGAAGTCCGCAGATGAGGGCTTTCCGGAGGCGGATATCCGCGCCGCCGGCTATGGCGCAGTGTGGCACGGGCAAAAGGGCTTCAACGGCGTCGCGATCCTGGCGAAGGGCATCGATCCGGTCGAGCGCAAACGCGGTCTGGCAGGCGAACCCGAGGACGAGCATAGCCGCTATATCGAGGCGGAGGTGAACGGCGTGATCATCGCGTCGATCTACCTGCCCAACGGTAATCCGGTGCCGGGGCCGAAATTCGATTACAAGCTGCGCTGGATCGAACGATTGTCCGGCCATGCGCGCGACCTGCTCGCGGAGGAGCGAGCGGTGGTGCTGGCGGGCGACTATAATGTCATCCCGAACGACGATGATGTCTATTCGGTCAAGGCGATGGCGGACGACGCGCTGATGCAGCCGGAATCTCGCCAGGGCTATCGCGCGCTATTGGCGCAGGGATGGACCGACGCACTGCGCACGCGCTGTCCCGCCGGGCGGGTGTGGACCTTCTGGGATTATCAGGCAGGCGCTTGGCAGCGCGATGCGGGATCCGGATCGATCATTTGCTCCTCAGCCCGATTGCCGCCGATCGCTTTGCCGATGCCGGCGTCGACAAGGAGTATCGCGGCCGCGAAAAGGCCAGCGACCACGCGCCGACCTGGGTACGGTTGCGCGCCTGAAACGATTGCGCATTGTTGGCGCAATTTACCACCCTTCGGTGAGAAATCTCCTGCTCGTTTCATTCGGAACGACCTAAGTGACTGATATTGCTTAGCTCCAGTGTTTGGCATGACTAATGCACTAACACAGCTGCGACACAAGAGCCCAGGCCGGGTCGCAGCCCCAACAGTACCCAGGAGCAATTTCATGTCCATCGCCCTGATCGCCAGTGCCACCGCTTTGTTCGCGGCCGCATCGGCCACCCCCAATTCGACCGCCGCGACGCCGAACGCGCCGGCACCCGCACCCGCCACAGCCCCGGTCGCTGATGAGGATGCGCGCTATTGCGTGCGCTTCCAGATGACCGGCATCAGCCCGCCGCGCCGGGCCTGCAAGACGCGCGAAATGTGGATCGGCACCCAAGGTTACGATCCGCTCGCCCCCAGCAAGTAAGCGTCTCGTCAGACGAATATCTCACTGAAGTTCAAGGGAGATTTGTTATGCGTACCACGATGTTCGCCCTCGCTGCGGGTCTGGTCACCGCCAGCCTGTCCGAACCTGCGCTCGCCGCGCCAACGCCACGGGACACCCCCGCAGCAGCGCCATCGCCCTCCGGCACCGAGGCCGCCGCCGACACCAAGCGCTACTGCGTCAAGTACACGGTCGCCGGTTCGCGGCTGGAGAAGAAGATGTGCAAGACCCGCGCGGAATGGATCCTCGAAGACGAATTCGATCCCCTCGCCCCCCGACGGTAGCGAGGGTGCGGCCCGCAGTGCCCCTAACGCTGCGGGCCGCCTATCCTGGGGCTTTAGCCCAGATTCTTCGCGTAGATTTGGTACACGCGATTGACCTTGCTCTCGATCGTGTCGGCGATGGCATTCATCCCCTGATTATCGTCGAGCACCCAGCCGATCTCCCCTCGGGTCGCGCCGAAATCGACGATCGCGTCGCGACGGATATATTCGATCATCATGAAGGCGAGCTGGCTCGCCATGCGCGATCCCTGCAGCTTCTTGAGGACGCCCATCAGCGGGACGCGCATGCCCCTCGCCTTGCCGCGATGCAGCCACCACAGCAGCTTTGCCCAGCCGAACGGGAAGAGGTTGCCGTTGAGTGGCCCGAGCACCTCGTTGAGGTCGGGGAGGGTGATCATGAACGCCACCGGTTCGCCATCCAGCTCGGCAATTCGGATCAGCTTTTCGAAGACGATCGGCTTCAGCTTTTTTCCGACATCGTCGATTTCCGGCTGGGTGAGGGGGACAAAGCCCCAATTGTCCGACCATGCGTCGTTGAGAATGCTCAGGATCAGCGCGGCTTCCTCAGCGAAGCGCGATTTGTCGACTGTGCGGATGCGGATGCGGTCGCTCTTTTCGCCCATCGCAACGATCCGCTGGACTAAAGGGGGAAAGTCTCCGGTGATATTCAGGTCATAGGTCTTGAGCTGCTTCACAGGTACGAAGCCCGCATCCTCGATATAGTTGCGATAGGCGGGCTTGTGGTGCCCCATCATCACCATCGGGGCGTGGTCATGACCCTGGATCAACAGGCCGGGCTCCTCCCAGATCGACAGCGAGATCGGGCCGACGACGCGGGTCATGCCTTTCTTGCGCAGCCACTCCTGCGCGGTGTTGATCAGCGCGCGCGCGACATTGTCGTCCTCCGACTCGAACAGGCCGAAAAAGCCGGTGCCGGGGCCGAAACCCTGCTCGACGGGCATTTCCAGCGCCAGCCGGTCGATATGCGCGGCGATCCGCCCAACGGGTCGCCCGTCGCGTTCGGCCAGGAATAATTGTGCCTCGGCATGGCTGAACCAGCCATTCTTCTTCGGGTCGATCGCGGCGGCGACTTCGCTGCGCAGCGGCGGTATCCAGTTCGGATCGCCACGGTTGAGGCGGTACGCAAGTTCGATGAAGTCGCGCTTGTCCGCCTTGGTGGTGACCGGGCGGATGGCGAGCGGGGCAATGGCCACGAAATGGCACCTTTCGTTGATTTGCGCCAATTCAGTCACGCCTTGTCGCGCCCAAGTCAACTGGGGGACCGAGTCCCACCGGGGCGGTGTTGAAATGCCACGCAATGGCCACGATCTGATGCCAATGCCGGACGCTATGAATAGTCTCGCCCTTGATGCGGCCGCGCGGGAGCGTGTTGCCGATGCGCCGGTCGCGGCGTCGAAGATCCGCTTGTCCGGCATGGCCGACGACAAGGCGATGCTGCGCGCCGCGTCGGAGCTGACCCGCGATTTGCAGACGCCGAGCGCGCGCATCTATTGGAGCGATTTCCTCGTTTCGGCAGGAGTCGGCTATGCCGCGCTGGCGGGCGCGATCCTTGCCCCGTCGATCGGCTGGGCGCTGGCAAGCGGCGTGCTTGCCGTGCTCGCGCTCTATCGCGCCAGCCTGTTCATTCACGAGATCACGCACCTTAAGCACTCGTTGCTGCCCGGCTTCCGGGTGGGGTGGAACCTGCTGCTCGGCATCCCGATGATGCTGCCGAGCTTCATGTATGAGGGCATTCATACGATCCACCACACGCGCACCCGTTATGGCACGGTGGAGGACCCCGAATATCTGCCGCTCGCGCTGATGAAGCCGTGGACGCTGCCGGTGTTCCTGCTGGTGTCGACGCTGATGCCGGTCGGGCTGCTGCTGCGCTTCGGCGTGCTGGGGCCGCTGTCGCTGCTGTCGTCAAAGCTGCGCCGCGTTGTCGTGGGCCGCTATTCGGGCCTCCAGATCAACCCCAAGTTCGAGCGCAAGGCGCCCGAGGGCGAGTTCGCCCGCCAGTGGCGCTGGCAGGAAATCGGCGCGAGCGTGGTCGCGGTGACGCTGATCGCCACGGTTTCGACCGGCGTGCTGCCGCTCAAGGCGTTCCTCACCTGTATGGTGGTGATCTCGGGCGTCGCGGTGCTCAACCAGGTGCGCACTCTGGTCGCGCATCTGTGGGAGAATGAAGGCGAGCCGCTGACGGTGACCGCGCAATATCTCGACAGCGTCAACGTGCCGGGCGGGTTCCTGCCCTATCTGTGGGCACCGGTTGGGCTGCGCTTCCATGCGCTTCACCATCTGCTGCCGAGCCTGCCCTATCATTCGCTGGGCGAGGCGCACCGGCGGCTGTCGGAGGCGCTGGGGGCCGACTCGACCTACAGGCAAGCGAACTACCCGACGCTGCGCGGCTTGATGGCGCGGCTCGCGGCGAGCACGATGAAGGTACGGGCGCAATAATCGCGTCGTCTGCCCGGGCTTGACCCGGGCCGGGGCATCTTCCCTCAGGCGCGCAAGGCAGCCCGGCCCCGGGTCTAGCCCCGGGGCGACGTTGGGAGGGCTATTCCTCGCTCTTGAGCAGCACCGCCTCGCCGATCATCGCGAACAGCAGGAACGGCGCCCAGGCAGCGAGGAAGGGCGGGTAGGCGCCGAGATTGCCCATCGCCAGCGCGAAATTGTCGGCGACGAAGTAGAGGAAGCCGAGGCCCATCCCCATCACCGCGCGGACGAACAATTTGCCCGATCGCGCGATGCCGAACGCGGCGACGGCGGCGAGCAGCGGCATCAGCACCGCCGAGAGCGGGCCGGACAGTTTGTGCCACAATGACCCTTCGAGCGCCTTGGTCGGGCGGCCGGCGGTCTTGAGGTCGTCGATCGCCTCGCTCAGCGCACCGAACGACATGCTTTCGGCATCGACATTGGCGAGGGTGAACTGGTCGGGGCGCACGCCCTGCCCGACGATCACATCGCCCAGCGGGGTGAGCTTGCCCGTCGCCACATCGAACCGCTCCGCGCCCTGAACCCGCCAGCCATTGCCCTCACGCCGCCCGGCCTTGGCACGGACGAGCGACTTCAGCACGGCCCCGTCGCGCTCATAGACCGTAACGCCGCCCAGGATCGCTGCGTCGCCCCGGCCCTTGATCTGTTGGGCGTGGATCAAATGACTGCCGTTGCGGACCCAGACGTTCGAGCGGTCGCCCCGGTCGATCGGCAGCGGGCCGTATTCGACCTTCTTCCAGGCGGCGAGCGTGGAACTGGCCCGCGCGACGACCCGGTCGTTGAAGCTGAAGGAAATGATCGCGACGCCCAGCCCGGCGATCATCAGCGGCGCAAGCACCTGATGCGCCGACAGGCCCGATGCCTTGAGCGCAATGATCTCGCTATTCTGGTTCATCGTGCTGAACGTGACGATGGTGCCGAGCAGCACCGAAAAGGGCAGGAAGGTCGCGATGATCTGCGGCGCGCGCAGACTGACATAGGTCCAGACCTGGGCATCGCCATTGCCCGGGAAAGCGAGGATGCGGCCGGATTCTGCTGAGCAGATCGAGCGTTTGCAGGATCAGCACCAGCCCGAACAGAAAGGCGAAGGTGTTGATGAGGAACGAGCGCGCCATGTAGAATGACACGGTTTTCGACGGGAAGAAGTCGGTGAGCGCGTGAATCATGCCGTCACCTTCCGCTTGCGGCGCCCGGGCAGGTATTTCGCCACGGCTTTCCAGGTCTTGGCGAAGAATTTCTCAAGCGCGCCGATCGGCTGTCCGCCCGGCACATAGGCGATGGTGTAGTACATCCACAGCACCAGGCCCGCGAAGATCAGGAACGGCCCCCACAAGGCGAGCAGCGGATCGACCAGTCCGAGACTGCCCACTCCCTGCGCATATTCGTTGATCTTGTGATATGTGACGATCATCACGATCGACAGAAAGACCCCCAGCGCCGAGGTCGATCGCTTGGGCGGCACGCCAAGTGCCAGCGCCAGCAGCGGCAGCAGGAACATCGTCGCGACCTCAACCACGCGGAAGTGGAAGGCGGAGCGGCTGGTATCGCGTTCCTCCTCCGACTTGCTGCGGTCGCCGCCGATCTTGGCGAGTTCGGGCAGGGTCAACTCAAGGTTACGCTCGCCGCGTTGCCGGAATTGCTCGAATTTCGGCAGATCGATCGGCAAATCGTGCGCGTCGAAGGTGAGAACGCGCGGAACGTCGAACTTGGGCGACTGGTGGACCAGCGTGCCCTTGGTTAGGCGAAAGATGATGACATCGGGATCATCGGTGCGCAGAAACTGTCCCTTTTCCGCGGTCGCGGAGACGATGTCGCCGCCCGGCGCGCGCGCACTGACGAAGATGCCCGACAGGTCGCGGCCCTCGTTGCGGCTCTCCTCGATCCGCAGCGTCATCCGGTCGCCCATATTGGTGAACTCGCCGACCTTGATCGACGCGCCGAGCGCACCGGTGCGCAACTCGAACCGCAGCCCTTCGTAATTGTAGCGGGCATAGGGCTGGATATAGCCGACGATCGCGAGATTGAGCGCGGCGAGCGCGAAGGCGTACATGAAGGGGACGCGCAGCATCCGCCCATAGCTCATGCCGACAGCGCGCAGCACGTCGAGTTCGGAAGTGGTGGCGAGGCGGCGGAAGGCGAGCAGGATACCGAGCATCAACCCGATCGGAATGCCCAGGCCGAGATATTCGGGCAGCAGATTGGCGAGCATCTGCCACACCACACTGACCGGTCCGCCCTCGCTCGCGACGAAGTCGAACAGCCGCAGCATCCGGTCGAGCACCAGCAGCATCGCAGAGATCAACAGCGTAGAGATCAGCGGAACCGCGATCAGGCGCGCCATGTACCGGTCGAGTGCGGTCATCGAGTGTGGTTCGCGCCTTCAAAACTGACTGACTGCCGGCCGGCCCGGCATGAACACTCCCGCTATATCGAAGGTTGCAGCTAAATCTAGCCTGTGGGCGCGTCGGCAGGTGCCTGCGCGGCTATCGCATCCGCCAGCGCCTGTTCGAGCGCGGCCAGCGTAAACGGCTTGCGCAGTACCGGTCGCCCGGCGAAACGATCCTGGTCCGCTTCGCCGGCATAGCCGGTCACGAACAGCACGCCGACCCCGTCGAGCTGGGGCTGGAGCCCTGCGATCATTTCGGGGCCGGTCTGTCCGGGCATCAGGACATCGGACATGATCAGGTCGAGCGAACGCAGTCCGGCGACGATCTGCGGCGCAGTGAGCGGGTCGGAGCAGGCAATCGGACGATGGCCGAGCTCCTCCAGTGCGGCGAGCGTGGCGGACAGGACGCGCGGGTCATCCTCGACCACCAGAATGTCGAGCGCACGGTGCGGTCCGGCGCGCGGGCCGATCCGCTCCGGCGCGACCTTTTCCTTGGGGGTTGCGGCGTGGCAGGGGAGGAGCATCGTCACCGTCGTCCCTTCGCCGACGACCGACTCGATCCGCACTTCCCCGCCCGACTGGCGCGCGAAACCGAAAATCTGGCTGAGGCCGAGCCCGGTTCCCTTGCCCACCGGTTTGGTGGTGAAAAAGGGTTCAAACACGCGGTCCATGACTTCCCTGGTCATCCCGGTACCCGTGTCGCTCACGGCGATGCTGACATAGTCACCCGGCGCGCATTCTCCGGCAGCATCGCCCTCGAGCGCGACATGGCCCGATGCGATCACCAGCGTCCCGCGCCCGTCCATTGCGTCGCGGGCGTTGACGGCCAGGTTCAACAGCGCATTTTCGAGCTGCACGCGGTCGGCCCAGACGTGCCACTGCGTTCCCGCGCTGCGTGTCTCGATCGTGATGCCGTCGCCCAGGGTGCGATCGAGCAGCACCGACATGCCCTCGATCAACTCGGTCGGCTCGATCGCTTCGGGGGCGAGCGCCTCCGACCGTGCGAAACCGAGCAACTGGCGGGTCAGGGCGGCAGCGCGGCTGGCACCTTCTCCGGCGTTTTCGATATGACGCAGCGCTTCGGTTGCGTCGTCGGGCAAGTTACGTTTGGCGAGCTCGATCCCGCCCAACACGACCGCGAGCATATTATTGAAATCATGCGCGATTCCGCCGGTCAGCTGGCCTACCGCCTCCATCTTCTGCACCTGGCGGAGCTTCTCCTCGGCGGCGGCGCGTTCGCGCGCTTCGGCCTGAAGCCCGGCGGTGGCGGCGGCGACGGCGGCTTCCAGCTCCTCGGATCGGGCGCGCTGCGCTTCGATCTCGGCGGCGGCGGCGGCGCGGTCGCGGATCGCGCGCACGCTGAGCCAGCCAAGGATGATCGCGCCGACCGTCAGCAGCACGCCGAAGATCGCGAGGTTGCGGGTATCCGCCGCCGCGCCCGCAGCGGTCAGCCGCGCTTCTTCCGCGCGGGCGCTGAGCAGCAGCCGTTCGGCGTCGAAGATCGCCCCCGTCTCGCGCGACAGGGCGGCGAGATGGGGCGAGCGCCGCGCTTCGTTGAAATAGGCATAGGCCGCTTCGTTCCGGCCGAAATTGGTGTTCTGGGCGACTTCGGCCAGCTCCGCGCCCCGCGCGGTGAAGGCGTTGCGCAACCGCGTGGCGCGGGCAGTCTGTGCGGCATTGCCGCGGACGCGACGTTCGAGCAGGCCGAGCTGGCCGTCGGCGCGGCGCCATTGGTCGACAAAGTCGCGCCCAACCCGGCGCTCGCCTGCCACGACATAGCGGCCCAAAGTCGCCTCGGCCTGTGCCACGGTCGCGGCGAATCCCTGGGCGAGGACCATTACCTCATAGCTGTCAGACTGTCGCGCGAGCGCCGCCTGGCGCTGGGCGTCGGCGTTGCGCTGGCTGACCACCAGCAGGCCGAGCACGGCGATGCCGAGCAGCGCGATCAGGATCATGAGGCCCGCGCGCCAGTCCAGACTTGTCAGGCGGCGCATAAGCCCGGTGATGCGGCTATCGCTCATGGTCTCACGTCTAGGCGGTGGTCGTGACCAGCGCCAGCGTTCAGGCGATCACCCCGACTGCCTGTCCCGCCGCCTTGAACATGCCCAGCACGCGGTGAATCTGCTCGGGCGTATGTTCGGCGCAGAGCGAGCAGCGCAGCAGGAAGGTGCCGGCCGGCGTCGCGGGAGGACGCGCGAGATTTACGTACAGCCCGTTCTCCAGCAACGTCTGCCACATCGCCGCGCCCTGCACCTGATCGGTCAGGATCACCGCGATGATCGCGCTGTCGGCCTGTTCGGTGCCGAGCTTGAAGCCCATTTCCTTGAGCCCCGCGTGCAGCGTGCGGGCATTGTCCCACAATTGCTCGCGCTTCTTCGTCGCGGTCATCAGCTTGCGGATCGAGGTCGCGGCGGTGGCGACGACACTCGGCGGAAGCGACGCGGTGAAGATGTAGGGGCGGCAGGTGAGGCGAATCGCCTCGAACTTCGGGTGGTTCGACACACAGAAGCCGCCGACGGTGCCGACCGACTTGCTGAAGGTGCCGACGATGAAGTCGACATCGTCCTCGCACCCCAGCGCTTCGTACACGCCGCGGCCATTGGGACCGTAAAAGCCCATCGAATGCGCCTCGTCGGACAGGACCATCGCGCCATGCTTCTTGGCGACGGCGACCATTTCCTTGAGCGGTGCGATGTCGCCGAGCATCGAGTAGACGCCCTCGAGCACCACCAGCTTGCCGGCTTCGACGGGGAGGCGGCCAAGTCGCTTGTCGAGATCCTCGACGCTGTTGTGGCGGAAGCGCACGATTTCGGCGACGCCCTGCTTGCACCCGTCATAGATCGACGCGTGGCTGTCGGCGTCGAGGATGATGTAATCGCCCTTGCCCGCCAGCGTCGAAATCATGCCGAGATTGGCCATGTACCCGGTCGAGAACACGATCGCGCCGGTCGTGCCGTAAAACTCACGCAGCGCCTGTTCGACCTCCATATGGTCGCGGAAGGTGCCGTTGAGCATGCGGCTGCCATTGGTGCCGCTGCCAAACTTTTCGAGCGCTTCCTTGCCCGCCGCGATCACGTCGGGGTCGAAGGTCATGCCCATATAGTTGTAGGTGCCGAGCAGGATCGTGTCCTTGCCCTTGATCACCGCCTCGGTCGGCGACTTCACCTGCTCCATCACCACCGCATAGGGATCGGTGAAGCCGGCATCGAGCAGCGCCTGACGCTCCGCGATGATGGCGTCGAACTTGCTCATCAGGTCGGGCTTGGCACCCGTCATGGGAGCGGGGGCGTCGGAGGTGGCGATTGCGTCGGTCACGTGGGTCAGCCCTTCAGCTTCTGGACCGCGTCGACCAGCTGGCCGACGGTTTCGATCTCCGCCTGCATGTTCATGGTGATGATGATGTCGAACTCGTCCTCGATCGCGGCGACGAAATCCATCACCGTCAGGCTGTCCCATTCGAGATCGCCCGCAAAGGTGGTGGAATCGGTCAGTTCGACGCCCTTCTTGTTGAAGGGTTCGATCTGTGCGGAGACGGTTGCGAAGATGTCGTTACGGTCGCTCATGCGCGGTCCTTAATGATGTGGGCTGGCACTGCCAAGCGATTGCGGCGGAATTGGGGGGAGAGCGGGGCGGTGCCTGACACCCCTTGGAGGGAAAGCTGACGATTTTGATGGGGTGTCATGCGCGGTATCAGGCCGACTGTGCGACGCGATGCGGCAAGGGGGAGGGCCGGGACCATCGGCCGACCCAAGCAGCGAAAATCCAACATTTCAAGGCTGTCCGACTGCCTAGAGCAAACCCTGCGACCGGTACCAGTCGGCGGTCTGCACCAGCCCGTCGAGCGTCTCTATCTGCGGTGCCCATAGCTGCGCCGGGGGGCGGTGGTGCGGGGTTGCGGTCCAGTCGGGGTGGCTGAGATAGGCGGCGCGGTCGGGGGTCAGCTTGGCGTTGGCTTCACGCAGGAAGCGGTCGGCATGGCCGACAAGGTGGAGCAATGCGCGCGGGACGTGGATCGGGATCGGGCGGCTGCCGACCGCGCCGCCGACCAGCCGGGCGAACTCGGCATGGGTGTAGCCTCCGTCCACGCCGTCGTCGCATTCATAAATGTGGCGACCTGTATCGCTTTCCGCCATCGCGACCAGCAGCCGAGCGAGATCGTGGACATGGACCAGTGAGATGCGGCCCGCCGGGGGCAGCACGACGAACCCGAATTTCGCCATGCGGAAGATGTCGCGCATCTCCATGTCGCCCGGGCCATATACGCCGGGCGGGCGGATCATCGTCCAGTCGAGCCCGGACTTGCGCACCTCTTCCTCGGCGCGTTCCTTGGACCGGCCATATTCCGATAGCTGCGGCTCGCGTGCGGAGAGCGAGGATACGTGGACGAAGCGGCGCACGCCCATGGATGCTGCGGCGGCGGCCATGCGCGCGGTGCCGTGGACATTGCCGTTGATGAAGCCGGCGGGGTTGGGGGCGTTGACCACCCCGGCGATGTGGACGACCGCGTCCGCGCCGCTGGCGAGCCGGGCGAGCGCATCCTCGCTGTCGAGATTGCCCGCGATCCAAGTGACGCCTTCCCGCGCCGGTTGCTCGCGGCGGGTGAGCGCGCGGACGCGGTGGCCGCGAGTGAGGGCGTGGTCGACGGTGGCCTTGCCGACGAAACCGGTGGCTCCGGTGAGCGCGAGGACTGCCATCTCTAAAGCCCCTCCCTTTCAAGAGTGGCGGGTTGGGTTGCCCCCGGCAATCCAAGCCCAGTCCGGGGGACTGGGCGACCCGCCACTGGGTTGGGGGTGGGTGCGAGACGCGCAGCGGCTCGCCCGGCGCGAAGCGACGGCCGGGGCATCGAGCCCCGTCCGCCGCTGGACCCACCCTCAGCCCCTCCCTTGAAAGGGAGGGGAAGAAGAACCGGCAGGGTGAGGGTCAGCGTCACAGCAGCACCATATGGTTGCGGTGGACCAAAGCCGAACGCGGGGCGTAGCCGAGGATCTCGCCCTGATCCTCGCTGCGGGTGCCGAGGATCGCCTGCGCTTCGCCCGCATCATATTCGGCGAGGCCGCGCGCGATCGGGCCGTTCGGACCTTCGATCGTGACGAGGTCGCCGCGGAAGAACATGCCGCGCACGCCGGTCACGCCGATCGCGAGCAGGCTGCGCCCCTCCGCCAGCGCGGCGGCGGCGCCCGCGTCGATCGCGATGCTGCCCTTGGCGGTGAGGCGACCCGCCAGCCAGGCTTTCCGGGCGCGGGTGCGTTTTTCGGGGAGGAAGATGGTGTGGCGCGCGTCGGCGGACAGCGGGCGGTCGATCCGGCCGCTGGCGATGGCGAGGCTGACCCCGGCGCTGGCGGCGATCCGCGCCGCCTCGATCTTCGACACCATCCCGCCCGATCCCATGCCGGAGGCGGAGCCGCGATCGGCCATCCCCTCGATCCGCGCGTCGATCTGCGTGACCTGCGCGATATGCTGCGCGCCGGGGAGGGCGGGGTTGCGGTCGTACAGGCCGTCGATGTCGCTGAGCAGGACGACGCCATTGGCATCCGCCGCCTGCGCGACACGCGCTGCCAGCCGGTCATTGTCGCCGAAGCGGATCTCGGCCGTGGCGACGCTGTCATTTTCGTTGATGATCGGCACCACGCCGAGGCTGAGCAACCGCCCGAGCGTCGCGGCGGCGTTGAGGTAGCGGCGGCGATCCTCAAGATCGTCGAGCGTCACCAGCATCTGTGCGGCGGTGAGGCCGTTTGTCGCCAGCATTTCGGCCCAGACCTGGCTGAGCGCGATCTGGCCGGTCGCGGCGGCGGCCTGCGCATCCTCAAGGCTGGCGCGGCCGCCCTTGGGGAGGTTGAGGCGGCGCGCACCGAGCGCGATGGCGCCGGAGGAGACGACCGCGACCTGCTGTCCCGCCCGCACCCGTTCGGCGATGTCGGTAGCGATCCCCGCCAGCCAGTCGCGCCGCACGCCGCCATCGGGATCGACGAGCAGCGCCGATCCGATCTTGACGACGAGACGCGGGCAGCAGGCGGGCGGAAAGAGATGCATCGAGGGCCGCATACAGGCGCGGCGGGTGATGTGGGAAGTGCAGAAGCGATTGTGCCGAATCAATCACGCCTTGCGCCTCTTTGTTATCCCGGGCTTGATCCGGGACCCCGCTTCTTCGACCGGCCAAGGCAGCTGGGCCCCGGGTCAAACCCGGGGTGACGAGAGGGTCAGGGTTGGAAACGCGTTTTCAGCCAGGCGTCGACCACCGGCGTCGCAGGATAGCCGGCCTGCCCCAGCTTCCGGTTGATTTCCATATGGCCGATCAGGCCGCGCCCGGCCATCCGCGTGACCTGGGCCGGGGTACCGGCCTTGCGCAGCGCGGCACCGAGTGCTTCGGACTGGCGCTTGCCGTCTTCGCGATCGACATGGAGGATCAGGAATGCGGGGGCGTTGGGGCCGTCGGCGTGCGCGGTGGGGGACAGCGATTTTTGCCGCGCGGGATCGCTGCCGAAGGCCTGGGCATAGGTGTCCTGCATGATTCCCGGGCCATCGGCCATCTGGGCGGCGACGTCATAGGCCGCGCCGTCGAGCGGGATCACGCCCTTGATGTCGGACAGCGCGAAGCCCGCTGCGCGGGCATAGGCCGGGTCGGTGCCGACCAACGCGACCAGATGCGCGCCGGCGCTGTGGCCCATCAGCACCATGCGCTTCGGGTCGATGCCCAGTTTCGCGGCGTTGGTGCGCAGCCAGGCGAAGGCGGCGGCGACATCGGCGGCCTGATCCTCGACCTTTGCCGCGGGGACGAGGCGATAGTTGACCGAGGCGACGGCATAGCCCTGTCCGAGATAGTGCGTCACCTTGTCCGCGCCGGTCGCATTGCGCTTGTCGCCGCGCTTCCACCCGCCGCCATGGACGAAGATCACGATCGGCGCGGGTCTGGCGCTGTCCTTTGCTGCCCAGAAATCGAGCTTTTGCAGGGCGTCGCGGCCATAGGCATGCTCGACCATGCCGGTTGCGGGAGCCGTGGCACCGCCCGCGGCCATGCGCTCCGCGATCCGCTCACGGAGGCGCTGCGCGTCGGCGGCCTGTGCAGTCAGCAACGCCGCCCCGCCGAGCAATGCGATCAGTCTCAACATCCGCGCCTCCCGTCGATGTTGCGCCGTCATGCCCGGTTGTTGCTGAACTGTAACTGTCCCGGCGTGGTTACTCGCCGCCGAACGTATAGCTGAGCGCCAGCCCGACCGAGGGCTGGCTGCGCGATCCGGCGGCGCGGACATAGGGGGAGCGACCCGCGTCGCCGACCAGATGGTCGTAGCGGGCATAGGCGCTGATCCCGACCCGCTTGCCGAGCTGGCGCAGATAGCCGGCGGCGATGCCCAGCCCCTCGACCCCGCCATCGGGGCGGAACTGCGCCAGACCGGAGGCTGCGCTGTCCGCCGGGGTGATCCCATACCAGGCGCGGTGATAGGTCGCGTCGGCGAGCGTCACGCGCGGACCGATCGAGAACAGCCAGTTGTCGCCATCGCGGGCGATAATGTCGGCGCTCAACTCGCCCACCAAGCCGTCGTGGCCGCTCACCGCCTTGCGCGCCTCGGCACGGACGCGCAGGTTGGGGGCAGGGTAGGTCTGCGCGAAGCCGCCGATCTCGAAGCTGAACCCGACTTCGTGGAGCGGCACGCCGATGTCCGCAGCCTTGCGCTTGCCCTTGAAGCCGAGCGCGGGGCCGAATTCGATTCCGCCCGCGTCGGCGACGACGAACCCGAAACTTTCATCGGGTGCCTCGAAATCGAACGGATCGTCGCCGCGCGCGCGCGAAACGTCGAAAAAGGGGCCGAACGAGAGATCCTTGGCACCGGGCGTCGCGGGCGACACTTGCGGCCCGACATAGATTCGGGTGCGCAGCGGTTCACGCGACGGGGCCTCTTCCTGTGCGAGAACAGGGGACGCGAACAGCAAAGCGGGCAAGGTGACGCGGATCAACATGCCCTCGAAACTATCATTTTGGGTTACCCGCGCCAGCCCCTAGATCGGCGACCACTCCACCACTTCCTCGCCCTCATCGTCGTCGCTGACCCGCGCGTGATCGGGGCCGATCGCCTCAAGCAGCTTGTCGAGCGCCCAGTCGACGCCGATGCCCGCCGCGCCGGAGATCGCGATGACTTCCGCACCGCTGGCTTCTTCGAGCTCGGCGGAGAGGGCGGCAATCAGCTCGTCGTCGAGCATGTCGATCTTGTTCAGCGCGACGATGATCTTCTTGTCGAGCAGCCCCGCGCCGTAGGCGTCCAGCTCGTCGCGGACGATACGGTAGCTGGTGGCGACGTCCTCGTCATTGGCGTCAACGAGGTGGAGCAGCACCTTGCACCGTTCGATATGGCCGAGGAAGCGGTCGCCGATCCCCGCGCCTTCCGCCGCGCCCTCGATCAGCCCGGGGATGTCGGCGATGACGAACTCATTGCCCTTGTGCCGCACCACGCCAAGCTGGGGGGCGGGTGGTGGTGAAGGCATAGGCGCCGACCTTTGCCTGGGCGTTGGTGACGGCGTTGATGAAGGTGGACTTGCCGGCATTGGGCAGGCCGACCAGACCCGCATCGGCGAGCAATTTGAGCCGCAGCCAGACGAACATTTCCTCGCCCGGCCAGCCGGTGCCGTGCTGACGCGGGGTGCGGTTGGTGCTGGTCTTGTAGCTGGCGTTGCCGCGCCCGCCATCGCCGCCCTTCAGGAAGACGATGCGCTGCCCTTCCTCGGTCAGGTCGGCGAGCAGGGTGCGCTCCTCGTCATCGGCGAGGATTTGCGTGCCGATCGGTACCTTGATGACGAGATCGTCGCCACCCGCGCCGGTCTTGTTGCTGCCCGACCCGCCATGGCCGCGCTGGGCGCGGAAATGCTGAGTGTAGCGGAAGTCGATCAGCGTGTTGAGGCCGGGCACTGCTTCGAAGATGATGTCGCCGCCCTTGCCGCCGTCGCCGCCGTCGGGACCGCCATATTCGATATACTTCTCACGCCGGAAGCCGACGGCACCGCCGCCGCCCCAGCCGGATTTGATGTAGATTTTTGCCTGGTCGAGAAAATGCATGACTAGATGTCCTGGCCCCACATCTTGAGAAAGCGGGGGAGCCGATGAGCTGACGCAGCGCGATTTCGCGCGCGGCGCCACGGGGAAGGTCGAGCGATCGGGCGAGCTGTTCGCCGAGCAGCGCGTCGCCCATCGCCATCAGGACGAGGGCGAGCGTGTCCTCACGCAGCGCGGTACCGGTGTCTTCGCCCTCGACCGCAGCGATCTGATCGACAAGACCGTGAATGACTTCGAGGATCGGGTCGAGCGCGTCCTCGTTCCCCGAAAGGATCATCCAGCTTGCCAGCGCGCCTGCGCCGGATTTGTCGAAGGCGTCAAAGGCGAGGTCGACGACCTGCCGGGGCTTGTCCTCCGTCGGTGCCTGTCCGTCGGCGCGCGCTTCCTGAATCAGGCAGACGATGCGCGTGCAGACTGTCTCGGCGAGGCTGCGGGCGAGCGCGCGCTGCAACCCCGCCGCCGACCCGAAATGGTGGAGGAGGTTGGCATGGGTGCGGCCGATGCGCGCGGCAACGGCCTTGAGCGTCACCGCTTGCGGCCCCGCCTCAATCAACAGGGCGCGTGCGGCCTCCAATGCGGCGTCGCGCGATTCCTCAGGGCTGAGGCGTTTGCGTTCGGGGATCGGTGTTATTGACATTTGTGTAAGTAAGAGGTAGCTGTCATCGCAGATGCCTTGGAGCAAAACCATGTCGAACGCAAAGACTCCCGCTGACCTGACCATCACGCCGCGCGACCGCCGTTTCGGGCGCGGGCAGCGGCAGGACCGCTGGTGGCTGGGCGGCGATGTCACCGCGACCGCCTTTTACAACGCGCTGTCGGTCACGTTTCCGAAGGGCGAAGCCTATTTCATCGAGAGCGTGAAGGCGTTCCGCGAGGGAGTGGACGAGAAGCTGGCGCGTGAGATCAAGGCGTTCACCGTGCAGGAAGTTGTGCACAGCCGTGAGCATGTTGCGTTCAACAAGCGCGTGCTGGACCATGGTTATGACATCAGCCGGCTGGAATCGCGGATCGACCAGGTGCTGGAGATCGCGCGGGCGCGGCCCAAGATCGTCCAGCTCGCCGCGACGATGGCGCTGGAGCATTACACCGCGATCCTCGCCTCGGAGCTGATCAGGAACCCGAAGCATCTCGACGGTGCCGATCAGGAGAATGGCGATCTGTGGCGCTGGCATGCACTGGAGGAGATCGAGCACAAGGGTGTCGCATACGACACCTATCTCCACGCGACCAAGGGCATGAGCCGGTGGAAGCGCTGGAAGATCAAATCGCTGACGATGCTGCTCATCACCGGGACCTTCTGGAAGCACCGGATCGAGGGAACGCTGGACCTGATGGCGCAGGACGGCGTCACCGGCTGGCGCGCCAAGGCGATGGTGGCGAAATATCTGCTGGTCTCCCCGGGCATCGTCACGCGGATGATCCCGGCCTGGATCAGCTACTTCCTGCCCGGCTTCCATCCGTGGAATCATGACGATCGCGCGCTGATTCAGAAGGTGGAAAGCGACTATGAGGCCGCGATTCTGCCCAACGGAACCGTGGCCGCATAGCCGCGTATTTAATTACTGAACGGAAAATATCAGAAATTATCCGTTGCGGGGTTGAAACCGCTTTTCCGCCTCCCCAATTGCTGCACCGCAATAAGGGGAAATACGATTATGCGTGTCCTGGCAGGCTTTGTGGCGCTGGCGGCTTTGAGTGCTTGTGGTGGCGGCCAGCCGCCCGCCGCGCCGCCACCGCCCGAAGTGATGGTCGCAACCCCGCTCCAGCGTGAAGTGGTCGACTGGGACGATTACACCGGGCGCTTTGTGGCACCCGAGGATGTCGAGCTGCGCGCGCGGGTCAACGGTGTCATCACCGCAGTGCATTTCCGCGACGGTCAGGATGTTCGCAAGGGCCAGGCGCTCTTCACGATCGACCCGCGCCCCTATCGCGCCCAGCTGATGCAGGCGCAGGCGCAGATCGCCCGCGCCCAGGCCGCGCTCAACAATGCCCGTCAGGTCACGGCGCGCAGCCGCGCGCTCGCACAGGCGCAGGCGGTGAGCGCCGAGGAGCTGGAGGCGAATGTTGCGGCGGAGCGCAGTGCCGCTGCCGATCTGGCCGCTGGCCGCGCGTCGGCGTCGCAGGCGATGCTCAATCTGGGCTTCACCACCGTCCGCGCGCCGTTCAGCGGGCGCATTTCGGATCGCAAGGTGAGCATCGGCGATTTCGTGGCCGAGGGGCAGACGGTGCTGACCCGTGTCGTCTCGCTCAACCCGATCTGGTTCGAATTTGAGGGCGCCGAGGCCTTCTACCTCAAGAATCTGCGTCAGGATCAGCGCGGTGAGCGCGGGTCATCGCGCAACACCGCCAACCCGGTGCAGATCCAGCTCGCCGACGAAAACGAGTACCGCTGGAACGGCCGCATGGCGTTCCTCGACAATGCGGTCGATCCCAATTCGGGGACGATCCGCGCGCATGCCGTGGTGCCCAACCCCACCGGCTTCCTCACACCGGGCATGTTCGGTCGCGCGCGCCTGCTGGGTTCGGGCAGCTATCGTGCGATGCTGGTCCCGGACGAGGCGATCGTGACCGATCAGACCCGTCGCCTGGTCTATGTGCTGAGCAAGGACAACAAGGCGACCCCGCGCGTCGTCGAGGTCGGGGCGAAGGCCGAGGGGCTGCGCATCGTGCGCGACGGGCTTGCGCCCACGGATCGCGTGATCCTGACCGGCGTCGGTCGGCTTCAGCCCGGTGCTCCGGTTACGCCCAAGGTAGGCAAGATCACCCCCGACGCGAGCAAACAAGCTGCGCCGACGCGCCCCATCGATCCGCCGGCTTCGGGCCAGGCGACCGTCCAGTAAGGGGCGCAAGCCATGAAATTCCCGCATTTCTTCATCGAGCGGCCGATCTTTGCGGCGGTGCTGTCGATCCTGATCGTGATCGTCGGCGCCATCGCCTATCCCTCGCTCCCGATCGCGCAATATCCCAATATCGCGCCACCGACGGTGGTCGTCACCGCCGCCTATCCGGGGGCGAGCGCCGAAACCGTCGCGGAAACGGTCGCCGCGCCGATCGAACAGGCGATCAACGGCGTCGATAACATGCTCTACATGACGTCGTCGTCGATCGGAAACGGCCAGACCCAGATCACCGTGGCGTTCAAGCAGGGCACGGATGTCGATAAGGCGCAGGTGCTGGTCCAGAACAAGGTCGCGACCGCCGAGCCGCGCCTGCCCGAGGATGTGCGCCGCATCGGCGTGACGGTGAACAAGAGCTCGCCCGACTTCCTGATGGTCGCGTTCTTCACCTCGCCCGACAACAGCCTCGATATCCAGTATATCTCGAACTACGTCACGCTGCAGGTCCAGGATCGCATCGCGCGTATTCCGGGAGTGGGGCAGGCGCAGGCGTTTGGCGGGCGCGACTACAACATGCGCGTGTGGATCGACCCCGGCCTTGCCGCCGCCCGCGACATGACCGTGGACGAGGTGGTCAATGCGATCCGTGGACAGAACGTCCAGGTCGCCGCCGGCACTGTCGGCGCGCCACCCTATGGCAACGCCAGCCCGGCGTTCGAACTGGGCGTCCAGACCAAGGGCCGACTGACCACGCCGGACGAGTTCGGCGCGATCGTGGTCAAGCGCGACACGATGGGTCGCCTGACGCATCTGCGCGATGTCGCGCGGATCGAGCTTGGCGCACAGGATTACAACTTCAACGGCTATCTCAACGACAAGCGCGCGGTCGGCGTCGGCATCTTCCAGCTGCCCGGCTCGAACGCGCTTGCGACCGCCGATGCGGTGAAGGCCGAGCTGGCGTCGCTGGCGAAGGACTTTCCCCGGGGATGACCTATTCGATCGATTACAACCCGACCGAATATATTGCCGAGTCGATCACCGCGGTCGAGCACACGCTGATCGAGGCACTGGTGCTCGTGGTGCTCGTCGTCATCGTGTTCCTGCAGAGCTGGCGCGCGGCGATCATCCCGATCGTGGCGATCCCGATCTCACTGGTCGGCGCGTTCGCGGTGCTGCTGGCGTTCGGCTATTCGCTCAACACGCTGTCGCTGTTCGGACTGGTCCTCGCGATCGGCATCGTCGTCGACGACGCGATCGTGGTGGTCGAGAATGTCGAGCGATTGATGGAAGAGGAGGGGCTGTCCCCCAAGGAAGCCGCGCACAAGACGATGGACGAGGTGTCGGGCGCGATCATCGCGATCAGCCTGGTGCTGACCGGGGTGTTCATCCCGACCATGTTCATCCCGGGAATCTCCGGCGCTTTCTACCAGCAGTTCGCGATCACCATCGCCTCGGCGACGGTCATCTCGGCCTTCGTCTCGCTGACGCTGTCGCCCGCGCTCTGTGCGCTGGTGCTGAAGCACAAGGGGCATGACACCATCCCCGCACCCGGCTGGCGCGGCTATCCCGCGCGGGCAGGGGCGGCGTTCAACCGTGGGTTCAACCGGCTGTCGGAGAATTACGGCAAGCTGACTGCGCGACTTGTGCGGATGCTGATGGTCGTCGGTGTCGTCTACATGGCGCTGATCCTCGTCGCTGGCTGGCGCTTCACCTCGACCCCGTCGGGCTTCATTCCGCCGCAGGATCAGGGCTATCTGATCGGCGCGGTGATGCTGCCGCCCGGCGCATCGCTCCAGCGCACCGATGCGGTGGTGCAGCAGGCGATCACCGAGGCGCGCAAGCTGCCGGGCGTCAAATATGTCGTCGGCTTTGCCGGTCTCGATGGCGCGAGCTTTTCGACCGCGCCGAACACCGGCGTGCTTTTCTTCGGCCTGGCCCCCCATGCCGAGCGTGAGGCAACCGCAGATCAAATCCAGGGCGCGCTGTATGGCGCGCTGGCCCCGATCAAGGGCGGCGACATCCTCGTCATCGCTCCGCCCCCGGTTCCGGGGATCGGCACCGGCGGCGGGTTCAAGATGATGATCCAGGACCGCGAGGGGCTGGGTTACAACGCGCTCGCGCAGTCCGCCTTCGGCATGATGATGGGCGCGAACCAGCAGGAAAGCGTCACGAATGCCTTCACTTTGTTCAACACCGGCACGCCGCGGCTGACCGCAGATGTCGATCGTGAGCGGGCGGAGCGGATGGGCGTGCCGGTGTCCAACGTCTTCTCGACGCTGGGGGCCTATCTGGGATCGTCCTATGTCAACGATTTCAACTATCTGGGCCGCACCTTCCGCGTGACGGCGCAGGCCGATGCACCCTATCGCGACGATGCCACCGACATTCAGGGTCTCAAGACCCGGTCGGCGTCGGGCGAGATGGTGCCGATGAGTTCGGTGATGACGCTGCGCAACGACAGCGGCCCGTATCGCGTGGTGCGCCACAACCTCTATCCGGCAGCGGAACTGCAGGGCGATTCCAAGCCCGGCTATTCGACCGGCCAGACGCTGGATGCGATGGAGGCACTTGCGGCGCAGACCCTGCCACAGGGGATGAGCTTCGAATGGACCGAGCTGGCGCTGGAACAGAAGTCCGCCGGCAATACCGGCACGATCGCCTTTGGCCTGGCGGTGGTTTTCGTCTTCCTGTTGCTCGCCGCGCTCTATGAGAGCCTGGTGCTGCCGCTGGCGGTGATCCTGATCGTGCCGATGTGTCTGCTCGCCGCGATCCTGGGCGTCAATTTGATGGGGATGGACAATAATATCCTCACGCAAATCGGGCTGGTCGTGCTGATCGGCCTGGCGGCGAAGAATGCGATCCTGATCGTCGAATTCGCCCGTCAGAACGAGGATCAGGGCATGGACATGTTCGAGGCGGCGAAGCACGCGGCGCATCAGCGCATGCGTCCGATCGTGATGACCTCGATCGCCTTCATCCTCGGCGTGCTGCCGCTCGTGATCGCGAGCGGGGCGGCGGCGGAGCTGCGCCAGGCGCTGGGTGTCGCGGTGTTCTTTGGCATGATCGGCGTGACGATCTTTGGCCTGATCTTCACCCCGGCCTTTTACGTCATCAGCCGCAAGTTCGGCATCTGGGCGAGCGCGCAATCGGCACGCTTCCGCTCCAAACCCCATGATCCCGTGACGGAGCCCGCAGCATGAAGCGCCTTTTCATCATAAGCGCGAGCGCGGCGTTGCTGGCGGGCTGCGCGGTCGGCCCGACCTATCAGCGGCCCGAAACGCCACCCACGGCGGCGGCGGCCTTTGTCGATCCCGGCATGACCAAGGTGTCGCCAAGCGCGGTCGAGGGCGAATGGTGGCGGCTGTTCAAGGATCCGGTGCTCGACCGGCTGGTGGTGGAGGCGCTGACCTACAACACCGATATCCGTCAGGCGTCGGCGAACCTGAAGCGGGCGCGCGCGATCCTGTCGGAATCGCGCGGGCAGCGGCTGCCGTCGACCAATGTCGGTGCGGGCTATACCCGGTCACGCACCGGGGCAGAGAGTGCCCAGGGCGCGTTGCCGCCGGGCGTGGACGGGGTCGAGGGCGACTTCTTCCAGGTCGGTCTGGACGCGTCCTATGAGATCGACCTGTTCGGCCGGGTGAGCCGTTCGATCGAGGCGGCGCGGGCGGATGTCGATGCGGCGCAGGCGGCGCTCGACGGTGCGCGCGTGGCGATCGCGGCGGAGACGGCGCGGACCTATGCTGCGGCGTGCGGCTTTGCCGCGCAGGCGGCGGTGGCGCGCGAGACGGTGCAGCTGCAGACTCGCACGCTCGACCTGACCCAGCGGCTGTTCGACGCCGGGCGCGGGACGATCCGCGACGTGGATCAGGCGCGCGTGCTGGCCGAGAATGCCCGCGCACAGGTGCCGGCGTTCGAGGCGGAGCGGCGCGCGGCGCTCTATGCGCTGGCGACGCTGACCGGCAAGCCGCCGGCGGAGCTGGACGGGCAGGCCGATGCCTGCGCCACGCCGCCGGGCGTATCGGCGCTGATCCCGGTCGGTGACGGCCAGGCCTTGCTCGCCCGCCGCCCCGATGTGCGTCAGGCCGAGCGTCAGCTGGCGGCGGATACCGCGCGGGTGGGGGTGGCGACCGCCGCGCTCTATCCGTCGATCACGCTGGGCGGTTCGGTGTCGCTGGGCGCGCAGAATATCGAGGATCTGGGCAAGAGTTCGTCGTTCAACTTCTCGCTCGGGCCGCTGCTCAGCTGGAACTTCCCGAACCTGACCGCCGCGCGTGCGCGCGTGCGTCAGGCTGAGGCGGGGGCGGAGGGTTCGCTCGCCGCGTTTGACGGCACGGTGCTGACCGCATTGCGCGAGGTCGAACAGGCGCTGGCGCGCTATTCGGGCGAGATCGAGCGCAACGTCGCACTCCGCCGCGCCGATGCCTCGGCGACCAACGCCGCGCGGATCGCGATCCTGCGGTTCGAGGCGGGGCGCGACAGCCTGCTCCAGCGGATCGACGCCGAACGCGAACGGGCAGGCGCGCGCGCCGCGCTCGCCCAGTCGAATGCGGCATTGGCCGAGGCGCAGGTTGCGCTGTTCAAGGCGCTCGGCGGGGGCTGGGAAATCGCGCCGAAACCGGTTCGGCGCGAGGCTGCCGCCGTCGATTGAGGTTCAGGGTTTCGGGCGGAGCCGTGTTGCGTAACTGGCTCCGTCCGATCATTTGAGGCAAGGTTCGCTCTCAGGCCCTCCCCTTCAGGGGAGGGGTTGGGCGGCTTACGATCCCATTGCGGTCATTCGGTCGATCACGACGCTACTTAAGGGGGGTGATTGCCGCCCGGATGGCGCTGGGTTCGACGTCGTTACTCCTATCAAAACAGACAGGTTTTCCTTCGGCACGACATTCGTTCGTCACCCTGCCGGTAATCACGACATAGCTGTTTGCGTAAAAAGTAGCCTGCATCTCGAAGAATGCGAACCGCGCCCCTTGGCCAAGCCCAAGGGCAGGATAATTCGGAAACCCGAAACCTGATACGTCAGTAGCCCCGGCCGCCAGCGCCGCTCGCATCGCGTCCATGGAGCGGTCTACGTCGTCGGCCTCCGCCTTGTTGCGGTATAGACGGCAACTGTTCACTTCACACCTCGATAGATAGCCAACAACGCTGACCGTTTGACCGTTTAGTCGATCTATCTGGGGTATCAGTTCCGCAACGGTCATAGTCGTCTTCGACGGCGCACTGCCACAAGCCGCCACAGCGAGTGCCGCAAGTAGTCCAATAACCGGTCGGAAGACTGATGTGATCCGCATTGTCTTAGACTACCATTGTCGATGGCAGCTAACCACCCAATGCCGGACGTTTGTACCTCGTTCGGGCGGATGTGTGGGTGAGGCAAGGGCCGTCGTCCGTGCGTAGTCTCGGTGAGACGCGACGGCCCCACCCCAACCCAGTGGCGGGTCGCCCAGTCTTCCGGACTGGGCTTGGACTGCCGGGGGCAGTCCAAGCCGCCACTCCTGAAGGGGAGGGGCTTTTAGTGCTTCACGCCGCCATTCGGTCGCAGGGATCGGTACAGTCTGAGTCCGACAGGCGCTGCTCGAACTCCACCGTCACATCCTCACCGCCGCGACCGAGCGAGTGGCGGGAGATGGTGCGCCCCGTCGGGCGGAAGCCGAGCTTGCGCAGGACACGGCCCGATGCCGGATTGTCGGCGAAGTGGCTGGCGGTGAGCGTGGGCACGCGCAGCGTGCGGGCGATGTCGATCACCGCGCGGCCGGCCTCGGTCGCATAGCCGCGACCCCAGGCGTCGGGAGCGATCCAATAGCCGAGTTCGACAGTGCCGCGCTCCATCCGGTCGAGCCCGATGCAACCGACGATGCGGCTGGTGGCCTCGTCCAGCGCGCAGATCAGGAACACCGGCAGGTCGCTCGCCTTGCGCTCGATCATCAGAAATTCTTCGGCGTCGCTCACCGCATAGGGCCACGGAGCGCGGCTGAGGTTGCGGACAACCTCATGATGGCCGATCGCGCGCGCCAGTTCGGGCGCATCCTCGATCCAGCCGGGCCGCAGCATCAGTCTTTGCGTTCTTGCGAACATGTCCGCTTACTCCTCTTGCCCGCCATTCCCGCCAAGCATGACGCGGGAAAGACGATCGGGTTTCGAGGGAGCAAAGAAAAAGGGAGACCGGGGTGACCCGTCTCCCTTTTGCGGTCTCCTGATGCGGAGACCCGGGTCACCCTGGCGGGCAACCCGGATGGTTGCCCAGCTTATTCGGCCGCAGCCGCAATCATTTCTACCGAGCAGAATTTGCGACCGAGCTTGCCGTCGTGGAATCGCACGCGGCCGTCGGTAAGCGCAAAGAGGGTATGGTCCTTGCCGATGCCGACATTGACGCCCGGATAATATTTGGTCCCGCGCTGACGCACGAGAATGTTGCCCGCAATGGCGACTTCGCCACCGAACTTCTTCACGCCGAGACGCTTGGACTGCGAGTCGCGACCGTTGCGCGAAGAGCCGCCTGCCTTCTTATGTGCCATTTCGGATTACTCCTTACGCTTCCGCGGCCGCCGGGGCATCGCCCTCGGTCGCCTTGGCCTTCGCGGCCTTCTTCTTGGTCTCCTGCGCACCGATCGCGGTGATCTTCAGGATGGTGTGGTTCTGGCGATGGCCGTTCTTGCGGCGATAGTTGTGCCGACGGCGCTTCTTGAAGACGATGATCTTCTCGCCCTTCTGCTGGGCGACGATCTCGGCCGAAACGGTCAGGCCGTCGGTCGACTTCAGATCCGAACCTTCGCCAGCGAGCAGCACGTCACCCAGGGTGATCGTCGAACCGGCTTCGCCGTCGAGCTTCTCGACGACGATCTTGTCTCCTGCGGCAACGCGATACTGCTTGCCGCCCGTGCGCACGATAGCGAACATGGGCCTCATCTCAATTTCAAAAGCATGTGCCCGCGCAGGACAAGCCCGGCGGGAGGAACGGCGCGGTTATGGGATTCGGGTTAGGAAGTCAACCGTTATGCGGGGCTGTCGCCCCATAGTTTCGGCACCGGCCCGCTCCCCCACCCGGCCACCCGTTCCCGAATATCCTGCCGATGGGCGGCCGGGTGGGGGAGCGGGCCGGTGCCGCAGAACGCGCCAGTGTTCTCAAACAAACCTAATGCCGATGCTCGCGCTTCAACTGATACCGCCCGTCGCTCAACTCGTCGAACAACCCGCTGATCGCGGGATGCTCGACCGGCTCGTCGCTGTCGTCCGCGACCAGGTTCTGCTGGCTGACATAGGCGACGTAGCTCGACTCCGCATTCTCGGCGAGCAGGTGGTAGAAAGGCTGGTCCTTGCGCGGGCGCACATCCTCCGGGATCGCGTCATACCATTCGTCGGTATTGGCAAAGACCGGATCGATGTCGAAAATCACCCCGCGAAAATCGAACAGCCGGTGTCGCACCACATCGCCCAGGTTGAAGCGCGCATGCGCGACCGGAGGGACGGGGACACCGGCAATCGCCAGATCGAGCGGGTCGGAGGCGCGAGTCATGGGTTCAATCTAATGCGCTTTGCGGTCCATACAAGAAGCGTGCGCAAGGCGCTTGCAAGCCCGCGAGCCTTGGTCTAGAGGCCCGCGCTCGACCGGACGGAGCGGCATGTACATGCCCTGCGGACCCCTCGCGGAGAGGTGGCAGAGTGGTCGATCGCGCCGCACTCGAAATGCGGTTTACGGGGAACCGTAACGTGGGTTCGAATCCCACCCTCTCCGCCAGTTACTTCTTGCAGATCAGATGGTTCGCCGAAGGGCGGGCCATCATGCGCGCACAAGAAAAAGGGCCGCGCCATCCCCCGGATGGCGCGGCCCCCTTTGCCCCACGCAACGAACTGGTGTCAGGCGACCGCGCTGACCGCGCCGGCCGCTTCCTCGGGCTCGCGCAGCACATAGCCGCGGCCCCAGACGGTCTCGATGTAATTCTCGCCCTCGCACGCCATGCTGAGCTTCTTGCGCAGCTTGCAGATGAAGACGTCGATGATCTTGAGCTCGGGCTCGTCCATCCCGCCATAAAGGTGGTTGAGGAACATTTCCTTGGTGAGCGTCGTGCCCTTGCGGAGCGAGAGCAGCTCCAGCATCGCATATTCCTTGCCGGTCAGGTGGACGCGGGCACCATCGACCTCGACGGTCTTGGCGTCCAGGTTCACCGCCAGCTTGCCGGTGCGGATGACCGACTGGCTGTGACCCTTGCTGCGGCGCACCACGGCGTGGATGCGGGCGATCAGCTCTTCGCGATGGAAGGGCTTGGTCACGTAATCGTCGGCGCCGAAGCCGAACGAGCGGACCTTGCTGTCCATTTCGTTGATGCCCGAGAGGATCAGGACCGGGGTCTGAACCCGCGCAACGCGCAGCTTCTTCAGCACGTCATAGCCGTGCATGTCGGGAAGGTTCAGGTCGAGCAGGATGATATCGTAATCATACAGCTTGCCCAGATCGAGGCCTTCCTCGCCCAGATCGGTGGTGTAGACGTTGAACCCCTCGGTCGCGAGCATCAGCTCGATGGCCTTGGCGGTCGTCGGTTCGTCTTCGATCAGCAGCACGCGCATCGGCTGATTTCCCCTGTGCCGGTTGGACGCCCCCTGTGACGAACAACGCGACTGATTCATTAACCTAAGCTGGAATGAAGGCAAAAGGTTAATTTTTGGCTAACCGGCCTGAATCCACGAGTCGCGGGGGGGTGGGGCAGGAGTGGTGAACCGTCAGTGTCCAGCCGGACTTGCGGCGAACCCTGTCAAGTCTTGACGCGAATCATATAAACTCAGGTTATAGGCTTCGCCGTTATTTTGCATTTGCACACATAGAATATGCATGATTAATTTCCCGGTTTCTGGCGAAGCCGACACAAAAAATGCGCGCCGGGTCAAAAGGGGGTTGGGTATGAAGTTCAAGACCGCATTGTTCGTGACCGCGTGCAGCCTGGCGGTTCCGGCGTTCGCGCAGGATGCGCCTGCACCCGCGACCGGGGAGGAATCTGGCGAGCGTGAGGTGACGATCACCGGATCGCGCATCGTTCGCGACGGATTTCAGTCGCCGACCCCGCTGACGGTGCTGACCAGCGAAGATATCGACAATACGTCGCCAACCAACAATATCGCCGACTTCGTCAACCAGCAGCCGCAGCTTGCCGGATCGACCAAGCCGGCCAACTCGCGTCTCAACCTGTCCAACGGCTCGGCGGGCATCAACGCGCTCAACCTGCGCAACCTGGGCGAGGGGCGGACGCTGATCCTGTTGAACGGTCGCCGATCGGTCGGTTCGACGATCTTCGGCTGGGTCGATGTCAACAACATCCCGCAGGGACTGGTCGATCGTGTCGAGATCGCAACCGGCGGCGCGTCGGCGGCCTATGGCTCGGACGCGGTCGGCGGCGTGGTCAACTTCGTGCTCAACAAGGAGCTTGATGGGCTGCGCATCAGCGGAGAGACCGGCGTCACCACCTATGGCGACGGGTTCAACTATCAGGGTACCGTCACGGGCGGCACGTCATTCGCCGGCGGCCGTGGGCACGTCATGTTCAACGCGGAAATTTCGCATCAGGACGGCATCTTCGAGATCGATCCGATCGACCGCAAGTGGAACCACACCGGTTATGTGCGGGTCGAAAACCCGGCGTGGAGCGCCAATGCGACCGTGCCGCGCTATATCACTACGCTGCGCAATGTCGGTGCGTCGAACTCGACGCCGGGCGGCCTGATTACCAGCAGCACCGCGCTGCGCGGGCTGTATTTTGGTCAGGGCGGTTCTGTGAACGTGTTTGACTATGGTACCTTCCAATTCCCGGCGCTTGGCGGTGCCTCTGCACCGTCGGTCGTCCAGAACGGATCGTGGCAGGTCAATGATTCTGGTCGCCGTATCGGCCTGATGCCCGAGGATGATCGCTGGGGCGTGTTCGGTCGACTGACCTATGAGGTTACGGACAATGTCGAGGCGTTCTTCGAAGCTTCGTACAATCACCAGAAGGTCTTGTTCAACGCGGGTCCGAACCTGGCGACCGGCATCACCTACAACACCACGGGCTGCACCGTGGTGCCGACGCCCATCACCTGTAACGCATTTGCGCTCCAGACACTGGGCACGGCGCGCCTGACCGGCGTCAACAGCTTTACGCTGGCGACGACTGCGGCTGACCTGCCGTTCCGCGCGATCAATAACGAGCGTGAGGTGATGCGCTTCGTCGGCGGGTTCGAAGGGACGTTCGAGGCGTTCGGCAAGACCGCGCGCTGGGACGTCTATGCGCAATATGGCCGTTCGGACGTGCGTGAGCAGCTGCGCAACATCATGCACAATGCGCGCATGGCCGCCGCCACCGCAGCCGCGTTCGCGCCCGCTGGCAACGCGCGCGGCTATGCGGTCGGGTCGATCCAGTGCCTCATCAACGTCGATGCCAGCACGACCAACGACGATCCCAACTGCGTGCCGCTCAACCGGCTCGGCATTGGCGTCGCGAACCCTGCGGCGATCGCCTATGTGCTCGGCGATCCCTATCGCGACCAGACGCTCGAACAGTTTGTCGCGGGCACGAACTGGTCGTTCACCCCGTTCGCGACCTGGGCTGGCGATGTCAGCATCGCATTCGGTGGTGAATATCGCGAAGAGAAGATCCGCGGCAGTGTGCCGACCGAGTTCCAGCCGGTGATCAGCCCGACGGGCACCACCAGCAACGCCTGGTCGGTCGGAAACTATCTGCCCTTCACCGGTGCCTACAATGTGAAGGAAGCCTATCTCGAGACCGTGGTGCCGCTGGGCTTCGGGCTTGAGTTCAACGGTGCGGTGCGCGGCACCGACTATTCGAACTCGGGCTATGTCACGACGTGGAAGCTGGGCGCGACCTGGCAGCCGATCGAGGACATTCTGTTCCGCGTGACGCGTTCGCGCGACATCCGGGCACCGAACCTCAACGAACTCTATCAGGCGGGTACCGCGAACAGCGATTCGGTTGCCAACCCGGTCTATACGCAGGACGGACTCAACGGTCCGCAGCGCTACAGCTATTCGGGACTGGTGACGGGCAATATCAATCTGCGCCCTGAAGTCGCCAATTCGTGGAACATCGGCGGCGTGCTGTCGCCGCGCTTCCTGCCGGGCTTCAAATTCTCGGTCGATTATTTCCGCATCGACCTGGAAGGCGCGATCGACTCGATCTCGGCTCAGGAAGTCGTCAACCGCTGCTATGCCGACGGCAATCAGGATTTCTGCGCCGCGATCACGACCGATCCGGTGCGGTCGACGCCGACCGCACCCTATCTGCTGATCCGGACTCAGCCGTTCAACTATGTGCGCCGCCTGGTGCGTGGCGTCGATTTCGACGCGGCCTATCGCATCCCGATGGGCGAAAGCGCGATCACCCTGCGCGGTATCGCGACCCGCTACATCGAAAATCTGGCGGTCACCGGCATCGCCGGATCGGCTCCGGTCAACACGGTGGGCGCGAATGGCGGTCAGGCGAGCACGCCGACGTGGATCTTCCGCGGCAGCGTCGCCTACACCACGCCGACCTTCTCCGCGACCTTGACCGGCCGTGGGGTCAGTTCGGGCAGATACGCCGCGAGCGGCATCGAGTGCACTTCGGGCTGCCCGCTCTCGACCACCAATTTCCCTACCTATAACAACAACCGCGTGTCGGGCCTGTTCTATGCCGACCTCAACCTGACCCAGAAGGTCCAGGTGGGCAGCTCCGAGGCGGAGTTCTTCTTCAACGTCACGAACCTGTTCAACCGCTGGCCGTTGCTGGTGCCGGAAACGGGCAATGCGTCGAACACGACCTATTCGGACATGTTGGGCCGCCAGTTCCGCGTCGGCTTCCGCTACAAGCTCTGACGTCACCTGACCCAAGCAAGGGGCCGGTCCGCAGCGATGCGGGCCGGCCCTTTGCATTGGGGCGCGATCAAACCCGTGTGCAGAGGTTACGGAAGCGCTGCGATAGAAACTCAATCACCAGCTCGACCCGCGCCGGGCGCAGGGAACTGGGCGGGGTGAGCAGATGAAGCGCAATGTTCATCGGCGACCAGTCGCCGAGGATCTCGACCAGCCGCCCGTCCGCCAGTTCGCGGTCGATGATGAAGTCGGGCAGCCGAGCGATGCCCAGCCCGGCGAGCAGTGCGGGGGTCATCGCGTCGCCATTGTCGGTGATCAGTGGCCCGGTCGGGCGTACCGCCGCTTCCTCGCCATCCGCCTTGCGGAAATGCCACGCGCCGATCGCGTTCGCGTAGAGGAAGCAGGCGTGATGCGCGAGGTCGGCCGGATGCTGCGGCGTGCCATGCTGCGCGAGATAGGCGGGGGCGGCGACCACGCGTGCCTTGACCGGTGACAGGCGGCGTGCGCGCAGCGAGCTGTCGGGCAGGTCGGCGATGCGTAGCGCGATGTCGAATCCGTCGGCGACGATGTCGACCCGCGCGTCGGACAGGCGCAGGTCGATCTGGATACCGGGATGTGCGACCAGCAGGTCGGCGATGGCGTCGGCGACGAAGCGGATGCCGAAGGTGATCGGCGCTGCGATGCGGACCATGCCCGACGGCGCGCGCGCGGCGTCGAGCGCGGCCTCCTCCGCCGCTTGTGCTTCGGCCAGGATGCGTCCGGCGCGTTCGGCGAGCGCGGTGCCGCTGTCGGTCAGCGTCAGGCGGCGCGAGGTGCGGTGGAACAGCGCGGTGCCGAGATGCGCCTCCAGCCGGGCAATCGCCTTGGACACGGTGGCTTTGCTCACCCCGATCGCGGTCGCCGCGCCGCTGAACGAGCGATGCTCGACCACGCAGGCGAAGATCGCCCAGGCTTCGAAATCGGGCAGGCGCATTGGCAACTCCTGTGCGCGTTGTTCCTCTGCTTTCGCAGGGGACTGAATGCATAAAATACAAAACGATCCGTTTCAAACGTTTCCATTTACGACTCTCTCGTCATGCCTATCTTGGCCCTCAAGCAAGGAGGTTCTCATGATCGAGAAGCGTTCGTTCGACAGTTTGGGCCATGCCGATCACGGGTGGCTCAACGCGCGGCATCATTTCAGCTTCGCCAATTACTATGACCCCGCCCGCATGGGATGGGGTGCGATCCGGGTCTGGAATGACGACGAGATCGGCCCGAATAGTGGCTTTCCGCCACACCCCCACAAGGACATGGAAATCATCACCTATGTCCGCACCGGCGCGATCACCCATCAGGATTCGATGGGCAACCAGGGCAAGACCGGCGCGGGCGACGTTCAGGTGATGAGCGCGGGAACCGGCGTGCGTCACGCGGAATATAATCTGGAGCCGGTCACGACGACGCTGTTCCAGATCTGGATCATGCCGCGCGAAGCGGGCGGTGCGCCGAGCTGGGGCGCGAAGCCGTTCCCCAAGGGCGAGCGGTCCGGCAAGTTCGTGACTCTGGCGAGCGGCTATGCGGAGGACACTGACGCGCTGCCGATCCGCGCCGATGCCCGCGTCCTGGGTGCGACGATCAAGGCCGGTGAGAGCGTGACGCATATCGTGGGTGAGGGGCGGCACGCCTATCTCGTCCCGGCGGTCGGCAAGATCGAGATCGACCCCGGCCCGGAGGCCGGGGCAGGCGCGCAGACGTTCAACGCCCGCGACGGCGCCGCGCTGAGTGGTGGGCAAACCGTCACGATTATCGCGATCGAGGACGCCGAAATCGTCCTGGTCGATTCCGACTAGACAGACCCCCGGAGCGGTCCGCAACCTCCCCCTCCCAAGGCGGGCCGCTCCACCCCTTTTCATCGCTATCCAAGGAGACACGCCGTGACCAAGGTTCTGGTGCTCTATTACTCGTCCTACGGCCATATCGAGGCAATGGCCGAAGCCGTTGCCGAAGGCGCGCGTTCGACCGGCGCGACCGTCGATATCCGCCGTGTCCCCGAAACCGCGCCGGAAGCCGTGGTCGCTGCCGCCGGGTTCAAGACCGACAGCGCGCATCCACTGATCGACGGCCCCGACGCGCTCAAGGAGTATGACGCGATCATCGTCGGGTCGCCGACCCGCTTTGGCCGCATGGCGAGCCAGATGGCGAGCTTCTGGGACACCGCCGGCGGCGTGTGGTATCAGGGCGCGCTGCATGGCAAGGTGGGCGGTGCCTTCACCTCCTCGGCCACCCAGCATGGCGGCAACGAGACGACCTTGTTCAGCATCATCACCAATCTGCTGCACTTCGGCCTGACCATCGTCGGCCTCGATTATGGCCATGCCGACCAGATGAAGATCGACGAAGTGCTGGGCGGCGCGCCCTATGGCGCGACCACCGTGGCGGGCGGCGACGGCAGCCGCATGCCGAGCGAGATCGATCTGGCGGGCGCACGCTATCAGGGCAAGCGCATCGCCGAAGTCGCGGCAAAGCTGGCCGCCTGACATGACGCGCGCCGTACAACCCGCCCTGTTCGTGTCGCACGGCTCGCCGATGATCATGTTCGAACCCAGTCCGGCGCGAGATTTCCTTGCCGGGCTGGCATCGCAGGTCGCACGGCCCGACGCGATCCTGATGATCTCCGCGCATCACGATATGGCGGAGGCGGTGGTGACGTCGGGCGGCGACCTGCCGACGATCCACGATTTCGGCGGCTTTCCGCAGAAATTATTCGACCTGCGCTACCCGGCAAAGGGCGATCCGGCGCTGGCCGAAGCGGTCGCGCAGATGGTTGCCGATGCCGGGCATCCTGTGTTCCTCGACCCCGCGCGCGGGCTGGACCATGGAGCTTGGGTGCCGCTGATGTTGGCCTGGCCCGACGCCGACATCCCAGTCGTGCAACTGTCGATCAGCAGCGCGCATCCGCCCGAATGGCACCACCGCATTGGTCAGGCGATCGCGCCGCTGCGCGAACGCAATGTGCTGATCATCGGGTCCGGCAGCCTCACCCATAATCTTCGTGCGATTTTCATCGAAGGGCGCAACCATGACGCACCGATCCCCGAATGGACATCCGACTTTGCCGACTGGGTGAAGGACCGGTTCGACGCCGGGGACACCGATGCGGTGCTCAACGCGGTCGAGCGCGGGCCGCACGGCCGTCAGAACCATCCGACGATGGACCATATCCTCCCCCTGTTCACCGCGATGGGGGCGGGCGGGGCGCAGGCCGAGCGGCTGCACCACAGCTACACCTATGGCGTATTGGCGATGGACGCTTACCGCTTTGGGTAAGCCATTCACCAGTTCGAAACGGCTTCAGCACTAGGCATGGTCCCGAGCGCGCAACGCGCCGGACGATGGAGCCGAATACGGACGTGCTGGGGGGCAGGACTTCGCGAACAGCGCAAGATGCGCGTGGATGCTGCTCAGCCCGGGCCCCGGACCAATGCACCCGACATATTGGGGTCGGTCGAGACGCTGCGCACCAACTGGTTCTGGTCCACCGACGCCGATGGTCGCATCGCGTATCTCAGCGAGTGGCTGGCGGGAGAACTGACGACCCCCGCCGAGGGGCTGGTCGGTCGCGACCTGACCGACATGTTCCGTGCCGAGGGTCTGTCGACCGATGCCGGCGGCTCGATCGGCTATGCAGTCGCGCGGCGCAAGCCGTTCCGCGCGGTCAATGTCCGATGCCCGGTCGATCCCGACGAGCGGATCTGGACGATTTCGGGCAGCCCGCAGCTCGACGCACAGGGCAACTTCATCGGGTTTCGCGGGGTAGGCGCTGATGTGACCGCGATCGAGCAGTCGGCGGGGGAAATCGCGCGGCTCGCCAGCTATGACACGGTGACGGGGCTGCGCAACCGACGCGGCATGGCGACATTGGTCGAGCAGGCGATTGCGGTGGCCGCGACCGCGCGCGAGGCGACGCCTTTTTCGGTCCTGCTGATCGATCTCGATCGGTTCAAGCAGGTCAACGACACGCTGGGTCATCCGGCGGGCGACCAGTTGCTGATCCAGGTCGCAGATCGGCTGAAACGGGAGATTGCCAATATCGATTGCATCGGGCGGATTGGCGGTGACGAGTTCCTGATCGTCTTCCCGACCTGTCCGGGGCGCGAGGCGCTCGAACAGACGGCGGCGTCGATGATCGAAGGGCTGTCCAAGCCCTATTTTCTGGGCGACAGCCGGTGCGTGATCGGCGCGTCGATCGGCATCGTGCGGTGCGATCAGGGTGACGAAACGCCCGAGGGAATCGCGCGCAACGCCGATCTGGCGCTCTACGCCGCGAAGCGGGCGGGGCGCGGTTGTGCGCGCTTCTTCACCCAGGACATGGCCGAGGCCGCCGAGGACCGGCGCTCGGTCGAGCAGGACCTGCTCGACGCGCTCGATCGCGGCCAGTTGGAGGTCAATTACCAGCCTTTGGTCGCCGCAAATTCCAACCGGGTGGCGGGGTTCGAGGCGCTGTTGCGCTGGAATCACCCGACGCGCGGGCGCATTTCGCCGGCGCTGTTCATCCCGATCGCCGAGGAAACCAACCTGATCGTCCGGCTGGGCGAATGGACTCTGCGTCAGGCGTGCATGGATGCGGCGGGCTGGCCCGGCGACCTGCGGGTCGCGGTCAATGTCTCGCCGATCCAGTTTGCCAACCCCAATCTGCCGCAGATTGTGGTCAGCGCGCTTGCAGCATCGGGGCTGCGTCCCGACCGGTTGGAGCTGGAGATCACCGAGAGCGTCTTCCTCGACAGCGGCGAGCAGGCCGACAAGATGTTCGAGACGCTGAAGAAGATCGGCGTGCGGCTGGCGCTCGACGATTTCGGCACCGGCTATTCCTCGCTCGGCTATCTGAAGAGCGCGCCGTTCGACAAGATAAAGATCGATCAGAGCTTTGTCCGCGACGCATCCGACCCCAAGTCGCGCAACAGCGCGATCATCACCGCGATCGTCGCGCTCGCCAACGCGCTGGGCATGGATACCACCGCCGAGGGGGTCGAGACGGTCGACCAGCTCGAGACGATGCGCGCATTGGGCGTGGGGCTGATCCAGGGCTATCTCTACAGCCTGCCCGTCTGCGCCCAGACCGTGTCCAACGCCGTGATCGGTGGCGCATGGGAAATCCAGCCGATCGGCCCGGCCAAGCAGCGCGAGCATCGCCTTGCCACTTTCCGCCGGATCGGGGCGGTGCATGACGACCATTATTACCCGGTGATCCTGCGCAACCTGTCGAGCACCGGGGCGCTGATCCAGGGGATTGTGGGGGTGCCGGTGGGGACGCGCTTCGTCGTCGATTTCGGCGATCGGCGCTGGATGCTGGCGACGGTACGGCGGTCGCACCACGATCATCAGGGCGTCGAGTTCGACGAAGCGCTGGCGAGCGACGGGCAGGGCGGATATCGCCCGCGTTATCAGGTGTCGGCGACGATGCTGAGCCAGACCGGACTGGTGCTGCAGCGCCCGGTCGAGGGCGGTGCGATGCAGCCGACGCATCGCGATGTCCGGCTGGGGCTGCCGGCCTTCGCCACCTCGGGCGCCTGACCCTTCCGCATTGCGGTTCGCCGCCACTTCCCGCAAGGGGGCGGTATGATCCAGGATCACGTACTATTCATCGATGGCGAGGCGATCGTCCTCGACAAGCCCGCCGGGCTTCCAGTCGATCCGCCGCGCGACGGGTCGATCAGCCTTGAAAATCATCTCGGCAACCTGACCTTCGGGTTTCAGCGCTGGCCGACGCCGGTCCACCGGCTCGATCGCGATACCAGCGGCTGCTTGCTCCTCGCGCGCAATCCCAAGGCGCATGCCCGGTTCCAGCAGGCGTTCGAGGCCGGGCAGGTGACCAAGCGCTACCTCGCGGTGATCGACGGCATCCCCGACGCGCCGTCGGGGCTGATCGACCTGCCGCTGATCAAGGTGTCGAGCGCCGAGCGCGGCTGGCGGATGACCGGCGGCGCAAACGGCAAGGCGGCGCGGACCCGCTGGCGGATGCTGGCGAGCAAGGATGGGCGCGCGTTCATCGCCTTTTACCCGGAAACCGGGCGCACCCATCAGATCCGCGTCCATGCCGCCGAGGGGCTGGGCTTCCCGATCACCGGCGACCCGGTTTACGGCGTCGCCAACGGGCGCAAGATGATGCTGCACGCCGCGCAACTGACCGTGCCGCGTCCGGGCAAGCCCGACATCCATGCCGAGGCGCCGACGCCGGATGCGTTCCGCGCGCTGGGCTTTGCCGGCGGGCAGACTGACGATGCCGATTGAGCTGCCCGAGGCCGCGATCGTCGAGGAAAAGTTCCTCGCCGCGTCGGGGCCGGGCGGGCAGAATGTCAACAAGGTGTCGACCGCGGTGCAGCTGCGCGTCAATGTGTTCGCGCTGGGCTTGCCACCCTATGCCTATGCCAAGCTCAAGGAGCTTGCCGGGAGCAAGATGACGTCAGGCGGCGAGCTGGTCGTCACTGCGCGCAAGTTTCGCACGCAGGACGCAAATCGCGAGGACGCACGTGCGCGCGTGCTGGAGCTGATCGAGAAAGCCCATGAGCGTCAGGCGCGGCGGATCAAGACCAAGCCGGGCAAGGCCGCCAAGGCGCGGCGGGTGGACGAGAAGAAGGGGCGGTCGGCGATCAAGGCGGGGCGGGGCAGAGTTCAGCTCGATTGATCCTGACGCGCAACGATCGCGCCGTGCCGTGCGTTGGCGCGCGATGATCCGACTGACCCTGATGCTTCCGCTCGCCCTTGTCGCCGCCTGCTCGCAGGAGCCGGTGCTCGACGATGTCACTCAGAACAATATGCAGGAGGCGGAGCCGCTGAGCCTGCCCGACCCGGTCGAGCCGAGTCCGGTCCCCGTCAGTGGCACCGACACCATTCCCGCGCCATTTCAGGGCGACTGGAGCGCAAAGGCGTCAGACTGCGGAAAAGGAAACGACGTGACGCGGCTGACCATCGCCCCCGGCGAATTGCGCTTTTACGAAAGCAGCGCCAGCGTCACCGGGGTCACCGGCACGCGCGGCGAGATCAAGGTGAGCGCCCGCTATACCGGCGAGGGCGAGACCTGGGATGCGACACGGACCTTCATGCTGTCGGCAGACGGCAACAGCGTGACATCGGACGGAATGACGCGGGTGCGCTGTCCCTAGACCCTTGCATCGTGGCGCGGCGCGCGCCACCTGCGGCGCATGTACAGTTTCGACATCGCCGCCGGGTCCAAGGCCGAACTCTATCGCGATCTTCATGCCGCGCTCGATGCGCTGACGGCGGGAGAGAGCGACGCCATCGCCAATATGGCCAACGCCGCGTCCTTGATCGCTCAATATCTGCCCGACCTCAACTGGGCGGGCTTCTATCGCAATGTCGGCGGCGAGTTGGTGCTCGGCCCGTTTCAGGGCAAGGCGGCATGCATCCGCATTGCGTTCGGCAAAGGCGTGTGCGGCGCGGCGGCGGCGACGCGCGAGACGCAGCTGGTCGAGGACGTGCACGCCTTTCCCGGCCATATCGCGTGCGATGCGGCGAGCAATGCCGAGCTGGTCATCCCGATCGTACATGATGGCGTGCTGATCGGCGTGCTCGACCTCGATAGCCCGGTGACAGGTCGGTTCGACGCCGAGGATGCCGCGGGTTGCGAGGCGTTGATGGCCCTGCTCGGTCCCCGGATCGCAGGTTAATCCCTGCCCCGGATCGGGACTTCCTTAACCACGACGCGCGGTGGGAACGCCGCGCAAACACTGTTAAGAATCTGTAAAGAGGCGCGGCCTTTCTACCCTGCTTGAATGGCCGCGTCTCGCCCGAACAGCGAGTAGTGCCCATGCGTGTTCTGACCTTAGCCACTCTGTCGATCGCCACCATCGCGGTTGCGACCCCTGCGGATGCGCAGCGCGTGTGGCGCGACGGGCAATGGGTGCAGCGCGAGCGCGAGCCAGTGCGTTATCCTGCGCGCTCGGTCCCCGCGACGCGGATCGATCCGCCGCGCGCGACGCAGAGCGGTAGCCGCTGGGGGCCGATGATCGGTGGGCGCTGGCACGCCGGAACGCGCGCGCCCGGTGGGTGGAGCGCCTATCGCCGCCCGGTGCGCGGCTGGACGCTGCCAAGCTATTGGATCGGCGGCGGTTTCTGGATCAGCGACTGGTCGGGCTGGGGGCTGAGCCGCCCGCCGCATGGCTATGGCTGGCTGCGCTACTATGACGACGCGGTGCTCGCCGATGGCAATGGCCGGGTGTGGGATTCGGTCAGCGGTATCGACTGGAATGGCGGCGGTGGTGGCGGCGCAGCGGTGGCGACTGCGGGCGGCGGCTATGCCGCAGCGGCGGCTGCCGGAGGCGGCGGTGGCGGCGGCGGCGGTTATGGCGCGCGCTACGACGCACCCGAGTACGACGATGAAGATTATGAGGACGACCGTCATGTCCGGCGGCCGATCCCCGCACACCCATACCCGGGGGGTATGCGCCGCCGTCCTGCGCCAACCCGTGCGGCGCGCAGGGCGGCGGCTACGCCCGCGGCTATCATGGCAGTGGCTATTACATGGTCGGGCCGACCGTGACGACGATCGTCATCCAGTCGGGCGCGACCACGACCACCACCGTCACCGAAGAGGTGATCGAGGAGGTCGAGGAGGTCCGCACCTATCGCACGCCGGTGAAGACGGTGCGCCGCTATCCGAGCAAGACGGTCGTGCGGCGTTCGACCAAGGATTGCTGTCGGTAAAGCCTAGTTCCGCGGCGGCCGCGTCCCGAACGTCACGATGCTCTCGCTGCCATCCGCCGCGACCGCCGACACGCCGATGAAGTGGTCGTCGACGACGACGTCCTTCAGCACCGTCTCGGTCCGCCCGGCAACGCCGCGCACTTCGGCCCAATTCTGGGTGTCGTTGCGCCGCCAATACACCTTGTAGCTGCGCGCGCCGGGGACGGCGTTCCACTTCACCTTGGTATCCGCGCTCACCGCGCCGTCGAGGACTACGCCGGACGGAGCCGATGGTGCATTGGCGAGGCGGCGGATCGTCGCGACGTTGAGCGCGGTGACCTTCGCCAGATAGGGAAGTCCATCTTGTCGACCGTGTCGCCATAGACCTGGCCATTTTCGGTGCGCAGCGTCTGGTGCTGCTGGTCGTAATTCTCCGCCGCGACCGAAAAGCGGACGGCGGGATAGCCGAGGCGCAGGAACGGTTCGTGATCCCCGCCGCGCCCGAACCGGTCGGGGCGCCGCACGACGAACACGTCGAGCGCGTCCTTGTCCTTCTCGCGCATCCCGTCGGCAACCTTGTCGATCGCCTTGGCGAGCGCGCGGCTGGGGCCGTCATCCTCGCCGCCATCGCCGCGCCGGCCGAGCTGGCCGGGAATGTCCTCCGATGCGCGGATGCCTTCGGAGAACACGCGCACGCGGTCGGCGACGCGCACACCGTTCTGGCCGACGGTATTGCCGACGATGTCGTTGTTGAGGACCGCGATCACCTCCCATCCGCGCTCCTTAGCGGTTTCGGCGAGCAAGGTGCCGCCCCACAGCCCCTGTTCCTCGCCCGACAGCAGGGCATAGACGATCGTCGCCTTGAGCTTCTGCTTCGACAGGATGCGTGCCGCCTCGATCACCAGAGCAGTGCCGGACGCGTCGTCGTTCGCACCCGGCGCATCACTGGTGAAGTCCATCACGTCGCTGACGCGCGAATCGATATGGCCCTGGACGATGATAACGCGCTTGGGGTCCTCGCCCTCCTGAAAGCCGAGGACGTTGACCACCTCCACCCCGTTCGGCGCGCGCGGGCCGGTGAAGGTGCGGCCGATCCGGGCGACCTTGATGCAATTGCCGCACGCCGCGCCGATCCGGTCGAGTTCCTCCGCCCCCCATTTGCGCGCCGCGCCGATGCCGCGCACCGGATCGTCGGGGGAAGACAACGTATGGCGTGTGCCGAAGCTCACCAGCTTTTCGACGTCGGCCTTGAGCCGTTCAGGGCTCGGCGCGTCGGCGGGCCTTTGCTGGGCGACGGCAGGGGCTGCGATCAGCAGCGCAGGGAGAAGAAGGGTTCGCATAGGGCCTCAGCTTAGCCGGTCGATCGCCTCGCGGTCGAGGCTTCCTGGGATGATCATCAGCGGGACCGGCAGGACCGCCATGTCGCCGCTGGTGAAGTGCGTGACGATCGGGCCGGGCTTGCCACCGACCGCAGCGCCGAGCACCAGCGCGGCGATCTCCGGATTCGCCTCGATCATCTCGCGGATCACCTTCGGACCATCGCCCTCGACCACGGTGATGCTTGGCTTCAGCCCCGATTCCTGGATCAGCGTGCCCGCCGCGCCCGCGACCAAAGCCTCGGCCCGCTGGCGTGCCTCTTCCTCGATCGTCGCCATCACGCCGCCCCACTGGACGAAGTCGGGCTTGGGAATCAGCGCGAGAATCTCGACCCCGCCGCCGGTCTTGACCGCGCGGCGTGCGGCAAAGCGGAGCGCGATCTGCGCCTCGGGGCTTTCGTCGATCACGACCAGATAGGTACGCATGAAACTAGTTCCCCCTCCGTTGGTGACAGGTGGTGACGCCTCACGCACCCGAGCGCAAGGGGCGGGGTTGACCCGCGCCGTTCATCGCGCAAGGAGGGCGCGTTCATAACACCACGGCAGGATCCTCCCCACCCATGTCGATCGAAATCAAGATGCCCGCGCTTTCTCCGACGATGGAGGAGGGCACGCTCGCCAAATGGCTGGTCAAGGAAGGCGATACCGTCAAGGCCGGCGACCTGATGGCCGAGATCGAAACCGACAAGGCGACGATGGAGTTCGAGGCGGTCGACGAGGGCGTGATCGCCAAGATCGTCGTGGCCGAGGGCACCGACGGGGTGAAGGTCGGCACGGTCATCGCGGTGCTGGCCGGCGAGGGCGAGGATGCGTCATCGGTGTCCGCGCCGAAGGCTGAGGCTCCCAAGGCGGAAGCTCCCAAGGCCGAGGCCGCTCCGACACCTGCAGCAGCGCCCGCATCGGCCCCGGCCGCCGCACCGGCAAACAGCGGCGACCGCGTCAAGGCGAGCCCGCTGGCGCGCCGGATCGCCGCCGAAAAGGGCGTCGACCTGTCGGGCGTGAGCGGCTCGGGCCCGAACGGCCGTATCGTCAAGGCGGATATCGAGGGCGCGAAGCCCGGTGCGGCTCCGGCAGCAGCACCCGCCGCCGCGCCGGCAGCTGCGGCCCCCGCCGCTGCTGCTGCTCCCGCTACCGCCCCGGCATCGGTCTGGTATGACGAAAGCATCCCGCACGAGGTCGAAAAGCTTAGCAACATCCGCAAGACGATCGCGCGCCGCCTGACCGAGGCGAAGCAGACGATCCCGCACATCTACCTGACCGTCGATATCCAGCTCGACGCGCTGCTCAAGCTGCGCGGCCAGCTCAACAAGAGCCTGGAAGGGCGCGGGGGTGAAGCTGTCGGTCAACGACATGCTGATCAAGGCGCTGGCCGTCGCACTGACGCAGGTGCCCAAGTGCAATGTGACCTATGCGGGCGACAAGCTGGTCAAGTACAGCCGCGCCGACATCTCGGTCGCGGTGTCCACCCCGACGGGGCTGATCACCCCGATCATCCGCGACGCGGCGAATATCGGCCTCGCGTCGATCTCGACCCAGATGAAGGCGCTGGCCGACCGCGCGAAGGAGGGCAAGCTCCAGCCGCACGAATATCAGGGCGGTACCGCCAGCATCTCGAACATGGGCATGTTCGGGATCAAGCAGTTCGATGCGGTGATCAACCCGCCCCAGGCGATGATCCTGGCGGTCGGCGCGGGCGAGAAGCGTCCATATATCGTCGACGACGCATTGGGCGTCGCGACGGTGATGTCGGCGACCGGCAGCTTCGATCACCGCGCGGTGGACGGGGCCGATGGCGCCGAGCTGATGAAGATCCTCAAGGCGCTGATCGAATCGCCCATGGGCCTGCTGGCCTGAGATTGCGGCCATGCGGTCCTCCGAACACTTTACGTCCAGTCTTCGGGGCGCGGGCATGTTTGGGGTGATGGCTGGCGCGGCGGCGCTGCCATGGGCCTCGATGTCTGACAATGAAGGTTTGCTGGGCGGATCCTTGGTTGAGCTGTTTGTGATTTGGGTAGTATCGACGGCTCTCGTTGCCGCTTTCCTGGCATGCCTCCTCATCCTTCCGGTGTTCATGGTGCGAGTGTTTGGCCAACTGGCCTCTGCGCGTGTGCCGCAACCCCTCGCAGAGTTCGGGCTGGCGACAATTTGCGGCCTAGTCGTCGCTGAGCTTGGCTCGCTCGTGTTCGCGAGCGGATCGCTCGCCCACGACCTGTGGTATTTTCTCTTGCTTGCCCCGGCCGCTACCGCGCTGATCGCGCGTGGCTTGGACAGAATGAAGCGCGATAACCCATGCGAGTCCTGATCGAAGCATTGCATATCGCCGCAGGGATCGCGGTCGCGTTGCTGATCGGGGCGTTGGCGAGCTGGGCCTATCCGCTCGCTCGGGCCGATGTGTGGCTGGTCACGGGCATCGCGATCCTGTGCATCATCCTGATGGGTATCGGGCCGATGCGCCGCGCGATGTGGCTGCAGCGCAACCCGCAGGGCGGTGAGGGCGGCGACGATGCCTGATCGGGAGCCCCCGGCGATCGAACCCGCGATCCGCGTCAGCACCATGCCCGCCGACGCCAATGCCTATGGCGACATTTTCGGCGGCTGGCTGGTGGGACAGATGGACCTTGCCGCCGGCCTGGTCGCGGCGCGCCGCGCCAAGGGTCGCGCGGTCACCGTCGCGATGGACGGGATGCAGTTTCATGCGCCCGTCGCGGTCGGTGATGAAGTGTCGGTCTATGCCCAGATCGCCAAGATCGGGCGGAGTTCGATGCTGATCGAGGTCGAGGCCTGGCGCCGCTGTCGTCATGGCGAGGAGCGCGAGCTGGTCACCCAGGCGAACTTCACCTTTGTCGCAGTCGGCGAGGACCGCAAGCCGCGACCGGTGGACGGATAGTCCGCGCGACCCCATTTCTCCTTTCAACCCTTTTTCCCCAGGGGCAAAAATATGGCTGAATCCTATGACGTGATCGTGCTTGGCTCCGGACCCGGCGGCTATGTCGCGGCGATCCGCGCGAGCCAGCTCGGTCTCAAGGCCGCGATCGTCGAGCGCGAACTGCTCGGCGGCATCTGCCTCAACTGGGGGTGCATCCCGACCAAGGCGCTGCTGCGCTCGGCGGAGATCTTCCACTTCATGCAGCATGCCAAGGATTATGGCCTCACCGCCGAAAAGATCAGCGCCGACCTCGACGCGGTGGTCAAGCGCTCGCGCGGGGTCGCCAAGCAGTTGAATGCGGGCGTCACGCATCTGATGAAGAAGAACAAGATTGCCGTGCACATGGGCACCGGCAAGCTGACCGGTAAGGGCAAGCTGTCGGTCACCGGCGCGGACGGCAAGGTGACCGAGCTGGCCGCGAAGAACATCATCCTTGCGACGGGCGCGCGCGCCCGCGACCTGCCGAACCTGCCCGCCGACGGGAACAAGGTGTGGACCTATCGCCACGCGATGACGCCGAAGGAGATGCCGAGCAAGCTGCTGGTCATCGGATCGGGCGCGATCGGGATCGAGTTTGCGAGCTTTTACAACGACATGGGCTCGGATGTGACCGTCGTCGAAATGCTCGACCGCATCGTGCCGGTCGAGGACAAGGACATCTCCGCGCATCTGGAGAAGGCGCTCAAGAAGCAGGGCATGACGATCATGACCAGCGCCAGGATCGATTCTGATCAGCGCGGATGCGAAGGGCGTGAAGGCGACGATCACCGGCAAGGATGGCAAGCCGGTTGTGGGCGACTTTAGCCACGTTATCGTCGCGATCGGCATCGTGCCGAACACCGCGGACATCGGCCTCAAGGAACTGGGCGTCGATGTCGACGATCGCGGCTTCCTGAAGACGGGGCCGGACTGCAAGACCAATATCGACGGCCTCTATGCGATCGGCGACATCACCGCGCCGCCCTGGCTGGCGCACAAGGCGAGCCATGAGGGTGTGATCGCGGCCGAGGCGATTGCGGGCAAGCATCCGCACGCGATGGACCCGCGCAACATCCCCGGCTGCACCTATTGCCACCCGCAGATCGCCAGCGTCGGCCTGACCGAGGCGAAGGCGAAGGAGGCTGGTTACGAGGTGAAGGTCGGCAACTTCCCCTTCATCGGCAACGGCAAGGCGATCGCGCTGGGCGAGCCGGAAGGGTTCGTGAAGACGGTGTTCGACGCCAAGACCGGCGAACTGCTCGGCGCACACATGATCGGCGCGGAAGTGACCGAGATGATCCAGGGCTATACCATCGGCAAGACGCTGGAGACGACCGAGGCGGAGCTGATGGAAACCGTCTTCCCGCATCCGACGATCAGCGAGTCGATGCATGAGAGCGTGCTGGCGGCTTACGGGCGGGTGATCCACATCTGATTTGTCCGAACGTGATTGACCTTGATCCGGTTCGCGGCGAGCGTGTCGCGGACGGATCAAGGGAGTATCGCATGAAACTGGGCATGATCGGGCTTGCGCTGGCTCTGGCCGCCGCCACCCCCGCCGCCGCGCAAACCGTCGTTGTCACCGCCGACATGATGATCGACGTGGTCAGCGGCAAGGTGGTCGAGCATCCGGCGATCTTCATCACCGATGGCCGCATCACCAGCATTGCCGACGCGCGCACAGTGCGCTGGGGCGCGGATGTCCGGCATATCGACCTGAGCGGCAAGACGGTGCTGCCCGGGCTGATCGACATGCACGTCCATCTCGACAGCAATCCGCTCTATGGCGGCTATACGGGCCTGCAATTCACCGACAGCTTCTGGGCGATCCAGGGGACGGCGAATGCCCGCGCCATGCTCAAGGCGGGCTTCACGACGATCCGCAATGTCGGATCGGACAATTACAGCGACGTGGGCTACAAGCAGGCGATCCAGGAAGGATTGATCGCCGGGCCGCGCATCGTTCCCGGCGCGCATTCGCTGGGCGCGACCGGCGGGCATTGCGACAGCACTTACATGCCTCCTTCGTTCAAGCAAAAGGGCGTCGCGGTCGGTGACGGCGCGCAGGAGCTGCGCCGGATCGTGCGCGAGCAGCGCAAATATGGCGCGGAGGTCATCAAGATCTGCGCGACCGGCGGCGTCTTCTCACGCAACACCGAGCCGGGGCAGCAGCAGCTGTCCGAGGAAGAGATGCGCGCCATCGCGGACGAGGCGCATCAATGGGGGCTGAAGGTCGCCGCGCACGCGCATGGCGCGGCAGGGATCAAGGCCGCGATCCGCGCCGGGATCGACACGATCGAACACGCCAGCCTGGTCGATGACGAGGGGATCAAGCTCGCCGCCACGCGCAAGCAGCCGGTTTGGTTCGCGATGGATATCTACAACACCGAATATACCCAGGCCGAGGGCAAGAAGAACGGCGTGCTGGAGGATAACCTGCGCAAGGACCGCGAGATCGCGCAGATCCAGCGTGACAATTTCCGCAAGGCACACGCCGCCGGGGTCAAGATGGTGTTCGGAAGCGACGCGGGCGTGATGCCGCACGGCACAGCGGCGGGGCAGTTCAAGTATATGGTCGAATACGGCATGACCCCGATCGAGGCGATCCGCGCCGCGACGGTCAACGCCGCCGAAGCGCTGGGGCGGACCAAGGATGTCGGCGCGATCGAGGTGGGCCGCTATGGCGACCTGATCGCGGTCGAGGGCGATCCGTTGAAGGACGTGACGGTGCTGACCAAGGTGACCGACGTCATCAAGGGCGGCGCGCGCGTCGCCGACTGAGGCAGCACAAGAAAAAAGGGCGCGTTCACACCGGAACGCGCCCTTTTCAATTTCGGAAGATTCGAGCTCAGTTCGATCCCATCACCGATGCGACGGTGACCGGCTGACCCGCCACCGGCCCCTGCTGGACCGGTTCGGCGCGCAGCGGGGCGGCGGTAATCGCGCTCATATGCTTCAGGCGCCCGTCGATATGTCCGCCATTTTCGATCGTGATATTCTCATACTCGACGTCACCGGTGATGCGCGCGGTGCGCTCGACGGTGAGCAGTTTGGCGCGGACGGTGCCCTCGATCGCGCCGGCGAGGCGCGCGGTTTCGGCGGTGACGCTGCCGAAGATCTGGCTTTCGGCGCCCTGTGCCAGCGTGCCGCAATCGACATCGCCCTCGACCCGGCCCTCGATATGCAGTTCACTGCTCGCCTTGATGCTGCCGGTAATCACGATATCCGGCCCGATGACCGAGAACATGCCGCGCTTCGACGAACCGCTGCTCTGCGCAGGCGGCGCGGGCGGCATTGCCGGACGGTCGTCACGCGAACGATTATTGTTGAACATTGCTACTCCCCACTTCCCCGGAAACTGAGTCGCTGTTCAATATCATAGCGGAAACCGGGCCGCAGCACGGCTGGTCGCGGATTTCGTCCCGTTGGGGGATTATCGTTTGCATTCGGGACCGCTAGCGGTCTGGCAGCGATCCACGTCGCCGCGATCATACACAGCGCGCCGATTGCGACCATCGGTGCACCCAGTCCCAGATAGCCGGAGATCGCCGCGAACGACCCGATCTGGACCAGCCCCGCCAGCGCGAAGGCAGGACGCGTGCCCCGGGCGACGGCGAAGGCGAAGATCAGCATGTCGGCGAGCAGGAAGTAACGCTCGTGCATCCGCGGAAGCAGCCCTGCGGTGAGCAGGGCGGCGAGCGCGGCCATGCCGACGAGCCCGACATTGTCTAACCGGACGATCTGCATCTTGGCGATGAACCATGCGGCTGCGCCCAAGGCAGAGGCGAGCGCGAGGCCGAACAGGCGCGGCGCGAACTCGGGCGCGATCATCCCGGCGAGCGACCAGATATTGGGTGCATTGCGCGCGATGTCGTTGCCGAATGTCCCCGCCTGACGGAAATAGACCGTCGCAAGGTCGGCGGGTGGCCAGCCGGCGAGCAGGGCGGGCGCCATCAGCGCCAGCAATGCCGCGGGCGCTGCAAACCACTCGACCAGCGGCACGCGGCGCTGGATTGCGATGGCGAGGAAGAAGGGGGCGACCAGTATCGCCTGCGCCTTGAACGCGACGGCGACTCCGCACCATATGAACATCGCAATATGCCGCCGCTCGACCGCCATCGCGACGGCCATCACGCAGGCCGCGACGTAGATGGCATCGCACTGGCCCAGCAACAGCGCGTTGAACGCGACCGAGGGCAGGGCGACGACCAGCGCCGCCCAATGCGCGCGCCGGGCTACGCCAAGCGCCCCCAGCAGCCGGTGCATCGCCAGCGCCAGCGCGATGGTTCCGGCGACCGAGAGGAGTTTGATCACGCTCATCGGGTCGAACCAGGCGGTGAGCGGGCTGACCAGAGCGAGCAGATAGAGATAGCTCGGCATGTAGTTGGAGAAGGGGCGCTCGAACGCCTCCGTCACGCCGCGTTCGCGGATCGTCTCAAGCCACGGAATGAGATAGGCCGTCATGTCGGGGGTGAAGAACGGCCACAATAGCCATGCCAGCGCCGCCGCGAAAAGCGCGACCAACCAGGGTGCAGAGGCACGCAGGATAGAGCACTGAGCGAGCGGCATGATCGACCCATGCCCATGCCGGATTGAAATCGCGTTAAGCATCGTTCCGGTTGCGAGACAATCATGCTATAGTGCGCGCCGTGCATCGGGAGAGGCGGCATGGCCGCGTTTTCGTTCCGGTTCGTTGCAGGGATGGCGTGCGCGGCGCTGCTGGCGATCTTGCCGGTGGGTGCGGTTGCCGTGTCTGCGGAAGAGATCGATACCAAGCTGCTCGCCGTGCGCGATGGCTGGCCGGTTCGACCGTGGAAGATGCCGACGCCCCCAGCGCCCCCTGGTTTCTTCTGCACCGAAGAACATCGGGCGCGTGCGCTCGTCGAAGGGGCCGCACTGGAGAAGGCGGCGAATCTGAATGCCGACCAGGCACGGGCCTATTTTGTGACGATGCGCCGGATGATCGCGGCAGAGCGCCAGCGCGGCGCAAAGGCAGAGGCGATCAATCAGCGCGTGCGCGAAGTCGCTGCATTCGAGGCGGAAGACCTGCCCGATATGACGATCGTCCACCCGCAGATGGTCGAAGCGCATCTGGACGGGGTCAAATCCGCGCCGGTGATCGACTGTTCCAAGCAACTCGATGTGCAGCAGCCCAAGGTTCAGCTGGATGCCATTCCGGAGCTGTCTACCCGCTATTGCAGCCAGACCCAGATCGACGCCGACTTGCGCGATCGCCGCGCCCGACTTGAACGCGCACTGCGTGACATCCAGAATCTGACCAACTTCAAGAACGACCTTCAGCGGTCGCTGAGATTCTTCGTTGACCAGGGGAAGGAGCTGCAGCCGCTTCGGGACAAGATTCTCTTTGCGCGTCGAATGGCGGACGACCACATCGAACGGCTCGAACGAAATGCGACGACGTTGCGGGAGCAGATTTCCCGGCTGGAGAGCGAAAAGCCGGTCGATTGCAGCGATGACGCCGAAAAGGCCCGGATCGGCGGCGATCCGCCCCCGCCGGTGCCGCCGACCGAGACCGGATTCGTGCCGCCTCCACGCCCCGACCTTGCGCCGGTTACCGCGCCAGCGGCCGGGGCGATCTGCACCGTCGAACAGAAGAATGCCCGACTGGAACAGCTCGATGCGCTGACCGCCGAAGCCGACCGGCGGCTGGTGGCGGCGAACAATCATCTGAAGGGGCTGGCCAAGCTGTCCGGGGAAATGTCCGGGGCGCGTGCGCCGATTGACCATATCGCTGCGGTCACCAAGGAGACACGGGACTATCAGGCTGTCGTCAACGCCATGCGTGACGCCGCTGCCGCGATCCGCGCCGAGCGCGCGGCGACGCTGAATCGCCCGCTCGACCCCTGTCCGGCCGAGGGGCCGGTTGATCCACCCGCTCCCGCGACGGAGATGCAGCTCCAGCCGGACTCGCCGCGCAAGGACATGGAGAAAGACGCAAAGGCCGAGCCGCCATTGCCGAGCACCGAGCGCAAGAAGCGCAGGACCGACCTGCGCAAGCCGATTATGGTCGGTTCGAACGGCAAAGTCGGATCGGGTGCCCGTGCGACCAAGAAACTGCTCGGCACGCTCGGCGGTCTGGCTGGCGGCCTGTTGGGCGGCGGAGGAGGGGGTGGTGGCGGTGGCGACGGCGGACCACGCGTCGCGGACTGCAAGATCAAGGATTCGGAAAAGACACTTTTTACCGATCCAGTCACTGGCACGACGTTGAAGGTCGGTGCGAAGCGCAGTGGCGACACGGTGGTGGTGTTTGCCGATATCGGCAAGTCCGCTGACAAGGGCACGTTCCAGGGCGGCTGGGTCGAGACGCCCGAGGGGGATGTGTTCGGGCCGCATAGGGCGGACATTTGCGAATTGTGGGGCGAATGGAAGCTGACGGTCAGCTGGACCCGTTCGACTTATGTCGATGGGCAACTCGTCTCACGCGAGTCGGGCGGATTTTCGAAGGGTGGGTTGTTCAGCCTGCCCGGCATCGTGTCGACCGACGCCGCCCCGTCCGGACTGTGGCAGCAACTCGGCTTTTCCAATGCCCAGGCCGGCGCACGGGGTGTAGCCATGCAGTATCGCATCCCGGCGGCCGAACTGGCGCAGGGCCCGATGAATATCGTCATCCACGTCACGCGCCCGTCGCAAAAGATGGTCGACACCGTCCCATTTGACCTCGTGCTGAGCGAGGGTGCAGGAGGCTTTTCGATAACCAGCGCACCAAAGACCGTTGAGGATGATTCCGCGCCCTCGCCACCGGCCCCGGTGTCCGAACCTGTCCGCGATCCCCCGGCGCGACCGTCCGCCATGACTGAAAGCTGGCCGCTCGAATTCGATTCCCCCGCGCCATCTGCCGGGGTGAGATCCGACCAAGCGGCAGCTGCGCCGAGCGTGCCGACGCGGCGGGGCAGCTTTCTGCTGGGGCACCTGCTCGAGCCCAAGGGGACCATCACACAGCCGGGGATTTCGGAGCAGCCGCTCAGCATATGCGGCAGCGGCTTGCCCGGGGGCGCGCGCGCGAGCGGGATCGACGTCTATCTGTTCTGTGTGCCGAAAGAGAGCGCGGACGGCGCTGCCCTTGAGGGCAGCATGGTCCGCGAGGACGGTCGCCGCTGCACCTTGCGCGGGCGCCCGGAGCGATCCGATACGCACCTGTTCATTCTGTGCGATCCACTCTCCCAGACCGCAGCTGAAGCCGCCGATCCTGCGATTTCGCTGTGCCCGCCGGAGCCGCTGGAGGGAGCAACACCGGTCGAGGGGTGCCCCGGCGGTGCGATCGAGATCGAGGAATGCCCGCTCGGCCTGCCATCGGGAGAGACTGCGCTTTGCCTTCCTGGCGATTCGAACCCTTTTGGTAGCCATGCGGTCCTGCGCATTCGACCGGCAACCGATGGCGGAGCCGGGCCGATCTCTCCGGAGCTGTCGGCAACCGACGACGTCGACCGGACGGACCCGAGTGGGCCGCGCCGACCGGATGACTTCTGGGCGATCGAATTTGAGGGAGCGGATGGGGCGGAAGTTACCGAGTCCGCGCCAGCTCCGCCATCCCCCTGATGGCGGCGAGAGTGGACAGGCGGCGGAGGTCGCGGCAGTAGTCGTTCGCGAATGCCCCCATCACCGTCCTCCGCCACGCTCGTTCGGATTGCCGCGCTCCTGCTGGCCGTGCTGGCGCTTGGGCTGATCGCGCTGGGCGGGCGCTGCATGTTGCCGACGATGGTGAGCTGTTCGGCGACAACTCTCTTTGGCGGCCCGGCGCTCGACGTGCCGTACAAGACCACGCGGCGCGATGTGGTCGCGCTGATGCTTGAGATGGGGGAGGTGAAGGCCGGCGATACGGTGATCGACCTTGGCACGGGCGACGGGCGCATCCTGATCGCGGCGGCGAAGGAGCGCGGCGCGAAGGGGCTGGGCGTCGACCTCGATCATGTGCTGATCGCCAAGGCGCGAGATGCGGCCGCGGATGCAGGAGTCGCCGACCGGGTGCGATTCGAGGCAGCGGATTTGTTCAAGACCGACCTCAGCTCCGCCGACGTCGTCACCATGTACCTTTTGCCCGAGGTCAATCTGCGGCTGCGTCCGCAACTGTTCGCGCAGCTTAAGCCCGGCACGCGAGTGGTCAGCCACGCCTTCGACATGGGCGACTGGAAGCCGGAGGCGAAACGACGGGCGGGGGATCGACGGTCTATATGTGGCGGATACCGCAAACCCCTCCCGCGACCGCCCAAACACCCCGTTGACCGTCGGGGGGTCCGCGTATATAGGCCGCGCGCTCGCAGGGATTCCGTCCCGCGAGCTTTATTGAGCTGAACGTTGTTGGAGACGCCAGGGCCCGGAGGCCGCGCTAAGGGCCGCCAGGGTCCTTTCGTATTTTCCGGTCACACGGCTCCAGCAAAGTAACCATTGGAAGGTGAAGGGCTTCATGCCGACGATTAACCAGCTGGTCCGCAAGGGCCGCGAACCGCAGAAGGCCAAGAGCAAGGTCCCTGCGATGGAACAGAACCCGCAAAAGCGTGGCGTCTGTACCCGCGTTTATACCACGACCCCGAAAAAGCCGAACTCGGCGCTGCGCAAGGTTGCGAAGGTCCGCCTGACCAACCAGCGCGAAGTGATTTCGTATATTCCGGGCGAAGGTCACAATCTTCAGGAGCACTCGGTGGTCCTGATCCGCGGCGGTCGCGTTCGCGATCTTCCCGGTGTGCGCTACCACGTTCTGCGCGGCGTTCTCGATACCCAGGGTGTCAAGGATCGCAAGCAGAGCCGTTCGAAGTACGGCGCGAAGCGTCCGAAGTAAGCCCCAGAGGCTCCCTTAGTAAGCCCCGGACAGGTTCCGGAACCGGCTGAAGTTCTAGAAGGAATTCAAGATGGCTCGTCGTCGTCGTCCCGAAAAGCGGGAAATCCTGCCCGATCCCGTGTACGGAGATCAGGTTCTGTCGAAGTTCATGAACAGCGTGATGCTGGACGGCAAGAAGGCCGTCGCCGAAGGCATCGTCTATTCGGCGCTTCAGGTTGTCGAACAGCGTGCGAAGAAGGACCCGATCGGCGTCTTTCATGAGGCGCTCAACAACATCAAGCCGGGCATCGAGGTCCGCAGCCGCCGCGTCGGCGGTGCGACCTATCAGGTCCCGGTCGAAGTGCGCCCCGAGCGCGCCCAGGCGCTGGCGATCCGCTGGCTGATCAGCTCGGCCCGCAACCGCAGCGAGAACACCATGTCGGCGCGCCTGTCGGGCGAACTGCTGGATGCTTCAAACAACCGCGGCAACGCGGTGAAGAAGCGCGAGGACACGCACCGCATGGCGGAAGCGAACCGCGCGTTCAGCCACTACCGCTGGTAACAACACTCACTATATCCTGGGGAGCCGCCGCAAGCGGCTCCCCACATTCCTAAGGAACCCCGATCATGGCCCGCAGCCATCCGCTCGAGCGTTATCGCAATATCGGCATCATGGCGCACATCGACGCCGGCAAGACGACGACGACCGAGCGCATCCTTTATTACACCGGCAAGTCCTACAAGATCGGCGAAGTGCATGAAGGCACGGCGACGATGGACTGGATGGAGCAGGAGCAGGAGCGCGGGATCACGATCACGTCGGCGGCCACCACGTGCAAGTGGAAGGCCGAGGACGGCAACGGCCCCGAGCATCTGATCAACATCATCGATACCCCGGGCCACGTCGACTTCACCATCGAGGTCGAGCGTTCGCTGCGCGTGCTCGACGGCGCGGTTGCGTGCTTCGACGGCGTTGCCGGCGTTGAGCCGCAGTCGGAAACCGTGTGGCGTCAGGCGGACAAGTACAAGGTTCCGCGGATGTGCTTCGTCAACAAGCTCGACCGCACCGGTGCAGACTTCTATTTCTGCGTGGACACGATCGTCGAGCGTCTCGGCGCGCGTCCGGCCGTGCTGTATCTGCCGATCGGCATGGAAGGCGGCTTCAAGGGCCTGGTCGACCTGGTCAACAACCGCGCGATCATCTGGCTCGAAGAGTCGCTGGGTGCCAAGTTCGAATATCAGGACATCCCCGATGACCTGAAGGAAAAGGCTGCCAAGTATCGCAGCGACCTGATCGAAATGGCCGTCGAGCAGGACGACGACGCCATGGAAGCGTACCTGGAGGGCAATGAGCCCGACGTCGCGACGCTCAAGAAGCTGATCCGCAAGGGTACGCTGGAAATGGCGTTCGTTCCGATCCTGTGCGGCTCGGCGTTCAAGAACAAGGGCGTTCAGCCCTTGCTCGACGCGGTCGTCGACTACCTGCCGTCGCCGCTCGACATTCCGGACGTTCAGGGCGTGAAGCTCGACGGCGAGACCCCGGATTCGCGTCCGGCGGACGACAAGGCGCCGTTCTCGGGCCTGGCGTTCAAGATCATGAACGACCCGTTCGTCGGCTCGCTGACCTTCACCCGCATCTATTCGGGTACGCTGACCAAGGGCAGCTACCTGAACTCGGTGAAGGACAAGAAGGAAAAGATCGGCCGTATGCTCCTCATGCACGCGAACTCGCGTGAGGACATCGATGAGGCGCGTGCGGGCGACATCGTCGCGATCGCGGGCCTGAAGGAAACCACGACCGGCGACACGCTGTGCGACGCGGCCAACCCGATCATCCTCGAGCGGATGGAATTCCCCGAGCCGGTGATCGAGCTGTCGGTGGAGCCGAAGACCAAGGCCGACCAGGAGAAGATGGGCCTCGCCCTCAACCGCCTGGCCGCCGAGGATCCCTCGTTCCGCGTTTCGACCGACCATGAGTCGGGCCAGACTATCATCAAGGGCATGGGCGAGCTCCATCTCGAGATTCTGGTCGACCGCATGAAGCGCGAGTTCAAGGTCGAGGCGAATGTCGGCGCGCCGCAGGTGGCGTATCGCGAGTATCTCGCGAAGCCGGTCGACATCGACTACACCCACAAGAAGCAGTCGGGCGGCACCGGCCAGTTCGGTCGCGTCAAGGTCAAGCTGACCCCGGGTGAGCGCGGTTCGGGCTTCGTCTTCAAGGACGAGATCAAGGGCGGTAACATTCCGAAGGAATATATCCCTGCGATCGAAAAGGGCTTCCGCGAGACCGCGCTGACGGGTTCGCTGGTCGGCTTCCCGATCATCGACTTCGAAGTGCTGCTGTATGACGGCGCGTACCACGACGTCGACTCGTCGGCGCTGGCGTTCGAAATCACCGCCCGCGCAGCCATGCGCGAAGCGGCGCAGAAGTCGGGCATCAAGCTGCTTGAGCCGATCATGAAGGTTGAGGTCGTGACCCCCGAGGATTATCTCGGCGACGTCATCGGCGACATCAACAGCCGTCGTGGCCAGATCCAGGGCACCGACACCCGTGGCAACGCGCAGACCGTCGATGCGATGGTCCCGCTGGCCAACATGTTCGGTTACGTGAACCAGCTTCGTTCGTTCACGCAGGGACGCGCGCAGTACAGCATGCAGTTCTCGCACTACGACGAAGTGCCGCCGAACGTGGCCGAGGAAGTTAAGGCAAAGCTGGCCTAAGGCTGGCGTAGTTTGAAATTGATCGCTATGGGGCCGCGTTCTCGCGAGTCCCATGCGGTCCGGGAAAAATTGAACCAGAAGGTAGGAAACAATGGCGAAGGCAAAGTTCGAGCGGACCAAACCGCACCTCAACATCGGCACCATCGGTCACGTCGACCACGGCAAGACCTCGCTGACCGCCGCGATCACGAAGATTCTGGCTGAGAACGTCGCGGGCAACGCTGCGGTCGACTTCGCCAACATCGACAAGGCTCCCGAAGAGCGCGAGCGCGGCATCACCATCTCGACCGCGCACGTCGAGTATGAGACCGATTCGCGTCACTATGCGCACGTCGATTGCCCCGGCCACGCCGACTATGTGAAGAACATGATCACCGGTGCGGCGCAGATGGACGGCGCGATCCTGGTCGTGTCGGCCACCGACGGCCCGATGCCGCAGACCAAGGAGCACATCCTGCTCGCCAAGCAGGTCGGCGTTCCGACCATGGTCGTCTTCCTCAACAAGGTCGACCTGGTCGACGACGAGGAAATCCTCGAGCTGGTCGAGATGGAAATCCGCGAGGAACTGTCGCGTCGTGAGTTCGACGGCGACAATATTCCGATCATCCGTGGTTCGGCGACCGCCGCTCTGTCGGGTTCGGACGACAAGCTGGGCAAGGACGCGATCCTCGCGCTCATGGCCGCTGTCGACGAGTCGATCCCGCAGCCGGAGCGTCCGCTGGACAAGCCGTTCATGATGCCGATCGAAGACGTGTTCTCGATCTCGGGCCGCGGCACCGTGGTGACCGGCCGCGTCGAGACCGGCGTTGTGAAGGTTGGCGAGGAAGTCGAGATCGTCGGCATCCAGCCGACCGTCCGCAAGACCACCGTGACCGGCGTCGAAATGTTCCGCAAGCTGCTCGACCAGGGCCAGGCTGGCGACAACATCGGCGCGCTGATCCGCGGCGTTGCACGTGACGAAGTCGAGCGCGGCCAGGTTCTGGCGAAGCCCGGTTCGATCACCCCGCACACCGACTTCCAGTCGTCGGTGTACGTCCTGTCGAAGGACGAGGGTGGCCGTCATACGCCGTTCTTCGCGAACTATCGTCCGCAGTTCTACTTCCGCACCACCGACGTCACCGGCACCATCGAGCTGCCGGCTGGCACCGAGATGGTCATGCCGGGCGACGAAGTCGCGCTGGGCGTGAAGCTGATCGCGCCGATCGCGATGGACATCGGCCAGCGCTTCACGATCCGCGAAGGCGGCCGCACCGTCGGTGCAGGCGTCGTCGCTTCGATCGACAAGTAATCGACGCCCTTCGGGGCTGAGAATGAAGAGCCCGGCTTCCCCCAGGGGAGGCCGGGCTTTTTTGTTTGTGTGCGCTTCTTCTTAGCCCTCTCCCGCTTTCGCGGGAGAGGGTTGGGTGAGGGTCTTCTTTCTTCTATTCTGGGTCGATGTATCCCGTCCGCCGTCAGATCAGTCGCCATGCCGCCAGTTTGGGTGAGAAGCGGACGGATGCTGAAAACTGCTTTTGGCAGGCGGTCCGCAATCGGAGACTGGATGGCTTCAAGTTTCGGTTCCAGCATTCGCTCGGACCCTATGTCGTCGATTTCGCGTGCGTGGAGATGACGCTGATCGTCGAGATCGACGGGGCACAGCACAATGACGCCGCTGATGCAGCTCGGACCACGTTTCTGGAAAGCCAAGGTTTTAGGGTTATCCGGTTTTGGAACAACGAGGTGCTTCAGAATCTCGACGGGGTGATTGAGATGACCCGTGCGGCGCTGCTGGCGCGGCAGTCGTAGGCAGGTGTGTGCCAGTAAAGAAGAAGACCCTCCCCAACCCCTCCCGCGAAGGGGGGAGGGGCTTAAATCGGTAGGCGTTGAAAAATACGCCCCGCTCCCCCTTGCCATTCCCCCGCTTCCGCTGTAGTGGCGCGCCTTCGTTTTAGCGTATGAACCAGCAAGAGGCGTGTTTCACGCGCCCCGCTCTTTCGCATTGGTAGGGACATGGACAACAATATCCGCATCCGCCTGAAGGCGTTCGACCACCGCGTGCTCGATCAGGCCGCAAGCGATATCGCCGACACCGCGCGCCGCACCGGCGCGATGATCCGTGGCCCGATCCCGCTCCCGACCCATATCGACAAGTTCACGGTCAACCGTGGTCCGCACATCGACAAGAAGTCGCGCGAGCAGTTCGAGACGCGCACCTACAAGCGCCTGCTCGACATCGTTCAGCCCACCGCCCAGACCGTTGACGCGCTGATGAAGCTCGACCTCGCCGCTGGCGTTGACGTGGAGATCAAGCTGGCCTAAAGGCCGCGCTCTCCCAACGAGATTCGCGATTCCACTGGAGTCGCGCAGGGCTGGCCGGATCGATCCCGATCCGATGATTCAACCCAGAGCCAAGGCTCAAAAACGACATAGGGATACCGCCGGACTTCGGTCCGGGCTGCGTCCCCCGTCTTTCCTGCCTTCGGGCGGGAATTCAGCCCGGACGGGGGCTCGCATCATATTACGGGCTGAGGCACGCACCCTTCGGAATGGTCCGTGGGGTGCCTCTGTTATGGAGTGAACTGATCATGCGCACTGGCGTGATCGCGAAGAAGCTGGGGATGACCCGCCTGTTCAAGGACGATGGCCGCCACGTGCCGGTCACCGTCCTGAGCCTCGAAGGGCTGCAGGTCGTCTCGGTTCGCGAAAAAGATCGTGACGGCTACACCGCCGTCCAGCTTGGCGCTGGCAGCGCCAAGGCGAAGAATGTCGCCAAGCCGCAGCGCGGCCAGTTCGGCAAGGCCGAAGTGGAGCCCAAGGCGATTCTCGCGGAGTTCCGCGTGGACGAAGACGGTCTGCTTGACGTGGGCGCCGAGATTTCGGCCGACCATTATGTCGCGGGCCAGTTCGTCGACATCCAGGGTCGCACGCAGGGCAAGGGCTTTGCGGGCGGCATGAAGCGCTGGGGCTTCGGCGGCATGCGCGCCACCCACGGCGTCTCGATCAGCCACCGTGCGCTGGGTTCGACGGGTAACCGTCAGGATCCGGGCCGCGTCTTCAAGAACAAGAAGATGGCCGGTCACATGGGTGACAAGAACCGCACGCAGCAGAATCTCGAGATCGTCGGCACCGACGTCGAGCGCGGCCTGATCTTCGTCAAGGGTTCGGTCCCTGGCTCGAAGGGTGGCTGGCTGTTCGTCAAGGACGCCGTCAAGCTTCCTGCTCACAAGGATGCGCCGTTCCCGGCCGGCATCAAGCAGGCTGCCAACAGCAACAACGACACCGCCGCAGCGGACACCCCGGCCGACACGGTCGAGGCGCCTGAGGCGACCGAAGGCCAGGAGGGCTGAACGTGAAGGTCAAGGTTCAAACCCTCGACGCCAAGGCGTCGGGCGACATCGAGCTGAAGGACGACGTGTTCGGCCTTGAGCCGCGCGCCGACATCCTGCACCGCGTCGTCACCTGGCAGCTGTGGAATCGTCGCGGCACCGCCCGCCCGACCCGCGAGCGTTCGGAAGTGTCGCGCACCGGCAAGAAGTTCGGTCGCCAGAAGGGTGGCGGCACCGCCCGTCACGGCGATCGCGCTGCTCCGATCTTCATCGGCGGCGGTAAGGCTCACGGTGCGCGTCTGCGTGACTTCAACATCTCGCTGAACAAGAAGGTTCGCGCGCTGGGTCTGAAGATGGCGCTGTCGAGCCATGCCAAGGCGGGTTCGCTGATCGTTCTCGACGGGTTCGAGGCGAGCAAGACTTCGGCGCTCAAGGACCAGTTCGCTGGCCTGAAGGTCGGCAAGAAGACGCTGGTGATCGACGCAGAGGCCGGCAACGGCTTCCTCGCCGCGCGCAACCTGGCGGACGTCAACGTCCTGCCGGCTGCTGGTGCCAACGTCTATGACATCCTGAAGCACGACACGCTGGTCCTGACCCGCGCTGCCGTCGAGAAGCTGGAGGCGCGCTTCAATGGCTAAGAAGCAGGAGCAGATCGACATCCGTCATTATGACGTGATCGTCGCGCCGCATATCACCGAGAAGTCGACCCTGGTCTCCGAGCACAACGCGGTGGTCTTCAAGGTCGCCGGTGAAGCGACCAAGCCGCAGATCAAGGCGGCGGTCGAGGCGATCTTCGGCGTCGGTGTCACCGCGGTGAACACCATCGTCCAGAAGGGCAAGACGAAGCGCTGGAAGGGCAAGCCCTACACGCGCAGCGACATCAAGAAGGCGATCGTCACCCTCAAGGATGGTGACTCGATCGACGTGACGCAGGGGGTCAACTGACCATGGCGCTCAAGAATTACAACCCGACCTCGCCGGCGCGGCGTGGCCTGATCCTGGTGGACCGTTCGGGTCTGCACAAGGGTGGCCCCGTCAAGGCGCTGACCGAAGGCAAGCGCAAGACCGGCGGCCGCAACAACAAGGGTCATGTGACCTCGCGCGGCATCGCGGGGGGCCACAAGCAGCGCTATCGCATCATCGACTTCAAGCGTCGCCTGTGGGACGTCGATGGCGTCGTGGAGCGGATCGAGTACGATCCCAACCGCACCGCCTTCATCGCGCTCATCAACTATGGTGCCGACGAAGCGGGCAAGGATCGTCTGGCCTACATCATCGCTCCCCAGCGCCTCGGCGTTGGCGACAAGGTGATTGCGGGCAAGAAGACCGACGTGAAGCCGGGCAACGCCATGGAGCTGGGCCAGATGCCGGTCGGCACCATCGTCCACAATGTGGAGATGAAGCCGGGCAAGGGCGGTCAGATCGCACGGTCGGCCGGCACCTATGTGCAGGTCGTCGGTCGCGACCGCGGCATGGTGATCGTTCGCCTGAACTCGGGCGAGCAGCGCTACATCCGCTCGGACTGCATGGGCACCGTTGGCGCCGTGTCGAACCCGGACAATGGCAACACCAACCTCGCCAAGGCTGGCCGCAACCGCTGGAAGGGCATCCGCCCGCTGACCCGCGGTGTCGCCAAGAACCCGGTCGACCATCCGCACGGCGGTGGTGAAGGCCGGACCTCGGGCGGCCGTCATCCGGTCACCCCGTGGGGCAAGCCGACCAAGGGTGCGCGCACCCGTCACAACAAGGCAACGGACAAGTTCATCATCCGTAGCCGCCACGCGAAGAAGAAGGGCTAACCTATGGCTCGCTCCGTATGGAAGGGTCCGTTCGTGGACCTCCACCTCCTGAAGAAGGCGGAAGTCGCTCAGGAGAATTCGGGCCGCAGTGGTCCGATCAAGACCTGGTCGCGTCGTTCGACCATCCTGCCGCAGTTCGTCGGCCTGACCTTCAACGTCTACAACGGCCGCAAGTTCGTGCCAGTGTCGGTGAACGAGGACATGGTCGGCATGAAGCTCGGCGAGTTCGCCCCGACCCGGTTCTTCCCGGGCCACGCGGCCGACAAGAAGGGTAAGCGCTAACATGTCGAAGCCCAAGGCTCCCCGTCGCGTCGGCGACAATGAGGCGCTGTCGGTTGGCACGCAGATCCGTGGTTCGGCGCAGAAGCTGAACCTGGTCGCTGGCCTGATCCGCGGCAAGAAGGCCGGTGACGCCCTCAACATCCTCTCCTTCAGCACGAAGGCGATGGCGGTTGATGCGCGCAAGGTGCTGGCTTCGGCCATCGCCAATGCCGAGAACAACCACAACCTCGACGTCGACGCGCTCGTCGTCGCCGAGGCGTCGGTCGGCAAGTCGATCACCATGAAGCGGTTCCACACCCGTGGTCGCGGCAAGTCGACCCGCATCCTGAAGCCGTTCAGCCGTCTGCGCATCGTGGTGCGCGAAGTGCAGGAAGAAGCATAATGGGTCACAAGAGCAACCCGATCGGTCTGCGTCTGCAGATCAACCGCACCTGGGACAGCCGCTGGTTCGCAGAAGGCGCCGATTATGGCCGCCTGCTGCTTGAAGACCTCAAGATGCGCCAGTTCATCATGAAGACGCTGCCGCAGGCGGCGATCTCCAAGGTGGTGATCGAGCGTCCGGCCAAGCTGTGCCGCGTCAGCATCTTCGCTGCGCGCCCCGGCGTGATCATCGGCAAGAAGGGCACTGACATCGAGAAGCTTCGCAAGAAGCTCGCGTCGATGACCAGCTCGGACGTGTCGCTGAACATCGTCGAGATCCGCAAGCCCGAAGTCGACGCCAAGCTCGTCGCGCAGGGCATTGCCGATCAGCTTGAGCGCCGCATCGCGTTCCGCCGCGCCATGAAGCGCGCCGTTCAGTCGGCGATGCGTCTGGGCGCGGAAGGCATCCGGATCAACTGTGGCGGTCGTCTGGGCGGCGCGGAAATCGCGCGTTCGGAATGGTATCGCGAAGGCCGTGTTCCGCTGCACACGCTGCGCGCGAACGTCGATCACGCGACCGCCGAAGCGCACACCGCCTATGGCGTGTGCGGCGTCAAGGTCTGGATCTTCAAGGGCGAGATCCTGGGCCATGATCCGATGGCGACCGATCGCCTGAACATGGAATCGCAGACGTCGGGCGTTCGCCCGGCCCGCGATGACCGTCGCTAAGGGTTAGAGACAATGTTGCAACCGAAGCGCACCAAGTTCCGCAAGGCCTTCAAGGGCCGGATCAAGGGTGAGACCAAGGGCGGCGCGACGCTGAACTTCGGGTCGTACGGCCTGAAGGCGCTGGAGCCGGAGCGGATCACCGCACGCCAGATCGAGGCGGCGCGCCGCGCGATCACGCGTCACATCAAGCGTCAGGGCCGTTTGTGGATCCGCATCTTCCCGGATCTGCCGGTTTCGAGCAAGCCTGCCGAAGTCCGCATGGGCTCGGGCAAGGGTGCCCCTGAATATTGGGCAGCGCGCGTTGCGCCCGGTCGCATCCTGTTCGAGCTGGACGGCGTTCCCGGCCCGCTCGCGGCGGAAGCGTTCGAGCGTGCGGCGATGAAGCTGCCGATCAAGACCAAGGTCGTGGCCCGCCTCGGCGACACGTCGCACCTGGAGGGTTAAGAGATGACCAAGGCAACCGATCTGCGCGCGAAGAGCGACGATCAGCTGGGCGAGGAGCTGGGCAACCTGAAGCGCGAGGCATTCAACCTGCGCTTCCAGGCGGCGACCAGCCAGCTCGAGAAGCCGAGTCGCGTGAAGGAGGTCCGCAAGGACATCGCCCGCATCAAGACGCTGCAGAACGAGCGTTCGCGCTCGGCTGCGAAGTAAGAGGACACAGGAACCATGCCGAAGCGCGTGCTGACCGGGCAGATCGTGTCCGACAAGGGCGACAAGACGGTGGTCGTGAACGTTGAGCGCAAGGTCAAGCACCCGCTCTACGGCAAGATCATCCGCCGCTCGAAGAAGTATCACGCCCATGACGAGGCGAACGAGTACAAGGCTGGCGAGACCGTGCGGATCGAAGAGACCGCGCCGATCAGCAAGCTGAAGACCTGGAAGGTGATCGAGCGGGTGAACACCCACGCGACCCCCGAGCGGGCCGACATCGCTTAAGACCTTCGGGTCTCAAGAGTTCAACTGGAACCCCCGGGACGTGTCCCGGTAGGCCAAGAGAGAAGGAACCGGATCAATGATCCAGATGCAGTCCAATCTCGACGTCGCAGACAACAGCGGCGCGAAGCGGGTGCAGTGCATCAAGGTGCTGGGCGGGTCGAAGCGTCGCTTCGCCGGCGTCGGCGACGTCATCGTCGTCAGCATCAAGGAAGCACAGCCCCGCGGCAAGGTGAAGAAGGGTGACGTGCACCGTGCCGTCATCGTCCGCACCGCCAAGGACGTTCGCCGCGCCGATGGCTCGGTCATTCGCTTCGACGGCAATGCCGCCGTCCTGGTCAACAAGAACGAGGAGCCGATCGGCACCCGTATCTTTGGCCCGGTGGTCCGCGAGCTCCGCTCGAAGGGCTTCATGAAGATCATTTCGCTCGCCCCCGAGGTGCTGTGATGGCTGCTGCGAAGATCAAGAAGGGCGACCAGGTCATCGTCCTGTCCGGCAAGGACAAGGGCAAGACCGGTGAAGTCGTCAAGTCGATGCCGAAGGCCGACAAGGTCGTCGTGTCGGGCGTCAACATCGCCGTGCGTCACACCAAGCCGAGCCAGGGCGACCCGCAGGGTGGCCTGAAGCGCGCCGAGGCCCCGATGCATGTCTCGAAGGTCGCGCATGTGACCAAGGACGGCAAGGCGACCCGCGTCCGTTTCGAAGAGCGCGACGGCAAGAAGGTCCGCGTTGCGGTCAAGACCGGGGAGGTCATCTGATGGCTGACACCTATATCCCGCGCATGAAGTCGAAGTACGATTCGGAAATCGCCAAGGCGATGACCGCGAAGTTCGGCTACAAGAATGCGATGGAAGTGCCGAAGATCGAGAAGATCGTGCTCAACATGGGCGTCGGCGAAGCGACCCAGGACAAGAAGAAGGTCGAGCAGGCGGCTTCCGAAATGGAGCTGATCGCGGGCCAGAAGCCTGTCGTGACCAAGGCCAAGAAGTCGATCGCGCAGTTCAAGCTGCGTGAAGGCATGGCGATCGGTTGCAAGGTGACGCTGCGTCGTGAGCGCATGTACGAGTTCCTCGACCGCTTCATCACCATCGCGCTGCCGCGCGTGCGCGATTTCCGCGGCCTGAACGACAAGTCGTTCGACGGCCGTGGCAACTACGCCTGCGGCATCAAGGAACAGATCGTGTTCCCCGAGATCAACTATGACCGCATCGACAAGGTGCGCGGCATGGACGTGATCGTGACCACCACCGCCAAGACCGACGAGGAAGCCCGCGAGCTTCTCCGTCTCTTCGGTTTCCCGTTCCCCATCGAGGCGGACGGCGAAGCGAAGCAGGCAGCGTAAGGGAAAGAGAACTTAAGTCATGGCGAAACTGAGTTCCGTGCTCAAGAACGAGCGTCGCAAGCAGCTGGTGAAGAAGTACGCCGGCCGCTACGCGAAGCTGAAGGCGATTGCGAACGACAAGTCGCTCGATGAGACCGAGCGTCTGATCGCGCGTCTCAAGATGGCCGAGATTCCCCGCAACGGGAACCCGACCCGCATCCGCAACCGGTGCGAGCTGACCGGTCGTCCGCGCGGTTACTACCGCAAGTTCCGTCTCGCACGTGTCATGCTGCGCGATCTGGCCAACAAGGGCCTGATCCCGGGTGTCACGAAGTCGAGCTGGTAAGGATCACGAAGATGGCATTGACCGATCCTCTGGGTGATATGCTCACCCGCATCCGCAACGGCCAGCGCGCCCGCAAGGACTCCGTCCTGACGCCGGCAAGCAAGCTGCGTGCGCGTGTCCTCGACGTTCTTCAGCGCGAGGGGTATATCCGTGGCTACAGCGAAGAGCAGATGGGCCCCGCGGCCGGCATCCGCATCGAGCTGAAGTATTTCGAGGGCCAGCCCGCGATCAAGTCGATCGCGCGCGTCTCGAAGCCGGGTCGCCGCGTCTATTCGGGCTCGAAGGAGCTTCCGAAGGTGCGCAACGGCCTGGGCATCACCATCGTTTCGACGCCTCGCGGCGTTCTGTCGGACGCCGAGGCGCGCGACCAGAATGTCGGCGGCGAAGTGCTCGCGGAGGTGTTCTGATGAGCCGCACCGGTAAAAAGCCGATCACCGTTCCGGCTGGCGTTTCCGCCAGCGTCGAGGGCGGCACGATCAGCGTCAAGGGCCCCAAGGGTACCCTGACCATGCCGACCGCCGACGACATCTCGTATGAGGTGGGCGATGGCACGATCACGGTGAAGCCTGCGAACGACACCAAGCGCGCCAAGGCGTTCTGGGGCATGCAGCGTACGCTGGTCCAGAATCTGGTGACCGGCGTGAGCGAGGGCTTCTCGAAGAAGCTGCTCATCACCGGCGTCGGCTATCGCGCCAACGCGCAGGGTCGCAAGCTGAAGCTTCAGCTCGGCTACTCGCACGATGTCGATCTGGACGTGCCGGAAGGTGTGGAGGTGAAGACCCCCGACCAGACGACCGTCGAGATCTCGGGCAACGACAAGCAGGCCGTCGGCCAGTTTGCCGCGGAAATTCGTCGCTGGCGTAAGCCTGAGCCCTACAAGGGCAAGGGCATCAAGTACGAGGGCGAGTTCATCTTCCGCAAGGAAGGGAAGAAGAAGTAATGAGCAAGGGTCTCTCTCTCTTCGAGAAGCGGCGTCGCCGCAACCGCACCGCACTCCGCGCGCGTGCCGGCAGCCGTCCGCGGCTCTCGGTGCACCGTTCGGGCAAGCACATCTATGTGCAGGTGATCGACGACGCCCAGGGCAAGACCCTGGCCGCCGCTTCGACGCTGGACAAGGACGTGCGCGGCCAGAATGGCGGCAACGTCGATGCGGCCAAGGCCGTCGGCACCCGTATCGCGGAAGCGGCCAAGAAGGCCGGCGTGACGCAGGTGGTGTTCGACCGTGGCGGTTTCCTGTTCCACGGGCGCGTCAAGGCGCTGGCGGATGCCGCGCGTGAAGGCGGATTGGAGTTCTAAGATGGCTGACGAACAGAATCAGGCGCCCGTCGAGGGCGTAGCAGCCGAGGCTGGCGCAGCCGATGCTCCCCGTCGTGGCCGTGGTGGCCGTGGCGGCGGCGACAATCGTGGTGGTGGCGGCCGTGGTCGCGACGGCAATCGTGGTCGCGACAATCGCGGTCGTGGTGGTCCCGGTGCCGACGATGGCGGTGAAGAGCTGATCGAAAAGCTCGTCCACATCAACCGCGTCAGCAAGACGGTGAAGGGCGGCAAGCGCTTCGGCTTTGCGGCGTTGGTCGTCGTGGGCGACGGCAAGGGCCGTGTCGGTTTCGGTCATGGCAAGGCACGCGAAGTGCCGGAAGCCATTTCGAAGGCGACCGCAGCTGCCAAGAAGAAGATGGTCCGCGTGCCGCTGCGCGAGGGCCGGACGCTGCACCATGACGGCAAGGGCCATTTCGGCGCTGGCCAGGTGACCGTCCGCTCGGCGCCTGCAGGTACCGGCATCATCGCCGGTGGTCCGATGCGCGCCGTGTTCGAGAGCCTGGGCGTTGCGGACGTGGTGACCAAGTCGGTCGGCACTTCCAACCCCTACAACATGATCCGCGCGACTTTCGAGGCACTGGGCGACCAGTATTCCCCGAAGGCGGTGGCCCAGCGTCGCGGCAAGAAGATTGCCGACCTGCTCGGCCGTGGCGGTTCGCAGACCGCCGAGGCTGATGCCGCGGCGATCGTGGAGTAATCGACATGGCGAAGATCAAGGTGAAGCAGATCGGTTCGCCGATCCGTCGGACCAAGGACCAGCGCGCGACGCTGATCGGTCTGGGCCTCAACAAGATGCACCGGGTCAGCGAACTGGAGGACACTCCCGAGGTCCGCGGCATGATCCGCAAGCTGCCCCACATGGTCGAGATCGTCGAGGGCTGAACCCCCGGCATCTTTTCCAGGTGACAATATAAGGGGAGGGGGCTATCGGCCCCCCTTTCCGATTTTCCCGGCCCGCCGGGGAATTTCATCAGCGCGACAAAAGCGAAAGCGAGTGCACGACATGAATCTCAACGATCTCAGCGACAATGAAGGCGCCCGCAAGGGCCGGATGCGCGTCGGACGCGGCATCGGTTCGGGCAAGGGCAAGACCGCAGGCCGCGGCCAGAAGGGCGCCAAGGCGCGCTCGGGCGTCGCGATCAACGGCTTCGAGGGCGGTCAGATGCCGCTCCACATGCGCATTCCGAAGCGCGGCTTCAATGTTCCCAATCCCAAGGACTATGCCGAGGTCAATCTGGGCATGATCCAGAAGCTGATCGACGCCGGCAAGCTGACCGCGACCGAAATCGACCACGAAGCGCTCAAGGCCGTCGGCCTGGCGCGTGGCGGCAAGAACGGCGTCCGCCTGCTCGGCAAGGGCGAGCTGAAGGCGAAGCTGAGCTTCACCGTCGCCGGCGCGTCGAAGGGCGCGATCGAGGCGGTCGAGAAGGCTGGTGGCACCGTCACCATTCCGACGATCGTTCCGGCCGCCGAGAAGCATGCCGCCAAGCATCGCTCGGTCCAGAAGGTCATCGCCGCCAAGAAGGCCGGTAAGGCCTGACTTTAGCTGTGGATGGGGTTGCCAAGCGCATTGCCCTGATCCGACAGTAACCTATATGGGCGGCGGGGGAGCGGCGAACGCTTCTCCGCCGCTTTGGTTTCCGGGATAGTATTTCAATGGCATCCGCAGCCGATTCAATGGCATCCGGCCTCAACCTGTCCAAGTTCGGACAGGCCACCGAACTCAAGAAGCGCCTGTGGTTCACTCTGGGCGCGTTGATCATCTTCCGGATGCTCAGTTTCGTGCCGCTGCCCGGCGTCGATCCGACGCAGCTGGGGCTGCTGGCCGAGCGCACCCAGGGCGGTGTGCTCGATTTCTTCAACACCTTCTCGGGCGGCGCGCTGGAGCGCATGTCGGTGATCGCACTCGGCGTGATGCCCTACATCACGGCATCGATCGTCGTGCAGCTTGCGACCTCGCTGTCGCCGACGCTGGCTTCGATCAAGAAGGAGGGCGAAAGCGGGCGCAAGAAGCTCAACCAGTACACCCGCTATGGCACCGTCGCGCTGACCGCGATCCAGGGCTATTTCATCGCGGTTGGCCTTGAGACGCTTGGCGCCACCCAGGGGCTGGCACCGGTCGTCGAACCGGGAATGCTGTTCCGCATCGCTGCGGTCATCAGCCTGATCGGCGGCACGATGTTCCTGATGTGGCTGGGTGAGCAGATCACCAGCCGCGGCGTCGGCAACGGCATCTCCCTCATCATCATGGCGGGCATCGTCGCGCACCTGCCGACCACGCTGGTACAGCTGTTCGAGGGCGGCCGTTCGGGGTCGATGAACCCTGTGACGCTGGTCGCGATCCTTGCGGCGGTTGCGGGCCTGATCCTGTTCATCTGCTTTATGGAGCGCGCCCAGCGCCGGATCCTGATCCAGTATCCCAAGCGCCAGACGCAGCGGGGCGTGCAGAGCGAGCGCAGCCACCTGCCGCTCAAGATCAACACCGCGGGCGTGATCCCGCCGATCTTCGCCAGCTCGCTGTTGCTGATGCCGCTGACGGTGAGCCAGTTCGCCGGCCAGTCGCAGGCGGGCGAGAGCTGGGGCGGTGACCTGATCATCACGCTCAACCAGTATCTGCAGCACGGTTCGCTCGTGTACATGCTGCTCTACGGCGCGGGCATCATCTTCTTCTCGTTCTTCTACACGGCGGTTGTGTTCAACCCCGAGGAGACGGCCGAGAATCTCAAGAAGCATGGCGGGTTCATCCCCGGCATCCGACCGGGCAAGAACACCGAAGCCTATTTCGATTACGTGCTGACGCGGATCACCGTGATCGGTGCGGCGTACCTGACCTTCATCTGCCTTGTGCCGGAATATCTTGTGTCGGCGCTCGCAATTCCCTTCTATCTCGGCGGGACCAGCCTGCTCATCGTCGTCAACGTGACGATGGACACGGTCACGCAGATCCAGTCGCACTTGCTGGCGCACCAATATGGTGACCTGATCAAGAAGGCGAAGCTGAAGGGTGGTCGACTGCGCTGACAAGGCGCAGCGACGGAAAAGGGGAAGCCAGTTGAATATCATCCTGTTGGGGCCTCCGGGCGCGGGCAAGGGGACCCAAGCGTCGCGGCTCGAAAGCGAGCGCGGCATGGTCCAGCTCTCGACCGGCGACATGCTGCGCGCCGCAGTCAAGGCGGGAACGCCGGTGGGTCTGCAGGCGAAGGCGGTGATGGAGGCGGGCGAGCTCGTTTCCGACGCAATCGTCAGCGGGATCATTGGTGAGAGCCTGGATGCACTGGGCGACAAGGGCGCCATCTTCGACGGTTATCCCCGGACCGCCGCGCAGGCTGAATCGCTCGACACCCTCCTGGCGGAGCGCGGCCGCAGCCTCGATCATGTAATCGAACTGGTTGTGGACGAAGACGCCTTGGTCGCGCGGATCACGGGGCGCTTCAGCTGTGGCAGCTGCGGTGCCAATTATCACGACAGCTACAACCAGCCCAAGGTCGACGGCGTTTGCGATGTGTGCAGCGGCACCGAATTCAAGCGTCGCCCCGACGATAACGAACAGACCGTGCGCACCCGCATGGCCGAATATCGCGCCAAGACCGCGCCGATCCTGCCGATCTATGAAGCGCGCGGGCTCGTCCAGCGAGTCGATGGAATGGCCGACATCGCCGAGGTCACCGAGGCGATCGAGGCGATTCTGGACGGGCGGAGCTGAACGGCGTAGTGCAGTAGCCCGGCCTGCGGGTCGCTCAATTGTCGGAAGCACATCGCCTGGCGGTGCATGCGCGGCGAGCCGCCTTATTTTTTCTCGCGGTCCCGTGTGGACTGCGGCTCATCGGTCGATAGCTCTGCGCTGGCCGAACTCATTGGAACAATGCATGCCTTCATATCGGGAACCGTCATTTCAGGATCGCACTGCCGCCGCCGCCAAGGCGAAGCAGAAGGCGCTGGAACTGTTGCGCGCAAAGCCGTCTGCGGATCCGGCCGTGCTGGAGGAGCGCCGGAAGGCCAGGGAAGAGCGCGAGAGGGCTCTGGCCGAGGAACGCGCGGCAAAGGCCGAGGCGCTGGCCGCAGCCAAGGCCGAGAAGCTGGCAAAGAAGCAGGCCGAGGCCGAGCGGAAGGCCGAGGAACGCGCCGAAGCCGAGGCTGCTGCGGCGCTCAAGGAGGCGCGGCTGACGCCGCCGAGCGCGGCGGAGATGAAGGCAGCGCGGGATGCGCGCTACGCGGCACGAAAGGCCCGGAAGTAGTCCCACGAAAATGGGCCGCCATCCATTCGGACGGCGGCCCTTTTTCTGTCCGTTCAGCGGCGCGCGCGGCGCTTGAACTGGTCGAGGCTGACGACGTTGGTCGGGCGTTCGATCGCGATGCCCGAATAAAGCGTCGCCATCGGTTCGTCGGTGACGGTGTGGACGGTGTCCACGCCAAAGCCGTTGAACGCGGTGCGCATCGCGCAGCCATAGGCGCCGAGCATCCCGACCTCGATATAATCGCCGGCCTGGATGTCCGACGGCAGCTCGAACGGGCCGGCCATGTGATCGAGATCGTCGCAGGTCGGGCCGTAGAAGCTGTATTCGGTCATCTCCGCCGCGTCGCCGGCATCGTCGCGCAACACGCGCACCGGGAAGCGCCAGCCGACATGCGCCGCGTCGAACAGCGCACCATAGGCACCGTCGTTGATGTACAGCTCGTCCCCGCGGCGCTTTTCGACGCGGACGATCAGGCTGCTATACTCCGCGCACAGCGCCCGGCCCGGCTCGCACCACAATTCGGCGCTGTACGAGATCGGCAGATTCTCGAACGCGTTGTGGATCACGCCGAAATAGGTTTCGAGCGGGGGCGGTTCCATGCCCGGATAGGTCGACGGGAAGCCGCCGCCGACATCGACGATGTCGACCGTGACCGACGAGGCGACGATCGCCGCGCGGACGCGCTCCATCGCCTCACTATAAGCCGCCGGGGTCATCGCCTGGCTGCCGACATGGAAGCAGATGCCCAGCGCGTCGGCGGCCTGACGGGTCGCGACGAGCAACTCGGCGACATCCTCCGGCTCGGCACCGAACTTCGCCGCGAGGCTCAGCTTCGAATGGTCCGACGACACGCGGATGCGGACGCACAGGTTGAGGTCGGTCGCACCACGGGTGGCGCGAACGATCTTTTCCAGCTCGTCCATCGTGTCGAGGCTGAAGGTGCGGACGCCGTGGACGAAATAGGCTTCCTCGATCGCTTCCTCGGCCTTGACCGGGTGCATGAAGCACAAGGTCGCCTTGGGCAGGGCGCGGCGCGCCATGCGCACCTCGCCGATCGACGCGACGTCATAATGCGTCACGCCGCTGTCCCAGAGGATCTGGAGCAATTCGGGAGAGGGGTTCGCCTTGACGGCATAGAGCACCGTTCCCGGAAACTTCTCGACAAAGAAGCGGGCGGCGCGCTTTGCAGCGTGCGGACGAACGAGCGTTACCGGCTCGACGGGACGAAGGGCTTTCGCTAGCCCCAGCGCGCTATGATGCTTGTGCAACTCAAGGGACCTCCAATTGCCTTGCGGCAGACGAAAAAACACTGCCTTGCGGTGGAAGTCCCATGGGGCAGCGGAGGGGTCATTTAGGGTCGACACCCCCCCTTGTAAAGTGATTATGGAGGGGTTCGAGCGATGTGGGGTGGGAAGTGACGATATTGCGACAGCCGACACGGGCGGGGGTGCGGGACGCGGCGGCAAAGGTGGCGGCGATATTGCCGCCAACCCCCTTGTTTGTAGGCGAAATTCGCGGCGTGCCGGTGATGTTCAAGGCCGAAAGCTTGCAGCCGATCGGCGCGTTCAAGATTCGCGGCGCATGGCACCGGCTGACCGCACTCGACGCCGAAGCGCGGGCCAAGGGCGTGGTCGGCTTCTCCTCCGGCAACCATGCGCAGGGCGTCGCATGGGCGGCAAAGCGACTCGGTATCCCGGCGGTGATCGTGATGCCGGCCGACGCCCCGGCACTGAAGCGCGAGGCGACGCTGGCGCTGGGGGCCGAGGTGGTCAGCTATGACCGGATGACCGAGAATCGCGACAAGATCGCTGCGCACCTCGCCCATGCCCGCGGCGCCACGTTGGTGCCGCCGTTCGACGACCCCTGGGTGATCGAGGGGCAGGGGAGTCTGGGGATCGAGGTGCTGACGCAAGCGGCCGAGATGAAGCTGCCCGATCCGGCGCATGTCGTGGTGCCGTGCGGCGGCGGCGGGCTTGCTGCGGGCGTCGCGCTGGCGCTGCCCGATGCGCAGGTGACGGTGGTCGAGCCTGAGGGCTGGGACGATATGTGCCGCAGCCTGGAGGCGGGATGGATAGAGCCGATCGGCGACAACCCGCCGCCGACGGCATGCGATTCGCTCCAGACGCTGCGCGTATCCCCGCTGACCTTCGACGTGCTGTCGCGGCGCGGGGCGACCGGGGTGACGGTGACCGAGGCCGAAGTCCGGGCGGCACAGCGCTGGGCGGCGGCGAAGCTGAGGCTGGTGGTCGAACCGGGCGGGTCCGTGGCGCTGGCCGCGCTGCTGGCGGGGAAGGTCGAGGCGCGCCCCGACATGCTGGTGGTGCTGAGCGGCGGCAATGCCGATCCGGCGGCCTATGCCCGGGTGCTGAGCGGGGCCGACTGACGGCATCCTACGAAGCTGACGAAAAATGCGGGGTTTCGGGCTGTCGGGACGGGTTTGCGACTGGCTGACACCTGCGACGCGACTGTGACGCGACACCTGTGCGACGGCGACGCGACAGGTGCGCGACTGTGTCGAGACACCCGCGCGACTGGAGTCAGGCGCGGGGCTTTTTGGAGGGGAATGAGGCGGGTCGGGGTTCACCGATCAGTTTAGATCAGGGAATTTCCAACATTGGAAGGGGGCTGCTTGGCGCGGAAAAGCCGCGGGCGGAACTTGGCCGCAAAGTGGCTCTGAACTTGTCTGAGGCGCAACGGCGAGGTCTCTGCTAATTCAGCCGCTGTCATGATCTGGCTGGCCGGACTCCTCGCTGTTGCCACTGCGCCCCCGCAAACGCCGGGCCGAGCCGAACTGCCGCCCGAATTCTTCCCCGCCTATGAGCGCAAGGACCTGACTACCGCAGTCGGCATTCTGGAAAAGGCGGCGGCGGTGTGCGTAGCGAACCGACCGGCGAACGATCATTGCCTCGACCTGATGCTTGGGGGTGCGAATATCGCGTGGCGCATCGGCGACATCGAGCGTAGCGAGAAATTCGCGCGCGCGGCGGTAGAGATCGCCAATCGCACCTTGCCTGTGTCCCATAAGGATCGCGGGGTCGCGGCCGACTATTTCCTCCGGGCGCTGATCGCCGGGAACAAGGATGCCGAAGCCGTCCCGTTGTTGCGCGCTGTGATCGCCACCCGCCCGCCGGAGCATCCATCGCTGGCGACGCTCAACGCGCAACTTGGCCAGTCGCTGTTCGCTCTTTCGCAATATGCCGAGGCGGAGGCCGCGTTGCGCCGTGCGGCGGCGCTGTTCGAAAAGGGCGCGGACGCGGGCAAGTTTGACCATGCGCTGGTTCTCACCGACCTTGCCGTCGCGCTTCGCGAACAGGATCGCGATCATGAAGCCGAACCGTTCGCCCGCCGGGCGCTTGCGCTCTACGAAGCGCTCGTGCCACTCGGCGACCCGCGGCTGGTTCCCCGCTATCGCGTGCTTGGCCTGATCCTCAACGAACTCGGTCGCTATGCCGAGGCTGAACAGGTTCTGGTCAAGGCCGTCATGCTGGTTGAAGCCGATCCCAACGCCGACAAAATGGGGCAATCGACGCTCTACACCAGCCTGGCGTTTTCGGTCGATCAACAGGGGCAGGTCGATAAAGGCGAAGCATTGATCCGCAAGGCGCTGGCCATCCAGGAAGCGGTGCTTCCGCCCGGCCACCGCCTGATTGCAGAGAATTACAGTAACCTTGGCTGGAACCTGCAATCCCAGGGCAATTATGCCGGGGCAGAAGCAGCGATCCGCACATCGCTGCGGCTGCGCGAGGCGCATATGAAGCCGGGCGATCCAGGAATCGCGGCCGGATATGAGGCGTTGGCCTCGATCCTTTCCAGCCAGGGGCGGCGCGAAGAGGCGGACCCGATCTATCGCCGCGTTCTGGCATTGCGCGAGACCGCAAACCGGCCTGTTTTGCGCGACATCGCCTTTGCCTTTTCCAATCTCGCGACGAACCTGAATGAAATGAACCGGTATGAAGAAGCGGAGCCGCTGCTGCGCAAGGCGCTGGCGATCGCCGAACGGACCTTTGGGCCTGATCACCCGGAAATTTCGATCATCTACGAAAATCTCGCCGATAATCTGAGCTGGCAGCAGCGTTTCACCGAATCCGAACCTTTGCACCGCAAGGCGCTGGCGGTGCGGCAAAAGACCTTGCCTCCCACGCACCCGCTCGTCGCCGCCGCGATGGTCACGCTGGCCCGAAACCTCGAATCGCAGGGCCGCACCGCTGATGCGGAAGCACTCATGCGACAGGCACGGGCCATCGTGGAGGGGCTGCCGCCATCGCACCCCAACCGCATCGCGGGAAGCTGGACGCTGGCGGCGCTGCTGCGCAAGCACGCAAGGTCACCCGCCGAAGCGCGAAGCCTGTATCGCCGGGCCGAAGCCGGTGCGATGGAGCGGATGCGCAGCTTCGCCGCGTTCGATGCGACTGCTCAGGCGGAACTGCGCAAATATGCGCCGATCTTTGCCGGACAGGTTTCGGTGGCGTGGCAGCTGTCTAATCCGGCCGCACCAAAGCGCTGATCCGCGCTCGATACACTCATATTCGGTCGCGTGGCGACAGCCTCACCCCCGCATCCGCCCATCCGGGAACAGCTTCACCGTCCGCCCATCCCGCGCCGACGCATAGATCGCCTCCATCAGCCGTGCGTCGCGCAGGCCCATTTCGCCGCCGGTCAGGATCGGGGTGCCGTCGCGGATGGCGCTGGTGAAATGGTTGAGTTGGCCGGCGAACTGGGTGGTGGGGTCGCCAGGGGTTAGCTCGCGGGCATCCTGGCCTTCGATCCGCATCTTCTGCCCGGCATAGCTGGTGGCGGGGTCCATGATCAGAGCGCCGTTTGTGCCGCGGACATGGGCGAAATTGGCTCCGGCGCTGTCGTAGGAGGTGGCGAGGTGGGCGACGGCGCCCGAGGGGAAGCGCCATTGCGAGGAGACGTGCGCGAAGATTTCGGTGAAGCGCGGGTCGCCCCTGGGCTGGAAAGTGGTGGCGCTGATGCTCTCCGGCATTTCGCCGGTGAGGTAGAGCGCGGATTGCAGGCCGTAGATGCCGAAATCCTCGAGCGGGCCGCCGCCGGCCAGTGCGCGGTTCATCCGCCAGTTCTGGGCCGGGGTGGTGGGGCCGGCGCGATAGGATTGCTCGCTGCGGATCAGGCGGATGTCGCCGACCGCTTTCTCGCGCATCAGGCGCATCGCCTCGACATTGTAGGGTTCGAAGTGCGAGCGATAGGCGATCATCAGCTTGCGGTTCGCGCGGCGGCCGGCGGCGATCATCGCTTCGCATTGCGCGCTGGAGAGCGCCATCGGCTTTTCGCACAGGACATGCTTGCGCGCGGCGAAGGCGCGGATCGCGAAGTCGGCGTGGAAGGCGGTGGGGAGGATGATGTACACCGCGTGGATGCGGTCGTCGGCGGCGATCTTGTCGAAGTCTTCATAGGAATAACGGGCGTCGACAGGGACGCCGTATGCGTCGCCGACCTGGGCGAGCTTTTGCGGATTGCCCGAGACCAGCGCGGCGATGTGCGCGCGATCGGCCTGGTCGAAGCGCGGCATGATCTGGTGAAGCGCATAGCCGCCGAGCCCGATGATCGCGAAGCCGACACTGTCGTCGCGTTTCTTGCGCGGCGGGGTGGCGGGGAGGCGGGTACCCGGGGGAGGGGGAGGCCCTTGAGCCGGGCGGCGGGGGACTGGAGCAGGGGCGTTGCGGCGCTGGCGCTGGTGGTCAGCGTGGCGGCGAGGGCCCCGCCGACTTCGATGAAGCTGCGTCGTGAGATGGGGGTGTGGGGCATCGCCGTCCTCTCCGAATGTTGGTTCGGAGGGATGATAGCGTTACCATTGTGGCGGGGGCAATCGGGGAATGGGGGCGATAGCCAGTTCCCCTCCCTTTCAGGGAGGGGGGCTTTAGCCGACGAAAGCGCGCTCGATGACGTAATGGCCGGGCTTGCTGTTCGAGCCTTCCTCGAAGCCCATTCCGTCCAGCATCGCGGAGAGATCCTTGATCATCTCCATGCTGCCGCACAGCATGATGCGGTCGGTTTCGGGGTCGAGGCGCTTTTCGCCCGCCATGTTCGGGCCGGTGAACAGCGCGCCATTCTCGATCAGCGTGCCGATGCGCTGATTGGTCGGGAAGGGCTCGCGGGTGACGGTGGGCAGGTAGCTGAACTGCACCAGCGCCTGATCCTGAACCAGCGGGTCGCCGGCGAGCAGGCCCTCCAGCTCTTCGCGGAAGGCGAGGTCGCTGACGCGGCGGACCGAGTGGACCAGCTGGATCTGGTCGAACATCTCATAGACGTCCGGATCGCGCGCGAGGCTGAGGAACGGGGCGAGGCCTGTGCCGGTCGACAGAAAGAACAGGCGCTTGCCGGGCAGCAGCGCGTCGGTGACGAGCGTGCCGGTCGGCTTGCGGCCGAGGAACAGCTGGTCGCCGGGCTGGATCAGCTGAAGCTTCGAGGTCAGCGGGCCATCGGGCACCTTGATCGAGAGGAATTCGAGCTCCTCGGCCCAGGCGGGGCTGGCGATCGAATAGGCGCGCAGCAGCGGGCGGCCTTCGCCGGGCAGGCCGAGCATCACGAACTCGCCCGAGCGGAAGCGGAAGCTTTGCGGGCGCGTGATCGTGAAGCTGAACAGATGCTCGTTCCAGTGGCGCACACTGAGAACGGTCTCCACGGTGAGCGCGGCGGACGGGGCGAGGGGGATGGCGTTACGGTCGGACATTTGCGGGCTCCGCTAGATGGCGGGGCGATGGCGCGCAACCCTTTGTCGGCTAATGCGGCCAAAGCTTTATCTATCAGCGCCGTTAGGGGATTATCTATTGCGAGGCAATCGCAATAGTCGGGGGGTCTCTCGACGGGGGCGGATGGGCGGTGCAAGAAGGCGCGATGCGACCCGAACTCTCTACCGCCGCGTCGATGACGCTCACCTTGCTGACCATCGCCGCGATCATATTGGTGTGGGGCGGGGTGACGATGATCCGCAAGGGCGACCGGACCAAGGGCGTGCTGATGATCGTGTGCGCGCTGGTGCTGGTCGGGAATGTGCTGATCTGGACGGTCTGAACCCTGTTCCCGCGCGATTCTGTTTTCGATTTCAGCGGGCTGCGCGCTAGGCTGACCGGGTATCAAAGGGGGATTTCATGAAACGATGGGTGGCTGGCGCGATTGCGGGGGCGATTGCAATGGGAAGCATGCCAGCCATGGCTGCAGACGATGACCGGGTGCGCGCGCGATTGGCGAAGGGGTTGGAAGCGTTCGACCGCGGCGATTGCCCGGCGGCGCTGAAGGCACTGCGCCCGCAACTCAAGCCCGGATCGATGGCGGCATTTCCGGGGGAGGTCGTAGCGGCAGTCTATCAGATTGCGGTGCTATGCGAAGCGCAGGCAAATCGGCTGGTCGAGGCGCGCGCGCTTGCGGTCGCGGGGACCGCGATCGACGCGGCGTCGGACGATCTGTGGCAATTGCGCTTTGCCCTCGATCTGGAGATGAAGGACCTGGCGGCAGCCGTCACGACGGTCGAGGCGATGAGCGCAGGGCGGGGCGCGGCGCTCAACGGCGTGGAAATCCGCTGGCTGTATCGCCTCGACACGCTCCTTCGCGACGCGAAGCAGGAGGGGGAGCGCGAGCGGCTGCTGAAGGTGGTGACCGCGAGCGGCTATGCCCCCGATGAGCCGATGGCGTCGAAGGACGGGTTTCGCATCAGCCTGATCAAGATCCTGCACGCGCGCGGCGATGAGGCAGGTGCCGCCGCGCTGGTTGCCGAGATCGAGACCGCGCGCACGCTGCTCGAACTGAGCATGAACGCGCGCCTCACTCCGCTCATGCCGGCGGGATTCGACCCGCGCAAGGCAGTCGAGCGCGAGCTGGCGGATGTTCGCACCGCGATGGGGCGTCATCCGCGCCATCTTGGCCCCTATATCCAGGCGGCCCGGCTGCTGCGGGCGCTCGGAAAGCCCCGGGAAGCGCTGGACATGCTCGATCGGCGCGGTCGGGCGGGCGGGCGCTCGCCGATCATGTCGATGCGAAGGATAAGCTGGCCTGGTGGTGGGACGCCCGGGGGCGGACGCATCTTGCGCTGGGCGAAGCCGACGCCGCGCTCGTCGCGTATCGCGAGGGCGGTCGGGTGGAGGAAGACGGCAGTCCCAATGTCAGCCAGATCATCAACCTGGCCGGGGTGCAGATGCGGATGGGGCGGCATGCCGACGCGCTCAAGACGCTGCCCGCCGAGGGCGCAGACTTTCCGGTCAGTCCGTTCGGCGCCATGCAGATGCGGCTGGTCCGCGTCTGCGCCAATGTCGGACTGGGCAACGCAGCGGCGGTCGCCATCGACCGCGCGGAGATCGAGGCCAAGAGCAAGGACGCCCCGGAGGCATTGCGCCGCCTGTACCTGTGTCTCGGCGATATGGACGCTGCGGCCCGCGCGGTGATCGCCGAACTCGACAACCCCGAGCAGCGGATCGAAACGCTGATCGACTTCAGCGATTTTGACCCCTCGCCCACGCCCACGCCGGAAACGGCATATTCCAAGGGGATCGAGGCGCTGAAGCTGCGCGAAGATGTTCAGGCTGCGCTCAAAAAGGCGGGCGGGACCCGTCGGATCGCGCTTCAGAGCGGCGACCTGTAGCGGGCTGATCCCCGTCGGGGGCCTGACGGCTGCTCGCCGCGATGGCGGCGGCCCATGCCGGGTCCTGTGCTTCGGTCGCGCCTTCATCGTGCAGGGCGGGGAGGTCGGCGAACCAGGGCATGCGCGATTCGCTGCCCATCTGCGTGCGCGGCGGGAAGGCGGTGGGGTCGTCGAGCGAGCCGATGGTGAGGTTGGTGCGCCCGCTGTCGCCGCGATAGAAAAGGGGGGTGCCGCAGTCGGCGCAGAAGCCGCGATCGACATGCTCGGAACTGCGGAAGGTCGCCGGGGTGCCGCGGGTCCAGCTCAGCGCGTCGTTGGGCGCGGCGACGAGCGCGGCGAACAGGCCGCCGGTCGCCTTCTGGCACATGCGGCAATGGCAGAGGTGGGAATTGTCGAGCATCGCGGTGGCGCGGTAGCGGATTGCGCCGCACTGGCATCCGCCGGTGACCGTGACGTCGATGCGGTCCATCCTAGTCGTGCTGCGTGATGCGCAGCGCCCAGCGATCGTAGCCGAGCTCCTCGACCCGCGTCAGCAGCGCCTGGAGCAGAGCGGGGTCGGGGCGGGGGTCGCGGGCGAGCAGCCAGAGATAGCGGCCCGATGGCTCGCCGACGATCGACCAGTCGTAATCGTCGCCATGGTCGAGCACCCAATAGTCGCCGGTGTAGAGCGGGCCGAAGAACGAGACCTTGAGCTTGGCGTTGGTGTCCTCGTCCGCGACGATCGCGGTCCCTTCGCTGACGTCGCGTTCGACTTCGCCGGTGCGGATGCCGCTGTTGACGATGCTGACCTTGCCGTCCCTTTCCAGCGCATAGTCGGCGGTGACCGAGTCCATGCCCTTCTGGAAGCGATTCTCGTGCCGCGCGAGTTCGTACCAAATGCCGGCGTAGCGGGTGAGGTCGACCGGCTTGGCCGGCTGCGGCACGTTGGGGTTGATCACCGGCGGGCGGGTCGCGCGGGAGTAGAGGAACAGGCCGCCGATGGTGGCAGCGGCGACGCCGGCGGCGATCTTGATCGCGGTGGATTGCTTCATGGCGCGATCATGCTTCGGGGCGTGCGGAAAGCATAGCCAAAATCCTCCCCGGAACGGGGAGGTGGCAGCGCGCAGCGCTGACGGAGGGGGCCCTGCTCGAAGCAATTCGCTTGCCTCGGGCCCCCTCCACCACCGCCTTCGGCGGCGGTCCCCCTCCCCGCTCCGGGGAGGATCTGAATGTCACCGGATCGGCGAATTGGGGTCGAGGCGCATGTCGAGATAATTGTCCACGCTGCGCATCAGCTGGTCCATTTCGTGTTCGAAGAAATGGTTGGCGTGCGGAATCGTGTCGTGGTGGATCGTGATGTGCTTTTGCGTGCGCAGCTTGTCGACCAGCTTCTGCACCGCGCCCGGCGTCACGACCTCATCGCCCTCACCCTGGATGATGATGCCCGAGCTGGGGCAGGGGGCGAGGAAGGTGAAGTCGTACATGTTCGCCGGCGGCGCGACCGAGATGAAGCCGCGGATTTCGGGGCGGCGCATCAGCAGCTGCATGCCGATCCATGCGCCGAAGCTGACGCCCGCGATCCAGGTGGTCGAGGCTTCGGGGTGGAAGCTCTGCACCCAGTCGAGCGCCGATGCCGCGTCGCTCAGCTCGCCGATGCCGTTGTCGAACGTGCCCTGGCTCTTGCCGACGCCGCGGAAGTTGAAGCGCAACGTCGCGAAGCCGCGGCGCTGGAAGGTCTTGTACAGTTCCTGCACGATGCGGTTGTTCATCGTGCCGCCGGCATTGGGATGCGGATGCAGGATCATCGCGACCGGTGCGCGGGGGCGGGGGCGGGGGCGAAACGCCCTTCGAGGCGGCCTTCGGGACCGGGGATGATGACTTCGGGCAAAATGCACCTGCTCTGTGATGGGCGCGCGGTAGCGCGGAAACGGGTGCAGGCTATATAGTCCGCACGCCCCGACAAGCAATTGGAACGGTTCCCCTGACTGACCGCATCTATCTCGACCATGCCGCGACCACCCCGATGCTGCCGGAGGCGATTGCCGCGGTGGAGGAAGGGATGCGTCGCTGGGCCAATCCATCCTCGCCGCATGCCGAAGGGCGCGCGGCGCGTGCGGCGCTGGAGGATGCGCGGGCGCGGATCGCGGCGGCCTATGGCTGGGCGCATGAGGTGGTGCTGACCAGCGGAGCGAGCGAATCGCTGTATCTGGCGCTGCGCCGGTCGATGGCGGAGCGGCGGTTGATCACTGCGGTCGAGCATGATGCGGTGCTGCGCCATTCGGAGGGCGCGAAGGTGCTGCCGGTCCTGAGCGACGGGACGCTGAACCTCGATGCGCTGCGCGACGCGATCGGGCCGGGGGTGCTGCTGTGCGTGCAGCGGACCAATAGCGAGACCGGGGTGATTCAGCCGATCGAGGCGATCGGGCAGATCGTGAAGGCGGCGGGCGGCATCCTGTTGGTCGATGCGGCGCAGATGCCGGCGCGGGCGTCGGCGGCGGTGCTGCGCCATGCCGATCTGGTCGCGGTCTCGGCGCACAAGCGCGGCGGACCGCCGGGGATCGGCGCGTTGTTCGTGCGCGACTTTGCCAAGCTGTTGCCGATGGGCGGGCAGGAAAAGGGCTATCGCGCGGGGACCGAGAATCTGCCCGGAGCGCTGGGTTTTGCCGCGGCGGTGGAGGTGCCGGAGGAGATGGACCGGCTCTACACGCTGCGCGCGCGGCTGGAGGCGGCGTTGCCGGGCGTCGAGGTGGTGGGCGCGGCGAATTCGCGCAGCCCGCTGATCGGCGCGTATCGCATGCCGGGCGTGTCGTCGGCGGCGCAGCTGATCCGGTTCGACATGGCGGGGATTTCGGTGTCGGCGGGGAGTGCCTGCGCCTCGGGAAGCCTGCGCCCGAGCCATGTGATGAGCGCGATGGGCTGGGATGAGCCGGCGCTGCGTGAGGTGGTGCGGGTGAGTTTCGGGCGCGGCACGACCGAGGCGGAGGTCGATGCCTTCGCCGCAGCTTGGTGCGACATCGCCGACGAAGCGCGGGCGCGGGCGGCATGATCTATCTCGATTATCAGGCGACCACGCCGCTGGCGCCCGAGGCGCGCGACGCGATGCTGCCCTGGCTGGGCGACGATTTCGCCAATCCGCACTCGGCGCATGCCGCGGGGCGCAAGGCCAAGGCGGCGGTCGAGGTGGCGCGCGCGGCGGTCGCGGGGCTGATGCCGGATGGCGGCACGGTGAGCTTCACCAGTGGCGCGACCGAGGCGCTGAACTGGGCGATCAAGGGCAGCAGCGGCGGGATCGTGACGATCGCCACCGAACATGCCGCCGTGCTCGACACGGTGGCGGCGGAGGCGCGGCGCGGGCGCGAGGTGACGGTGTTGCCGGTCGGGCCAGAGGGGCTGATCGACCTCAACGCCGCGCGCGCGGCGATCGGGCCGGGTACGGGACTCGTCGCGGCGATGCTGGTCAATAACGAGATCGGGGTGATCCAGCCGGTCGAGGAGATTGCCGAACTGGCCAAGGCGGCGGGCGCGTTGATGCTGGTCGATGCGGTGCAGGGCTTCGGGCGGGTCGCGATCCCAGATGGCGTCGATCTGGTCGCGGTGTCGGCGCACAAGATCCACGGGCCGAAGGGCGTGGGGGCCTTGTGGGTGCGCGACGGCGTCGAAATTGAGCCGCTGCTGCATGGCGGCGGGCAGGAGCCGGGCGGTCGGTCGGGGACGTTGTCGCCTGCACTTTGCGCGGGGTTCGGGGCGGCGGCGGCGCTGGCCAAGCAGCGGTTCGGCGCGGATCGCGCGCATGTCGCGCAGCTGTTTCGGGCGGGGTTTCAGGCATTGGGCAGTGCGGGGTGGACGCTCAACGGGTCGAAGGATGAGCGCTATCCGGGCAATCTCAACCTGCGCTATCCGGGGCTGGACGTCGCGCGGTTGATGTCGGAGCTGCGCGACATCGCGTTTTCGGCGGGATCGGCCTGCGCCAGCGGATCGGGACGGCCGAGCCATGTGTTGAAGGCGCTGGGCCTGAGCGATGCCGAGGCGCGGTCGAGCATCCGGCTTGGGTTCGGCCGGTACACGAGTGAGGAGCAATTGTTGGACGCCATCCAGCGCATCGATGCCGCAGCGCGCGCCCAAAGGATCGCGGCATGATCCGGGTGCGGTTCCTGACCCCCGAGGGCGATCTGGCGGTCGAGGCAGAGGCCGCAGCGGGCGACCGGCTGCTCGAGATCGGCCAGGCGCGGGGCATGCCGCTGGAGGGGACGTGCGAGGGACAGATGGCCTGCTCCACCTGTCACGTCATCGTCGCGGCGGAGGATTTCGTCCGGTTGCCGCGCGCGAGCGAGGAGGAGGAGGATATGCTCGACCTTGCCGTGGGTGCAAGCCGGACCAGCCGATTGTCGTGCCAGATCGTGCTGACCCACGAGCTGGACGGGCTTACAGTCAGCCTGCCTTCAGAACATCGCGATATGCAGGGACGATGATGATGACGACTCGCCGTACCGTGATTGCGGGCGCCGCCGCGCTCGCCGCCGCTCCCGCCTTTGCGCAGAAGATCGGGCCGTTCGACCGCATCCGTGCCGAGACCGGCGGGCGGCTGGGGCTGGCTGTCTATGACAGCGGTACCGGGCGACGCTATTCGGACGGGGCCGAGGCGCGGTTCGCGATGTGCTCGACCTTCAAGGTGCCGCTGGTTGCTGCGGTGCTGGCGCGGGTGGATCGCGGCGAACTCGACTTGTCGCGTGAGATCCGTTTCGGCGAGGCCGACCTGCTCGACTATGCGCCAGTGGTGCGCGCGAACCTGGCCAAGGGGGCGCTGTCGATCGAGGTGCTGTGCGAAGCTGCGGTGGTGATGAGCGACAACAGCGCCGCGAACCTGTTGTTCGGGCAGATTTCAGGACCGCGCGGGCTGACCAAGTTCGTCCGTGACGCGGGCGATCAGCTCACCCGGTCGGACCGCGACGAGCCGTCGCTCAACAATGTCCGTAATGGCGAGGTGCGCGATACGACGACGCCCGAGGCAATGCTGTGGCTGATGAACCGGCTGCTGCTCGGCGATGTCCTGTCGCCCGCGTCGCGCGCGAAGCTGATCGGCTGGATGGAAGCATCGCCGACCGGCAAGGACCGGCTGCGCGCCGGGCTGCCCAAGAGCTGGCGGGTCGGGGACAAGACCGGGACGAGTGGCGAGGGTTATTTCAACGACATCGCGATCGCGACCCCGCCGGGGCGCAAGCCGATTCTGATCGCCTGCTACCTCGATGCGCCCGGGCTGGATTCGGCCAAGGCGAATGCGGCGCACGCGAAGGTCGGGGAGTTGATCGGGGCGCTGTTCGCCTGAGATTGCAATCCGCGTCAGCTTCCCCCATATGCGCCGCGGGAGTCGGGCGGACGATGCCGTCGCCAACCCGGTCAGATCCGGAAGGAAGCAGCCGTAACGATTTTCGTGTCGGGTCGTCCCGGCTCCCACCTTCCCCACATGACGTGACCGCCCGGAGCCGCTAGGGTCTTCCGCAATGTCCGATTCACTTCTTGGCCTCGACGAACCGCCCCAGCCGCGGGACAGCGTGTATCGCGTGCTCGCGCGCAAATACCGGCCGCAGACCTTTGCCGAGCTGATCGGCCAGGATGCGATGGTGCAGACGCTGGGGAATGCGATCAAACGCGACCGGCTGGCGCATGCATTCCTGCTGACCGGGGTGCGCGGGGTGGGCAAGACGTCGACCGCGCGGTTGATCGCCAAGGCGCTGAACTGCATCGGCCCGGACGGGCAGGGCGGGCCGACAATCGACCCGTGCGGGGTGTGCGAGCCATGCCGCGCCATCGCCGAGGGGCGGCATATCGACGTGATCGAGATGGACGCCGCCAGCCATACCGGCGTCGACGATGTGCGCGAGATCATCGACGCATCGCGCTATTCGTCGGTGTCGGCGCGGTACAAGATCTACATCATCGACGAAGTGCACATGCTGTCGAAGAACGCGTTCAACGCGTTGCTCAAGACGCTGGAAGAGCCGCCGGGGCATGTGAAGTTCCTGTTCGCGACGACCGAGGTGCAGAAGGTGCCGGTGACGGTGCTGTCGCGCTGCCAGCGGTTCGACCTGCGGCGGATTCCCGCCGAGAAGCTTGCCGCGCATTTCGGCGAGGTGGTCGAGAAGGAAGGCGCGCAGGCCGAGCCCGAGGCGCTGGCGATGATCGCGCGCGCGGCGGAAGGGTCGGCGCGCGACGGGCTGTCGATCCTGGATCAGGCGATTGCGCATGCCGGCATGGAGGGCGGGGCGGTCACGGCGGATGCGGTGCGCGACATGCTGGGCCTGTCGGATCGCAATGCGATCCGCGAGCTGTTTACCCAAGTGATCGCGGGCGACGCGGCGGGCGCGCTGGCGGCGCTGCGCGGACAATATGATCTGGGCGTCGATCCGCAGGCGGTGCTGAAATCGCTGTTGGAGACCGTGCATCGCGTGACACTGGCGAAGCTCGGCAATGACGTGATTCCGGGGCAGGCGGCGGAGGAGCGGGCGGCGCTCGCCGAATGGGCGGGGAAGCTCGGCTTTCCGGCGCTGCACCGGCTGTGGCAGCTGCTGCTCAAGGGGCATGACGAGGTGATCCGCGCCGCGCTGCCGATCGAGGCGTGCGAAATGGCGCTGTTGCGCGTGATCCATGCATCGACCCTGCCCGATCCGGGCGAGCTGGCGCGCAAGATCGCCGAGGGTGCGCCGATGGGCGGGCCTGGCCCCGCCGCAACCCCGAGCGCGCCGGCCGAGGCGCCCGCTCCGCGTACCATGGCCGAGCTGGTCGAGCGGCTGGCGGCGGCGCATGAGGTGCATCTTGCGGCGCGGGTGCGGAACCTTGTCCGCCCGATCCGGTTGGAGGAGCCGGTGATCGAGGTCAGCAGCCAGGGACTCCCCGCCGATCTCGTCCATGATTTCGAGAGCGCGTTGCGGCGCGTGCTCGGCAAGCGCTGGTCGCTGCGCGTCACCGATGCGCCTGGCCAGCCGACATTGAATGAAGAACGCGCGGCGCTCGAGGCGGCGGAGCGCGATGCCGTGCTGGCATCGCCCGTGGTCGCCGCCGCGCTCGAAGCATTTCCGGACGCCGAGCTGATCGGCTGGACCCGCGACAACAGGAGGTTTGGGTGAAAAGTATCGAAGACATCATGGCGATGGCGCAGAACGTCCAGAACGAGCTGACCAAGGCGCAGGCGAACCTCGACGGGATCGAGGTCGAGGGTGCATCGGGCGGCGGACTGGTCAAGGTCAAGGCGAGCGCCAAGGGCCGGATCATCGGCGTCGATATCGACGAATCGCTGCTCGCGCCGTCGGAAAAGCAGATGCTGGAAGACCTGGTCGCGGCCGCGCTCAACGATGCGCGAGCCAAGGCGGATGCGGCGGCGTCAGCGGAAATGTCGAAGCTTTCCAGCGGCATCCCGCTGCCGCCGGGGTTCAAGCTGCCGTTCTGAACATCCTGAACATTTCACAACGGGAACAATGATTTGGTCCACTGCGTTGGGCCGCCAATGTTCCTTTGGGAGATGAGACATGGCTGAAGAACGGATTGTCGAGCGCACCGATGGCGTGACTGCGGAACGCGTGACCGAGCGTGGCGGTGGCACGACGGTGATCGAGCGGCGCGGCGGTGGCGGCGGGTTGATCCTCGGCATCATCGCGCTGGTGATCGTCGTGGTCGGTGCCTTCTACTTCCTCAGCAACAATTCGGAGACCCGCAAGGACGCGGCGATCACCGAGGCGGCGCAGGCGGTCGGCGACACGGCGGAAAAGGCCGGCGACGCGATCGACAAGGCAGTTCCGACCGAAAAGAAATAAGACTCGTTCGCCCCCGATGTGTAGGGGTGTCCGTAGGGAGGGTGTGCCGGTGGACTGACGTTTGCCACTTCGGCGATCCGTCATGCCCTCTCCCTACCGCAAACAGGCGTCCAGCCCGTCGCGCTGGACAACGCCGATGCGGGCGGTGATCGAATTGCCGTAGCGGCGGGTGAAGCCCTTTGGCGCGACACCCGCGCGTTTCTTGGGCAGCGGCAGGACGGCGGCGATGCGTGCGGCTTCGGCGCGGGTCAAATTGCCCGCACCCTTCTTGAAATAGCGCCGCGCGCCGGCCTCGGCGCCATAGGTGCCGATCCCGGTCTCCGCGACGTTGAGATAGACTTCCATGATCCGGCGCTTGCCCCAGATCGTTTCGATCAGAACCGTGAACCACGCCTCCAGCGCCTTGCGGAAATAGCCGCCGCCCTGCCACAGAAACACGTTCTTCGCGGTCTGCTGGCTGATCGTCGATCCGCCGCGCAGCACTTTCCCGCCCTTGGCATTGCGCAGCATCGCGGCGGCCATCGAATCATAGTCGAAACCGGAATGGGTACAGAAGCTGCTGTCCTCCGCCGCGATCGCGGCGCGCGCCATGTCGGCGTCGATGCGCGACAGGGGCACCCATTTCTTGGTCACGCCATGGCCGGAAAAGACATCGCCCATCATCGTCAGGGTGAAGGGCGGGGGCACGAAGCGGTAGAGCGTGACCATCGCCACCGACGCGACGACGAAGGCGAGCGCGCCCTTGAACAGCCAGCCGATGATGCGGCGGGCGATCGGCTTGCGGGGTTTTGCGGGCTTCACGGGCTGAATGCCGATTCCGTCGAGATGATCGAGGTCGGGGAGCGGACGCGCGCCGAGCGGTTCCGGGCGCGGTGCGCCCGTTGCGTCGTTGCGATCGTCCATCCGCCCCCCGCCCGAGCTTACATCGCGGGAAGCAAGCGGCGGTCGCCCGCCAGGCGCATCATCGCCTTTTGCAGCTTTTCGAACGCGCGCACCTCGATCTGGCGGACGCGCTCGCGGCTGACGCCATAGACCTGGCTCAGCTCTTCGAGCGTCTTGGGATCGTCGGTCAGGCGGCGTTCGGTCAGGATGTGCTGCTCACGCTCATTGAGCTCGTCCATCGCCTCGACCAGCATCGAGTGGCGGACATCGGCCTCCTGCGCTTCGGCCACGACCTCGTCCTGCAGGGCGCTGTCGTCCTGCAGCCAGTCCTGCCACTGGCTCTCGCCATCCTCGCGCATCGGCACGTTGAGCGACGTGTCGCCGCCCATCGCCATGCGGCGGTTCATCGACGTGACCTCTTCCTCGGTCACGCCCAGATCGTGCGCGATCTTGGCGAGATGCTCGGGCTTGAGATCGCCGTCCTCGAACGCGTCGAGCTTCGCCTTCATCCGGCGCAGGTTGAAGAACAGCTTCTTCTGCGCGGCGGTGGTGCCCATCTTCACGAGCGACCAACTGCGCAGGATGAATTCCTGGATCGAGGCGCGGATCCACCACATCGCATAGGTGGCGAGGCGGAAGCCGCGATCGGGCTCGAACTTCTTCACGCCCTGCATCAGGCCGATATTGCCTTCGGAAATCAGTTCGCTGACCGGCAGGCCATAGCCGCGATAGCCCATCGCGATCTTCGCCACGAGGCGCAGATGCGAGGTGACCAGCTGCGCGGCCGCTTCGGGGTCGCCATGCTCCTGAAAGCGCTTCGCGAGCATATATTCCTGCTCGGGCGCGAGGATCGGGAACTTCTTGATCTCCGCGAGGTAGCGGTTGAGGCTCGCCTCACCACCGAGAGCGGGGATCGTCGCCGGGACGTTGCTTCCGCTGGCCATGGTCACTTTACTCCCTTTCTTGTGGCTTCCCCCTGTAGCGGCAGGGATGCCGGTCGACCCTCCATCCGGACGGGTCAGATACTTATACGATAAGGTTATCCATCAGTTCCTGCATGTCCGCAGGCATTTCGCTATCGAACGCCAAAGCGTGGCTATTGATAGGATGGATGAACCCCAACCGGGCCGCGTGCAAGGCCTGGCGCCGGAAACCCATGGTTTCCAATACCCCCCGGTGTTCTTTTTTCGTTCTACCATAAACCGGGTCGCCAATCAACGGATGACCGATCGACGCCATGTGCACGCGCACCTGATGCGTTCGGCCGGTTTCGAGCCGGCATTCGACCAGAGCGGCCTCGTACAGCGGCTTCACCAGCGTCCAGTGAGTGACCGCGCGCTTGCCGCCCGGCTGGATGGCGATCTTCTTGCGGTTTTGCGGCGAACGCGCAAGCGGCGCGTCGACGGTTCCGCCTGACGCTTTCGGTCGGCCCGCGACGATCGCCTGGTAGCGGCGGTCGATCGAATGGTCCTTGAACTGGCGGGCGAGGCCGACATGTGCACGATCGGTCTTGGCCGCGACCATCAGGCCCGACGTGTCCTTGTCGATCCGATGCACGATGCCCGGCCGCGCGACCCCGCCGATCCCCGACAGACTGCCCTGGCAGTGATGCAGCAGCGCGTTGACGAGCGTGCCGTCGAAATTGCCCGCCGCCGGGTGGACGACGAGGCCGGCCTGCTTGTCGATCACGATCAGATGTTCGTCCTCATAGACCACGTTGAGGTCGATCGCCTGCGCCTCGTTATGCGCGGGTTCGGGTTCGGGGACGACGAGCGTGAACAGCGCCCCGCCGGGCGCCTTTTTCTTGGGATCGCGGATCAGGCCGTCGGGGCCGGTGACGTTGCCGGTGGAGATCAGCGCCTTGATCCGCTCACGCGAAAGCGTGGGGAGCGCATCCGCCAAAGCCCGGTCGAGCCGCCAGCCATCTGCCGCATCCGCGATCCGCGCTTCGAGTGTGGAAACCCCCCGGTTCATTGCGCTACGCAGATGGGCATGGGTTTGCGGATTTCAAGCTGTGTTATTGCACTAATTCAGCGCGCAGCGGCGGAGGCCGCGCCGCTGGAGGCGTGCGGGCTGTTGTTCGGGTCCGACGGGGTCGAGCGGGCGAGTGTCGCGGCCAATGTGGCGGACGACCCGGCGCGGCGGTTCGAGATCGACCCGGCGGCGCTGATCGCGGCGTTGAAGGCTGAGCGGGCGGGCGGGGAGCGCGTGATCGGATACTGGCATTCGCACCCCTCGGGCGATGCGACGCCGTCCGCTACGGACGCGGCGATGGCGGCGGCGGATGGGAAGATCTGGGTGATCGTCGCCGGCGAAGCGCTGACCGCGTGGCGCGCGGGGGCGAGTGGGCTGCATGGGCGGTTTGAACGGGTTGAACTCACGTGAGTCTTCAATCCCCCTTCGGCCCGAGATAGTCCGCGCCGTACACCGCCTTGCGAATATCGGTGTGCAGCGTCGTGTCGAACGGGAAAGTCTGGACGAAGAACACCACCGCCATGTTGTTGGCGGGATCGACCCAGAACAATGTCGTCGCCGCGCCGTCCCAGAAGAATTCGCCGACCGCGCCGCGGTTGCGATCCGGCGTGGCGGGGCGGGCGGTGCGGACGGCGAAGTTGACGCCGAAGCCGCCGTCGATCTTGCCCATCAGCCATTCGCGTTCCTTGATCGCCGGGTCGAGCATGTCGGTCGCCATCAGCCGGATCGTCGCGGGCTTCAGGATACGCGCGCCGTCGAGCTCGCCGCCGTTCAGCAGCATCCGGGCAAAGCGCATATAATCGTCGATCGGGGCGACGATGCCCGCGCCGCCCATCGTCAGCGGGACACCGGGGAAGTTGCGCTCGCGCATCTGGGTGTCGGGCTGGCGGACGAGCCCGCCGCCCTGCTTGATATAGGTCGCGGCAAAGCGCGGGAGGCGGTCCATCGGCTGGTGCCAGGCGGCTTCGCGCATCTTGAGCGGGTCGAAGACATGCTTCTGGACATAGTCGGTGAACTTCATGCCGCTGAGGCGCTCGACCAGCAGCGCCTGAACATCGACCCCGGCGCTGTAGTGCCATTCGGTGCCGGGTTCGGACAGCAGCGGCACCTTCGCCAGACGGCGGCCGAATTCGGCCAGCGTATTCTGTGCATTGAGCGGGTCGGCGGCGACGAACGCCTTGTGCGCCTCGGTCGGGCCGGGACCATAGGCAAAGCCGGCGGTATGGCGCAGCACGTCGCGAATCGTGATCGGGCGGCTCGCGGCGCGCCACAGCGGCTTGCCATCGGGGCCGGTGCCGTCCTGCACCTGCATGTTCGCGAAGTCAGGGAGGTAGCGGGCGAGCGGATCGTCGAGCCGGAACTTGCCCTGTTCCCATAGCTGCATGAGGGCAACGCCGGTGACCGGCTTGGTCATCGAATAGATCTGGACCAAAGTATCGCGCGCGAACGGGCGGCTCGCCTCCCGGTCGGCCACCCCGCGCGTGGCGAAATGCACCTCGCGCCCGTCCTTCCACACCAGCACCGACCCGCCTACCGCGCGGCCGTCCGCGACCATCTGCGTGAGCATCGCGTCGATGCGCTTGGTGTCGAGCTTGACCGCATCGGCCGGCGCGGCGCGGGTCTGGGCGAGCGCGGGGGCCGCCGGGATCGCAAGGGTCAGTGCCGTCAACGCTGTCAGCATATGCCGCATTCAGTCTCTCCCACGTCTGTTTGCGGCGGACGCTAGCCGCGATTGGTCCAGTTGCGAAGAGGGTGTGCTTGCAGCGGCGGCGCGGGTGCGCCAAAGGGGGCGAGGAGCAATGGGAGCATCCATGAACATCTCGCCGACCGACTTTGCCAGCCTGCTCTGCTCGCGCCTGTGCCATGACCTGCTGAGCCCGGTGGGCGCGCTCAACAACGGGCTGGAATTGCTGGCGGACGAGCATGACCCGGAGATGCGCGCGCGCTGCCTGGAGCTGCTCGCGGAGAGCGCGAAGGCGAGCGCGAACAAGCTGAAGTTCTTCCGTCTGGCGTTCGGCGCGGCAGGCGGGTTCGGCGACACCGTCGACACGCGTGAGGCGCAGGCGGCGATCGACGGGCTGTTCGGCGACAACCACCGCGTGTCGATCGGCTGGATGGTCGAGGATCCGGTGCTGCCCAAGCAAGTAATCAAGGTGCTGCTCAATCTCGCGCTGATCGGCGGCGATGCGCTGGTGCGCGGCGGGCAGTTGGATATCGGTGCCGAGGCGCGCGACGACATGGTCGAGATCGTGGTGCGGGCCGAGGGGCCGCGCATCGTGCTGGACGGCGAGCTGCGCGGCGCGCTGAGTGGCGATACCGGCGATTCGCCGGTGACCCCGCGCGCGGCGGCGGCGTATCTCGTGCATCAGCTGGTGACGCAGGGCGGGGGCGAGCTGCAGGTATCGCCGCCCGACGCCGATGTGCTGCTGTTTGGGGCAGCGTTCAAGGTCAGCTGATGAGCGAAGTCCGCGTCGCGGCGCTGTATCAATTCACCCGGTTCGACGATCCGGCGGCCATTCGTGGTCCGCTGCTGGAGCTGTGCGTCGCGCAGGGGGGTGAAGGGCACGTTGCTGCTGGCGCGCGAGGGAATCAACGGGACGATCGCGGGCAGCGATGCGGCGATCGACGCGGTGCTGGCGCATATCCGGGCGCTGCCCGGTTGCGCGGATATCGACGTCAAATTCTCGCACGCTGCCGTGATGCCGTTCCACCGGATGAAGGTGCGGCTGAAGCGCGAGATCGTGACGATGGGGCAGCCGGACATCGATCCGCTGGCCGGCGTCGGCCATTATGTCGCGCCGACCGAGTGGAACGACCTGATCGCCGATCCCGACACGGTGCTGATCGACACGCGCAACGATTATGAGGTCGCGATCGGCACCTTTCGCGGGGCGATCGACCCGCAGACGCGCAGCTTCAGCGAGTTTCCCGACTGGTTCCGCGCCAAGCGCGCGGAGATCGAGGCGGAGGGGCGCACGCCCAAGATCGCAATGTTCTGCACCGGCGGTATCCGCTGCGAGAAATCGACCGCGTTCGCGCTGAGCGAGGGGGTCGAGCAGGTGTTTCACCTCAAGGGCGGCATCCTCGCCTATCTCGAACAGGTGCCGCAGGACGCCAGCTTGTGGGACGGCGAGTGCTTCGTGTTCGACGAACGGGTAGCGGTGAAGCACGGGCTTGAGCTCGGCGACCATGTCCTGTGCCGGGCGTGCCGCATGCCGGTGAGCCCGGACGCGCGGGCGTCCGCGGACTATGTCGAGGGCGTAAGCTGCCCGGCCTGTGTCGGCACCCGCACGCCGGAACAGCGCGCCAGCTATGCCGAGCGGCATCGTCAGGCGCTGCTGGCGCAGGGGCGGGGCGAGGCGCATATCGGCGCGGTCTTCCCGGAGCGTGACGCTGACTGACCCGATCCTCTACAGCTTCCGCCGCTGCCCCTATGCGATCCGGGCGCGGCTGGCGCTGGCGGTGAGCGGGATCGCGGTCGAGCATCGCGAGGTGCGCTTGCGCGACAAGCCGGCGGAAATGCTGGCGGCATCGCCCAAGGGGACGGTGCCGGTGCTGGTGCTGCCCGACGGCCGCGTGATCGACGAGAGCCTAGACATCATGCACTGGGCACTGGCGCGGAACGATCCCGAGAACTGGCTGACGGGCGATGATGTTGAGCTGATCGCGGCGAATGATGGGCCGTTCAAGCATCACCTCGACCGGTACAAATATCCTGAACGGTTCGCGGCAGATGACGTGGATCACCGCGCGGCGGGGCTGGCGATTTTAGGGGATCTGGAAGCGCGGCTGGTCGAGCGGGCGTATCTGGGCGGGGAGCGGTTCGGACTGGCCGACGCGGCGATCCTCCCGTTCGTGCGGCAATTCGCCGCGGTGGACCGGGTGTGGCTCGTGGCGCAGGAGCTGCCGCGCGTGCAGGCATGGCTGGCGGCGTTTGTCGGGTCGGGGCTGTTAGAGGGAGTGATGGTGGTGCGGGAGGTTTGGGACAATGCAAAACGCTGACTAGGCCCCACCAATGTAGACAGCGTTCGACGGTGGCGGTGGCCGGAACTCCCAGCCCAACGCCGCTACGGTCGCTTTTGCGGTGTCGCGAATTTGCTCCCAAATGGGGTGCGCGATTAATGCGTCTTCGGTCCAGAAGTCGGCGTTGCTCTCGCCACTGTTCGCCAAAAGAAGATCGCCAAGTGCCTGAAGTGTCACACGGCCTTCAGCGGGCAGTTCGGCTTCGTACCCGGCAATGCCGTACAAGGCATCTTCGAGGTCGAGAGCTAGCTCGTCTGCCTTGCATACGAAATCGGGAAACAGCGCAAGTTGCACCTGCGCGGGATGCGCAAGTGCCAGAACAGCGCGCTCTAGTCTTTCCCATCGCCAGCTTTCCATGAGGCCAATCTAAGCCATCAGTTCCGGCCGGACAATTGGGTGGCGCATCCCGTCTAGCCCTCTCCCGCTTGCGGGAGAGGGTTGGGTGAGGGTCTTCTTTCTTCCTTTCCGGCTTTGGGTGACAAAGAAGAACAGGAAGAAGACCCTCCCCCAACCCCTCCCGCAAGCGGGAGGGGCTAAGAAGAAGGAAGGCGAGGGGCAGGGCTGGTGAAACTCACCCCTTCACATTCACCACCTGCCGCAGTCGGTGGCGGATGCGCACCAGATCCTGTTGCGCGTCCATCACCGCGCCGATGTCCTTGTAGGCGGCCGGGCTTTCGTCCAGCACGCCTTCGTCCACCCGCGCCTCGATGCCCTGCATCGCGGCCTTGTGGTCCTCCAGGCTGATCAGCTTCTTGGCCTGTCCGCGCGACATCACCCGACCGGCGCCGTGCGAGCAGGAGCAGAAGGACTCGGCGTTGCCCAGCCCCTCGACGATGAAGCTGCCCGTGCCCATCGATCCGGGGATGATCCCCAGCTCGCCCTCGCGCGCGCTCACCGCGCCCTTGCGGGTCACCCACACCTGCTCGCCGAAATGGACTTCCCGGGTCGCGTAATTGTGGTGGCAGTTGATCGCGGCCTTGTCGGTCTTGAAGCCGGGGGCGTGCTTGCGCAGCGCCTCCAGCACCCGGACCATCATCAGCTCGCGGTTGGCCATCGCGTAATCCTGCGCGAAGTGCATCGCTTCGATATAGTCATCGAACAGCTGCGACCCCTCGGTCAGGAAGGCGAGATCCTTGTCGGCGAGATGGAAGTCGAGCGTCTCCTTCACGATCGCCTCTTTGGCGGCGTTGATGAAGTAGGTCCCGATCCGGTTCCCCGTGCCGCGCGATCCCGAGTGGAGCATCACCCACACGCGTTGCTCTTCATCGAGGCATATCTCGATAAAGTGGTTCCCCCCGCCCATCGACGCGAGCTGGTCGCTGGTCTTGCCGTCCACCTTGGGATGCCTGGCGACGATCTTGCGCCAGCGGTCCTCGAACCGGTCGTACCAGGCGCGCGAAACGCTGTTCGGCGTGCTCGCCCAGCCACCCTTGGCGTGGTTGGCCGACTGGTTCGACTCCATCCCCTTGGGCACGGCCCGCTCGATCTCGGCACGCAGCGCGGCGAGATTGTCGGGCAGCTGGCTGGCGGTGAGCGAGGTGCGCACCGCCATCATCCCGCAGCCGATGTCCACGCCCACCGCAGCGGGCACGATCGCCCGCTGGGTCGCGATCACCGAACCGACCGTCGCGCCCATGCCCCAATGGACATCGGGCATCCCCGCCACATGGCGGAAGATGAACGGCAGCGAGGCGACGTTGCGCAGCTGCTGCATCGCGCCGGCCTCGAACGGACCGGCGCTGTCCCACAGCTTGAGCGGCGCGTGATGCGTCTGGTGAACGGAAAACTGGGTCATCGGTAGGTTCCTTCTAGGGGAAGGGACGCCGATTCAGGGGACCAATTGAGCGATGGTGCCGATGAAGCTGCGCCCCGGCGGGCACAGCTTGCCCGCGGGTCAGGTCGTCAGGTTGACGACGCCTCGGTTAAGGATTGCGGGCTTGCTCATGGTGCGAGGCTTTAACCGATTTGGGTGCGATCCGAAAGGGTCGAAATCTGACGCCAGGGGCGGGGGCGTCCAAGGACATGGTCGAGCGCGGTACAACCAAGGCCGCAGCGATGCCGCTCAACGCGGGAAAAGAGCGTGGCGGTGCGGCCAGCAACCAGCTCCAGTGCCTCGATATAGGCGGGGCTGGTCAGGAACTTGTCCGACCCGCGTACCCCGGTGCCGCGCCGCTCGAACAGCTCTGCATGCGCCGTATCGCTGACGATGCGATAGACGGTAGAGCGCGACACGCCGAGCATGCGGGCAAGGTCGGGCAGGGGGATGAAGGCCCGTTCGCAATCGGCGGGCATCGTGTCGGCGCGCGCAAAGGGGGCGCTGCCCTCGGGCCGGCTGTTCAGATGAACCACGCTGGTCGTGCAGACGAAGTGGATCAGCAGCAGTTCGGCAAAGCGCAGGTCGAAATGTTTCGACGTCCCGGCCATGATGAGGAACAGGTCGAGCGCGGCGAGGATGCAACTATTGTCGCAGGTGCCCGCCCCGAGCGATCCGGGGTCGGTCGCGCCCAGCGCCTCCATCGTCGCGGCGGCGCGGCGCAGGCGGCGGCCCAGTTCCACGCACCAGATCGCGAGTTCGGCGCGCATCGGCACGGACAGCGATACGCCCCCGCTTGCGCCAATCTCCATCCAGTCGAGTTCGGCCATTTTCTGCACGTTGCGCCGGACGGTTTCGAACGGGAGGTCGAGGGAATTGGCGATCGCGTTGATCGACGGCCCGCGCGTCACCGGCAGACCGCGCATCTCGCGGTCGATCAGGTCGCGGGTGACGGAGATCAGTACCGGAACGCAGACCATGCGTGCCCGGGACAGCTCGGGAGGCAGCCTGGCCCCAAGGTCGAGCGTCGCGGCAAAGACTTCCTCCCCGACGACACGGGTGACGAGTCTGCAATTGAGACGCATTGCGTCAAGTCTGGTTGGCATCCGGTCCCCCCGAAGAACCAATAGGCCGGGCCGGGCGGGACGCGAAACCTGTTGATTGCATTTTGGGTAGGGCAATTGAACGTGCGTCGATATTCCGGGATTCTACGCATTAACTTTGCACGGGATTCGAAAATTTCGTTTCGTTTCCGTTTTATACTTGGCGTGGCGTTTGCGCATTTTTGAGGGGTGGCACGGGGTGCATCCTAACCACCTGTTAACCGTCCCGATGCCATCACCGCAGGAACGTGTGGGGGCGCCCGTGGACGATCTGTTACAAGAATTCATTGCCGAGACGCGGGAAACGCTGGAGGCGCTGTCAGGTGAGATCGTCGCCTGGGAGGCACAGCCGCACGACCGCGAACGTCTCGACGCAATTTTTCGGTTCGTCCACACGGTCAAGGGAAGCTGCGGATTCCTGGATCTTCCGCGGCTCGCGCGGCTGAGTCATGCGGCTGAAGACGTGCTGGCGGATGTCCGCGCGGGCGAACGCGCTCCTGACCGGGCATTGGTCAATGCAGTGCTGGGCGTGGTCGACCGGATCGGCGAGATCGTCGAGGCGATCGACGCCGGCGCGGCACTGGACGATACCGGCGAAGATCTGCTGATCGCAGCGCTGGCCGGCGGGACTGCCGAAGTCGCGCAGCCCAGCGCTCCGGTGGCACAGCGCGCGCAGAGCCGCAGCGTGCGGCTGAACGTCGATCTGCTCGATCGGATGATGAGCGGCATGTCCGACATGGTGCTCGCGCGCAACGAGCTGTCGCGCCGCCTGCGCAGTGCCGAGGTCGATCCCCAGGTCGAGGCGGCGCTGGAGCGGATGTCGGCGACCGTCGCCGATCTGCGCGACACGGTGACGCGGACGCGGATGCAGAAGATCGACGCGCTGTTCTCCGCATTGCCCCGGATGGTGCGGGACACCGCGGCGGGGCTGGGCAAGTCGGTGCTGCTCCATGTCGAGGGCGCCGAAGTCGAGCTGGACCGCGAGATGATCGAGGTGCTGCGCGATCCGCTGGTCCATATCATCCGCAATTCGATCGACCATGGCATCGAACATCCGGTCGAGCGTCGTGCTGCCGGCAAGCGCGAGAATGGACGGCTGACCGTGTCCGCGCGGCAGTCGGGCAACCAGATCGTCGTCGAAGTGTCCGACGACGGGCGCGGCATCGATGTCGAGCGGTTGATCCGCAAGCTGGCCGATAACGGCCGCGACGAACGCGAGCTGCGGTCGCTGGGCGAACGCGCCAAGCTGGCGCTGATCTTTGAGCCGGGTCTATCGACCAAGGACGAAGTGACCGAGATTTCCGGGCGCGGCGTCGGCATGGACGTGGTCCGCGCCGCGATCGAGCAGATTGGCGGGCGGGTCGAACTGCACAACGATCCGGGCCGGGGTCTGCGCATCCTGATCCATGTCCCGCTGACCCTGTCGATCATCCCCACCATCGTGGTCGGTGCGGGTGGCCAGTCCTTTGCGATCCCGCGCCAGGCGATCGAAGAGATCGTCAGCGAGCGCAGCGACGCGATCCGCGTCGATCGCATCGGCAGCGCATGGGTGGTGACGCTGCGCGACCGTCGGCTGCCGATGATCGTGCTCGCCGACCAGTTGGGGCTGCAGCCGGTGCCTACGGGCACGCATCCGATGGTCGCGGTGGTGAGCATGGGCGAGGGCAGCTACGCGCTGCGCGTCGACGATGTGCTCGACAATGAGGAACTGGTGATCAAACCCGCGGCGCCTGCGATCATGGCTACCGGGATTTATGCCGGGCAGACACTGCCCGACAGTGGGTGTCCGATGCTGCTGCTCGATTGCGCCGGACTGGCGCGCGACGCCGGACTGCAGTTCGAGCGCGCGCGCGAGGTCGAGATCGAGGAAGAGGCCGAATTGCTCGATGACGGCGCGCTTGCCTTGGTGTTCACCGACCTTGACGGTGCGCGCCGCGCGGTGCCGCTGGAAGTCGTCGACCGGATCGAAAAGGTCGGGGCGGGGGCGATTCACCGCAGCGCGGGCCGCCTGCGCCTGACCATCGACGACCGCATCGTGCCGGTCGCGGCGGTCGAGGGTGCGGATCCCAAGCGTACCGGATCGATCCTGCGGCTGCGCGACGGGACGACCGAGATCGCCTACGCCATCGCCGAACCCGCCGATATCGTCGCGATGCCGGCCGAGATTTCACCCGCCAGCGTCCCCGGCCCGATTGCCGGCGTGGCGCTGATCGACGGCGACCCGGTCGAGATGCTCGATCCGATGTGGCTGTTCGGCGAGCATGGCGAGGAGGACGCCGACGAAGCCGCTGCACCCGTCTGTCTGCTGGGCGGTGGCGACACCGGCTGGCTGGGTACCTTTGTCCAACCGCTGCTGGAGAGTGCCGGCTATCGCGTCGTCACCGCGCTGGAACCGGGCGAGGCGGCGCAGGTCGTGCTGACGCTCGACGCCGAGCCCGAGCGCGCCGACGCAGCACCTGTTGTGCGGCTGCGCAGCCGCAAGCGCGGCGGGAATGACGGCAGCATTTATCGCTATGATCGCGAGGCGCTGCTCGGCGCGCTGGCCGATGTCGCGCGGGGAGGCGGACGATGAGCGAGCAACTCTATCTGATCGCGCATATCGCCGGGCAATCGGTGGCGATCGATGCCAACCAGGTCGAATCGGTGGTCGATATCGGCCATGTCGTCGCGGTGCCGCGCGCCGACAGCCATGTCCGCGGGCTCGCCGCGCTGCGCAGCCGGGTGGTGACGGTGATCGACACCCGCGCCGCGCTGGGCCTGGAGCCGGGCGAGAGTGTCGGTCGCGCGGTGATCACGCCTGTGGACGGCCATCATTATGCGATGCTGGTCGACGCGCTGGACGATGTCGCTCCGTTCGAACTTCAGCCGCTGGCGTCCGGCGTGCCGCTGTCCGGCATGTGGCAGCATGCGGGACGCGGGCTGATCGAGCGTGACGGCGAGCCGATCCTGACCATCGACCTGGCGGCACTGGTGCCGGGGCTGACTGCGCCGACCACGTGAGCAGGCATTAACGTCCTACTTACGTATTTCTTCCATAGTCGAGACAAGTTCCGCAGAACCGGGAAGCGTCACGTATGAAAACCTGCCTCGTCGTCGATGATTCCAAGGTGATCCGCAAGGTCGCGCGGCACATCCTCGAGACGCTGAACTTCGAAGTGCGCGAGGCCGGGGACGGTCGCGAGGCGCTTGAGGCGTGCCTGGAGGCATCGCCCGACGTGGTTCTGCTCGACTGGAACATGCCGGTGATGAGCGGAATGGATTTCCTGCGCGCGCTCAAGGACAGCGGCATCGCCGAGAAGCCGAAGGTGGTGTTCTGCACGACCGAGAACGGCATGGCCTATATCCGCGCCGCGATCGACGCGGGTGCCGACGAATATGTGATGAAGCCGTTTGACCGCGAGACGCTGGAGAGCAAGCTCCAGATCGTCGGCGTCGTCGCCTGAGGTAATCCATTCCATGTCTGGCAGCACCCTGGCGGCCGGCATCCAGCCGGATCCGCGCGACGATGTCGTTCGCATCCTGATCGTCGATGATTCAGCCGTCGCCCGTGCGGTGCTGGCCCGGATGATCGAGGGGATGCGCGGCTTTGCCGTGGTCGGGTCGGTCAGCAATGTCGCGGGCGCGCTCGCCTTTCTGGCGTCCAGCCGCGCGGACGTCATCCTGCTCGACCTGGAAATGCCCGGGGTACACGGCCTGACCGGCCTGCCCGACCTGTTGGTGGCGGGGCAGGGGGCGAAGGTGCTGGTCGTCTCATCCGCCGCCGAACGCGGTGCCGCTGCTGCCGTGCAGGCGCTGGCGCTGGGTGCCGCCGACACGCTGGTCAAGCCGGGCGTCGGCAGCTTTGCCGGCAAGTTCGCGAATACACTTGAAGAGCGGTTGACGCGCCTTACCGATCGCGGTGGCGAGCATATGGCTCCGAATGTCGCCCAGTCGATGGTGCCGCAGGAATTCGACATCGTCGCAGTCGGCGCATCGACCGGTGGCATCCATGCGCTGAGCCAGATGCTGCGCGCGATCCCGCCGAGCTTCGAGGTGCCGATCCTGGTGACCCAGCATTTGCCGGCGTCGTTCATGACCTATTTCGCCGCGCAGCTTGCGGTACTCGCCGGGCGTCCGTGCGAGGTCGCCGAGGATCATATGCGCGTTCGCCCCGGCCGGATGTTCGTTGCGCCCGGCCACGCTCATATCCGCTGCGTCCGCACCAGCGAGGGCGTCGGCATCCGCCTGAGCGACGAGCGTTCGGTCAGCGGGTGCATGCCGTCGGTCGATCCGATGCTGGAGTCGGTGGCAGAGGTCTATGGTCCGCGCGGACTGGGCGTCATGCTGTCGGGGATGGGGCGAGACGGTGCCATCGGCGCGCGCGGCCTGATCAATGCGGGGGAGCGCTGCTGGCGCAGGATCGCGCCAGCTCAGTCGTGTGGGGCATGCCCGGTGCGATTGCGGCGAGCGCGAGCGCAGTGTTGCCCCCCGACGAAATCGGGCGAATCGTCGCCAGCCACCGGCGTCCGCGCTGATGTCGGCGACTCAACCCTTTGCCTCTTCGGGCGCGATCAACGTGATCGGCGCGCTGTTGGAACAGCGCACTGGCCAGCAGATCGCGGCAAACCGCGCCTGGCGCATCGAGACCGCGCTGAAGGTCGTGCTGCGCGAACATGGGCTGGACAGCGTCGACCAGTTGATCGGTCGGCTGACCAGTTCGCGCACCGGGCCGCTGGCCGACGCGGTGGTCGATGCGCTGCTCAACAACGAAACCTCATTCTTTCGCGATGCCGGCGTCCTGGAGCTGATGGTCGAGGCTGCCGCTGCGATGGTCGCCGAGCAGCCGGGCCGCCGGTTGCGCATCTGGTCGGCGGGCTGTTCAACCGGGCAGGAGCCCTATTCGCTCGCGATGCTGTTCGAGGAGGCCTATGTCGCCCGCGGGCTTCCGATCCCCGAGATCGTTGCGACCGACGTGTCCGCCGCAACGGTCGAACGGGCGCGGTCCGGGCGTTTCTCGCAGTTCGAGATCCAGCGCGGGTTGCCGATCCGACGGATGATGACCTGGTTCGAGCAGGAGGGGCGCGAATGGGTTGTCCGCCCGGAACTGGCCCGCCGCATCCATTTCCGTCGCCACAATCTGGCGCAAGACCCCGCACCTCCGGGCAAGTTCGATCTCGTGCTCTGCCGCAACGTCCTGTTCTACTTCCCGCCGGCGATGCGCAGTCGCGCCTACCAGACGCTGCGTGGGGCGATCCGCGACGGCGGTGCCCTGTTGCTGGGGGCGGGCGAAACGGTGATCGGACAGACCGATGCATTCGTTCCGTGCAGCCTGATTCGCGGACTGTATCGCGCGGATTCTGCGCGTGAGATGCCGCTGGCCGCACGGGTCGGCTGACACCGGGGCTCAACCGGCTTGCGTTTCGGCGCGCATCGCCGCATCCCTCCGCATATGCAGGACCGGGCCGAGCTCAATATCATCGAGGCGCCTTCGCCCAATTTCAGCGACCGGCTCCTGCCGGTCAGCATGATCGTGCTGCACTATACCGGGATGCGCAGCGCCGAGGAGGCGATCGAGCGATTGCGCGATCCGGCCTTTGGCGTCTCCAGCCATTATCTGGTGGCCGAGGATGGGCAGATCGTCCGCCTGGTGCCTGAGGACAAGCGGGCCTGGCATGCCGGCGGTTCGCACTGGCGCGGCGTCACCGACGTGAATTCGGCTTCGGTGGGGATCGAGATCGTCAATCCCGGCCATGAATATGGCTATCGCCCTTATCCGGACGAACAGATCGAAGCGGTGATCCGGCTGGTCGCCGATATCAAGGATCGGTACGGCATCACGCGCGGCAATGTCGTCGGCCATTCCGACATCGCGCCGACCCGCAAGCAGGATCCCGGTGAGCTGTTCCCCTGGGGCAAGCTCGCGCGCCTGCGGCTGGCGCTGCCGCGCCCGACCAAGAATCTGATGGACCCCGGCTGGAGCGATGCGGGCTTCCTGCTCGCGCTCGAACGCTTCGGCTATGACGTGCGCGATCCGCTGGCGGCGACGGTGGCGTTCCAGCGGCGCTTTCGGCCCGAACTGATCGACGGCACGATCGATGCCGAATGCCGGATGCTGTTGCTCGCGCTGTTGCTGCCAAGACCGCAAGGCGAGGACTGATGTTTGGCAGTGTGCCCGCAGGGGCGCCGGTTCTGACCGCCGCTGCGATGCGCGTGGCGGAGGAATGCGCGATCGCCAAAGGGTCGAGCGTCACCGAATTGATGGAGCGCGCGGGGACGGGGGTCGCCGATTGGGTCCACCGACTGGCGGCGGGCAGCGAGGTGCTGATCCTGTGCGGGCCGGGCAATAATGGCGGCGATGGCTATGTCGCCGCGCGAGTGCTGGCGCAGCGGGGCGTGGCCGTGCGCGTGGTGGCGCTGGGGGAGCCGAAGACTGAGGCTGCGGGTGGGGCGCGGGCGGCCTGGAGCGGGCCGGTCGAATCGTTGTCGGGGGGCACGGCGGCTGCGCCCGTGCTGGTCGATGCGCTGTTCGGGACCGGTCTTGCGCGCGGGCTGGACCCCGCCTTGGCTGAGCTTGTGCAGCGACTGGTCGATCAGGCGCGGCTGTCGATCGCGGTCGATCTGCCGAGCGGAGTCGACACCGATGATGGCGCCGATTTCGGCCTGGCACTGCCGAACTTCGATGTGACGCTGGCGCTGGGAGCGCTCAAACCCGCGCATATGCTGCATCCGGGGGCGCAGCATAGCGGTGTGGTGCGGCTGGTCGAGATCGGGCTGGGTGTGGTCGAGGCACCGGTGCGGACGCTTGCCCGACCGGCGCTCGCAGCGCCTGGTGCACAGGCGCACAAATACAGCCGCGGGATGGTCGCGGTGGTTTCCGGCCCGATGCACGGCGCGTCGGAGCTGGCGGCGCGCGCGGCGTATCGCGCGGGGGCTGGCTATGTGCTGCTGCTGACCGGGGGACTTCCCAGCACGCCGCACGCCATCGTCCGCCAGCGGTGGAGCGCGGAGGCACTCGACGACACACGCATCGGCGCGGTGGTGATCGGGCCGGGGCTGGGCCGCGACGACCGGGCGCGGGAAAAGCTGGATGCTGCTTTGGCGAGCGATCGACCTCTGGTGATCGATGGCGATGCACTGCATCTGCTCGACCTCGCCGCGCTCAGGGATCGCGCTGCGCCGGTGGTGCTGACGCCGCACACGGGTGAGTTCGAAGCGCTGTTCGGCGCTGGGCCGGGGAGCAAGATCGACCGCGCGCAGGATGCCGCGCGGCGGGCCAACGCGGTTGTCGTGTTCAAGGGCGCGGACACGGTCATTGCTGCGCCCGATGGCCGTGCCAATGTTGCAGCAATCGGCAGCTCTTGGCTGTCGGTCGCCGGGACCGGCGATGTGCTCGCGGGGGCGATTGCCGCGCAACTGGCGAAGGGTAGCTGGGACCTGTTCGGCGCTGTCGGTGCGGGCGTGTGGCTGCATGGCGAGGCAGCGCGCATCCTCGACCGTTGTTTCCTCGCCGACGAACTGGCGGATGCGCTCCCGCACGCCTATGAGCGTGCGCGATGAATGATGACGAGATGATCGTGCGCGTCGCCGCGCGCGGGGACGGGGTGACAGCGGACGGCCGCCATGCCGCGCTGGCGGCACCCGGGGACCGGCTGCGCACGGATGGCAGCATCGAGCGCGGGCCACGCCATGCGGAGCCGCCGTGCCGTCATTTCCCCGAATGTGGCGGGTGCCAGCTCCAGCACCTCGACGACGCGGCCTATGCCGAATTCCTGACCATGCGGATTTCGGGCGCGTTGGCACAGCATGGCCTGACCGCCGAAATTCGCGCGCCGCTGCTGTCGCCGCCGCGCACCCGGCGGCGCGCGACGCTCCACGCCGAACGGCGCGGGCGGCAGGTGCATCTGGGCTTTACCGAACAGGCGAGCCACCGGCTGATCGACATCCAGCAATGCGAGATTCTCGATCCGTGGCTGTTCGCGCTGCTCCAGCCGCTGCGCGGGCTGCTCGCGTCGCATCTGCCCGCGAGCCGCCGGGTCAATGTCCATATGGCGCTGACCGATCAGGGGCCGGACATCCTGGTCGAGGGGCTGGTGACCGACAGTTTGAAGGCGGTCGAGGCAGTGACCGGTTTCGCGATGCGCCACGCGCTCGGCCGGCTCAGCGTCGATGACGGGCTGGGGCCGGAGGCGCGCTGGGAACCCGATCCGGCAACGGTGACGTTCGGCGGGGTCGCGGTCCCGTTCCCGCCCGCCAGCTTCCTCCAGGCGACGCCCGAGGGCGAGTCGGCGTTGGTCGGCGCGGTGCGCGAGGCAGTCGGTGGAGCGAAGTCGATCGCCGACCTGTTTGCGGGCCTCGGCACTTTCACCTTCGCGATGGACCCCAAGGCCAAGGTCTATGCGGGCGAGGGCGCGCGCGACGCGATCCTGTCATTGAAGGCCGCCGCCGGGCGGGCGCAGCGCCAGGTCTTCGCCGAGCATCGCGACCTGTTCCGCCGCCCGCTGACCGCGAAGGAACTCGACCTGTTCGACGCGGTGATCCTCGATCCGCCACGCGCGGGGGCAAAGGAACAGGCGGTCGAGCTGGCGGTGAGCAAGGCACCGGTGATCGCCTATGTCTCGTGCAATCCCGCGACCTTCGCGCGCGATGCCGAAGCGCTGGTCAAGGGCGGCTATCGGCTCGACTGGGTGCAGCCGGTGGGGCAGTTCCGCTGGTCGACCCATGCGGAGCTGGCGGCGCGGTTCAGCCGCTAAGGATAATCCGCCTTCACGAAATACAGCCCGTCCGACGGCGCGTTGAGGCCGAGCCGGGCGCGGTCCTTTGCCTCCAGCGCGGCGCGCAGGTCGTCGGCGCTCCACTGCCCGCGGCCGACCATCGACAGGCACCCGACCATCGACCGCACCTGATGATGCAGGAAGGATCGCGCCGAAGCGTGGATCGCGATCTCCTCGCCCGTCCGCATCACGTCGAGCCGGTCGAGCGACTTGAGCGGGCTGGCCGACTGGCAATGGACCGATCGGAAGGTGGTGAAATCATGCGTCCCCACCAGGATCTGCGCGGCATCGTGCATCGCGTCGGCGTCGAGCGGGTGGGGGGACGCGCCATTTCAGCCCCTTGTCGAAGGTCAGCGGCGCGCGGCGGGTGACGATGCGATAGACATAATGGCGCGCGATGCAGGAAAAGCGCGCATGCCAGTCGTCCGGCACCACCTCGCACGCCAGGATCGCGACCGGCACGGCGCGCAGATGCGCATTGAGCGCCTCCATCAGCCGGAACGGGGCGATGTCCTTTTCGATTTCGGTATGCGCGCGCATGCCGAGCGCATGGACCCCGGCATCGGTGCGCCCGGCGGCATGGACCAGCGCGTCCTCCCCGGTAATGCCGTGCAGCGCATCCTCGATCGCGCCCTGAACGCTGGGGCCGTGATCCTGATACTGCCAGCCCATGAAGGGGCGGCCGTCATATTCGATGGTCAGCGCAAAGCGGGTCACAGCCGGGTTCCGGGGGGAATCGGGAAGCCGTTGAGCAACTCGCGCGTGGTGACCACGCCGCGCCCGGCGCGCTGGACGAGGGTGGGGCGGATGGCTCCCGCTGGCGCAGGCGATGGTGAGGTCTCCGTCCATTACCATACCGTCACCCTGGCTTTCGCTGAGGTGGCGGACAGTAGCAGCCAGCACGCGGATGCGCTCGCCGGCAAACTCGAACCATGCACCGGGCGGATTGAACGCGAGGATCTGCCGCAGCACCGCGTCGGCGGGCTGGTCGAAGTCCAGCCGCGTCTCGGCCTTGTCGATCTTAGAGGCGTAGGTGACGCCATCCTCGGCCTGAGCCACCGCCGGATGTCCGTCAAAATCGGCCAGCACCTCCACCATCAGCCGCGCGCCCATCTCCGCCAGTTCGGCAGTCAGCTCGCCGGCAGTCTTGCCCGCAACCGGCGTGCGCCCCTCCAGCCGCACCGGGCCGGTGTCGAGCCCGGCCTCCATCTGCATGATCCCGACGCCGGTTTCCGCATCGCCTGCCAGAATCGCCCGCTGAATCGGCGCCGCACCGCGCCAGCGGGGAGGAGCGAGGCGTGGACGTTGAGGCAGCCCAGGCGCGGGGCCTCCAGCACGCTCACCGGCAGGATCAGTCCATAGGCGGCGACCACCGCGACATCGGCGTTCAGCGCGGCGAAGGCGGCGACGGCCTCCGCGTCCTTCTTGAACGACAGCGGCGTGCGGACTTCGATCCCCAGTTCCTCCGCGCGGGCGTGGACGGGGGAGGGAGTCAGCGCCTTGCCGCGCCGCCCGCCGGGGCGTAGCGGCTGACTGTACGCCGCGACGATAATATGGCCCGCCCCGACCAGCGCATTGAGGGTCGGCACCGCGAAATCGGGGGTGCCCATGAAGATGATCCGCATGGGGTGGCCCTGTAGCGCCATTGCAGCGGGTTGCGCCAGTCACCCTCACCCTCCCTCCCTCTCCCAATGGGAGAGGGAGGGAGGCACGAAGCGCCGGAAGGGTGAGGGTGACTGGCGTTCGTGATATGTCTCGACTACATCCCGCCCATGGCATCGCCCGAGATCGAAACCCTCACCCAAGCCCTGTCGCGGCTCCCCGGCCTTGGCCCGCGATCGGCGCGGCGGGCGGTGCTGCATCTGCTCAAGAAGCGCGAGACCGCTCTCGACCCGCTGCTGCGCGCGCTTGAGGCGGTGAGCGAACGGCTCGCGACCTGTTCGATCTGCGGCAATGTCGACACGTCGGACCCGTGCGCGATCTGCGCCGATCCGCGCCGGGACACGCGGCAGCTGTGCGTGGTCGAGGAAGTGGCGGATCTGTGGGCGCTGGAACGCTCGCGCCTGTTTCCCGGCAAATTCCATGTGCTGGGCGGCAAGCTCTCGGCGCTCGACGGGGTGCGGCCCGAAGACCTCGCCATCGACAGCCTCGTCACCCGCGTCGCAGGGGGTGGAGTGGACGAGGTGGTGCTCGCGATGAACGCCACGCTGGAGGGGCAGACGACCGCGCATTACATCGCCGAGCGGCTCGAGGGCTATCCGGTCCGGCTGACCCAGCTGGCGCACGGCCTGCCGGTCGGCGGCGAGCTGGATTATCTCGACGAGGGCACGCTGGCCCAGGCGCTGCGCGCGCGGCGGCCGGTTGCCTGATCACACTGATCGGAAATCTGCGGGTCGCGCGTAATTGACCCCGCCCGGGCCAACACCTAAATTGGCGCGATGGCTATTCTCCCTATCGTCGAAGTTCCCGATCCGCGTCTCAAGACCGTCTCCACCCCCGTCGAGAAGGTCGATGACGAGTTGCGCGCGTTGATCGCCGACATGTTCGACACCATGTACGATGCGCCCGGCATCGGGCTCGCCGCGATTCAGGTCGGCGTGCCGAAGCGCGTGATCGTGATGGACTTGCAGGAGGAGGAAGACGAAGAAGGCAAGCCGATCAAGGCCCCGCGCGTCTTCATCAACCCCGAAATTCTCGACCCCGCGGACGAGATGAACACCTATACCGAGGGGTGTCTGTCGGTCCCCGACCAGTTCGCCGATGTCGACCGTCCCGCCACCTGCCGGGTCAAGTGGCTGGACGAACAGGGCGCGGCGCATGACGAGGTGTTCACCGGCCTGCTCGCGACCTGCATCCAGCATGAGATGGATCACCTCGAGGGGATCGTGTTCCTCGACCACCTCTCGCGGCTCAAGCGCCAGATGCTGATGAAAAAGCTGGAAAAAGCACGCCGTCTGGCGGCTTGAACGTTAAGCTGGGCCAATTCTTTCGTCACCCCGGGTCAAGCCCGGGGTGACGAAATGGTCAGGCGCTCCACCCGCCGTTCGACAGCGCCGCGATCCGCGCCCGCGCCGCGCGATATTCCGCGTCCAGCCGGTCGACGAACTCCGCCACCGGCTGCACCGCGTGCACCGCGCCGATGCCCTGGCCCGAACCCCAGATGTCGCGCCACGCCTTCGCCTTCGAATTTCCGCCCGATCCGAAATTCATCTTGCTCGGATCGCTTTCGGGCAGATTGTCGGGGTCGAGCCCCGCCGCCTCGATCGAACGGCGCAGATAGTTGCCGTGCACCCCGGTGAACAGATTGGTATAGACAATATCGGACGCGCCGCTGTCGACGATGCCCTGCTTGTAGCTCGCTTCGGCATTCGCTTCCGCCGTCGCGATGAACGGCGATCCGATATAGGCGAGGTCGGCGCCCATCGCCTGTGCGGCCAGGATTGCGCCACCATTGGCGATCGATCCCGACAGGATGACCGGGCCGTCGAACCAGGCGCGCGTTTCCTGAACGAACGCGAAGGGGCTGAGCTGCCCGGCATGGCCGCCCGCGCCGGTGCAGACCAGGATCAGGCCGTCCGCGCCCTTTTCCACCGCCTTGTGCGCGAACCGGTCGTTGATGACGTCGTGCAGCGTGATGCCGCCCCAGCTGTGCACCGCCTGATTCAGCTGCTCCTGAGCGCCGAGCGAAGTGATGACGATCGGCACCTGCCACTTGCCACAGGTGGCGAGATCGGCCTCGAGCCGGTCGTTCGAGCGGTGGACGATCTGATTGACCGCGAACGGGGCGGCGGGGCGACCGGGATTGTCGCGGTTCCACGCGGCCAGTTCCTCGGTGATCTGGTGAAGCCACTCGTCGAGCTGGCTCTGCGGCCGCGCGTTGAGCGCGGGAAAGGAGCCGACGATGCCGGCCTTGCACTGGGCAATGACCAGTTCGGGACCGGAGACGATGAACAGCGGCGACCCGATCACGGGCAGCCGCAGGCGATCGAAGAGAGCGGGCAGGGCCATACCCGTTTCATAGACGAACCGAATGGGGTGTCCAGATGCTTTACGTAAACGGCAAGGGTGGGCGTACCGGAAATTCGATTCTAGCCGATTTGTCGCAGCCCCGCCCGAAACCGCCCCTGCCGCTCGGCATAATTCTGTGCCGAGAACAGCAATCCCGCGCGCGTCGTCGCGTCCACCTCTCGGATCGCGCGGGCGGGGCTGCCGACGATCAGGCTGCCGGGCGGAAATTCCTTGCCCTCGGTCACCAGCGCGCCGGCGCCGATCAGGCAATCGTCGCCGATCACCGCGCGATTTAGGATGATTGCCCCCATGCCGACCAGCACACGGTTGCCGATCGTGCAGCCGTGCAGGATGGCGTGATGGCCGATCGTGCAATCCTCGCCCACGGTCAGCGGCACGCCGGGGTCGGAGTGGAGCATCGCCCCCTCCTGAACATTGCTGCGCGCGCCGAGAATGATCGGGGTGTTGTCGGCGCGGATCACCGCACCGAACCACACGCTTGATTCCGCCGCCAGCCGCGCATCGCCGATCACATCGGCACTCGGTGCGACCCAGGCATCCGGGTCGATCTGCGGCGCGACGTCTTCAAAGGCATAGATCGGCATATGGCTCTCCCGGTCGGCGGCAAAATCGTTCCGATGCGGAACGTCCGGCGGTTTCAACCGTAGTGCCTTTAACTCGGCAATGCCGAGACGGATATGGGAGACACAAGATGATCAACCTGATCGTATTGCTGATCGTCGGTGGCGTGCTGGGCTGGCTGGCCAGCATCGTGATGCGCACCGATGCCCAGCAGGGCATTTTCCTCAACATCGTGGTCGGAATCGTGGGCGCGCTGCTCGCGGGCTTGCTGATTGCGCCGATGATCGGTGGCGGCACCATCACCCAAGGGTCGTTCAGTGCGACCTCGCTGCTGATCTCGTTCCTGGGCGCGGTCGTGCTGCTCGGGATCGTCAATCTGGTTCGCCGCGGTTCGGTCCGCTAACGGACACGTCCCTCCAACCTTCCCAAGCCCTTGCGGGGTGGCCTATGGTCGCCCCGCGATTTTTTAAAGTGCCGGAAGGCCCGGGACCGCGACGCCAAAGGCGAGGGCGATGCCCACTGCACCGCACAAGATTGCAAGCGTCGACGACATCGAGAACAGACCCCAGCCGACGGCGGTGACCATCGCGGGGTTGGGCCGGGCGGCGCGGCGGTTCTGCTCCGCGGAAATCAGCACAAATGCCGACAAAAGCCCGTAGATGAACACCGAAAATTCAAGCATGCTATTCTGATCCCGCCCCCGGAAGCCGATCGGAGCTTATCGCCCATTGGTTAATGCTTCAACGGCTCGGGCACTGCATTTGCCGCAATGCAGCGTGAATTCGTCGCATTGCAACGTCCGCCCATCGCCATGAAAAAGGGGCCGTGCAACGCATGTCGCACGACCCCTGTTCCCGACCTAGCCGATCAGAAGCGGAAGCCGACGCCGATCAGGCCCTGATGGCGGCTCACATCCTGCTCATAGTCCGAATAGCGATATTCGACCTTCACGGTGACGCCCGACGCCAGGCGATGTTCGGCACCAGCGCCGACGCGGAAGCCGTCAAGATTCTCGTGATCCGAAAAATCGGCACCCGGAGCAGCGGCACCGCCGACATAATCGACATCAACGCGCGCGTTGGTGTAGCCACCCTTCACATAGGCGAGCGAGGATCCGCCGACCTTGATGCCCGCGCGCGCGCCCGCATACAGGTCGCGACTTGCCTTGGTGCACAGCGAGTCCGAAGCGACGAGGACCGCGGTTTCGCAATAATCGGTGTTGCTCTCGGCTGCTTCCAGCTCGATGCCGACAACGGCCTTGCCCAGATCGACGTCATAGCCTGCGGTGACGCCATAGATGATGCCGGTTTCGTCCGGGCCATCGGTGTTGACCTGTTCCATGCCGGTGAAGACCGAGATGCTGGGGCCGGTGAAGCTGTCGGCGTCCTGCGCGAAAGCGGGGGTCGCACAGGTGGCAGCGGCGAGCGCCGCGATGGTGAGGATACGCATGTTACATCCCTTATTATGTTATGTTGCGCCTGCGAATGAGCAGGCGCGGCGGATGTAGGAGCGCGAATCTGAACGGCAATGATATACAGAGCGGACTGGTAACAATTTTCCGATAGTGTTGCGCTAATGTAACACACTAACACGCAACAAAGTTGAAAGTCGGTTCAGGTTCGCTTGACCACGCTTACCGCCCGCGACTATCGCGCCCCTATTGGGCTTAGGAGAGACTCGCGGCGATGAAGAAGCTGTACCCGAATGCCGAGGCGGCGCTGGAAGGGCTGTTGTACGACGGCATGACGATTTGCGCTGGTGGCTTCGGCCTTTCCGGCATTCCCGAGCGGCTGATCGACGCGATCCAGGCCGCCGGAACCCGCGATCTGACCATTGCCAGCAACAATGCAGGGATCGACAATGAGGGCCTGGGCAAGCTGCTGCGCAGCCGTCAGGTCCGCAAGATGATCTCGTCCTATGTCGGCGAGAACAAGGAGTTCGAGCGGCAATATCTGAGCGGCGAGCTGGAAGTCGAATTCTGTCCCCAGGGCACGCTGGCCGAGCGCTGCCGCGCGGGCGGGGCCGGCATCCCCGGCTTTTACACCAAGACGGGCGTTGGCACGAAGGTGGCCGAGGGCAAGGAGGTCAAGGTGTTCGACGGGCAGGAATACATCCTGGAGCGCGGCATCCGCGCCGACCTGGCGATCATCAAGGGGTGGAAGGCGGACGAGGCGGGCAACCTGATCTTCCGCAAGACCGCGCGCAACTTCAACCAGCCGATGGCGACCGCGGCCAACATCTGCGTCGCCGAGGTCGAGGAAGTGGTGCCGGTCGGCAGCCTCGACCCCGACCAGATCCACCTGCCCGGCATCTATGTGAAGCGGATGATTGTCGGCGCGCCCTACGACAAGAAGATCGAGTTCCGCACCGTCCGCCAGCGCGCGGACAGCGACGCGGCGTGAGCCGCTTGCGCGCCTTGCTGACGCTTGGCGCGGCGGGGCTGCTGTGCAGTGGATGCGTCGCGGCGGCGATTCCGGTGGTAGCCGGAGCGGCGATCGGCGGCAACGCGCTGGCCAAGCGCGAGGCAGCGTTAGAGAAGGAGCGTGAGGCGGGTGTCTCCGCACCGTCAGCCGCGCGCGACGAAGCGCCGCCGCCGCTGGCGACCCAGCAGGCGCGCGACCTCATGCGCGAGTTGGAGGGCGCGAAGGCGGTTCCGCAGGGTACGCCATTGCCGGCCGCGTTGCCGAGTCCGGGCGGGCCGCCTGTCGCGGGCGGGCTGCCGGCGCCGACCACGCGGCCCGGTCCCGCTCGATCGGGCGAGACGGCCGCGCGCAGCCTCCAGGCGTATCAGGCGCTTTGGACCTATGTGGACGGCCAGGTCGCGGCCCGGCGCGGCGGCGTGACGCCCAAGTCGGTGGTCCTTGTTCCGGGGGCAGACCTCGAAGCGCCGCGCTACGAGCCTTGCGGGTCAAAGCCGCTCGCCATCCTCTTCGACCTCGACGAGAATGACGAAGGGGGCGATCGCGATGCGCGGTGGCGGCGGTGGAGGGGAGATGGCAGCGACCAGCTGGTCGCGGTTCCCGGCGCGGTTGAGGGGATCGAGGCAGCGCGCCGCGAGGGCGTGGAGGCGATCTTCATGAGCGCGCGGGAGCAGGCGGGTGCGCCGGACGCAGCCCGTTTGCTCGACCAACTCGGCCTGGGCCCGGTTGTTCCGGGAACGACGCTGTTCCTGCGGGGTGGCGTACCGGAGATGACCGGCGATCAGGTACGGCACAGCGTCGCCAAGCGGTATTGCGTCATCGCGATCGTCGGCGACTCTTTGAGTGAGTTCAGCGACCAGTTCGACCGGCGCGATGCCATGCAACGCCCGATTGCGGCCACCGAGACGATGATCGCCCCCCTTTGGGGCGCAGGATGGTTCCTGCTGCCCAACCCGGTGCGCAGCACCGCGACCCCGACAACCGAATTGCCCAAGGAGTAGGATTATGCCCTGGACCCGCGATGAAATGGCCGCGCGCGCCGCGAAGGAACTGAAGGACGGATATTACGTCAATCTGGGCATCGGCATTCCGACCCTGGTCGCGAACCACATCCCCGAGGGGGTCGAGGTGACGTTACAGTCGGAGAACGGGATGCTCGGCATCGGCCCGTTCCCCTATGAAGGCGAGGAAGACCCCGACCTGATCAACGCGGGCAAACAGACGATCAGCGAACTCCCGCAATCCGTCTATTTCGGGTCGGAGCAGAGCTTCGCGATGATCCGCGGCGGGCATATCGACCTGACCGTGCTGGGTGCGATGGAAATCAGCGAGACCGGCGACATCGCCAACTGGATGATCCCGGGCAAGATGATCAAGGGCATGGGCGGCGCGATGGACCTGGTCGCCGGGGTCAAGAAGATCATCGTGGTGATGGAGCACAACGCCAAGGACGGCAGCCCCAAGTTCATCCCCGAATGCACGCTGCCGCTGACCGGAAAGAATGTCGTCGACATGATCATCACCGATCTGGCGGTGTTCCAGCGTCCCGACCATGACTCGCCGTTCCGCCTGATCGAGCTGGCCCCCGGCGTGACCGAGGACGACCTCGCGGCGAAGACGACGGCGCATTATGAGGTCGCATTGGCGGCGGCATAACCTCCAATTCCTTCCCCAGCTCGCTGGGGGAGGGGGACCGCCGCAAAGTGGTGGTGGAGGGGCCGCCCCGCAGAGGGCGGAATTTCGCCGAGCTGCCCACGGCCCGCTGTGCGGCCGCCCCTCCGTCGGCACTTCTTGCTGCCATCTCCTCTGCGGGGCAGGGGAGGGATGCGGCTACCCCCGCCGCGCCGCCTGTCGAAACAGCGCCGCCGAGACCAGCCAGAGTGTCCCGAAAAAGACGGTGACCCCGATCGGAAATCCCTGACCCGTCAGCCAGATATAGAGCATCACGCCCAGCTGGGCCGCCGCGGCGAGCGCCGCTGCAATCGCCATGAAGCGCGCGCGAAACCCGCCCAGCAAGCTGCCCGCTACCGCGACCAGCGGGACCAGGAAGAACAGCGCGTTGACCGGGTTGTCCTCATTCCCGACGATCCCGACCGCCAGGTTGATCCAGATCGTCAGGAACGACGCGGCGAGCGCGATGCCGACCCCTGCGCGATAGGATGACGACGGATTGGCGCGCACCGTCAGTTCGACCGCCAGCCCGACGCTGCCGAATATCAGCGCCGCGAAGACAAAGTCGCCGACCGTCCAGTTGACCTCATCGGTAAACCGCATCGCGATCGCCGGGGTCAGCATCAGCGCGGCGATCCCGCCCCATCCGATCAGCCGCCACGGGTTGCGCCACATCCCGCCACTCTTCGCTTGTTCAACCACTTGCTTGTCTCCATGAATTGCTGATGCCACTCCATCGCCCGAAACGGGGGTGAGCGGCATGAGCAGGATCTGAGGCTTCGCTGAAATCGACATGGACCCCGTCATCTATCGTTTCGCGGGCTTCGAGCTCGACAGCGCCGAGCGCCAGCTGCGCCGCGACGGGGCGGAGGTCGCGCTCAATGCGCGCTATCTTGACGCGCTGATCCTGCTGGTGCGCGAGCGTGGGCAGTTGGTTACGAAGGACCGGTTCATGGACGCGGTGTGGCGCGGCATCCCGGTGACCGACGAGGCGCTGACCCAGTGCATCCGCACGCTGCGGCGGACGCTGGGCGACGAGGCCGGCGATCCGCGCTTCATCGCTACGGTGCCGAAATTCGGCTATCGCTTCGTCGGCACGGTCGAGGGGGAAGATGCGCCGTCGCCGCTCCCGCCAACGCCAGCGGTGCTCGACGCGGCGCTCGTGCAGTCGCTGATCTGGCGCATGGGCGCGACCGGCACCGCAGGCGCGGTCGCGGCGGGTGTCATCGGCGGGCTGGCCTATGGCGTGCTCGGCGCGACGCTGGCGGTGCCGGTGCAGAGCGGCGTGCTGTCGATCGTGCTGGTGCTGGCGTGCATCACCATCGCCGTCGCCGCGATCGGCGGCGGCGCGGTGGCGTTTGGCATCGCAGCGGGGGTGCACCGTGGCGGGACCCCGCTGGCGATTCTTGGCGGCGCGCTGGCGGGACTGGTCGTCGGGGCGGTGGCAAAGTTGCTCGGCATCGACGCATTCGCCCTGCTGCTCGGGCGTGCGCCGGCAGGGATTACGGGCGCGCCCGAGGGGCTGGCGCTGGGCGGCGCGGTGGGGCTCGCCTACTGGATCGCCGCGCGGCGTCGCGGATCGGATGCGCGCTTCGCCGGGCTGACCGGCGCGGGTTGCGGTGCACTTGCAGGGCTCGTCATCGCGCTGCTCGGCGGACGGCTGCTCGCGGGCAGCATCGACGTGCTGACCCAGACGATGGACGGAGCACGGCTCGACCTAGGCCGGATCGGCGCGTTGCTCGGCGAAAGCGGCTTCGGACTGCGCAGCCGCGTGCTGACCGGCGTGCTGGAGGGCGCGCTGTTCGGCGGACTGACCGTCGCGGGGCTGTGGCGCGGGAGCACGCGATAGTGAATGTCCTGCTCACCGGTTCGTCGGGCTGGCTCGGCCGCTTCCTCGCGCCGATGTTGCGCGCGGAGGGACATGAAGTCACCGGCCTCGACGTCGCGCCGGGAGACGATACCGATGTGATCGCGAGCGTCGCCGACCGGAGCGCGATCGACCGGGTCTTTGCCGAACGCGGGATCGAAGCGGTGATTCATGGCGGCGCGCTGCACAAGCCCGACATTGCACGCTATTCCAAACGGGCATTCGTCGACGTCAATGTGACCGGCACGCTCAACCTGCTCGAGGCAGCGGTCGCGGCGGGGCATGACCGGTTCGTGTTCACCTCGACCACATCGCTGATGATCAGCCAGTCGATCCGCGACGAGGCGGGCGACGCGGCGGTGTGGCTCGACGAGGCCAGCGGCCCGATCGAACCGCGCAACATCTATGGCGCCACCAAGTTCGCGGCGGAGCAATTGTGCCGCCTGTTCCATGCCGAGCATCGTCTGAACTGCATCGTGCTGCGCACTGGGCGCTTCTTCCCTGAGGATGACGATACGCACAGGCATCCGCCGGGCGAGAATCTCAAGGCGAATGAGCTGCTCAACCGTCGCCTGACCGTCGAGGATGCGGCGCGCGCGCATGTCGCTGCGCTGGTCAAAGCACCCGAAATCGGGTTCGGCACCTACATCGTCTCCTCTCCCACTCCATTCACGCGCGACGAAGCCGCTGCGCTGAAGCACGATGCCCGCGCCGTGATTGCGCGTCACTTTCCTGATGCCGAGGCGCTCTATGCTGCGCGCGGCTGGGCGCTGCCGCAGCAGATCGGTCGGGTCTATGACAGCGGACGCATCCAGCGCGACCTGGGTTTCGCGTTCGATACCGGGTTTGCGCAGGTACTCGACGCCTTGCGCGCTGGTGCCCCGTTGCCCTTCGCACATGACGCTGATTATGTGTCGCCGCAGGAGAGTGCCCGGCAGCGCGCATGAAGCCGCGCTTCGCCTCAGAAAATGTCGCCTGCGCTTGCCCCGGCGCAACAAAGGCGTAAGGGGGCGGCATCATGGCCAGCAAACCGCTTACGCTTTACGAGAAGATCTGGGCCGCGCACGTCGTCGAACGGCGTGAGGACGGCACCTGCCTCATCTATATCGACCGCCACCTCGTCCATGAGGTGACCAGCCCGCAGGCGTTCGAGGGGCTTCGCGCCAATGGCCGTCGCGTGCGCCGTCCCGACCTGACGCTCGCCGTGCCCGATCATAACCTCCCCACCACCGCGCGGATCGATGCGGCGGGCAACCGGCTGCCGATCGCCGACCATGAGAGCGCGCAGCAGCTCGCCGCGCTCGAGCGCAACGTCGCCGAATTCGGCATCGACTATTTCGGCGCGACTGCGCCGGAACAGGGGATCGTCCATGTCGTCGGGCCGGAACAGGGCTTTACCCTGCCGGGCACGACCCTGGTGTGCGGCGACAGTCATACCTCGGCGCATGGCGCGCTGGGCGCGCTCGCCTTCGGCATCGGGACGAGCGAGGTCGAGCATGTGCTCGCGACCCAGACCCTGCTGCTCAGCCAGTCCAAAACGATGGAAATCCGCGTCGATGGCACGCTCGGCTATGGTGTCAGTGCCAAGGACGTGATTCTGGCGATCATCGGCAAGACGGGAGCTGCGGGCGGCACCGGCTACGTCGTCGAATATACCGGCGATGTGATCCGCAGCCTGTCGATCGAGGGGCGGCTGACGGTCAGCAACATGTCGATCGAGGGCGGTGCGCGCTCCGGCCTGATCGCGCCGGACGAGACGACCTATGCCTATCTGAAGGGCCGCCCGATGGCGCCCAAGGGCGAGCATTGGGATAAAGCCTTGGCATGGTGGCGGTCGCTGCCGACCGATCCGGGCGCGATCTATGATCGCGTGGTGACGTTGCAAGGCAGCGATATTGCCCCTTCGCTGACCTGGGGAACGAGCCCCGAGGATGTCGTGCCGATCACCGGCGTCGTCCCCGATCCGGAGAGCTTCGCCGACCCGTCGAAACGCGTCGCGGCGCAGAAGTCGCTCGACTATATGGGCCTGACCCCCGGCACGCGGATGCAGGATATCGCGGTCGAGAATATCTTCATCGGCAGCTGCACCAACAGCCGGATCGAGGATCTGCGCGCCGCCGCCGCCGTGGTGAACGGACGCAAGGTCGCCGACGGCGTGCGCCAGGCGCTGATCGTCCCCGGCTCGGGCCTGGTCAAGCGCCAGGCCGAGGCCGAGGGGCTCGACCGCATCTTCACCGCCGCCGGTTTCGAGTGGCGTGAACCGGGCTGTTCGATGTGTCTCGCGATGAACCCGGACAAGGTGCCGCCGGGCGAGAGATGTGCTTCCACTTCCAACAGAAATTTCGTAGGACGGCAGGGTCCGGGAGCGCGTACCCACCTCGTCTCGCCCGCAATGGCGGCGGCGGCGGCGGTGACTGGCAGACTGACGGACGTGCGGGACCTGATGGGGGTCTCAACCGGGGGATGACCTGTGAAGCGCGTTTTGGTGGCATTGATCGCAGGCACGATCTTGAGCGGCGCGGCGGCGGTCTATGCGACCACCAACTTCACCGTCGGCGAAGCGCGGGCCAGCGCACAGGTGACTGCGCCGGTGCGCTGAGCGCGCCGGACAGGCCTTTCATTTTTCGCGGGCGGACAGCCGGGCGGCGTGGTGACGCTGGCCGCGATGTCATGCGCCCGCTAGACAGCTGGAGCTGAACCATGGACCCTGTCCGCAAGGTCGAAGGACGCGCCTACCCCTGGGGCGCCAAGAATATCGACACCGACATCATCATCCCCGCGCATTGGCTCAAGACGATCAGCCGCGAGGGGCTGGGCAAGGGCGCGTTCGAGAGCGTCCGCGCGCAGCCGGGCAACATCTTCGACGACCCCGCTTATGCCGGGTCGCCGATCCTGATCGCGGGCGACAATTTCGGATGTGGGTCGAGCCGCGAGCATGCCGCATGGGCATTGAAGGACATGGGCATCACCGCGGTGATCGCGCCGAGCTACTCCGACATCTTCTCCGGCAATGCGTTCAAGAACGGTATCGTCGCGGTGGTGCTGCCACAGGACGCGATCGACCGGCTGATCGAGGTGGCGAAGACCGATCCCGTCACCATCGATCTTGAAACGATGACCGTCACGACGCCCTATCAGGACCGCTTCGCGTTCGAGATGGACCCGTTCCGCCGCGATTGCCTGATGCAGGGGCTGGACGAGGTCGGGCTGACGCTGGCAAAGGATACCGTGATTTCGAAATTCGAATCGATGGTCGCCGCAGAGCGACCGTGGATCGGTAAGGAGAGCGGTGATGCGGGCCTTGTTGTCGAAGGAAGTGGGCGGACCTGAAACTCTAACCATGGGCGAGCTGCCGGACCCGGTGGCCAAGCCCGGTGAGGTGGTGGTCGCGGTCAAGGCGTGCGCGATCAACTATCCCGACGTCATCATCATCGAGGACAAGTACCAGTTCAAACCCCCGCGCCCCTTCGCGCCGGGCGGCGAGATTGCGGGCGTGGTCGAGGCGGTGGGCGAGGGGGTCGAAGACCTCAAGCCCGGCGACCGCGTACTGGGATCGACCGGCTGGAACGGCCTGGCGGAAAAGGTCGCGGTCGAGCGCCGCCGCCTCTACCGCCTGCCCGAGGGCAAGAGCTTCGAACAGGGCGCGTCGCTGCTGATGACCTATGGCACCAGCATCCACGCGCTGCTCGATCGCGGGCATTTAAAGGCCGGCGACACGCTGCTAGTGCTCGGCGCGGCGGGCGGGATCGGCCTGTCGGTGGTCGAGCTGGGCAAGGCGTTCGGCGCGCGCGTCGTCGCGGCGGTGTCGAGCGCGGAAAAGGCGGCGGCCGCCAAGGCGGCGGGCGCGGACGAAACCGTGATCTATGGTCGCGCACCGTTCGACAAGGATGCGTCCAAGGCGCTGGCGGAGCAGTTCAAGGCCGCGGTCGGCCCCGACGGCGCGAACGTGATCTACGACCCCGTCGGCGGCGACTATGCCGAACCTGCGCTGCGCTCAATCGCATGGGAAGGGCGCTACCTCGTCGTCGGTTTCCCCGCCGGCATCCCCAAGCTGGCGCTCAACCTGACCCTGCTCAAGAGCTGCGACGTGTGCGGCGTGTTCTGGGGGGCCTTTGCCGCGCGCGATCCCAAGGCCAACGCCGCGCATGTCGACCACCTCTTCCGCTTGTGGGAGGAAGGCAAGATCAACCCGCACGTCAGCGAGGTGTTCGCGTTCGAGGATGGCGGCAAGGCGATCGCCAAGCTCGCCGACCGTGGCGCGATCGGCAAGCTCGTGGTGCGCGTCGCCGCCTGATTGCCGCACACCGCGCGGTGCCTATAGTGGCGCGATGACGATCACGACGCAGCAGGCGGCAGCGCTCCACCAACAGGCCGCAGAGGCGCTGCGGCGCGGCGACGGACGCGGCGCGCTGGCGGCGTTGGCCCCGCTGTCCGGGCGCGCGGACGAGCCGCATCTGCTGGTGGTTCAGGCGCATGTCCTGCTCGGCGACTGGGCGTCGGCCGAGCCGGCGGTCGATCGTGTGCTGGCGATCGACCCGCGCCATGTCGGTGCGATGATCTTCAAGGCCGATTGCCGCCGCGAGCTCGGCGACAGCAAGGCGGCGACGGCCTTCTATGCGACCGCGATCCAGACGGCAGCACAGGTGCCGCAGGTTTCCCCGGCGCTCAACGCGATGCTGCACCGGGCCAAGGCGGCGCTCGACGCGATTTCGGCGGAGCATGCGGCGAGCATCTGGAGCCGCCTCGACGAGGCCGGGCTGACTGACGCGCAACGCAGCCCGCGCGTGACAGAGGCGCTGGAGATCCTGACCGGCAAGCGGCAAATCTATGTCCAGCAGCCGCAGAGCTTCTACTTCCCTGGCTTGCCCCAGAAGCAATTCTACGACCGCGCCACGTTCGACTGGGTACCCGCGATGGAAGCGCGCACCGATGCGATCCGCGACGAACTGACCGCAATCCTGGCGGACGAGGGGGCGTTTTCGCCCTATGTCGAGTCGGACCCCAACCGCCCGGCCAAGCGCAACGCGATGGTCGGCGATCCGCGCTGGGGCGCCTATTATCTGTGGCAGGGGGGCGCGCGCGTCGCCGACCATGCCGATCGTTGTCCCGCGACGATGGCCGCGCTGGAACTGGCTCCGATCCCGGAGATCGCGAAACGCTCACCGATGGCGCTGTTCTCGATGCTGAAGCCGGGCATGCACATTCCGGCGCACACCGGCTTCCTCAACACGCGCCTGATCTGTCATTTGCCACTGATCGTCCCCCCGGGCTGCCGCTTCCGCGTCGGCAACGAGACGCGGCAGTGGGAAGAGGGGCAGATGCTGATATTCGACGATTCGATCGAGCATGAGGCGTGGAATGACGGGCAGGATACCCGCGTGGTGCTGTTGTTCGAAATCTGGCGCCCGGAGATAGACGAAGCGGACCGCGCGGCGCTGACGCTGATCTTCGAACATGTCGCGGGATATGGGGAGTAGGGCCGCAGCGCCCGTTTACTTGCCCTGCTGCCGCCGCGCCATGAAGGCGAGCCGTTCGAACAGCATCACATCCTGCTCATTCTTGAGCAGCGCGCCATGGAGCGGGGGGATCGCCTTGGTCGGATCGCGGTTCTGCAGGACGTCGAGCGGCATATCCTCGTGCAGCAGCAGCTTGAGCCAGTCGAGAAGTTCGCTGGTGCTCGGCTTTTTCTTGAGGCCCGGCACTTCGCGGATGTCGTAGAAGATATCCATCGCCTTGCTCACCAGGATCTTCTGGATGCCGGGGAAATGGACGTCGATGATCGCCTGCATCGTGCCGCGATCGGGGAATTTGATGTAGTGGAAGAAGCAGCGGCGCAGGAAGGCGTCGGGCAGTTCCTTCTCGTTGTTCGACGTGATGACCACGATCGGGCGCTCGGCGGCGCGGACGGTCTCGCCGGTCTCATAGACATGGAATTCCATGCGATCGAGCTCGTGGAGCAGGTCGTTGGGGAATTCGATGTCGGCCTTGTCGATCTCGTCGATCAGCAGGACGGGGAGCTGGGGCGAGGTGAAGGCATCCCACAACTTGCCCTTGCGGATGTAATTCGAAATCTCGTGGACGCGCGGATCGCCGAGCTGGCCGTCGCGCAACCGTGCGACCGCGTCATATTCATACAGGCCCTGATGCGCCTTGGTCGTCGATTTGACGTTCCATTCGATCAGCGGCGCGCCGACCGCCTTGGCGATCTCATAGGCGAGGACGGTCTTGCCGGTACCCGGCTCGCCCTTGACCAGCAACGGACGGCGCAGCGTGACGGCGGCGTTGACTGCAACCTTGAGATCGTCGGTCGCGACATAATCCTGCGTGCCTTCGAAGCGCATTCCGGTCCCCGGTCAAATTGGAAGATCGGGTATGGACTAGCGGGGGAAGGGGCGTGCGCGCAAGCGGGTTAGTGCGCTCCGCGCGCCGAAGCGCGCGCTTCGAGCAGGTCGATCAGCCCGCGATGCTGCGCCAGCATCTGTTGCGCGCCGAACGCCATCGCGCGCTCGACCGACAGCGATCCTGCCAGAACGTCGATGACGGTCGCGGTCTCGAACGCCGGGGGCAGCTGGCATTCGGGCGGTTCGATCCCCAGCCGTTCGGCCAGCACGTCCAGCACGGTGCGGATTGCCGGCCAGTCGAGCGCGAGCGCGATCGCCGTGCCGTCGGCACAGCCGTTGCGGTCGGACTGGGCGAGCATGTCGAGCGCGTGGCGCTGCGCGGTGACGGCGGCTTCGGACGCGGCTTGACCTGGCGTGCTGGGCATCGGCCCGGCGGCGGCGACGACGCGGACGAGATAGGCGCGCTCGGCGGCAAAGGCTGATACCGCCTGCGCCAGCCATTCGGCATTGGCGGGCTGGCGCGACTGGGCGGCTGCCTGTTCGAACAGGTCGGGGTGGCGCGCGTGGAGCAGACAAATCTGGTGGGCAAGATCGCCCAGGTCTCGCAGCGGCATAATGCCGCGGGTGAGGCGCGCCAGATATGGATGTGCCGCGCTCCCATCAGCGGCGACGAGCGTGACGAGCGTGCCGGAGGCACCCCTAATCCTGCTGTCCGTGCCGTTTCAGGTCCCATGGTCCCCCGCGAAGCAACTATGCCGGCCTATCCGGCATCCCTGGGGATCGCTTTGCCCCACAGGTCTATACCGAAGCGCGTAAAGACGTGGTTGATTGCGCGTTAAGTGATCCTTCGGATGTCGATGGACGCGAAAAGGGGGCGGAATGGGTGATTCCGCCCCCCGATCTCAACGATTTCGCGCGCGCGATCAGCGCCGAGCGGGCGGGGCCGCTGCCGCTGCATCGTCGGGCAGGCCGCCCAGTTCATAGACGAGCTTGGTATAGGCATCGAGATAGGCGAGTACGATCACCTGGCCGATATCGGTATTCTGGTAGCCGGCACCGCCCGCTGCGGCGAATCCACCCCACCAGCCCGATCCGCCACCTGCGCCAAAGCCGACATCGGTCTTGCGCGCATAGCCCTCGGTCAGCGCCTTTTCCTCGGTGGTGCGGGCATCGACCATCGAAAGGGTGACGCTGGCCTCCTTCTTCTTGACGCTGATGCCGCCCGCGATCGCGCCGACCCCGCCCAAAATGCCGCCGCGCCGACCGAGCAGTCCGCCCACCGCCGCGCCGACGCCGCCGCCGCCCGAATCCCTGTTCGACGAGACGATGTCAGGCTGAAGGAAATAGTCGGCGGTGCGGACCTGGCCCTTGCCGACATTCTGTCCCGCCTGCATCTCGCCCTGTTCCTGCAGCGCGCGCTCCATCGCGCGGCTCTGCATCGCGCGCCCGCGATTGACGATGGTGAAGCAGCCCGATTGCTGAATGAATACCTTCAGCACCGCTTCCGGGCTGCCGAGGTTCAGCTCGCGCCACCATTGGTTGTCGGGTTCGACGATCGCGACGGTGCCGAGATTCCTGGTACAGCGCGGGATGTCGCGCACGCCGCGTTCCTGCGCGCGGCGCCCCGACGACGCGCCCTTGGTCGTTCCGTCCTTGTAGGTCTTGCCGGACGAGCTGGTGGCGGTCTGCGCCGAAGCGGCGATGGGCCCCGCAGCCATCGAAGCGAGCGCCGTGGCGGCGATCAGATTGCGAACGACACGCATGGACTATTCCTCCCTAGCAGGGGCATTCTACCCCAAATGCAATGAGACGTGCTCGCCGACCCCGAACTTCGCAACTGACAGTAACTGACGCGGCTGCCCCTCTCCATCACGTCATACCGCAAGCGTTATGACGATGAACAGGCAAAAGCGGTGCGAGCGCGACGAAAGGGAACGCAATTTGCCCGATCGCCATGCTGTCGCTGGCGCGAAAGATGATCAGGGCAGCTTGGCAACCGCCAGGCCGTCGCCATTCTTGCCGACGGCGATCCGGCGCAGCACCTTGCCCGACGCGGCGTCGATCTCGGCCACCTGGTTGCGGGCGGTTTCGGCAGCGTAGAGGCGTTTGCCGTCGGCGGACCAGATCAGCGTGACCTGACCCGAGGCCGCTTCGCCCGAGATCGGGAAGCTGCGCGATACCGCATGGCTGGCCGTGTCGATCAGCGTCACGCTGCCGGTACTGATATTGCTGGTCGCGACGGTCCTGCCATCGGGGCTGGCGATGACGCGGATTGCTGCGCCTCCAACGGTGAGTTCGCCGAGCTTCTGGTGGGTGGCGGCATCGAATACGCTGACGCGCGGCGCGGTCAAGTCGCCGACAAACACCTTGCCGGCGGCGACGGCAATGCCCTCCGGCTTGCCGCCGACGACGATGTCGGCGAGTTTGCGGTTGGCCTTGAGGTCCAGCACGCTGACCGTGCCCGATCCGATATTGGCGACGAATGCCCGATCCTCGCCCAGCAGTGCGACCATGTGAGATCCCTGCTGCCCGGTCGCAATCGTGGTCAGCGTCCCGTCGGGCTCGACGATGGCGACCGATGCGCTGCCCTCGGTTGTGGCGATCAGCCGCTCGCTCTTCGGCATCCACAACAATCCGTGCGGGCGTTTGTTGGGTGACAGCTCGATCGTCGCGATCTTGCCGGGCGCGGCGAGGTCGATCACATCGATCGAGGTGCCCCCCATAGGACACCACTGCAGCCTGGCTGCCATCGCCCATCACGACGATCTCGTGCGGCTGGTTACCGGTCGGAATCGCCGCGATCGGCTTGCCATCGGCCAGATCATAGATGCCCAGCGTATCTTCGCCCTTGTTGCCGACCAGCAGCACATCGCGCGCGGCGGCGGGGAGGGCGGCGGTCAGCAGGGCGAAGCTGGCGAGCAGCAACGGGGAGAGTTTAGCGCGCATCGGGTTCGAAGTCCTCCATTGCCATGCAGATTGTCAGGGCGCGACCTTCGCGTGCGCGGTCTTGCCGTCCGTGACCGTCCACACATCGCCGAAATCCTCATGGACCAGATCGCCAGGGCGGGTGCCGCCCAGTTTTTCGACGATGTCCGGGACGGTATTGCTGTGCCCGACGATCAGCACCGGGCACGCCGACGATTTGGCCCGCGCGACCGCGCCGGCCGTGTCGGCGGCGTCATAGCTCTGGATCGCGATGCTGCGCCCGGCGGCGGTCGGCGCGGCGGTCTGGCGGGTGCGCTTATATTGCGTCACCAGCACCGCGCAGAGTCGTTTGCCGCGGAACCAGCGTGCCAGCGCCTCTGCCCGCACGGTGCCCTGGGGCAGCAGGTCGGGGTCCTTCTCGCCCTTGGGCGTGTCGAAATGGCGGACCACGTAAACGGGGACATCCTTCGCCAGCGCAGGGGCGGCGAGGGTGCAGGCAAGGGCGAGGGCCAGGGTGCGCATCGCGGTACAGTGATCCTACAGACCATCTTCCGCAAGGGCGCTGCTGCTGCTAGGCGCGCGGGATCATGGCAACCGACATTTCCCGCATCCGTAACTTCTCGATCATCGCGCATATCGACCATGGCAAGTCGACTTTGGCCGATCGCCTCATCCAGCGCACCGGTGGCCTCACCGCGCGCGAGATGTCCGAGCAGGTGCTCGACAATATGGATATCGAGAAGGAACGCGGCATCACCATCAAGGCGCAGACCGTGCGCCTCGACTGGAAGGGGCCGGATGGCAAGGATTACGTCCTCAACCTGATGGACACGCCGGGGCATGTCGACTTCGCCTATGAGGTGAGCCGCTCGCTCGCCGCGTGCGAAGGCGCGCTGCTCGTCGTCGACGCGGCGCAGGGGGTCGAGGCGCAGACGCTCGCCAACGTCTATCAGTCGATCGAGCACGACCATGAAATCGTGCCGGTGATCAACAAGATCGACCTGCCCAGCGCGGAGCCCGAAAAGGTTCGGCACGAGATCGAGGAAGTGATCGGCATCGACGCATCGCAGGCGGTGCTGGCGTCGGCCAAATCGGGCATCGGCATCGAAGAGATATTGAACGCCGTGGTCGAACGCATCCCGGCGCCGAAGGGCGATCCCGATGCGCCGCTCAAGGCGATGCTGGTCGACAGCTGGTACGACCCGTATCTCGGCGTCGTCATCCTGATCCGCGTGATCGACGGCACGATCAAGAAGGGCCAGCAGATCAAGTTCATGGCCGCCGGGACGACCCATCTGGTCGACCGCGTCGGCGCGTTCCGGCCCAAGATCGAGCAGCTGCCCGACCTCGGCCCGGGCGAGATCGGCTTCATCACCGCGCAGATCAAGGAAGTGGCGCAGGCGCGCGTCGGCGACACGCTGACCGACGCCAAGCGTCCGGCCGCCGAGGCGCTTCCGGGCTTCAAGGAAGTCCAGTCGGTGGTGTTCTGCGGCCTGTTCCCGGTCGACGCCAACGACTTCGAGAAATTGCGCGAGAGCATTTCGAAGCTGCGGCTGAACGACGCGAGCTTCTCGTTCGAAATGGAGACGTCGGCGGCGCTTGGCTTCGGCTTCCGCTGCGGGTTCCTCGGCCTCTTGCACCTGGAGATCATCCAGGAACGGCTGATGCGCGAATATGACCTCGACCTCATCACCACCGCGCCGTCGGTGGTGTATCAGATCGAACTGACCCATGGCGGCGGCCATATCGAGCTGCACAACCCCGCCGACATGCCCGATCCCAACAAGATTGAGAGCATCGCCGAACCGTGGATTCAGGCGGTAATCTATGTCCCAGACGAATATCTCGGATCGATCCTGAAACTCTGTCAGGACCGCCGCGGCATCCAGAAGAACCTGACCTATGTCGGCGGGCGCGCGCAGGTGACCTACGAACTGCCGCTCAACGAAGTGGTGTTCGACTTTTACGATCGCCTGAAGTCGCTGTCGAAGGGCTATGCCAGCTTCGATTACGAGCAGATCGGCTATCGCGAGGGCGACCTCGTCAAGATGGGCATCCTGGTCAACGAGGAGCCGGTCGACGCGCTCAGCATGATCGTCCACCGCTCGACCGCCGAAGCGCGCGGCCGCGGCATGTGCGAGCGGCTCAAGGAACTGATCCCGCGCCACCTGTTCAAGATCCCGATCCAGGCGGCAATCGGCGGCAAGGTGATCGCGCGCGAAACGATCAGCGCGATGCGCAAGGACGTCACCGCCAAATGCTATGGCGGCGACGCCACCCGCAAGCGCAAGCTGCTGGACAAGCAGAAAAAGGGCAAGGCGAAGATGCGCGAGTACGGCTCGGTCAGCATCCCGCAGGAAGCCTTCATCGCCGCGCTGCGGATGGGCGAGGAGTAGAGCCTTTCTCCTCCCTGAAAGGGAGGGGCGAGGGGGGGTTTAGCGGCCAGCGAGGCTCGATGCCTCGCTGGCCGCTTTCTTGCCGGGCGGTCGTCGGTTTGAGTCTTTGCGGCGCGCAGACGCGCGCACACACCCCCGACTCTTCAGGGAGGGGAGTTGCGCCTACTTCCCCGCCGGCTTCTCCAGCCAGCCGCCCTTGAAGCCGATCCGCGTCAGGCCGCGGCGGATATGCGGGTTCTTGCGCATCGTCTTCCACACCAGCCCGCTGCGGTGGTTCTCCAGCATCGCCAGGATCGGGCCCTGATCGATGCCCAGATAGTCGTTGGCGAACCATCCATCCTTCGCGTCGACCACGCCGGTGCGGCTGCCGACATCGGTAAAGGTATAGCTGGGGTTGAAGGCGTCCTTGAAGCCATAGCGCTGGTAAAGCTTGTCGCCGTACTTGGCGCGCATCGCCATCAGCGCGGGGATCGTGACTTCGGGGGCAAATGGGATCGATCCGCCCGCCGCGGTCGGGACGATGGTGCCGTCGTCGACGACGCGATTGCTGCTGACCCCGCGCGCGGAATAGCCCTGGAACTCGCGCGCGACGCCGTTGACGCTGCGCCCGCTGCCCGCTGCGGTCGGGCCGTCCGATGCGGTCCAGCCCCAGATGTCGCCCGAATAGCCGACCCATTTGTTCGGATTGTCGATGCCATAGGCGCGGTGGCTCAGTGTCGCACGGCGGCTATTCTCGAAATAATCGATGCCCTTGCGCGCCATGAACGCGTCCTGGATGCCCCGGAAATCGACCCAGACATGACTGTACTGATGCCCGAACAGCGGCTCGAACTCGAGATGCTCCTGGCCGTAATAGGTGCCCCAATCCTTTTCGAGATTGCTGGCCCAGCCGGCATCCCACGCATCCTTGCCGACCGGATGCGTCGGCGAACCGAGCGCGAGGATATAGACCAGCATCCCCTCATTATACCCGACCCAGTCATGCGTTCCGAAATCGCCGCCATTGCCGCGCTCGGGGTACCAGCCCATCGCAATCGCCTTCTTCCCGCCGCCATTGGCCGACGGAATGGTGCTGCGCTCGCGCTGGACAAAGGTCCAGTCGACCCGGGCGTAGATCTTGTCGGCGAGATCGCGGATCGCGGCTTCGGTCGGATTGTCGCGGTCGAAATAGCTCTGCGCGAACAACACGCCGCCCAGCAACAGGGTGGTGTCGACGGTCGACAGCTCGGTCTTGCCGCGCCGCGTGCCGTCCTCATTGTTGAGGAAGTGGTAGAAGAAGCCCTTGTGGCCGCTCATGCCGCTGACGGCGGGCCCCTGCGGGGCGTTCCAGTAGAATTCCATGCACTTGCGCGTGCGTTCCGCCGCCTGAGCGCGCGTCACATAGCCGCGTTCGGCACCAATGCCGTAAGCGGTGAGAGCGTAGCCCGTCGCCGCGATGCTGGAAAAGGGGTTGGACGGCCAGCGGTCCGGCGCAAGGCAGGTGTCGACGCTCGTCGTTTCCCAGAAATAGTTGAAGGTGCGGCGCGAGAGATCCTCGACGAACGCGGCCTGACCTGCCGCGGGGGCAGGGGCGGGCGCGGTGACAGCTGCGGGCGTGGTCGAACAGGCGGCGGCCAGCGGCAGCGCGACGATCCCGAGTGCGGAACGGCGAAAGCCCATGCGGATACTCCTTACACAAAAAAGGCGCGCGGACGGGGGAATCCGTCCGCGCGCCATGGAGGGGGTTACTTAGAAATTGAACCCGGTCGACAACTTGATGGTACGCGGCGGGCCATCGATGTTGAAGTTGTTCGGATCGCGCATGCCGGTCACCGCACTGAACCCGTTATAGTTGCGATCGTTCATCACGTTGATGATGTCGACGCGCACCCAGACGCGAGTGTTGTCGTTGATGAAGCCCAGCTTGAACTCCTTGGTTGCCGACAGGTCGAGCTGGCGGAAGCCCCACTTGTCGCCATTGCCCGCTGCTTCGATTGCGACGATGTCCTTGGTTCCCGGCTGGCCGACGCCCGGGGTGGTCACGAAGCGCTTGAGCCAGACCGGCGAGGCGATCTGGAACTTGGTCGCGAACGTGATGCCGAACGGTGCATCCACGGTACCCGCCATCACGAAGCGATGGCTGCGCACGCCCGCCGACGGACGGACGGGATATTCGTCGATGCTGGAATAATCGAGCGAGAACACCTCGCCGAACTGCCGGTTTTCGGTCGCCTTGGTGTAGGTGTAGGTGGCGTCGATGCTCCACGGCGAGGCCCTGGTGTACCGCTTGATCAGCTTCGCGAACACGGTGTCGGCGTTGGTCTCAAGCCCGTTGTCCCCGATGATGATCGACCCGAACGGTGACGGCGGGAAGCCGAACGGCGAGTCCGGAGCGCCGGTCGCCGGGAAGAACAGGCCGCCCGGACGGCGGTTGCCCAGCAGGTAGACGAACCCGTCGCGGCTTTCGACATGCGAATAGCCGATTTCAGTTTCGAGCAGCCCGAAATTGCCGCGCAGACCGATGCTGTACTGATCCGAATAAGGCGTCTTCAGGTCGTTCTTGATGAAGCGCAGCTCGCGTCCTGCACCCGCCGGAAGCCCGGCGATCAGCGCCGCGCGCCCCGCTTCGGTCTGATAGGCCGGGTTGTACGGGATACAGGTTGCGCTCGGCGTACAGACGTTCACCGTATCGCCCGGGACGATGAAGTTGAACGTGCGGCCCGCGGCGGAGCCCTGAGCCAGTTCCTGCTGGATGAAGTCGAACTGCGTGCGGTCATACGACCGGCCGAAGCCGCCAAAGAGGGTGAATCGGCCCGCTTCGTCGATCTTGTAGCTGAACCCGATACGCGGCTGGAACGCGCCGGTGAACGCCTTACGCTCGCTGCCGGTCGAGATGTAGTCGTTGATGTTGTAGTTGGCACCGACCAGGTTCGGATAGTTGGCCGGGCTGACCGCTGCGACCTGTGCCGCCTGATGGACATAGTTGAGGAACGCTGGCGTTTCCTCATAATCCCAGCGCAGGCCAAGGTTCACGGTCAGGCGATCGGTCACGTCCCAGTCGTCCTGCGCATAGATGCCCAGCTGGAAATTGTCCGACGTCATCTGCGCGGTCGTGAAACCACTCGACAGCGCCTGGAAGCTCATCTGATACGGCGTGGTCGTGTTCAGCGTCGTCGCGCCCAGTGGCGTGAAGTAGCGGAATACGGGGTTGAAGCCGTTGAGCTGAAGCGAGTTGAGCGTCACCCACTTGGTCTTCACACCCACCTTGATGGTGTGCCCCTCAAGTCCGGTGTAGGTGAAGTCGTTGGAGATCTGCCAACCCTTCTGGCCCTTGTTCTGGAAGTTGGTGCCGCCACCCGTTTCCAGGATGTTGCCGTCCAGGAACTGCGCTGGGTTGGCCGGGTTCGGGATGCGGACGCGATAGACGTTGCGGTTCGCCTGCTGCGCGGGGCTCGGATTCCACTTCACGTCTTCATAGGCGACCTTGAAGTCGTTGATCCAGCTGTCGGCGGTGTGCTGCCAGCGGCCCAGCGCGCGGATTTCTTCGACGCGGGCAATCGTGCGGGTTTCATAGGCGGCGATGCCGCTGTTGAACGTCTCGCCCGATTCATCGCGATACTTGCCCGAGAATTCGAACAGGTCGCTGTCGGTCGGGGTGAAGTTGATCTTCCCGAAGTACAAATTCTCGTCGAACGTCTCGTTGTACGACCCGTAGTTCCCAGCCAGGTTCGCCGGGACGAGCGGGAGCGCGGTGCTCAGCGTCGCGGGAATGTTGACGTCGCGCGGATTGGTACGGCGCTTGCCTTCATAGGCGAGGAAGAAGTGCAGCGTGTCCTTGATGATCGGACCGCCCAGCGTGCCGCCGAACTGCAGATCCTTGGTCCGGACCTTGCCGGCCGCATTGGCGGGGAAGATCTCGATCGGACGCGCATCACGGAAGCGCTGGTCGGTGAAGTCGACGAAGCCCGATCCTTCGAACTGGTTCGTGCCCGACTTGGTCACTGCGGTGATCGCGACCGAGCTGACCTGGTCGAACTCGGCCTTATAGTTCGAGCTGATGACCCGGTATTCGCCGATCGCCGACTGCGGGAACGGGTTGCCCTGGGTCGAATCCTGCCCGGTGATGCCGTTCTTGAGGACGTAATCCTTCTGGCCGACGCCATCGATGAAGATGTTGACCGTGTTGGAATTCTGCGCACCGCCCTGAAGGCGCGACTGGTCGCTGCCGTTGGTGATGAACTGAACGCCGGGCGCGAGGTCCGCAAAAGCAAGGAAGTTGCGGTTGTTCTGCGGCAATTGTTCGATCAAGCGCTGCGTGATCGTCGTGCCGACTTCACCGCCCTGCATCGAACGAATGCGGCCACCGGTGATGATGACCTCTTCGCCGCCATCGGCGGTCGCGACTTGCGGGGTCGACAGGTCGAAATCGAACACGGCGTTCTGCGCGACCGCAAGATTGAATTCGTCGGTGCGGCGCACGCCGCTGGGGGGTCGTCACCTCAAGCCGGTAGTCGCCGGGCGGAAGGGACGCGAACTGGTAGCTGCCGTCGGCGCTTGGCGTGACGGTGCGGGTGAAGCCGGTATCGACATTGACGATCGTGACCTGGCTGACACCGCCCTCGGCCGTGACCTTGCCGCGCAGCGACGAGGAGACCTGAGCCTGCGCGGGAACCGCGAGGCCGATGGCGAGTACCGCACCGGCGCTGGACCATGCGAGCGCAGCGGCAGCGGCGCGCAGGCGCGAACCGCGAATAAATCCGTTAGTTGCGGAATGTGATGACTTCACAGCATCCCCCCTGGAGGTTTGACAACGTTTACCCTGAACTGCCGTGAGCCCTGACTGGGCGACTCGGCGGCCCGCCTATTATGTTCTTGGCGCGGAAACTGTAACCGGTTTCATGCGGAGTGTATAGAAAAAGTTCTGGCAGCCACCGGGAGGGCAGGGAAGGCGCTGGAACCGGTTCCACGCGCCGTCAGAGTCTGACCGTGGTTGGCCGTGCGTTGCCGATGCACAAGGCGGGTGTGCGGAGACGCATTCAATCCCCTCCTGACCTCGAACGGGGTGCCCGGCCAGTCCGCGGCACCCCATTTTTTCCGGGCTGTCCCGGAGGCGCGCGGGAACGCGCCGTTAACCCTTTTACCTCGCCTTAACTCTGTGCGCCTACGCGGGTTACCAAGGCGAATAGAGGGGACAGGTCTTGCGCATTCTGATCGTGGACGACGAAGCGGGGATGCATGAATCCTATCGTCAGTGCTTCAAGGGCAATGGCGTAGGCGCGGCACAGGGCGCGGCGCTCGACGCGATGGCCGCCGAGCTGTTCGGCGACGACGAGGTTGATGCTGCGCCAGCGCAGGATCGCCCGGCGTTCGAGACGGTCCATTGCATGCAGGGGTTGGACGGCGTCGAAGCCGTCGCGCGCGCCAGGGAGAATGGCGAGCCCTTCCCGGTCGCGTTCATCGACATCCGCATGCCACCCGGCATCGACGGCAAGGAAACCGCCAAGCGCATCCGCGCGATCGATCCCGACATCAACATCGTGATCGTCACCGGCTATTCGGACTTCTCCCCGCTCGAAATCAGCCGCGCCGCCGGTCCCGCCGACAAGATCTTCTACATCGCCAAGCCGTTCCAGGTGGAGGAGGTCGTCCAGACCGCGACCGCATTGGGCAAGCGCTGGGAAGTCGATCAGCAGCTCGCCGCCGCGATGGCGCTGCTCGAGGAGCAGAAGGCGGAGCTCGCCGCGAACGAGAGCAAGGCCAGCCATCTCGCCAATCACGACAGCCTGACCGACGCGCCCAACCGGCTGGCCTTCATGCGTGCGCTGACCGATCATGTGCGCGGTCCTGATACCTTCGCGATGGCGATGATGGACCTCGACCGGTTCAAGCTGGTCAACGACACGTTCGGCCATCTCGCGGGCGACGAGCTGATCCGCATGGTGTGCACGACGATCGAGGGCGCGGTCCCGCCGGGCGGCTTTGTCGCACGGCTGGGCGGCGACGAATTCGCGGTGCTGATGAAGGTGGCGGGCGAGGGTGAGGCGGTCGAGGCGGTCGAGCGCCTGCTGCTGGCGTGCGCCAAGACCTTCACCGTGTTCGGCCATTCGGTGCAGGGATCGGCCTCGGCTGGCCTGGTCATCGTCGAGCCGGGTATGAAGCACGACCCGATCGACGTGATGCGCCGCGCCGACCTGTCGCTCAATGAATCGAAGAAAGCCGGCCGCGGCGTGGTGCGCGTGTTCGACGAGAGCATGGACGGATCGATCCGCTTCCGCCGCCAGATCGAAGGCGGCCTCAGCCAGGCGATCGCCAATGGCGAGCTGCGCCTCGTCTATCAGCCGATCGTCGCGCGCGACCGGCTGGAGATTGTCGCATTCGAAGCATTGCTGCGCTGGAACAGCCCCGAATATGGTCCGATCTCGCCCGGCATGTTCATCCCGATCGCCGAGGAATCGAACCTGATCCACGAATTGGGCGACTGGGTGCTGGACGAAGCGCTGACGATGCTCGCCAAATGGCCGGGGCAATATGTCTCGGTCAATTTCTCGCCGCGCCAGTTCCGCCGACAGAATTTCGTCGGCCATGTCGTCGAGCGGGTGCAGCGCGCGGGAATCGAACCCAATCGCGTGCAGATCGAGATCACCGAAACCGCGATCTTCGACAATGCCGAGCGCGCCGCGGAGACGCTGTACCGCCTGCGCCAGATGGGCTTCCGCATCGCGCTCGACGATTTCGGCACCGGCTATTCCTCGCTCTACAATATCCGCAAATTCGCGCTCGATTGCCTGAAGATCGACCGCAGCTTCATCGACGGCATGGGCCGCGAGCGTGAGAGCGCCGCGATCGTCCACTCGATCATCCATCTCGGTCGCGCGCTGGGGCTGGAGGTCGTGGCGGAGGGCGTCGAGACCGAGGGGCATCTCGCCGCGTTGCGCGTCGCCGGGTGCAGCCATGTTCAGGGCTATTTCCTCGCCCGCCCGCTCGAGGCCGATGTCGCGATCCGCGCGGCGCACGAACGATTCATGGGCGATGAGGAAACGCCAACGGCACCGGCTACCGGCACCCACGGGTGACCGCGCCGCACACCATGTTCCACCGCATCCGATCCCGTATTCCGCGCTCGCTGGGTGCCAAGCTCGTCGCGATCCTCACCGGGGTCGCGCTGCTCGGCGCCGCCAGCATCACCCTGCTGCTCGCCCTCGTCATCACCCCCAGCTTCGACAAGCTGGAGGCGCAGGCGATCGACGGCCATGTCGAACGGACGCGCGCTGCGCTCACCGAATATGCCTCGAAGGTCGAGGCGTCGGTGCGCGACTATGGCGACTGGAACGAGAGCTACGACTATATGGGCGCGCCCAACCGCGCGTTCGAAGAAGACAGCTTCGCCACCTCCGCGATGGTCAATCTGGGCGTCAACGGCATGGCCTATGTTCGCCCCGGCGGCGAAGTGGTGATCGCGCGCTGGCTCGATCTGGATACGGCGAAGGATTCGCCGCAGATGCGCGCGCAATTGCTCGCCGAAATCCGCCGCATCGACTTCGCCCGCGCGCTGGCGAAGGATAACAGCGCCAGCTTCTACGCGCGCCTCGGCAACCGTATCGCCGCGATCGGCGTGGCGCAGGTGCGCCGCACCGACGGCAGCGGCGAACCGCGCGGCCATGTCGTGATGGCGCGCATGATTACCTCGCAGCAGCTCGGCAATCTTCTGCAGCTCCGCGCGGGGATCGCGCTCGACGCGCCCGTCGCGGCACCGCGCATCGAAGCAGCTGAGCGAGACATCGCGGTGGCGGTGCCGGTTCCGGGGGAGGGCGGCGAAAGCGTCGCAAGCGCTACCTTCAACGTCCAGCGCGACCTGTCCGCGCTGGGCCGCAACATGCTCCAGCTCGCCGTGGTCGGTACTACCGCGCTGATGCTGTTGGTGATGGCGGTGCTCAGCGTGATGATCGGGCGGCTGGTGCTGCGCCCGCTGAACCGGGTCGAACAGCATATGGGGGTGGTGCGCGGATCGGGGAATCTCGTGCCCCTGACCGAAGCCCCGCGCCGCGACGAGATCGGCAGCCTGGTCGACAGTTTCAATGCGATGCTCAGCCAGCTCAAGGATCTGCGCGAACAGGTCGAGGCGCAGTCGTTCAAGCTCGGCCAGTCGGAAAGCGCGGTCGCGGTGATGCACAATGTGCGCAACGCGCTCAATCCGATCAGCACCGTGCTGAGCCAGGGACTGGGCGAAGCACCGGCGACCGACCGCGCTTTGCTCGACCGTGCGCTGAGCGAACTCGCCGACGACTCGATCCCGCTCGCCCGCCGGCAAAAGCTCGTCGCGTTCGTCGCTGCCGCGCTGGCGAGCGAGGCGCAGGCCCGCGACACCCGCAAGGAACAGCTCGGCATCGGTCGCGACGCGCTGCACAATGTCCTCGAAATCATCGGGCGTCAGCAGGAACAGGCGCATGAACGCCCGCCGCTCGACACCTGCGATGTCACCGATGTGGTCGCGCGCAATGCCACGATCGCCCGCTATTCAGGCGCCAGCTCGATCGCCTTCCACTTCCCGTCGAAGCCGCACTGGGTGCTGGCGAACCGCGTGCTGCTCAGCCAGGTGATCGGCAACCTCTTCTCCAACGCCGCCGAGGCGATCGCCGCGACCGGGCGGGAAGGGGGCAGCATCGGCGTGTCGATCCGCGAGCATGACGACCGCGTGGAAATCCGCATCACCGACGATGGCGAAGGCTTCGACCCCGCCGCCGCTCCGCAGCTGTTCCAGCGCGGCTTCTCGACCCGCCCGCACAAGTCAGGCGGGCTCGGGCTCCACTGGTGCGCCAATTCGATGGTCGCGATGGGCGGCAGCCTGAGGCTGGAGAGCGAAGGCAAGGGCAGGGGGGCAAGCGCGGTGCTGGAGCTGGCGCATTCGGAATTGATGCGGGACGACGTCGCGGCCTGAAATCTGCCCGACTGGTTTCGTCACTCGCCGTAATTGCAGCGCCGGAGCAGAGTTGGCCCATGCGCACCCTCGTCCTTGCCCTCGCCCTTCTCGCCTCAGCGCCCGTCGCCGGAGCATGTAGCGTCGCACCCGGCTACCGCGTCCCGACAACGCTGCAACTGGTCGATGAGGCCGACGCTATTGTCGTTGCGCAGGTCGGGCAGCCGGGGATCAGCGCTGACGGCGAGCCAGAGCTATGGTTCAGGGCAGTCACGACGTTGAAGGGGCCAACCAGCTCGAAGGAACATTCCGATCAAATCACCGCCCGAGCGCCGGGAATGCTGGGCACGAGGGTGCGACCCGCCACGCCCGGCGACCCTGCCGAACTCGTCCGCGCCAACCCCGAAGCCCACGCCGGTGGCTGCACCCGCTTCACCTTTCACCCCAAAAAATGGGTCGTGCTGTTCCTGAAGCGCGAGGGGGAGGGGTATCGCGTCATGTCTTATCCCTTCGCCCGCACGGCGGAGGATACGGCACTGCCCGACTCCCGCTGGCTCAAGGCGGTCCGCGAATATGTCGCCATCGCGGCATTACCCACCGCAATGCGCCGGGCGCGGATGGAGGCGCGACGCGACCTGCTCAGGGCGCGCCGCGATGCGGACTCGCGCGCCATCGCTGCGGATCTTGAGCGCGAATTGAACGGCCCACGCAAGCCGCTGCGCGAACCGCTGCCAGCGGCGCCGTCCGAGCGCTGAGTCAGTCCGCCGCTGCCGGCACCGGTGCCGGTCGCAACCGCCCCGCCTCCAGGATCGGCAATCCGCCCTCCGTCGGGACATAGATGATCTGCCCCTTCGACTGTTCCAGATTCTGGATATAGAGGTAGCGCAGATAGCCTTCCGGCCCGCCAAGGCTGTTGGCGACGATCCGGTTCGCTTCGGCCAGACCCTTGGCGCGGGCGATCTCGGCATTTGCCTCCAGCGCCGCGGAATCCATCCGGGCTTGGGCTTCGAGCACCTTGATCTTGCGGTTCTGCGTCGCCTGCGCCAGCTCGGCTTCGCCTGCCGTCTCGGCGTTCCACACACGGACGGAATTATAGGCGGCACATGACCCCAGCCCGCCGCCCACGATGACCAGCAACAGGATAGCCAGCGAGGCCGCCAGTTTCAGGATGGTGCCGCTTGTTCCGTTCATGGTCGCTCCTTCGTGAAGATCGGGATCAGCTCGCCCGCCGCACCGGCGTCACCGCGTCCTTCCGCCGCAGATACGGGGCGACGAGGTTGCGGGCGCGGAAGAATTCCTGCCGGTCGGGATCGATCGTGTCGAAATTGCCGATCACGCGGCGGCACCCCGGCGCGCGGCACTGGCAGATCATGTGCCAGTTCGATTGCGCCAGCGTGGTCGAATAGTCCCAGCTGATCTCCTCGCCCGCGACGATATCGCGCAGCGCCACCAGGATCACGCCGTCATCGGTGAAGCGCAGCCCGGCATTGGGGTCACAGCTATGGTTGACCAGATCGTCGAGCTGCCCCGACGGCCCCATATAGTGATCGGGCGTCACCTGCACGAAACGGTCGTCGCTGCCGCGCATGAGGCTGGGGATGTCGTCGACATGGAAACGGCGGCCGGTAAACCGCATCAGCTCCGCCCCCTCGGCAAAGCGACAGGTGGCATAGACCGCCTTGCCCAGATGGTTTTCGCCGACCTCGAACAGATTGCGCGGATGGCGATAGCGGTCGAGCACCACAAGGCCGCCGCGCGCCCAGCCGAACGAGCGCAGCGGGTTGATCGTGGTCAGGCCGATCATGAACCAGATGCTGGCATGGCACGCCAGCTCGACGAAGATGTACGCGAACTCGTCCGGCCCCGAGCCGCCCGCGCGCGCCGCGACCAGCAGGGTAGCGAGGTCGCCGACAGTCCACAGCCCCCATGCGGGCGAGCGTTCGGAGCTGCGATCCTTCCACACGCTGACCCAGGTCGGCCAGAAGCTGACCGGCACGGCGGCGACCACCAGCATATGCGCCCAATAGGCTTCGCGGAACGCGACCCAGATCAGCAGCGCGGTGAGGCACGCTGCCATGCAGAATGCCTCGATGGTGGTCGGGGGCGCCCAGTTGGACCCGCGCCACAGGCATGCGGTGACCACCAGGCAGCAGACGGCGGACAGGATGAACACCCAGCCTTGCGGCGATCCGGGGTTCACCGCGGCATAGGTCAAGGCCTCGGCAGCGGCGGATGCGCTCCAGATCAGCCAGGATGCGCGGTTGGGGCGAACGGTCGCGCGGCGAAGGCCCAGCAGATAGACGCCATAGGCGGCAAAGCTGAACGTCATCGCGATCAGAAACCACACATCGCCCGCCATAAAACCCCCTTGCGAAGGGATTCATTTACCTTGTTCCGACTCGCGCGTCAAAGCGCGACTCGTGGAGTCACCACGAGTCGCGGCGATTCGGCGGAGAAGCAGAGCTTGCCCGGTCGCGCGCGAGTCAACGGTCAGGAGTGGCAAATCCGAGATCGACATCATCGCCGCGCGGTCGCGCGTGCCAGGTTTCGTGTCCGAAATGGATCAGGTAAAATAAAAGCCGCAATCCCAATAGGATGGCGGCGATTCTTAGGGGAGATCAGCCCGGGCAAGTCGAGGGTGACGGACCATCCGTCACGCCGCCGGCCCGGGCCGTAAAAGGGTTACCAGGGACGAATGTCGTCGCCGCCGGTTTCCCGGAAAAAGAGTGCAAACATCTATTTTCTCCCATCGTGCACACGAATGCGCACCCCATTATGGTTATCTGAAAATTCATACTGAATCAATTGTTAGCGATCCCTTGTAAAACTACCTAGGTCACAGAGGCGCCGGGCGCGGCGTCCTTAAAGGTTCCTTCAGCACTCGGTGTTACGCCCGACGGCATGTCTGACCGTTTCGACCCCGCCGGACTTCGCGGATCGCCTTTCGGGGCGGGGCGGATCGCCATGAACGACGGCGCTGAGCTTGCAGGCGGCCCGTTCGTCGATGACACTGCAATCGCCCCGGCGCGCGGGGCCGGTGGTCCCTGGCTGCACCCGCTGGCGCGTGCTCGCATTGTGCGAAGTCGCCAATTTTCAGTCGCTGCGGCGCCATCTCGGACGGCCGCGTTCGGACACGCTGATCCTCGATCTTGCCGACCGGATGGGTGAACTGGAGCCTGGCGTGCGCGGAGTCACCGCCGGCCGATCGCTGATCGAACTGGGATTTGAAGCGGAAAGCCCGACGCACGCCCGCGCGCTCGTCGAGCGGCTGGCGCAATGCTTTGCACGTTCGGTCGATCTCGATGGCGAACGTCATCTTATCCAGCTGGTCTGGGGCATCGCCGTCGCGCCCTTTGGCGATGATGATGAAGTCCGTCTGACCGAAGGCGCCGAAGCGGCGCTGGAACAGGCGCGCACCGATACGGCCATCGTGTCGATCGATCTGTCGCAAAGCCATGCCGCGTTCGACGGCGCGGCGCTGGTGCGCGAACTGCCCCGCGCGATCGCTGCGGGCCAGTTGTTCCTGCAATATCAGCCCAAGGTGAATGTCCGTCGCGAAGCGGTGACGGGTGCCGAGGCGCTGGTCCGCTGGCATCATCCGGTACGCGGCCTGATCCTTCCCGGTGAGTTCATCAACGCGGCGGAAGATGGCGGCGAGATCGTCGGGCTCACGCTCTGGACGCTGCGCCAGGTGATCGCCGACCAGCAGGTCATGGCCGCACATGGCCATGACATGCCGGTGTTCATCAACATTTCGGGCGTGCTGCTCGCCGATGACGGCTTCGTTGCCGAGGCGTGCCGGATCATCAGCGAATCCGGCGCGAAGATCGGCTTCGAGATTACCGAGACCGCCGTGATCCGCGATCCCGACAGTGCGATCCGCCACCTTCAGACCTTCGCCGCGATCGGCATCCCGCTCGCGATCGACGATTATGGCGCGGGGCTGTCCTCGCTCGCCTATCTCAAGCAGCTGCCGGCGACCGAGCTCAAGATCGACAAGATGTTCGTGATGCAGCTGACCAGCAGCAATCGCGATCCGCTGATCGTCCGCTCGACCATTGACCTCGCGCATGCGCTGGAAATGGAAGTCACGGCTGAGGGCGTCGAAACCCCGGCCGCGCTCGCGCTGCTCAGCGTCATGGGCTGCGACATGGTCCAGGGCTATCTGATCAGCCGACCGATCGCGCTCGATGCCTTTGTCCGCTACCTCGACGAAGAAGGCTTCAAATCGGTCGCGACAATGCGCCCGAGCTTTGGCCGCACCGAGAATTTCTGGCGCAAGAGCGGTTGATGCGGAGGGGTCTCGCCCTCCTTCTCTGCTGGCTTGCACTGGGGTTTGCGGCCCCTGCGGCCGCGCAGCAACGCGCGGCGGATACACTGATTGACAATGCCAAGACCGCGATGGTCAGCGATCCGCAGGCGGCGTTGGGTTTTGCGCAACAGGCGCGGCAACGCGCGGCGGCAATTCCCGATACGGAGCCGCGCGTGCGGGCCGAGGCTACCGCATTGTGGCTTGAGGCAGAGGCATTGATCCGGACACGGCGCGCGTCGGACGCTTCGGCCCGCATCACCCAGGCGCTCAAGCTGATCAGCCGCGATCAGGTGCCGACGAAACTGCGCGGAGACCTGTTGCTGGCGCGAGCGGGGGTGCAGGAAGCTGATATGCACTTTGCCGAGGCGCTCGCATCGCTTCAGGAAGCGCATCAGATTTTCGCCACGGTCGGCGAAAAGCGCAGCCAGTCGATCGCGTTGCAGATGATCGCGATGCTCTACACCAAGGCCAAGGATTTCAAGAGCGCCGACAAATATCTCAAGCAGGCGGTCGACGTCTATTCGGGCGATCCGCGGCTCCAGATGTCGTTGCTCAACATTCATGGCAACGTCCTGCTCGAACTCGAACAGCCGCGCGCGGCCGAGGCCGAGTACCGCAAGGCGCTGGCGCTCGCGCGCGAGGCGAAATCCGCCAGCCTGACCCAGATATTGGCGAACGTCGCGCGCGCGCTGCTCGATCAACGCCGATTTGCGGACGCCGATGCGATAATCGCGGAAGCAATGCGTGTCGTCCGCGAAGACCCATCGCGCAGTGGTGAGGCGAACATCCTGTCGATCGCAGCGCAGTCGGCCTATGCGCAAGGCAAGCCCGACCGGGCAGCGGACCTGATCGCGAAGAGCTTTGTCGGCATGTCGCTGAGCGATACCGGATTTGCCCAGCGCGACGCGCACTTCACCGCCTATTCGATCTTTCGGGCGAAGGGGCAGAATGCAAGTGCGCTCGCGCATCTCGAAAGGGTGCTCGCGCTCGGCAACGAAGCGACCCAACTGGCGACCTCGGCCAGCACCGCACTGATGGCGGCGCGGTTCGACTATGCGAACCAGGAATTGCGCATCGCCAATCTGAAGGCAGAGGAATTGCGGCGCGAGGCGGAGTTCCAGCGCACCTTGTTCATCGGCCTTGGCGGCGCATCGTTCGCCATCGTAACCCTGCTCAGCATCGGCCTGTACACGATCCGCCGCAGCCGCAATCAGGTGCGCGACGCCAACGCCGTGCTTGCCACCACCAATGTCGCGCTCGAAAAGGCGCTGAAGGCAAAGACCGAATTCCTCGCGACCACCAGCCACGAGATCCGCACACCGCTCAACGGCATCCTCGGCATGACCCAGATCATGCTGCGCGATTCGACCGTGCCCGAGGCGACGCGCGACCGCATCAACATCGTTCACGGCGCGGGCATGACGATGCGCGCGCTGGTCGACGACATCCTCGACGTCGCCAAGATGGAGACGGGTAATCTGACTGTCGAACTGGCCGCCACCGACCTCCACACCACGCTGCGCGACGTGACGCGGATGTGGGAAGAACAGGCGCGCGCCAAGGGACTCGACTTCACCCTGAGCCATGAGGGCACCCCGCGCTGGATCGAAACCGATCCGGGACGGCTGCGCCAGATCGTGTTCAACCTGCTGTCCAACGCCGTCAAGTTCACCGAAAAGGGCGTGCTGACGGTCGCGGTCGAGGCAGTAGGCGACCGGCTGCGCCTGGCGATCAGCGACACCGGGATCGGCATTCCGGCGGAAAAATTCGACGAAGTGTTCGAATCCTTCAAGCAGGTCGATGCCGGAACAACGCGCCAGTTCGGCGGCACCGGACTGGGTCTCGCGATTGTCCGCAATCTCGTGCACGCCCTCGACGGCACGGTGTCGGTGGCGAGCCGGGTGGGAGAAGGATCGACCTTCACCGTCGAGCTGCCGCTGCGCGCCGTGGAGGCACCGGATTCGGCGGTCGAGGCGGCGGGCGACGGCGAGACGATCGTCGTGCTCGACCGCAACCCGATTGTCCGCGGCATGCTGCGCACGCTGTTCACCCCCCATTTCGCTGCGGTCCAGTTCGCCGCGTCGATCGACGAAGCCGTCGCGTTGGCGAAGGATGCGGGGACAGCGCTGATCCTTGCGGACCAGGCGACGCTCGCCGCCGACGACGCCGATCCCATTGAAAAGCTGTGTGAACTTGCCGCCGCAGCACCGGAAGGCACGCGCACGGCGGCGTTGTGGGGCAGGCCGGACGAAGGAGCGGAAGCACGGCTTCGCGCCACCGGTGTCGGCGTCGTGGTCGTTAAGCCGGTGAAAGGACCAGCGCTGGTTGCGGCGCTCACGGCAGCGCGCAGTGAAATATGTGCGACATCTGGTCGCACAACGCTTGTATCCGAAGCGGCTTAGGGTGATAGCACGCCTATGAATTCTCCGATCCGGACAGCCGCCGCTTTCGAGATGGTCGCTCGATGAATATTCTTTTCATCGAGGATGATCCGATGAACCGCCGCGTGGTGCGCGACATGCTGAATGTCGCCGGTGCCACGATGGCGGAAGCCGAGCACGCCGAAGCTGGTCTCAACATGATCGAGGCCGGCGATTACGACGTGATTCTGGTCGACCTGCGCATGCCGGGCATGGACGGGATCGAGGCGATCGAGCGCATCCGCGCGCGCGGCGATGCCAAGGCCGAACTGCCCATCATCGTGGTCACGGCAGACACCGCTGTCGACCTGCGCGAACGCTGCCTTGCGGCGGGGGCCGATGAAGTGCTGTTCAAGCCGGTGGCGATGGACGCCTTGTTCGACACGATCGGCCGGGTGCTGGCGCTGCGCAGCGGCGACGACATGATTCTGTGACCTTTGTTCCCCTCCCCGAAAGGGAGGGGAGATCACCCGATCAATATGTCTTGATCGGCATGTTGATCCAGGCGTGCTCGCGAAACCATTTGGTGATGATGTATTTGACGCCCTTCACCACCGGCGTCCCCTCGTGCAGCGTGCCAGTGTTCGGCGATCCGTCGGGCTTCATATTGTTCCAAGCGAGCAACAGGCCACGCTTGGGCGCGACGCGCACGCCGGCCTGCGGGAACCAGGTCGCGCCGCCCTCCTCGACATCGTTAAGGTAGATCATCGCCGTCCAGGTCCGCTGGCCGCCCGACGCCTTCATCGCCGGCCAGTAATCCTGCTGTTCGTTGAACCAGTCATAATGCGCGCGAAACTGCTGGCCGGGGGCATAGCGCTGGCCCTGCATCGTCTCGCCATTTTCGGGCGGAAGGCCCAGCAGAGCCGCCATGCGCTCGTCGATCGGCCGGACGTCGGGCGACCAGCGGTCCATGTCGCAGCTCTCGCTGGTACGGAAATTGGGGTCGTCCGACTGCGACAGCAAGGTCGAAGGACGGCGATTGGCGTCGATCATTCGGATCAGCGCATCGCACTCGGCGTCGCTCAGGAACCCGGGATGGTAATAGATCTGCGCGGCGTCGACCTTGGCGCGGCGCATGCCGGGATTGGCCTCGATCCGCGCGGTGACCGCCTGGCTGGCGCGCGCGCGACTGATCGATCCGGCGGGACTCTTGGAACGCGAAAAGATGCTCATGGCGCGCAATTTGCCGCCAGCGTGGCGAAACGCAAGAGGCCCGACCGTTGCCGGCCGGGCCTCCCTGCGTGACCTGCGTCTCGCTTACCAGAAGATGTCGTAGATCACATCGACGACATAGCCGGACCGGACATCGACGAGCAGCGCGTCATTGTAATAGCGCACCCAGCGATACGGGCCATAGGCCGGCGGCAGGCGGTAGTAAAACGGATCGTTGATCCAGTAATCCGGCGCGAAAAGCATCGAACCGATGGTCAGGCCGATCGAGAAGCGGCGATAGCCATAATGGTAGCCACGCGGCGCGTAATAGCGCGGCAGGCGATAGACGTGCCGGTTGCGCGCGCGATAGTCGCTCCAGTCATAGCGGCGGTCGCCCCGCCAGCTGCGGTTCCAGTTGCGATTATCGTCCCACCTGCGGCGATCCTGCCGCGTGTCGCGCCAGTCGCCATAGCGGCGCTGATCCTGACGATAGTCGCGCCGGTCGTCACGCCGGTCACCCCGATAGTCCTGCCGGTCGTCGCGGCGGTCCTGACGGTATTGCTGCGGGCTCACCTGACCCTGGCGGAAGTCGCGGCGATCCTCACGGCGTTCCTGACGGAAGTCGCGCTGGTCGTCGCGGCGCTCCTGACGGAACTCGCGGCGCGGTTCACGAACCTGCGGGGCAGGGGCGGCCTGCTGCTGCGGCTGCTGGGCCTGCGGACGTTGCTGGGGCTGATATTGCGGACGCTCCTGACGCTGGAACTGCGGGCGCTCCTGGCGCTGCTCCTGACGCTGCTGGCGCTGCTCCTGGCGCTGCTGCCGCCATTCGCCGCGCTGTTCGCGCGCCTGGCCGCCACCGCGTCCCTCGCGTCCGCCCCGGTCTTGTGCGATTGCCGCAGCGGGGGTCAAAATGGTCGCGCCGATCAGCGCAGCCAGAATAAACTTCTTCATGCTTTCCTCCGCTCCCCGACAACACGCCGGCGTTCAGACTAACGCGCTTTTACGTCGAGTCGGCTGACGAGCGTCTGAATTGGCCTGTCAGCCAATTGAAAGCTTTCGCTGACCTATTCTTCGCCGGTCTCGACCGGGATGCCGCGATCGATGGTAATCTCTTCCTCGCCGCGCGCCACCCGCGCCGCGCGCCCGATCGCCTCGATCAACCGGGGATAGACGCCGCAACGACAAAGGTTGGTGATCGCGCCCATGATCTCCTCGTCGGACGGGTTGCGGTTCTTGCGGAGCAACGCCGCCGCGCTCATCACGATCCCGGGGATGCAATAGCCGCACTGGACGACATTCTCGGCGAGCAGTGCCTGTTGCACCGGGTGACTTCCCTCGGCCACCAGCCCCTCGATCGTGGTGACGAACGTCCCCTCGACCGCGCCGATCGTCACCTGGCACGACCGCACCGCCGCCCCGTCGATGTCCACCGTGCACGCCCCGCAATCGCCGGTGCCACAGCCATATTTGGTCCCCGTCAGGTTCGACGCATCGCGCAGCGCCCATAGCAAGGGCGTGCGCGCGTCGAGCTTGTATGCGACCGGCTGATTATTGACGGTGAACTTGGTCATGCCACCGGCTTAGCATGCAACAACGCGCTGCGCAGGCAGGTGCACACCGTCTCGTCGCGCTGGTTGAGCATCACATGGCGAAAGGTGACGACCCCCTGACCCGGCCGCGACTTGGACGGGCGCAGCGCCACCACCTCGGTCTCGGCGCGCAGCGTGTCGCCGATAAACACCGGGCTCGGCATCCGCACCTCGTCATAGCCGAGATTGGCGACGAGCGTGCCCAGCGTCGTATCCCCCCACCGAAATCCCGACCATCAGCGCAAAGGTGAAAGTGCCATTGACCAGGATCCGCCCGAACTCGCTCGCCCCGGCGGCTTCGGCGTCGAGATGCAGCGGCTGCGGATTATGGGTGAGGGTGGAGATCAGCAGATTATCCGTCTCGGTCACCGTGCGGCGCAGATCATGCACGATCCGGTCGCCCACCTGCCACTCGTCGAAAGTGCGTCCCGCCATGACCGTCTCCTCTGCCGCCCCACTTAACGCGCGAACCGGGTTTGTCAGTCCCAAATCAAATCATTCCTCCCCTGAGCTTGCTCAGGGGAGGGGGACCGCCCGCGAAGCGGGTGGTGGAGGGGCGGCCGCGAAGACGGCCGAGAACAGCTCGGCAAAATTCCGCCGTCCGACGACGGCGGCCCCTCCGTCGCCTTCGGCGCCACCTCCCCCTGCGAGGCAGGGGAGGAATCAGACTGGGCCGGAGACCCACAAAAGGTGATGGTCGGCACACGACCCCTTAGCGGACGTTAGGCACTGCTTCGCATGGCCGCGAAATCAGGCATCTCGCCGACTGTCACAACAGGAAGATCGGCTGCGCTTGCTAAGACGGCTGGGTCATCTTCGATCCAATGGGCAAAGCCGTCACTGGTCCACAAATACGCGTTGTCGCTCTGAGCAAACAATGACGACACGAACTGCTCTGCGATAGTCCGGCCCCACTGCATCGCCTCTGCGGCGGATACACTCGCTATCCAAATCCCGGTGCTGTCCTCGTCGTCCCAGCCGTGCGTCGCGTTCCGTTCGGCTTGGCCCGGAGTTTCATAGCCAAACCGGAAAAGGCGTTTCGTCAGCATTTCACTATGCTATCTCTGACGAGCGTGAGGTCAATGGCCGCTAACCACCCATAAGCGACATCCGCCCTGCCCTGACACCCGCAATCACCCGCCCTCAACACAACTCGCCCCAAACACCCCCCGCACCGCCTCCACAACCGCCGCCATCCCCTCGCGCGCATCCTCCCCCCGCACCAGCACCAGCGTCCGCCGCAGGTCGAACCCAATCAGCGCCGGATTGGCCACTCCCGGATGCCGGTGCGAAGCCGGCACCACCGTCGCGCCCAGCCCCGCCGCGACCATCGCCAGCGCGCGGTCGTCGTTCGGCGTGCGCAGCGCAAAGCTGGGGCGGATGCCGCGCCGGGTGAAGTAGCGGCTCGTCTCCGGCAGCGCCTCGCAACTGCGCCGCACGATCATCGTCTCCCCCGCCAGCGCCTCGCCCGGCAGCGCTGTCTCGGCCGCAAGCGCATGGGTGACGGGTAGTGCGAGCAGATAGGGTTCGCTGCGCAGCGCTTCGACCTCGCTGCCCGCATCGCCCTGCACAGCGGTCAGCGCCAGTTCGATCCGCCCGCGCGCCAGATGCTGCGCCAGCGCCCCGGCATTCCCCTCGACCAGCTCGATCGCCAGTCCCGGCGCCTCGGCGCGCAGCCGCGCCACCAGCCGTGCGACCTCGGCGCTGGCGATCGTCGTCAGCACCCCCAGCCGCAGCGTCGCGGGCTGCGCGATCCCGCTGATCGCCGCCTGCGCCAGGTTGAATTCGCGCTCGATCCGCCGCGCATGCACCGCGAACTGCGCGCCCGCCTCGGTCAGCTCGACCCGCTGGCTGCTCCGCCGGAACAGCTTCGCCCCCGCCTCCCGCTCCAGCTTGGCGATCCCCGCCGACAGGGTCGGCTGCGAGACATTCGCCTGCGCGGCGGCGGCGGTGAAGGTGCCGCTATCGACGACGGCAAGGAAATAGCGCAGCAAATAGCGTTCGATCATAGACACCGTCTATGCTGTTCCCCGTCGCCTTTCAATTTCTCACCACGCCTCCCAGCGGCTAGAGTGGCCGCAAAAGACCCGAGGAGAGCGTATGAGCCTGCCCCAGATGGATTTCGCGCTGGGCGAAACCGCCGACATGATCCGCGAGACCACCGAGCGGTTCGCGCGCGAGCAGATCGCCCCGCTCGCCGCGCGCATCGACGCCGATGACTGGTTCCCGCGCGACGAACTCTGGTCCGCCATGGGCGAACTCGGCCTGCACGGCATCACCATCGCGGAGGAGGATGGCGGCCTCGGCCTCGGCTATCTCGAACATGTCATCGCGTGTGAGGAAGTCAGCCGCGCCTCGGCCTCGATCGGCCTGTCCTACGGCGCGCACTCCAACCTGTGCGTCAACCAGATCGGCCGCTGGGCCAACGCCGAGCAGAAGGCGAAATACCTGCCCAAGCTGATCAGCGGCGAACATGTCGGCAGCCTCGCCATGTCCGAAGCCGGCGCGGGCTCGGACGTCGTCAGCATGAAGCTGCGCGCGGAGCACAAGGGCGACCGCTATATCCTCAACGGCACCAAATTCTGGATCACCAACGCGGCCTATGCCGATGTCCTGGTCGTCTATGCCAAGACCGGCGAGGGGTCGCGCGGCATCACCACCTTCATCATCGAAAAGGGGATGAAGGGCTTCGAGATCGGGCAGAAGATCGACAAGATGGGGATGCGCGGATCGCCCACCGCCGAACTCGTCTTCACCGATTGCGAAGTGCCGGAAGAGAATGTCATGGGCCCGCTCAACGGCGGCGTCGGCGTGCTGATGTCGGGCCTCGACTACGAGCGCACCGTGCTGTCGGGCATTCAGCTCGGCATCATGCAGGCATGCCTCGACGTCGTGCTGCCCTATCTGCGCGAGCGCAAGCAGTTCGGCCAGGCGATCGGCAGCTTCCAGCTGATGCAGGCCAAGGTCGCCGACATGTATGTCGCGCTCAATTCCGCCCGCGCCTATGTCTATGCCGTTGCCCGGGCGTGCGACGCGGGCAAGACCACACGCTTCGATGCCGCCGGCGCGATCCTGCTCGCCTCCGAAAACGCCTTCAAGGTCGCGGGCGAGGCGGTGCAGGCGCTGGGCGGCGCGGGCTATACCAAGGACTGGCCGGTCGAGCGCTTCCTGCGCGACGCCAAGCTGCTGGACATCGGCGCGGGGACGAATGAAATTCGCCGCATGCTGATCGGACGGGAGCTTGTGGGAGCCGTATGACTGAAATCGCCGCACCAACGGATGAGGTAAGCCGCCGCCAGCGCGGTTTCCTGGGCTTTGTCGAACGCGCGGGCAACATGCTGCCCGAACCGACGATGATCTTCGTCTATCTCATCGTCGCGCTGATGTTCGTCAGCGCGATCGGCGACTGGGCCGGATGGTCGGCATCGCTCAACTATACCGGTGAGGAAGCGCCGACCGGCGCGACGCTGGAAAACGGCGTCCTCACCTACACCGCGACCAGCCTGTTCTCCGAAGCCAATATCGGTCGGCTGCTGGTCGATATGCCGCGCACGATGAGCGGCTTCGCGCCATTGGGCCTGATCCTCGTCATCATGCTCGGCGCGGCGGTGGCGGAGCGGTCGGGCATGTTCTCCGCCCTGATCCGCGCCAGCCTCGCCAATGCGCCGCGTTCGATCCTGACCCCGATCGTGGCGATCATCGGCATGGTGTCGCACCACGCCTCCGACGCCGCCTATGTCGTGTTCATCCCGCTCGCCGCGATCGTCTTCGCCGCCGCCGGGCGCCACCCCGTCGCGGGCCTCGCTGCTGCATTCGGCGCAGTGTCGGGTGGCTATGCCGGCAATATCACGCCGGGGCAGATCGACGTGCTGCTGTTCGGCTTCACGCAAGAGGCGGCGCGGATCGTCGAGCCGGGCTGGACGATGAACCCGGTCGGCAACTGGTGGTTCATCCTGTCGATCGTCATCGTTTTCACCCCCGCGGTGTGGTTCATCACCGACAAGGTGGTGGAACCGCGCCTGGGCAAATGGGGCGGTGGCGCGGATGCGGAGATCGAGGCCGAACTCGAACGCTCCGAAGTCACCGCCGACGAACGCCGCGGCCTGCGCCGCGCGGGCCTCGCCGCGTTGGCGATCGTCGCGCTCTATCTCGTGCTCACGCTCGCCCCGGGCTATACTCCGCTGATCAACGAAAAGGCCGAGGGGACGGCGCAGCTTCAGCCCTTTTACGGCGCGCTGATCGCCGGTTTCTTCCTGATGTTCGTCAGCTGCGGCATCGCGTTCGGCAGCGCCACCGGATCGATCAAGTCCGCCGACGACGTCACCCGGATGATGCGCGAAGGCATCGCCAGCCTCGCCCCCCTATATCGTCTTCGTGTTCTTCGCCGCGCATTTCGTGGCGATGTTCAACTGGTCCAATGTCGGCCCGATCATCGCGATCAACGGGGCAGAGGCGCTGCAGACCTTCGCGCTCCCCGCGCCGATCCTGCTCGTCAGCGTGCTGCTGCTCTCGTCCTTCCTCGACCTGTTCATCGGTTCGGCCAGCGCCAAATGGAGCGCGCTCGCGCCGGTCGTCGTCCCGATGTTCATGCTGCTCGGCATCAGCCCGGAAATGACCACCGCCGCCTATCGCATGGGCGACAGCTACACCAACATCATGACCCCGTTGATGAGCTATTTTCCGCTGATCCTCGCCTTTGCGCGCCGCTGGGACGGGTCGTTCGGGGTGGGATCGCTGCTCGCGCTGATGCTGCCCTATGCGCTGACCTTCATGGCGCTCGGCATTTCGATGGTGGTCGCCTGGGTCGCGCTCGATCTGCCGCTCGGGCCGGGGGCAGGGGTGTTCTACACGCCGCCGACGGGCGTTTGATGACCTATTTCCCGACGAACAGGAACGCGACCCCCGCCATGATGCACGCGAACGCCGCGAAATGGCGCCAGTGCAGCGCCTCGCCCAGCACCGCGACCATGAACACGCCGAACACGGTGAGCGCGATCGCCTCCTGCGCGATCTTGAGCTGGCCCGGCGTCCATCCGGCCAGGAAACCGACCCGGTTCGCCGGCACCGCAAAGCAATATTCGACCCCGGCGACCAGCCATGAGATCAGGATCACGGTCAGCAACGGCTTCTCCAGCCCGCCTTTGCCGAGATGCCAGTACCAGGCGATCGTCATGAACACATTCGACGCGATCAGCAGCAGGATAGTCGCCATGAAAACTCCCTTCGCCCCGCTCTGCGCGACCGGACGGGCACGCGCAAGATGAGCGGCCCGGTCCTCAAGTCGATCCTCTCGCCCGAGGACGAAGGCTTCCGCACCAACGCCGCGCACAATCGCGCGCTGGCCGAAAAGCTCCGCGCCGATGTCGCGCAGGCGGCACTGGGCGGCAACGAAAAGTCCCGCGAACGCCACACGGCACGCGGCAAGCTGCTCCCCCGCGACCGCGTCGAACGCCTGCTCGACCCCGGCGCGCCCTTCCTCGAGATCGGCCAGCTCGCCGCGTGCGACATGTATGAGGGCGAGGTTCCGGGCGCCGGCATGATCGCCGGCATCGGCCGCGTCTCGGGTCGCACCTGCATGATCGTCTGCAACGATGCGACGGTGAAGGGCGGCACCTACTACCCGATGACGGTCAAGAAGCATCTGCGCGCGCAGGAGATTGCGGAGGCCAATCGGCTGCCCTGCATCTACCTCGTCGACAGCGGCGGCGCGAACCTGCCGCATCAGGCCGAAGTCTTCCCCCGACCGCGACCATTTCGGCCGCATCTTCTTCAATCAGGCAAACATGTCCGCCAAGGGCATCCCCCAGATCGCCTGCGTCATGGGCAGCTGCACCGCCGGCGGCGCCTATGTCCCCGCAATGTCGGACGAGAGCATCATCGTGCGCGAACAGGGCACGATCTTCCTCGCCGGCCCGCCACTGGTGAAGGCCGCGACGGGCGAGGAGATCAGCGCCGAGGATCTGGGCGGCGGCGACCTGCACGGCCGCAAATCGGGCGTGGTCGATCATGTCGCCGACAATGACGAGCACGCGCTGACCATCGTCCGCGACATCGTCAGCCACCTCCCGGCCGACCGCAAACCCGACATCGAACTCCGCGACCCGCGCCCGCCCAAATTCGACGCGCAGGAGCTCTACGGCATCGTCCCAACCGACGTCCGCGCGCCCTATGACGTCCATGAAGTCATCGCCCGGCTGGTCGACGGCAGCGAGTTTCACGAGTTCAAATCGCTCTACGGCACCACCCTCGTCTGCGGCTTTGCGCATATCTGGGGCATCCCGGTCGCGATCCTCGCCAATAACGGCGTGCTGTTCAGCGAAAGCGCGGTCAAGGGCGCGCACTTCATCGAACTCGCCTGCCAGCGCCGCATCCCGCTGCTGTTCCTCCAGAATATCAGCGGCTTCATGGTCGGCGGAAAGTACGAGGCGGAGGGCATCGCCAAGCACGGCGCCAAGCTGGTGACGGCAGTGGCGACCGCGAGCGTGCCCAAGATCACCGTCCTGATCGGCGGGTCTTTCGGCGCCGGCAACTACGGCATGTGCGGGAGAGCCTACAGCCCCCGCTTCCTGTTCAGCTGGCCCAACAGCCGCATCAGCGTGATGGGCGGAGAACAGGCCGCCAGCGTGCTGGCGACGGTCCACCGCGACGCCGCCAACTGGACGCCCGAACAGGCCGAAGCTTTCAAGCAACCGATCCGCGACGATTACGAAGCGCAAGGCAACCCGTGGCACGCGACGGCGCGCTTGTGGGACGACGGCATCATCGACCCTGCGCAGACCCGCGACGTGCTCGGCCTGGCGTTCGCAGCGACGCTGAATGCGCCGGTAGAGGAGGGGACACGCTTCGGCGTGTTCCGGATGTGACGATGACCGACGACCTCTCGACGTTGACCGAGCGCGAGCGCCACATGTTGTTCGCGCTCGCGTTGATGGCGGGCCAGTATCTCGAGAACTTCGACACAGGCGTTCTGGATAATCAGTGCATGGGGGCGGGCGAAGAAGCGTTCAAAGTCCTGGCCGCCTTCGGCTTGATCGACGGCCACGCGCGCTCCGCAACTTGGACCGAAGCAGGCCAGCGATTGCTGGACATGCCGCTAAATCAAAAGGCTTTTCCGGGATGATCCAATCCCTCCTAACCGCCAAATACGGCGAGAACGGGTGCCATCCTCGCACCCCGCAAATCCTCCCCGGACCAGGGAGGGGGACCATGCGCAGCATGGTGGAGGGGACACGCGTTGGCGTGTTTCGGATGTGATGGGATGGCTCCCGCTTGGACAGCGGGTGCATATCCGTTCGCCGCTTCAGGTCGATGTGGCGCGCGTTGCGCTCCGCAATGCGATGAAGAAAGGCGTGCGTAACCCCGACGCATTGGTCGGGTTCACGATTGGGCCAATTCTCTATGCCCAAAGTGGTTGGTTTGGCTCACCCCCTGCGGTCCTTGCGCTTCTCAAGCGCAACAACACTGGCGTTGAGATCATCGGAAACGCCGGTTTGAACATCGTGGCGCTTCTCGTCTTAGGTAGCGTGGCCACGATTGCGACGCTGATCGGTGCCATTGATCTCGCCGTAAGCGGCGGGGCGGGGCTGTTCGCGCTCAGCCTCGTCGCCTTGGTGACGATGTACGGACTGGGCTGGCTCAACCATATTTTCCGAAAGGATGCCGATCCGCTGGTGCATGTGCTCCGGCGGGCAGTGCGAGCGAGCGAGCTTGAGCGCGAGGACCGGAGTTTTGATCGTACCCCCATGCCGGGCGCGACGCTGATCGTTGATGGAGAAGATCGAGCCGTCTCGCCTTCACAATATGACGTGCGCGAGGCCCTTCTGGAGCTGTCGGAATATCAGTTCGTGATCGTCGCATTCGGCGATGAAATTTACATGCAGAGTTTGAAGGAAGGTGGCGCTTATCTGTTGGAGGAGCGCCGTGGATCGAGCCAGCAGCACTATCGCGCCGAGCCCAATGTCGATGTCGACACTGTCGTCCGCGTGATGACCGCCTACCTCAAAGATCGAAAATCCTCACACGATGTCGTGTGGAAGCAGGTGCACCCATGATCCAATCCCTCCTCATCGCCAACCGTGGCGAGATCGCGTGCCGCATCATCCGCACCGCGCGGCAACTCGGCATCCGCACCGTCGCGGTCTATTCCGACGCCGACGCCAACGCGCTCCACGTCCGCAGCGCGGACGAGGCGGTGCACATCGGCGCGTCCCCCGCCCGCGACTCCTACCTGATCGGCGAGCGCATCATCGCGGCGGCCAAACAGACCGGCGCCGAAGCCATCCACCCCGGCTACGGCTTCCTCTCCGAAAATGCGGAGTTCGCCGAGGCCGTCCAGGCCGCCGGCCTCATCTGGGTCGGCCCCAACCCCGACAGCATCCGCGCCATGGGCCTCAAGGACGCGGCCAAGAAGCTGATGCAGGACGCCCGCGTCCCCGTCACGCCGGGCTATCTCGGCGAAGACCAGTCGCCCGATCGCCTGCAAGCCGAAGCCGACCGCATCGGCTACCCCGTGCTCATCAAGGCGGTCGCGGGCGGCGGGGGCAAGGGGATGCGCCGCGTCGACGCCGCCGCCGACTTCGCCGACGCGCTCGCCAGTTGCCAGCGTGAGGCGGCGTCCTCGTTCGGCAACACCCAGGTGCTGATCGAAAAATACATCCTCGCCCCGCGCCATATCGAGGTGCAGGTGTTCGGCGACAGCCATGGCAACATCGTCCACCTGTTCGAACGCGACTGTTCGATGCAGCGCCGCCACCAGAAAGTGATCGAGGAAGCCCCCGCGCCCGGCATGGACAACGCCACCCGCTTCGCCGTGTGCGACGCCGCGGTAAAGGCCGCCCGCGCGGTCAACTATGTCGGCGCCGGCACGATCGAGTTCATCGCCGACGCGTCGCAGGGCCTGCACGCCGACCGCATCTGGTTCATGGAAATGAACACGCGGCTTCAGGTCGAACATCCGGTGACCGAGGCGATCACCGGGGTCGATCTGGTCGAGTGGCAATTGCGCGTCGCGAGCGGAGAGCCGCTCCCGCTGCGGCAGGAGGAACTCGCGATCAACGGCCACGCGATTGAAGCGCGGCTCTATGCCGAGGACCCGGCCAAGGGGTTCCTGCCGAGCACGGGGAAGCTCGAAGTCCTCGATTTCCACGGCGACGCGCGCGTCGATACCGGGGTGGAGGCGGGATCGACCATCTCGCCATTCTACGACCCGATGATCGCCAAGCTGATCAGTCATGACGACACGCGCGAGCATGCGATCGCGCGGCTGCGCACCGAATTGAACTACCTGACCGTGTGGCCGGTCCGGACCAATGCCGGCTTCCTCCACCGCCTCCTCGACGACATGGATTTCCGTGCGGCACAGCTCGATACCGGTCTGATCGAACGGCGCGGCGAAGCGCTGCTGATCGACCCGCTCCCGGGCGCGGCGGACCTGACCCGCGCGCTGTCCTGGCTCGACAGCGACCCGTCCTCCGACACCTATCTCATCGCGCGCGGATTGGAGGGCTTCCGCCTCAATCGCACCGCCGAGACCCGGCGCGCGGTCAGCGTCAACGGGGCGCGGGTGGCGTTCGACATCGATGGTGGCGAGTCCTTCGCGCACTTCCACCTCCACCCCAATGACGGCGCGGCGCTGCTGGTGTTCGAAGGCGCAACCTTCCGCGTCACCGCCGACCGCACCGAAGGCGGAGCAGGGGGTGCCGCCGGCGACGGCGCGATCCTCGCCCCGATGCCCGGCCGCATCGTCTCGGTCGAGGTGACCGAGGGCCAGACCGTCACTGCGGGCCAGAAGCTGCTGGTGCTGGAGGCGATGAAGATGGAACAGGCGCTGCTCGCCCCGTTCGACGGCGTGGTAGAGACGCTGAGTGCAACTCCCGGCGCGCAGGTGCAGGTCGATGCGCTGCTGGCGAAGGTGGTGAAGGTCTAGAAAATCCTCCCCGGAACGGGGAGGGGGACCATCCGAAGGATGGTGGAGGGGGGCCCGAGGCAATGGAATCCGGTGCCTCGGGGCCCCTCCGTCAGCGCTACGCGCTGCCACCTCCCCGTTCCGGGGAGGATTGATCAAAGCTCATGCCTTCTGGGACATTCCCCTCCGGCAAACGCCACACCGCGCGCAAGACCCACGGCGCGCTAACCCGCGACATGTTCTCATCGCGATCCCGCTCGCCCCGCGCCGACTCGGCTGGCAAAGCCCCGGAAGCGTCGCACGCGCCACGCCCACATTCCCCTAAAACCCGCAGAAAACTGCGCGTTACAGCCCTGCATGTTTCCCACAGGAACCTATTTGGCTAAAATGAATCCGTGCAAACGAACCGGAAAAGCCAATGTTCACACACGTCGCCTATTCGCGCCAGCTGGTATCCACCCGATCCACCAGCCGCACCATCGCCGCAAAGTCCGCCGCGCCCGGCCCGCCCGGAACCTGCGCCAGATGCAGGTCGCGCTGGTGCACCGCGACCACCTCCGGCGGCACGGTCAGCGGCTTGCCCATGGACAAAGTTGCCAGCTGGATCTCGCACGCGCGTTGCAGCGACCAATGCTTGATGAAAGCCTCGGGCAGCGTCCGCCCCATAGCGACGATGCCGTGGTTGCGCAGCAGCAGCATGCGCTTGTCGCCCAGATTGGCGACCAGCCGTTCGCCCTCCTCGTCGCGCACCGTCACGCCCTCGAAATCATGATAGGCGATCTGCCCGGCGAAGTTGCACGCGTAGAAATTGATCGGCTGCAACCCGCCCTCCAGGCTGCTCACCGCCATCCCCGCCGTCGTGTGGGTGTGCATGATGCAATGCACATCGGGCAGGTTGCGATGGAACACCGCATGCTGGACGAACCCCGCGCGATTGACCGGATAGGGGCTGTCGTCGAGCTTGTTGCCGTCGATGTCGATCTTGACCAGGTTCGACGCCTTCACCTCGCTGAAATGCAGCCCGAACGGGTTGATCAGGAACGCGTGATCCTCGCCCGGCACCTTCAGCGTGATATGGTTGTAGATCATCTCGGACCAACCGAGCATGTCGAACACGCGATAAGCGGCGGCGAGCTGCTGGCGCGCCTCCCATTCGACATCGGAAACGACGCGGGGGCGGTCGGCAGTGGCGGTGGCCATGATCCTCTCCATGTTTTCGTGGTTGCGGTATGTATGCCATGACACGGCCGGGCGACGCAACTTGCGCTGCGGCGCAGCATGCGCTACGGCCCGCCGCAGTCATCTGGGGAGTAGCCAGCCGTCTTCGGACGGGCCTCCGCGTCAACATACTTGGTCGAGAGACCATGGCGCGAAGGGAGCTGCCGCATCACGCGGCGTTCGGGCGAGACCAATGGCGCCATGCTTTCCGTCCGGGCTGGGCGGAGGGGCGTGGTGTCGTTGGAATTCGCATCCGCCCGGCCCGGAGACTTGTCGTGGAACCCTTCCTCACCTCCACCGCCGTGGTCGCGCTCGCCGAAATCGGCGACAAGACGCAGTTGCTCGCGATCTTGCTCGCGACGCGGTTCAAGCGGCCATTGCCGATCGTCGCCGGCATCCTCGTCGCGACGCTCGCCAACCATTTCCTCGCGGCGCTTGTGGGGCAACAGGCCGCGGCGCTGCTGGAGGGGGCATGGTTCCGCTACCTGATCGCCGCGTCCTTCATCGCGATGGCGGCGTGGACCCTGGTCCCCGACAAGATCGACGATCTCGAGGACAAGCCCGCGCGCTTCGGCGCGTTCCTCACCACCACCATCGCCTTCTTCATCGTCGAGATGGGCGACAAGACCCAGATCGCGACCGTCGCGCTCGGCGCGCGCTTTGCCGAGGTCGGCTGGGTCACGGCGGGAACGACGCTGGGCATGATGCTGGCGAACGTCCCCGCGGTCTATCTCGGCAACGAACTGGTGAAGCGCGTTCCGATGCGCACCGTCCGGATCATCGCGGCTTCGCTGTTCCTCGCGATCGGCGTGTGGGTGCTGGTCCAGACGCTGCGGGGTTAGTCGAGAAAGCGGATCGCCGCGCCATCGGCATCGCGGACGATCCGCACGCGGACATCGTACAGCTCGGCCAGCATCGCCTCGGTCATCACCGCTTCGGCGGGCCCGGCGGCGAGGATGCGCCCGTCGCGCACCGCGACGACATCGTCGGCGATGCGCAGCGCGAGGTCGATATCGTGGATCGCCATCACCACCGTCCGCCCCGCATCGGCCCGCGCGCGCAGTCGCCGCGCGGCGTCGATCGCGTGACGCGGGTCGAGATCGGCGGTCGGTTCGTCGACGATCAGCACTTCGGGATCGCCGACGATCGCGCGGGCGAGCAGCACGCGGGCCAGCTCGCCGCCCGACAGGTCGGTGGCGGGTCGGTCGCGCAGGGCGAGCAGGTCGCATTCGGCCAGCGCACGCTCGATCGCCGGGAGCAGCGCGACGGGCAGCCCGCCGAATGCGGGCAACTGCGGGAGCAGGCCAAGCGCGACCACCCGCTCGACGCTGATCGGCCAATCCACGCCGACGCGCTGGGGAAGGTAGGCCCGCCGTCGCGCCAGATCCTGCCGCCGCAACGCGGGCAGGGGGGTGTCGCCCAGCCGAACACTGCCGCTTTCGGGCGCGAGCAATCCCGCCGCCACCTCGAGCAGGCTGGACTTGCCCGCGCCATTGGGGCCAATCACGGCGGTCAGACGCCCCGCCGCGAAGCGGGCCTCGATCCTGTCGAGCACCAGCCGCCCGCCGCGCCTCAATGTGATCGCCTCAAGGGTCAGCGCGGTCATGGCGTCCGGCTCCGCATGCGCAGCACCAGCCACAGGAAGAAGGGTGCCCCGACCAGTGCGGTGAACACGCCCAGATGGATCGGGCTGTCGAGCCGGATCAGCCGCGTGGCGATATCGGCGGCGGTCAGCAACGCCGCCCCTGCCAGCGCCGCCGGAACCAGTGTCGCGCCGGGTCGATGCCCGACGAACGGGCGTACCAGATGCGGCGCGACCAGCCCGATGAACCCGATCGTGCCGACGACTGCTGTCGCTGCGCCGACGCCAAGCCCGGTCCCGGCGAGCGCCAGCAACCGGGTGCGGCGCACATCGACGCCCAGGCTCTCCGCCTGCACCTCGCCCAGCGCGAGCGCGTCGAGCGACCGCGCGGTAGCGAGCAGAGCGCCCGCGCCGAGCAGGATCAACGGCGCGGCGAGCGTGATCTCCTCCCACCCGCGATTGGCGAGCGAACCCATCAGCCAGGTCATGATTTCATAGGCGGCATAGGGATTGGGCGCGAGGTTGAGCGCGAGGCTGATCCCCGCACCGGCAAGGCTGGAAATCGCAGCTCCCGCAAGGATCAGCGCCAGCGTTCCGCCGCCACGCGCGAGCAGCAGCGCCGCAAACCCCGCCGCCATCGCTCCGGCCAGCCCCGCCAGCGGCGCGGCGAGCGGCGCGACCGCAGCCAGCCCGTAATAGATCGCAATCACCGCACCGAGCGACGCGCCGCCCGAAATGCCGAGCAGCCCCGGTTCGGCCAGCGGATTTCGCAGCAACCCCTGCAACACCGCGCCCGACAGGCCGAGGATCGCCCCGGTCAGCACGCCGAGCAGCATGCGCGGCAGCCGGATTTCGGTGATGACCACCCCGGTCAGCCGCGCGGTCCCGCTGGCCTCGCCCCCCAGCCATCCGGCATAATCCAGCCCCAGCGTGCCGATGCCGAGCGAGGTCAGGCCAAGTGCGAGCGTCACCAGCGCCAGAACAGGGATCAGCAACCGCCCGCTCATCGGGTCGCCCTCTGCCGGTTTGCCGTTTCAAGCTGACCGCGCAGCTCCGCCGCCGCCTCGGCGATCAGCGGCGTGCCGCAGATATAGGCGCGCGGGCTGACCCCGACCTGTCGCCCGGCCCATTGCTTGCGGACCAGCGGATGCCGCGCAACGCGGTCGCGCAGGCTCTGGCCGACCACGCCGCCGACCGGCGCGACGAGGATATCGGGGTTGAGCGCCAGCAACGCCTCGACATCGGTGCCCGCGACACCCTCCTTCGCCGCGTTGCGCGCACCCGCCGCGTCGAGCACCGCGTCGTACAGCGCGCCCTCCCCGCGCGAGAGGCCGTCGCCGCTCCACGACGCGACGCGCAGGTTAAGCGCGGGACGGCGCGACAGCTCGGCCAGCCGCGCATCCATGCCCGCGATCAGCGCCTCGCCCCGCGCAACCGTCCCCAGCCGCGCGGCCAGCGCGCGCACCGTGGCGCGGATCTCGTCCAGGCTCTGCGGTTGTGCCACCTCGATCATCGGAAAGCCGAAGCGGCGCAGTGCAGCGCGGGTCGCCGCCGACCCAAAGCTGTCGGCGACAATCAGATCGGGCTGTTGCCGTACCACATCCTCGATCTCGCCGCGATTGACCGCGATGCCGCGCGCGCGCGCCGACATCAGCGACAGTAGCGGATCGCGCGACAGCCAGGTGACCGACGCGATCCGCTCGGGCGGGAGCAGCATCAGCACCAGCTGGTCGGTGCACTGGTTGATCGACATGACGCGCATTGGCAGTGCGGGCTTCGCACCGGCCACGGGTGGAGGCGCGCTGCCGGCCGAAACCGGCAGCGTCATCCCCGCGATCGCCAGCGCGATGCCGGCGCGCCGCATCACAGCTTGACCCGCACCCCGGCGAACGCGCCGACGCCCGGCGTCGCGAAGCTGAACACCTCTTCGTAATCGACGTCGAACAGGTTCTCGACCCGCCCGAACAGCTGGACCTTCTCTACCACCTCGAACGCGACGTTGAAATTCACCAGCGTGAACGGCTTCAGCGATACGCGCACCGGGGTATAGCTGGGGTCGGTGAAGGCGATATCGGTCATCCGCCCGTTATGCCGTACCGTCAGCGTGGTCGAAAGCCGCTCGTCGCTGCTGGTGTAGGTCGCGTTGAAGCTGGCGATGTCGCCCGGCCGCCGCACTTCCTCGACGCCACTCTCTTCCGCATTGAGATGCGTGTAGCTCGCGTCGAACCGCAGCTGCGGGATCGGGCGTGCGCTGAGGAACAGCTCGACGCCATGCTGCTTGGACAGGGTCGTGCGGTTGGCTGGCGTCGCGACGAAGGTCGGGGCGGGGTAGGTGGTGTAGATCTCGTCCTCGAGCGTCGAGTCGAAATAGGTCGCGCCGAACGTCACCGTATCGTCCGCGAGCGTTTGCTCGATGCCCGCTTCCCAGCCTTCCGACTTTTCCGGCTTCAGGTTCGGGTTGCCGATATAGACACCGTCAGAGAAGCCATAGAGCTCGTAATAGCCGGGATTCTTGACCCCGGTGCCATAAGCGACGCGCACGCGCGTGTCGGTGGGCAGGCGATAGCTGCCCTGTACACGCCAGGTTGTCGCGTCGTCGAAGCGGTTATTGTCGTCGTGACGGATCGAGCCACTTGCTGCGAAATCGCCCGCAGTCAGTTCATATTGCGCGACCAGTCCGAGATTATCGGTGGTCCGCTTGCCGGTGAAGGCATCCCACGGCGATCCGGTGCCGGGAGTGGTATTGCGGAACTCCTCACGCTCCAGATCGACCGCGCCGGTCAGCCGGTGGGTGACCGCGTCGCTGCCGAAGCGCAGGCTCGACACCAGCGAGCCCTTGTAGCGCTGGCCGGTATTGCCGAAATCGACGACGTCATTGGCGCGAAACATCGTCCGCTCGGTATCTGCGAACTGGCCGGAGAGCGTCGTGGTCCAGCGCCCGTCTAGTGCGCTGAACTGTGCGCTGAGCAGACCGTAAAGGCCACGGTTGCGGTAATGCACGCCGGGGCTGTCGATCGTATAGCCAAAGGTCGGGCTGGCGGGGTTCCCGTCGCTGTTGTTGGCATCCGCGTCGGTCACGCTGTAGCGCAGCACTCCGGTCAGCGTGAAGCTGTCCGACGGAGTCCAGTTGAACTTCCCGCTCAGCGCTGCGCTTTTCGACCCGATGTTGCGGGTGCCGGCGCGCGCCGTCGGGGTGCCGTCGGTGATGAAGCCCGTTGCCGACAGCGCATAGTCGAAACTGCCCGAAGCACCCGCGGCGCGTGCCGCCGCGCTGACGGTGCCGAACGACCCGCCCTCGATCCGCGCGCTGAACCCCGGTGCCTCGCGACCCGACAGCGTCAGATAATGGATCACGCCGCCGATCGCGTCGGACCCATAGAGCGAGGATTGCTGACCGCGCAGCACCTCGACCCGCGCGGCGCTGTCGGCCAGTACGCCGCTATAGTCGAACTCGCCCTGGAACGGGTCGGATACCTCGATCCCGTCGATCAGGGTCAGGACATGATTGCCCTCGGTCCCGCGAATGCGGATCTGCGTCAGCCCGCCGATCTGGCGGCTGACCGCCACGCCCGGTACGTCCCGCAGCACATCGGACAGGTTGCGTGTCTGACGCTGTTCCAGCGCTTGCGCGTCGATGACGGTGGCCGATCCGCCGATCTGCTCGATGGGAACGGCCTCGCCGGAGCGCGAGGCAGTGACGACGACGGTCTCGCTCGAGACTTCGGCGACGGCGGTTTCGCCCGCAATGGCGGGCGACGCCGCAGCGATGGCGAGCGTGGAAACGGACAGCAACTTCAACATGGGACATCCCCCGGCGCCGAGCAACGAGGGCAGGGGCCTGGCCATCCGCAGGCGGATGACGGGCGTCAATGCATCAAACGGGCGCATGATCGCCTGACGCACGACACCGCAGCGGCCCCCGCCGCTAGGTTCGTCGCTCAGACGGAGGACCGTGCCGTGGCCATTCCCTGGACCAAGGCAAGAGCGACCATGCGCCGGCAGGTCTCCTGGCTCGCGGGTCAGGGCAGGATGCACGGCCTTCCCGGACGATTGTCCAGTGGCTGTTCCCTCGAAGGGGAACCAGTGCATCGCGCTCGCCGCTTACAGTTGCAGGGACAGCCACGGAATTGGGCGAAAAACCGCCCGCACCGCATTCCCGTTTAAGCCCCTTGCGGGGCACCGGCGCGATCATGAAGCGCGGGGTCGCCCCCATGCTTCGAGCGGGTCTTTAGGACCGGTTCGAGGCGCCCGCAAGCATTATATAAAGAATTCTTTATATCGTTTCCGGGCGCAGGAAGCGGAACATGTGTGCGACATAATCGACCTTGCCCAACTCTACTCCCTGCGCGCGCAGGATCGCATAAGCGGTCATCAGGTGGAAATAGAATTGCGGCAGCGCCCAGTCGCGGACGAACTGCTCGGCGGTCAGGTCGAACACCATCCCCTGGGGCAGCGCATGGGCGATGGGGGCGCCGGGGTCGATATCGGGCATATCGCTGCCGACTTGCTCCAGCAGCGCCAGCGTCTCACCAATCCGCGCCCGCGCATCGGCAATGGTGCCGGGATGTTCGCCCCCGTTGCGGCCTTCATCGAGCAGTTCGGAGAGCGACGCGGGAAATGCCTCGCCGCGCAGACGGTACACGCCTTCCTGTGCCTGGACACAGGCAAAGCGGATCTGCGTCGCCAGCGGAAACATGTCCGGTGCCAGCCGTGCCGCCATCAGCGCTTCAGTGACGCAGCCCTGCTCCTCGGCCTTGGCGAGCCACGCCGAAAGTGCGCGCAGCATCTGGCCATAGGTTGGGACGATCAAAGCGGATGGGGTCATTCGCGGCTCCGTTTCAGATGGTTGGGCGGGCGACCTAAGACAAGAGAGCGATGCGCGCCAGCGGGCTTCGATATGCACTTGTCCAAGGGCCGGGGTCAGAGCGGCTCCAGCGAAGTCCATTTCTGCGCACCGCGATGATTCTCGATCATCGCGTCGACGAACCACGGTACGCAGCCCGTCCGCGTCTCGCGGAGGCGTGGCGATGCCTGGTCTCGTACCGATCGGGCGAGATTGCGGTACAGATTGGCGAAATCTGTGGAAATGTGGTCCCCAAAGCTTTCTCCCCCATAGATTTCGGTGAACCGTGCGCGTCAGGCTTGCGCTCGGCACCGGCAACCGCTTAGATACTGTCAACGATGTCAGCCGACTGGTTGTCACACTCGGAGGGGATAGTGAAATCTCTCATCGCACTGCCCCTCGTGGCGGTAATATGTGGCGTGGTAGCGCTAACGGCCGGTTCTCCGAGCGTGCGTGCGCGTCCAGTCCAGGATGGCGCTCAGGCATTTGCCGCGTGCCGCGCCTGCCATACGCTTGCCCCAGGCGGGAAGAGCGTGATGGGTCCCAATCTCAACAAGCTGTTCGGGCGGAAGGCGGGATCGGCTCCCGGGTTTAATTACAGCCCCGCGCTCAAGCAATCCGGCATTGTCTGGGATGCGAAGACCCTCGACCAATATCTCGCCGCCCCCACCACGAAGGTGCCCGGGTCGCGGATGGTGATGAAGGTGGCCGATCCCGCGCGTCGGGCCGCGCTGATCGCCTATCTGAAGGCCGAAACAAAATAGCTGTGCCTGTGGGGGAGATGTCATGAGGGGTCCGGCGGTTTTCCTCGCACAGTTTATGGGCGATGCTGCGCCGTTCGACACCTTGCCCTCCGCCGCGCGCTGGATGGCGGAGGCCGGTTGTGTCGGTCGCTTGGCGACGGACAGGTCGATTTCGGCGGAATCTTTTCGGAACTCACGCAATGTGGCTATGCCTGCTGGGCGGCGCTCGAACGGGAAAGCTGCCTCAAGCATCCCGAGGACGGCGCGCGAAGGCGCACCGTTCATCGCCGCGCACATGATCCGCAAGGCGGACAAGGCATTCGACGATTTCGCCGGTGGCAGCGATCCGGGGCTCAACCGGGCGATGCTGGGGCTGGCATAAATACAAAAGGGGGGGATGCAGCGATGGCCGAGAGATATCATAAGGGGCGGCTGTTCTGGCTGGGCATATTGGCGCTTTTTACCGCGGCGGCGGGGCTCGCCATTCGCGGCGCCATCGCCAGCGGGCTCAAGGCGGAGTGGATCGATCCGGTCGCGCCGTTGCAAGCGGGTGAGCTGATCGCCGCCGCCCTGGGCGCGGCATTCCTGAGCTTTGCAATCACCCTGTTCGTCGCGAGCGCATTTCTCGACCAGATCGGCATGAAGCGCTGCCTGGTCGCTGCCGGGCTGTGCTTCTTCGCCGGGCCGCTGCTGATCGTCACCGCGGGCCATCTGGCGACCGGCATGACGATCTACACGATCGTGTGGGTCGGGATGCTGCTCAGCGGGATCGGCTGGGGACTGACAGAGGCGGCGATCAACCCGCTGACGACGCAACTCTATCCCGATGACGCGACCCACCGGCTCAATGTGCTCCACGCCTGGTTCCCCGGCGGCATCATCATCGGTGGCCTGGCCGGTTTCTTCCTGTCGGCTACCCTGTCCTGGCAGGGGATCATGGCGCTGGTGATGATTCCGGCGGCCGCGACGATCCTGATGGCGGCAACCACAAATTTCCCGCCGCCGCTGCGCAGCGAAAGCGGCGTGACCTTCGGCCAGATGATCGGCGAGGTGTTTCGCCGCCCGAGCTTCTTCATCTGGTTCGGCGCGATGTTCCTGACCGCCGCGTCCGAACTCGCGCCCGGCCAGTGGATCGACGTCGCCCTGTCCAACCGCGTCGGCATGCGCGGCATCCTGCTGCTGGTGTACGTCAACGCGCTGATGTTCGTGTTCCGCCATTTCGCGGGGCGGCTGGCGAACAGGATCTCCAACCCCGGCCTGCTGTGGGTGTCGAGCTTGCTCGCCGGCATCGGGCTGTTCATGCTGTCGCAGGCGCAGTCGCCGGTTGCCGCGATCATCGCCTCTACCGTCTGGGGCCTGGGCGTATGCGTGATGTGGCCGACGATGCTCGCCTCGGTCGCGGAACGCTATCCGCGCGGCGGGGCGTGGGCGATGGGGCTGGTCGGATCGGCCGGCGCGCTCGCCAGCTTCTTCGTGCTGCCGCAGCTGGGCGCGATGTTCGACCAGGCGAAGATCGAGTTCGCGGGCGGGCCGGAGGCATTCGCCGCGCTGACGGGTGCAGCCAAGCTGGCGGTCGAAGATGCGGCGGCTTCGGTGTCGTTCCAGAAGCTCGCGATCCTACCCGCGATCCTGCTCGTTGTGTTCGGCTTCATCTGGCTGCGCGAACGCGGCAAGTCGCGCGCACAGCTAGCGGGTGAAGCGGCGTGAAGTTGACGCGGCGCTCCGTCCTCGCCGCCGGTGCCGCCACGGCGGGTGCGGCGGCGATGGCGCACGCCGCGACGCAATCGAATGCGCCGCGCTTCTCGCTCGGCTATGCGCCGCATGAGGGTAGCTTCAGGAGTCGGGGCAGTCGGCTGGAGCAGATCGCCTTTGCCGCCGATCAGGGCTTTACCGCCTGGGAGGATAACGAGGCCGCCGCTCGCCCCGTCGAAGAGCAAACCGCGATGGCCAGGGTGCTGCACCAGCGCGGCATGACGATGGGCGTGTTCGTCGCGTCGATGCCCAAATGGGCGCAGTCGCGACCGGTGCTCGGGGCGAATGACGATGGCGATCGCACGGCGTTTCTCGCTGATATCCGCGCGTCGATCGACGTCGCCAAGCGCCTCAATGCGAAGTGGATGACGGTCGTCCCAGGCTTTCTCGACCGCCGCGTGCCGATCGACATCCAGACGGGCCGGGTGATCGACACGATGCGCCGTGCCGCCGACATTGTCGCCCCGCACGGGTTGGTGATGGTGATGGAACCGCTCAATACCCTCGTCGACCATCCCGGCGTGTTCCTGCAGACGGTGCCCCAGGGCTATGCCATCGCGCGCGGGGTCGACAGCCCGGCGGTGAAGATCCTCGCCGACCTCTATCATGAGCAGATCCAGGCCGGACATCTCATCCGCACCATGGACAGTTGCTGGAGCGAGATCGCCTATCTCCAGTTCGGCGACAATCCTGGCCGCAAGGAGCCGGGCACCGGCGAAATCAACTATCGCAACATCGTTCGCTGGCTGCGCGCAAAGAAGTTCGCGGGCGTCATCGGCATGGAGCACGGCAATTCGGTTGAAGGCCGCGCTGGCGAAGATCGGCTGATCGCCGCCTATCGCGAGATCGACGCGGCATGAAGGGGAAGGGCGTGAAACTCAGTCTGTCCATCGCGGCATTGGTACTGGCTGCTGCGAGCGGCTCCGCCCCGGCGCAGGACAAGCCGGGCTTTCGCGATACGCCAACCATCCCAGGGACCAGCTGGAAGGTACACGACGCCGACAGGCCCCATCCGATCGTGGTGACGCCGTCCGCACTGCCCGGCGGTGCCCCGTCGGACGCGGTCGTCCTGTTCGACGGCACCTCGCTCGACGCCTGGCAGGCGCAGCATACACCCTGGACGATCGCCGATGGCGCAGTCACCTCGCGCCCGCGCGCAGGCGGCGGGGGCGAGAATGCGCTGATCAGCAAGGCGAGCTTCGGCGACGTCCAGCTCCATCTCGAATTCCGCTCACCCAATCCGCCGGAGAGAAGCTCGCAGGATCGCGGCAACAGCGGCATCTGGTTCATGCAGCGCTACGAGATCCAGATCCTCGACGGCTACAACAACCCGACCTATGCCGACGGCACGGTCGGCGCGATCTATGGCAACACGCCGCCGCTGGTAAACCCGTCGCGCCCGCCCGGCGAATGGCAGAGCTACGACATTATCTTCGAGCGCCCGCGCTTTGCCGCCGACGGCAAGCTGCTGCGCCCCGCCTATATCACCGCCTTCCTCAACGGCGTGCTGGTGCAGAACCGTCAGCCCTGGCGCGGCACCACCGTGTGGCGACAGGTCGCCAAATATCAGGCGCATGGCGACGCCGCGCCGATTCAGCTTCAGGATCACAATTCGCCGGTGTCGTTCCGCAACATCTGGGTGCGTCCGCTCCCCGAGGCGGCGGCGAGCCACGACCATCAGGGTGAGGGAAAATGAGATTAGACCGACGCGACGCGCTGGCCGGAATGGCGGCGATGTTCGGCACCGCGCTGTTCGCCCCGATCGCCCGCGCGGCATCGGCGCAGATGACGGTGATCAGCGATGGCCCGCCCAGCGCCCCGGTGTTCAGCGCGGACCAGCGCGCGCTGATGACCGCGCTCAGCGAGCGCATCATGCCGACCACCGATACGCCGGGCGCGATTGCCGCAGGGGTTCCGGAGTTCATCGAAAAGATGCTGGCGGACTGGGCGGTTCCCGAAGAGCGCAAGCCGATCCTCGCCGGGCTCGACGCGATCGAGGCGCGCAGCCAGGCCGACTTCCAGATCGCTGCGGTCAAGGCGACGCCCGAGCAGCAGGATGCGCTGATCACGCTGGCGATGGAGGACAAGATCCCCGATGGCCTGAGCTTCTTCACCAAGTTCCGACAGCTCGTCATTACCGGCTATTTCACCTCCGAAATCGGCATCACGCAGGAGCGCGACTATTTGCCCGTGCCGGGACGCTATGACGGCGCGCACCCCTATTCCCCCGGCACGAAGGTGTTCTCCTCATGATGATCGACCGACGCCAATGGCTGGCCGGCGGTGCTGCGCTCGCAAGCGCCCTCGCCGCCGCACCGCTCATGGCGCGCGGGAAGAAGGCGCGCGCGATCGGTCTCCAGCTCTATACCGTGCGCGAGTTGTTCGCCCCCCGACCCGATCGGCACGCTCGAGAAGGTCGCGGCGATCGGCTATCGCGAAGTCGAATATGGCGGTGGCGGCTATGACAAGATGGACCACGCCGCGCTGCGCAAGGCGATGGACCGGCTGGGCCTCAAATGTCCGTCGATCCATGTCGGCTATGAGGCGTTGGCCGCCGATTTGGGTGCCGTGGTCAGAATGGCGAAGACGCTGGGTGCCGACACGATCGTGCTCCCCTGGCTCACTCCCGCGATGCGCGACCCAGAGGGCTTCAAGCGCTTAATCGGTGATTTCAACCGCTGGGCGGGGCAGCTCAAACAGGCGGGGCTTGGCTTCGCCTATCACAACCACGATTTCGAATTCACCGTGAAGGCCCCCGACGGCCGCAGCCTGTTCGACATGCTGGTCGCGGACGGCGATCCCGCTTTGGTCAAGATCGAGCTCGACCTGTTCTGGACCATCGCTGCTGGCGAGGACGCCAAGGCGGTGATCAAGCGCCTGCCCGGCCGCATCTACGCCTATCACGTCAAGGATCGCACGGCCGATGGGAAGATGGTCAGCGTCGGGGCGGGCGTGGTCGATTTCGCCGACATCTTCGCGCTCAACAAACAGGCGGGCGTCAAACATCTCTATGTCGAGAATGATCAGGCGCCCGCGCCCTATCTGCCCGACATCAAGGCCAGTTTCGACCATTTGCGCCGGATCGGCGCGTAACCGGATTTAGTGGGGGATCGGCATGGCCGACAAGTTCGACGCGATCGTCATCGGCTCAGGAGTGAGCGGCGGATGGGCGGCAAAGGAACTGACCGAAAAGGGACTGCGCGTCCTCATGCTCGACCGCGGCGTGATGGTCGAGCATGGCGAGAATTACGATTACGATGGCAAGGCGCCGTTCGAAATCCCCGCGCGCGACATCATGCCCAAACCGTTGATCGACAGCGATTATTTCATCGCAAAGTATGGCTATATCGCTCCCGCATCGCAGAAATTCTACAATAACGACCGGCTCAACCCCTATGCCTATGGCGAGGGCGACAAATTCTACTGGATCCGTCCCGGCGCGGTCGGCGGCAAGTCGCTGATCTGGGGCCGCTGGAGTTTTCGCTGGTCGCCGGAGGATTTCGAGGCGAACAAGCGCGAAGGCATCGATGGCGAATGGCCGATCGGCTATGACGACATCGCGCCCTGGTATGACTATGTCGAAAAGGTGGTCGGCGTCTCGGGATCGCGCGAAAACCTGCCGCAGCTCCCCGACAGCCTGTTCCAGCCGCCGATGCAGATGAACGTCGCGGAGAAATGGCTGAAGGAAAAGCTCGAAGCGAGTTCGCCCGGGCGGAAGTTGATCCCGTCGCGTCTGTCCAACATGACCGAGGACAAGCCCGAACAGGGGCGCAGCAAATGCCAGTTTCGCAACCAGTGCGGGCGCGGTTGTTCGTTCGGCTCCTATTTCTCGACCCAGGCGGTGACCTTGCCCGCCGCGCGCGCCACCGGGCGGCTGACGCTGCGCCCGGATTCGGTAGTCACCAGCCTAGAGTATGATGCGCCGCACCGCCGCGTGACCGGCGTGCGCGTGGTCGATGCCAAGACCAAGAAGGTCGAGATCATTCCAGCGCGGATGGTGTTCCTCTGCGCCTCGGCCATGGCATCGACCCAGATCCTGATGAACTCGCGCGCGCCCGGCAGCGGGAAGAGCCATTTCGACAGCAGCGGCACGCTCGGCCGTTATGTCATGGACCATATCTTCCGCGTCGGCGTCGGCGGGGATATCCCTGGCTTCAGCGAGTTCATCGAATATGGTCGTCGACCCGGCGGCGTCTACATCCCGCGCTTCCGCAATGTCGGCGGCGACGAAGGCATCGGCTTCCGTCGCGGCTATGGCTATCAGGGAAGCGCGCGGCGCGAGCCAGTTCCGCCCAAGGGCTTTGGCGCGTCGATGAAGCAGGGCATGCGTGACTATGGCCCGTGGAAGTTCGCGATGGGCGCGTTCGGCGAATGCCTGCCCTATGAGGATAATCGCGTCAGCCTGCATGCCGACAAGGTCGACCGGTTCGGCGTGCCGCTGATGCGGTTCGATGTCCGCTTCCGCGACAATGAGATCCGCATGATGGACGATGCGCGGACCGAGGGCGAGAAGATGCTCAAGGCGGCGGGTATGCTCAACGTGCACAGCTGGCGCGGCGAGCATGTGCCGGGCGATGCGATTCACGAAATGGGCGGCGCGCGCATGGGCCATGACCCGCGTCATGCGGTGCTCAACAAATGGAGCCAGGCGCACGATGCCGCCAACCTGTTCGTCACCGACGGCGCGCAGATGGCCTCCGTCTCCTGCGTCAATCCGTCATTGACCTTCATGGCGCTGACGGCTCGCGCCGCAGATCATGCGGTCAAGCAACTCAAGGCCGGGGTAATCTAGCCGCCGGGGGGAGCCGGAAAGGGCCGCGCAATCACCCTTGATCGGGCAGAAAATGGCGAGCGCCCCTGCGACGCTCAGTCCGTCTCGTAATCGCCTCGGGAAGCCGGCTTGGTGACCCCTACGAGAATCGAACTCGTGTTTTCGCCGTGAGAGGGCGACGTCCTGACCGCTAGACGAAGGGGCCGTGCGAGCGGAAGCGGGGCGTTTATCGGGGGGCAGCCTGTGCGTCAACCCGCGCGTGTGAAAACAAATGCCGGGGTGGCTTTCGTCGCATTCGCGCCCTATCTGGCGTCACATGGCGCGTTCTTCACGATCGATGGACTGGGGCTTCCCCCGCTGGCGAGCCTATGGCGCCGAGCGTGAGGCGGTAAAGGTGCGTCTGTGCGACCGGCATGGCTGCGAATTGCCGGGGGGATCGCCCTGCGCCCAAGTCGCCCAACAGCCCTGAGCGCTGGTATTTCTGCGAGACTCACGCCGGTGAGTACAACCGCAACTGGAATTACTTCGAGGGGCTGACTGCGGAGGAAGCGGCAGAGCGCGAGGCGCAGGAGCGGCGCGATGCGGGCGACTTCTCGGAAAGCCGCCACAATGCATGGGCCGGGCCGGGCGACGGCAGCCGATCGCGCGACGAGATGCGCGCGCTTGAGGTGTTGGACCTCGCACCCGATGCGTCGTTCGAAGCGGTGCGCGGGGCGTGGCGTAAGCTCGCCAAGGAAAATCACCCGGATGTTCGCCCGGGCGACGCTGACGCCGCCAAGCGCTTTCAGGCGATTCAGACCGCCTATGAAGTGCTGCGCGCTGCGGAAGAACGGCGGCAATGGCGGCCTGATTGAAGACCCGCGTTCGTTCCAACTGGGCGAATGCGGTGCTGGTGTGCGCCAAATGCGCGAAGCGGATCGATGGCGGGTTCGGGCCAAAGGGCAAGCAGCCGCTGGGCAAGGCGCTGCGCAAGCATCTCCATTTGAAGAAAGGGCGTAAGGCTGCGGCGGGGATCGTCGACGTCAAATGCCTGGGCGTCTGCCCGCGCGGCGCGGTGACCGTGGTCAACGGCGCGGCCAGCCGCGAGTGGCTGATCGTGCCCCAGGGCGCCGATCTGGACGCGGTCGCCGCTGAATTGGGCCTCGCCTGATCGCAACCGCTTGCGCGTCGCCGCAAGCCCGCTACGTTCCGCTCCGTGACACCGTCTCCACCCTCCGCCACCCTAGCGCGCAAGCGGCTGGCGGAGGCGTTGATCGCGGTGGGGCGGGGGGATCGTTCCGCATTGTCTGAAGTCTATGGCCTTACGTGCGCGAAGCTTTTTGGGATTTGCCTGCGTATCTGCGGGAACCGGGAGGAAGCGGAGGAGGTCGTGCAGGAAGTCTATGTGAAGGTGTGGCAGCGGGCGGGGCGGTTCGACCCTGAACGCGCCAGCCCGATCACCTGGCTTGCGGCGATCGCGCGGAACAGTGCGATCGACCGGCTGCGCGCACGTCCAGCGGCCCCAACTGCGCCGATCGAAGCGGCGGCGGCGATTGCCGACGACACGCCCGGTGCGGATGCCGCGATCGAGGATGCCGAACAGCAGCTGCGGATGCGCGCCTGCCTCGATGCGCTAGAGGGGCGCACGGCCTCGGCGATCCGCGCCGCCTTTTTCGGCGGGCTGACCTATGCGCAGCTGGCAGAGCGCGACGCCGTCCCGCTGGGCACGATGAAGACCTGGATCCGCCGTGGCCTGCTTCAGTTGAGGAGCTGTCTCGGCGATGGCTGACCCGATCGACATGCCCGACGATCCCGCGCTGCTCGCCGCCGAACTCGCGCTCGGCGTGCTGGAAGGCGAGGCGCTGGTCGCGGCCAAGCGGCGCATGCTGACCGATCCCGCCTTTGCCGCAGGGGTCGAGGACTGGCGTGCTCGGCTCGCCGCGATCGGGCTCGACGCGCCGGACGCGATCCCGTCTGAGGATCTGTGGGCGCGGATCGAGCGGTCGATCGATTCCGGCACCGGCGCGTCGGTCGCCGACCTCGTCCCGCGCCGCGCGCTGCGCCGTTGGCAATGGGGGACTGCGGCCGCAGGGTCGGTCGCGGCGGCGCTGGCTGTGCTGCTGGCGATCCCACGGTCGGAGCCCATCGCCCCCGCGCCGCAACAGGTCGTGACCCAGCCCGCGATCGTCGCGCAGTTGCGCGGTGAGGGGGAAGGGCCATTGGTCGCCGCGCGCTACGATCCCGCCACCGCGCAGCTGCGGCTGGTCGCGCAGGACATGGGCCCCGACGCGCGCGTGCCCGAACTGTGGATCATCCCCGCCGACGGCATTCCGCGCTCGCTCGGCGTCATTCAACCGGCGGGCGACACCCAGCTGGTCGTGGCGGAGGGGCATCGGTCGATGCTGCACGACGGCGCGACACTGGCGATCACGATGGAGCCGCGCGATACGGCTCCGCACCCCGCGCCGACCGGCCCGCGCGTCGCGGCAGGAAAAATTTTCGGCATCTGACATCCGGCGCGCATCCGCGTCCGTATCTCCTGTGCAACCCGGCCTCGAAACAGCCGGGCACTGCCACGAAAGCAGGAGGATGTATGAAGTTTCGTACCCCGCATTTCGCACTTGCGCTCGCCGGTGCCGCGCTGGCCACCGGTTCGGTCGCGCTCGCCGGACAGACCAAGATGGTTGGCGGCGCGGCAATGTATCCGACCAAGGATATCGTCGATAACGCCGTCAATTCAAAGGATCACACGACCCTGGTCGCCGCGGTGAAGGCCGCGGGGCTTGTCGACACGCTCAAGTCGCCCGGGCCATTCACGGTCTTCGCCCCGACCAACGCCGCCTTCTCCAAGCTGCCCGCCGGCACCGTCGACACGCTGTTGAAACCGGAGAACAAGGGCACGCTCACCGCCGTGCTCACCTATCACGTCGTTCCGGGTCGGATGATGGCCGCCGACATCGCGGCCAAGGCCAAGGCGAATGGCGGCAAGCTCGATCTGACCACGGTTCAGGGCGCCAAGATCACCCTGTCGAAGCGCGGCAACGGCTGGATCGTCACCGATGCAAAGGGTGGCACGTCGAACATCACCATTGCTGATGTCGGGCAGAAGAACGGCGTGATCCACGTCGTCGACGCGGTGCTGTTGCCCTGACCGGCCCCCCGTCGCGCGGGTTTTCTTACCCGGTCCCGCGCGGCACCCGCCGGTGTGATTTCCCTCTTTGACCATCGGCGGGACTACCGCCCGCCCGGCCACTGTCTCTCAGGCCGGGCGGGTACGGTCGAGCCAGCGTGCCGCCGCCGGCCACAGCGGCAGGAATAGCCGGTCGATCGCGAACAGCAGCACCAGCGACAGCGCGAGCATCGGCAACAGCGCGGCAGCGACCAGCGTGATCGCCGCCACCACCCGCAGCTTTGCATCGCTCGGACGCGGCGGAGCGCCGAGCGAACCGCCCGGTCGTCGCCGCCACCACATCACCGCGCCGCTCACCGCCAGCAGCATGAGCCCAAACGCGGTCAGCACCCCGACCAACTCGTTGACCCAGCCGAACAACTGTCCCTCATGCCAGGCGATGCCGTATCCGATCGCGCGGTCGATCGGATGCTTGTCGGCAAAGCCGCTGCGCGCGACGACATGGCCGGTCATCGGTTCGTAGCTGACGCTGCGCGCGATCGGGCGATTCTGGGTCTGGCTGGTCAGCTTCCACAGGTTGCCATTGGGCGGGCCGAACTGCGCGGGGGCACCGGGCGGGGAGAGGATCGCGGGGGGCGGGGACGCCCTCCGCCTGCGCGCGCGCGACCATCTGGGTCAGCGTCATGCCCGCCGGAGCTGTCTTCGCGGCGGCGGCAGCGCGCAGCATCGCTTCATGGTCATGCTCCGCATGCAGGTCGATGCCGCCCTTCCATTGCTGCGGCCCCTGCACCAGCCCCAGCTCGGCGCGCACGGTGCGGAATGCAGTCGCCCAGCCATCGGTCCAGGGAAGGCCGGAGACGAGCAGGACGAGCGCGAGCCCCGAAACCCAGAATCCGGTCACCGCATGCAGGTCGCGCCACACGACCCGCCCACGCGCGCCCAGTCGCGGCCACAACACGCCGCCCAGCCCACGCCCGCGCGGCCACCACAGATACAGGCCCGACAGGATCAGCAGGATCGCCCAGCACGCGGCAGTCTCGACCAGCAGCCCGCCCCATTGGCCGAGCAGCAGCGATCCGTGGATGCGCGACACTGTCGCGGCGATCCGCGTATCGGGATCGTCAATCGCGATCACCTTGCCCTGCGGCGACACCGCGATGTCGCGCATGGCACCATCGGGCAGGCCGACATGGATCACGGCCGCGTCGCCGGGGGAGACCGGCAGGCGGTAGCTGTGGAAGCTCGCCTCCGGGACTTTGGTCAGTGCCGCCGCCAGCTGCGCATCGGGCGTCACTGCTCCGGCCACCGGCAGGCTGCGCCAGTCGCGCTCCTCCCACGCATCCAGCTGCGGCTTGAACAGATAGATCGCGCCGGTCAGCGACAGCAGCAGGATGAACGGCACGACGAACAATCCGGCATAGAAATGCCAACGCCAGATCGCGCGATAGAGCCGACCGGATTCGGGGTTCACGCGGCGTAGCGTTCTGCCGTCGCGCGGATCAGCGCGATCATGTTGGGGATGCCCTGCGTCCGGTTGGAACTCAGCTGATTGCGCAGATCGAACGGAGCAAGCGCGCCTTCGATATCCGTCGCCAGAATGTCCGCCGGGCTGCGGTCCTGCACCGTCAGCAGGACGAGCGCGATGATCCCCTTGGTAATCGCGGCGTTGCTGTCGGCCAGGAAATGCAGCGTTCCATCGTCGAGCACGGTCGGATAGACCCACACCGCCGCCGAACATCCGCGCACCAGGGTCGCATCGGTCTTGAGCGCATCGGGCATCGGCTCCAGCGCCTTGCCGAGGTCGATCAGCAACCTGTAACGGTCGTCGGCGTCGAGGAACTCATACTCGTCGGTGAGGTCGGACAGGCTGGTCATGGCCGCGCCCTTAGCGGGGCCGGGCTTCCGCGTCACCCATGCTTGTCCTAGGCTGGCGAGAACAGAGCGAGGGCTGAAGATGCGAGCGATCGGATTTGGTTTGGCGATGGCGGTGTTGACGATCCCGGCTTCCGCGCAGGAAGCCGCGCCCGCTGTTCAGAGCAAGCGCGACATCGTCTATCGCACCACCACAACCGGCCCGCTCCATCTCGATCTCCACCGCCCGCAAAGCGCCAAGGGCAAGCGCGCGCCTGTGCTGGTCGTCATCCATGGCGGCGCATGGGCGCGCGGCGAGCGGCCCAAGGGCTGGACCGGACATCGTCGCTTCGTCGAAGCCGGGTTCGCGATAATCAGCATGCAATATCGCCTGTCGGGTCAGGCACAGGCGCCGGCAGCGGTCGAGGATGTCCGGTGTGTCATGGGCTGGATCGCGGAACGGGCTGCCCTAGAGGGGCTGGACCCGAAGCGCATCGTCCTGATGGGGACATCGGCGGGCGCGCATCTGGCGCTGATGGGGGCCTATATTGATGCGAGCGAGGGTCTCGATCCCAAGGAATGCGGAGCTGTGCCGCGCGCTGCGGCGGTGATCGATTTCTACGGCCCGACCGATCTGCGCCCGGAGTCGCTCGGCGCGTGGTCCAGTCCGTCGATCGGCAAATGGGTCGGAGAGGGGGCGGCGGGCGCCGCGATGGCCGCCCGCATGTCGCCGATTGCCCGCGTCCGGGCGGGGCGACCCCCGGTATTCATCGTCCATGGCGACGCGGACCCGGTGGTCCCACTCGCCGCATCGACCGCGCTCAAGGCCGCGCTCGATCGGGCGAAGGTGCCGGCCGAGCTGCATATCGTGCCCGGCGGGGTGCATGGAAAATTCGATCCCGTGCTTCAGGATCGCCTGCTCGCCGATGCCGTGACCTTTCTGAAGCGTCACCGCGTGATCGACTGAGCGGGCAGGTGTGGGAGCGGCGTCTGCAGCTGCCGCTCCCGTGGTGCAGTGGCGGGGGCCTCCCAACCCGTCCGCCGCTGCTCCGGGGGGGGTTAGAGGTCCACGCCCGCGGCGATCGCTTCGAGTTTGCGGATCCGTTCCTTGAGGTCCGCGATCTCGATGCGGGCACCGGCGTTGGTCGGGGCCGCCTGGGCGGTGTCGACCTGATGCGTCAGCGCCAGTTCCTGCCGCTTGAACGCCAGCCAGCCGCGCCATCCGGCCAGGCCCGCTCCGGTCACCATGCCCAGCCCCGCAAGGGTCGCCAGCGCCATGGCCATGTAGAAATTGGGGTCGGTCATCACATCCTCCTCCGGTTCGCGCCGGACTTCAGTTGCGGTCTTCGCGCAGCTTCTCGATCTCGCGGTCGAGGCTCACGCTCGAATGATTGTCGGTGATCACCCGCTCCAGCACCGCGATGCGGTCCTTCAGCGTGCGCACCTCCTGCTCAAGGCGGCGGGCTTCGGCGCTCGCCGCGGGGTCATGGGCGACATAGTCGTTGCCGCGGCCATCCTTCTGGATGCCCATCTTGGCGCGGACGATGTTGCCGACGGTCACGATCGCCACGATCATCACCACCATGAACGCCCAATCCATACCCTGCCTCCTGTTCGTCTGATCTCGTGCGCCCGTCGGGGCTTACTCGGCCGGTTGGGCCGCCGCTTCGCGTGCCAGCCGCTCTGCGCGGCGGATTGGACGGTCGCGCATCTCGGCCATCGTGACGCCGATTGCGCCGATGACGCCCAGCACCGCGAAAAATCCGATCAACATGGTAGATACTCCCTCACAAAATTCGTTCGTTCAGTTTACCGGCCGGTCGTCGCGCAGCCGTTCGATCTCGTCAGCCAGATCGACACCCTTGTCGGTGACGATCCGTTCCAGCACCCGCACCCGCTGCTCCAGCCGCTCGGTATGCGCCGCATATTGCGCGGCGCGTTCGGCGGTCTGGGCGGTGAGCACTTCGGCCATCTTTTCCTTGTGCTTCAGCCAGCGTTTGAACATCTCGCTGCCGACGCCCAGGATCACCGGGATGCCCACGACGATGAAGAAGAAGGCGATTACGAAAGGCGCTTTTTCCACCGTCTGACCCTCAATTCTTGCCCAGCCGCAACGCTTCGATCTCGCGATCCAGCGTGTGGCTGCTGTCGGTGACGATCCGCTCGACATTGGCCAGCCGGTCCTTGACCGAACCCAGTTCCGCACGGAGCTGGGCATTTTCCTGGCTGATCAGCTTGATCCGCTCGATCATCTCTTCGTTCTTCTGCGGATAGACCGCCTGGCCCCAGGCCCCGTCGAGCGGGTAGCCATTCTTGATGCGGAGCCAGGTGGTGAACATCCACCCGATCATGCCTGCCACACCGACGATCGCGATTACGGGGGCGAGGTTGGCGAAAAATTCCATCTTTTCCATGTCTCTCGTCCTATTCAGCGCAGGCCGTCGATTTCGCGGGCGGTTCGCTCGGCGGGGTCGGTGGCGATGCGCTCAAGCACCGCGATCCGCTCCTCCAGCCGGCTGATCTGGCCGGTCAGCCGCTCATTCTCGCTGGTCAACAGCTCGATCTTGCGGGTCGCACCGGCATCGCCCTTGTCGGTCATGCCCATCCATTCATTCTCGATCGGATATCCGTGCTTGGCGCGGATCCAGGTCGAAGCGAGCCATCCGAAGGTCGAGATCGCGATGATCGCGATGACGAAACCCGGTCCACCCCAGCTCATAACTATTCCCTCCTGTTGAGCGCCCGCTTAGCGGAGGCGCTCGATCTCGTCGGCGAGCTGCGTGTTGCGGCTCGTGTAGAAGGTCTCGATGTCGGCCATGCGGCGATCGATGTCGCGCAGCTTGGAGCGGACTTCCTGGGTCGAGCGGCGCGGATTGGCGCGCACCCCCTGCCAGAATTTCGCGTCCTCGGCGTTCTCGTAGAGACCGACCGGCTTCTGGGAGGTGACCATGGCGAGGCCGATGTAGACGAAGAACATCAGCGGGAAGGTGGCGACCAGCAGGGCCAGAAAGCCCAGGCGGATCCACAGCGGGTCGACCCCGGTATAGTCGCCCAGTCCTTCACAGACGCCGAGCCATTTTCCGTTGACCTTGTCGCGATACAGCTGAGTGCGGCTAGCGGACATTTCAGTTCCTCCGTGCGCGTTCGAAGTCGGGGAGTTCGCGGACTGGCGGCGTGTCATTGCCGCGCAGGCGGAACTCGGGATTATCGGCGGCGATGATCCGCTCGATGGTGTGGAGGCGATCCTCCAGGCGGCGAGCCGTGTAGTGCAGCTCGTCGAGCAGGCTTTCATCCTCGCCGGTCAGCGTCTTGGCCTGCTTCCACTTGGTCACATAGTGGAGGATGACCCACGGCATGCCGATGAACAGCATCCCGACGATAATGATGGGAAGAAACACGTCTTCCATGGCTTATTCCCCCTTGTTCAGGCGCGCCTTGAGCGCGGCCAGCTCGGCATCGACCTTCTCGGCCGACTGAAGCTCGGAGATTTCCTCCTCCAGCGTCTTCTTCGGCGCGCCCAGGCTCAGCGCATCGGCGCGGCCCTCGGCAAAGTCGACGCGGCGCTCGAGCAGGTCGAAGCGGCTGAATGCATCGCTGACCTTCGACCCATGGGTCATCTCGCGCAGCTTGACGCGGTTGTTGGCGCTTTCCAGACGGGTCATGATCGCATTCTGCCGGGCACGCGCGTCGCGCAGCTTCGTCTGAAGCTTGGCGATGTCCTCTTCCGACGCGCGCAGCGCATCGTCGAGCACCGCGATCTCCGCGTTCAGCTGGTCGCACATGTCATACGCTTTCTGGCGCTCGACCAGTGCCGCCTTGGCCAGGTCCTCGCGGTCCTTGCTCAGCGCCAGCTCGGCCTTTTCGGTCCAGCTCATCTGGAGATTCTCCAGCTTGGCGATGTGGCGGCGCATTTCCTTCTGGTCGGCGATCGTGCGGGCCGCGCTGGCGCGCACTTCGACCAGCGTCTCCTCCATTTCGAGGATGATCATGCGGATCATCTTCGCCGGATCTTCCGCCTTGTCGAGCAAGTCGGTGAAGTTCGCGGCGATGATGTCGCGGGTGCGAGAGAAAATGCCCATCTGAAACTTGCTCCTTGAAACTCGTGCCGCCGGGCGGGTGATAGGGGGCACCCGCCCGGCGGGATCGCTTACGCGATGGCTCGGGCGGAAACCGTGGTGCCGTCCGTTGCCGTGACGGCCGGGCCGACCACGGTTGCCAGACTGGTCGTGCTCACGATCAGGGTGCAGACCAGCGCCGCCAGCGTCGTGCGAAAGCTGTTGTTGCCCTTGTACATTGTTTCCGTCCCTCGATTTCTTCGTTTGATTGCCGCCCTTCGCGGCATGCCAGCAACATTGCAGGGGGCGTGCCAATTCGATTTTGCGGCGGTTTTCCGCCATTTTTCGCACGAATTGCCCAAATCGGCAAACTTACCACTTGCCAAAACTTGGGAAAATATCCCAAGAATTCGGCATGGAGCGGACCACCCATGTCGTCGGCCAGTCGGGAGCCTTTCTCGACGCGCTCGAGCTTGCCTCGCGGGCGGCTGCGCTCGACCGTCCGGTGCTGGTGATCGGCGAGCGCGGGACCGGCAAGGAACTGGTCGCCGAGCGCCTCCACCGCCTGTCGCCCCGCTGGGACCAGCCGCTCGTGGTGATGAACTGCGCCGCCTTGCCCGAGACGCTGATCGAGGCGGAGCTGTTTGGTCATGAGGCCGGATCGTTCACCGGCGCGACCAAGGGGCGTGCGGGGCGGTTTGAAGAGGCCGATGGCGGTACGCTGTTCCTCGACGAACTCGGCACGCTCAGCATGGCGGCGCAGGACCGGCTGCTGCGCGCGGTGGAATATGGCGAGATCACCCGGATCGGTGCATCGCGTCCAATTCGTGTCGATGTGCGCATCGTCGCGGCGACCAACGAACATCTGCCCGACCGGGTGGAACGGGGAACGTTCCGCGCCGATCTGCTCGACCGGCTCAGCTTTGAGGTGGTGACGCTGCCCCCGCTGCGCTCGCGTGCGGGCGACGTGCTGGTGCTCGCCGAATTTTTCGGACGACGCATGGCCGCCGAACTTGGGCGCGACTGGGAGGGATTCGGACCGACCGCGCTGGACGGGCTCACCAATCACGACTGGCCCGGTAATGTCCGGGAACTGCGCAACGTGGTCGAGCGCGCGGTCTATCGCTGGGATCGATCCGGGCCGGTGGACGAAATCCAGATCGATCCCTTCGCCTCGCCCCACCGTCCGCGCCCGATGCCGCACGGTATTCCCGGCAACGCCGCGCCGGTGCAGCTGACGACCGAAGAGCCGGGCCCGCTGCCTCGCCGCGACGACGATCTGTCGGGTGATTTCAAGAGCCGCGTCAACCGCTTCGAGCGCGAGCTATTGAGCCGCGCGCTGTCGGAAAACCGCTTCAACCAGCGTGCCACCGCAGAAGCGCTCGGCCTCAGCTACGACCAGCTCCGCCACGCGCTCAAGCGGCATGATCTGCTGAACGCGGGAGGATAACCCTCCCGCGTTCAGCAGCGATCAGCGCGCCGCGACCATGCACAGCAGCATGGGCAGCGACAGCATCGTGTTGATCCGCGACGTAATCATCGCGGTCTTGGCCGCCTTGGCCTTGGTGGCGTCGTCCGCCGGGACCATGCCCAGCGCCTTTTGCTGGTTCGGCCAGATGATGAACCACACGTTGAACGCCATGATGATCGCCAGATACATGCCGATGCCGATCAGGCGGAACGGCTCCTGGAAGGTGAAGGCTGCGTGCAATGCGCCGTAGAGGTGCGCGAGGATCAGGCCGGTGAGCACCGTGAACGCCGCCGCCCAGCGGAAATAGAACAGCGCGGCCGGCGCGATATGCTTCGACACCGCCGGCTTCAGCTCGGCCGGGATTGTCGGCATGGTCGGGATCTGGACGAAATTGAAATAATAAAGCAGCCCGATCCACACGATGCCAAAGAACACGTGCGCCCATTGCGCCAGCCCCAGCGCCACGGTCGGCGGCGCATAATAGGGCGCGAACATCAGCCCGACCGCGAGCAGCACGCCGACCGCCAGCACCGCATTCAGATTGCCGAAAAACTTGTCCATTGCACCATCCCCTGCTGTAGGCGGCACGCCCCCGCGCCGTCTCCTCGCATCAGCTTAGGACGGCAATTTTCGTTTGTCACACGCAACGATTTTTTGGCGGAATTGCGTTGAGTTTCGTTGGCTTGCACCCCAGATGGCCGGGACCGTTACGCGCGCCCGCGCGTTTCGCCAGCAACACATCATCACCGGAGGGACTCCCCATGGCCTTTGAACTGCCGACGCTGCCCTATGCCAAGGACGCGCTCGCCCCGACCATCTCGGCCGAGACGCTCGATTTCCACTATGGCAAGCACCACAAGGCCTATGTCGACAAGACCAACGGCTTCGTCGCGGACAAGGGGCTTGAGGGCAAGTCGCTGGTCGAGGTGATCCGCCACGCCAAGGAAACCGGCGACAAGGGCCTGTTCAACAACGCTGCCCAGATCTGGAACCACAGCTTCTACTGGTTCGGCCTGACGCCGGAGCACAAGGAGCCGACCGGCAAGCTCGCCGAGCTGATCGAGGCAAAGTTCGGGTCGAAGGAAGAGCTGGTCAAGCAGCTGATCGCCGAGTCCACCGCGCATTTCTCCAACGGCTGGGGCTGGCTGGTGCTCGACGGCGACGAGATCAAGGTGACCTCGCTCCACGATGCCGACACGCCGGTGGTCTATGACTACAAGCCGCTGCTGACGATCGACGTGTGGGAGCACGCCTATTACATCGATTATCGCAACGCGCGCCCGGGTTATCTGGAGGCGATCACCAAGATCATCGACTGGGACTTCGTCGCTGCCAATCTCGACGGCGAAGGCGTCAGCCGCGCCGACCAGGCCGGCTGATCGGGCTGATCATCGATGGAAGAAGCGGGCCGGGGGAAACTCCGGCCCGTTTTGGTTTCAACCCTCCGGCGGCAGCGCCTTGTCGACGATCTCGCCGTCGGTCTTGAGGCCATGGCGGAGCAGCAGCGGCACATTGCCGATCGCGAACAACAGGGTGAGCGGCACCACGCCCCACAGCTTGAACGCGACCCAGAAATCCCAGCTCTGGGTGCGCCACACGATCTCGTTCAGCACCGCCATCGCGACGAAGAACACCGCCCAGTTGATCGTCAGCAGCCGCCACCCGCGCGCGGTCAGCCCCGGATAGGCGCTTTCGAGCAGCATCTGGAGCAAGGGCTTGTTGGTCAGCAAGCCATAGCTCAGCACGATCGCAAACATCGAATAGACCAAGGTCGGCTTGACCTTGATGAACGTCTCGTCGTGGAACCACAGGGTCAGCCCGCCGAATACCAGCACCAGCACGCCGGAGATCCACAGCATCGGCGAGATGTGCTTCGTCTTCCACAGCGACAGCCCCATGGCGAGGAAGATCGCGACCATGAACGCCGCGGTCGCCGCGAGCATCCGCGTCAGCTGCGGCCCGCCCATGAAGCTGTTGACGGCAAAGAACACCGCCAGCGGACCGAAATCGATCAGCATGCGCAGGCCGGGGGGAGGGGGTGGCTTTGGTCGGAGCAGATTCGGTCATGGGGTCACTCTACAAAAGGCGTCGGTCTTGTCGAAGAAAAGCGGCGAAGAGAGGTTCACCCCTTGGTCAACGCCTCCACCCCGGCGATGATCCGCGACACTTCACGCGGATCGAAGCCGCGCAGATCGTCGACCTTCTCGCCGACACCGATCGCGTGGATCGGCAGGCCGTATTTCTCCGCCGCCGCGACCAGCACGCCGCCGCGGGCGGTGCCGTCGAGCTTGGTCATCACCATGCCGGTGACGCCGGCGACTTCCTGAAAAACGGCGATCTGGTTGAGCGCATTCTGCCCGGTGGTCGCGTCGAGCACCAGCAACACGTCGTGCGGTGCCTCTGGATCGAGCTTGCCAAGCACGCGGCGGATCTTCGCCAGCTCGTCCATCAGCTCGCGCTTGTTCTGCAACCGACCGGCGGTATCGACGATCAGCAGGTCGATCCCCTCGGCGGTCGCGCGGCGCAGCGCCTCATGCGCCAGCCCCGCCGCGTCGCCGCCCTCGGCCCCTGCGACGATCGGCACGCCGATCCGCTCGGCCCAGGTGCGCAGCTGGCCGATCGCCGCCGCGCGGAACGTATCGCCCGCCGCGACCATCACCTTCAGCCCCTGATCCTTCAGGATGGCGGCCAGCTTGGCGATGGTGGTGGTCTTGCCCGACCCGTTGACGCCGATCACCAGCATCACCTGCGGTCGCGCCTTGTCGGTGATCAGCGGCTTGGCGACCTTGGTCAGCACCTTCTCGATCTCGTCGGCGACGACGAGGCGGATGCCCAGCTCCTCCATCCCGCGCTCGACCTGTTCGTCGGCCAGCCGGTCGCGAATCCGCGCCGCCGTCGCCGGACCCAGGTCGGACGCGATCAGCGCCTCCTCGATCTCGTCGAGCGTCGCATCGTCGAGCCGCCCGGTGCCCAGGCCCGCCAGATTGCCGACCAGCCGGTCCGACGTCTTCTTGAACCCGCCGAGCAACCGCTCGCGCCAGCTGGGGCCGCTCATGCGCGCGCTCCGATCAATTTGCCGTCCTGCACGTTCGTGATCTTCACCTGTTGCACCGATCCAATGTCACTTTGCGGAAGCATGACTTCCGCGAAATTCTCCGCATGGCCGCGGTCGCCCGGTCGCTCGACCAGGACGCGCTGCACGGTCCCGACCATCGCGCGCTGCCAGCTCGCCCGTCGCATCGCCGCCCGCTCGCGCAGTGCCGCCGCGCGCGCCTTGGCAACGCCCGGCGCGACCTGCGGCATCCGTGCTGCGGGCGTGCCCTCGCGCGGGCTATAGGGAAAGATATGCGCGTGGACGATGTCGCAATCGTCGATCAGCGCCAGCGTATTGGCGGCCATGCCTTCATCCTCGGTCGGAAACCCCGCGATCAGGTCCGCGCCGATCGCGATCTCCGGCCGCGCCGCCTTGAGCCGCGCGACCAGCTCCACCGATTGCGCACGGGAATGCCGCCGCTTCATCCGCTTGAGGATCATGTCGTCGCCGGCCTGAAGCGACAGGTGGACATGCGGCAACACCCGACGTTCCTGCGTCAATAGCGCGAACAGCCGCTCATCGATCTCGATTCCGTCGAGCGAGGACAGCCGCAGCCGCTCGACCGAGCTATGTGCCAGCACCCGTTCGACCAATTGCCCCAGCGTCGGCGCACCCGGCAGATCGGGGCCATAGCTCGTCAAATCCACGCCGGTCAGCACGATCTCGCGATGCCCGGCATCGACCAAAGCCTGCACCCGATCGATCACCGCGCCCGCCGGCACCGACCGGCTGTTACCGCGCCCATAGGGAATCGCGCAGAAGGTGCAGCGATGGTCGCACCCATTCTGCACTTCCACGAACGCACGGACATGCGCGGAAAAGCTCGCCGCAAGGTGCGGCGCGGTCTGGCGCACGGCCATAATGTCCTGCACCAGTGCCGCGTCATCACTGGCCCAGGATGCCGGGACCAGCTTTTCGGCATTGCCGATCACCCGGTCTACCTCCGGCATCGCGCCGAACGCCGCCGGATCGATCTGCGCCGCGCATCCGGTCACCACCAGTTGCGCAGAGGGGCGCGCGCGTCGGGCGCGGCGGATCGCCTGTCGCGTCTGGCGCACCGCTTCGTTGGTCACCGCACAGCTGTTGACCACCACAACGTCGTTGGACCCCAACAACGCGCGGATCGTTTCGCTTTCGGCAAGGTTGAGCCGACAGCCGAGGCTGATTACCTCTGGAGCGGCGACGGAGGACGACATGGCAGGCGATCTAGAGACGCACGGGGTCGAAGTCCATGCATGCGCGAAGGCGGTGCTGGACTATTGGTTCGACGAACTGAAGCCCGAACAGCAATTCGCGAAGGACGATGCGGTCGATGCCGAGATCAAACGGCGGTTCGGCCATGCGCATGACGTGGTGCTGGCGAGCGGCGCGGCGGGATGGCGCGACCATCCCGATGCGTTGCTCGCGGCGGTGATCCTGCTCGATCAGTTCAGTCGCAATATTCATCGCGGCAGTCCGCAGGCCTATGCCGCCGACCCGCTCGCGCTCGCGCTGACGCTGGAGGCGATCGGCAAGGGCTGGGATCACGACATGCCTCCGGAGCGCGCTGCGTTTCTCTACATGCCGCTGATGCACGCCGAGAATGTCGAGGCGCAGCGGATGAGTCTCGAGAAATTCACCGCGCTGGGGCGCGACGAGAATCTCCGCTTCGCGATGGAGCATGCGGTGGTGATCGAACAGTTCGGTCGCTACCCGTCGCGCAACGCCGCGCTCGGGCGCGAATCGACGGCGGAGGAACGCGAATATCTGAAGCGCCCCGACGCGGGATGGTAGGGTTAGCCCGCCATCCGTCCCGGACGTTCGACCGGCAGTTCGGTCTCGACCGTCTGCTCGACTGGTGGCTGGACCAGCAACCGGCGCTCGGCGAGCAAACGGCGGGCGCCGCTGATCGACAGCGGCTTGCCATAATGCCAGCCCTGCGCCTTGGCACAGCCCAGCGCCTTGAGCCGCGCGGCAATCGCCTCATCCTCGACCCCCTCGGCAGTGATCGGCAGGTTGAGGCTCTCGCCCAGCGAAACGATCGCGTTGACGATTGCGGCGGAATCCGCGCTCTCGTTCAATGAGATGACAAAGCTCTTGTCGATCTTGATCCGGTCGAACGGCAGCGCGCGAAGGTGCGCCAGCGACGAATAGCCGGTGCCGAAATCGTCGAGCGCCAGCCGCACGCCCTGATTCTTCAGGCTGCCGACGATCGATTGGGCGAGCGAGAGATTGTCGAACAACGAACTTTCGGTGATCTCGATCTCCAGCCGGCTCGCGGGAAAGCGCGTCTCGGTCAGCACCTTGATGATCTTCTGCGCCAGCCATGCGTCGCGCAGCTGGACCGGCGAGATGTTGACCGACAGGGTGATCGAGGCGTCCCAGTCGCGCGCGGCGGTGAACGCCTGGCTCATCAGCGCCAGCGACATGTCTGCGATCAGTCCGGTTTCCTCGGCGATCGGGATGAACAGCTCGGGGCTGATCAGGCCGCGCGTTGGATGGTCCCAGCGTGCCAGCACCTCGAACCCGATCAGATTGCCGGTCTGCAGGTCGATCTGCTGTTCGAAATAGGGGACGATCTCACCGCGCGGAATCGCGGTGCGCAGGCCGTTTTCCAGTTCGTTGCGCGTCTGAAGCTCGCGCTCCATCGAATGGTCGAACCAGGCATAGCGGTTGCGACCCGACTTCTTCGCGACATACATCGCGATGTCCGCCGATCGCATCAGCGCGTCGATCGACTGGCAGTCGAAGTCCGATCGCGCGATGCCGACCGAACAGCTGACATGGAGCCGCAGCCCCTCCGCCTCGAATGGCTGCGCCATCTGCGCGAGCAGCTTCTCGGCGATCCGTTCGATCATGTCGGGCTGGGCCGGGTCGAACAGGAAGGCGCAGGCGAATTCGTCGCCGCCCAGGCGCGCGGTCAGGGCGATCGGCGGCATCGCGCCGGCAATCTCGCCCGCCGCCGCGCGCAGCAGTGCATCGCCCACCGCATGGCCGTGCATGTCGTTGATTGTCTTGAAATGGTCGAGGTCGATGATGAGCATCGCCATCGCCTTGCGGCGCTTCTGGCCCCGCACGAACATCGCCGCGCCTTCCTCGGCCAGGCTGCGGCGGTTGAGAAATCCCGTCAGCGGATCGCGACTCGCGAGCATCTGCGCCCGCTCCTCCGCCGCGGTGCGGATGCGGACTTCGTTGCTAAGCCCCTGATGGCGGCGCCAGCCGAACAGGATCAATGCGACGTTCAGCAGCAGCGCGATCACCAGCGTGCGATCGGCCGGGGCCGCGCCCTCCAGATAATGGCGCAGCGTCTTGGACAGCACCGAGCTGCCGGTGCCCACGAACATCAGGATCGCGGCGACGCTGATCGCGCCGGTGATCAGGTCGGACCCGTTGCTGCTGCGCGCAGGCTGATCGTCTTCAAGATCCAGCGACATGCCGGAGTGGCTCCCCATAATGCTTGGGGCAAATATCCCATGCGGACTGTGTAGAAGGGGTTAAAGCCGCGGCACGCCGGGATGAAACCCGGGACAGTTGCACTTATCTGCGAATGCAGCTAAGCGCCCGTCCGACCGTTCCCAGGAACGCGACGACATATGCCTCCGGGCAACGCTGGCTGACGAGGTTTCGTCCGCCGGCGTTTTATGCGTTTCGGACCTGAGAACTAGAGGAGAATGGCGTGTTTGACAGTCTGAGCGAACGGCTTGGCGGCGTATTCGACCGTCTCAAGGGCCGTGGCGCGCTGACCGAAGCGGATGTGCGGACCGCGATGCGCGAAGTGCGGATCGCGCTGCTCGAGGCCGACGTCGCGCTGCCCGTCGCGCGCCAGTTCGTCGAGTCGGTCACCGAACAGGCGGTCGGCCATCAGGTGCTGCGCTCGGTCACCCCGGGGCAGCAGGTCGTCAAGATCGTCAACGACGCGCTCGTCGCGATGCTCGGCCCGGACACCGCTGAACTCCATCTCGACGTTACCCCGCCCGCCGTGGTGATGATGGTCGGCCTTCAGGGCTCGGGTAAGACCACCACCACTGCCAAGCTGTCCAAGCTGCTGAAAAAGCAGGGCAAGAAGGTGATGATGGCGTCGCTCGACGTCAATCGCCCGGCCGCGCAGGAACAGCTTGCGGTGCTCGGCACCCAGATCGAGGTCGCGACCCTGCCGATCGTGGCGGGGCAGCAGCCGGTCGACATCGCCCGGCGCGCGATGCAGGCCGCGAAGCTGCAGGGCTTCGACGTGCTGATGCTCGACACGGCGGGCCGCCTGCACGTCGACCAGCAGCTGATGGACGAGATGAAGGCGGTTGCCGACATCTCGAAGCCTCAGGAAATTCTGCTCGTCGTCGACTCGCTGACCGGTCAGGACGCGGTCAACGTCGCGCAGAATTTCAGCGACCAGGTGCCGCTCACCGGTGTCGTGCTGACCCGCATGGACGGCGATGCGCGCGGCGGCGCGGCGCTGTCGATGCGCGCGGTCACCGGCAAGCCGATCAAGTTCGCGGGCGTCGGTGAAAAGCTCGACGCGATCGAGCCGTTCCACCCGTCGCGCGTCGCGGGCCGCATCCTCGGCATGGGCGACGTCGTCTCGCTGGTCGAAAAGGCCGCGCAGGCGATCGAGCAGGAAGACGCCGAGAAGATGGCGGCGCGGCTCGCCAAGGGTCAGTTCGACATGAACGACCTGCGCGGCCAGCTCGCCCAGATGCGCCGCATGGGCGGTCTCGGCGCGCTCGCCGGCATGATCCCGGGCATGAAGAAGGCGCAGGGCGCGGTCGAACAGGCCGGCGGCGACAAGATCCTGCTGCGCATGGACGCGATCATCACCTCGATGACGCCGAAGGAGCGCGCCAAGCCCGAGCTGATCAACGCCAAGCGCAAGATCCGCATCGCCAAGGGTAGCGGCACGACCGTTCAGGACGTGAACAAGCTGCTCAAGATGCACCAGGAAATGTCCACCGCGATGAAGCGGCTCAAGAAGATGGGCGGCCTCAAGGGGATGCTGGGCATGCTCGGCAAGGGCGGCATGGGCGGCCTCGGCAACGCGCTGGGCGGCCCGGCGATGGGCGACATGATGGGCAAGCTCGGCGGTCCCGGTGGCGGGCTTCCCGGCCTGCCCGGCGGGGGCGGCGACATCCCGCCCGAGCTCGCGAAGTTTTTGAACAAGAAGAAGTAATCGTTTCAACCGTTTGAATTTTAAGAAGGAAGTACGAAAATGGCACTCAGCATGCGTCTGTCGCGTGGCGGTTCGAAGAAGCGCCCTTATTACCGCATCGTCGTTGCCGATGCGCGCAGCCCGCGTGACGGCAAGTTCATCGAGAAGATCGGCACCTACAACCCGCTGCTCGCCAAGGACGACGAGAAGCGCATCGTGCTCGACACCGATCGCGCGAAGCACTGGCTGAGCGTCGGCGCGCAGCCGACCGACCGCGTCGCCCGTTTCCTCGACGTCACCGGCGTCAAGGAGCGCACCGCGAAGAACAACCCGAACAAGGGCAAGCCGGGCGAAAAGGCCGTCGAGCGCGCCGAGGAGAAGGCCGAGAAGCTGAAGGCCGCCGAGGAAGCCGCCGCCGAAGCCAAGGCCGCTGCCGAAGCCGCCGCCGCTGCCCCGGCCGAAGAGCCCGCCGCTGAAGAAGCTGCTGCCGAGGAAGCCCCGGCCGCCGAGGAAGCTGCTGCCGAAGCACCCGCCGAGGAAGCTCCGGCTGCCGACGCTGGCGAAGAAAAGGCCGAGGGCTGATCCATCAAGTCCCCCTCCCGCTTGCGGGAGGGGCTAGGGGAGGGCATGTCCACTAGCGATGCCGCCTGAGACAAGCCCTTCGCCGACCCCTCCCGCAAGCGGGAGGGGGAGACCTGCCCGTCACGCTCGCCGTCATTATCGGCGCGCACGGCGTGACGGGGGGAGGTCCGCCTCAAGGTCTTTGCCGAAGACCTGTCGGTACACCGCCGCTTCAATGGCGGCGCGCTGACGCTCAAATCGGTACGCCCCGGCAATAACGGCGCGATCGCCCGCTTTGCCGAGGTGACCGACCGCAACGCCGCCGAAGCGCTGCGCGGCACCGAACTCACCGTCGCGCGCGACGAACTCCCCCGCTGGGCGAGGGCGAATATTACCACGCCGACCTGCTCGGGCTGTCCGCCGTGTCCGAGAGCGGCGCACCGATCGGCACCGTTGCGACAGTCGAGAATTTCGGCGCGGGCGATCTCATCGAAATCGAAAAGCCCGACGGCAAGCGCTTCATGGTCCCGATGCGCGCGCAAGCCGTGCCCGCCTGGGACGCGACCACGCTGACCATCGCCGACGGCTGGGCGGAGTGAGCGCGGCGACATGATCGCCGTCCTGTCCGACATCCATGGCAATCTCCCCGCGCTCGAAGCGGTCATCGCCGATGCGCAGGCCGCCGGCGCGACCCGCTTCGTCAATCTCGGCGACAGCTTGTCCGGCCCGCTCTGGCCCGCCGAGACCGCTGCGCTGCTGATGCGGCTCGACTGGCCGACGATCGCGGGCAATCATGAGCGCCAACTGCTGGCCGATCCGCCAGAGCGGATGAACGGGTCCGACCGCTTCGCCCGCGCCGCGCTCGACGATGCGCAACTGGCGTGGCTCGCCGCCCAGCCCGCGACGCTGAGCATCGACGGCATTCATCTGGTCCACGGCACCGCGCGCAGCGATGTCGAGCAACTGCTCGAAACCGTCGAGCCAGCCGGCCTGCGTCCTGCCACCGATGCCGAGATCGCGGAGCGGCTGGGCAACCACCCGGCGTCGCTCACGCTGTGCGGCCACTCGCATCTCCCGGGTATCCGGACCCTGGCCGACGGCCGCACCGCCGCCAATCCGGGCAGCGTGGGGCTCCAGGCCTATCGCGATGACCTACCCTTTCCCCATGCCGCGCAAACCGGCGATCCGCACGCGCGCTACGCCCTGGTCAGCGGCGCTACGGTTGACCTCCGCTCGGTCGCCTATGATCACGCAAGTGCCGCGGCCAAGGCCGAGCGGGAAGGGCGGGGCGATTGGGCGCTGGCACTGCGCACCGGGCTTGCGCCAGATTAGGCTTTCCATTGCCGCGCATCTCTGATTGCTTGGCGCGCATGAAACTCAGCCTTGCCGCCGCCCTCGCGCTCGCCCCGCTGCCCGCACTCGCCCAGACCCCTGCCGGGCAGATCCCGCCCGCTCAGGTGACGGAGATCGGTGACCATTTCGCCAAGTATCGCGACCAGAATCCGACCCCCGGCATGGTCTATATGGTCATCAAGGACGGCAAGCCTGCGCTCTCCTCCATGGTCGGCACCCAGACTCCCGGCGGCGCGCCGGTCACGCTGGACACCCGCTTCCGCATCGCGTCGATGAGCAAGGCGTTCACCGCGCTCGCCATCCTGAAATTGCGCGATGAGGGCAGGCTGGTCCTCGACGACCTCGCCGAAAAGCACATCCCCGAAATGCGCGGCTGGAAATACCCCACGACCGACAGCCCGCGCATCCGCATCCGCGACCTGCTCGCCCATGTCGGCGGCATGGTCACCGACGATCCCTGGGGCGACCGGCAGCAGGTGCTGAGCGAGGCGCAGTTCAGCGCGATGATCGCGCAGGGCGTGCCGTGGAGCCGCACCGGCGGCATGGCGCACGAATATTCCAACTATGGCTATGCGCTGCTCGGCCGCATCATCACCAACGCCTCGGGCGAGCCCTATCAGGCCTATATCGGCCGCACGATCCTCAAGCCGCTCGGCATGACCGCGACCACCTACGACATCGCACAGGTACCGCGCGACAAGTTCGCGCTCGGCTATCGCTGGGAGGACGAAAAGTGGGTCGCCGAGCCGGAAATGCGCGACGGTGCGTTCGGGGCGATGGGCGGAATGATCACCACCGCCAACGACTATGCGAAGTGGGTCGGCTTCCTCCTCGCCGCCTGGCCCCCGCGCGACGGTGCCGAGGCCGGCCCGGTCAAGCGCGCGACGGTGCGGGAAATGGTGCAGGGCCTCAACTTCGTCCGCGTCGGCCCGCGTCGCGGCGCTCCCGAGGGCGACAGCTGCCGCCACGCCACCGCCTACGGCATGGGGCTGCGCATCACCAGCGACTGCGATCTCGGTGTCGCGCTGGAGCATGGCGGCGGCTATCCCGGCTATGGCAGTTATGTCGTGCTGGCGCCTGAGCGCGGCATCGCCGCCTTCGCCTTCACCAACCGCACCTATACCGCGCCCGCCGTGGCCGTGTGGCAGTCGCTATGGTCGCTGGCACGGGCAGGGGCCGCCAGCCCGCGCGCGACTGCCCTCAATCCATTGCTCGCCCAGATGCAGGACGCCGCCCGCGCGGCCTATGCGGCGGGCGATCTCAAGCCGCTCGACGGCAAGCTGGCGATGAACTTCCTGCTAGACCGCGACGCCGCGCACTGGCGGACCGAATTCGCGCGGATCAAGGGCGTGGTCGGCGACTGCCCCACCGCCGAACCGCTGGCCCCGACCGGAAACCTCTCCACCGCCTTCCGCTGGAACTGCACCAAGGGCAAACTCGACGGCCAGATCCTGCTCGCCCCGACCAACCCGCCGACCATTCAGGCGCTACGGTTCGCGCCGCGACCGGATTGAGTGCCGGCGACAAGAGGACTGTCGGCTAACGACCCCATTGCGGACGTTTCCGGTTCCAGTCCACAGTCCCGGAATGAGCGCACTTCTTTTCGGCTTGGCATCCCTATTGAGCATAGCAGCGACTGACGAACCGGGGCGGCAGTCGGCTCCTTCGCAAACGGCTCCTGCCGTACAAATCGAAACTCCCCCAAGCGCGACCAAGCTCGCCCTGATCAAGCGGTTTCTGAAGGCCATAGGTCGCCAACACCAACTCGATAGCGGGAGCTTTCTTGAGCGTTACGCCATACCGGGCGGAGTGATGTGGCCCGTGAAGGCAGGTGCCCTGCCAGCAGAAGACTTACTGGGTGGCTTTGAGCGCCGAATGTCAGCGCTCAAGAAAGCCTATGAAAGGCATCGTTCGACCTATCAAAAGGCCTACGAGGACCATGTGAACTGGGAGTTTACAGAGGACGAGTTAGTCAAGATCGTTGACTTCTTGGAAAGCCCGGTCGGGCAACATTACCTTGACGGTCGTTGGCGGATGGAAGCGTATACGGACACAAATACCGAGGACCTTGAGCAAGAGATTGTAGCAGAAGCCCAAGCCAGCTTGGCAAATTAGCGATGGCAGCTTCCCACCCATTTCTCGCCCTAACACCGGCTCGGTCGGTTTCCACAATAGCGCTTTCCTACAAGTCCCGATCCGGCATATCTAAACGGTCCGATGCCGAATCTGGACACTTCTCCCAGCTTTCAGTCCCGCCGCGCCACCCCGCCCAAAGCTGACAGAATCGCGCGCGTTGCCCGTAACTTTGTCAGCTTTCGCCGCGCGCTACCGCCAAATCGCCCGCTGTTCACTCAGCATATTCCGGATCGTCGTCGACGCGACCCCGGCCTGACCCATCGCGTTGCTGATCTGGTCCAGCCCCTTCACCACATCGCCCGCCGCGAACAGGCCGGGGATGCTGGTGCGCTGGTGGTCGTCCACCTCGAGGCATCCGTCCTCGGTCGCTGCCGCGCCCGCCGCGACGGCAAGGTCGGAGCGGATGCGCGATCCCAGCGCAGGGTAAATGCTGTCGAACGTCATACGCCCCGCCGCCGTATCGAGTGCGATCCGCTCACCCTCGATCGCATAGCCGCCGCACGGACCGTCGATCCGGCCGATCCCTGCCTCCTCCAGCGCCGCGACACACGGATCGTCCAGCCGATGCTCCACATCCGGCGCGATCAGCGTGACGTCGCGGGTAAAGCCGCGCAGGAACAGCGCCTCGCGCATCCCATGGTCCCCGGTACCGATCACGCCCACGCGCTTGTCGGTCACCTCGTAACCGTCGCACACCGGGCAATAGCGCAGCAGCCCGCGCGCCAGCGCCGGATCATGCACCGCATCCGCCATCCCCTCTGGCCGGTGATTGACCACCCCGGTCGCCAGCAGCACCGACCGCGCCTCGAACCGCCGTTGGCCCGCATGAACGACAAAGCCGTCCGCGACGGGCTCGACCCGCGTCACCTTGGCCGGCTCGCGCACCGCGCCGAACCGCTCGGCCTGCGCCAGCATCGCCCGCAACAGCTCGACCCCCTCGATCCCCTCGGGGTAGCCGGCATGGTTGTGCGTGCGCGGGATCAGCGCTGCGCGGCTCGACCCGCAATCGAACAGCCGGATCGACAGGTGATAGCGCGCCAGATAGATCGCGGCCGTCAGTCCGGCCGGCCCCGCGCCGACGATGATGCAATCTTCCATGCCCGCTCCCTTGCCAATTGGCGTTCAAGCGGCGAACAGGCGCGATGACCTTTGCCGCTACCGTCCTAACGCTTTACCCGGATATGTTTCCCGGCCCGCTCGGTGCGTCGATCGCCGGACGCGCGCTGAACGAGGGGAAGTGGAGCCTCGACACTGTCCAGATCCGCGACTTCGCGACCGACAAGCACCGCACGGTGGACGATACGCCGGCCGGGGGCGGGGCGGGGATGGTGCTCAAGCCCGATATCCTCGCCGCAGCATGTGACAGCGTCGGTTACGACCGCCCGATGCTGGCGATGACCCCGCGCGGCGCGCCGCTGACGCAGGACCGCGTGCGCGCGCTCGCTGCTGGTCCCGGCGTGTCGATCCTGTGCGGACGGTTCGAGGGGTTCGACGAGCGGCTGTTCGACGCGCGCCCGATCGAGCAGGTGTCGATCGGCGACTATGTGCTGTCGGGCGGAGAGATGGGCGCGCTGGTCCTTCTCGATGCTTGCATTCGGCTGCTTCCCGGCGTAATGGGCGCGCCTTCCAGCGGAGTCGAGGAAAGCTTCGAAAGCGGCCTCCTCGAATATCCGCAATTTACCCGACCCGTCGAATGGGAAGGGCGCACGATCCCGCAAGTGCTGCGATCGGGGGATCATGCGCGGATCAACGCCTGGCGAAAGCAACAGGCCGAGACCGATACACGGCTAAGGAGGCCGGATCTTTGGGAGCGCCATGAGGGCGCTCGGGTCCATCCTCCCTCTGGCGCGCGGCAACAGAAGGACGAATGAGCATGAACCTCATCCAGCAGATCGAGGCCGAGAACGTCGCGAAGTTCCTGGCCGACAAGAAGATCCCCGAATTCCGTCCCGGCGACACGCTGAAGGTCGGCGTGAAGGTCGTCGAAGGCGAGCGCACCCGCGTTCAGAACTATGAAGGCGTCTGCATCGCCCGCGCCAACAAGGGCATGGGCAGCAACTTCACCGTTCGCAAGATTTCGTTCGGTGAGGGCGTCGAGCGCGTTTTCCCGCTCTATTCGCCGAATATCGACAGCATCGAAGTCGTCCGTCGCGGCGTGGTGCGTCGTGCGAAGCTCTATTATCTGCGCGGCCGCACCGGCAAGTCGGCGCGTATCGCCGAGCGCCGCGACCCGCGTCCGTCGAAGGACGTTGCCGCCGCCGAGTAATCGGCTTCCGGCAGGAACAAGCGCGGGGCGCGGAGGCAAAAGCTTCCGCGCCCCGTTTGATTCTGCGGCACGCCACACTAAGTTGAAGCTGTGACAGCCCGCATGATCCCCCCTCGGCTCCCATGACGCCCGACCGGTTCGGGCCATGGCGCTGTGGATCGCGCTGCTCGTCGCGCTGGCCTCCTCGCTGCTCAGCAGCGGTCTGCCCCGCACCATTGCTTACGGCTCGGCCTTCAACCCCGCGACGACCTCGGTCGCGCTCAAACCGATCCGCCCCGCGTCGCGTATCATGGCGGAGACGCCGCGCCGCGACGATGGACCCGCCGCCGGGGCGAGCGATCTTGCAACCCCCGCGCTGGCGACCGCACCGATCCCGCCGATCAAGACCGATCGCGCGCCGATCGTCACCGTGCTTGCCACGCTTTCGCTTCACCCGCACCCCGTCCTCGACGGTAGCCCGCGCGGCCCCCCACAGGTCTGACACGCCACCCTTTCGCCGGCCACGGCGTCATCGGGAGTTTTGTCATGGACCAGAAGAAGAAGCGGCCACCCTGGTGGTTCGCGCCGGTCGTCTGGGGTGGAGTCGCGGCGAGTGCCGCCGCCGCCGCCCTGGTGATCGGCGGGACACAGGGATAGCCGCACCGCCCGGACCGCTCGCTGCGGTCCGGGTAATAACAGGGACGACCGCCAGCCTATGCACCACACCCCCCTCATCGCCACGATCGTCGCGGGCCTCGTCATTGCCTTCATCATGGGGTCGATCGCCCACAAGCTGAAGGTTTCGCCGATCGCGGGCTATCTGCTCGCCGGGATCATGGTCGGGCCTTTTACGCCCGGCTTCGTCGCCGATGGAAACCTCGCCGCCGAACTCGCCGAGATCGGCGTCATCCTGCTGATGTTCGGCGTCGGGTTGCACTTCTCGCTGCGTGACTTGCTCGCTGTGCGCAAGATCGCGGTTCCGGGAGCGATCGTGCAGATCGCTTCGGCGGTGCTGATGGGGATGGGCCTTGCCTGGGCATTGGGCTGGGACCCGCTGGCGGGTTTCGTGTTCGGCCTGGCGCTGTCCGTCGCCAGCACCGTGGTGCTGCTGCGCGGGCTTCAGGGGTTCGGCATCGTCGACACCGAACGCGGGCGGATCGCCGTCGGCTGGCTGATCGTGGAGGATCTGGTGATGGTCCTCGCGCTCGTCCTGCTCCCTGTGCTGGCGGAGATCATGAAGAGCGACGGTCCGATGACGTGGAGTTCGGTGCTCGTCCCGCTCGCGCAGATCTCGTTCAAGGTGACCGGCTTCCTCGTCGTCATGCTGCTCGTCGCGCGCCGCCTCATCCCGATGGCGCTGCACTGGGTGGTGCATACCGGGTCGCGGGAGCTGTTCCGCCTTGCCGTGCTGGCGATCGCGCTGGGTGTCGCGTTCGGCGCGGCGGTAGTGTTCGACGTGTCGTTTGCGCTGGGCGCCTTTTTCGCGGGCATGATCCTGGGCGAAACTCCGCTCAGCCGACAGGCGACCGAAGAGACGCTGCCGCTGCGCGATGCGTTCGCGGTGCTGTTCTTCGTCTCTGTCGGCATGTTGTTCAACCCGGCGGTGATCGTCGAGCAGCCGCTGCCGCTGATCGCCACCGTGCTGATCATCGTGATCGGCAAGTCGCTCGCCGCATATGGCATCGTCCGTATGCTCGGCCGATCGCACCGCATCGCGATCACTGCGGCGGCCAGCCTGGCGCAGATCGGCGAATTCTCGTTCATCCTCGCCAGTCTCGGCACCAATCTTGAAATCCTGCCGCCCGCTGGCCGCGACCTGATCCTGGCCGGGGCGCTGCTCTCGATCCTCGCCAATCCGTTCATCTTCAACTGGTTCGTGCCGCGTCGGCAGGAAAAGACCGACCCGATCGAGCCGCCCGCAGACACCGGCGACCGCACCGACCATGTCGTGCTGGTCGGCTATGGCCGGGTGGGCAAGCTGATCGCGCGCGACCTGCTGGCGAAGCGGCGCCCGTTCATCCTGATCGAGGATCAGGCCGACATGGCCAATGCGGCGAAGGAGGCTGGACTGGACGTGGTGCGCGGCAACGCGGTCGATCCGGAAGCGCTGAAGGCCGCAGGCGTCGATCGCGCGAACGCGCTGCTGATCGCGATTCCCGAGGGGTTCGAGGGGGGCGCCGTGGTCGAAGCGGTGCTCGCCCTCAATCCGACCATCGCCATCGTCGCCCGCGCCCATTCGGATGCGGAACTCGCGCATCTCGAAGCCAAGGGCGCGGGTGACGTGGTGGTCGGCGAGCGCGAGATCGCCACCCGCATGCTGAGCCTGTGCGCGCGGCCGCTGAAGCGCCCGGCATAGGCAACCGATCCTCCTCCTTCCGGGTGGGAGAATCGGTCAGCCATAGGAGACGATCTCGAACTCGATTCCGTCGAAATCGAGGAAGTAGAAGCGCCGCCCCGGATCATAGTCGTCGTGCCCGAACGGCTTGAGTCCGGCGGCGGCGACCTTGGTCTCTACCGCGTCCAGGTCGTCGACTACGAAGCCGACATGGTTGAGCGGTTGGCCCTTGGGGTAGCGGCGCTCGGCATCGACCGGCGGTGCGTAGAGCGCAAGGTAGAAGCGGTCGTCGCCGACATGGATCGACGTGCCGCCGTCGCGTGCGGCGCCCTGCCAGCGGATGTGCCAGCCGAACAGATGCTGGATCAGCTTCGCAGTGCGCTGCGGGCTGGTGACGGTGAGGTTGGCGTGTTCGATAAAGGTCGTGGGCATCGCGATTCCTTTGCGGTTTGCGTGAGTGCCCGACCCCGCTACAACCTCAACTTAAGTTGAGGTCAAACGGAAAATGCGCGGCAACGAACTGCTCACCATCGGCGAACTGGCAACCCGCACCGGGCTCAGTGTCTCCGCCATCCGCTTCTATGAGGCAAAGGGGCTGGTCGCGCCGATCCGCACCAGCGGCAATCAGCGCCGCTTCCTCCGCTCCGACATCCGCCGCCTGTCCTTCGCGTTGATCGCCCAGAGACTGGGGCTGACGATTGAGGAGATCGGCGCGGAACTCAGCCGCCTTCCGCATGGCCGCACCCCGACGCTCGCCGACTGGAACCGCATCAGCCGTCATTTCCGCGCCGAGATCGACCGCCGCATCGCGCTGCTCGAACGGACGCGCGACAAGCTCGATACGTGCATCGGCTGCGGCTGCCTGTCGCTGCGCAAATGCGGGCTGTACAACCCCGCCGACAAGGCGGGGGCGGAGGGGGCGGGGCCGCGCTATGTACTGAGCGGGGAGGCCGTGGAATGAAGCGTCGAAGGCTGATCATCGCAGGCGCGACCGTCGCGCTGCTGCTCGTCGCCGCCTGGGGGCTCAGGGCGGCGATGCAGGCGCGGTGCTGGGCGTTCGGCGCACCGGTCACCTGTCGCGTCGCCACGCAGGACAAGATCGTCGCGCTCAGCTTTGACGACGGGCCGACCCGCGCTGGGCTCGATGCGGTCCTCCCGGTGCTCGCCGCGCACGGCGCACGCGCGACCTTCTTCGTCATCGGTGCGGAAGCGGAAGCCTATCCCGAGGGGCTGCGGCGGATCGCGGCGGCGGGGCATGAGATCGGCAACCACAGCCTGCATCACCGCCGCATGATCTCGCCTTTTTCCGCCACCTATCGCGACGAGATCGCCCGCACCGACCGCGTGGTGGAGTCCGCCGGGGCGCCGCGCCCGAAGCTGTTCCGCCCGCCCTATGGCGTCAAGTTCACCGGTCTGGCCGGAGCGCTCGACGGCAAGACGATCGCGATGTGGGATTTCGAGGAGCCGGTCGCGCGTCCCGGTGGCGCGCGCGCCTATGCCGATGCGGTGATCGCGGCGGCGCGGCCGGGGTCGATCATCCTGATCCACCCGATGTATGCCAGCCGCAGCGTCGAGCGCGAAGCGCTCCCGCTGGTGCTGGCCGGGCTCAAGGCACGCGGCTTCCGCATCGTCGGCGTGAGCGAACTGGTTGCGCGCGACACTTTACCTGCCCGCACGGAAGCCCGATAGGCGTGCGGACAATCGAAACAATGGACGGGTTGCAGGATGTGGAAAGCGGCGTTGGGTGCGATGGCATTGTTGTCGGCGGGGGTGGCTATGCCCGTTGAGGCGCAGCACGTGGCGAGCGGCGACCTGACGCTCGAACGGGTCTTCGCCAGCCCCGATCTCGCCGGTACGACGCCGCGCGCGCTGCGCCTCTCGCCCGACGGCACGCTGGTGACCGTGCTGCGCAACCGCCCCGACGACAATCAGCGCTTCGACCTGTGGGCGATGGACACCGCGACCGGCGAATGGCGGATGCTGGTCGACAGCCTCAAGCTCGGCACCGGCGCGGAACTGTCCGAAGCCGAAAAGATGCAGCGCGAACGCGCGCGGATCGGCGGGAGCAAGGGCATCGTCGCCTATGACTGGGCGCCCGATGGCAAGGCGATCCTCGTGCCCCTCGACGGCGACCTCTATCTCGCCACGCTCGACGGCAATGTTCGCCGCCTGACCGCGACCGAGGGCGGCGAACTGAACCCGGTGATCAGCCCGCGCGGTGGCTTTGCGAGCTTCGTCCGCGACCAGAACCTCGTCGTCCTCGACCTCGCGACCGGCAAGGAGGCCAAGGCGACCACCGAGGGGAAGGGGACCGTCTATTTCGGCGAGGCCGAGTTCGTCGCGCAGGAGGAAATGGGCCGCCGCACCGGTTACTGGTGGTCGCCAGACGACAGGCGCATCGCGGTCCAGCGCTTCGACGAAAGCCCGGTCGGCATCGTCAGCCGCGCCGCGATCGGTGCGGAGGGCACCAAGATCTACGACCAGCGCTACCCCAAGGCGGGCACCGCGAATGTGCTGGTCGACCTCTATGTCATGAACCCTAACGGCTCCGGCCGGGTCAAGGTCGATCTCGGCACCGAAACCGACATCTACCTCGCCCGCGTCGACTGGACGCCCGATGGCAAGACGTTGCTGGTCCAGCGCCAGAACCGCGCCCAGACCGTGCTCGACATGCTCGCGGTCGATCCCGCCACCGGCGCGTCGCGCGTGCTGTTCAGCGAGAAGTCGGGCGAACGCAGCTGGGTCAACCTTTCCGACGCCTATCACCCGATGAAGGACGGCAGCCTGATCTGGTGGTCCGAACGCGACGGCCACGGCCATCTCTACCGCTTCAAATCAGGCAAGTGGACGCAGCTGACCAAAGGCGATTGGGAAGTCGCCGATATCGTCGGGATCGACGAGAAGAGCGGGCGCATCACCTTCACCGGCAACAAGGACGGCGTGCTCGAACGCCACCTTTACACGGTGAACCTGAACAAGCCTGGCACGGTCACCCGCATCACCGAACCCGGCTGGTGGCATGGTGCCAGCGCCGATGGCAGCGCCAGCCGGATCATCCTCACCCGTTCCAAGAGCGACCAGCCCGCGCAGGTGATGCTGACCGACGCTGCGGGCAAGCGCCTCGCCTGGGTCAACGAGAACAAGGTCGCCGGGGATCACCCCCTACGCCCCCTATCTCGCCAGCCATCAGCAAAAGCAGTTCGGCACGATCAAGGCGGCGGACGGCACCGTCCTGCACTGGGAAATGATCACGCCGAAGCTGGAGCCGGGCAAGAAATACCCCGTCTTCTTCCATCACTATGGCGGCCCGCATTCGCAACAGGTGAGCCGCGCCTGGGGCGGCGCGCTCCAGCAGTATCTCGTCGATCGCGGCTATATCTGGTTCGTCCTCGACAATCGCGGCGCGGCCAATCGCGGCAAGGCGTTCGAGGATCACCTGTTCCAGGCGATGGGCGGGGTCGAGGTCGAGGACCAGCTTGCCGGCGCGGCCTATCTCAGGGGCCTCGATTTCGTCGATGCCAACCGCATAGCCACCTATGGCTGGTCCTATGGCGGATACATGACGCTCAAGATGCTCCAGGCCGCGCCCGGCACCTTCGCCGCAGGCATCTCCGGCGCCCCGGTCAGCAAATGGGAGCTGTACGACACCCATTATACCGAGCGCTACATGGGCGATCCGCGTCAGGTTCAGGCCGCCTATGACAAGGCCAACACCGTCGCCGACGCCACGAAGATCACCGATCCCCTGCTGCTGATTCACGGCATGGCCGACGACAATGTCGTGCTGGAGCATTCGACGGTGATGATGGCGAAGATGCAGGGCGCGGCGGTGCCGTTCGAAACGATGCTCTATCCCGGCCAGACCCACCGCGTCGCCGGTCCCGGCATCAGCGTGCATCTGTGGACCACCATCCTCAACTTCCTCGACCGCCACATGGGCAAGGATGCGCCGCCCGCGAAATGATTTGACCGGCCATCGCCCCCGCATCACCCTCGCGCCTCGACGGGGAGCGGGGGCGAGTCGTGTCGGATAATGCAACGGTAGCACCGGTCGCGGGCCGCGCGCGGATCGAGATTCTCGACGTGCTGCGCGGGCTCGCGATCCTGCTGATCTTCTACATGAACATCAGTTTTCAGGCGTCGTCGGTCAGCGCGCTGTTCGGGGACTTCCGCACGATTGGCTGGACCCCCGCCGATCGCACCACCTGGATCGGCCTCCAGACCTTTCTGGAGGGAACGCAGCGCGGCGTGCTCGAACTGTTGTTCGGCGCGGGGTTCATGGTGCTGACGGCCAAGGCGATGACCCCGGACGGACCGGTCGCGGTCGCCGACCTGTTCATGCGCCGCACCCTGTGGCTGCTGGTGTTCGGCCTGCTCAACATCTTCGTCGTGCTGTGGGTGGGGGACATACTCCTGACCTATGCGCTCGCCTCGCTGTTCCTCTTCCCCTTCCGCCTGCTCGGCCCCCGGCTGCTGCTCGCGCTCGGCTGCCTGTTCGCGCTGTTCACTGCAGTGACGGGCGCAATCGAGTATAGCGGGCGCACCTCGCTGGTCGCACGGGTCGAGGCGGCACAGGCGCAACAGGCAACCGGTGCGCAGCTGTCCGCCGACCACAAGGCCGCGCTTGGCGAGTGGCAGAAGAAGCTCGACCGCTTCAAGCCGACGGCCGAGACGAAGAAGGAGCTGGAGAAGGAGCGGACCGCCTATTCGGGCGGCTGGCTGCCCTATGCTCAATATATGTGGAACAGCTGGACCAGCTTCTTCATCGGCAAGGGGCTGCTCTACGTCATGGTGGTCGAGGCGTTCTGCGTGATGCTGATCGGCATCGCGCTGTGGAAATGGGGGGGTGATCCAGGGGCAGCGGAGCACCCGCTTCTACGCGGTCCTGCTCGCGCTCACTTACAGCTTCGGCCTCACCGCGCGCTATGTCGGCGCGCTCGAAATCAGCAGCTTCGCGCCCTATCCCAAGACGATCTGGATCACGACGGAGTTCGCCCGGATCGCGACCAGCATCGGCCATGTCGCGTTGATCAACCTGCTGTTCAAAACAGGCATCGGCCAGCGCATCCTGTCGCCGTTCAAGGCGTGCGGACGCACGGCCTTTTCGCTCTACTTCCTGCAACAGATCATCGGGCTGCACATCCTGTTCGCGCCCTATGGCCTTGGCCTATGGGGCAAGTACGGCTGGGCGACGCAATTCTGGATCGCGACCGGGGTGATCGCCTTGTGCGTAGTGGTCGCCAATCTATGGGTGCTGCGCTTCGCCAACGGCCCGCTCGAATGGGCGTGGCGCAGCCTGGCTTATGTGAAACGGCAGCCGTTCCTGCGGCGGCCGGATGAAGGAGTGGTGGCATGAAACCGATCATTGCGGCAGCGCTGATGCTGGGTGCGGCCCCGGCCGTGGCAGAGGTGACCAAGACCGACCCCGCCGGCTTCGTCTCGACCCACAAGCTCGTCATCGCCGCCCCGCCAGAAAAAGTGTGGGACACGATCGCCAAACCGTCGCTGTGGTGGAGCAAGGACCACAGCTACACCGGCGACGCCGCCAATTTGTCGATCGACCCCCGGCCCGGCGGCTGTTGGTGCGAAAGGATGCCGGGCGGCGCGGTCGAGCATGCCCGCACCCTCTATGCCGATCGCGGCAAGGTGTTCCGTTTCTCCGGCGCGTTCGGCCCGTTGCAATCGGGCGCGGTCAACGCGACGATGACCTTTGCGCTCAAGGCGGAGGGGCAGGGGACGGCGCTGACCGTCACCTATGTCGCGGGCGGCTATCACCCCAATGGGATCGAGAGTTTCGCGAAGGTGGTCGATCAGGTGATCGGCGCGCAGATGCCGGGGCTGAAGGCTGCGGCCGAGCGCAACTGACCGGTCCGACAATGAGACGGTCGGGGGATGCGCGCGCTTGGCCGGGTCGCGAAATTGGTGTATGCCATTCCAACCAGAAATTCCCCGGACCCGGCGCTTGACAGTGCGGGCTGCGGTGAATATGTCGCGCATCTTCCGAAACACCGGTGAACGGCAGCGTGCTTGCATGTCTGTCGCGCGCTTGCGTTCCGGGTCAACGCTACGAGATGGGGCATGCTGCCATGCACGCCCTGTGGAGCTGGGAGAACCTATTTCATGGCACGTATTGCGGGCGTTAACTTGCCCACCAACAAGCGCGTTCTGATCGCGCTTCAGTATATCCACGGCATCGGCCCGGCAAAGGCGAAGCAGATCACCGAAAAGCTCGGCATCACGCTTGAGCGCCGCGTGCAGGACCTGACCGATCAGGAAGTGCTGCAGATCCGCGAAACCATCGACGCCGACCACACGGTCGAGGGTGACCTGCGTCGCGAAACCGCGATGAACATCAAGCGCCTGATGGACCTTGCCTGCTATCGCGGCCTGCGTCATCGCAAGGGGCTGCCGGTTCGCGGCCAGCGCACGCACACCAACGCCCGCACCCGCAAGGGCAAGGCGAAGCCGATCGCTGGCAAGAAGAAGTAAGCCGCTGGGCCGCCTCACCGCGGCCCGCCTGCTTCGATTTTCGAAGGATTACTGAATAATGGCACAAGCACCGCAGCGTCTTCGCCGTCGCGAACGCAAGAACATCACCGCCGGCGTCGCCCATGTGAACGCCAGCTTCAACAACACCATGATCACGATCACGGACGCCCAGGGCAACGCGATCAGCTGGTCGTCGGCCGGCATGATGGGCTTCAAGGGCTCGCGCAAGTCGACGCCTTACGCCGCGCAGGTCGCTGCCGAGGACGCGGGCCGCAAGGCCGCCGAGCACGGCGTCCGCACGCTCGAGGTCGAGGTGAAGGGTCCGGGTTCGGGCCGCGAGAGCGCCCTTCGCGCCCTTCAGTCGGTTGGTTTCCAGATCACGTCGATCCGCGACGTGACCTCGATCCCGCATAACGGCGTTCGCCCCAGCAAGCGCCGCCGCGTCTGATTTACCTTTCCGCTTCGCCTGCGGGTCCGGGGTGCCGGATCCGGGGCGGGGCGGCTCTCTCTACTGGCAGGATGCACCCCCCATCCTGCCCAACCTTGGGGAAGCCTGTGTCTGTCAATGCAAAGAACTGGCAGGAACTTAAGAAGCCGAACGGCCTTGAGAAAAAGGGCGGTGACGGCAAGCGGAAGGCGACCTTCGTCGCCGAACCGCTGGAGCGCGGCTTCGGCCTGACGCTCGGCAACGCGCTGCGCCGCGTGCTGCTCTCGTCGCTCCAGGGCGCTGCGGTGACCTCGATCAAGATCGAGAATGTTCTGCACGAGTTCAGCTCGCTCGCCGGCGTGCGTGAGGACGTGACCGATCTCGTTCTCAACGTGAAGCAGATCGCGCTGCGCATGCAGGGCGAAGGTGCCAAGCGCCTTCAGCTGAGCGCCACCGGCCCGGCCGAAGTCAAGGCTGGCGACATCGCCGTGTCGGGCGACATCGAAGTGATGAACCCCGAACTGGTGCTGTGCCATCTCGACGACGGCGCGACGCTGAACATGGAACTGATCGCCGACACCGGTAAGGGCTATGTTCCCGCCAGTGCCAACCGCCCGGCGGATGCGCCGATCGGTCTGATCCCGGTCGACGCGCTCTACTCGCCCGTCCGTCAGGTCAGCTACAAGGTCGAGAACACCCGCGTCGGCCAGGAACTCGACTATGACAAGCTGAGCCTGTCGATCGAGACCGACGGCACCGTGACCCCGGAAGACGCGCTCGCCTATGCCGCGCGCATCCTTCAGGACCAGCTGGCGCTGTTCGTCCACTTCGACGATTCGGCCATCACCCGCAGCGCACCGGTCGGCGTCGCCGCACAGTCGTCTGCGTCGGAAAGCGGCAGCGACACCGCGACGATCAACCGCTACCTGCTCAAGAAGGTGGACGAGCTCGAGCTGTCGGTCCGTTCGGCCAACTGCCTCAAGAACGACAACATCATCTATATCGGCGATCTGGTCCAGAAGACCGAAGCCGAGATGCTGCGCACCCCGAATTTCGGCCGCAAGTCGCTGAACGAAATCAAGGAAGTGCTGTCGTCCATGGGCCTGCGCCTCGGCATGGAAATCCCGGGCTGGCCGCCTGAGAATATCGAAGAGATGGCCAAGAAGCTCGAGCAGGAGATCATGGGGTAAGGAGCTTCGGCTCCTCACCCAGCCGTCACCCCGGCGAAAGCCGGGGTCTCGTGCGGCAGGGGACAACCTCATGGAGATCCCGGCTTTCGCCGGGATGACGGATTGATTGGTGGCTCACCGTCCCACCGGGTCCGGGGTACCTGATACGGCCCCCGAACGAACCGAAAGGAAATACCCATGCGCCATAAGTACGGCGGTCGTAAGCTTCAGCGTACCTCGGCTCATCGTCTTGCGCTGTTCCGCAACATGTCGGCTGCGCTGATCAAGCACGAGCAGATCACCACCACCGTCGCCAAGGCGAAGGAACTGCGTCCCTACGTCGAAAAGCTGGTCACGCTGGCGAAGAAGGGTGGTCTTTCGAACCGCCGTCTCGCCCATGCCCGTCTGCTCGACGATGCGCAGCTGGTGAAGCTGTTCGACGTGCTCGCGTCGCGCTACGCCGACCGCAACGGCGGCTACACCCGCATCATCAAGACCGGCCCGCGCGCTTCGGACGCGGCGCCGATGGCGATCATCGAATTCGTCGACCGCGACGTCTCGGCCAAGGGCCAGGACTCGGGTCCGGTGATGACCGACGAGGATTACGAAGACGCCGCCTGATCGGCGTTTTTCGTCAAGAGCTGGGGCGGTCGCACGACGGTGCGGCCGCCCCTTCTCTTTGTTAGCGCCTGCCTTCTTCTTAGCCCCTCCCGCTTGCGGGAGGGGTTGGGGAGGGTCTTCTTCTTCTTCTTCTTCTTGCACGTTGCCGAGGGCTACCGACACGTCCCCCGCAGCCCCCGCCCGTGAAAATACCGCACATCGCGCGGCAGAAACTGCGGAAACCGGCACGCGAACATGTGCAACCGCCGCGCCCCGGCAAAGATCGCGGGCGCGCTGCCCAGGGCCTTCACATCATAGCTGCCGACCTGTCCCTTGGCGCAGTCGAAATAGGTCGCGCGCTCCCGCGATGGCGGCCCGGTCACGCACATGAACACCACCAGCCGGTCGGTGCAGCGATTTTCGAGCGTTCCGATCGTCCCGCTGGCGGGCGGGACCGCGTGGATACACGCGCTGGCATCGGCGGCAGGATCGGCTTGCGGCGTCGTCGCGAGGATCAGGGCAGATAGGATCATCCCCGCCATCCTGCCATGCTCCGCCGCCCCAAGCTAATGTTGCGCCACCGTAAGAATCACTGAACTTTGGCGTGGCGTCCGACTTCCCATCTACCGCTTAACGGCAGAACCGACGGAAATCCGCCGATCGCCGGATTGGCACGCGCCCTGCAAACAATGTGGCGCAGGAGGTTCAGATGAAACGGACGAGCGGACATGGAGCAAGCAGCGCGGTGGCGATCGCCTTCGCGACCATCCCGCTGATGGTGATGAGCTGGGTCAGCTATGAAAGCGCGCTGATCGCCTTTGCCTGACGCGCGGGCTTCAAATGTTGGATTTCTTCTGATCTACGCTGGTCGATGATCCGATTCCCCACCTGGTCCGCTCTGTAAGGTTGTCGCGTAACTGTCGCGTCTTCGTCGCGCGACTGTCGCCCCAGTGTCGCGTCCGCGTTGTCAGTCTGGCGCGTCACGGTCGCAAACCCGTCGCGTCGCGGTGCAGTTGGTCGAAAACCCCCTCTTTTATGTCAGCATCGTCGGAACGCCCGCTTGACCCGGCACGGTGTAGCAATAGGGTAAGGCGCTTCCGTTTCAGGAGATACCAATGCGCCGCGCGTCGATTCTCGCCCTGCCGCTGTTGTTCGTTACCCCCATCGCCGCCGCCAGCCCGGAGTCCGCGCCGACCATGACCGCCCCGATCGCCTATCCCGACACCCGCCGCGTCGATGTCGTCGACGAGAGCTTCGGGGAGAAGGTCGCCGACCCATATCGCTGGCTCGAAAACGACGTCCGCAACGACAAGGAAGTGGCGGATTGGGTCGCGGCACAGAATAAGGTGACCGACGCCTATCTCGACACCTTGCCCGGCCGCGATGTGTTCAAGGCGCGGATCAAGCAGCTGTTCGATTACGAACGCTTCGGCGTCCCGACCCGCAAGGGCAATCGCTATTTCTACAGCCACAATAGCGGGCTTCAGAACCAGTCGGTGCTGTGGGTCCGCGATAGCCTCGACGCTCCGGGCCGCGTGCTGATCGACCCCAATGGCTGGGCCAAGGACGGCGCGACGGCGCTGTCCGAATGGGTGCCGTCGGAGGATGGCAAGCTGCTGGTCTATGGCATTCAGGACGGTGGGTCGGACTGGCGCACCGTCAAGGTGCTCGACGTCGCCACCGGCAAGACGCTGGACGACGAGGTCAAGTGGATCAAGTTCAGCAACCTTGCCTGGGCAAAGGACAATAGCGGCTTCTATTATTCGCGCTTCCCGGCGGTGAAGGAGGGCGAGACCTTCCAGGCGCTGAACGAGAATCAGGCGGTCTATTTCCACAAGCTCGGTACGTCGCAGGACGCCGACAAGCTGATCTACGCGACCCCCGAAACGCCCAAGCGCGGCCATTTCGCGCAGGTTACCGATGACGGCGGCTGGCTGGTCATCACCACGACCGAGGGGACCGACAACCGCTACGAGATCACGATCCTGAACCTCAAGGACCCTGCCGCCAGGCCGCGGACGATCGTCAAGGGGCTGGAGAATGAGTGGAGCCTCGCCGGCAATATCGGCAGCAAGTTCTTCTGGACCACCGACAAGGGCGCGTCGCGCAAGAAGGTGGTGACGATGGACGTCGCCGCGGCCAATCCGGTCGCGACCGACCTGATCCCCGAGGATGCGGCGACGATGGAGGGAGCCGGGATCGTCGGCGGCCAGCTGTTCGTCAGCTATCTGGTCGATGCCAAGGACGAGATGCGCCGCTATTCGCTCGACGGGAAATTGCTGGGCAAGGTCGCGACGCCCGGCATCGGCAGCGTCGCGGGCTTCACCGGCGATCCGGACGAGAACGAAGCCTTCTACGCCTTCACCAGCTTCAACATGCCGACCACCGTCTATCGCTACGACGTCAAGACCGGCAAGGCGACCGAATGGGCCAAGCCCAAGGTCGCGTTCGACCCGAGCAAATATGGCGTCGAGCAGCGCTTCTTCACCTCGAAGGACGGGACCAAGGTCCCGATGTTCGTGGTCAAGCGCAAGGACGTGACCGGTCCCGCACCGACGCTGCTCTGGGCCTATGGCGGGTTCAACATCAGTTATGGCCCGGCGTTCAGCGCCGCGCGGCTGGCGTGGATGGAGCAGGGCGGGGTGTTCGTCCTCGCCAACATCCGTGGCGGCGGCGAATATGGTAAGGCGTGGCACGACGGCGGGCGCCTCAAGAACAAGCAGAATGTGTTCGACGACTTCATCGCGGCGGGCGAGTATCTGATCGCTCAGGGGATCACCAAGAAGGACGGCCTTGCAATTCAGGGCGGATCGAACGGCGGCCTTCTGGTCGGCGCGGTGGTCAATCAGCGCCCGGATCTGTTCGCGGCGGCGATGCCGGCGGTCGGCGTGATGGACATGCTCCGCTTCGACCGCTGGACTGCCGGGCGGTACTGGGTCGACGACTATGGCTATCCGTCGAAGGAAGCCGACTGGAAGATCCTGCGCAGCTATTCTCCCTATCACAACATCGCGTCGGGCAAGACCTATCCCGCGATCCTCGCCACCACCGCCGATACCGACGACCGCGTGGTGCCGGGGCACACCTTCAAATACACCGCCGCGCTGCAGGCGGCGGATATCGGCCCCAAGCCGCACCTCGTCCGCATCGAGACCCGCGCCGGCCACGGTTCGGGCAAGCCGACCGACAAGGTGATCGAGGAAACCTCCGACCTCTGGGCCTTTGCGGCCAAGTGGACTGGGCTTGAGGTCAAGCCGGCCCAGTGATCGGGCACCCCGAAGCGCGGCCCAGGTCGCGCTTCGGGGTTAATGCCGACCCCCGTAGAGATCCCCATCGCACTTTCCCGATATGGCCGCTGCGGTCCCAACAAGGCAGTGTGGCAACATCCAGTGGAGAGTTGCCATGCCCTCTTATCGCGAGATCGCCGCCGCGGATGACCGCGAACTGATCGGGGTCGATCAAGTGGACGACGCCATGCCCGCCGGCGCGGGCTTCCTGATGGTCGTGTGCGGTTCACTCCTCTTCTGGCTGTTCGTCCTGATCCTGTTCAGCGCGTTCTAAGGCACGCGCGACACCTTCAAAATCTTGATCCTGGGGCTGAGCATCTGCCCCTTCATCACGCCTTCGCCCGCAGTGGGTGAGGTCGGGGCGTCGAGAATCTTCCACACCACATCCATCCCCTCGACCACCTTGCCGAACGCGGCATAGCCGAGATTGTCGCCGGGTTTCGACGGATCGGCATCGAGCGAGGGCTGATCCCCGACGCTGATCGTGAACTCGCCCCGCGCGGTGCCGGGAGCGAGGCGGGCGGTGCTGATCGCGCCATTTACGTGCTTCACCCCGGTCACCGTGGTCGGCTCATGCTTGATCGGCGGCAGTATGCGCTTGGGATCGTTGTCGATCCCGAACTGAATGAACCCGAATTTGTCGGCGACCTTGACCGTCCGATAAAAGGCGATGCCGTCGAGCCGCTTCTGATCGGCATAGCGCAGGAAATTGCGGGCGGTGATCGGCGCACGCTCGGTCTCCAGTTCCAGCACGATGCGCCCGAAGCTGGTGTCCAGCGCCACTTTCTGCGTTGCCGGTTTCGGCGCGGGCGTCGGTGTGGGAGTCGGTGCAGGCGCGGCGGTCTGCGCCAGTGCGGGGAACGGGAGCAGCAGGGCTGCGGCGAGCAGGGTGCGGCGGAGTGTCATGCCGCCAGTCTGCCCAGCCCGACGCGCGGCTTCAACCGGCTTTCGTCCACAACAGAATCGCTTTGCTGGCGGCGCGGCGTACACCACCCATGTTGCCATCGGCGGTGCCGACCCCCTAGATGCGGCACCGCCACCCCGTTCAGGGGCTGCAACAGGATTTGAGAATGACCGCCACCCACTCGACCCGCATGCTGATCCTCGGTTCCGGCCCCGCCGGCCTGTCCGCCGCCATCTATGGCGCGCGCGCCGGCCTTGCGCCGATCGTGGTGCAGGGCATCCAGCCCGGCGGACAGCTGATGACCACCACCGATGTCGAGAATTATCCCGGCTTTCGCGAGGTGATCCAGGGGCCGTGGCTGATGCAGGAGATGCAGGCCCAGGCCGAGCATGTCGGCGCGCAGATGATGTACGACACGATCGTCGAGGTCGATCTGACCAGCCGTCCGTTCCGCCTGATCGGCGACGGCGGCACCGTCTATTCGGGCGATACGTTGGTGATCGCGACGGGCGCGCAGGCCAAGTGGCTGGGCCTCGACAGCGAAGAGGCGATGAAGGGCAAGGGCGCGTCGGCCTGTGCGACCTGCGACGGATTTTTCTATCGCGGCAAGAAGGTCGCGGTGATCGGCGGCGGCAATACTGCGGTCGAAGAGGCGCTGTACCTGACCAACCACAGCCATGACGTCACGCTGATCCACCGCCGCGACACGCTGCGCGCCGAGAAGATCCTGCAGGAGCGGTTGTTCGCCAACCCCAAGGTCAAGACACTGTGGAACAAGGAAGTGGTGGAGTTCGTCGGCGGCGGCGACCCCGAGGGGCTGGTGGCGCTGAAGCTGCGCGACACCGTCACCGGCGAAGAGTCGAGCATAGATGTCGAGGGCGGCTTTGTCGCGATCGGCCATCACCCGGCGACCGAGCTGTTCCGTGGGCATCTGGAGCTGGACGCCGACAGCTATATCACCGTCGAAACGGGGACGACGCGCACCAGCGTGCCCGGCGTGTTCGCGTGCGGCGACGTGATGGACAAGGTCTATCGCCAGGCGATCACCGCGGCGGGCACCGGTTGTATGGCGGCGCTGGATGCTGAGCGCTTTCTGGCCGAGGCGGACTTCGAGGCGGTTGCGCACGTCGCGGCGTGACCCGGGGAAACTGACGAAGTTCAGGGCAACGCGGGCGATTCTGTCAGCATTGGGTGACGAAGCTGACAGAATAGGCGGGTTGTCACGCGCGAGCGCGCGCCTTCCTCGGCGATCCATGCAGGCTAGGGCGAGTCGGTGGCGCATCGATCAGTCTATGCGCGTTTCGACATGTTGTAGGAAAGCCCCACCATTCACCTCGTCGCCCCGGGCCTGACCTGGGGCCGGGCTGTCTCGTGCGGTTCACTGGGAAGCCCAGCTCCGGCTCAAGGCCGGGGCGACGATCGAGTTGGGGCAGCCTGCGCGGCTAGACCTTCCCCAGATGCGTGATCGCCACCCGCGTGCCGGGGGCGGTGTCCGTCACGATGACGGTGGCGTCGAGCTGGTTTGACAGCGCGTCGACGATGCCGGTGCCAAGGCCCGATTTCTTTGCTTCGCTGCCGGTGGGCATGCCGATGCCGTCGTCGGACACGGTGAGTTTCCACCCCGTCGGGCGACTCCAATATTCGACGGTGATGCAGCCGGGTGTGGTGCGGTCTGGGAAGGCGTGTTTGAGCGCGTTGATGACCAGTTCGGTGACGATCAGGCCGAGGCTGACCGATATGTCGGCGCTGGTGCTGCTGTCATCGACGATGACGTCGATTCGCGTCAGATTGTGGTCGAAGATCATCGATGCGCCGATGCTCTCGCACAGATCGTTGAGATAGGATCGCAGCTTGACGTCGCCCGGTGTGCCCACCGCCAACTGGCGCTGGAGTGTGGCGATCGACATGACGCGGTGGTGGGCGTCGTGGAGGTGCAGCCGCGCCTCGTCAGACTGGACGCGCCGGGCGCTCTGCATCAGCACGCTGGCGATGATCTGGAGGCTGTTCGCGACGCGGTGCTGTAACTCGCGGAGCAAGATGTCCTTTTCGCGCTCGGCATCCGCCTTTGCCTTCTTCGCCTGACGGATCGCGGTGACATCGAGCACCGCCAGCGCCATCTGGCGTTTGTCAGCACCATCATGTTCGAGCAGGTGTGCGTTCAGGATCAGGCATAAGGTCGGTCGGCCGATGCGGACCAGATCCATCTCATAGGCGTCGATCGCGGCACTGCCGGTCATCGTCGCACAGAGCAGCGAGCGAAGCTGTGGCGCGGCCCATTCACCATGGCCGAGCGCGGACAATTCCAGGCCCACGACCTGTGCCGGGTCGAGTTCGAAGGCGCTGCAGAAGGATCGGCTCGCGGCCTCGACGACCAAATCCTTGCCCAGCAAGAGCAGCGGCGTGGCGGACGAGATGACCAGCGCGATCCCCAGGCTGTTGGGGGTCGATGACGGTGACGGCGCGGAATCCATTGGCATGGCCCAAAAAGGCCGGAGGTTCGCGGTGAGCGATCCATCCCCGGGTAGCGACGTCCAGGCAATTGAAGAATGGGTAAAAGCTGCCCGCTGGCAGCATAGCACCCTTGGGAGAGGCACCCTAACTTATTCGGGCCGGAGTGCGGCGCGTACCTGATCGGTCAGCCATGCCTTGTCCTGCGGTCGCGCGAAGCTGTGGCTGTCGGTGGGGCAGGTGGTGAGGGTGTGGCGGGCGCGGGCGGGGGTGAAGGCTGCGCTCTTCCAGTGATCGGCGAAGGCGAGGGCGGTGTTGTCGCGTTCGGCGAGGAGGATCGTGACCGGGGCTTTTGCGACCGCCAGCGATGCCGCGAGGCGCGCGGGGAGGCTGGTCGGCGGCTGAGACTGTTTGGCGGATGCCTTGGCCAAGCCACTGAAAAGTTTACGGATATTGACGCCTCCGGTGAGCAGGCGAAGCAGTTCGCGGGGGTTTTTGAGCTTTTCGATATAGCGTGATCGGATTGCGGCGGCGGGGGGAGGTCGTTGCCGTCCGCGCCGGGTTCGATCGTCCAGGGGTTGGTGAGGATCAGCGCGTCGATGGGTGCACCGGCGTGGAAGAGGATCAGCGCGCTGGCGGCGTCGCAATTGCCGAAGGCGACGATGCGGGTGAGCTGGGGCACTTCACGTCGGAAGGCGGCGGCGGCTTCACAAATATCCTGCGCGGTGGATTCGAAGCTGTTGTTTTCGCCGGATGAATCGCCGATCCCGCGACGGTCGTAGCGGAATACCGGATGCCCCGATGCGGCGATGATGGCACCGAGTTCGGCCATGCCGCGATGTGCGCCGATGCGGATTTCATTGCCGCCCGAGACGATCAGCAGGCCGGTGGTGCCCGCGGCTTCGTCGAGCGTGGCGGCGAGGGTTTCGCCGGCGCATTGGAAGTGTGTCAGGCGACGCATGTGGCGATCCACTCTGCGATGTCGTCGGCGACGGCTTTCGCGAAGGCGGGGTCGTTATCGGGCTCGGCGCGGCGCCAGAGCGGGCTGCCGGGGAGCTTGGCGTCGGCGGGCTTGGCTTCGGTGGCGAGGCGGACCGTGCGGGTTTGCTCGAGTGACGGCGTGGCGTTGGTGAGCTGGGCGAGCAGCGCGGGATTGATGAGGTTGCCCGCGAGTTCGACCGGGTCGGTTGCGGTGTCGAGGCTGGTCGGGTCGAAGTTCTCGCCGGATTCGCGGGCCGAGGCCTGGCGGGCGCGGACGAGTTCGCGGCGCAGGTCTGCGCCGGTCATCGGGGAGAGGTGGTAGCGGGAGGTAACCTGCGCGTCGGCGTCGAGCAGGGCGCCGCTGCGGATGGCGAGGGTGAAGATGGGCGTGGCGAGGCTGGCGACTGCGGCGGCGAAGCCTGCGCCCAATTTGGCGAGATCGGTTTGGTGCGTTGGCGTCAGGCTCTCGCCTTGCCCTGGCAAGTCGGGCAGCGCCCCGGCAATGCCGCGCTCCGCCAGCGCGCGCAGGATGCTCACCGCAAAGGCGCGGGTGCGGTTGGCTTCTTCGAACAGGGGGAGCGCGACGACGACGACCGGGCCGGTGTCGGGGCCGAAGCGGAGCATCGCTTCGCGGCCCCCGGCCCAATCGTAGCTGGTCGCGCGGATCAGGTCAGCGCCTTGGACGCGGCGAACTGGACCAGCGCGCCGAAGGTTTCGAGCATGTCGCCATCGACTTCGTCGTCGTCGATGATGATGCCGAGGCGGTCTTCGATCTCGGTCAGCACGCCGGCGACCGCCATCGGATCGAGTTCGGGGAGCGCGCCGAACAAGGGCGTCGCCTCCGTAAAGGTCGCGGCGCGGGCGGCGTCGATGCCCAGCACGTCGCGCAATACGCCGCGCACAGCTTCTTCGACCTCATGATATCCGTCAGGCTGCACGGCCCCAAATCCCCGGTTGTTTTCGCGCCCGTTACCGGCTGGACGCCGCTATGCCAAGTAGGGTGGGAATAGACACTGTATCGTTAACCGATGCGGGATATGCAGACGCGATGGTTGAACTGGACCCGACGCCCTATCCGATCGACGCGCTGACGACGCGCGGTGCTCCCGACGCGGTTGCGCTGGAGGATCGCGCGGGGACGTTGAGCTATGCAGAGCTCGAGGCTGCTGTGGCGGCGCTGGCGCTGTGGTTACGGGCGCGGGGGCTGAACGCCGGGGATCGCGTCGCGACCTGGCTGCCCAAGACGCGCCATGCGTGCGTGATGCCGCTGGCGGCGGCGCGGGCGGGACTGGTGCATGTGCCGGTCAATCCGGTGCTCAAGCGCGCGCAGGTGGCGCATATCCTGGCCGATAGCGGGGCGCGGCTGTTGCTGACGCAAAGCGCGCGGGCGGGGACGCTGGAGGACGGCGATGTGCCCGAGGGGTGCCGCGTCGTGTTCGACGCCGATGCGCCGCTGGCGGGCGCGGGGCTGGACTACTCGAAGCGTGATCCGAATGCCTTGGCGGCGATCCTGTATACGTCGGGATCGACGGGGCGGCCCAAGGGGGTGATGCTGAGCCATGCGAACATGTGGCTCGGTGCGATCACCGTGGCGCATTATCTGAAGGTGACGCCTGAGGATCGCGTGCTGGGCGTGCTGCCGCTGAGCTTCGATTATGGGCAGAACCAGCTGCTGTCGACCTGGGCCGCGGGGGGCGGGTGATCCCGCTCGATTATCTGACCGCGCGCGACGTGATCAAGGCGGTGGACCGGCATGACGCCACCACGATTGCAGGGGTGCCGCCGCTGTGGACGCAGTTGCTGGAGGCGGAGTGGCCGGAGGCGGTGGCGGCGAAGCTGAAGCGGCTGACCAATTCGGGCGGGGCGCTGACCATTGGCATGGTGCGCGGGTTGCGGGCGCGGTTTCCTGGGGCAGCGCTGTTCCCGATGTATGGGCTGACCGAGGCGTTTCGGTCGACTTATCTCGACCCTTCGTTGGTCGATGCGCACCCGGAGTCGATGGGGCGGGCAATTCCGTTCGCGGAGATTCTGGTGGTGCGCCCCGATGGGACGCGCGCGGCACCGGGCGAGGCGGGGGAGCTAGTCCATGCCGGACCGCTGGTCGCTCAAGGCTATTGGCAGGATGCGGAGCGGACTGCGTTGCGGTTCAAGCCTGCGCCGGCGGGGTCCAGTTATGGCGGGATGGCGGTCTTTTCGGGGGATACGGTGGTCGAGGGCGCAGACGGGCTGCTGCGCTTTGTCGGGCGCGATGACGAGATGATCAAATCCTCGGGTAACCGGATCAGCCCGACCGAGGTCGAAGAGGCGGTGCTGGCCGGGGGCGAGGCGCGGGAGGCGGTAGCTTTGGGCGTTCCTGACGCGCGGCTGGGGCAGGCGGTGGTGGTGATCGCGGTGGCGCGGGGCGAGGCGGACGCGGCGGAGGCGGCGTTGCGCGAGCGGTTGCGGCGTGAATTGCCCGCCTTCATGCAGCCCACGCGCTATGTGTGGCGCGACGAACTGCCGCGCAATGCGAATGGGAAGCTCGACCGGAGCGGGTTGAAGGCGGAGATGCTGGCATGAAGCCGATGGGACCGATCCCGCCCTATTTTGCGGGGCAGAGCGGGGAGTTGCGGATCGCTGGGCGGTCGGCGGGCGACTGGGTGGCGCAGGCGGGGACGCCGCTGTTCGTCTATGACGCGTCAATCGTGCGCGAGCGGGTCGGGCAGCTGCGGGCGGCGTTGCCGGGTGCGGTCGAAATTCATTTTGCGATCAAGGCCAATCCGTTACCAGCGTTTCTGCAAGCAGTTTCTCCGCTGGTCGGCGGGCTGGATGTAGCGTCGGGAGGCGAGCTGGCCAAGGCGCTGGCGGTCAAGGATGCGAGTCACATCAGCTTCGCCGGACCGGGCAAGCGCGATGCGGAGCTGGAGGCTGCGATCGTTGCTGGGGCGACGCTGAACCTTGAGTCCGAGGGCGAGGCGGATCGCGCGCTGGCGATAGGTGACCGGTTGGGTGTGACGCCCAAGCTGGCGGTGCGGGTCAATCCGTCGTTCGAGCTCAAGGGTTCGGGCATGAAGATGGGCGGGCGACCGTCGCCGTTCGGGATCGACGCAGACCGCGTGCCGACGCTGGTGAAGCGATTGATCGCGGCGGGCGCGGACTGGCGCGGGTTCCATATCTTTGCCGGGTCGCAGGCGCTGGACAGCGACGCGATCTGCGAGACGCAGGCGGCGACGGCGGGGCTGGCGCGGGAACTGGCGGAGGCGGCGGGAGCGAAAGCACCGTTGGTCAATCTCGGCGGCGGGTTCGGCATCCCATATTTTTCGGGCGATACTGCCGTCGATATCGCGCTGGTCGGCGAACGGCTGGCGGATGTGCTGGAGCCGGATCAAGCCTATGCGATCGAGCTGGGGCGGTGGATCGCGGGCGAGTGCGGCGTGTATCTGACCCGGATAGTCGACCGAAAGGTCAGCGGGGACGAGATTTTCCTGATCTGTGACGGCGGACTCAATCACCAGCTCGCGGCGTCGGGGAATTTCGGCACAGTAGTGCGGCGCAATTACCCGATTGCGATTGCAGGGCGGATGGGCGCGGAGACAACCGAAACGGTTTCGGTGGTTGGCCCGCTCTGCACCCCGCTCGATCGACTTGGGGACAAGGTGGCGCTGCCGCCGGCGCAAGTGGGGGATGTGGTCGCGCTGTTCCTGGCCGGGGCCTATGGCGCGAGCGCCAGTCCCTCAGGGTTCCTGGGGCACGGCCCGGCGGCGGAAATCGTCGCCTGACGGTGACGCCACGCCGCCAGCGGCGTCGTTCCTAACAATATCTTTACCTCCCGCCGCCATAGCAAAGCGGTTGTTCGTGCACGTTGTCCCGGGACGCCGGGGCTGCACGGGCGTCAGGAGGTTCGAGAGTGATGCGTTTGGGGAACTCCGGAAAGAGCGTGGCGCTTCCGCTGATGATGGCGGCGGCGCTTTCGGGCTGTATGGGCGGTGGGAACCGTCCGGAGCTGCCCACGACAACCTTCGTCGCCAGCCGTGAGGGTCCGGGCGAGGAATATGTCATTGGCCCGCTCGATACGCTGCAGATCTTCGTGTGGCGCAACCAGGAATTGTCGGCTGAGGTGCAGGTCCGCCCGGATGGCCGCATCACCACGCCACTGGTGAGCGACATGCCGGCGGTCGGCAAGACCCCGGCGATGCTGGCCGACGACCTCAAATATGCGCTGGGCGAATATATCAAGGATCCGATCGTGTCGGTCGTGGTCAAGAGTTTCTCGGGCACGTTCAGCCAGCAGATCCGAATCGTGGGTGCGACCGAAAAGCCCGCGTCGCTGCCCTACCGCGCCAACATGACCCTGCTCGACGCGATGATCGCGGTCGGAGGGCTCAGCGAATTCGCCGCAGGCAATCGTGCGCGGCTGGTCCGTTACGACAAGGCAAGCGGGCGTCAGCGCGAATACAAGGTGCGCCTGTCCGACCTTCTCAAGAATGGCGACACCAGCGCGAATGTCCGGCTGGAGCCGGGCGACGTGATCATCATTCCCGAGAGCATGTTCTAACCAGACGGAGACCGCCCGGTGGGGGGATTGTGGGACGAGATCAGGACGGCACTTCACGGCGTGTGGCAACGCCGCTGGATTGCCATGGCCGTCGCCTGGGCAGTCTGCCTGGCGGGCTGGCTCGTCGTGTCGCAGATCCCGAACCAGTATGAGAGCCGCGCGCGCGTCTTCGTTCAGCTGCGTTCGATCCTGCCCGGTGAGGGCATCGCAACCCAGCAGGAACAGCAGAAGGATATCGACCGCGTCCGCACCACGCTGGCGAGTGCGACCAATCTGGAAAAGGTCGTGCGCGGCACCGACCTCGCCAACACCGTCGCAACCGACCGCGATGTCGCGGACCGGGTCGCGGGTTTGCAGAAGAAGATCAAGATTACTGCGCAGCAGGATAATCTGTTCGAGATCACCGCGACGGCGGACAGCGGCAAGTTGTCGCGCACGATCGTCCAGAAGCTGATCGACATCTTTGTCGAGGACAATCTGGGCACGATCCGCGACGAGGCGAGCCAGTCGCTCCAGTTTCTCGACCAACAGCTCGCCCAGCGTCAGAAGGCATTGCAGGAGGCGGAGGCCAAGAAGGCGGATTTCCAGACCCGCTATCTTGGCTCGCTGCCCGGGACCGGCACGCTTGCCGAGCGGCTGGCGGCGGCGCGTGCGCAACTGGCGCAGGTCAATCAGGAACTGGCGGCGGCGCAGAGCGGTCTAGCAGCAGTCAACGGTCAGATGGCGGGCACGTCAGCGACGGTCGCGGGCGTTGGCGGCGGCGGTGCCGTGGCCGGGCCGGCGCGGGCGCGGCTGTCTGCGATCCAGGGGCAGCTCGCCGAAGCGCGCGCGCGGCTTTACCGACAATCACCCCGACGTCATCGCGCTCAAGAGCCAGTTGTCGGCGGCGCAGAGCGCGGCGCGACGCGAGCCGGTCTATTCGGGCGGCGGCGGGGGGCGAGCGCCAACCCGCTCTACCTGAGCCTGCGCGCGATGCAGGCCGACAAGTCGGCGCAGGTTGCCGCGCTGACCAATCGCAAGGCGCAGATCGAGGCGGACATGGCCGCGATCGACCAAAAGATCGCTGGCGACCCCGCCGCAGCGCAAGAACAGGCCGAGATCGACCGCAACTATCAGGTGATGAAGGCCGCCTATGACAAGCTGCTCGCCGATCGCGAGCAGGTGAAATTGCGCAGCCAGGCTGCAGGCCAGGCCGATGCGGTCAAGTTCAACGTGATCGATCCGCCGACTGCGCCGCGTTCGCCGACCGCGCCCAACCGGCCGCTGTTGCTGACCGGCGTGCTGATCGTCGGACTAGGCGCCGGCGTTGCCGTCGCGTTCGGCCTCAGCCAGTTGGCGGGCACGTTCCCGACCACCGCGCGGCTCGAGAAGATGAGCGGGATGCCGGTGATCGGTTCGATCGGCGAAGTCGTGACCGGGGCGCAGACCGCATTGCGCCGGAAGCGATTCCAGATGTTTGCAGCGGCGTCCGCAGGATTGGTCGTCGCATGGGTAGCGCTGCTGGGGCTTGAAATGCTCCAGCGCGGCATGAGCGCGTGAGGGGCAGGCCATGAACGACCAGACCCCAAAACGCCTTGGCGGATCGCTGGTGGAACGGGCCGCGGCGCACCAGGCGCACGTCCAGCGCCAGGCGGCGCAGCAGGTCGCTCCTGTGCATGCGCCCGCGACGAAGCCGCGCCACGACATTCCCGTATTCGGTGCGGTCGAGGCGCCGCGTGCGCCGCTGGTGCGTCCTGCGGTGGCACCCGTCGCTCAGCCCGATCAGCAGGCTGGCGCGCGGCGTCGCGTCGCGATCGACCGGCGGAAGTTGGCCGACCACGGGATGCTGGTGCCGGGTGCGACGGTGACCGCGCTGGCCGAGGAATTCCGGCTGGCGAAGCGCCAGTTGCTGACCACCGCGCGCCAGATCCGTGCGACGGGCGGCGAGGGTGCCGACGACCGGTCGCGGATGATCCTGGTCTGCTCGGCCAAGCCGAACGACGGCAAGACGTTTTGCGCGATCAACCTGGCGCTTTCGATGGCCGCAGAGAAGGATGTCGAAATCCTGCTGGTCGATGCGGATTTCGCCAAGCCCGACGTGCTCCAGCGACTCGGCGCACCCGACGGCCCCGGCCTGCTCGACGCGCTGTCAGGTGCGGTGTCGAACGTCGAGGACTGCATCATCGACACCGATGTGCCGCAGCTGTCGGTGCTACCGGCCGGTACGCGCAGCGTCGCCGATACCGAATTGCTCGCCAGTGCGCGGGCGCATGCAATCCTCGACGGGCTGGCGGCGGCCAATCCGCGCCGGATCGTGATCTTCGATTCGCCCCCGATTCTTGCCGCATCGCCGGCCAGCGCGCTCGCCAGCCATGTCGGGCAGGTGATGCTGGTGGTCCGCGCCGACCGCACGCGCGAGAGCGAGCTGCGCGACGCGGTCGGGCTGCTCGACGGGTGCGACCATATCCAGTTGTTGCTCAACAGTGTTTCCATCCAGCCCAATGGCCGCCGCTTCGGGAGTTACGGCGCCTATTACGGGGAAGCCGACCAATGAGGTTGTTCGCTGCGGCCATTGCCGTCACCGCCCTGATGTCCGCGCCCGCAATGGCGAAGGACAAGCGCAAGCAGATCACCCCCTATGTCGATGCGGGGCAGGTGCTGGTCGCTGACCTGTCGGGCGGGGGCGAGGTGCTGACCTATTCCACCATCGGCGCGGGGGTCGATGCGTCGATCCAGACTCGCCGGGTCGAGGTGCAGCTTTCGTACAAATATGAGCGCCGCTTAGATTACCAGAAGAATCTTGCGGATCAGGACACCCATAGCGGCCTTGCGCGCGCCGCGGTGAAGGTCGCGCCGGGCTTTACCGTTGAGGGCGGTGCGCTGGCGACGCGCGCGCGCAGCGACATGCGCGGCGATGCGCCGACCAATCTGGCGGGCAATGTCCGCAACACGGCCCAGGTCTATTCGGTCTATGGGGGGCCGACGTTCCACACCGGCAACGGCCCGGCGAGCCTCAGCGCTGCCTATCGTTTCGGCTATACCAAGGTCGAGGCGCCCTCGATCTCGTCGATCGATCCCGCCGCGCCGCCGGTCGACGTGTTCGACAGCGCCACCAACCATCTGGCGCAGGTGCGCGCCGGGGTGAAGGCGGGGACGATCCTGCCCGTGGGCCTGAGCGTTGCCGGCGCGTGGCAGCGCGAGGGGATGAGCCAACTCGACCAGAAGTTCGACGGCAAATATGGCCGCGCCGACGCGGTGCTGCCGATCGGTCGGGGACTCGCGGTCGTCGGTGGCGTCGGTTACGAGAAAATCGAGATCACCCAGAAGGACGCGCTGCGCGACGGGACCGGCGCGATCGTGCGCGACGGCGCAGGGCGATTCGTCACCGATCCGGCATCGCCGCCGCGCATCGCTTATGAGATCGAAGGGATCTTCTGGGACGCGGGCGTGATCTACAAGCCCAACGCCCGGCTGATGCTGGAGGCGCGGGCGGGCCGTCGGTACGATTCGATGAGCTATACCGGATCGCTCCAGTGGCAAATTTCGCGGCGCTCCGGGTTGCAGGTCGGCGTGTATGATTCGGTCCAGAGCTTTGGCCGCCAGCTGGCGAGCGACCTTGCGGCGCTGCCGACCAGCTTCAACATTCCGACCGACGCGTTCGGCGACCAGTTTGACGGCTGCATCTTTGGCGACAGCGGCACCGCGGCGGGCGGATGCCTGACCAACACGCTCGGCTCGGTCGCCAGCGCCAACTATCGCGCACGCGGCGTGACGGGCGTGCTGGCGATGAACGCCGGTCGCACGACGCTGGGCTTCGGCGCGGGCTATGCCAACCGGACCTATCTGGTCCCTGCGGGTAGTTCGGTGCTGGCCGGCAGCAGCGACGACACCTATTATGCCCAGCTGTTCGCCGCACGCGCGTTGAGCGCCAGGTCCGGGGTCAACGGCAACATGTTCATCAACTATTACAAGAGCGGCATCGCCGGCGCGCCGGGCGTGATGGGCGGAGGCGCGGCCGGCTCCTACTATCATAATTTCGGCCCGCTGAGCGCGGTCGCCTCGCTCGGGATCTCCACCTTCGAAGTCGAAGGGGAGGGAAGCAACACCCAGGCGCAGGCGCAGCTCGGCCTTCGCTACGGTTTCTGAAGGTTTTTGGTCCAGGGATGGCATGATGTACGACGACCATTATGGACTGAGCGGGAGGCCGTTCCAGCTGACGCCGGATCCGGCCTTCTGGTTCGATACCGTCACGCATAAAAAGGCGATGGCCTATCTCGGCTATGGCCTGAGCCAGGGCGAAGGATTCATCGTCATCACCGGTGCGCCCGGTGCAGGCAAGACGACGTTGGTCGGTCACCTGATGGAGACGATCGACCCCGAGCGGCTGCACGTCATCAAGATCGTCACGACCCAGATCGAGGCCGAAGACCTGTTGCAGATGGTTGCGGCAGGGCTGAACATCGATGCGACCCACCTGACCAAGGCGCAGATGCTCGCGGGAATCGAGAAGCAGCTTCACGCCGTGGCGCGGCAGGGGCGGCGGACGCTGCTGATCGTCGACGAGGCACAGGCGCTGCCGCTGGAGAGCCTGGAAGAGCTGCGCATGCTCTCCAATTTCCAGGCGGGCGGCTATCCGCTGCTGCAGATCTTCCTGCTCGGCCAGCCCGAGTTTCGCGGGCGACTGTCGGATCCGCGGCTCGACCAGCTGCGCCAGCGCGTGATCGCGATGCACCAGCTCGACCCGATGGGCGCGGACGAGCTCGAGCCCTATCTGATCCACCGCCTGTCCTGCGTCGGGTGGCGGGGCAAGCCGCGCTTCACCAACGATGCGGTCGCGGCGATGTATCGCTGGTCGGGCGGGATTCCGCGCAAGGTCAATCTGCTCGCAGGCCGGGTGCTGCTGCTCGGCGCGATCGAGGAAATTACCAGCTTTACCGGCGCCGATGTCGAGGCGGTGATCGCCGATCTGGAGGGCGATCTGTCCGGGGCGCTGCCACCTTCGGCTCCGGCGCGCCCGGCACCGCCACCGGCACCCGCTCCGGTTCCGGCACCGCCCGAAGCCGCACAGGCCGCGCGGGAGGCGTTGCGGCGCGAGGTTTCCGCTCCGGCGGCTCCTGCGGCTGCACCGGCGTCAGCTCCTGTGGTCGACCCCGAGATGGCGGCGCAGCTCGCGCGGCTCGAGGCACGGCTTGAGGAACAGGATGCGGCGCTGCGTCGCGTGCTGACGCTGATGGTCGATTTCATCGAGGTCGAGGATGCTCGACCGACGCGGCGGGGAGCCGCTGCCTGACGATGGTCGCCAACGCCCTTTCGGTCGATGTCGAGGACTGGTTCCAGGTCGGCGCGTTCGAGACGGTGATCGCGCGCGACGACTGGGCGTCGCTGGAGCATCGTGTCGAGGCGAATACCGACAAGGTGTTGGCGCTGTTCGGCGAGGGCGGGGTCAAGGCGACATTCTTTACGCTCGGCTGGGTGGCCGAGCGCTATCCCGCGCTGATGCGGCGGATCGCCGATGCGGGGCATGAGGTCGCCAGCCATGGCTGGGACCATCAACGCGTCTTCACCATGGGGCCGGAACAGTTTCGCGCCGATATCAACCGCGCGCGCGCGGTGCTGGAGGATGCGACCGGACAGAAGGTGAGCGGATATCGCGCGCCGAGCTTCTCTATCGATGTCCGCACCCCCTGGGCGCATCAGGTGCTGGCAGAGGAAGGCTATGCCTATTCGTCGAGCGTCGCGCCGATCGGCCATGACCATTATGGCTGGGCCGATGCGCCGCGCCGGGCATATCGTCCGGTGGCGGGGAGCGAGCTGGTCGAGCTGCCGGTGACCACCGCGCGGTTCTTGGGGCGGGAGGTGACGACCGGGGGCGGGTTTTTCCGACTGTTGCCCAGCAGCGTCGTGCAGGGCGCGATCCGCGCGATGAATGCGCAGGGGCAGCCGGCGATCTTCTACTTCCATCCCTGGGAGGTCGATCCGGGCCAGCCGCGTGTGGAGAACGCGCCGCTCAAGTCGAAGCTGCGGCACTACAGCCGGCTGGGGGCGATGGCGGGGAAATTGCAGGCGCTGTTCGCGGCGCATCGCTGGGACCGCACCGATCGGGTGGCGGCGGCGGAGGCGGCATTGCTGGATAGCGTGCCGGTGCTGGAGGCGGCGGCGTGAACGCGCCGATCCAGCTGCGCCCGCTGACGCTGCGCGTTGCCGACCTGAGCGACACGATCGATCGTGCGCGGATCGGTGCCTATGTCCATGAGCATCCCGATGCGACGCCCTTTCACCTGCCCGCATGGAGCGCGGCGGTGGCCAAGGGGTGCGGGCAGCGCAACCATTATCTGATTGCCGAGCGCGGCGAGTTCGGGATCGTCGGGGTAATGCCGCTGACCGAGCTCCATTCACCCTTGTTCGGGCGAGTGCTGGCGTCGGCGGGATTCGGCGTGGGCGGGGGTATCCTTGCCGACAAGCCTGCAGTTGCGGAGGCGCTGGCGGGCGAATGCTGGGCGTTGGCGCAGCAGTTGAGCTGCCCGAGCGTCGAGGTCCGCGGCGGGCCGCGGCCTGGGCCGGAATGGACCGTCGACGACAGCCACTATCTGGGGTTCGTCCGCCCGCTCGCCGAGGATGACGATGCCGAACTGCTCGCCATCCCGCGCAAGCAGCGCGCCGAGGTGCGCAAGGCACTCGACACCGAGCTCGACGTCACGATCGGCAGCAATCCCGTCGATGTAGCCGCGCACTATGCAGTCTATGCCGAAAGCGTGCGCAATCTGGGTACCCCCGTTTTTCCGCGTGCGCTGTTCACGGAAGTGTTGCAGGAATTTGGTAGCGCCGCCGACGTGCTGGTGGTGCGGCGTGGGGGTAAGGCAGTGTCCGCTGTGTTGAGTCTATACTGGCGGCGGACGGTGTTTCCCTATTGGGGCGGCGGCACGGCGGAGGCGCGTCGGTTGCGCGCCAATGATCGCATGTATTTCGAGCTGATGCGCCATGCGCGTGAGCGCGGTTGTACCCGGTTCGATTTCGGCCGGTCGAAGGTCGGCACGGGCGCGGCGGCGTTCAAGAAGAATTGGGGATTCGAGCCGCAGCCGCTGACCTATTATGACCGCGTGGCGGAGGGTGCGGTGATCCGCGACGCCAATCCGCTGAATCCCAAATACCGGCTGCAGGTCGCAGTCTGGAGCAAGCTGCCGCTCGCCATCGCCAACCGCGTCGGGCCGTGGATTTCGCGGGGGGCTCGGCTGATGGGCGATATTCTGTTCCTGGCGCATCGCGTGCCGTTCCCGCCCGACCGCGGCGACAAGATTCGCGCGTTCAACATCATCCGCTATCTGAGCGAGCGCAAGCGCGTGCATCTGGTGGCGTTCGCCGATGACCCTGCGGACCTCAAGCGCAAGTCGGGCCTCGCCAAGCTTACGGGCAACCGCCAGATCGTGTGGCGCAGCAAGCCGCAGGCGCTGGCGGGGATGCAGTCGCTGCTCTCGCACCGCCCGGTATCGCTGACCGCGTTCGACAATGCGGAGGTGCATCGCGCGGTGGAGTCGATGCTCGCGCGGCACGCGATCGACACGATCTACGTCTTCTCCAGCCAGATGGCGCAATATGTCCCGCTGCGTCCGCGCCAGAAGGTCATCATGGATTTCGTCGACATGGATTCGGCGAAGTTCGCAAGTTACGGCGAGACCAGCCGCGGCTTTACCGGATGGATGATGCGGCGCGAGGCGCGGCTGCTCGGCGCGCATGAACGGGCAATTGCCGCGCGCGCCGACGCCAGTCTGTTCGTCAGCGCCGAAGAAGCACAATTGTTCGAGCAACGCACGGGTGCCGACCGTGTCCATGCGGTGGGCAACGGCATCGACACCGGCATTTTCGACCCCGGCGCGCAGTTCAAGCGCATCGACACGATGGGCGAGCTGATCGTGTTTACCGGCCAGATGGATTACCGCCCGAATATCGAAGGCGTGACCTGGTTCGTCGAGACGATCCTGCCGCATATCCGTCTGCGCCACCCCAATGCGCGTTTTGCCATTGTCGGGCGCAAGCCGACCGATGCGGTCAAGGCGCTGACCAAGCACAAGGGCGTGATGGTGACCGGCGAGGTCGCCGATGTCCGCCCCTGGCTACACGCGGCATCGGTGGTGGTCGCGCCGCTCAAGCTGGCGCGCGGCATCCAGAACAAGGTGCTGGAGGCGATGGCGATGGCGCGGCCGGTGGTCGCTTCGGGTGCCGCCGCGACCGGCATCGACCATGGCGGCACGATCGAGGTCGGTGAGACGGTGGGCGAGATCGCCGACGCGGTGACCCGCATCCTGTCCGATCCGGCGACGGGCACGGCATTCGGCGCGCTCGCGCGGCAGCGGGTGATCGACCATTATAGCTGGGACGCGCGGCTGGCGGTGCTCGACGAGATCATGGGGCTGCGCGGCCGCAATGACAGGCGGCTGGAACGCCCGGCGGCGGCGTGACCGTGGCGAGCGCGGCGATGTCAGTGGCGGCGACGCACCTGTTGGATGCCCGTTGGCAGCGTCATGGCGCGATGCTGGCGGGCGTCTGGGCGGTGCTGCTGCTGCTGTTCCGGGGCGATGTCAGTGACCTGACTGCGATCTACTGGACCAACACGACGTTCGGTCATTGCCTGTTCGTCGCGCCAGTCGTGGCGTGGCTGGTGTGGCAGCGGCGGGTCGATCTGACCAAGGTGCCGCCTGTAGCCTGGTGGCCGGGGCTGGTTGTCGTCGCTGGTGGCGCGGGCGCGTGGCTGCTGGGCGATGCGGCGGGAGTCGCGCTGTTCCGGCATCTCGGGCTGGTGGCGATGATGCAGGGCGCGGTGGTCGCGTTGCTTGGCCCGAATGTGGTGCGCGCGCTGGCGTTTCCGCTGGCATATATGATTTTTCTGGTGCCGTTCGGCGAGGGGCTGGAAAAGCCGCTCCAGGATCTGACCGTTGCGATCCTGGTGCCGCTGCTCGACCTGTTCGGTGTGCCGGCGCATGTCGATGGTGTGCTGATTACCACCCCCAATGGCTATTTCGAGGTGGCCGAGGCGTGTTCGGGCGCGAAGTTCGTGATCGCGATGATCGCGTACGGGGCGCTGGTGGCGAATGTTTGCTACACGCGCTGGACCCGGCGCGTGGCGTTCATGGCCGTGGCCCTGATCGTGCCGATCATCGCCAACGGATTTCGCGCGTTCGGAACGGTCTATGCCGCCTATCTGACGTCGGTCGAGGCGGCGACGGGGTTCGACCACATCCTCTATGGCTGGGTGTTCTTCGGCGCGGTGATGGCCGGCGTGCTGGCGATCGGGTGGAAATGGTTCGACCGCGACCCCGATGCGCCGTGGTTCGATCCCGCCAAGTTGCAGGCGCGCTGGCCGGGGACGGCGCAGATGCCGGCGGTGGTGGCGCTGGTGGCGCTCACAGTGGTGAGCCTGTTCATGGCGTGGGCGGCGGTGATCGCGGCGCGGGCCGATACGCTGCCTGCCAAGGTTGCCGCCCCACAGGTCGCAGGGTGGACGCAAGTACCGCTGAGCAGCCGCGCGGTGTGGAAGCCCAATTTCCCCGGCGCCGATCATTTCGTGATGACGCGCTATTCGGACGGGATGGGCGCGCAGGTCGATCTGGTGCTGGCGGTCTATGCCAGCCAGCGCGAGGGGAAGGAACTGGTCGGATTTGGCCAGGGCGCAATCCGCGAGAATGACAGCTGGGTGCGGATCGAGGATCTGCCGACGCTGGAGGGTGGGAGCGCGCTGCGGATGACCGCACCCGGGCCGGTCGAGCGTGAGGTCGTGACCTGGTATCGCGTCGGCGATGCTGTGACAGGCAGCCCGTCGCGGGTGAAGGCCGAGACGCTGAAGGCCAAGCTGCTCGGCGGGCGGCACCGTGCGGTCGCGGTGATGGTGTCGGCGGAGAAGGGCGAACTGCCGACACGCGCGGCGATCAAGCGGTTTCTGGGCGCGATGCCGCCGGTGGACGTGCTGGCGGATCGGGCGGCGGGAGTCGATTGAGCGGCGAATTGCGCGCGTGAGGCTTGCGCCCCATCGTCATCCCCGCGAAAGCCGTGCAACAAATCGGGCGGGGAACGACTGACTGATGTGCGGCATAGCTGGCCTTTATTATCCGGGAACCCCGAAGCCGGTGGAGCCCGCGCGGGTGCGGGCAATGACCGATGCGCTGGTGCATCGCGGGCCGGACGGCGCAGGGGTGTGGACGGCGCCGGGCGTCGGGCTGGGACATCGGCGACTGTCGATCATCGACCTGTCGGGTGGCGGACAGCCGATGGCGACGCCCGAGGGTGACGTGATCGTCAGCTTCAACGGCGAAATCTACAATTTTCAGGAAGTCCGGGCCGATCTGGAGGCGAAGGGAGCGGCGTTCGTCAGCCAGAGCGATACCGAAGTGCTGCTGCACGGCTGGCGCGCATGGGGCGTGGGGCTGCTGGACAAGCTCAACGGCATGTTCGCCTTTGCGCTCTATGACGCGCGCAAGCAATCGCTGCTGCTCGCCCGCGATCGGATGGGGGTGAAGCCGCTCCACTATGCCGAATTGTCGGACGGGGCGGTGGCGTTTGCGTCGGAGATCAAGGGTCTGCTCGCCCATCCGCTGTTCCGCCGCGCGCCCGACTTTACGGCGGTCGAGGATTTTCTGGGGCTGGGCTACGTCCCCGACGATGCGAGCGTGCTGGCGGGGGTGAAGAAGCTGCCCGCCGGCCATTATCTGCTGCTCGAACGCGGCAAGCCCGTGCCTGCGCCGGTCAAATGGTGGGACATCGACTTTTCGCAGCGGGCCAAGGGATCGGCGCGCGATCTGGAGGCGGAGCTGATCCACCATCTGCGCAGCGCGGTGCGGTCGCGGATGATCGCCGATGTGCCGCTGGGCGCGTTCCTGTCGGGCGGGGTGGATTCGAGCGCGGTGGTCGCGCTGATGGCCGAGGCGAGCCGTGCGGCGGTCAAGACCTGCACCATCGGCTTCGACGAGGCAGGCTATGACGAGACAGCGCACGCCGCGCTGATCGCCGAGCGCTTCGCGACGCAGCACCGGGTGAAGACTGTCGCGGCGGATGATTTCAGCCTGATCGACACGCTGGTACATCATTTCGACGAGCCGTTCGCGGATGCCTCAGCGCTGGCGACGTACCGGGTGTGCGAGCTGGCGCGCGAGAGCGTGACGGTGGCGCTGTCGGGGGACGGGGCGGATGAGGCGCTCGCGGGCTATCGGCGGTACAAGTTCCACGCGGCGGAGGAGCGGGTGCGCTCGGTGCTGCCGTCTTCCGTGCGCGGCGTGTTCGGGGCGCTGGGGCGGGTCTACCCCAAGGCGGACTGGGCCCCGCGACCGCTGCGCGCGAAGACGACGCTGCTGGCGTTGGCCGACGAGGGCGGGGCGGCCTATGCCACGGCGGTGGGGGTGACGACGCCGGGGGTGCGGTTCGGACTCTATACCGACGCGGCGCGCGCGACGCTGGGGGAGCATCGCGCCGAACAGCGTTACGTCGACACGATGCGCGCGGCCCCTGCGCGCGACGGGCTGGACCGCGCGCAATATGCCGATTTCAAGCACTGGTTGCCCGGCGACATCCTGACCAAGATGGACCGGACCAGCATGGCGGTGAGCCTGGAGGCGCGCGAGCCGTTGCTGGACTATCGCTTCGTCGAGTTCGCCGCGACCTTGCCGGCGTCGATGCGGATCCGGGGCGGGCAGGGCAAATGGCTGATGAAGAAGGCGCTGGAGCCGTATCTGCCGAAGGACATATTGTACCGCCCGAAAATGGGGTTCGTGACCCCGGTGTCGGCGTGGTTCCGCAAGGCGCTGGCGGATGATGCAGCGGGGCTGGCGCGCTCGCGGGTGCTGGCCGGGAGCGGGTGGTTCGAGCCCAAGGCGATCGCGCGGCTGGCGGAGGAGCATCGGTCAGGGCGCGCCGAGCATGGGCGGACCTTGTGGCAGCTGATGATGCTGGAGCGGAGTCTCGCCCGCCTGTTTCCCTAACCCGTCGCCCCGGCCTTGAGCGGGGGCTGGGCTGCCATTGTCCGCGATGAAAGAGAAGCCCTGTCCCGGGTCAAGCCCGGGACGACCATAGGGTTAGTGGAAACTCACGCCCCAAAACGCCATCGCCGCGTGGACCGTCAGCATCAGCAGCGCGATCGTGGCCAGCGAGAATAGCGAGAAGCGCACAATGACGCGGTTCGTCGTCACCTGAACGAGACTATGGGCGATGCGCAGGGCGACATAGGCCCAGGCGATCGTCGCGTTGAGGTTGTCGCCCTGATCCATCAACGCGAGGACGATCGCGACCGCGTAGAACAGCACCGGCTGTTCGAGCAGATGGTTGTAATTGTCGGCGGGCCATTGCGCCTTGGTTTCGATCTTTGCGCGCAGGTCCGCGCCGGTGCCGCCGGTGAGGTTCGCGACGTCGATCCTGGCACGCTTCATCGCCGGGATGCGGGTCGCGTACATCCAGAGCCACATGATGAGGGTCCAGCCGATCAGTGCGATGACCGGGCCGAAAATGGCGCTGTGCATGGTGTGTCCTCCCCCTGGTTGGGTGGGAGGGTGGCGGATTTGTTGCGGGGGTGCAACCGATCCTCCCCCGTGCCGGGGAGGATTTACTTGGTGTGCATTGCCGTCCACACCGCGAACCAGTCGAGCCATTTGTGGCCGGGGTTGGTCGGCGGCAGCGACAACGCGCCGAAGCCGTGGCCACCGCGTTCCAGCAGATGCGCCTCGACCGGCACCTTGTGGCGGCGGGCGGCTTCGAGCAGCGCGATGCTCTGGCCGACCGCGACGGTGCCGTCGTCGACCGCGTGGCACAGGAACAGTGGCGGCATCGCGGGACTGGCGCGGGTGAGGACGTCGAAGCGGGCGGAGGCGGCACCGGCGGGCGGCGGGCCGCCGAACAGGTTCGGGCCGGAGCGGCTGTTGGGGCCGGCGCTGGCAAACTGGGTGACGGGGTAGATCAGGCCGGAAAAGGCCGGGCGCGCGGACAGGCTGTCGGCGGTGTCGCGCGGCTTGTACACCGGGTCGGCATGGCCGACGGTCACCGTGCCGCCGAGATGACCGCCCGCGGAAAAGCCGAGAATTCCGAGCTTTGCCGGATCGATGCGGTAATGGGCGGCATTGGCGCGGATCAGGCGCATCGCGCGCTGAGCATCCTGCAGCGGTACGTCGGTACGGTTGAACCAGCCTTCTCCAGGCAGGCGATAGGCCAGCACGAAGACGGTGATGCCGAGCGGATTCAGCACGCGCGCGACGTTCACGCCTTCGTTGATCAGGCTGACGAATACATACCCACCTCCAGGCATCACCAGCACCGCGCGCCCGTCAGGCCGCTGCGGGCGGAACACGCCGAGATAGGGGTGGCGAATGCCCTTTTCCCAGCGTTGTGGCGTGCCGAGCGGCAGGGGGGACCGGCTCCTTCGACGGCGCGATGCCGGGGGGCGTTCCGGGGGGCAGGCTGGGCCACAGCATCATCGTCTCGCGCGGGGGCCAGGGCGGGGCGGGGGTGAAGACCTTCTGCGTCGATTGCGCGGCGGCCTGTCCCGCGAACCCCAGCGCCGCCGCGCCGCCGATGAATGTCCTGCGTCCGATCGTCATGCTCATGTCGCAGTCATAGGGGAATTCAGAGGCTTGGGGCCAGCCCGCGCTTCGCCCTTTGCATCCGGGGCGTTGGTCCCATATGGGGGCCGCATTCCCCCGGGACATATGAGGAAGGACAAAGGCGTGAAGGACGTTCTCGTAATCGGCGCAGGCGGCGTTTCGTCGGTCGCGGTGCACAAGATGGCGAAGAATCCCGAGCTGTTCGGCAAGATCACGCTCGCCAGCCGCCGTCAGTTCAAGTGCGACGCGATCGCCGAATCGGTCAAGGAGCGTTTCGGCGTGACGATCGACACCGCGCAGGTCGATGCCGATGACGTCGCCGCGACCAGCGCGCTGATCGAGAAGGTGAAGCCGAACCTGCTGGTCAACCTGGCGCTGCCCTATCAGGACCTGAACCTGATGGACGCGTGCCTCAACACCGGCACCGACTATCTCGACACCGCGAACTATGAGCCGCGCGACGAGGCGCGGTTCCACTATGGCTGGCAGTGGGATTATCAGGATCGCTTCAAGAATGCGGGGCTGATGGCGCTGCTCGGTTCGGGCTTCGATCCGGGCGTGACTAGCGTGTTCGCGATGTACATAAAGAAGCACCTGCTCGACACGATCCGCACGCTCGACATTCTCGACTGCAATGGCGGCGATCACGGCCAGCATTTCGCGACCAACTTCAATCCCGAGATCAACATCCGCGAGATCACCGCGCCCGCGCGGCACTGGGAGAATGGCCAGTGGGTCGAGACCCCGGCGCTTTCGACCCGGCAGGTGTTCGAGTTCGATCAGGTCGGCGCGAAGAACATGTACCTCATGTACCATGAGGAGCTGGAGAGCCTGGCCAAGTTCATCCCGGAGATGGAGCGTGCGCGCTTCTGGATGACGTTCGGCGAACAGTATCTGACGCATCTGCGCGTGCTGCAGAATGTCGGCCTGACCTCGATCGAGCCGATCATGTACGAAGGCCGCGAGATCGTGCCGCTGCAGTTCCTGAAGGCGGTGCTGCCCGAGCCCTCGACGCTGGGCACCACGACCAAGGGCAAGACCAATATCGGCGACATCGCGACGGGCATGAAGGACGGGGTGGAAAAGACCTTCTACGTCTATAATGTCTGCGATCACGAGGATGCGTTCGAGGAGACGGGCAACCAGGCGGTGAGCTATACCACCGGCGTTCCGGCCATGATCGGCGCGGCGTTGATGCTGAACGGCGTTTGGCGCGGCGAGGGCGTGTTCAACATGGAGCAGTTCGATCCCGATCCCTTCATGGACATGCTGAACAAGCATGGCCTGCCGTGGCAGGTGAAGGAACTGGCCGAGCCGCTCAAATTCTGACGTAACGCGCGCGGCGCGTCCCAAATCCTCCCCGGAACGGGGAGGGGGACCGCCGCCGAAGGCGGGGGTGGAGGGGGCCCGAGGCACCCGATCCGCTTGCCTCGGGCCCCCTCCACCAGCTTCGCTGGTCCCCTCCCCGTGCCGGGGAGGAATTTTGGAGTCGTTTATGGAAACCCGCGCCGCGTCGCCCGTGATGTCCACCAAGGCCGGTGATCCGGGCGCATTTGCCGGATTCGACCTGTCGCGCGTGCCGTCGCCCTGCTTCGTCGTCGATGCGGCGGCGGTGGAGCGCAACCTCCAGACCATCGCCGATGTGCGGGATCGCGCAGGGGTGAAGATCCTGCTGGCGCTCAAGGCGTTTTCGATGTGGTCGCTGGGCGATCTGGTCGGGAAATATCTCGACGGCGTCGCGACGTCGGGCCTGTGGGAGGCGAAGCTCGCCAAGGACCATTATCACGGCGAGATCGCGACCTATTGCTCGGGCTACAAGCAGTCCGACATGGCCGAGATCTGCGCGATTTCCGATCATGTGATCTTCAACACGCCGTTCCAGCATGCCGCGATGAAGAGCGAGCTGGCGGCGGCGCGGGCGCGCGGCGAGCATTTCGAGGTCGGGCTGCGCCTGAACCCGATGCACAGCGAGGGCGAGGTCCAGAAATACGACCCCGCGCAACCGCACTCGCGCCTGGGCTTCCCCGCCGACCAGCTCCATGCCGAGCATCTCGACGGCGTCGACGGCATCCATGTCCATTCGCTGTGCGAGCAGGACTTCCCGCCGCTGCGCCGGACCTGGGAAGCATTGAAACCGCGCCTCGCGCCCTATTTCGGGCAGCTGAAATGGCTCAATTTCGGCGGTGGGCATCACATCACGCGCGCCGATTATCAGCGCGACGATCTGGTCGAGTTTCTGCGTCAGGTGCGCGAGGAGGCGGGACTCGAGGTGATCCTTGAGCCGGGCGAGGCGATCGCGCTCGATACCGGTATCCTAGTCGGCGAGTTCGTCGATGTGTTCACCAACGGCATGCCGATCGGCGTGGTCGACATCTCCGCCACCTGCCACATGCCCGATGTGATCGAGGCGCCCTACCGGCCCGCGATGCTGGGCGAGGAGGGGGATGTGCTGGTGCGGCTGGGCGGGCCTTCATGTCTGGCAGGCGATATCCTCGGCGATTTCCGTTTTCCGGAATGGCCGGTGCCGGGGCAGCGCTTCGCGTTCCTTGATCAGGCGCATTATTCGATGGTCAAGACGACGACGTTCAACGGCGTCCCGCTGCCCAGCATCGCGCTGTGGGACAGCCGGACCGACGATCTGCGGATCGTGAAGTCGTTCGGCTATTCGGATTTCGAGGGGCGGCTTTCCTGAACCGGGCGGGGGTGCTAGGCGCGCCGCCATGCTGAACATTTCCGCCATCACCGTCCGCCTTGGCGGGCGCACGATCATCGACCGCGCCAGTGCCGCATTGCCGCCGCGTGGACGGATCGGGCTGGTCGGGCGCAACGGCGCGGGCAAGTCCACGCTGGTCAAGGTGATCGCGGGGCAGATCGACCCCGATGAGGGCAGCGCCGACATGCCGCGCGGCGCGCGGATCGGCTATGTCGCGCAGGAGGCTCCCGCCGGGAAGACCACCCCGTTCGAGACGGTGCTGGCCGCCGATACCGAGCGCGCGGCGCTCATGGCCGAGGCCGAGGGGCTGGAGGATCCGCACCGGCTGGGCGAGATTCACGAGCGGCTGGGGGCGATCGACGCCTATTCGGCGCCGTCGCGGGCGGCGCGGATTCTGGTGGGGCTGGGGTTCGACGAGGAGGCGCAGCACCGCCCGCTCGACAGTTTTTCCGGCGGATGGCGGATGCGCGTTGCGCTCGCGGCGTTGCTGTTCAGCCAGCCGGACCTGCTGCTGCTCGACGAGCCGTCGAACCACCTCGATCTGGAAGCGGTGCTGTGGCTGGAGGATTTCCTGATCTCCTACCCGGCGACGATCGTGATCGTCAGTCACGAGCGCGATTTCCTCAACAATGTCGTCGACCACATCCTGCACCTCGATAAGGGCAAGCTGACGCTCTATCCGGGCGGGTACGACCAGTTCGAGCGGCAAAAGGCCGAGCGGCAGGCGCAGCAGGCGGCGGCGCGCGAGAAGCAGCTGGCCGAGCGCGAGAAGCTGCAGGACTATGTCGCGCGCAACTCGGCGCGTGCATCGACCGCGAAGCAGGCCCAGTCGCGCGCGAAGGCGCTGGCGCGGATGCAGCCGATCGCGGCGGTAGTAGACGATCCGACTTTGGCGTTCGGCTTTCCCGATCCCGAGCAGCTGCGCCCGCCGCTGATCACGCTCGACCATGCCAGTGTCGGCTATGACGGGACGCCGATCCTATCGCGGCTCAACCTGCGGATCGACCCGGACGACCGCATCGCGCTGCTGGGTCGCAACGGCAATGGCAAGACGACGCTGGCGCGGCTGCTGGCGGCGCAGCTGACCCCGATCGACGGCGAAAAGGCCGCGTCGGCGAAGATGCGGGTGGGATATTTCACCCAGTATCAGGTCGAGGAACTGCACAGCGACGAGACGCCGTTCGACCATATGCAGCGGTTGATGGATGGCGAGAAGCCGAGCTTCGTTCGCGCGCAGCTCGGGCGGTTCGGCTTTGCCGGCGAAAAGGCGATGACCAAGGTCGGCAAGCTGTCGGGCGGCGAGCGCGCGCGGCTGGCGCTGGCGCTGATCACCCGCGACGCGCCGCACATGCTGATCCTCGACGAACCGACCAACCACCTCGACGTCGATTCTGCGTGAGGCGCTGATCCAGGCGCTGACCGCCTATCAGGGCTGCGTCGTGATCGTCAGCCATGACCGGCACATGATCGAGATGACCGCCGACCGGCTGGTGCTGGTCGATGGCGGCACTGCGAAGCCGTTCGACGGGAGCATCGAGGATTACATCGCCTTCGTCCTCGCCAAGGAGCCCAAGGCGGAGGGCGCGAAGGGCGGCGTCAACCGCAAGGATGCGCGGCGCGAGGCGGCCGAGGCGCGCGAAAGGGGCAATGCGATGCGCAAGGCCGCCAAGGCGGCGGAGGCGGAGCTGGCGAAGCTTCAGGAAAAGCTGAGCGCGATCGACCGCGCGATGTTCGATCCGTCGAGCGCTGCGCCCGAGTTCACCAAGCTGACGATGACCGAGCTGATGAAGCAGCGCGGCGCGGTGGTGAAGTCGATCGAGGCGGCGGAAGTGACGTGGATAGAGGCGCAGGAGGCGCTGGAGACGCTGGCGGCGTGAGTGGCCGGGCGACCATCCCCGTCGTCCACCATCCGCTTTACGTCGCGCCAGCCCCGGCGCGCAGCCAGTATCAGTGGAACAAGAACGGCCTCGTCCGCGATCTGTTGCGCGATCTGGGGGATGCGCTGGATTGGCATGAGCCCGAGCCGATGCCGCGCGGCTGGATCGAGGCGGTGCATGATCCCGACTATGTCGCCGAGGTGATTGAGAGCCGCGTGCCGCGCGAAAAGGAGCGGCGGATCGGCTTTCCGGTGACGCCGGAGGTCGCGGCGCGGGCGTTCGCGGTGCCGGGCGGCACCTATACGGCGGCGAAGATCGCGCAGGAGCGGGGCTTTGCCGCGAATACCGCCGGGGGCAGCCACCATGCGCTGCACGCGACGGGGGCGGGGTTCTGCGTGTTCAATGACCTCGCCATAGCCGCGCACCGGCTGGCGGAGGAGGGGGAGCGGGTGCTGATCGTCGATTGCGACGTGCACCAGGGCGACGGCACCGCGGCGCTGACGGTGGGGCGAACCGATATCGCGACCTATTCGATCCATGCCGAAAAGAATTTCCCGGTGCGCAAGGCGCGATCTACGCTGGATGTCGGCCTGCCCGATGGGGTGGACGATGCGGGCTATATGGAAGCGCTGACCGCAAGCCTGCCGGGGATGGTCGACGCATTTGATCCGACGATCCTGCTCTATCAGGCCGGGGTCGATCCGTGGGAGGGCGACCGGTTGGGTCGGTTAAAGCTCAGCCATGACGGGTTGGCCCAGCGCGACGCGTGGATTGCGACCCTGGCCGCGCGGCACGGTCTCCCGCTCGCGAGTGCATTAGGCGGTGGCTATGGATTGGACGCGATGGAGGTATCGGCGCGGCATGTCGCGTCGATCCTGACGCTCGGCGGGACGTACCAACGCCACGGCGCATGAAAGAACCGGTTGCAACCGCCCGGCATCGTTCTACCTTCTGTCCAACCACCCCGCGCTGTAGAGGGTGGAACGACATTGCAGGAAGAGACTGAATGGCCACTGCCGCCCATCAGGTCACGCCCGAAGAGGCTTCCGCCAATCCGCCGCCCGAAGCGGTCGTCGTCCGATTTGCCGGGGACTCCGGCGACGGGATGCAGCTGACCGGGGGGCAATTCACCCTGTCGACCGCGCTGGCGGGTAATGATCTCGCCACCTTCCCCGACTTCCCCGCCGAAATCCGCGCGCCGCAGGGGACGTTGTTCGGGGTCTCCGCCTTCCAGATCAATTTCGGGTCGGCGGCGATCGAGACGGCGGGCGATGCGCCCGATGTGCTGGTCGCGATGAACCCGGCGGCGCTCAAGACCAATGTCGGCGATTTGAAGCCCGGCGGGCTGATCATCGCGGACGAGGGCGAGTTCAACAAGCGCAACCTGGACAAGGCGAAATACACAGCGAACCCGCTGGAGGACGACACCCTCGCCAAATGGCAGCTGCTCAAGCTCAATATCTCGCAGCTGACGCTGGATGCCGTGAAGCCGTTTGGCCTCGGCAACAAGGAAGCGCTGCGCTGCAAGAATATGTGGACGCTCGGCCTGGCGCTGTGGATGTTCGACCGTGAGCGCGGGCCGCTGATCGACTGGCTGAAGACCAAATTCGCCAAGGCGCCGGAGCTGGCCGAGGCGAATATCGCCGCGCTCAATGCTGGGCATGCCTATGGCGAGACGGCGGAGCTGGGTGCGCTGGGCATTGCGCAGGTCCATGTTCCCGCAGCGCCGGTCGAGCCGGGGCTGTACCGCACGGTGACGGGGGCCGAGGCGATTTCGATGGGGCTGGTCGCGGGCGCGCAGCTCGCTGGGCTGCCGATGTTTTTCGGCGGCTATCCGATCACGCCGGCGTCGGCGATCCTGCACTATCTCAGCCGATTGAAGGAGTTCGGGGTCACCACCTTCCAGGCGGAGGACGAGATTGCGGCGATCGCATCGGCGCTGGGCGCGTCCTATGCCGGGCAGCTTGGGGTCACGTCATCGTCGGGGCCGGGCATCGCGCTGAAGGGCGAGGCGATGGGCCTCGCGATCATGACCGAGCTGCCGCTGATCATCGTCAATTCGCAACGCGGTGGGCCTTCGACGGGCTTGCCGACCAAGACCGAGCAGTCGGACCTGTATCAGGCGGTCTATGGCCGCAATGGCGATGCGCCGATGCCGGTGATCGCGACGCGCTCCGCCGCCGATTGCTTCGACGTGGCGATCGAGGCGGTGCGGATCGCGACGCAATATATGACCCCGGTAATGATCCTGACCGACGGCTATATCGCCAACGCCGCCGAGCCTTGGAAAGTGCCGGACATGGGCGGCTACACGCCGTTCCCGGTGACGTTCAAGACCGATGCGCCGGGCGAGGGCGAGAAGTTCATGCCCTATGCTCGCGACGAAAAGCTGGCGCGGCCATGGGTCAAGCCGGGGACGCCGGGCCTGCTCCACCGCATTGGCGGGATTGAGAAGCAGGTCGGCACCGGCAACCTCGATTATTCGGCCGACAATCATCAGGCGATGACCAATATCCGCCGCGACAAGGTGGCGGGGATTTCGGTGCCGGACCAGATCGTCGAGCAGGGCGCGCCGGGCGGGAAGCTGGTCGTGGTCGGCTGGGGCTCGACCTATGGCCCGATCACTCAGGCGGTGCGGCGGGCGCGGCGCAAGGGGCTGGACGTCAGCCACATCCATATCCGCCATATCTGGCCGATGCCGGGGAATTTGGGTGATTTGCTCAAGGGTTACGAAAAGGTGCTCGTGCCCGAGATGAACACCGGGCAGCTCAAGACGGTGCTGCGCGATCAGTTTCTGGTGGATGCGCGACCTTTGAACAAGGTCTCAGGGCAGCCTTTTCGGATCCACGAGATTGAGGCGGCGATCGAAGGGACTTTGGGATGAGCGTTAGAGCTGTTCGCTCCGAGGCTCGATGATGTCGGGGCCTGATAATTCAGCAGAGGGAACGCCTCTTCTGTGGCCATTTGTGGCAGTTATCGTCGGTGGCGTGTTCAGCTATCTGGTGCTGGAACGGGACGACGTCTCCACTCTTTTGGGGTTCGCTATCGGTGCCGTTGCGGTCCGCGCGAACATTCCGAATTTTCAGGCGAAGTGGACGCTTTCGTCACGCCACAAAGCGCCTTTCATGCTCGTCATCAAGGCACTGGTCGCTGTGGCAGGTTGCGCGCTGGTGGCCATGGCGCAACTCGCGCCCGATCTGATCGCTGCGCGTTGGTCGCCTATCAGCGGCTGGCGCACTTTGAGCGGCGGCGCAAATTCGCATATTCTAGTGACCTATTTGGGAGGCGTCGCGCTGGGCATTGCGCTGGCGCTTCCGATCCGCGTGAAGGCAAAAGCATGAACGAGATCACCACCATCCGCCCGTCGACGCCCAAGGATTGGGAGACCGATCAGGAGGTCCGCTGGTGCCCTGGCTGTGGCGACTATGCGATCCTGAAGGCGGTCCAGCGGACGATGCCGGAGATCGGGGCGACACCCGAAAACACCGTGTTCGTCAGCGGCATCGGCTGCTCGTCGCGCTTCCCCTATTATATGGAAACCTATGGCTTCCACACCATCCATGGCCGCGCGCCGGCGGTGGCGACGGGGGTGAAGCTGGCCAATCCTGACCTCGACGTCTGGATTATTACCGGGGATGGCGACGGCCTGAGCATCGGCGGCAACCACACGATGCACTTGCTGCGCCGTAACCTCGATTGCCAGATCCTGTTGTTCAACAACGAGATTTACGGCCTGACCAAGGGCCAGTACTCGCCGACGAGCCGGGAGGGGACGCGGTCGCCCTCGACCCCGTTCGGGTCGGTCGATCATCCGGCCAAGCCGTGTGCGTTCGCGCTGGGCAGCGGCGCGCGGTTCATCGCGCGCGGGATCGACGTCCACAAGAATTTGCCGAGCGTGCTCAAGGCGGCGCACGCGCACAAGGGCGCGGCATTCGTCGAGATTTTCCAGAACTGCATCGTCTACAACGCCGATGTCTTCGCGCCCTTCACCGAAAAGGCGAATGCCGGGCACCAGCTGTGGCTGGAGGATGGCAAGCCGATGGTCTTCGCGGGCGGGACCAAGGGGATCGCGCTGGATGTCGAGCGGCTGGCGCTGAAGGTCGTGGACGTGGTGGATGGCGACACCTCGGGCGTGATCGTCCACAACGTCGCCAACCGCGCGATTGCGCACATGCTGGTCGAGATGGAGTTCGGACCCTTCCCGATGGCGCTGGGCGTGCTGTACGACGATCCCGCCCCGACCTTCGAGAGCGCGGTCGTCGCGCAGAATGCGGCGGTCAGCGAGGGCAAGGTCGCTGACTTGCAAAAGCTGGTCAGCAAGGGCCAGACCTGGCAGGTCGAAAAGGAGCCGCGCGAGGCTTAACCGTAGGGCGGCTCTTCCATGGATAATCTGACGCACAGCCTGATCGGGGCTGCGCTGGGCCAGACGGGGCTGAAAAAGCTGTCGGGCCTGGGTATGCCGACGCTGATCATCGCGGCCAACATCCCCGATATCGACGCGGCGTGCAGCGTCTATGGCATTCAGTCGCTCGAGATGCGGCGCGGGCTGACGCATGGGCCGATCGCGATGCTCGTTCTGCCGGTGCTGTTGACCGGCCTGATGATCGCGTTCGACCGGTGGCAGGCGCGACGGGGCAAGCGGCCCGAGGCGCGCGCGCCGGTGCGGCCGTGGCAGCTCTTGCTGCTCGCGGTGATCGGCACGCTCAGTCACCCGGCGTTCGATTGGCTCAACAGCTATGGCATCCGGCTGCTCGAACCCTTTTCGTCGCACTGGTTCTATGGCGACAGCATCTTTATCATCGATGTCTGGATGTGGGCGATGCTGATCGGTGGCATTTTCTGGTCACGGAGGGCGGAGCGGCGCGGGGGTGATTGGCGACGGCGCGGCGGGATCGTGGTGGTGGCCGTCAGCGCCTATATCCTCGGCAATGGCGTGCTCACGGGACTGGCCGAGGCGCGGACGGCAGAACGGGTGTGGACGGAACATGGCATCGCGCCAGAACTGGTCGTCGCCAACCCGGTGCCGATCGCATTCTGGCAACGTGAGACGATGTGGCGCGGCGAGGGGCAGCGTGGTCGGCGCGTGATCAATCTGGCCGAGGGCATGTTGCCATCGATCTTTGCGCTGGAGGTCGAAGCCCCCGCGCCGATCGGGATGGACGATCCGCGCATCGCTGTGGCGGCGGAGCGCGATCCTGACGTCCGGGCATTCCTGTTCTGGTCGCGCATGCCCTTTGCCGAGCGTCAGCCTGATGGCAGCATCATGGTCTGGGACCAGAGATTCGGCCATGACGTGGCGCGCGGCCAGTTCAGTGTGCGGATCCCGCCGGACGGTGCCGTCGAGTGACCAGCATCCTGTGGTTTCGCCGCGACCTGCGCCTGTCGGATCAGGCGGCTCTGATCGCCGCGGCGGGAGAGGGGCCGATCGTACCGGTCTATATCCTCGACGACGAGACGCCGAAGCATCGCGCGATGGGCGGGGCATCGCGCTGGTGGCTGCACCACAGCCTTGCCAGCCTCGACGCGGCGCTGCGTGAGAAGGGATCGCGGCTGATCCTGCGTCGGGGCCAGTGCGACGAGGTGCTGGCGGAAATTGCAGAGGCGATGGGGACCAGGCGGGTCCATTGCCTGCGCCACTACGAACCCTGGTGGCGCAATGCCGAGCGGGCGGTGGCGAAGCGGCTCGAGCTGGTATGCCATGACGGCAATTATCTCGCGCCGCCCGGGTCGGTGACGACCGGGGCGGGCGAGCCGTACAAGATCTACACGCCGTTCTGGCGCGCGTTACAGCTTCGCATGCCCCCGCCTGCGCCAGCCAATCGACCGCGCGACATCCCGGCGCCGTCGCACTGGCCCAAGTCCGACCGGCTGAAGGATTGGGGATTGTTGCCGACCAAGCCCGACTGGGCGACGGGCTTTGCCGATTGGGAGCCGGGCGAGGCGGGTGCGCGCAAGCGGGTCAATGCCTTTGTCGACAAGGCGCGGGATTACGACCGCACGCGCAACCTGCCGTCGATCGAGGGGAGTTCGCGGCTCAGCCCGCATCTGCATTTCGGGGAGGTGTCGCCTGCCTATGTCTGGCACCGCGTCGCCGATGCGGGCGGATCGGTCGATGTGTTCCTGAGCGAGATCGGGTGGCGCGATTATGCGCAGAATGTGATTCTGCAATTCCCCGATTATGGTTCGCGTAATGCGCGGGAGAAGTTCGACGCAATCCCGTGGCGCGATGTCCGGTCGGCTGCGGTGCGTGCCGAGTTCGATGCCTGGACGAAGGGGCGGACGGGCTATCCGATCGTCGATGCCGGGATGCGCCAGCTCTGGGCGACCGGGTGGATGCACAATCGCGTGCGGATGATCGCGGCGAGTTTCCTGATCAAGCATCTGCTGATCGACTGGCGCGAGGGCGAGCGCTGGTTCTGGGATACGCTGGTCGATGCCGATTACGCGAGCAACGCGGTCAACTGGCAATGGGTGTCGGGGACCGGCATCGATTCGAACATGTTCGTGCGGATCATGGCGCCGCTGTCGCAGTCGGAGAAGTTCGACGCGAGCGCCTATATCCGTGAATGGGTGCCGGAGCTGGCGCGGCTGAATGACGCTGTGATCCACGATCCCGAGGAGCATGGACGGCCACCCTCAGACTATCCGCGCAAGATCATCGGCCACCGCGAAGCGCGCGAACGCGCGCTGGCGGCGGTGCGGGGGATTTGAGCCGGATTTTTGCACCTTGCCCGACTCGCGTTCGCCATGGTTGTTGCGCGCGTGAACCAGACCAGCACTCGTAATCGCGGCCGTCGTGACGGATCGAACCTGCGTGGCGCGGCAGGCGCGTTGATTGCGCGCGCCGCTGAGCCGTGGCTGCATCGCCTGCTCGACCGGATCGATGCGGGGCTTGCGCAGGGTGCGATCCAGGCGACCTTGCCGGGCGGTGTGCGGCGTCGGCTGGGCGGGCGGTCACCGGGCCCGGATGCAGTGGTGGTGATACGCCACTGGCGCGCGCTGTGGCGGCTCGCGACCGGCGGATCGGCGGGATGGTATGAGGCGTGGGCGGCGGGCGAGTGGACCAGCCCCGATCCGGTGCCGCTGTTCGACCTGTTCATGCGCAACCGCGCGACACTGGGCGAGGCGGGGCGGGCGAGCGGATTCGTCCGCATGGCGAAGCGCGTGTGGCACTGGTTCCAGCGCAACTCACGTACCGGATCGCGGCGCAATATCTCCTATCACTACGACCTTGGAAACGACTTCTACGCGCCCTGGCTCGACGCCAGCATGACCTACTCGAGCGCGCTGTTCGCGCCCGGTGAAACGTCGCTGCTCGCGGGACAGGGGGCAAAGCTGGCGGCGGTGCTGGAGCGGACAGGAACGGCCCCGGGCGACCGCATCCTCGAGATCGGGTGCGGCTGGGGTTCGTTCGCCGAGCTTGCCGCGCGCGAGGGGCGTCGCGTGCATGGCATCACCCTGTCGGCGGAGCAAAAGGCCTATGTCGAGGTGCGGATGGCACGGGCGGGGCTGGATGGCGTCAGCGTGGGGCTGACCGATTATCGCGATGTCGAAGGCGTGTATGACGCGGTCGCGAGCATCGAGATGGTCGAGGCAGTCGGGCAGGATTACTGGCCCGCCTATCTCGAGACGATCGCGCGGGTGCTGAAGCCCGGCGGACGCGCGGCGATCCAGTATATCGCGATCGATGACGCGATCTTCGATGCCTATGCGCGCAATGTCGATTTCATCCAGACCTATGTCTTCCCGGGCGGGCTGCTGCTGTCCGAAAGCCGGTTTAGGGCAATCGCCGAGGCGCGGGGGCTGCGCTGGGCCGATCAGCATGATTTCGGGGCCGATTATGCCGAGACGCTGCGCCTGTGGCGCGCGGCATTCGATGCCGCGGTGGCGCAGCGGCGGCTTCCGCGTGAATTCGATGCTCAATTCATCGACTTGTGGCGCTATTATCTGATGTATTGCGAAGGCGGGTTTCGCGGCGGGGGCATCCATGTCGCGCAGGTCACGCTGATAAAGGAATAGGGAGAGCGGTGATGCGGGCAATCGGGGTGGCGCTGGGCGCGCTGGCATTGGCGAGCTGTGCCACGGGGGCGCGGACGCCGCCGCCCGCCGCTCAGGTTGCGCCGCAGGAGGCCGCGAAGCTGCGTCAGGTGGGCGCGGCAGTGCTGTTCTGGTCGCAGGAGGAGCGGTTCCGCAACTTCCCGGCGATGGAGAAGATCTTCCCCGGCACCACCGCCAAGGCCGGGCGCAAGGTCCGTGCGCTGCCCAAGGGCGCACCGCTGCCGATCGCCGAAGCCGATATATCCGGGTTCATGGCCGCACAGAATGTCGCGGGGCTGCTGGTCCTGCAGGACGGTAAGGTCAGGCTCGAGCGCTATGCCCATGGCTATGGCGCGGAGGGGGCGCTGGACCAGTTTCTCGGTCGCCAAGTCGGTTACCTCAACCCTGGTCGGTGCCGCGATCAAGGACGGCTATATCAAGTCGATCGACGATCCGGTGACGCGCTACATCCCCGATCTGGCGGGCGCGGGCTATGACGGGGTGACGATCCGCCAGCTGCTGACGATGACGTCGGGGGTGAAGTGGAACGAGGATTATACCGATCCGAAGAGCGACGTTGCGCGCATGTTTGCGGAGGCTGTGCCGGCGGGCACGGACCCGACCGTTTTCTACATGCGCAAGCTGCCGCGCGAGAGCGATCCGGGCGTCAAGTTCGTCTACAAGACCGGCGAGACCAACCTGATCGGCGTGCTCGTCCGTCGCGCGACGGGCAAGTCGCTGTCGGCTTTTCTCGAAGAGAAGATCTGGAAGCCGTTCGGGATGGAGCGCGATGCATTCTGGATGACTGACCAGACCGGTACGGAAGTATCGGGATGCTGCCTGTCGATCTCGCTGCGCGATTATGGGCGGATCGGGCAGATGGCGCTGGAGGGTGGAAAGGGGATCGTCCCCGACGGCTGGTTCGCCGACGCGACCAAGGCGCAGGTGAGCTTCCCCGGTGGCGGCTATGGCTATCAATGGTGGGTGCCGGCGGGCGGAATCTTCGCGGCGCAGGGGATTTTCGGGCAGGTGATTCTGGTCGATCCGGCGAACAAGCTGGTCATGGTCACCAGCGCGACCTGGCCCAGGGCGACCGACCGTGACCTGTCGGCAGCGCGGATGGCGTTCGCGATGAAGGTTCAGGCGGCGGCGAAGCGCTAGCGGCTCAGCCTCGCAGCCGCTCGATCGCCTGTGCCAGCGCGACGTAAAGCTTGCCCATGTCGGACGAGAGCAGGGTGACGCCGAGCGGCGCGCCGTCGCGCAGGGCGAGCACCTGACGCAGCATCGCCTCGAAATCATGGATGTAGCGGTTGACCTGCTCGCGGAAGTCGGGGTCGCCTTCGTAGAGCGACGACACTTCGCGCGCCTGACCGGTGTCGAGCAGCCGCACGGCGCGGCGGGTGAAGACGCCGCGATCGCCTTTCAGATAGGCCGCCCAGGCGCTGTCCGACACTTCGTGCGCAAATGCCTTGGAGATGTCGATCGACGCCGAGTTGAGCGCCTCGACCAGCAGCGACACGCGGCGCGCGAAATTGTCGCGGTCGGCGGTTTCGCGTTCGGCGCGGGCTTCGTCGATGCGGGCTTCGACCTCGGCGGAGGCTTCGTTGATCGACAGCATCTGGTGCGCGAGGCGTTCGGAGGCGCGGGCGGCGGCGTTGACCGCCCCTTGGGTCACCTCGCCCAGTTCGATCAGCTGGGTGCGGATGCTGGCGTCGAGCGCGCGGCGGAGCGCGGCGGAGCCGGCGTCCTCGAGCTGACGGGTCGCTTCGGGAACGATGCTCGCCAGCGCGACGCGCGCCTGATCGGTCGCAGCGTTGGCGGTCTCCCGGATACGGAGCAGGGCGTCGACCAGTTCCGGCGCGGCCTCTTCGGCGAAGCGGCGGGCATTGGCGATGGCGCGATCGACGACATCTTCAAGCTGCGCCGTCCTGGCCTGGCCATCCTCCAGCGAGTCGAGCAAGGCCGCCTGGGTCTTGGCGAGCATGTCGCGCTGGGTGCGGACCACATCGGCGATCGCCTCGATCGCGTCGTGCGTGCTCTCTGCTGCGGTGACGAGTGCGAGCAGTTCGGGCTTGGACGCGGCGATGACGCCACGGGTCGCGCCGATCCGCTCCTCCAGCCGCGCGAGCGCCTCGGGCATCGTCTCGTCCATTTCGCGCGCTGAGGAATCGAGCGCGGTGAGCAGCTCCTCGGCGGTTGCGATCACGCGGCGGGCGATATCGTCGCCTTCACGCAGCGTATCGTTCATCGTCGTCGCCGAGATGTCGAGCGCGCTGATCGAGGCGGCGAGCGCCTGGGTGCGCTCCATGCCGCTGCTGTGCAGCGACGCCAGCTGGCCGTCGGCCTGGGCAATGCCGCCGGTGACCGAGGCGAGCAGGATGTCGATCCGCGTCTGCTCCTCACCCAGCCGCTCGGCGATCCGGCCGATCGTCTCCTCGACCTCGCCGATCCGCGTGCCGACGGTGTCGATACTGTCGCGCCCGGCCTTGTCGAGCGAAGCCTGATTGGCGGCGAGCATCGCGAGCATCGCTTCGCCCTGTGCGGCGATACCCTTGCGTGCCTCGTCCACCGCAGCGGCGGCGCGGTCGAGCATCGCGTCGACCGTCTCGGACATGGTGGCGGCGACGCCTTCCAGCCGTGTGCCGGCGCTTTCGCTGGTCGCCTCCATCCGGGCGATATGCGCGGCGAGGCGCTGGGCCGCGCCACCGGCGACGTTGTCCGCCTCACGCCCGCGTTCGCCGAGCGCGACGAGCTGGGCGTCGAGCGCGGAGGCATGTTCGCTAGCTTTCATCCCCGCCGCGTCGAGCGTTGCGGCCATGTCGGACATTTCGTCATGCGCCTTGGGCAGCGAGGCGAGGACGATGCCGACGCTGCGTTCGGCGGTCGCGCTGCTATCGACCAGCTTCTGTGCGCTGTCGGACACGGCGCGCGCTTCGGCGGCCATGCCGTTGGAGATCGCCTGAAGCCGTTCGGCGGCGCGGTCGCCCATCGCCATCAGCGCCGTGGTCTGTTCCGCGAGTTCGGCGCGGTTCGCCTCGATCTTGCGCGACAGCGTTGCGACGACGCGCTCGAGGCTCGCGGCCTCGGCACGCATCGCGCGCGCGGTCGCGCCGAAGCGGCGTGCCTCGGCGGCGCTGCTGCGACGGGCGAGCAGCCAAAGGATGCCGATCAGTGCGGGAGGAACGCAGAGCGCGGCGATCAGCTGGATGAGTTCGGCAGGGGGGGAGGGGCGGCCAGGACCGGCTGGAGCAGCCAGCCCGCGACCCCGATCCATGCAACGACCAGCCCGAAGGCGACCGTGGCCGCCAACCAAGGAGTGCGCAGCCGCTTTGGCTCTTCGTCGTCCAGATCGAGTTCGACCTCGGCCTCCTCGGCCAAGGGCTCAATCGTTTCCTCGACGAGCAGCAGCTCGTCGTCCTCGGCGTCGAGCGGACGCGGTCCGATCTTGTTCGTTCCCCCGTTCATTGTCCCGGTTTAGCACAACCGCACCATCGCCGCCTAGCATTGTGAAACCACTCATTAAGCACGTGGAATCTAGGCTCGTGACATGGCGTATGATCCCGGTGCAATCGATGCGACTCTGGCGGCGGCAGTGGGCGATGAGCCCGGGCTGATCGCGGAGCTTCGTGGAGCATTCCTCGAAAGCGCGAAGCGTGCGCTGGAGGCGCTCGGCAAGGCGCCGGATCCCGAAGCCTGGCGCGGAGCCGCGCTGCGGCTCAAGGGGCTGGCGGCAAGCTTTGGCGCGGTGCGGCTGATGGCGCTGGCGCAGGACGCGGCGGATGCACCGGCAGGCGATCGCGCGGTGCTGCGCAAGATCGAGCGTGCGGTCGAGCGGCTCTAACGCTTTTTCGACCCATTGAAGGCGACGGCTTCCGCGATTGGCGCGCGAAAGGCTGCCGATTTCACTTCGCTCACAATCTTTCTCCCGGCAGCTTGCTCGCCTGTACGACCCAGTCGACAAGCTGAGCCTCGAAATCCTCGCCTTCATGGATATGAAAGTAGCGGGTGTCGCCGCTTTTCGACGGCTCGGGCGGGATCGGGTCGAGCGACTGGCCGCGGAAGAAGGTGAGCTTCAGGTAGCGGTCGAAACAGTGGAAGCTGAGGAACCAGAGATCTTTTCGAGCCCGTAAAAGGGTGAGTTCCACTTGATCGCGCGTTGAACGCCCGGGACGAGGCGGCCGACCAGCGCATCGACGCGCGCCGCGGCGTCGCGTTTCCAGCCGGGGATCGCAGCGATGTACGCGCGGACGGGCGCATCGCCATAGCCCTTGGCGATCTGGGGATTGCCGCCGGACAACAGTCTGGGTGTCGTCATCGCCTGGTTCCGTCGTGATCGTCGCTGCACGAGACTGGCCGGGATCGGAAATCGCCGCAACCTGTCGTGCGACCCCTTCCATCGTCCGCGCGCCACGCTAGGTTTGGCCCATGTCGATGTTGACCCTCGCTCCGTTGCTGCTGCTCGCCGGTCAGGCGCAGTTGCCCCCCGCACCCGATGCCGCGACGCTGAAGCGCGTCGATAAGGTGCTGACCCGCGCGCCGGTGATCGACGGGCATAACGACCTGCCCTGGGAATTGCGGTCCTCGCATGAGTCGCGGGTGGAGGGGGTCGCGCTGGAGGCCGATACCGCGTCGCTCGACGACCCGTTGCAGACCGATATTCCCCGGCTGCGCAAGGGCAAGGTCGGCGGGCAATTCTGGTCGGTCTATATCCCGGCGAGCATGACCGGGCCGAAGGCGGTGGAGGCGACGATTGAGCAAATCGACATCGTCCGCCGGATCGTCAACCGCTATCCGCAGGATTTCGCGATGGCGCGCACCGCCGCCGATGTCCGCCGCATCAGCCGGCAGGGCAAGGTCGCGTCGTTGATCGGTGTGGAGGGCGGCCACCAGATCGACGGGCGATTGTCGGTGCTGCGCCAATTTCATGAACTGGGCGTCGGTTACATGACGCTGACGCATGGCAGGAGCCTGAGCTGGGCGGATTCGTCGACCGATGCGCCGCGCGCCAATGGTCTGTCGCCGTTCGGGCGACAGGTGGTGGCGGAGATGAACCGGCTGGGGATGCTGGTCGATGTCAGCCATGTCTCCGACGCGACGATGGCGGCGGTGTTCGAGGTGACGAAGGCTCCGGTGATCGCGTCCCATTCTTCGGCGCGCGCTGTGACCGACCGCCCGCGCAACGTGCCCGACGCGCTGCTGCGCGGGATTGCGAAGAATGGCGGGGTGGTGATGATCGCCTTCTACCCCGGGTTCCTGTCGCAGGAGTGGAGCGCATGGGACGGAAGGCGCACCGCCTATGCCAAGGAACGGGGCGTCCCGGGGAATCGCTATGGCGCGCAGAGCCCGGCGGAACTGGTCGATTGGGAGAAGGCCAATCCCGAGCCGGTGGTGAGCGTTGCGCACGTCGCGGACCATGTCGAGCATGTCGCCAAGGTCGCGGGGCGCGATCATGTCGGCCTGGGCGGCGATTATGACGGGATCAGCGGCACGGGGCCGGTGCAGATGAAGGGCGTGGACAGCTATCCCCTGTTGTTCGCCGAGTTGGCCCGCCGGGGATGGAGCGATGCAGATCTCGCCAAGCTGGCGCAGGGCAATGTGTTGCGCGTCATGGAACGCGCCGAGGCGGTGGCAAAGAGCATGAAGGGACAGCCGCCGATCGACGCGACCGCGCCTGACTAGGTTCGGTACACGATCGGAGCGGGGATCGAGATTGGCTCGGCCAAGGCAGCCGGGCGGCGTCGCTTGCGTGCGCGTAGCTCTGCTACGCGACTGCGCTACGCTCGTTGCCGACGGCCGGCAATCGCGCAGCAGCGGCGGGCGTCGTTTGGCGCATGGTTTCGTCGCTCGTCGGTCACGATGCATCAACGTCGATCTCACTCCTCGCCCTGCGCCAAAATCCGCTCCGTCTCGATCCCGATCTGATCGAGTACAGACCCTAGAGTCGGGTTCAGCGGCGCTGAACCGGCGTCGGCCCGCCGAAGATCGATCGCGCCTGGCGGAAGGCTTTCGACCAAAGGTCGACGGGCTTCGACGAGCGGGACTGGCGTGAATGGTTTCTTGGCCGCTGATCGGCTTAGGTTCAGAAATGTCAGACACCCCCCACCAACGCCTCCCGCTTCAAGGTTCCACCGCGGATCGCCCTGCTGTCGATCGTCGGCTTCTGGGTGTTCTACTATGTCAGCGTCACGCTGCGCGCCTGGATCATGGACTATCCGGGACATTTGCAGATGCTTGACAACCGCGCATGGGTGTCGCTGTTCGGGATCGGGTTCACGACGTTGATGTATCTTGCGCTCCGCTCGCTGGAGCAGCGCAGCCTGAGGGTGCGGGTTGCGGCGGCGTTTCTGTTCGCCGCAGCTACGTCCACGGCCTATTCGACGGTCAACTATCTGTCATTCTATGTCGTCGACCCCAGACCCGAGATGGAGAAGTTGGACGCCGAGAAGTCCGAAACGCACAAGGCGCAAGAAAAGCGGGAGATGAAGAAGGGACCCGCCTCTGTGATCGCCGACAACGCGATCCATTGGTATTTCTTCAACCTCGCCTGGGCGATCTTCTATCTGGCGCTGTCCTATGCCGGTGCGGTGCGAGCGTCGGAGCGTGAGACCGCGCGGTTGCGGACCGCGGCCCAGACCGCGGAGCTTCGCGCACTGCGATACCAGGTGAACCCGCATTTCCTGTTCAACACGCTCAATTCGATCTCGTCGCTGGTGATGACGGGGCGGCGTGAGGACGCCGAGACGATGATCCTCAACCTGTCGACATTCTTCCGGACCAGTCTTGCCGCCGAGCCGACCGAGGATGTGCCGTTGGCGGACGAGATCGCATTGCAGCGGCTGTATCTGGAGATTGAAGCGATCCGCTTCCCCCAGCGCTTGCGCAGCACGTTCGACATCGCGCCGGACGCGGAGAGGGCCTGTGTTCCGGGCCTGCTGCTCCAGCCATTGATCGAAAATGCGATCAAGCACGGCGTCGCCCCGGCTAGGCGACCGGTAGAGGTGCTGGTCCGCGCGTGGATTGACGGCGCCTGGTTGGTGGTCGAGGTTATCGACGATGGCGAGGCGGTTCAGGGTCAACAGGGTACCTGTGTCGGCCTGCGCAATGTTCGTGACCGGCTGACCGTCCGGTTCGGCGACGCAGCGTCGATTGATGCCGGGCCACGGCCCGAGGGCGGGTTCGCCGTCACCATTCGCATCCCGGTGACGACTCATGGCTGCTGAACGGTTGCGTACCCTGATCGTCGACGACGAGCCGCTGGCGGTCGAGCGGATGCAGATCTTGTGCGCGGGGCTGGCGGAGATCGACCTGATCGGCACCGCAGTGGACGGTGAGGCGGCACTACGCATGATCGATGCGCTGCGGCCCGACCTGGTGCTGCTCGACATCGCGATGCCCCATTTCGATGGCATGTCGGTGGCGGCATCGCTTGCCACCGCGCCGCACCGGCCGGCGGTGATTTTTTGCACCGCGTTCGACCAGCATGCTGTGGCGGCGTTCGACGTTTCGGCGGTGGATTATGTGCTGAAGCCTGTAAGCGCCGAGCGGCTGGCGCGCGCGGTGACGCGGGCGGTCGAGGCGATTGGCAGGCGCAGTGTCGAGCCGCTATCGCCGCCGTCCCGCTGGACCGAGGAATTCTGGGTGCCGTACCGTTCCGAGATGGTGCGGATCGGGGCGTCGGAGATCGAGCGGATCGACGCCGAGCGCGACTATATGCGGCTGAGCGTGAATGGGCGCAGCTATCTGATTCACCAGACGATCACCGAACTGGAGCGGCGGCTCGACCCCGAATGCTTCATCCGGCTGCACCGATCGACAATCGTGCGGCGCGACCGGATCGTGAAGCTGCGCCATGACGGGCTGGGCGCGTGGTACGCGGAGCTGAGCGACGGGGAGAGTGTGCGGATCGGGCGCACCTATCAGGCGGCGGCCAAGGCGATCCTCGCAGGGAAGTAGACACCAAAAAGATCCCGCCCGCCAAGCAATGCTGGGCGGGCGGGAGACAGGGTCGATTAGGGGGCGACCCTGATGCTCTGATCGCGTGCGGCGAGTTGCCGCGTGGCGGAATTTCGGAATGCGAGCTCGACGGCGGGGCGCGACGATTCGAGCGCGGTCGCGACGCAGCGCTTGTGGCGGACGACACCGGCCAGGTCGCGTCCGTCGGTGGGGCCGCACACGGCATCGGCAGCGCGAGCGATGCGGCGTTCGAATGTCTTCTTGCCTGCATCGGCGGTCAGGTCGAGATCGGCATAGGATACGCGAACATGTTTTCCCTGACCGGCGACGGTCGGAAGCGAGACGAGCAGGGCAGCGCCAAGGGCAGCTGCGCGGGCGAAGTTGGTAATCATCACGGACCTCTTTGGGTTCAATGCGTTCGGGGGCTGAACGCAGGTCCGGAGCTAGGCGGGGTGGGGCGGGGGCGCCATTTCACATCGACCGGCGACGACGTTGGATCGACCAGACCCGTTCGCGGCGACCAAATGTCGTTCATCGACGACGAACGTACCTGCGCCGGAACGAAAAAGGGCGCCCCCGCAGGGACGCCCTTTCGATTCGACCGGACCGGGTGGGTCCAGGAAGAACGATCCGGATTAGCCGGCGACGTTGTCGGCCGCTGCTTCCAGGTTGTCGGCAGCGTTCTCAGCCGCGTCCTCAACAACTTCGTTGGTCGCGTTGTCGGCAACCATTTCCATGTTGTCGGCAGCCTCTTCGAGGTTGGCGGCGACGTCAGCGGTGTTGTTCGCGGTCGGCGCGGTCTCGCAAGCTGCGAGCGACATCAGGCCGGTCGCGGCAGCGACGATGAGGATCTTCTTCATTCGTTTGCTCCCAAGCAAAGCTATTTCGGTTCGCCCCGGCCCGATTGCCGTGCGAGTTAGTCGGAATAGCGCCCGTTACGCGCCCGTCAATGGAAATTCATCTGGCAGCAAGGTTTGCGGCGAGCCGAAATGGTGCGCTGCATCACTTTACCGAGCCGATTTCCTCGGGCGCGTTGGCCACCACGGCCAGCATCGCGGTCCATGCCGCGACATTCTGGCGCAATTGTGCCGGATCGACCTTGTCGAGGGTATCGTCGGGCGTGTGGTGCAGGTCGAAATAGCGGCTGCCATCCTGTTGCAGGTCGATTCCCGCCACTCCGGACGCCACCAGCGCCGCGATATCTGCACCCCCGCCCGCAGGGGTGCGTCCGCGACTGATGCCCAGCGGCGCGAGCGCCGTGGCGACGCGATCGCCCACTGCTTTCGCACTCTCGGGGAGCTTGAAATCGACACGCCAGACGCGATCGGCGCCGAAATCCGATTCGGCGGCAAGCGCGTGGCGCTCGCCCTTGTGGGCGTCGAAATAGGCTCGGCCACCGAACACGCCGACCTCCTCCGCGCCCGCCCACAGGATGCGAATCGTGCGTCGCGGGGTGCCGGCGTCCATGATCCGCTTCGCCGCAGCGGCGACGATGCCGCACCCGGTGGCGTCGTCGAACGCGCCGGTGCCAAGATCCCAGCTGTCGAGGTGACAGGCGACGACGACCATGCCGGCGGCAGGGTCGCTGCCGGGAACCTCGGCGATGACATTGCCCGATTCGGTGGTGCCGATCTGACGCGGGGTCAGGGTAAGCTTCACCTTCACCGGCTGGCCGCGCTTGAGGATCTGCTCGAGCTGCTCGGCATCGGGCAGCGAGAGGGCGGCGGCCGGGATCGGCGCCACGCCCTCCGCGAAGTTGGTCACGCCCGTATGGGGATTGCGGTGGTAATCGGTGCCGATCGAGCGGATCAGGATCGCCGCCGCGCCCTTGCGCGCCGCGACGGTCGGCCCGCTGCGCCGGGCGGCACCGAAAGCGCCATACTGCGATCCGTCCTGCGTGCGGGTCATGCTGTGGCTAACAAAGGCGATCTTGCCCTTGAGGCTGCCATCGGGCGCAGCGTTCAGCGCGGCGAGGTCGGCGAAATAGACGATTTCCGCCTCAAGCCCCTTTGGGCCGGTCGCGCCCGAATTGCCGAGCGCGGTAAGGTGGAGTGGCTGGGGAAAGGGGGCGAGCACCTCCAGCGCTTCGACGCCGCGGACCCAGGTCTTCATGTCGAACGGCTCGTTACGAACATTGCTGAAGCCGAGAGCCGTCAGTTTTCGAAGCGACCAGGCGCGTGCCCGTGCCTCAGCCTCGGTGCCCGCCAGGCGCGGGCCGACTTCGGTCGTCAGCCCCTCGGTAATCTCCCACGCCAGATCGTCCTTGAGCGCGGCATCGCGCAGCGCGGCAGGGTCCATGCCCTGCGCAAGGGTGGTGGCGGGGAGCGCGAGCAGGGCGGTCGCGGCGGCGAAGCGAGTGAGGCGATGCATCATGCCGCACCTCCTAGCCAGCCGATGTACGTTCGTCACCTGGCCGACGTCCGCGATCGCGCGCGTGGCGTTTGCCTTGACGCCGTACCGTCGCTACATCGCGCGTCAAATCCAGACCAACCTGTTCGATCGATCGGAGACCACAAGTGGCCGCCCAATACGCATTCGTCATGAAGGACATGACCAAGTCCTTCCCCGGCGCGCAAAAGCCGGTGCTGAGCAACATCAACCTGCAATTCTATCAGGGCGCGAAGATCGGCATCGTCGGCCCGAACGGCGCGGGCAAGTCGACCCTGATCAAGATCATGGCCGGCATCGACAAGGATTTCACCGGCGAGGCATGGCCGGGCGAGAACATCACCGTCGGCTATCTGGAGCAGGAGCCGCAGCTCGATCCCACCAAGTCGGTGCTGGAGAACGTCAAGGACGGCGCGCGCGAGACCGCCGATCTGGTCGAGCGGTTCAACGCGATCAGCGCGGAAATGGGCGATCCCAAGGACGACACCGATTTCGACGCACTGATGGAGGAAATGGGCGACCTTCAGGCCAAGATCGACGCGGTCGACGGCTGGAGCCTCGACAACCAGCTCGAGATCGCGATGGAAGCGCTGCGTTGTCCGCCGGGCGACTGGAGCGTCGAGAACCTCTCGGGCGGTGAAAAGCGTCGCGTCGCGTTGACCCGCTTGCTGATCCAGAAGCCGTCGATCCTGCTGCTCGACGAACCGACCAACCATCTCGACGCCGAAAGCGTCCAGTGGTTGGAAAACCACCTCAAGGAATATGCCGGCGCGGTGCTGATGATCACCCACGACCGCTATTTCCTCGACAATGTCGTCGACTGGATCCTCGAGCTCGATCGCGGGAAGTACTTCCCGTACGAGGGGAACTATTCGACCTATCTGGAAAAAGAAGGCCAAGCGCCTGGAGCAGGAGGACCGCGAGGCCACCGGCCGCCAGAAGGCGATCAAGGACGAGCTGGAGTGGATCCGCGCTGGCACCAAGGGGCGCCAGACCAAGTCCAAGGCGCGCATCGCCAAGTTCGACCAGCTCGTCGAGGCGCAGTCGCAGCGCGCGCCGGGCAAGGCACAGATCGTCATCCAGGTGCCCGAGCGTCTCGGCGGCAAGGTGATCGAGCTCGACAATGTCAGCAAGGCCTATGGCGACAAGCTGCTGTTCGAGAATCTGTCCTTCACGCTGCCGGCGGGCGGCATCGTCGGCGTGATCGGGCCGAACGGCGCGGGTAAATCGACGCTGTTCAAGCTGATTACGGGTCAGGAGACGCCGGACAGCGGCACCATCGAGATGGGGTCGACCGTGCGACTCGGCTATGTCGACCAGAGCCGCGATCACCTCGACCCGACCAAGAATGTCTGGGAGGAAATCTCCGACGGGCTCGATTACATGAAGGTCAATGGCCACGACGCGTCGACCCGCGCCTATGTCGGCGCGTTCAACTTCAAGGGCCAGGACCAGCAGAAGAATGTCGGCAAGCTGTCGGGTGGTGAGCGCAATCGAGTCAACATCGCCAAGATGCTGAAAAAGGGCGGCAACGTGCTGCTGCTCGACGAACCAACCAACGACCTCGACGTCGAAACGCTGGGCGCGCTGGAAGAGGCGATCGAGAATTTCGCGGGCTGCGCCGTGGTCATCAGCCACGATCGCTTCTTCCTCGACCGTCTCGCGACTCACATCCTCGCGTTCGAGGGCAATTCGCACGTCGAATGGTTCGAGGGGAATTTCGAGGCGTATGAAGAGGACAAGCGCCGCCGTCTGGGCGACGCGGCGGATCGTCCGACGCGGTTGGCGTACAAGAAGTTGACGCGGTAACCGACGATTGACGGCCCGGCGACTGCGCCGGGCCGGTTTCGGCGCTTAGCCCTTGCCGGTCGCGCGGTCGACGCTCCACGCGCCGCCGCCCGCTGCGGCGAGATAGAGAAAGATGAAGCAGAAGAGCAGGATCGCCTCGCCGCCATTGGCTGCGGGGAAAAGGCTCTTGGTGCCGTGTGCCAGCCAGTAGCCGACCGCGCACATGCCGGACGACAGGAACGCCACCGGCCGGGTGAACAGACCGATCACCAGCAGCGCGCCACCGACCAGCTCGATCGCCCCGGCCGCATAGAGCATCGGGTTCAGCTCCATTGGAAAGGGCGGGACGCCGAAGAATTTCGCCGTGCCGTGCTGTAGGAAGGCGAGCCCGGCGACGATGCGGAGCAGGGCGAGAAGCTTGTCAGACCAGCTTGCGGGAATTGGCATGGATTGTCTCCCAGCGGCGGGCAGGGTGCCCGTTGCGCAGGTGAAACATTCCATGCCGTTCCCGGCGGATCAATCCCCGGTGACGCGGAGCGGGCCGAGGTCGCCCAGGCCGACGGTGCCGCTCGCCATGGCCAGCATCCGATCGAGGCTCTTCTTCGCCTTCAACCGGATATCCTCGGCGATCTCGATCCGGGGTTCGAGGTCGCGGAGCGCGATGTAGAGCTTTTCCAGCGTGTTGAGCGCCATGTACGGGCAGATGTTGCAGTTGCAGTTGCCGTCCGCGCCGGGCGCGCCGATGAAGGTCTTGTCCGGGACCGCCTTTTCCATCTGATGGATGATGTGCGGTTCGGTGGCGACGATCATCGTGTCGCCTTCGAAATCCTTGGCATAGGCAAGGATGCCGCTGGTCGATCCGACATAGTCGGCATGGTCGAGTACGTGTGGCGGACATTCGGGGTGCGCGGCCACCGGGGCGTGGGGGTGCTGTGCCTTGAGTTTCAGCAGTTCGGTTTCGCTGAACGCCTCATGCACGATGCACACGCCCGGCCAGAGCAGCATGTCACGGCCTATCTTGCGGTTGATGTATCCGCCGAGATGCTTGTCGGGGCCGAAGATGATCTTCTGCTCGTGCGGGATCTGGCTGAGGATCTTTTCGGCGGAGGAGCTGGTGACGATGATGTCGCTGAGCGCCTTCACCTCGACCGAGCAGTTGATGTAGGTCAGCGCAATGTGATCGGGGTGCTGCGCGCGGAACGCGGCGAACTGTTCGGGCGGACAGCTGTCCTCGAGACTGCACCCCGCGTTCATGTCGGGCAGGATCACGGTCTTGTCGGGCGACAGGATCTTCGCGGTTTCGGCCATGAAGCGCACGCCGCAAAAGGCGATCACCTCGGCATCGGTTTCGGCGGCCTTGCGCGACAGTTCGAGGCTGTCGCCGACGAAATCGGCAAGGTCCTGGATCTCCGGCTTCTGGTAATAATGTGCCAGGATCACCGCGTTGCGCTCCTTGCGCAGGCGGTCGATCTCGGCGCGGACGTCGATGCCGTTGAGGCTGCTGGGAGCGTTCATTCTGGGACCCTCTGATTCGGGTCTCACATGGCCTTGTCGGCTCCGCGGTTCAACCCATTGGCGGCATCGGTGGGAAGGCATAGGGCGCGAGCGCGCCGCCGGGCTGGCCGGTCGTCACCGCTTCGAACAGCGCCAGGCCGACCGGGCTGTAGGCGATCAGATTGCATAGCGCGCGCATCGCGATGATCGCGCCCACCGCCCAGATCCAGGCGGGGTGGATGCGGCCATGTTTGCGCAGGTCCCACGCCATGCCGGCAAGCGGCCAGAGCATCACCAGTCCGAATTCGATGATCGCGGAGTGCGGCATGACCAACGGCATCGGGAACAGACGCCCGATGCCCGGACCGGTCAGCACCGCCATCCCGGCGAAATGCAGCCTTTTGTGCCAGTCGGTCCGCCGCCGCATCAGGATGGCCGCGGTCGACAGGCCGACAAAGGTCCAGACGGTGAGCGGCGCCATGACGAGGAAGAAAGCCGGCTCATAGAATGGAGCGGCGCGGCCAAGGCGGATCGCCTCGACCGCGACCAGCGGGCCGACGACCGCCATCATCGCGAGCCAGCCCGCACCGACCCAGCCGAGGCGGCGATGCAAGACCAGGCTGCCGCGCGTGGCGAGCAGGGTCTGGAGGACATAGATTCCTACCCAGCCGAAGAAAATTATTGCGTGCACGTGCACAACCCACGGCGCGCTGAAGCTGGAAATCCCCATGACGACGAAGAAGGTGAAGCCGGCAGCGATGATCGCGGCCATTGCGAACCCGCCCCACAGGAAAAACCCGTCGTCCCGCGCCGAAATCAGACCCGATCGTGCATGTGTTGCCATTGTCCCTGCCCCCAAGAACCCTGTGGGCGCAGGAATATCATGCTTCGCGCCGGTTCCCAGCTATTTCGTCCTGTCGCCTTCACGCTCGGCGCGTTCGCGCAGCACCTGTTCGATCGACTTGGACACGTCCCAGCGTTCGCGGTCGGTGGAGCTGCGCTCGTCAGGGAACAGCGCCTCGACCGTCACCTCCATGCCGGTGGCGCGCAGCGGCATCGCGAAGCTTCGCTCGACGGCCCGGCGGGTGGCGTCGCGGGCGAGGCGCATCGGCGCGGGTTCGCGCGCCTGGCGGACCAGTTCCTTCTGTCCCGCCGCGCGATTGGCGGCGTCTAGTCGCTCCTCGCTGTCGGTGAGGGCCATCAGCACGCCGCCCTCGCCATATTCGCGGATATTGTTGAGGTCGACCTCAGGGCCGACGACTTCGAGCGGGGGGAGGGCGATGCTGAGCTTCTTCGCAGCAGGGTCCCAGATCACGTCGCGCTGGCTGAGCTTGCCGAGATCGACCTCGTACCGGACCGATCCGGGCATGATCATGGTTTTTTGCGCGGTAAATCCCATCCGCGTCTGGCTGGTGGTGACCACGGCGACATAGCGCGCGGCAAAGGCGGACAGGCGGTTCTGTTCGCGCAGCCCTTGCAGGCTCGCCTGGGCGACGGTGACCGGGTCCGGACCGCCCGTCAGCCGGTCGAACGCGCTGCGCCCGACGAAGTACAGCGTGGCACCCACAGCGAGCGCCATCGCCAGCACCATGCCAAGTGCAACGACACAACCCTGTGCCAGTCCGCTGCGCTGCCTTACGCCGCTTTCGTCCATATCTCTCCTTCCGCACGGACGATGCCGCGGTTGTTCAGGTCGATCAGATGCGCGAGCACCGATCGCCCCGCTGCGCCGGTCAGCCGCGGGTCGAGCCCGACATACATGCGGGCGACCATGTCTGGGATCGCGCCGACCTGTTGATCGAGCAGGCGCAAGATCTGCCCCTCGCGCTGCTTGCGATGGCCCATCATGCCGCGAACGAGGCGGTGCGGCGTTGCCACTTCTGGCCCGTGCGCGGGATAATAGACCCGGTCGTCGCGGGCGAGCAGCCGGTCGAGGCTGGCCATGTACGCGCCCATGTCGCCATCGGGCGGGGCGACGACGCTGGTCGACCAGCCCATGATGTGATCGCCGGTGAACAGCGCGCCGCTCTCACCCAGCGCGAAGCAGAGATGGTTCGATGTGTGACCGGGGGTCGCGACCGCCTCCAGCGTCCAGTCGTCGCCTGAAACGCTCTCGCCATCTGCGAGCACGCGGTCGGGCGCATAATCGCGGTCGAACGCGGCGTCGGAGCGGGGGCCGTCATCGTCGAGCGCGAGGGGCGCACAGCCGATGATCGGCGCACCGGTCGCAGCGGCGAGCGGGCGGCTCGCCGGGCTGTGATCGCGATGGGTATGGGTACACATGATGGCGCGAACCGGACGGTCGGCAATCGCGGCAGTGAGCGCGGCGAGATGCGCGGGGAGGTCGGGGCCGGGATCGATCACCGCAAGGTCGCTGGTGCCGACGAGATAGGTCTGCGTGCCGGTATAGGTGAACGGGGAAGGGTTCGCCGCCAGCAGCCGTGCCACTAGCGGTTCGAGCTGCATCGCCACGCCGGTTGCCGCGTCATCCATGCGTCAGAAATGGCGGTTCCTTGTGGTTGGCACAACCCCGAACACTGCGCACGCGAACGGGCCGGCCGCGTGAAGGGGGACGCGGCCGGCCCTGGTGGAGACATCGCGCAGTGATGGGCTCGCCGCGCGATGGTCCGCTTCGCGATCAGTCCTTGTCGGCCCCTTCCAGCTCGCGCATCGCGTCGTCGATGCCCTTTTGAGCGCATTGGCCTTTTGCTCGGCACTGAGTTCGGTCTGCGCCTCGATCGAGCGGCGGGCCATCTTGAGCCCCATCAGCGCGTGACGCTTGCCCATGTCAGCGCTGGCGATCGCCATGACCTTGGCGCGGGCAGCGATGGCCTCGGCACCCTTGGCCTTGTCGGCAGCGGCGGCGGCGCGCATTTCGATACGATCGGTGCAGATCACGATCTTGCGCTTGTCGCCGTCGCGCGTCTCTACCTTGACCTCGTCATCCTTCGATCCGCCGCACTTCATCGACTTGACGTCGATATCCATGTCACCGGTCCAGACGAAGTCCTTGCCATCGCCCTTCAGGCGGATGACGCGGGTTTCGGCCTTTGTGCCCTTGCCGTCCTTGTCCTTGCCGTCCTTGCGCTCGACCATCACGATGCGATGGACGCGCTTTTCCTTGGTGGCTTCGGGCGCTTCCGGCGCGGCGGGCGCATCGGGCGCCTGGATTGCAGCAACAGCGGCGGGTGCAGCAGGAGCCACAGGTGCTGCGGGCGGCGTCGGCGCATCGGCCTGGGTCACGGCAGCACCCGCGCCCGAGGCGGTGAGCGCGAGCCCCGTGAGGGTCAGCGCGATGGCGCCGGTGACGCCTGCGGTGATCCGGGCGCGCGACTTGGGATTATGTTTCGAGAGCATTTTGAGCCTCCCCTTGAGTTCGTTGACAGTGTGTAAGTGGCATGCCGCCGAGACCGCACCCCCATGCGCGGACTTGACGATGGCGCGGCCATAGGCATGGCGCAGCGCCGGTGCGCGGCCTGAGAGCACAAGGGCGTCACAGGCCAGTTCCTGATCGGCGCGAAAGGCGCGGAACGCCCGCCATGCGACCGGGTTGAACCAATGGATCGCGAGCACGACCAGCGCGACCCAGTTGGCGATCAGGTCACCCCGAAGGTGGTGCCCGAGTTCATGGGCGAGCGCGAGGTTGCGCTCGACCGGATCGTAGCGCTCGGCGAAATCGCGCGGGAAGGCTACGTATTTGCGCCAGATGCCGAAGGCGAGCGGGCCGGTCGCGGCATCCGTTTCAATGACATGGACGCGGCCTTCCGCGACGGTGCGGCGGATCTCGGCCTTGCGCATCAGATTGGCGCAAAAGCGGGTATGCGAGACGATGTGCCAGAGCAAAAAGGCGAGCGCCCCTGCTGCCCAGATCGCGCCGATAATGAGCAGCAGGCTCGGGGCGCTCGACGTCACGACTGTCGTTTCGGTAACGGTGGCGGTCGTTCCGCCGGCAAGTTCCAACTGTGCCTGGACGAGCGCCTGATCGATGATCGCCTGGGTCGTAGCGGGATCCGCGGAGGCGGATTGCACGCTGCCGGTCAGGCCACGGAGCAGATCGGTGAAGCTCCACGCACCGGGCAGCGGCGGGATCAGCAGCCGCAGCACCGGCAACAGCCACAGCGCATAGGCGATATTCGGCCCGAACTGTTCGCGTACCGGTTTGCGGATCGCGAGGACCAGCAGCATCAGCAGCGTGGTGGCGATGCAGGTCTCAACCATCCAGGCGATCATTGCTTGATCTCCTTCAGCAGGGCTTCGATCTCGGCGATGTCCTGATCGGTCAGTGCATCGCGTTCGGCGAGATGGGCGACCAGCGGGGTCAGCTTGCCGCCGAACAGCCGGTCGATCAGACGGCGCGATTCACCTTCGACATAGTCGCCACGCTCGACCAGCGGGCGATACTGGTAGCGACGGCCATCCTCGTCGGCGGCGATGACGTTCTTGGCGAGCAACCGACCGAGCAATGTCTTGACCGTGTTGGCGCTCCAGCCACGCGACGGATCGACCCGCTCCACCACGTCCTGCGCGGCCAGTGGCGATTCGTCCCACAGGACTTCCATCACGGCGTGCTCGGCATCGCTGATTCGCTCGGTCATCGCTTCCCTCTCTGACTACGGGTGTAATCGTTACGATCACATCTGTAGTCAAGGGGCTGAACGGATGATGAATGGCGTTCAGGAAGCGGACGGGCGCGGTGGGCGGTGTCGGGAAATCTGACAGCCTGACAAAGGGCTAAATCATATTAACTATCGTGTCGCGCGGGATTGCGCGCTTCATCCGAATTGGCACGGGCGATGCAACTATTCGGGCATATGTGTTCACCCTTGTGTGACGCTTCAGGGGCGGGTGGCTTTCGGGTCACCCGCCCTTTCCCGTTCTGGCGACGGCATAGTCCACCGGGCTGCCGTCCCTGCGCCGACGGCGGCGAAATATTCGGGTCCCGTCCTCTTCAAGCCGCTCGGCGGCACGGGACAGCGCCATGGGGTAAATCTCGTTGAACAGCCGGTCGAAGGTTCGGTCCCAGCCATAAAGGTCAACCACCATCGCGCGGGCGCGCGCGCCGATCAGTTGCGCTCCGTCTTCCCACAGTTTTACGACATTGACCGCCATCACCGCCGTATCATCGACCGGGCCGAGCAGGCCGAGACCGGGGGGACGCGGTCCGGCATCGCCCCGCTCGCAACGCCAACGACAGGAAGCCCGCAGGACTGTGCCTCCAGCACCGATATGCCGAACGTCTCGTCCGCCATCGCCGAGACATAGATGTCGGACGAGGCAAGCGCACGGGCGAGTTCTTCGCGGTCCTTCTCGAAGCCGATGAACGCGATCGGCAGATCGCTCGCCTCGCGCGCGAGGCGATGCCGCAGCTTGCCGTCGCCGATCATCACCATCGCTGCGCCGAGGTCGGCGGGGAGGCGGCGGAACATATCGACCAGGCGATCGGCGCGCTTTTCATTGTCGATGCGGCCCGCATAGGCGAGCAGCGGTCCGTCGCCCGGCAGGCCGAGCTCAGCGCGAAATGCGGGGTCGCGGCGCACGGGGCTGAACAGGCTTGTATCGACACCCAGCGGCATCACATCGGTTCGCGTGATCGTCTTGCGGGCGAGGGTCGTCCGGGCGTCCTCGCTCAGGGTATAGACGCGATCGAATTCGCGATAGGTAACCTCCGCATAGCCATAGGCGAGCACGCGCATGAAGTCTGCCGCCAGCCGTCCCGCCTTCGCCTCGACGACGCGGTGGACATGGGCATTGGGGAAATCTGTGCGATATCCCGCGACCAGTGCGGTCTCCGGGAAGTCGCGGCGGTGGTTGATCGCGGTCCAGGGGAGCACCCAGGGGCAGAGCGATTCGATGATGTCGGGCCGGTACTGCGCCAGCAGATCCCGTACCGCGCCGGTCCGGAGGATGAAGCGATAGTTCGGACTTCCGCGGACCGGAGCGGCCCCGACTTCCGCGAAGATGTGGCGTCCATTGACCGTGACCCGATCCTCCGGTCCCGGCACGATCTGCAACAGTTGGTGCGGCGTGTGGTTGAGCACATAGTCGCGCTTTTCACGCAGATAAGTGCTGATGCCACCACCGCCAGCCGGCGAATAGCTTTGAGTAAGGTCGCAGATCAACAGGGACGCATGATCCCCAGCCACCGCGTCGGGCGCGGCAGCAAAAGACTGTACGAACATAGGTTCTTTACTCGATCTTCAACCCCCCGTTACGAGGCCGAAACGCCCTTCTCCTGGAGAAGTTGCGAGAGCTCCCCGCTCTCATACATTTCCATCATGATATCCGAACCGCCGATGAACTCCCCCTTTATGTAAAGCTGGGGGATGGTCGGCCAGTCGGAGAATGCCTTGATGCCCTGCCGCACCTCCTGATCCTGGAGCACATCGACGCTTTCGAATTCGACGCCAAGATGGGTGAGGATCGACACCGCGCGATTCGAAAAGCCGCACTGCGGGAACAGGGGCGTACCCTTCATGAACAGCAGAACTGCGTTCGAATCGACGAGGGACTGGATGCGGGCGTTGGAATCGTCGGTCATGGTCATTCGCTCCCTGCCGGAACTGCGGTGGTCAACTGAAGCGCGTGGAGAACGCCCCCCATCCGACCGCCGAGCGCGGCGTACACAGCCTGGTGCTGCCGGATGCGCGGCAGCCCCCGGAAACTCTCACTGGTGACGCGGGCGGCATAATGATCGCCGTCCCCGGCAAGGTCGGTGATTTCCACCGCCGCATCGGGGATGCCGGCGCGGATCAGCGCCTCGATCTCTTCGGCCGCCATCGGCATTGTTACTGCGCCTCGATCAACTGGCGGCGCGCCTCGACGGTCATCTCCTCGACCGCCTTTCGCACCACGGCGTCGTCGACTTCGATGCCTGCAGCAGTGAGATCGCCCATCAGCTTGCGTATCACGTCCTCGTCTCCCGATTCCTCGAAATCGGCCTGGACGACCGCCTTGGCATAGGCGTCGGTCTCTTCGGGGGTCAGCGCCATCTGCGCCGCCGCCCACTGCCCAAGCAGGCGGTTGCGGCGCGCTGTCACGCGGAACGCCATTTCCTCGTCCCGGGCAAATTTAGCCTCGAACGCGCGCTCGCGATCATCGAAGGTCGTCATCCTGCGTCACCCCTAATCTGTTTCGCCCGGGAGATAGGGGGCAGCGTCGCGCATGACAACGGGTTCGCCTGAAAGCGTCCGAGATTGAACCGGACAGGGAGGGGCGGTAGGCGGCGGGGAAATGGGTTCAGGAGTTGCAATGTCCGCCTTTCAACTTGCCGGGTTCGATCTGGACGGCTTTGTCGCCGCCACGCTGGCCGAGGATGTCGGCACGGGCGATGTGACTGCAAACGCAGTGATCCCGGCGGATGCGGTGTTCGACGGCGTGATGGACAGCCGTGACGCGGTGATTGTCGCGGGGCTGCCGATCGCTGCCGCCTTTTTCCGCGCGCTCGACCCGGCGGCTGAGATCAAACTGCTGGCGGGGGGAGGGAGAGGCGGTGGCCGCCGGGAGCGATCTGATGCGGCTGCGCGGCAGTGCGCGGGCGTTGCTGACCGCCGAACGCTCGGCGCTCAACACCGTCCAGCACCTTTCCGGTATCGCGACGATGACGCGCGCCTATGTCGATGCGATGGCCGGCAGTGGGGCCACGTTACTCGACACGCGCAAGACGATCCCGGGCCTGCGCCGGCTAGAGAAATATGCGACGCGGATGGGTGGGGCGAAGAACCACCGGATGGGCCTGTGGGACGCCGCGATGATCAAGGATAACCACATCGCGGTGGCCGGATCGGTGGACGAGGCAGTCGCGCGCGCGGTGCGTGCGGGGATCGCAGAGATCATCGTCGAGGTGGACCGGATCGACCAGATCGAACCCGCGCTGGGAGCCGGAGCCACCCACCTTTTGCTCGACAATATGGGGCCGGAGACATTGCGCGAAGCGGTGGCGCTGGTCGCCGGGCGGGTTCCGACCGAGGCGTCGGGCGGGGTACGGCTCGACACGATCGGGGCGATCGCTGCGAGCGGGGTTACCTATGTCAGCGTCGGACGGCTGACCCAATCGGCACCTGCCGCCGATATCGGACTGGACTTCGTCCCCGCCTGACGCCTAGCAAGGCGTCCTGTCAGGGGGAGTGATAACCATGCGTCCCAATTCGATTATTCGTTTCGAACAAGCCTATCTCGCGTCGATCGCGGTGTGGGGGCTGAACGCCGCGCTTGGCTGGAGCAAACAGGTCGCTGCGATTGAGGCGGGATTCGCCGAGATGCCGCAGATGGTACCGATGGGCCATGCGATGCTGATCGGTTTCACCCTGTTCGCGCTCTTCCTCTCGCTCCTGCTCTGGTATTTCACCGCGCGTAGGGCGAGTGAAGTGGCGAAGTGGATCATTGTCGCATTCTTCGGCCTCTCGGCGGTTAGTCTGCCGTTCACGCTCGCGGGCTTTGAGGCCGTCGGGATCGTTCCGGTCGCGCTCAACGTCGTGACCTTCGCGCTGACTGCGGTTGCCGTGTGGATGCTGTTCCGTCCCGACTCCGCGGCGTGGTTCCGCGACAGTGGCGGCGATAGTGACAGCGACAGCGACAGCAGCACGCCTCCGGTGCCGCCGATCGCCTGAGGGCCTATCGGTCGATCGTCGCGGTCGCCGGGTGATGCTTGTCCAGGTGCCGCCGGATGATCCGCAGATTGCGCGAGTTGGAGCGGTAGAAAAAGTCGGCGACGTCGCCTACCCCGGGGATCAGGCCGATCAGCCAGTCGAACCCGACATTGCCGGCCATCCGCAGCATCGCGCCGCGCGACATGCCGATATTGCGCGCTTCCCACATCATGTAGAGGCCCATCGCGGCCGCGATCACGTCTCCGCCGACCGGAATCAGGCCGATCAGAGCGTCGAGGCCGACGGTCTGGCGCGTCCCGGGGATGGTGAAGCTGCGTTCGAGCAGTTTCTCCATCGCGGTGACCCGCTGGCGCACCGAATGGGGATCTCGGCCGATCGGGAAGGCGTCGGGGGTGCGTTGCATGCGGGTCGCCTTGGCCACGTCAGTCCTCCTAGGGCTCGCGCAGATGGGTCAGCGGATGCCAGGCGCGCGGGTTCGTCTGGAACGCGCTGAGCCTGAGCGCCGCAACCGACCAGCGCAGCGGTTGTGCGATCGGGATATAGCGATGCGCGGCGGTGAGCGCGAGGTCGGCCTCCGCGATGCGGCGGGCGCGCTCCCCAAGCGTCGGAGCGTCGCGTGCTGCTTCGATCACGGAAGCCAGATCGTCGGGGCAGTTTCGGCAGGCGGTGACCAGATACCAGCGCCCGCTGTCATAGGGGGCAACGCTGTCGATAACGCGCAGGTCGGCGTCCTCGCGTTCGTTCACCCATGCGGGCGTTAGCCCGATTGTGCGTAGATCGCGGGCGACGCGGTTCCACAGCAATTTGGTGCCAGGACTCCGGGTCATTGCAATGCGGATCGTCAGGGGCGCGTCCGGATTAGCTGAACGCCACGCTGCAACGCGGTTGCGGGCAGCGTTCACCCGTTCTTCCAGTGGCTGGTTCACCCAGGCCGGTGCCGCTGGAGGGGCGGCGGAGTCGAACTGGGCGGGAAGCACCGTCTCCACCGGCTGCCATTCGGGTCGAAACACGGCGGTCAGCGCGACACGGTCGATCGCCATCGCCAGCGCCTCGCGATTTATCGCATCGGCGGTAAAGCCCTTGTCTGACACGATCGCGATGCCGAACAGCCCGACCGCAGGGTCGACCCGCAAGTTCGCCGGGGCAATATCGGCATGGGAGAGCAATGGCCAGTCGCGGAAGCTGCCACCGAGAATCAGGTCGGATTCGCGCCGCGCGAAGCGGATAAGCGCGAGTGCGGCACGCTCGCCGCGCAGCCGGACATTGTCGGCGGGATCTGGCTCATCCTCCCCAGCCTCGGGATCGAGGCTGGGGCCGCGATTGGGACGCAGCAAAAGGGAAGTGTCACCGCTCTCGGCGATGTGAAACGGTCCCGTTCCGGCAAGGCGCGGGCGACGCAGGATCGCGAATTCAGGCTGGGCGAACAGCTTGAGCAGGTCGGTGCGGGCGCTTTTCAGCCGGACCTCTACCACCTGCGGTGTCATCTCGACCACCTCGTCGATCACGGCGACAAAAGGGGCGATCGAGGAGCGCGCGCGGGGGCCGATCGTGGCGCGCATACTGGCGACGACATCGGCCGCAGTGATCGGTTCTCCGTCATCCCATTCGGCGTCGCGCAGGCGAAAGATGTAGCTGCGCCCGCCATCGGTGACGATCCAGCGTTCGGCGATGCCCGGCTCGATCCCGCCATTGGCGTCGAAGCGCACCAGCCCCTGTGCGGTCGCGCTCAGCACGACGCGCTGAGAGAAATCGAGTTCGCCCTTTGCAGGGTCCGACAGTTCCGCCGCGCCGCCGATCGTGCTGACCACCACGGCGACATCGTCGGGTCGGCGCTCGCAGCCGCCTGCGATCAGCGCGAGCGCAACGGCGAAGGGCAGGGCGGGGGAGCGCATGGCTCCAGCTTTATGGAGGCGGGGCGGGGAATCCAACCCCGCCCCGATGGTTGGGTCAGTTCTTTTCCTTGTCGACCAGCTTGTTCGCGCCGATCCACGGCATCATCGCGCGCAATTCGCTGCCGACCTGCTCGATCGGATGTGCGGCGGCGGCCTTGCGGCTCGCCTTCAGCTCGGGCTGGCCAGCGCGGTTGTCGAGCACGAAATCCTTGACGAAGCGGCCCGACTGGATGTCGGCGAGCACACGCTTCATCTCGGCCTTGGTCTCGTCGGTGATAATGCGCGGCCCGGTCTTGATGTCACCATATTCGGCGGTGTTCGAGATCGAATAGCGCATATTGGCGATGCCGCCCTCATAGAGCAGGTCGACGATCAGCTTGGTCTCGTGCAGGCATTCGAAATAGGCCATTTCGGGGGCGTAGCCGGCCTCGACCAGCGTTTCGAACCCGGCCTGAATCAGGTGGGTGATGCCGCCGCACAGCACCGCCTGCTCGCCGAACAGGTCGGTCTCGCACTCTTCCTTGAAATTGGTCTCGATGATGCCCGAACGACCACCGCCGACGCCGCTGGCATAGGCAAGCGCGACGTCATGCGCGTTGCCGGTCGCGTCCTGATGGATCGCGATCAAGCAGGGGACGCCGCCGCCGCGGACATATTCGCTGCGCACGGTGTGGCCGGGGCCCTTGGGCGCGATCATGATGACGTCGATGTCCGCCGGCGGCTCGATCAGCCCGAAATGGACGTTGAGGCCATGCGCGAAGGCGAGCGCGGCGCCCGGCTTCATGTTGCCGGCGATGTCATCGGCCCAGATCGCGGCCTGATGCTCGTCGGGGGCGAGGATCATCAGGATGTCGGCCCAGCCGGCAGCTTCCTTGGTCGACATGACCTTGAAGCCTGCGCCTTCGGCCTTCTTCGCGGTCGCCGAGCCGGCGCGGAGTGCGACGGCGACTTCCTTGACGCCGCTGTCGCGCAGATTCTGCGCATGGGCATGGCCCTGGCTGCCATAGCCGACGATGGCGATCTTCTTGCCGGTGATCAGGTTCAGGTCGGCGTCACGATCGTAATAGACACGCATTTCTCAGTTTCCCTTTTCCTCCTCTCCCTATGGGAGAGGATACGAAGACTTGCCAGCTTGCTGGCTAGTCGGAGTTGGTGAGGGTGACTGGCCTCTCGCCCTCACCCTTCCGCGCCTTCGGCGCTCCCTCCCTCTCCCGCTGGGAGAGGGAAATTTCAGGCCGCCTCACGCCCACGCGAGATGGCGACAATGCCGGTGCGAGCGACCTCGATCAGGCCGACTTCGCTCATCAGTTCGATGAACTTGTCGATCTTTTCGGTGGTCCCGGTGACTTCGAACACGAAGCTCGAGATGGTCGCATCTACCACGCGGGCGCGATAGACTTCGGACAAGCGCAGCGCCTCGATCCGGTGGTCGCCGGTGCCCGCGACCTTGACCAGTGCCAGCTCGCGCTCGACATGGTCGCCCTCGGCGGTGAGGTCGTGGACCTTGTGGACCGGCACGAGGCGATCCAGCTGCGCCACGATCTGCTCCAGCACGTGCGGGCTGGCGCTGGTGACGATGGTGATCCGGCTGACCGACTTGTCGTCGGTGATCTCGCTCACCGTCAGGCTTTCGATATTATAGCCGCGCGCGGTGAACAGGCCGGCGATCCGGGCGAGGATGCCCGGTTCGTTGTCGACGATGATGGCGAGCGTGTGCCGCTCGGCCTTTTCTTCCTTGATGTGCATAAGCTTAGACCAGCGCCTTGGCTTCGTCGTCCATTTCACCGGAGACTTCGGCGGCCTGGAGGAGCATGTCGGTATGGGCGGCGCCCGACGGGATCATCGGGAAGCAGTTGGCGAGCTTGGCCACGCGGCAGTCGACGATCACCGGCCCGTCATACGCCAGCATGTCCTGAATACCGCTTTCCAGATCGCTGCGGTGCTCGATCAGAATGCCCTTCCAGCCATAGGCTACGGCGAGCTTCACGAAATCGGGCAGCGAGTCGCTGTAGCTTTCCGAATAGCGGCTGGAATAGGTCAGTTCCTGCCACTGGCGGACCATTCCCATATATTCGTTGTTGAGGATGAAGATCTTGACCGGCAGGCGATACTGGGTCGCCGTCGCCAGCTCCTGGATGTTCATCTGGATCGACGCCTCGCCGGCGATGTCGATCACCAGCGCGTTGGGGTTGCCCAATTGCGCGCCGATTGCGGCGGGCAGGCCATAGCCCATCGTGCCGAGGCCGCCGCTGGTCAGCCACTTATTGGGCGCTTCGAAATGGAAGTGCTGCGCCGCCCACATCTGGTGCTGGCCGACCTCGGTCGTGATGATCGGGGCCTGATCGCGCGTCGCCTCCCACAGCGCGCGGATCGCGCGTTGCGGCATGATCGTGTTCGCATCGATGCCCGGACCTTCCTCGGGGAAGTCGAGGCACTTGACCGCGCGCCACCCCTCGATCCGCCGCCACCATTCGGACAAATCGGGCTTGGGATGCTGGCGCGCCTTCCAGATGCGCAGCATGTCCTCGAGCGCGTGGCCGACATCGGCGACGATCGGCAGGTCGACCCGGACGGTCTTGTTCATCGACGAGCGGTCGATATCGATATGGATCTTCTTCGCGTGCGGCGCGAAGGCGTCAAGCCGCCCGGTGACGCGATCGTCGAACCGCGCGCCGACCGCGACGATCAGGTCGGCCTGATTCATCGCGTAATTGGCTTCATAGGTGCCGTGCATGCCGAGCATGCCGAGCCACTGGTCGGACGAGGCGGGAAAGGCACCCAGGCCCATCAGCGTCGAGGTGACCGGCGCACCGGTGATCTTCGCCAGTTCGCGCAGCAGCTGCGACGCGCCGGGACCCGAGTTGATGACGCCGCCGCCGGTGTAGAAGATCGGCCGCTCCGCCGCCGCCAGCATCTCGACCGCCGCGTCGATCAGCGCCTTGTCGGCCTTGACCTGCGGACGATAGGTCTTGTGCTGGATCGGGCCGGGCTTGCTGTAGCGCGCGGTCGCGATCTGGACGTCCTTGGGGATGTCGATAACGACCGGACCGGGGCGGCCCGAGGTCGCGATATGGAATGCCTCATGGACGACCGCGCCAAGATGCGCGGGGTCCTTCACCAGATAATTATGCTTGGTACAGTGGCGAGTGATGCCGACCGTGTCCGCCTCCTGAAAAGCGTCGCTGCCGATCAGGTGCGTCGGGACCTGGCCGGTGATGACGACCATCGGGATCGAATCCATCAACGCGTCGGTGATGCCGGTGACCGCATTGGTCGCGCCGGGGCCGGAGGTGACGAGGACAACGCCGGGCTTGCCGGTCGATCGGGCATAGCCCTCCGCCGCATGGGTCGCCGCCTGTTCGTGGCGGACGAGGATGTGGCGGATCTTCTTCTGCTTGAAGATCGCGTCATAGATCGGGAGCACCGCGCCGCCGGGATAGCCGAACACGACCTCCACACCGAGGTCGACCAGCGCCTCGATCAGAATGTCTGCTCCGCTTTTCTCGGCCACGATAAGTCTCCTTGGATGCCGCAGTGCAATGCGTTGGGGGAAGCGCGCTGCTATGCGTATGAAAGATGCGTGTCAAGCATTGTGTTTATACGATTCGTGCGAAATTAGCCATTCGATTGATAATATCTGTCGCGTGAATGCGCGGCCAGGCGACCGGCGGCTGGTGCCGCAACCAGGTATATTGCCGCTTGGCATATTGCCGCGTTGCCGCCTGCGCACGCTCAAGTGCCTCTGCGCGCCCGATTTCCCCGGCGAGCATCGCGGCGATCTCCGGCACGCCGATTGCCTTTCGCACCGGAGCCTCGGGCGGAATGTCGTCACGAGCGAGCAGCGCGGCGACCTCGTCGATCGCGCCCTCGTCGAACATCGCGGCGAGGCGGAGGTCGCAGCGCTCGGTCAGCCATGCGCGGTCGGGAAGAAGGATCAGCGGGGCGAGGTCGATCTGGTCAGCGATCCCACCCACTTTCGCGCGCTGCCAGTCGGCCAGCGTGCGGCCAGTGGCGGTGACCACCTCCAGCGCGCGGGCGACGCGGGTGGTGTCGGCGGCGGCGAGGCGCGCGGCAGCTTCGGGGTCGCGTTCGGTCAGCAGGGCGTGAGCCTGCGCGACGGGCAAAGCGCGGACCTCGGCGCGGATCGCCGGGTCGATGCCGGGCACCGGGGCGATGCCGTCGAGCAGGGTGCGGAGATACATGCCGGTCCCGCCGACGAGAATGGGGAGGCTGCCGCGTTCCTGCGCCGCCGCGATCTCCGCCTTGGCCTCAGCCGCCCAGCGCGCGGCGGAATAATCGTCGGTGCCTGTGACATGGCCGAACAGGCGATGCGGGGCCTGTGCCTCTTCTTCGGGCGAGGGCCGGGCGCTCAGCACGCGCAATTCGGCATAAACCTGAGCCGAATCCGCGTTGATCACGGTGCCGCCGGTCGCCTGGGCGAGTGCGATCGCCAAAGCGGACTTGCCGCTGGCGGTCGGTCCTGCAATGAGCGCGACCTTCGGCCGGTCGGGAGGGTTCATGTTCGTCGCCACTTTGATTGCTGATGGTGGGCTGGATGACGCGCTTCTAGCGGACATGGCGCATCAGTTCGACATGGACTGTGTTGCCGGCAAAGTCCTGAGCGCCGATTTGACGGACCCCGGCCGTGCCGCCGATTTGGTTTTTCAACCATCCTCCGATTTCAGTATCTCGGATTGCGCTCTCCTTGCCGACAGCATTCGCGAGATGGCGGGATCAATCGCGAAATCCGGCTTTGGCTGCGACCTGTCTCTCGATGTCATTGTTCAGCCCAATTCTACGCGCGAGAAAAGGCTGATCGTCGCCGATATGGATTCGACGATGATCACCGTCGAATGCATCGACGAGCTGGCCGATTATGCCGGGATCAAGGCGCAGATCGCCGAGGTCACGGAGGCGGCGATGCGCGGCGAGCTGGACTTTGCCGAGGCGCTGGATGCGCGGGTGGCGCTGCTCAAGGGGCTGGGCGCCGACGCGATCGACCGCTGTCTGGCGGAGCGGGTGCGGTTGATGCCCGGCGCGCGGACTCTGGTGCAGACGATGAGGGCTCGCGGGGCGACCGCGATCCTGGTGTCGGGTGGCTTTACGCGCTTTGCGCAGCCGGTGGGAGCGCAGATCGGGTTCGATCGCGTGATCGCCAATGAATTGCTGATTGAAGACGACGCGCTGACCGGCGCGGTGACCAAGCCGATTGTCGATTCATCGACCAAGGAAGTGACGCTGCTGGGCGCGATGGCGGAGCTGGGGCTGGACGCTTCCGCGACGATGGCGGTCGGAGATGGCGCGAATGACCTTGCGATGATCCGTCAGGCGGGGCTGGGGGTCGCCTATCATGCCAAGCCGGTCGTTGCCGCGGCTGCGGGCGCGCGGATCGACCATGGGGATTTGACGGCGTTGCTGTACGCGCAGGGTATTGCGCGGAGCGAGTGGGTCGAGGGCTGAGCTTTTCGTCACCCTGGGCTTGACCCGGGGCCAGCTGCCTTGGCCGGTCGAAGAAGCGGGGCCCGGGTCAAGCCCGGGGTGACGGTTAGTTTATCGCTTCAACCTACTCCCGCACCGGCACGCAGGGGCTTAGTCCGCGACACGCCGCGCTGGCTTCGGCACTGGAGGCGAAGGGGCCGACCAGCACCTTGGTCAGGCGGCCCGACTTCACGTAGGAAACCTTGCGGCCCGGGAAGCGGCCGCCGACCTGCGACCACAGCTTCTGGGCATTCCCCGGCTCGCCAAACGCACCGAGTTGGAGTTTCCAGCCGCCATCGCGGATCGCCGCGGTGGCGACAGGGGCGGGTGGTGTCGGCTTCGGCGTCGGCTTTGGGGCGGGCCGGACGATCGGTGGTGCAGGGCGTGTCTCTGTGCTCTGCGTCGGGGTCGGTGCCGGGATCGCCTCACGCGGCTGATAGGCCGCCGAGGGCGGCAACTGGGTGCGGCCGACGGTTGCGGGCGGCTGGTTGCCGCGCGGCGGCTGGATCACGGCGACGCTGGGACGTCCAGCGTCGCGCTCATAGGCGCGCGCGAGTTCCAGCCCCTTTTGCCGGTCCTGCAGCGAGATATAGCCGTCCATCTGTGCCTGAGCCGCAGATGCCTGAGGCAGACCCTGTGCGGCCGCCCGGACGGTGAGGGCGTAGGCGCGCACCCAGTCCTTGGTCACGGCGTCGCCGTTGAAGAACATCGTCCCCAATACATATTGCGCGCGCGGTTCACCGCGCGCCGACGCCTTTTCGAGCCATTCGACTGCCTGAAGCCGCTTGCCGTTTTCGAACAGCGCGAGGCCGTAATTCTCCTCGGCCTGGGGATGTCCCTGGAGTGCTGCCTTGCGATACCATTCCTCGGCCTGAGCGAGGTCGGCGGGGACGCCGCGGCCGAGCTTGTACGCCTGGCCCATGTTGAACTGCGCATCGGCGTCGCCCGCGACGGCTGGGCCGCGCCATTGCGCCACCGCAGCGCGATAATCGCCGCGCTGCCACGCCTCGACCCCCGCTTTCACATCGGCCTGACCAAGCGCCAGCGCCGGAGCAGCCAGAAGCGCGCCGACCAGCGTCGCCGTCCAGATGAAGTGCCTCATTCGGTCAGTTCCCGATCCCGCCCACGCATGGATAATGACAGTTAACCATAGCATGGCCAAGCAATGCTTGCGCTTTGGTTAAGCCCGGCATGGGACAACTCCCGGTGCCGCACCTGATTTCGCAGCGCCATTAACGCCTTCTTAGCTTCCCGATGGCATCCCCAATGTTGGGTAATCGGGTTATTTTCGAGGGGTAGATGCGCGTACTCGCGATGGCATCACAAAAGGGTGGTTCGGGCAAGACCACGCTGAGCGGGCACCTGGCGGTGCAGGCGCAGCGGGCCGGCCATGGCCCCGTCGTTCTGATCGACATCGATCCGCAAGGGTCGCTGTCCGACTGGTGGAACGAGCGTGAGACGGATTTCCCCGCCTTCGCCCAGACCACGGTCGCCCGGCTCGCCGCCGATCTCGAGGTGTTGCGACAGCAGGGCTTTCGCCTTGCCGTGATCGACACGCCGCCTGCCATCACGATGGCAATCCAGAGTGTGATCCAGGTCGCCGAACTGATCGTCATCCCAACCCGACCCTCGCCGCATGACCTGCGCGCAGTGGGCGCAACGGTCGATCTGTGCGACCGCGCGGGCAAGCCGCTGATCTTCGTGGTCAACGCAGCGACGCCCAAGGCCAAGATCACCAGCGAGGCCGCCGTCGCGCTGTCGCAGCACGGGACGGTTGCCCCGGTCACGCTGCATCACCGCACCGATTTCGCCGCGTCGATGATCGACGGGCGCACCGTCATGGAAGTGGACCCCAACGGCAAGTCGGCCGGTGAGGTGACCGCGCTCTGGGCCTATATCAGCGATCGCCTGGAGAAGAATTTCCGCCGCACCGTGTTCAGCGCGCCCGCCGCCGCTGCGACGCCGCACGCTGCCTTTGCCGGGCGTCCCCAGGGTGGCTTTGGCCGCCGGGTGGTGAGCTGATGTTCGGCTCCGCCAAGCCCGCCGCGTCGCTGTCCTCGGGCCTGCTCGCCCGCAAGGGACAGGCACGCCCCGCGATGCGCCCCCAGGGATTTGTCGGCCTCGATCCGGGGACGTCGCTCGACGATCTGGGGTGGAACGACATGGGCGGCGAGGTGCCCGTGCCCGCGTTCGAGCCGGTGCCGCCGGTGCTGGCCCAGCGCCAGACTCTGGTCGAAGAATTCGCGCCCCAGCCCGAGCCTGTGGCCGCGCCCCAGCCGGTCACCCATGTGCCCGAGCCGGAACCCGCGACCCAGGTAGAGTCGGATGTGCCCGCGCGACCGGTTTCCAACGCTACCGCCGCGCGGATCGGGCGCGAGGTTGCGTCGCGCAAGGGCAAGGCCGCCTTCACGCTGCGGCTCGACCATGAACGTCATTTGAAGCTGCGTCTCGCCTCGGCGCTCACCGGCCGTTCGGCCCAGTTGATCGTGACCGAGGCACTCGACGCATTTCTTGAATCTTTGCCCGAACTGGGGGCGCTGGTTGACCGGCTTCCTGCGGGCAAGGCGCGCTGATCCAGGGGGACACAGAGCCATGAACCTTCGCCGCATTTTGACCGTATCGGTCTCCGCATTGGTGCTGGGCGCACCGATCGTCGGTGGCCCGACGCTGATCGGCGGGCTTGCCGTCGCCAGCGGCGGGGTCGAGACCGCCGACCTTCGCCGCGCCGCCAAGGAAGCCGCCGCCGCCACCAAGGCTCTGAAAAAGGGCGAAGGACAGAAGGCGGTGACGCATGCCGAAGCGGCAGTCACGCTCGACCCGCGCAACGGCGAGTATCGCAAGCTGCTGGGTGAAGCCTATTTGTTCGCGGGCCGCTTCATCTCGGCGGCGCAGGCGCTGAACGAGGCGCTGTCGCTCGATCCGGCCAATGGCCGCACCGCGCTCAACCTTGCGCTGGCACAGATTGCGACGGGCGAGTGGGACGTGGCGCGCCAGACGCTGGCAATGCACAGCGCGACGATCCCGGCGAGCGATCGCGGACTTGCGATGGCGCTGGCGGGCGATCCTGCGGGTGCGGTCGGTCTGCTGATGGAAATCGCGCGTCAGCCCGGTGCCGACGCCAAGACGCGCCAGAATCTCGCGCTCAGCCTCGCGCTGGCGGGACAGTGGCAGCAGGCGCGCGCGATTGCGGCGCTCGACCTGTCGCCCGATCAGGTCGACGGGCGGATCATGCAATGGGCGAGCTTTGCGCGTCCGCAGAATGCGTACGATCAGGTGGCGGCGCTGCTTGGCGTCACCCCGATTGCCGATAATGGCCAGCCCGAGCGGCTGGCGCTCGCCCAGTCGATGACCAGCGCTGTTGCGGCGGCGCGCGTCGCCGATCCGGTCGATACCTATATGCCCGGCCCTGCGCCGGTCGAGGCCGTGGCCGCGGTCGCTGCCACCGCGGTTGACGTGGCCGCAACCGATGTCGCTCAGGGCCCGTCGATCACCGCGCCGAGCGGCCAGCAGGTCGTCTTTGGCCCGCGTCAGGAGATTGTTCAGGCAATCCCGACCCGCGCAGTGCGTGCCGAGACCTCGGTCGCCAGCGTCGGCGCGATCAAGCCGGTTCGGGCCGACGTGCCATCGGTCCAGCGCTTCGCCAAGGGGAGCTGGTATGTCCAGCTCGGTGCCTATGACAGCGTCGGCGTGGCGCGGGATGCGTGGGGCCGCCTGGTCAAGCGCACGCCGCAACTCAAGGGTCTGACCCCCGCGAGCGCCAGCGTTTCGACCAGGGCGGGTGCGTTCCAGCGTCTGTCGGTGGGCGGGCTCGCTCGCGCCGATGCCGATGCGCTGTGCCGTGACGTGCGCAGCGATGGCGGGAACTGCTTCGTGCGCAGTGCAGCCGGGGACAAGCCGGCGAGCTGGGTGCGCAGCGCTTCGCGCTGATCGCTTTTGAAAGATTATAAACGGGGCCGGGGAGGAAATTCCCGGCCCTTTTCGATTCACCGGACTTCGCTACCGCCCTTGAACAGCCGCAACGCCTTGCCCTGGACGGGCAGACCGTCGAACGGGGTGTTGCCCGCCTTGCCCGGCATCGTGTCGGCGACAATCTGCCAGGGGGCATCGGGATCGACTAGAACCAGGTCGGCGGGCATGCCCGTCGCGAGCGTGCCGGTTTCGATGCCGAGGATCCGCGCGGGATTGCGCGCGACCAGCGCGAACAGGCGATCAAGGGTGAGATGGCCGTCCCGGACAAGGCCTAGGCCAAGCGTCAGCAGTGTCGCCGCGCCCGCCATGCCCGGCGTCGCATCGGCGAAGGGCAGGCGCTTTTCTTCGGGCCCGCGCGGGTCATGGCCCGAGCAGAGCACATCGATCGTCCCGTCGGCGAGCGCGGCGAGCGCGGCACGGCGGTCGCTGTCGTCGCGCAGTGGTGGCGAAAGGCGCGCGAAGGTGCGGAAATCGGACAGGTTGATGTCGGACAGCAGCAGGTGCGCGGGCGTGATGCCGCAGGTAACGCGCACGCCGCGCGCCTTGGCCGCGCGGATCAGGTCGAACGACGCGGCGGTGGTCAGCTGGCGGAAATGGATCGCCGCACCGGTCGCTTCGGCAAGCGTGAGGTCGCGCTGAACCGCCAATGCCTCGGCAATGGCAGGTGCGGCCGGGAGGCCGAGCCGGGTGGCGGTCTCACCCTCGGTCGCGACCGCGTTGCGGGTCAGCCCGGCATCCTCGGGGTGCGAAATCACGACGAGGCCGCAGTCGCGGGCATAGGCCAGCACGCGGCGCATCACGCCGCTGTCGGCGACCCAGCCGCGCCCGGTGCCGACTGCGCGCGCGCCTGCATCGGCGTTGGTGGCATATTCGGCGAGGTCCACACCCTCCAGCCCGCGCGTGGCGGCGGCGATCGGGTGGACCCACAATTCCGGCTTGCCCATGTCGGCGGCGCGCTGGACGAGGCCGGGGCCGTCGAGCACGGGCGACTGATCGGGCATCAGGCCGACGCGTGCGATCCCGCCAGCTCGGCACGCCGCCTTGTCCATCGCGAACACGCCGAGATCGGTGAGAGCGGGGGCGAGCAGCTTGCCGCCGCACTCGATCACCTCTGCCCCTTCGGGAGCGGTGTCGACGATGCGCTCGTCGGCGACGAACAGGTCGCCGGTTCGCTCGCCACCCTCGGGACAGACCAGCCGAGCATTGCGGAACATGCGCTTCACGTTCATGCCCAGCCCTCCACGCCGCGCGCGCGGCGGGTCAGCACGTCGAGGCACGCCATGCGCACCGCGACGCCCATCTCAACCTGTTCGGTGATCGCCGAGCGGCCGGGCAAATCGGCGACGACCGAGTCGATCTCGACCCCGCGGTTCATCGGGCCAGGGTGCATGATCAGCGCATCGGGCTTGGCGCGCTTCAGGCGTTCGAGCGTCAGCCCGTAATTGAGGTGATATTCGCGGGTCGAGGGGATGTAGGCCCCCGACATGCGCTCATTCTGGAGCCGCAGCATCATCACCACATCCGCGCCCTCCAGCGCTGCATCGAAATCGGTGAAGGGCGTGACGTGCATCTTATCGATCGCGGCGGGCATCAGCGTCGAGGGGGCGACGACGCGCACCTCGGCGGCCAATGCCGTTAGCGCAAGGATGTTCGAGCGCGCGACGCGGCTGTGCAGGATGTCGCCACAGATCACCACGCGCTGATGCGCGACGCTGCCCCGGCGCCGTCGGATGGTGAGCGCGTCGAGCAATGCCTGGGTCGGATGCTCATGGCTGCCGTCGCCGGCGTTTAGAACGGGGCAATCGACCTTGTCGGCGATCAGCTGGACCGCGCCCGACGACATGTGCCGGATCACGATGACGTCGGCGCGCATGGCGTTGAGCGTCATCGCGGTGTCGATCAGAGTTTCGCCCTTCTTCACGCTCGATTGCGCCGCGTGCATGTTGACGACATCGGCACCGAGCCGCTTGCCCGCAATCTCGAAGCTCAACAGCGTGCGGGTCGAGTTTTCGAAGAAGGCGTTGATCTGGGTCAGCCCGTCGAGGCGATGGTCGCTGGGCGCGCGGTTGCGGTTCGCCTCGATCCACTGCTCCGCTTCGTCGAGCAGGAACAGGATTTCGTGCGGCTGAAGCCCGGAAATGCCCGTCAGGTGCGCGTGCGGAAACACGGCGCGCCCCTGAATCTGGGCGCCGGGGCGATGATCGATCGGCGGTTGCATTAAAGCTGCCGGTTAGCGGGGCGGGGCGGGGGTGGCAAGCGCCGTCGCCCCGCCGGTCACTGGCCGGGTTGCATCGCCGGGCGCGGCGCGGCTTGTCCCGGGGCGGCCAGCACGGTGTCGTACCAGCGGGCGAGGTCGCCGTGCATCTTCGCCAGCTCGTCGGGGTTGAGATAGACCATGTGCCCCGCCTCGTAATAAGTGAAGGCGATATTCCGCTGGAGCGTCTCATCCAGCAGCATGTGCGAGGCGTCGAACTCCGCACCGAAGAATGCGGTGGCGAAGTCGTAATAGCCGTTGACGAACATCACCTTCAAATAGGGGTTGGTGCGCATCGTCCAGGCGAGGTCGAGGCCGGAATTGGGCGTGGTCTGCGCGTTGCTGCTGCCCGGCGGGCGGTGGCTCCAGTCCCAGGCGAAGCCTGGGCCGCGCGCGGTCATGCGGTAGTTGAGGTCGGTCTTGTAGCCGAGCACGCGGGTCGCATAATCCTGAAACGTCGCGACGAACGCGCCCGAAATCGCGGTCGAGGACGGGTCGTCGCCCGGGCTGTCAGCATTCGCATCGGTCATGTTGAGCGTGTAGCGCGAGTCGAGCCGGCCCACCGCGAGGCGGCGGTCGCGCAGCAACTCGGTCTGGAAATGCTGGAGGTCGATGCGCAGGTCTGCGCGCAGGATGAAGGCTTCGCTGAGGCCGATATAGGCGGCCATCTGGCGCGCGACCGTCTGCTTCTCCGCTGCCGTGATGTTCGACCCCTTGGCCAGAGCCGCGGCATAGGCGCCGGTGGTGAAGCCGCGCACCTCGTCGAGGAACGCCCGGAGGTTCGCCGGGCGGTTGGGCACCCGGTTATGATACCAGGCGGTGGCCGCCATCGTCGGGAACAGGGTCAGGTAATTCTGGTCATAGCCCGACTGGCGCACGCCATAGTTCATGATCGTCGAGAACTGGACCATGCCGTTGATGCTGACCCCCCGCTTCCTCCAGCTTTGCCGCGACCACCGGGTTGCGCAGCGTCCCATAGCTTTCGCCGAACAGGATCTTGGGGCTCTGCCAGCGGTTGTTCTTGACGATGTAGCGGGTGATCGCGCGGGCGAAGCCCTCCGCATCCTGATCGACGCCCCAGAAATCCCTGCCGCTCTTTTCGCCCAGCGGCCGCGACCAGCCCGCGCCGATCATGTCGATGAAGACGAGGTCGCTCTTGTCGATCAGCGAATAGGGATTGGGGCCGAAGCCATAGGGGGCGGGGCGGATATATTCGGGGTTGGCGGTGGTGACGCGGACCGGAGCGAAGCTGCCCATGTGGAGCCAGATGGTCGGCGAACCGGGGCCGCCATTGTAGAAGAAGGTGACCGGGCGGTTCCCGCCACCATCCTTGGTGTAGGCGGTGTAGAAATAGCTGGCGCTCGGCTTGCCCTCATCATCGCGGATGGTGAGCGTGCCGGCGGTGGCGGTGTAGGGGATGCGCTGGCCGCTGACGGTGACCGCGCCCTTGCTGACGAACGCCTGTTCTTCGACCAGCGCGCGGGCCTGCGCAGCTTCGGCCTCGGCCTTGAGAGACGGCTTGTCCTGCGCCAGCGCGGGCGCGGCGAGCAGGGTGGCGGCGAGAAGCAACTGGCGCATGATAATCCCCCGAATCCGGAGGCGCGACGCTGCCCGTTCGCGCGCGGCTTCGCAACCGGTTACCCGGTCGCCAGCGCGTCGATCGCTCCTTGCAGGATGTAGCTCGCCGCCAGCTTGTCGACCCGTTCGGCGCGCTTGGCGCGGGAGAGGTCTTCGGCGATCATCTGGCGTTCGACCGCGGCGGTCGACCAGCGTTCGTCCCACAGGAAGATGGGGAGGCCGAGGTCGTCCATGTTGCGGGCAAAGGCGCGGGTCGATTGCGTCCGCGGGGAATCGCTGCCGTCGAGGTTCAGGGGGAGGCCGATCACCAGCCCCCTGACCTGCTGCTGCGCGATCAGCGCCACCAGTTCCGCCTTGTCGGCGGTGAACTTGGTGCGCTTGATCAGATGCGCGGGGCTGGCGAAGGACCAGCCCGCGTCGCACAGCGCCGTCCCGATAGTCTTGGTCCCGACATCGAGGCCGAGCAGACGCCCACCATCGGGCAAGGCGGCGCGATAGGCGGCCGGGTCGGTGGTGATCATCCCACCGCTCGCCGCGCGAAGACATCCACCCATGCGCTGCGCCGCGCCCGGTGCACCGCCAGCCGCCGCTCCGCATCGGCGCGGACATTGGCCCAGAACAGCGCATAATCGAACACATGATAGTTGTTGCCGGGCAGGACATATTGACCGCCCACGCCCTCCGGCACCGTCCCGAGCAACAGGATCCCCCGCCCGTCGCAGCGCAGCGTCGTCGCACTCTTCGCCAGCGTCGCGCTGGAGAAATCGGCGGCGGGGACGAGATTGCCGATCTCCGTCGCCGTCGCCGCAGTCGGCGCAGGGGTCCCGGTGACCGGGTTGGTGCAGACCATTTCGGTCCCCTTGCGCGGGGTGCCGGTGAAGCCATTCGAGGCGTCGAAGGTGTCGAGGATCAGCGAGGGATCGGCGGGCTCGGCAAAGCTCTGCCACGACAGGATACAGCCGCTCTGGTCGGCAGCGGTGCATTCGGGCAGGCCCAGCGCGGGCAGATCGGCGGTTTTCGACACCGGCCAGCCGACGACGTATGCCGCAACGATCCGCTTTGCGAGCGGCTTGCCCGCCACGCGGTCGCGGAGCAGCCGGGTGAGGTGGAGCGCGCCCTGGCTGTGTCCGGCAAGGATGATCGGGCGGTCGCCCGCTTCCTTGAGGAACTGGTCGAAGGCGGCGGTGACATCGCGATAAGCGAGGTCGAGCGCCTGTGCAGCGTCCGCCTTGCTGGTCACGAACGCGCCGAACGTTGCCTGACGGTAACGCGGCGCCCAGATCGCGCCTGCGCCGTTGAACGCGCTTGCTTGTCCGCGCAGGAACAGGTTGGCGCGATCATTCGCCTCCTTGTCGTCCAGCGGCGCGTTCCACTTCGCACGGTTGAGGTAGGAGGTCGGGTGGATGAAGAAGACCGCCGCCTCGGGCTTGGCCGCCGGCTTGATCCCCTGCGGCGTCCACAGCGCGGGATTGCCGGGCCGGTCGGGCCGGGCGAGCCACATGTCGGGGCGGGCATAGCTGTCGGCGGGGAGCGCGGCCTGCGATTTGAAGCGGCCGCCCGGGACCATTGCCTGCCGCAGCAGCTCGGCACCCCAGATCCGGTACGCAAAGGTCGCTGCAAGCGCGAGCACGATCAACACCGCCACGATATAGAGGAACTTACGCGCCACTTCGGGCTCTCCATTGTGCAATGCAGCATGACGCGCTGCCGGGCAATCGCTTTCCGTTGCGCGATGGTTGCGAAGGATGCAACCTTGGCGAATGCAATCGAGGGGGCAGGGGATGAACGCAGCGATCGAACCACGGGACGAACGCTGGCCGCTGCTGCCGCCGATCCTGGCCGCGCTCGGGCTGGCGGCGGGGCTGATCGCGCATTGGATCATCGGCACGGGCTATCAGGCAGAGGTGAGCGCGGTGCGACTCGCGCTGCTCAGCTTCGTCAGCGTGTCGGCGATCCTGTTCGGGTTCGTGGTGATCCGCAGCGACCTGATCCGCTCGGCAATCTTCGCACTCGGATGCGGCGCGGTTGCGGCGCTGATCCTCTATTTCAACGGCGCGACATCGGGGTGGAGCGCGACCGAGGGGTGGCGGCTGGTCTGCCTCGCGCTCGCCATCGGCATCGCCGCGCCGCTGTTTCAAGCGGGCCGTGAGGGTGGGTTTCGGCCGCTGTCCTATCCTTTGGCGCACGATCACGCCTGGACCAATGCGGTGCTGTGGTGCCTCAGCTGGGCGTTCGTAGGTGTCGTGCTGTTGCTGGCGTTCCTGCTCGCTGCCCTGTTCGACCTGATCGGGATCGACCTGCTCTCGGATCTGTTGCGAAAGGAGTGGTTCTGGCGACCGCTGGTCGGGCTGGCATTCGGGCTTGGCCTGGCATTGTTGCGTGAACAGCGGCGGATCGTCGGGCTGCTTCAGAATGTCGCGATGCTGGTGCTGGGCGTGCTCGCGCCGGTGCTGGCGGTCGGGCTGGGGCTGTTCCTGCTGGCACTTCCGTTCACCGGATTGCAGCCCTTGTGGGAGGCGACCAAGGCGACCACGCCGATCCTGCTCGCCTGCGCGGTCGGGGCGCTGCTGCTGGTCAATGCGGTGATCGGCAATGGCGACGACGATGCCCCGCGCAACCGCGTGCTCCGCTGGGCGGCGCTGGTGCTGGCGGTGGCGATCCTGCCGCTGGTGGTGATCGCGCAGTTCTCGACCGCGCTGCGCATTGGACAATATGGCTTCACGCCGGAGCGGCTATGGGGCCTGACCTTCGTCATCATCGCGAGCGTGGTGGCGGTCGCCTATCTCGTCAGCGTGATCCGAGGGCGAGGGGCGTGGGCGGAGCGGGTGCGGCCCGCGAACCTGTATCTGGCGATGATCGTGTGCGGCGTCGCGCTGCTCCTGGCGACCCCGCTGGTCAGTTTCAACGCGATCTCGACCCGCGATCAGGTCGCGCGGCTGGAGTCGGGCAAGGTCTCGCCGGAGAAGTTCGACTGGCGGGCGCTGGCGTTCGATTTCGGGGAGCCGGGGCGCCGAGCGCTGGAGCGGTTCAGAACATCGAGCAACGCGGTGATCCGGAAGGGAGCAGCCGAAGCGGCAACGGCCAAGCATCGCTGGGATGCGCCGGACGGTACGCAGGCAACGCGCGAAGAGGCACTCGACAAGACACTTCGCATCCTGCCGGCGGGAGCCCCCTGCCGCCGGAATTGCGCAATGCGATTGCTGAAAGCTGGGAGTGTCGCGAACAACGCTGCACTCTCACATTTCTGTCGGGAGGCAAGGAGGCGGTGCTGCTCACCTATTCGCAACTCAAGCGTGGCGATGGCACGATCGGGCTCTCCACAGGGCGCGTAGAGCGCTACGCGCTCGTAAAAGGTAAATGGACCGATCCGGTCGAAACTGGAAATGCTTCAACTGATGCCGCGGCGAATGCGCGCATCGCTGCCGGGCTGGAGTCGGGCCAGATCGAAGTCCGTCCGGTCCAACGCCGTCAGGTCTTCGTCGGCGGTGTGCCGGTGGGCGATCCCTTCGAATAACCCCGCTTGCTGAAACGGGGGCGTCGCTGCTAGGCGCTCCGCATGTCCGTAGATACCGCCACCGTGAAGAAGGTCGCGAGCCTTGCGCGCATCGCGATCAGCGATGCCGACGCCGAGCGGCTCGCGCCTGAGCTCAACAACATCCTCGGCTGGATCGAGCAGCTGGGCGAGGTCGATACCTCGTCCGTCGAGCCGATGACCGCCGTGATCCCCAACACGCTGCGCCTGCGCGATGACGTCGTCAACGACGGCGACATGCGCGACGCGGTGCTGGCCAATGCGCCGCTCGCCGAGCATGGCTTTTTCACCGTGCCCAAGGTGATCGAATAATGACCGACCTCACCAATTTCGGCGTCGCCGCGCTGCGCGACGGCATCCGCACGGGCGAATTTTCCGCGCGCGAAGTCGCCGACGCATTCATTGTCAAGGTGAGCGCGGCCAAGGCGCTCAACGCCTTCATCGTCGAAACCCCCGAGCACGCGCTGGCCGCAGCGCGTGAGGCCGACGCCGCGCGTGCCGCTGGCGAGACGCTCAAGCCGCTGGCCGGCGTGCCGATCGGCATGAAGGACCTGTTCTGCACCAAGGGCGTGCAGACCACCGCCGCCAGCCATATGCTGGAGGGGTTCAAGCCGGTCTATGAATCGACCGTCTCGCAGAAATTGTGGGACGCGGGCGCGGGCATGCTGGGCAAGCTGAACCTCGACCAGTTCGCGATGGGATCGTCGAACGAGACCAGCTATTTTGGCAATGTGATCAGCCCGTGGCGGCGCAAGGATGGCGGCAATGCCCCGCTCGCGCCCGGCGGTTCGTCGGGCGGCAGCTCGGCGGCGATCAGTGCGCGGCTCGTGCCCGCGGCGACCGGCACCGATACCGGCGGCTCGATCCGCCAGCCTGCGGCCTTCACCGGCATTTCGGGCATCAAGCCGACCTATGGCCGCTGCTCGCGCTGGGGCGTGGTGGCGTTCGCCTCCTCGCTCGATCAGGCCGGACCGATGGCGCGCGACGTGCGCGACTGCGCGATCATGCTGGAGGCGATGGCGGGCTTCGACGCGAAGGACGCGACATCGCTCAAGCTCGACGTGCCGAAGTGGGAGCAGGGGCTGAACCCCGATCTGCGCGGCAAGAAGGTCGGCATTCCCAAGGAATATCGCGTCGACGGCATGCCCGAGGAGATCGAGGCGCTGTGGCAGCAGGGCATCGACTGGCTGAAGGATGCGGGGGCGGAGATCGTCGAGGTCTCGCTGCCGCATACCAAATACGCGCTGCCGGCCTATTACATCATCGCCCCGGCCGAGGCGTCGTCCAACCTCGCCCGCTATGACGGCGTGCGTTATGGCTTGCGCGACCTGCCCGATGGGGCGGGGTTGCAGGACATGTATGCCGCGACCCGCGCTGCGGGCTTCGGCCCGGAGGTGCAGCGCCGCATCCTGATCGGCACCTATGTGCTTTCGGCGGGCTTCTACGACGCTTATTACACCCAGGCGCAGAAGGTCCGCACGCTGATCGCGCGCGATTTCGAGCGGGCGTGGTTGCAGTGCGACCTGCTGCTGACTCCGACCGCGCCGAGCGCGGCGTTCGCGCTGGGCGAGAAGTCGGCCGATCCGCTGGCGATGTATTTGAACGACGTCTTTACCGTGCCGTCCTCGCTGGCGGGCATCCCGGCGATGTCGGTGCCGGGCGGGCTGGACAAGGACGGGCTGCCGCTGGGGCTGCAGATCATCGGCAAGCCGCTGGACGAGCAGGGCGTGCTGAACGCGAGCCTCGCGCTCGAGCAGCGCGCCGGGTTCACCGCGCGGCCGGATCAGTGGTGGTGAGTGCGTTTGACGGGCTTGTAAAAGGGCTCAGCTATCTATTTGAATTTCTCGCCGAGCCGCGCAGAGGATCGAAGCCAGCATTGTCCGAGCGAGATTGGCAACGTCAGCACGATGCGCTGCGTCGAGAAACCGAAGAGCTGAAGAAATGACTGAAGCAGCATACCGCATCAAAGGCGAAACCGGTGAGTGGGAGGTCGTGATCGGCCTTGAGGTCCACGCGCAGGTCACGTCCAACGCCAAGTTGTTTTCGGGCGCCGCGACCGCGTTCGGGGCGGAGCCGAATACGCAGGTCAGCCTGGTCGATGCAGCAATGCCGGGCATGCTGCCGGTGCCCAATGTCGAGTGCATCCGTCAGGCGGTGCGCACCGGCATGGCGATCGACGCGCAGATCAACAAATGGTCGCGCTTCGACCGCAAGAACTACTTCTACGCCGATCTGCCACAGGGCTATCAGATCAGCCAGCTCTACCACCCGTTGGTGGGCGAGGGCGCGATCGAGATCGACGTCGACGGCGAGACCAAGGTCATCGGCGTCGAGCGCATCCACGTCGAGCAGGACGCCGGCAAGCTGATGCACGACCAGCATCCGCGCCTGTCCTATGTCGACCTCAACCGCAGCGGCGTCGCGCTGATGGAAATCGTGTCGAAGCCCGACATGCGCTCGCCCGCCGAGGCTGGGGCGTATCTCGCCAAGTTGCGTTCGATCCTGCGCTATGTCGGCTCGTGCGACGGCAATATGGACCAGGGCTCGATGCGCGCCGACGTCAACGTCTCTGTGCGCAAGCCCGGCGCCGAATTCGGCACGCGGACCGAGACCAAGAACGTCAATTCGGTCCGCTTCGTCATGCAGACGGTGGAGATCGAGGCGAAGCGCCAGATCGAAGTGCTGGAGAGCGGCGGCAAGATCGTGCAGGAAACCCGCCTGTTCGACCCCGATCGCGGCGAGACCCGGTCGATGCGGTCGAAGGAAGACGCGCATGACTATCGCTACTTCCCCGATCCCGACCTGCTCCCGCTGGAGCTGGACGATGCGTTTCTGGAGGAATGTCGCGCCTCGCTGCCCGAACTGCCCGACGCCAAGCGCGCGCGCTACATCGCGGCGGGGGTGACGCCCTATAATGCCGGCGTGCTGACCGCAGAGGTCGAAACCGCGCGTTACTTCGACGCGCTGCTCGATGCCGGCGCAAAGGGCGCGGCGGCGTCGAACTGGGTGACGTCGGAGCTGTTCGGCGCGCTCAACAAGCTGGGCAAGAGCATCGAGGAATCGCCGGTTTCGGCGGCACAGGCCGCCGAGCTGCTCGGCCTGGTCGCTGACGGCACCATCTCGGGCAGCCTTGCCAAGCAGGTGTTCGAGATCATGCTCGAAACCGGCGACAGCCCGGGCAAGATCGTCGAGGAACGCGGCCTCAAGCAGACCAGCGACACTGGCGCGATCGAGGCGGTTATCGCTGAAGTGCTGGCCAAGAACCCCGGCCAGCTAGAGCAGTATCGCGGCGGCAAGGAGGCGCTGTTCGGCTTCTTCGTCGGCCAGACGATGAAGGCGATGGGCGGCAAGGCCAATCCGGGCGTGGTCAATGACCTGCTGAAAAAGGCGCTGGCGGGCTAAGGATCAGTCCGGGGGGTGGGGGTACCCCGGTTTCCCGTCTGATCCTTGAGGATGATCATCGGGCGTGACGCCGCCCTGCTTGTTCGGCTGGGTGCGGTTTTCGTCGGGCATCGGACGTCTCCTATTGAGCGGTGTCGTCCTGGTTCTTGATGACGCCGCCAGTGCCGCCGACGGCTCCGTCCACACCGTCCGGGGGTGTGTCGTCCTGCACATTCTCGATATCGCGGTTGGTATCATCGACTGCGCGCTCAAGATCACTGCGGCGGTCGTGATCGGCTTCGGGCGGGCTGTCAGGATGCGGGTCGCGGTCGGTCATCTTCATTCTCCTTGCCCACCCCAACGATCGGAAACGCCGCGCGGCTCCATCAAAGCGGCTTGTCTGCCGCATCGCGCGCGATAGGCTGCGCAGCGGGGGCGGTCTGCGCGCGATTCGTGTCGGCAAACCGCTGAAAATAGGGGTGTTTGAATGATGGAAGCAGGTTGGGCTCGGCGCGCATGCGCCGCGCTGACGGCGGTTGCGCTGACCTTGCCGGGGGGCGTGGTGGCGCAGGAAACGGCGGGAACGGTCTATCTCGACGATAGCGGATCGCCATTCGGGAAGGCGCCGGAGGAAGCGGGCGACGCGGCGAAGGTGACGATGCCGAAGCTGGACTTTACGCCGTCGCCCACCGATCCTTCGAACTACGACAAATATTATTACTTTGTTCGCGCCGACACGGATTTTGAGACGGCTTATGCCGATATCGTCGAGTGCGATGGCTATGCGCGCGGTCTGGCGAGCGGGATCAGCTACACTCAAGTCCCTTACCCCTATGCCGGAACGATGGCCGGAGCCGTGGGCGGGGCGATCGGCAGCGCGATGGCGATGGCGATCTTCGGTTCGGCGGAAAAGCGCCGCCTGCGCCGCGTGAACATGCGCCAGTGCATGAATTTCAAGGGCTATCAGCGCCATGGCCTGTCGAAGGACCTGTGGCAGGAGTTCCATTTCGAAGAAGGGCTTTCGGACATGCCCGAGACGAGGCGTTTCGCTTATCTCAAGCAACAGGCGCTGGTCGCCGCGACAGCAAAGCCCGAGAGCAAGGAATTGGGGCTGTGAAGGCGCTGTTCATGTCCGCTGCGCTTGCCGCGGTGCTGGCTGCTCCCTCTGCGCTCGCTGCGAAGAAAGAGAAGGTGGTGTTCGTCGAGGCGAGTGCGGTCGCCGACAAACCCGTCGTGACGCTCGACACGACCAAAGCCTATGTCATGCTGCGCTCGGACATTGCCGTTCCGCTCCATCTGATGCGGGTTCCGGACGCAGAGGACCAGGCCAAGTACGACCAGCTGCGCGCCGATTCCTTGACCGAGGCAAAGGAGAAATATGTCCGCAAGGCACGCAACTACGAGCGCGACATGGCTTCTTGGGAGAAATACCCCAAAGGGTCGGCACGCCCGCCCAAACCGGAAAAGCCGGTGGAGCCGACTGATGGGAATTTCGAGTTTGTCCCGTTTGGGCTGATGACCGGGGTGTCGATCGGCCCGCTGTTCCGCTTTTCGAAAGGATCGGGCGGGGACAAGGTCTCGACCTACGTTCATCAGCTCACGCCCGGCACGTACCGCATCTATGGGATGATGAGTGTGGTGCCTGGCGGCGGTGCCTTTGGCAGCTGCTTTTGCATGGGTAGTGTCAAATTCGAGGTGAAGGCGGGTGAGATCACCGATCTCGGCCGCTTCGTTGCGCGCGAATTGCCGAAGCGCGACAGCTCCGACAATGCGATGCCGATGCCGCTAGGGGTCGAATATCGCTTGCCGGTGGCGGGGGAGGCTGCCGACTCTCGACTAGCGGCGCTGCCAGTGCGCCCCGCCAAGCTGAAGCCCGTGGGCAAGCTGCCCAATTACTTCGGTATGACCATAGACCGGTTTCCGGCCACCGCTGGCGTCATCCGTTACGACCGCGACAAGATTGTAGACCTGACCGCAGGAAACTGATCTGCCGGTCAGGCGCGCTCACGCCACCGGCTGAACCGGTGTCGTCGGCGGGTCGCCGCCTGGCTGGGGGGCGGGGATGTCGATGTCGGGGGCGGGGGGCTGGATCTCCGGCGTGACCGGGCCGGGCTGGCCCGGTTGTGGCATCGGGGGTGCCTCGGGCGGGGGGATTGAGGGCTGGGCGGGGATCGGCGGTTCGACGGGCATTTTGGCTCTCCTGTTTCCGGTCGAACGTTTCGCCCATGCTTTGGTTCAGCGGGCTAAAGGAATTGTGCGCCGCAGCATCTGGCGCAGCGGCACGCGATTGCATAGAACTGAACCATGCGGATCGCGATCATCGACACGAGTTCAACGCGCGCCGCGATCATTTCCGACGGGTTGCGGGAGGCGGGACTTGTCGATCTCGTCCTCATCGATCCTGCCGGGCCGCTTGCGGCGCAGATCGAGGCGGCGCGGCCCGAAGTCGTTCTGATCAATCTCGAAAACCCCAGCCGCGACCAGCTAGAGGACTGTTTCGCGATGTCGCGCGCGCTCGACCGGCCGATCGCGATGTTCGTCGATCAGAGCGATGCCGAGGCGACCGGCGCGGCGATCGATGCGGGGGTCAGCGCCTATGTCGTCGACGGGCTGTCGAAACAGCGGATCAAGCCGGTAATCGACCTGGCGGTGCGGAGGTTTCAGGCGTTTTCGCGGCTCCAGCGCGAACTCGACGCGGCGAAGAACGCGCTCGCCGAACGCGCGACGATCGACCGTGCCAAGGCAATCTTGATGAAGAAGCGCGGGATCGACGAGCCCGCCGCCTATGCGCTGCTGCGCGGACAGGCGATGCGGACGAGCCGCCGGATCGTGGAGATCGCGGAGGCGATCGTCACTGCCGAGGCGCTGATGGGGGATTTGCCGTGAGCGACGAGACGATGCGGATCGGCTTTTTGCCGTTGGTCGATGCGGCGCTCCCGATCCTGGCGCACGAACTGGGCTTTGCCGAGGAACAGGGGCTGCGGCTGGAACTGGTCCGCGACATGACCTGGGCGACGGTACGTGACCGGCTGCTCTATGGCCATACCGATGCCGCGCACATGGTCGCGCCGCTCGCCATTGCCACTGCGCTGGGGCGCGGGCGGCCGGCGGTGCCGATGGCGGTGCCGTTCGTGCTGGGGCTCAACGGCAATGCGGTGACTTTCTCGACTGCGCTGGCGGATGCGGTCGGGCTGGGCGAGTCGCTGGGCGATCCGGTCACGATCGGGCGCGCGCTCAAGCAGGTGGCGGGTAAGCGCCGGCTGCGCTTTGGCGTCGTCCACCGCTATTCGAGCCATAACTATATGCTCCGCTATTGGCTGGCCGGGGTGGGCATTCGCCCCGATGTCGATGTCGATATCGTCGTGACCAGCCCGCCCTTTGCCGCCGATGCGCTGGCGGCGGGAGAGGTCGACGGCATCTGCGTCGGCGAGCCGTGGAATTCGATCGCGGTCGATCGCGGGGTAGGGCGGATCGCGCTTGCGACGGCGCAGATCTGGCGGCGCGGGGTAGAGAAGGTGCTGGCGATGCGCAGCGCGGTGGCGGAGGAGCGGCACGATGCGGTGCAGCGGCTGATCCGTGCGCTGCATGCCGCAGCGGCGCATTTCGTCGATCCGGCCAATGCCGAGGCGAATGCCGCGATCCTCGCGCGCAGCGACTACCTCGATGCGTCGCCCGACGCGGTGCTGCGCGCGATCACCGATCGGTTGCGGCTGACCCCGGGGGGCGAGCCGGTCCATTATCCCGATTTCATGTTCCAGTATCGCGAGGCGGCGAACTTTCCGTGGCGCAGCCAGGCGGCGTGGCTCTACGCGCAGATGACGCGGTGGGACGGGGTGGCGTATTCGGATGCCGACGCGGTAACCGCGACCGATGTGTTCCGCCCGGACCTGTACCGTGAGGCGCTGGCTGGATCGGGTGCGCCGCTGCCTGGAGCGAGTTCGAAGCTGGAAGGCGGGCTCGATTCTGCCGATCGGCGTTGGCTCGGTGCAGGGGCGGCTGACCCTGGGTGCCGACCGATTTTTCGACGGAAGGTCGTTCGATCCCGAGGACATCGCAGGATATCTCGCCAGCCTGCCGTGACGCGCTGCACCTAAAAATATTGCACCTGCGAAGATTAGGCTTGCGTGAGCCAAGCGAATCAGGCAGCTTTCTGTCTGTCCGGCGACGACGCTGGAAAGATTGATGCGTGTCGCTGCCAACGGGGGAGCGGATCGCAACAGGCCGGGGCACAAGCTCCTTCAACCTCAACAGGCAACGAAGCCGCCAGGACGCGCCCTTATGGCCGCCGTTCTGGCGGCTTTTTCGTGCCGGTCGCATTCGGGGACTGAGACGATGGCAACCGCATATCTGGACGCACAGCCGTCCGCGACGAAATCCAATTTCTGGTCGAGCGGGCATACGCCGACACTGATTGCGGCGTTTCTCTATTTCGACCTCGCCTTCATGGTCTGGGTAATCCTTGGGCCGCTCGCGCCCGAAATTTCCAAGACGCTGGCGCTGACCCCGGCTGAGAAGGGGCTGATGGTCGCGGTGCCGACGCTGGCCGGGGCGCTGTTGCGCGTGGTCAACGGGCTGCTGGTCGACCGCATCGGGCCGAAAAAATTCGGGGACGATCAGCCAGATCATCGTCATCGTCGGCCTCTTCACCGCCTGGGCGATGGGCGTAACCAGCTTTGCCGGCACGCTCGCACTCGGCGTCATCCTCGGCTTTGCGGGAGCGAGCTTCGCAATCGCGTTGCCGCTCGCCAGCCGCTGGTATCCGCCCGAGCATCAGGGCAAGGCGATGGGCCTTGCCGGCATGGGCAATTCGGGCACCGTGCTCGCCGCCTTGTTCGCGCCGGGCCTCGCCAAGATCTTTGGCTGGAACGACGTGCTGGGCCTTGCCTGCATCCCGCTGACGCTGGTGCTGATCGCCTATGTCTTCATGGCGAAGGACGCGCCGGGTCGCCCTGCCGCGAAGTCGCTCAAGGATTATTTCCAACCGCTCAAGACCGCCGACAGCTGGTGGCTGATGGGCTTCTACTCGGTGACGTTCGGCGGGTTCGTCGGGCTTGCCGCCAGCCTGCCGATCTACTTCACCGACCAGTTCGGGCTGACCACGATCCAGGCGGGCTATGCCACGGCGGCGTGCGTGTTCGCGGGCTCGCTGGTGCGGCCGATGGGCGGCGCGCTGGCCGATGCGATCGGCGGGGTGAAGGCGCTTACGGGCGTGTTCATCCTCGCCGCCTTTGCGCTTGCCGGGGTGGCGATCGCGGACAATTTCGTCACCGCGCTGATGCTGTTCGTGATCGGGATGCTCGCGCTCGGCACCGGCAACGGGTCGGTTTTCCAGCTGGTGCCGCAGCGTTTCTCGGCAGAGATCGGCGTGATGACCGGGCTGGTCGGCATGGCGGGCGGCGTCGGCGGCTTCTACCTCGCTTCCTCGCTGGGCCTCGCCAAGCAGTGGACCGGGAGCTTCTCGCCCGGCTTCCTGATCTTTGCGGGGCTGGCGATCGTCGCACTGGGTGGGCTGATGCTGGTCAAGGCCAAGTGGCGCGCCACCTGGGGTACCGCTGCCGGCGTGCGGATCTGATCCGATGCAGCGGCTCCTTCCCCTCATCGGGCTGGTGGCGGCAACGCCCGCCACCGCCCAGACCCTGACCCTCAAGCCCCTGATCGACGCGCGGCTGCGCTATGAACAGGTCGAACAGGACGGCCTGACCCTGGATGCCGAAGCGGTAACGCTGCGGGTCCGCGCGGGGGTTCAGGCAGGCCATGGCCCGCTGACCGCAATCATCGAGGCGCAGGGCAATCTCGCCATCGTCGATGATCGCTTCGACGGGCTCTCCGGATCGGCGGCGCGACCCCTGATCGCCGATCCGGAGAATGTGGCGATCCACCGGGCGCAGCTCGCGCTCAAGCTGCCGGTGGTCACGCTGACCGCCGGGCGCCAGCGGATTACGCTCGATGACGAGCGGTTCGTCGGCGCGGTCGGGTTTCGCCAGAATGGCCAGAGCTTCGACGCGGTGCGCGCCGAGGTGACCCCGGTGAAGGGCCTCAAGGCCGACCTTGCCTATGCGTGGAGCGTGCGGACGATCTGGGGCATCGACGGGACCGGGGCGCGGCAGCGCGCGGTGGGCGGCGACAATGTTTTCGCCAACCTGTCCTGGACGAGCCCCGTCGGGACGGTCACCGGCTTTGGATACTGGGTCGATCAGGATGAGGCGGCGGTTCAGGGCTTTCGCCTGTCGAGCCGGACGCTCGGCGCGCGGCTGGCGGGGACTCGGAAACTGGGCAAGGCGAAGCTCGCCTATCAGTTCAGCCATGCACGCCAGTCGGACATGGGCCGCAATCCCAACAGCTACGAGGCTGGTTACTGGCTCGCCGATGTGTCGGTGGACCTCAACGGGCCGAAGCTGGGGGCGGGCTATGAGGTGCTCGGTGCCGATAATGGCGTCGCGCTGACCAGCTTCCAGTTCCCGCTCGGCACCAATTTCAAGTTCCAGGGCTGGGCGGACAAGTTCCTGACCACCCCGGCCGATGGTTTGCGCGACCTGTATGTGAATGCGGGCTGGAGCTGGAAGGCGGTCGGCCCGGCCAGGGCGGTGACGCTACAGGCGGTGTGGCACCGCTACGAAAGCGACCGGCTCAACCGGTCCTATGGGGACGAACTCAACCTGCTTGCCTCGGCCAAGCTCGGCAAGACCACCGCGTCGGTGCGCTACGCCGATTACCGCGCCGACGGCTTTGCCACCGACACGCGCAAATTCTGGCTGCAACTGGACTGGACGATCTGATGGAATTGCAACGTATCGAGCGTGCGGAGGGCGATATGCGCGAGCATCTCGTCGTGATCGGCAACGGCATGGCCGGATGCCGCGCGGTCGAGGAAATCCTGGCGCGCGACCCGACCCGCTATCGCGTCACCATCTTCGGCGCAGAGCCGCGGGTGAACTACAACCGCATCATGCTCTCCCCGGTTCTGGCAGGGGAGAAAGCGTTCGACGACATCGTGATCAACGGTGCCGACTGGTATGCCGAGCATGGCATCGACCTGATCGCCGGTGACCCGGTGATCGCGATCGACCGCGCAGAGAAAACGGTGACGTCGCGTCGGGGCGTCACGACCGGCTATGACAAGCTGTTGATCGCGACCGGGAGTGACCCCTTCATCATCCCGGTGCCGGGGCACCAGCTACCCGGCGTGATCGCGTTTCGCGACATGGACGATGTCGGCGCGATGCTCGCCGCCGCCGAGAAAGGCGGGAGCGCGGTGGTGATCGGCGGCGGGCTGTTGGGGCTGGAGGCGGCGCATGGCCTGAGTCTGCGCGGCATGAAGGTGACGGTGCTGCACCTGATGCCGACGCTGATGGAGCGCCAGCTCGACGAGGCGGCGGGGTGGCTGCTCAAACAGGCGCTGGAGGCGCGCGGCCAGGTGATCCTGACTGGCGCGGATACTGCCGAGATTGTTGGCGACGGCAAGGTCGAGGGCGTGGTCCTGAAGGACGGGACGCGGATCGCCGCCGATCTGGTGGTGATGGCGGTCGGCATCCGCCCCTCCACCGGCCTAGCCCGCGCGGCGGGGCTGGAGGTCGGACGCGGGATCAAGGTCGACGATCACATGGTGACCTCCGACCCCGATGTCCTCGCGGTCGGCGAGTGCGTCGAGCATGACGGCAATGTCTATGGCCTGGTCGCGCCGCTGTGGGACATGTGCCGCAGCCTGGCCGATCACATGACGGGCAGCCCTAACGGCTATCGCGGGTCGGTCACCTCGACCAAGCTCAAGGTGTCGGGGATCGACGTGTTCTCGGCGGGGGATTTCTCGGGCGGGGACGGGTGCGAGGATATCGTGATGCGCGACGCGGCGCGCGGCATCTACAAGCGCGTGGTGGTCAAGGACGACCGCATCGTCGGCGCGGTGCTGTATGGCGATACCGCCGACGGCAATTGGTATTTCGACCTGTTGAAGAAGCAGGAGAGCGTCGCGGACGTCCGCGACCTGCTGATCTTCGGTCAGGCCTTCGCCCAGGGAGGGGGCGCGGCGGACCCTAAGGCGGCCGTTGCGGCGCTTTCCGACGATGCGGAAATCTGCGGCTGCAACGGCGTGACCATGGGACAGGTTGTGTCATGCATCGCCAAGGGGTCGCACAGCCTCGATGCGGTGCGCGCCACCTGCAAGGCGTCGGCGAGCTGCGGTTCGTGCACCGGACTGGTCGAGAGCATCCTTGCGTTGACGCTTGGCGATGAGGTTCAGGTCGGTGCGAAGACGATGTGCAATTGCACAAGCTTTGGCCATGACGATGTCCGCCGCGAGATCGTCGCACAGGACATGCGCTCGATCCCGGAGGTGATGCAGAAGCTGCACTGGAGCACGCCGGATGGCTGCTCATCGTGCCGCCCAGCGCTCAACTATTATCTGCTCTGCGCGCTACCGGGCGTCTATGTCGACGATCAGCAGAGCCGCTTCGTCAACGAGCGGATGCACGCCAATATCCAGAAGGACGGCACCTATTCGGTCGTCCCGCGCATGTGGGGTGGCCTGACCAATCCGACCGAGCTGCGCGCGATTGCGGACGTGGTCGAAAAGTACAACGCCCCGATGGTCAAGGTGACCGGTGGCCAGCGGCTCGATATCTTCGGGATCAGGAAAGAGGACCTGCCCGCAGTCTGGGCCGACCTCAACGCCGCGGGCATGGTCAGCGGCCATGCCTATGGCAAGTCGCTGCGCACGGTGAAGACGTGCGTCGGCTCCGAATGGTGCCGCTTCGGCACGCAGGATTCTGACTGGCCTTGGCGTCAAGATCGAGCGGGCAACCTGGGGGTCGTGGATGCCGCACAAGTTCAAGATCGCGGTCAGCGGCTGCCCGCGCAACTGCGCCGAAGCGACGATCAAGGATTTCGGCGTGGTGTGTGTCGACAGCGGCTACGAGCTTCACGTCGGCGGCAACGGCGGCATCCATGTCCGCGCCACCGACCTGCTGTGCAAGGTCGCAACCGAGGCCGAGGCGATCGAGCATTGCGCCGCCTTCATCCAGCTCTACCGCGAGGAAGCGCGCTATCTCGAGCGCACCGCGCCGTGGATCGAGCGGGTCGGGGTCGAGTATGTCCGGTCCCGGCTGCTCGACGACGAACAGGTTCGCGCGGACCTCGCCGCGCGCTTCTTCCACTCGCAGAGCTTTTCGCAGGACGACCCCTGGGCGCAGCGCGCGCAGGGTGCCGAGCGCGAGCATCACGCGCCGATGGCGCGCTTCACCCCGGTTGGAGAGATGGCATGACCACCGCAGAGTGGCTCGATATCGGCTGGCTGAACGAAATCCCGGTGCGCGGCAGCCGTACGGTGCAGGTCGAGGGCGGCGGCGATATCGCGATCTTCCGCACCGGCGAGAATATGGTGTTCGCGCTGCTCGACCGCTGTCCCCATAAACATGGGCGGCTCAGCCAGGGCATCGTTCATGGCGGCGCGGTGGCGTGCCCGCTGCATAACTGGCGCATCTCGCTGACCACAGGCGAAGCGCTGGGTGAGGACAAGGGTTGCACCCCTACTGTGCCGGTCAAGATCAGTGCCGGGCGGGTACTGATCTGCCGCGCGAGCACGCTGAAGGCGGCCGCCTGATGCCCGAAGCGGTCCGCACCACCTGCGCCTATTGCGGGGTCGGCTGCGGGATCCGCGCGACCGTCACGGGCGAGCGGGCGGTGCAGATCGAGGGCGATCCCGACCATCCCGCCAATCGCGGGCGGCTGTGTTCGAAGGGCACGCATCTGGGCGAGACGGTCGGGCTGGAGGGGCGGCTGCTCCACCCGATGATCGGCCTTAAGCGCGCAAGCTGGGAAAAGGCGCTGAACCTCGTCGCCAAACGCTTCCGCGACACGATCGCGCGGCATGGGCCGGGCAGCGTCGCCTTCTACGTCTCTGGCCAGTTGCTGACCGAGGACTATTACGTCGCCAACAAGCTGATGAAGGGGTTCATCGGCACGGCGAACATCGACACCAATTCGCGGCTGTGCATGTCGAGCGCGGTGGCGGGGCACAACCGCGCGTTCGGCGAGGATGTCGTGCCCGCCAGCTATGACGATCTCGACGCCGCCGATCTGATCGTGCTGGTGGGCAGCAACACCGCATGGTGTCACCCGATCGTCTATCAGCGCATCGCCGCACGGCGCGAGGCTGGGGCGAAGTTGGTGGTGATCGACCCGCGCCGGACCGAGACTGCCGAGGGTGCCGACCTGCACCTCGCGATCCGGCCGGGCAGCGACGTCGCGCTGATGAACGGGCTGCTGCACTGGTGCCGCGAGGCGGGCGCGATCGACGCGGCATATCTCGCTGCGCATGTCGCGACGCCGGAGAATTTCTGGGACGAGGTAGGAGAGGGGAGTGACCTGTGGTCGGTGGCGCGCGTCTGTGACGTGCCGCCATCAGACCTCAGGCGCTTCTTCGAGCTGTTCGCCGCGACGCCGCGCACGGTGACGATGTTCAGCCAGGGGGTGAACCAGTCGCTGAACGGCACCGATCAGGTCAACGCGATCCTCAACGTCCATCTGACGACAGGACGGATCGGCAAGCCGGGTGCCGCGCCGTTCTCGATCACTGGCCAGCCCAATGCGATGGGCGGGCGTGAGGTAGGGGGGCTCGCCTCCACCCTCGCCGCGCACATGGACTTCGCGCCGGAGAACCGCGACCTCGTCCAGCGCTTCTGGGCCTCGCCGGCGATGGCGGAGAAGCCGGGACTGAAGGCGGTGGACCTGTTCCGCGCGATCGAGGAAAGGCGGATCAAGGCGCTGTGGATCATGGCGACCAATCCCGCCGTATCGATGCCCGATGCAGGCCGCGTGCGCGAGGCGATGGCCGCCTGTCCCTTTGTCGTGGTCAGCGACGTGATGGAGCGCACCGACAGCGTCGACTACGCCCATGTCCGCCTGCCCGCCGCCGCATGGGGCGAGAAGGACGGAACCGTCACCAACAGCGACCGCACGATCAGCCGCCAGCGCGCGCTGTTTCCGCTGCCCGGTGAGGCCAAGCCCGACTGGTGGATCGTGAAAGAGGTCGCGCGGCGGATGGGGTGGAAGACCGCCTTTGCCTATGACCGCCCCGCCGAGATCTGGCGCGAGCATTGCCGCCTCTCGACCTATGGCAATGACGGCAAGCGCCTGTTCGCGCTGCCCGATGGCGGGGCCGGGGGCAACGCCGCCTACGACGCGATGACACCGTTCCGTTGGGGCGGCGTGCCGTTCGCCGATGGCCGTTTCTCGACGCCGGACGGGCGCGCACGGCTGGTCAGCGTGACGCAGAGGGCGATCCCCGCGCCGCTGCGCGACTGGCCGATGACGCTCAACACCGGGCGCTATCGCGACCAATGGCACACGATGACCCGTACTGGCCTGTCGCCGAAATTGGCGCGCCACCGCGAGGAGCCGCTGGTCGAGGTACATCATGAGGATGCCGCCGAGTTGGGGCTGACCGATGGCGGCCTGGCGCGGGTCGCGACGCCGCAAGGGGACAGTATCTTCCGCGTTTCGCTGACCGATGCGCAGCGGCGCGGCGAGCTGTTCACGCCGATCCACTGGACCGACCGGACCTCCACCGGTGGGCGGACCGGGCTGCTCCCGCGTCCGCTCACCGATCCGCATTCGGGCCAGCCGGGGTTCAAATCGACGCCGGCGAAGATTGAGCCGGTGGCGACCGAATGGCGTGGCTTCCTGATCCTTTCCGGCGAGTTGGCCGCGCCGCCGCGCTGCCTGTGGGCGACGCGGGTGGCGGTCCCGCAGGGCAGCTTGTGGGAGTTGGCGGGCAATGGCGACACAGCACGGATCGAGGCGCTGCTGCCGCGCGGCGAGCGCGTCGAGGCGTTCGATGCCGCGCGCGGCACGCGGCGGATTGCCGTGCTCGACACGGGCAAGCTCGCGGCGGTGCTGTTCGTCACCCGCACCGGCGAGCTGCCGTCGCGCGACTGGCTGATCGCACAGCTGGCCGAGGAACGTGCCGCGCCGACCCTGCTCGCCGGGCGCGCGCCGGGGGCGCAGCCCGATCGCGGCGCGGTGATCTGCGCCTGTTTCGATGTCGGGCTCAACACCATCGTCGCGGCGATCCGCGACCGGGGGCTGGCCGATGTCGCCGCGATCGGCGGCGCGTTGCAGGCCGGAACCAATTGCGGATCGTGCCGCCCGGCGCTCGCCCGCATCCTTTCGGAGGTAACGTCCGATGCAGCATGACGATTTTCCAGCGGGCAGCGTATGGCTGGTGGGTGCAGGGCCGGGCGATCCCGATCTGCTGACGCGCAAGGCCGTGCGGCTGATCGCGGCGGCGGACATCGTCTATTATGACGCGCTGGTCGGGCCGGGCGTGCTCGACCTGATCCCCGCCGGGGTCGAACGGGTCAGCGTCGGCAAGCGCGCCGGGCTGCATTCGAAGGATCAGGGGAGCATCGACGCGCTGCTGGTCGCCGCCGCGCGTGCGGGGCGGCGGGTGGTGCGCCTCAAAGGCGGCGATCCGTCGATGTTCGGGCGATCAGCGGAGGAAATGGCCGCGCTGCGCGATGCAGGGTGCATCGTGCAAGTTTGCCCCGGCGTCACTGCGGCGAGCGCGGCGGCGGCATCTGCCGGTGTGTCGCTGTCGCTGCGCGGGATGGCGCGCGAGGTGCGATTCGTGACCGCGCACAGCCGCAACGGCACCGCGCTCGATCTGGATTGGGCCTCGCTCGCCAGTCCGGGCGCAACGCTCGCTTTCTATATGGGGCGCGGCGCGGCGGGGGAGATTGCGCGGCGGTTGATAGGCGCAGGGCTCGACCGCACGACCCCGGTGCTGATCGCGTGCAATGTCAGCCTGACGGATGAAAAGCGGCTGGCGACCCGGCTCGATCTGCTCGACATCGCCACCCGTGCCTTTGCGGAGGACGCACCGACGCTGATCCTGATTGGCGAAGCGGTGGGCGGTGCGGGCGTCGCGCGGGTCATCGAGGAAGCGGTGTATGGCGCGGATGGCTGAGATCACTGCCTGCGCCGCGACGCTCGATTTCGACGCGGCACAGGCGATCCTTGCGGCGCACGCGTTGCCGTTGGGGAGCGAGACCGTCGCGCTTGCGGATGCGGCCGGGCGGGTGCTCGCCGATCCGGTGGTCACACGGATTTCCGCGCCGCGCTGGGATTGTGCGGCGATGGACGGCTATGCGGTGCGGAGCGCCGATCTGGCCGACGACACGCCGCTGCGCGTCGCTGGCACGCGCTACGCAGGTGCAGCGGCGGACGGGCGGCTCGCGCCGGGTGAGGCGATGCGGGTGATGACCGGCGCGCCGCTGCCCGATGGGGCGGATCGCGTGGTGATGGTCGAGCGCAGCGCAGCGAGCGGGGCGCTGGTGCGGCTTTCGCCCCGGGCGGGAGAGCGGGCGCATGTGCGCCGGGTGGGAGAGGATTTCGCGGTCGGGACGCCGGTCGTGCCGCGCGGCACCCTGCTCGAGCCGGGCGCTTTGGTGGCGGTCGCTGCGGCGGATGTCGGCGCGGTCAGCGCCTGGCGGCGTCCGCGCGTGCGGCTGCTGGCGGCCGGGGACGAGATCGTCGCGCCGGGAAATGCTGTGGCAACGCGCCATGCCATCCCCGACAGCCTGTCGATCGCGCTCGCCGCCTTTGCGCGCGGCTGGGGGGCGGAGATGGTCGCGAGCGCGCGCGTCGCCGACGATCCGGCAGCAATCCGCGCTGCCGCGCGCGCTGCGCTGGTCGATGTCGATGTGCTGGTCATCGCGGGCGGAGCCTCACGCGGCGACCGCGACCATTGCCGCGCGGCGCTGGCCGCGCTGGGGCTGGAGATCGCCTTCGCCGATATCGCGATCAAGCCGGGCAAGCCGGTGTGGTTCGGCCGGCTCGGCAGCCTTGCGGTGCTGGGCATCCCGGGCAATCCGACCGCCGCGCTCACCGTCGCGCGCCTGTTCCTCGCACCGCTGCTCGCCGGACTGGGCGGACGGCCGCCCGACGCGGCGCTCGACTGGGAACAGCGCCCGCTGGTCGCGCCGATCCCATCACAGAGGGATCGCGAGGGCTTTTTGTGCGCGGCCCGGGTGGATGGCGGCGTCCGGCTGCTCGATCGTCAGGCGGCTTCGGGACAGGGAATGCTCGCACAGGCTCGTTATCTACTGCGCCGCCCGCCTCATGCGCCGGCTGCAGTTGCGGGGGACCCGGTCCCCGTGCTGGCGCTCTAGCATGCGGCTGCTCGGCGCGATCATCGCGGGCGGCACATCACGCCGGTTCGGCAGCGACAAGGCGATGGCGCAAATCGCGGGGCGCAGCCTGCTCGACCACGCCCGCGCGGCGCTCGTTCAGGAGGTCGACGATCTGGTGCTGTGCGGTCGCACCGTGGGGGGACTGCGCTGCATTTCCGATCGGCCCGAACCGGGTCTGGGGCCGCTGGGCGGGATTGCCGCCGCGCTGGCGGATGCGCAGGCGCGCGGCTTCGACGCGGTGGTGACGGTGCCAATTGACGTGTTTCCCCTGCCGACCGATCTGGTCACACGGCTAGGCGGGGCAGGGCCAGCCGTGTTCGAGGTGCAGTATCTGATCGGCCTGTGGCCCGCCGCACTGGCTGGGCAACTCGATGCCCATCTCGCCGACAGGCATCGCTCGCTGCGTTCGTGGATGGAGGCGACCGGTGCGCGCCGTGTGAATGACGCCGCGCTGGGGCTGTTCAACATCAACCGACGCGCAGAACTCGATCGCGCCATGGCCGCATGACACTATCGTGGCGGGAACAGGGATTTCGGCGTTACAACAGGGCATCGGGCGACCGAATTGGATCGGACCGAGCTGCGCGTCGGTCCGATCGCACGTGAGCACGCGGATGAGCGGATGAAGTGCTGTGCTTGCGCCCGCGAGAGGCACCGGGCCTTGCTCGTGGAACACAAGCTGCATCGAGGTGCTGGGGCTTCCGGGCGTCATCGTCGATTGTCGGGGGCGCGAGACGTCCCCGGCTGATAGACTGGACCGGTCTCCACTGGTCGCTGAGCCGGGGATCGCCGACCGTTACCAGTAATTGCCGGTCTTGAGACATTGCTGCCATTTGCGCATCGAACGCATCCGGCAGGTGGAATCGGAGCAAAGTGCTACATCGGCCCGATATTTTTGCTGGCATTCAATATCGCGCGATGTTGCTGGTTTCGTCGTCGCGACGGATCCGCCGAGCAGCGCCTTCATCTCAGGCGAGGTGGCGAGTTGCCCTGGGGTCTGGCCATCCTTGTTGCGAAGGGCCTTGTTGGCGCCTTTCTTCAGCAGGATCTTGGCCAGCTCGACGCGGTCACGCTGCGCTGCCTGATGGAGGAGAGTCCAGCCATATTCGTCTTGCTCGTCCACCCGTACGCAATCTTCGAGCAGACCGGTCAATTCGTCAGGCTTGTTGTACCAGACCGCATCCTTCGCGGCGAGGAATGGCCGCAACGCCGGCGATCGGCTGCTGCTCGCAGGATCGTTGCGCGCCATCTCGCACATGCCATTCGACTTGGCGGGGGCGGCCTTCGCCGCGCCCTTGGGCGATGCTGCGCCGCCGGCTTCGCGGGTCGGGACCTGCGCGGCGCTCATCGCCTTGCGGAGCTCGGCCTTGACCGCCGTTGAATAGGCCATCTGATAGGGTGTGTACCCCACCGAATTGTTCCTGGCGTTCGGGTCGGCACCGCGGGCAAGCATGGCCTTGACCAACTCCAGATCGCCCGCCTCTGCCGCAAAATGAAGGAGCGTGTAGCCCTCCTCATTCTCCAGATTGATGTCGAACTGACCGCTGTCGATGATCCTGAGAGCTTCAGCGCTCGATTTCACGCCGATGAGGTAGCGAGCGTTGTCCCATGGATCCACCTGAAGGGCGCGAATGCTACCCGTCCAGGCGGCGCTCGCGCCTGCCGCCAGCCCAAGCGCGATCAGTGTCGCGACGGAAATCATTGTGAAGCTCTTTCGCATAAACTGCTCCCACACTTGGCGTCGACAGGACAGGATCGCTTGGACCTGTCGCAACGACTTCACGACGCGGTCAGGCGAGGCCTGCAAGCAGCGCTGCACCCAATCCCGCAAAGCCAACGCCGACGATCACCATTGCCGCCGCAACGAAAAGGCTTGGCTTGTCGAGAAGCGGCGCACTGTCTTGAGGCTGGGCGGGGTCGTACCAGAGGTCGATCACCTTGCCCGGCGGATGCGCCAGCAGCCACTGCTGGGCCGGCGGAAACAGCGAGAATCGCAGCGCCGTGCAAAGGGCGGTTCGATCCCCCTCGAACACCTGCCCGGCTACCGCGTAGCGATAACGAAGTTTTGGCTCATACCAAGTCGTCGAATCGCCGTCGCTGTCGGTGCTTTCGCGATCGATCAGATTCGCATCGATCACTTCCGCGTCCGTCCGCTTCCAGTGCGCTTTTGCGCTGGCGAAACGCCGTCCCTGCTTGCGATAGCGGTGGATACCGAACCAGGCGAATGGAACGCCGAACAGGATCAGGCCCAACGAAACTGCGGTAAAGACGTCCATTTCCTACCCCCAACTCAATTGCCGAACCGTGCGATGCACTGGTCGCCGATCTGGTCGAGCCGTCCGGACTCCGCGACCGCCTTGATCGCGGCCTCTATCGCCTCGGAAGCAGGTGCGGGTCTCGCCGAGAACCGCGCGTGCACGGTGCGATAGGCCGCGGCGTAGCGCGTCGCGGGCGCGCTCCCCTTCGCGCCCTTCGCCAGCCCGCCTTCTTCCGCGAAGCTCAAGACATCGTCGCAGATCGTGAGCGCAGCCGCGTCGTCGGTAGGCAACGCGCCCGTCGCCTTGTCGATCTTCGGATCGTTCTTGCGGCACTCCGCCGCCCATGCCCGCGCCGTTCCGGCGGTCATCACCTGCCCGAGCCGCGTGGTAGCGTCGTCATTGGCGGTGGTCAGCTTGTCGGCGCCACCTGCAAGGATCGCCGCTTTGTGCAGCAGATATCCGGCCTGCGGATCATAGATGATGCGAGACTCGGCATCCATCTCCCGGCCGCCGAGATTGTCGTAAGCGATCGCCGCCGCGCAAACGACCGTGCGTTCATAGGATTCGCGTGGCAGCTCAGGGACGGGTTCCTCCTCGATGCCATAGGCCTTGAAGCAGGTGTTGATCGTCGTCGCCCAGTGCGATCCTACCGCCGACTGGATCGCCGCTTCGGTTCCCAGCGCCTTGCCTGGATCCTCGTTGCTCCCCGGAAAGAGCGAGTAGAAGCCGTTCGCATTCGCCAGTTCGCGACCTTTCGCCGACACCCGATCGAAGCGCTCTTTGTCGTTCGACGGCGTCGCGCCGATGAGCATTACCCCTGCGCGGGTGCACAGCAGGGCGCGTTCCTTGGGATCCTCGGGCAGGTCGCCAAAGTCCCGCGCTCCGCAGCCGGACGCCAGCAATGAAGCGGAAACGAGCAGAATGATCGGAATACGGGTCATATGCCTCTCGTGCGACGATATCGCTGATCCTGCTTGCAGTCCGGCGGTCCGGGCACGAGCGGCACGCGACCAGCGGGGCACTGGCACCGCCCGGCGGGCCTCAATGCGACAAAAGCGCTTGGCAGCACGACCGAATTGCCGCATTCCCGACAAGGGGTGGGGCGAATTTCCTATGGCGTACAGGGGTTTGCGTGCAGCGTATCTTGCGTAGCATCATGCGTGGAACCGCCATCCGGCTTTGCGCAGTCCTGTGGCTGTTCGGATATGCTCTGGTGATCGGCGGCGCGATTGCTCAAGGGCGTTTTGCGGGCGGCATGATGGTAGTTGCCAATGTCCCGCTGCTGCTGCTCGGCATCGCGCAGGCTGTGGCGCTGAGCCTGTTGCTCGACCATCTGGCGGAACGGGCCGGACACGTAAAGTGGCTGCTCATGGCAATTGCCGGACTGGTAGCGGCGATGATCCAGACTTCAGCCGACCAGGCGCTGCTTCAGCTGCTTGCCCTCACGATAGTGCCGAGCTGGCAAGACTGGGCGGTCGGTATGCAGCCCCAGCGTCTGGTGCTGATGCTGATCCTCTATTGCTGGACCATGTATCTGTCGATCGCGCTCGTCTGGGCAGCGCGCGCGACCGATTTGGCCCGGCTGAACGAAGCGCGTGCGATTAGCTTTGCCGCCGCCGCGAGCCGTGCGGAGGCGGCGGCGCTGCGGCTTCAGCTCAACCCGCATTTTCTGTTCAACACGCTCAACGGCATCTCCAGTCTGGTGGTGCGGGGGCGCGATGAAGAGGCGGAAGACATGCTGGGCCGCCTTGCCGACTTTTTGCGCGCAGCGTTGGTCTCGCGACCTGATGCGATGGTGCCGATCGCGCAGGAACTGGCGACGATCCGCGCCTATCTGGAAATCGAGCGCGCCCGCTTCGGCGACCGGCTGAACCTGACGACCGAGCTCGACCCCGGGCTGCAGGAACTGCCGGTTCCGAATTTTCTGCTCCAGCCTCTGGTCGAGAACGCGGTGCGCCATGGCGTGGCCGAGATCCAGGGACCGGGAAGCATTCGCATCAGCGTGACCGGCGATGGCCGGGTGGCTCGCATTGAGCTCTTCAATACCAGCGATGGCTCCGGTGGCGCAGGACGGGGTCACGGTATCGGTATCGACAACAGCCGGCGCCGGCTCCAGCTGCATTATGGGGACCGCGCAGCGATTGAGCATGGCCCTGTCGCTAACGGCTATCGGGTCGCGATCGACCTTCCGGTTGCGTCACTCGAACGAGAGAAGATGGCATGAGGATCGCGATCGTCGATGACGAACCGCTCTCGCGCGAGCTGACGCGCGCATTGCTCGGCGAAGACGGCGGCATCGAGATTGTCGGGGAGGCCGACAACGGCCTTGCCGCCCTCGCGCTGATCGCCGACGCGGCCCCCGATGCGGTCATCCTCGACATCAGCATGCCCGGCAAGAGCGGCATTCAAACCGCGATCGAGTTGGTGCCGCAGGACATCGACATCGTGTTCCTGACCGCGCACGAGGAATATGCGGTCGACGCCTTCGAACTGGGTGCTGCAGACTATGTGCTGAAGCCGCTCCGCCGGCTACGCCTCGCCAAGATGTTGACGCGGCTACGCGAGCGCCAGGCCGCCCGACGCGCCGGAGCGCCGGCGCCGACCACCACGCCCGTCGAAAGCCAGGAGGAGGATGTGTTCTGGGTGCCGGTGCGCACCGGGCTCGCTCGCGTCAGCGTCGAGAGCATCCAGCGTGTGGAAGCGGCACGCGACCATGTCTATTTTCATACCGCAGACCGGGCCTATCTCTACCGGATCACGATGGCGGAACTCGAATCGCGAATGATCGCCGGCGGACTGATCCGCGCGCATCGCTCTGCCTTTGTCCGGCCATCCGCGGTCCGGGGAATCAACCGGAGAGGAAAAGTCCTCAAGCTGACCCTGGCAGACAACAGCGTGGTCCCCGTCGGGCCGCTGTACAGGTCCCAGGTGCTGGCCGCTGTCACCGGGGCGATCGAGGAGTGAGCGGAGCGCAGATCGGGGCGCTGCTGCGGCGGCGGGTGCATGACGATGCGTCGATCGGATGGTACGAAACCGACGATGCCTACCCGCTGCGCACATTCCAGTGGCGAGCGGACGCGCCGCGCGGATCAATCTTGTTCCTGGGCGGTCGCGGCGACTTTTTCGAGAAGTATCTCGAAGCGTTCGGACATTGGCGCGCCCGCGGCTGGAATGTCGATGCGTTTGACTGGCGCGGGCATGGAGGGTCGCCCCGGCTGACCGCGGACCCGCTGATCGGGCACAGCGGAAGTTTCGCGCGCCTTGTCGCCGACCTCTCCGACGTCGCCGCAGCGTGGCGGGATCGCACAGCCGGGCCACATGTCGTGATGGGCCATTCGATGGGGGGACATCTCCTGCTGCGCGCGCTGGTCGAACGCATGGTCGTGCCCGATGCGGCCGTGTTGCTGTCGCCCATGATCCGTATCCGAACGCCGCTCGGCGTCCGCCTGAGCGAGGCGATCGCTTCCTGGCAGGTTCGTCGCGGCAATGGAGCGCGCGGGCCGTGGAAGGAAAGCGCAAGCGCGGCGAACCAGATCGACAGCATGTCGATGATGACCGGAGACCTCGAGCGGTATCTCGACGAGCAATTCTGGCTGGACGAAAACCCGGCATTTCGCCTGGGGCCGCCGAGCTGGGGCTGGTTGGCCGAAGCATTTTCCTCAAGCAGGAAATTGCGCGCAAACCGGGCGGTCTTGGGACTGAACATCCCCTTGCTGCTGATGGTCGCCGATCGCGATCGCCTCACGCACAGCGGGGCCGCGCTTCGCCTGATCGGGCAGCTTCCGCATGTCACCGTGCGTCGGTTCGGCAAGGGCGTGGCGCACGAATTGTTGCGCGAGCGAGAGCCAGTGCGGAGCGCGGCAATGGCGGCGATCGACGACTTTCTCGCCGCGATCGCCGCCCCTACGGGTCAGTTCTGAGTCCAGACCCGCAGGTTCAGCCCCCCGCTGAAATGACGTTGCCACCGCCTGCCGACACGACATTGCCTCCGCCCGCCGCAATGACGCCGCTGGCACCGTTCACTACCGGATAGTCGCGACCGTTCACGTTCACGACTGCATGTCCGTCCTTGATCGTGATCCGGCTGCCCCGCGGTGCCTGGATCGTGACCTGCTTCTTCTTGTAATAGGGGTATTGCGGCCCATTGTTGTTGTCCCAGGGGGCACAGCCCCACACCAGAATGTTGACCACGCCGTTGCACCCGGTGCCTGCATGAGCGGGGGAGGCAAGGCCGATGGCGGCAGCCGTGGCCAATCCGGCCAGGGCAAGCTTGACAGGCGTTGAAGTCATGATGGTCTCCTCTCAGAAGTGATGGGTGCCTTGTCGGTTGCTTGCCGCTGTCTTGGCCAGCAGGGCGCGACGGCGATGCCCGCGCCTACGACGAAGATCCGTCTGGACGTGATCCGGCTATGCGGGCGAAGAGACGCAGCAGGCCTTCCAGCGCGAACGCGATCCCGCCGCCGACTGCTGCGCCGAGCAGCAGCATGACCGGGGCAAACAGTGCGAGCGCGAGCCACTCGCCCGGCGATTGAGGACCAGCCGGACTGTCGGCGCCGCAACAACGGACTGAAGCCACAAGGCTGACGAGCGCGACAACCAGCAGTTCGAACGACGCGAAGCCGATCCAGCCGGCCAGCTTTGCGGACCGGCGCAATACAAATGCTTTGGATGAGATCGTCATCGTCGTTCGATGCCACGCGCTGCAGGCGGTGCCAGTCGTTCGCTACGACGGCGGATGGATCGCGCACAAAGCGACGAAATCGCCCTGACTCGCGACCAAAGTGTCCCGGGAATTCTGACGCTCGCTGGCAGCTAGCCGTAGCCAAACTCGGACGGCTATTTCCTGCAATCGCATACCAAGAAAATGCGGACAGTCAGCAAAGCCGTCATGCAACCGCCAAGCGATCGACTCCGAAAGCAGCCGATCGGCCGTCGCTTCCGCGTCGGTATGAGGTTCGAATACTGACCGTTTGCCAAAGTCCCGTCCGGACCCGGGTTGCCGGGCGAGGCCGAACGCGTATTTTGCCTCGCTCCCTGGTCCAAGAGGGGTCGGGATCGGGCATTTCGCCTGTCCTACGATAGGGTCGCCAAGCAAAGCCGCCAGGCCATATGGTGGACCGGCGCTGCCTTTGGTTTCAATGTCGCGTGGCACGTCAGTCCGGCGCCAACTCGCCAGTTGCGGATTGGCCCCGGAATGGTGCGTCGTTCACGCACCTGTCGGCCAAGCAGTTGGCGTCCCATGCCGGCCAGCTGATTTTTGAGGCCAGGTCGGGACGCAATGGCCCCCTCGGGAATCGGACGGCGGTCGGTCACAAAAAGGTCACAGTGGAGGCCGAAATGGCCTCCATCTGGTCACAAATAACCGAGTTAAGCGACTGAAAGGAGATGGTGGACGCACTAGGGCTCGAACCTAGGACCCGCTGATTAAGAGTCAGCTGCTCTACCAACTGAGCTATGCGTCCATTCCGGGCGAAGGGAAGGGGCTCTGGAGCCGCTTGCCGCGTTCGGGAGTGGCGCGGATAGCGGGCGAGTTTCGGGAATGCAACAGGCTTTTTGCCAAAAACGGCCCGTTACCAGCGGGCGGTGGTGGCATTATGCCGATTTTGACGGTCGATTGCGAACAGGATGCCGATCGCAAACATCACGGTCATCATCGAAGACCCGCCATGGCTGACCAGCGGGAGGGGGATTCCGGTCACCGGGGCCAGGCCCATCACCATCAGCAGGTTGATCGCCACGTAGAAGAAGATCGTGGCGGAGATCGCGGCTGCGGTCAGGCGTTCGAACTTGCTGGTCGCACGTGCGGCAACTCCGATCGCCCAAAGGCACAGCGCGACGAATGCGGCAATCAGCCCGACGCCGCCGACCAGCCCCAGTTCCTCGGCGATCAGAGCGAAGACGAAGTCGGTATGCCCCTCGGGCAGGTAATTGAGGTGGACCTGAGTGCCGTTCCCAAAGCCCTTGCCGAACAACCCGCCAGATCCGATCGCGATCTTCGACTGCGTGATGTGATAGCCGGCACCCAGGGGATCCTGTTCCGGATTGAGGAAGATCAGAACGCGCTTCTGCTGATACTCCTGCATGCCGTAGTTGATCATCAGCAGGCCCGCGACCGCCCCCGCCATGCCGCCGGCGATAAACAGGCGTAGCGGCAATCCGGCGAGGAACATCATTGCGCCGCCCCCGGCGATAATCATGACCGCGGTTCCCAAGTCGGGCTGGACCAGCACCAAACCCGCCGGGATCATGGTCAACACCAACGCGGGCCAGATCGCGCCGAATTTCCGCGTCTCGCCAGTGGGCAGCATCTCGTAGAATCGCGCCAGTGCGAGCACGAGGGCGAGCTTGGTCAGCTCTGACGGCTGGAGCCGCATGAAGCCGAGGTCGAGCCAGCTCTGCGCGCCGCCCGCGACATGACCGATCAGCTCGGTCAGGACGATCAGCACGATGCAGATGCCATAGATCGGGAAGGCGAGCTGGCGATACCAGTCGACCGGCACGCGCGACATGGCGAGCGCGATCGCGAGGAAGATCGAGAAGCGCATGCCGTGGCTGAGCGCCCAGGGGGTCAGGCTGCCGCCCGCCGCCGAATAGAGCATCGCCGTGCCGAACAGGCCGATGCCGACGACCAACGTCAGTGCGCCCCAGGGCAGACGCAGCACGGGGGCGGGGACGAAGCCCGAACCGATCGTGGTCATCGGGGAGCCTCCGGCGTAGCACTGGTTGAGGGCGGAGCGACTGCCGTCGGCGACGGTGTGGGCACCGGAGTAGGGGCGGGTGCGGCCGGCGCGGTTGCCGTCGCCGCGGGAGATGACGTCGGAGAGGGGGTTGGGGTGGCCACAGCTGCTGGCGCGGCGTCAGCCGGGCGTGGGGGCAAACCCTGCGCGGAGCGGAACGCCGCCTCCTTCGCCGCCATGCGCGTGCGGATGTCGCCGCCCCACCCGGCCTCAAGTACCGCGAGCGCGTTGATCGCCTTTTGCCGGTCGAACAGCCAGGTCAGCACGTCCTTTGCGACCGGTGCCGCGGCGCGCGACCCGCCCATCCCATGTTCGATCACCACCGACGCGGCATAGCGTGGATTTTCGACCGGGGCGAAACAGATGAACAGGCCATGGTCGCGATATTTCCACTCGCCGCCCTGGCCGCGGTTGCGGTCCATGATGCGGCGGACCTGCGCGGTGCCGGTCTTGCCCGCCATGCGGATATTTTCAAAGGGAAGGCGCGACGCGCCCGCCGTGCCGTGGCCATTGACCACCTCGTCCATCCCGGCGCGGACGATCGCGAGATGCTCCTCAGGGAAATCGAGGCGCAGTGGCGGCTTGGGCTGGTCGATGATGAGCGAGGGAAGGAGGGCCCGGCTCGACGCGATCCTGGCCGTGGCGACCGCGAGCTGAAAGGGGCTGACCAGCACATATCCCTGGCCAATCGAGGCGTTGAGCGTATCGGCCTGGGTCCAGTCCTGCTTGTAGCGGCGCTGCTTCCACGCGGTGTCGGGGACGGTGCCGTAACGCTGTGAGGGGGAGGGGCAGGTCGAACTCCGCGCCGAACCCCAGCTTGCGTGCTGCCGCTGCGATCGGTTCGATCCCGATCTCGCGTCCGATCGTGTAGAAATAGGTATTGCAGCTGCGCGCGATCGCGGTGTGCATCGTCATCGGCCCGTGGCGACCGAGGCAACCAAAGCGGCGATTGCCAAGCTGATAGCCGCCGTTGCAATACACGACGCGCTTGGGATCGACGCCCGCTCCGAGAATGGCGAGGGCGGTCGCTGGCTTGAAGGTCGAGCCGGGCGGGTACAGCCCCTGCATCGTCTTGTTCATCAGGGGCAGATGGTCGTCCTGCGACAGCAACTTCCATTCGGTGCGGCTGATGCCATCGGAAAATGCGTTCGGATCGTAACAGGGCATCGAAACCATCGCGAGGATGTCGCCATTGGTGATGTCGAATACCGTGACCGATCCCGACTCGTTGCCGAGGCGCCGGGCGGTATATTCCTGTAGCCCGGCGTCGATGGTCAGCCGTACCGTCTTTCCCGGCACATCGGCACGGGTTTCGAGTTCCCGGACCAGTTTTCCGCGCGCGGTGACCTCGGATCGCTTCGCGCCGGGGGTGCCGCGCAGCGTACCCTCCAGCATCTTTTCCAGACCGTCCTTGCCGAGCTTGAAGCCGGGGGGTGAGCAGCAGCGGATCCTTGGTTTCCTTGAACTGCTCGGCCGAGGCGGTGCCGACATAGCCGATCAGATGCCCGACCGCCGCTCCGGCGGGGTAGTTGCGGGCAAAGCCGCGGGTCGGGGCCACGCCCGGCAGTTCGGGCAGGTGCACGCTGACCGAGGCATAGCGTTCCCAGTCGAGATTTTCGGCGACCTGGACCGGCTGGAACCCCGCCGCGCCCTTCAGATCATCCTCGATCCTGCTGATATCCTCTGCCGTCAGGCGCAGGATTCGTTGCAGCGTAGTCAGTACCTGAGCCTTGTTCTCAAGCCGGTCGGGAATGATGTCGACCCGGAAATCAGTGCGGTTGTTGGCAATCGGTACGCCGCGTCGGTCGACGATCCAACCCCGGCGTGGGGGCGTCAGCGTCAGGTTGACGCGGTTGCTCTCCGCCAGCAGCTTGTACTTGTCGTTCTCGTAGACGGCGAGCCAGGTCATTCGCCCCGCCAGGACCAGTCCCAACGTTGCCTGAACCCCGCCAACCAGCATCGCGCGGCGCGAGAAGCTGTAGCTTTGCTGCGCCTCGGTGATCATACGCACCGGGCCGCTCATTGCCATTTCTTCCGGCGATCGAGGCGGGCGACGAGGCGTGACAGGACCGGGAACAGCGCGATCGAGATCAGGATCTGAATCAGCAGGACGGTGTCGACATGCGCGTCGAGCGGCGCAGCAACGAGCCGCCCGCCGATCAGGCAAAATCCGATCGCGCCGGCGGCCAGCAGCCAGTCCTGAAGAAAGTCACGCCACACGATCCGCGTATCTAGCACATCGATCGCAATGAACGACACCGTCCAGAAGAACATCGCGTTGCCCAGCGGCTGGCCACTGACCATGTCGTCGACAAAGCCAAGCAGCAATGGCGCCCACGGCTTGAGCAAATCGGGCCGATGGAGCCGCCACGCGAGCAGCATCATCAGCCCGAAAGGCGGAAGCAGCGGGACGGTCGCCTTGAACGGGATGAGCGTGATGAGCGAGGCGAGGACGATCGTCAGCGGAGCGAGCCAGCGCGCACGTTTCGAGACGTTCGGCTGGCCAAGGCCCGCAAAAGGTGTACCCGTCACCGCGGTGCTGCGTCCGGCGCGCGCACATCGGCGGCTTCAGGGAAGAAGGCGCGCTGGACCAATGCATAATCGAGCATGTCGGGACTTGCGGTCGGTTTGGCCTTCGCCGTGTCGCGGGCGCGTTCTAGAGCGATTGCAACCGCAATATTGGGTGGAAACAATCCGCCGGTGCCCGATGTGACGAACGTATCGCCCGGCTCGAACAGCACCTGCGCTTCACCTGCGGAGCGGATTTCGAGCAACCCATCGCCGCGCCCGGCGGCGATCGCGGGCAGGCCGTCACGGATGCGGCGGACGGGAACGACGCTTTCGGGGTCCAATACGAGCAGGATGCGCGCGGTGTTCGGGCTGACCTCGACCACCCGACCGATCAGCCCGTCGGGGCCGCGCACCGGCTGGCCCGGACGAACGCCCTGCCAGCTGCCGGCGTTGAGCGTCGCGAAGCGCCGTGTGCTGGAGCCGCTGGCATAGACGATGCGCGCGGCGACCACCGGATCGGCGACGCGGTCGCGCAGCTTGACCAGCGCGCGCAGCCGACGGTTGTCGCGGGTGACGACCCGGGCATGTTCGACCAGCGTCTTGTTGGCCTCGAGTTCGGCCTTCAGTCGTGCGTTCTCGCTGCGCACGGCAAAGAAGCTGCCAATCCAGCCGGGCACGCCGGAAATGCCGCGCCGCGTCCAGTCCGCACCCGACGCGACGGGAGTGACTAGTTCGGAAAAGGCGCCGCGCACTACCGCATAGGCGGGAGGGTTCAGCGTCGAGAGCAGCAGCAGCGCGACCGCGACCAGCGCACCGCCGACCGCGACCACATATCCGATGAAGAGCCCATATTGCGCTCGCCGTGAAAAGCCGGAGCGCCGGTTATGTGGCGGCGCCATAGCCCCCGCTTCCTCAGACCTGAATCAGAACACCACGAAACACCGGGTCTTCTAGCGCACGACCGGTGCCCAGCGCCACACAGGTCAACGGGTCTTCGGCAACCGTAACGGGAAGACCCGTTTCATCGCGGAGCACTTCGTCGATCCCCTCGAGCAGCGCGCCGCCCCCGGTCAGGACAATGCCCTGGTCGACGATATCCGCCGCCAGTTCCGGCGCAGTATTCTCAAGCGCGATGCGAACGCCCTCGACGATCGTGCCGACCGGCTCGCTCAACGCCTCGGCGATCTGGCCCTGGTTGATCTGGATTTCCTTGGGGACGCCGTTGACCAGGTCACGCCCCTTGATGTGGATGGTCAGGCCGATGCCGTCCGTAGGCGGCTTGGCGACACCGACTTCCTGCTTGATCCGCTCGGCCGTCGCTTCGCCGATCAGCAGGTTATGGTTGCGGCGAACATAGGAAACGATCGCCTCGTCCATCTTGTCACCGCCGACGCGAACGCTGTTCGAATAGGCCAGGCCGCGCAGCGAGAGCACAGCGACTTCGGTCGTGCCGCCGCCGATATCGACGACCATCGATCCAATCGGCTCGGTTACCGGCATGTCGGCACCGATCGCGGCGGCCATCGGTTCCTCGATCAGGAACACCTGGCTGGCACCCGCATTCGACGCGGCGTCGCGGATCGCTCGGCGCTCGACACTGGTCGAACCCGAAGGGACGCAGATCACGATCTGGGGCCAGCGCATGAACTTGCGCTGCCCGGTCACCTTGCGGATGAAGTGCGAAATCATCTGCTCGGCCACGTCGATATCCGCGATGACGCCGTCGCGCAGGGGGCGAATCGCCTCGATCGAGCCGGGCGTCTTGCCCATCATCAGCTTCGCGTCGTCGCCGACAGCCTTGACCCGCTTGACGCCGTTGATCGTCTCGACCGCGACGACCGACGGCTCGTTCAGGACGACCCCGCGTCCGCGCAGGTAAACAACCGTGTTCGCGGTCCCCAGATCGATTGCGAGATCGTGAGACATGAATTTGAAAAAGCGGGAGAAAAACGCCATCTATTGTTCCGTCCTTCGCGCGTGAGGGGCGGCGCGATTCTGCATTTGAGTTAGCATTGACCAATCCGGAGCAGGTCAGCTCCGGAACAGGAAATCTGGCGGATACAGCTCGCAGGATGGCGTCGCTTGGGCTACACCATCCTGCATGTCAATACGCCGCTTGCCGGAGCATCTTGTCAACCGGATTGCAGCGGGTGAGGTGGTGGAACGCCCTGCCAGCGCGCTCAAGGAACTTGTGGAAAACGCTGTCGATCTGGGGCGACCCGGATCACCGTCCGGCTGGGCGGTGGCGGGATCGACTTGATCGAGGTTACCGACGACGGATGCGGGATGACGCCCGCCGAAATGGCGCTGGCGCTGGAGCGGCACGCAACGTCGAAATTGCCCGATGACGCCATCGATGCGGTCACGACACTGGGTTTTCGCGGCGAGGCACTGCCGTCGATCGCCAGCGTGTCGCGCTTCACGGTCGAGAGCCGCCCGCGCGGGGCCGATGGCTGGTCGCGCACGGTGGACAATGGCGCACTGGCGGCCGAGGGGCCGGCGGCCTTGCCCCCCGGGACGCGGGTGCGGGTGGAGGGATTGTTCGAAAAGGTGCCGGCGCGGCGCAAGTTCCTGCGCTCGACCCGCTCGGAATATGCCGCCTGCCTCGACGTGGTGAAGCGGCTCGCGATGGCGCGGCCCGAAATCGGCTTTTCGGTCGAGCATGACGGGCGGCGCGTGCTCAGCGTTCAGGAGGGGATGGACCGGATCGCGCGCGTCGCGGCGCTGACCGACCGCGATCTGGCGGCGAACAGCGTCGGGATCGATTTCGAGCGCGAGGGGATCGTGCTGGGCGGGGTCGCGGGATTGCCGACCTTCAACCGCGGCGTCGCGGACCACCAATATCTGTTCGTCAATGGGCGCCCGGTGAAGGACCGACTGCTCACCGGCGCGGTGCGCGGCGCCTATGCCGAGATGCTGGCGCGCGACCGTCATCCGGTGGTGGCGCTGTTCCTCGACGTGCCGCCCGACCAGGTCGATGTGAACGTCCATCCGGCGAAGACCGAGGTGCGCTTCCGCGATCCGCAGCTCGCGCGCGGGTTGATCGTCAGCGGGCTGAGGCGGGCCCTGGACGGGGCAGGGCATCGCAGCGTGCAGCGTCCCGATGCGGCGGTGATGGGGTTGTGGACGAGCGAGGCGCTAGCGCCCGATCAGAACCCCTCACGTCACCCCAGCGAAAGCTGGGGTCTCCCGTGGGGAAGCGATGCCGGTAATCTCGGGGAGACCCCAGCTTTCGCTGGGGTGACGAGCTTGAGTGACCGCCGCCCGACTTTCTTCACGCCACCCCCACAGGCGCGCGCTGAACCCGCCGCCGAGCCGGTCCCGGCGGCGATCAGCTACCCGCTCGGCGTCGCGCGGGGGCAAGTCGCGCGGACCTATATCGTCGCCGAGGCGGAGGACGGCCTGGTGCTGGTCGACCAGCACGCTGCCCACGAACGCCTCGTCCTCGAACGGATGCGGCGTGCGGTGAGCAGTGGCGGCGTCGCAAGCCAGGCACTGTTGCTGCCGGAGGTGGTCGAGCTGGACGAGCCGGCGTGCGACCGGCTGGAGGCGCGGGCGGGCGAACTGGCGGAGTTCGGGCTGGAGCTGGAGCGCTTTGGCCCGCGCGCGATGCTGGTCCGCGCGACCCCGGCGATGCTGGGCAAGGGCGATGTGATCGCACTCGTCACCGACATCGCGGATGAGCTGGCGGCGTTCGACCAGGCGCTGAGCCTCAAGGAAAAACTCGACCATGTGGCCGCGACGATGGCGTGCCACGGATCGGTCCGCGCGGGTCGGGTGCTGTCGGTCGCAGAGATGAACGCGCTGCTCCGCGAGATGGAGGTCACGCCGCATTCGGGCCAGTGCAACCATGGCCGACCGACCTGGGTGAAGCTGGCGCATGGCGATATCGAGAAGCTGTTCGGGCGGAAGTAGGCGAAGGGGGGTCGTCAGTCCCGGACCGATGCAACCTTCCCATCGCCTACGCATTGTTAACCCTGAACGACGCTTCAGGTAGAATACAGATGGGCAAGTTGATGTCGGTGGCCTTGGCCGCCATTCCGCTGGTTGCGGTGCTGGGTGCGATGGTCGCCGCACCGTAACCCAAGAGTTTCGCTCCCAAGCGAAAAAAGAGGCCGCCCAGACTTCGCGTCTGGGCGGCCTTCTCTTTGTTCGGACCGGAAACGGCGAGGGGTTTAGCCTTCGGCCTGCTCCTCGGTCTCGGTCGCTTCGACAGCGATCTCGCCGGGTTCGGCGTTGGGATCATAATCCTCGGTGAAGCCGGCTTCGTCCTTTTCGAACATCGCCTCCATCACGTTGACGCCCTGTGCCTGCATCTCGGCCTCTTCCGGCGAGCGGGCGACGTTGACCTTGACGGTCACCGCAACCTCGGCGTGCAGCGCGACGCGGACTTCGTACAGGCCGATCGCCTTGATCGGCTTGTCGAGGACGACCTGCGCCTTGTTGACCTTGTGGCCATCGGCGTTGAGCGATTCTGACGATGTCGCGCACCGCGACCGAGCCGTAGAGCTGGCCGGTGTTCGACGCCTGGCGGATCAGGGTGACCGAAACGCCCTCAAGGCTCTTCGATTCCTTCTCTGCCTCGGTGCGCTTGGCGGCGTTCTCGGCGACGATGCGCTCGCGATTCTGCCTCGAACACCTTGCGGTTGGCTTCGTTGGCGCGCAGCGCCTTCTTGTTGGGAAGCAGGAAGTTGCGGGCGAACCCGTCCTTCACCGTCACCACGTCGCCGATATGGCCGAGCTTCTCGACCCGCTCGAGCAGAATGATTTGCATGGGTCCGCTCCTTACTTAACGATGAAGGGCAGCAGGCCCAGATGGCGTGCGCGCTTGATGGCGATCGCCAGCTCGCGCTGCTTCTTCGCGCTCACCGAGGTGATGCGCGAGGGGACGATCTTGCCACGCTCGGAGACGAAGCCCTGCAGCAGGCGAACGTCCTTATAGTCGATCCGGGGCGCATCCTTCGCGGAGAAGGGGCAGCTCTTGCGGCGGCGGAAAAAGGGTCGTGCCATGTCTTATTCTCCCCGGCCTTCGTCACCGTCGCGGTCGCGACGACCGCGGCGCTCGCGGTCACCCTTGCGCATCATCACGGTCGGACCCTGCTCCAGCTCGTCCACGCGGACGGTCATGTAGCGGATCACGTCTTCGTTGATCTGCGTCTGGCGCTCGAGCTCGGCGACGACACCTGCGGGGGCGTCGATTTCGAGCATCACGTAATGCGCCTTGCGGTTCTTCGCGATCTTGTAGGCGAGGCTGCGAAGACCCCAGGTCTCGGTCTTGACGACCTTGCCCTGATTATCCTCGACGATCTTGGTGGCGGTTTCCGCCAGTGCGTCCACCTGCGCCTGTGCCAGATCCTGGCGCGCAAGGAACACATGCTCGTACAGAGCCATGCGTCTGTTCTCACTGTTGGCCGATCGCTGACGCCCGCACCATGCGAGACGCCCCTCCGGCTGTCGTTCCAAATACGAAAAGCGGCCAGCCGAGGCTGCCGCTCAACGACGCGCCCTTACGCGCGCTTTCGGGAAAAGGCAAGCGGCGAGGTGATGGACACCCCGCCGCCCGGAGGAAGCCTTTAGCGGATCATGTTGCCGAAGATGGCGCCGATGATGCCGCTCGCGATGCTGACCAGCACGATGTCATTGCCCGACTGGACGTAGCGATAGCCGCGCGGCGGGGCGTTCAGGTGACCGCGATACTGGCGGTTGTACTGGCGATAGTCGATCTGGCGGTAATTCTGGGCATAGCGGTGGTCGAACCGCTGGCCGCGCTGCCACTTGCGATAGCGCTGCGGGGTCGCCTTGCCGACAGTCTGCTGGCGGACCACGACCTTGCCGTTCGGCTTGTGCTTCACGACCGTCGTATGGCGCTGCGGAGCTGCTGCGGCGGGCGCGGCGGCGAGTATCGGGCTGACCGCGACCGATGCGGCGACGGCGGCGAGAACAAACTTCTTCATCTTCAGTCTCCTGCGTTCGAGCCCGTCATCGGGCGACGAGATCAATCTGGGGGCCGCGTGTCGCAGGGGTTTCGCGGAAGTTGTGCAAAATGGTCGCCGTGTGTCGCAACCCGTTCAGCTTCGTTCATCTTGCGGTTGTGGGGGGAGCGGGCTTAGGGCGACCGCCTGATTTCGAGAGGAGCCTTGAACATGCGTGCCTTCATCTTTCCGGGGCAGGGGAGCCAGTCGGTCGGCATGGGGCTGGCGCTCGCCCAAGCGAGCGCCGCCGCGCGCGAGGTGTTTCAGGAGGTCGACGATGCGCTGGGGCAGAAGCTGTTCAAGCTGATGACCGAAGGGCCGGAGAGCGACCTGACGCTGACCGAAAACGCCCAGCCGGCGATCATGGCGCATGCCATCGCGGTGCTGCGCGTGCTGGAAAAGGAAGGCGGGGTGCGGCTGTCCGACAAGGCCGATTTCGTCGCGGGGCATTCGCTGGGCGAATATAGCGCATTGTGCGCGGCAGGGGCGTTCAGCCTGCCGCAGACCGCAGCGCTGCTGAAGGCGCGCGGCCAGGCAATGCAGGCGGCGGTGCCGGTGGGTGAGGGGGCGATGGCCGCGCTGCTCGGGGCCGACATCGCCAAGGCGGAAGCGCTGAGCGCGGCGGCGGCCGAGGGCGAAGTGTGCGAGGTCGCCAACGACAATGACCCGACCCAGGTGGTGATTTCCGGCCATCGCGGCGCGATCGAGCGCGCGGTAGCGCTGGTGAAGGACTATGAGATCAAGCGCGGCGTACTGCTGCCGGTGTCTGCCCCCTTTCATTGTTCGCTGATGCAGCCAGCGGCGGATGCAATGGACGCGATCCTGGCCGAGGCGACGACCGACGGCCTGCTGGTGCCGCTCTACGCCAATGTCACCGCAGCCCCGGTCACGTCGGGTGCCGAGGCGAAGACGCTGCTGGTCGATCAGATCACCGGCCGCGTGCGCTGGCGCGAGTCGATTCTTGCGATGCAGGAGGCCGGCGTGACGCAGTTCGTCGAGCTTGGCGGCAAGGTGCTGGGCGCGATGGTCAAGCGGATTGCGCCGGACGCGACCGTGACGAGCGTGGTGACGATGGATGATATCGAGGCGCTCGAAAAGGCGCTCTGAGGAGAATGAATATGTTCGACCTGACAGGCATGACCGCGCTGGTGACCGGCGCATCGGGTGGGATCGGTTCCGCGATCGCCAAGGCAGTCGCCGCTCAAGGCGCGCGACTGGCGGTATCCGGGTCCAATGCCGAGAAGCTGGAGGCGTTTCGCGCTGAGCTGGGCGGGGATCATGTCGCACTCGCCTGCAACCTGTCCGATGCGGCAGCGGTGGATGCGCTGGTGCCGTCGGCGGTCGAAGCGCTCGGCAAGCTCGACATCCTCGTCAACAATGCCGGCGTCACCCGCGACAACCTCGCCATGCGGATGAAGGATGAGGAATGGGACACCGTGATCCGCGTCAACCTTGAGGCCGCGTTCCGCCTGATGCGCGCTGCTGCCAAGCCGATGATGAAGGCGCGCTATGGCCGGATGATCTCGATCACCTCCGTCGTCGGCGCGACCGGAAATCCGGGACAGGCCAACTATGCCGCGTCCAAGGCCGGGTTGGTCGGAATGTCCAAGGCGCTGGCGCAGGAACTGGCGAGCCGCAACATCACCGTGAACTGCGTCGCGCCGGGCTTTATTCGCTCGGCGATGACCGACGTATTGCCCGAGGCGCAGAAGACCGCGCTGCTGACAAAAATTCCGGCCGGCGATCTTGGCAGCGGCGAGGATATCGCTGCGGCGGTGGTCTATCTTGCGTCGAAGGAAGCGGGCTATGTCACCGGCCAGACACTGCACGTGAATGGCGGCATGGCGATGCTGTGATCCACCGGTGACGCTGCGTCCCCCTCTTGCGCAGGGGCTGGCGGCGTTCTAGGTGCGTTCAGGATTAGAGATTCAACCCATAAGAAGGAACAGGGTACATGAGCGAGACCGCCGATCGCGTGAAGAAGATCGTCGTCGAGCACCTCGGCGTCGAAGCCGAAAAGGTGACCGAGGATGCAAGCTTCATCGACGACCTGGGCGCGGACAGCCTCGACATCGTCGAGCTGGTGATGGCGTTCGAGGAAGAATTCGGTGTCGAGATCCCCGACGATGCGGCGGAAAAGATCACGACCGTGAAGGACGCGATCACCTATATCGACGAAAATCAGGGCTAAGCGGGTCACCGCGATGCCGGCCCGCATGGGCAGGATTTGACGAACGGCTCCCGGTCCCGGAAAGGGGTGGGGAGCCGTTTCCTTTGTGAAGCATTTTACTGTCGCATCGTTGGTCGCTGAACATCGGTTCCATTTGGTTCAGCACGATGCCTGATACCGGAGAGTTGCTATGCGGCGCGTCGTCGTAACCGGCCTCGGCCTTGTCACCCCGCTGGGCGGGGATGTCGAAACCACGTGGACGAACATCATCGCGGCCAAATCGGGCGCGGGGACGATCACACGCTTTGACGCGACCGATTTCCAGAGCAACTATGCCTGTGAGGTGAAGCCCGCCGACCATGAATATGGCTTCGACCCTGGCAAGCGCGTCGATCACAAGATCCAGCGCCAGGTCGATCCGTTCATCGTCTATGGCATCGACGCTGCGGGGCAGGCGATCGAGGACGCCGGCCTGCTCGACATGAGCGAGGAAGAGCGGCTGCGCGCCGGTTGCTCGATCGGGTCGGGAATCGGCGGCCTTCCGGGCATCGAGAGCGAATCGCTAGTTCTGCACGAGAAGGGGCCGAAGCGCGTTTCGCCGCATTTCGTGCATGGTCGGCTGATCAACCTGATCTCGGGTCAGGTTTCGATCAAATACGGGTTGATGGGGCCGAATCACGCGGTGGTTACCGCCTGTTCGACCGGGGCGCATTCGATCGGCGACGCTGCGCGGATGATCGCAATGGATGACGCCGACGTCATGCTGGCGGGCGGCGCGGAAAGCACCATTTGCCCGATTGGCATCGCCGGTTTCGGTCAGGCGCGCGCGCTGTCGACCGGCTTCCGCGACGAACCGTGGCGCGCCAGCCGCCCATGGGATCAGGGTCGCGACGGGTTCGTCATGGGCGAGGGCGCGGGCATCGTCGTGCTCGAGGAATATGAGCGGGCCAAGGCGCGTGGTGCCAAGATTTATGCCGAAGTGATCGGCTATGGCCTGTCGGGTGACGCCTATCACGTCACGGCACCGCACCCCGAGGGTTCGGGCGCATTCCGGTCGATGCAGATGGCGATGAAGCGCTCGGGCCTCGCGCTGTCGGACATCGACTATATCAACGCGCACGGCACCTCGACCCCGTTGGGCGACGAACTGGAGCTGGGCGGTGTTCGCCGCCTGTTCGGCGACGCGATCGGCGATCTGTCGATGAGCTCGACCAAGTCGGCAATCGGCCATCTGCTGGGCGGTGCGGGCGCGGTGGAGAGCATCTTCTGCATCCTCGCCATGCGCGACCAGATCGTGCCGCCGACGCTGAACCTCGACAATCCGAGCGAGAATTGCGTCGGCGTCGATCTGGTGCCGCACAAGGCCAAGGAGCGGAAGGTGAAGGCGGTGCTGAACAACTCGTTCGGCTTTGGCGGGACCAATGCGTCGCTGGTGATGAAGGCGGTTTGATCCGCAGGTTCGGGAGACGTTGGTGCGCAAGTTCGGCTGCTTCGGCGTCCTCCTGATCCTCGCGCTCGTCGGCGCGGCCTTTTGGGCGGCGCAGCTTTGGGGTGGCCCCGGTCCGGGCGCGCGCAACTCGACGCTGATGGTGGCTCAGGGATCGACCCTGACCACTGCCGCGCGCGAGCTTGAGAAGCAGGGCGCGATCCGCGATGCCGACCTGTTCCTGTGGATGGCGCGGGTGTTTGGCGACGACACGCCGATCCAGGCGGGCGAATATCGCGTGCCGGCGAAGATCAGTCAGTCGGACCTGCTCAAGATGCTGCAGGGCGGGCGCACGCTCCAGCGCTTCGTGATGATTCCCGAGGGGATGCCGTCGATCATGGTGCATGAGCGGCTGATGGCCGCCGAGCAGCTCGAGGGTGAGGTCGAGGTGCCGGTCGAGGGCACGGTGCTGCCGGACAGCTATGCCTATAATCGCGGCGATACGCGGCAGGCGGTGCTCGATCGCATGCAGAATGCGATGCTGGACTATCTCAGCAAGGCATGGGCGAAGCGCAAGCCGGGCATTGCGGTGGCGAATGAGCGTGAGGCGCTGATCCTCGCGTCGATCGTCGAAAAGGAAACGGGGAAGCCCGAGGAGCGGCGGATGGTCGCCGGGGTCTATTCCAACCGGCTGAAGCGCGGGATGCCATTGCAGGCCGATCCGACCGTCATCTATCCGGTGACCAAGGGCAAGCCGCTCGGCCGCCGTATCCTGCGCTCCGAACTGCAGGACAAGAATGGGTACAATACCTATGCCAGCGCGGGCCTGCCGATCGGGCCGATCGCCAATCCGGGCCGCGCGAGCATCGACGCTGTGCTGAACCCGGAACAGACCAGCGCGCTCTACTTCGTCGCGGATGGCACCGGCGGGCATATCTTCGCCGACACGCTGGAGCAGCACAACGCCAACGTCCAGAAATGGTATGCCCTGCGCCGCGCGCGGGGGGAGATGTAGGGCCTAGTCGGCGCTGCGCCCAACTCCGAGGCGTGGCAGCACGATCAGAAACGCGAGCCCTCCGACTGCCAGCACGCCGGCCAGCATCGCCATCGGCGCAAGCGTGCTGCCGGTATAGTCGCGGACCATCGGCACCGCGTTCTGCGCGGCAAATCCGCCGAGATTGCCGACCGAGTTGATCACCGCGAGCCCGGCGGCGGCGTGGGCCCCGCAGAGCAGCCCTTGCGGTACGCTCCAGAACACCGGCTGGGCGGAGAAGATCGCGGCGGCGGCGATGCACAAACAGGCGAATTTGAGCGCTGCGCCGGGCACAACGACGCTGGCGAGGAAGAAGGCAGCGGCGACCAGCATCGGGCCGGCGACGTGCCAGCGGCTCGTCCCGTGGCGCGCTGCGTGACGCGGGACCGCCCAGAGCGCGGCCGCGACGAGGATCCACGGGATCACGTTGATGATGCCGTTCTGGATATTCGACGCGCCGAAGCTCTTGACGATGGTCGGGAGCCAGTAGCTAAGGCCATAGGCACCGAGCGGCATCGCGAAATAGAGCAGCGAGAGCAGCAGCACGCGCGGGTCGGCGACAGCGCGCCAGGCCGAGCCATGGTCGCCTGACGGGCTTTCGGCGGCGAGGGTAGTGGCGAGCCAGTGTTTTTCGCCGTCGCTCAGCCATTTCGCCTCGCCGGGGGTGCTGGGCAGTTTCCACAATACGACAGGCGCGAGCAGCACCGGGGGCAGTCCGGTGGCGACGAACACCCATTGCCATCCGGCGAGGCCCGCCACGCCGTCCAGTTCCAACAGCGCGCCGCCGATCAGCGATCCGACCGCATTGGCAAAGGCGCTGGCGATCATGAACAGCCCGACCATCCGCGCGCGGTGCGCCTGCGGATACCAGAGGGTGAGGAGGTAGAGCACCCCGGGGAAGAACCCCGCCTCCGCCGCGCCGAGCAGGAAGCGCAGGACGTAGAACATCGTCGGGCTTTGCGTGTAGCCGAGCGCGACGGTGATGAGACCCCAGGTGAGCATGATCCGGGTGAACCACACCCGCGCGCCAATGCGGGCGAGCACCATGTTGGCGGGTGCCTCGAACAGGAAATAGCCGAGGAAGAACAGGCTGGCGCCAAGGCCATAGGCGGCTTCGGACATGCCGAGCGCGTCGACCATCTCCAGCTTGGCATATGAGACGTTCTGCCGGTCGATATAGGCGAGGAGGTACATGGTGCAGAGCAGCGGCATCAGCCGCGCGCTGATCCTCGCAAGCGTCGCCTGCGGCGAAACCGCATCGTCCATAGAAACCTCCCCCTGTCGCCGGCGAGATTTGCCGAATGCGGGAGCGAGCACAATCGAATTATGGGAGCGCTACCTCAATCAAGGTCGATCACCGCGCGCCAGCGGTCGCTATCCACTTCGCGGAACAGCAGCGCATAGGGGGATTGCTCCTCCGGATCCCAGCCGATTTCGTCAAACGCAGCGGCAATGGCCGCGCGTACCTCCGGCAACGCGAGCAGGGCGGGGTCATCCCCGGGGCCGATATAAGCAAGCGGCATGCCATCCAGCACGGGCCACACGAACGGATTGAAACAGGCGACGCCCGGCGTGCGCTGCATTAATTCGCGTGCCGGCTCGGGCGCTGCGCCAATCAGGCGGATATCGTGAAAACCAAAATCTGCGCCGTTGAGGGCCGCGCCGGTTCGGCCATCGGCAAGGCAACGGGCACAGAGATTTTTCAGCTCTGCAACTGAATAGACTGAGCCAGTGTAGCGCCAGCCACAGGGTAACCGACACACGTCGCAAAGCGCATCGGATCGCTCCATCGGTCCGCCATCGGCATAGGCACCCGGATAGAAGCGGAACTGTGGCTGACGGCTCGCGTCCATCAGCGTTGCGCGAGCGTCGCCGCCTCCCGCGCCAGTGCTTCGACTTCGGCCATGCTCGCGCCCTTGGGCGTTACCCAGCTGCCTCCGACGCACAGGACGGGGTCGAAGCCGAGCCAGTCGGGTGCGGTCGCCGCGGAAATGCCGCCAGTGGGGCAGAACTTCGCTTCGTAGAACGGGGCGGCGAGGGCTTTCAGCGCCTTGAGTCCGCCGCTGGTTTCCGCCGGGAAGAATTTGAAGTGGCGCAGGCCGAGGTCGTAGCCACGCATGATATCGCCGGCATTGGCGACACCGGGCAGGAACGGCACGCCGCTTTCGACGATCACCTTGCCGAGCCGTTCGGTCAGGCCGGGGGAGACGATGAATTCGGCGCCCGCATCCATCACCTGCGCGAACTGGTCGGGGTTGACGACGGTGCCGGCACCGACGATCGCGCCTTCGACCTTCTTCATCTCGCGGATCGCGTCGAGCGCGGCGGGGGTGCGCATCGTGACTTCGAGCACCTTGAGACCACCTGCGACCAGCGCTTCGGCGAGGGGCTTGGCGGTCGCCGCGTCGTCGATGACGAGGACGGGGATGACCGCGCTGGTCCGCATGATGGTTTCGATGCTCATTGCGTATGCTCCTGCGCATAGGCCGCCGCCGCGCCGTAAAGGCCGGGCTGGGGGTGGGTGATCAGCTTGACGGGGATCGAGGACATCAACCCCTGGAAGCGCCCCTTTGCGACGAAACGCTGGGCAAATCCAGAGCCGAGCAGGTGATCCTTGAGCCGGAAGCCGAGCCCGCCCGCGATGACGACGCCGGTTGGGCCGTGCGCGAGCGCGAGATCGCCCGCGACCGCGCCGAGGCTGAGGCAGAAGCGGTCGAGCGCGGCGACGGCGAGGCTGTCCTTGCCCTCCAGCGCGAGGGTCCAGATTTCCTTGTCGGACAGGCTATGCACCGCCTTGCCCTCAATCTGCGCCAGCGTTTCGTAGATCGGGACGATGCCGGGGCCGGACACGATCCGCTCGGCCGACACGCGGGTGTAGGTCGAGCGGAGGCGGCGGACATAGGCGTCCTCGATGCTGTCGAGCGGGGCGAAGTCCATATGCCCCCCCTCGGTCGCGATGACGTGATAGCCGCCGCTGGGGGGACGGAAGACCTGCGCGACGCCCAGGCCAGTGCCGGGGCCGCAGACGGTGATCGATCCCTTTTCCGGCAACGCTGTCATCGGGCCGCACAGATGGACGAAATCGCTGTCGGGAAGCTGGGCGACGGCATGGCCGATCGCGCCGAAATCGTTGATCAGCGTGTAGGAATCCACCTCCAGCCGTTCCTTGATCAGGGGCGGGCGGATGATCCACGGATTGTTGGTCAGCTTGATCAACTCATCGTTGATCGGCGAGGCAATGGCGATCGCGGCGGCGCGCGGCATGGTGCGGCCAAATTCCTTGGCCGATGCCTGCCAGGCGAGCTGGAAGCTGCCATGATCGGCGGTCTTCTGCGTCACCGGCTCGCCGAGCGAGACGACGCGGCCCTTTCCACTTCCGCAATGGCGAAGCGGGCATGGGTCCCGCCGATATCGACCGCTACGACTTCCATCACTCTCCCTTTTCTCGTTCTTAGAGGCCGGCTGCGGCGAGCATCGCCGAACCGCCGGCTTCCGCCTCGCTCGCGCCGAGGCGCATCATTGCGAACAACTCGCGGCCCGTACCGGATTCCGGCGGAGGCGCGGCGCAGATTTCGCGCGCGTCCCATTCGGCGGGATCGACCAGCGCCTGGAGGACGCCTTCCTCTGCGCACAGGCGCACGACGTCGCCATCGCGCAGCTTGCCGATCGGGCCGCCGCCCAGCGCCTCGGGCGACAGATGGATCGCGGCGGGCACCTTGCCGCTCGCGCCCGACATGCGGCCGTCGGTGACCAATGCCACGCGGAAACCGCGATTCTGGAGGACGCCGAGCGGGGGGGTGAGCTTGTGCAGTTCGGGCATGCCGTTGGCGCGCGGCCCTTGAAAGCGGACGACGACGACGACGTCGCGGTCGAGTTCGCCCGCTTTAAAGGCATCCTGCACTGCCTGCTGCGTCTGGAACACACGGCACGGGGCCTCGATCGTCCAGCGGTCGCGCTCGACCGCGCTGACCTTGATGCAGGCGCGGCCGAGATTGCCGGAGAGGATACGGAAGCCGCCCTCGTCGGAGAATGGGGCGTCGATCGTGCGCAGGATCGTGTCGTCGCGGCTGACCGCGCCATGATCGTTCCAGACCAGCGCGTCACCGTCGAGGCCGGGCTTCTTCGCATAGGCGTCGAGCCCGTCGCCGAAGGTGGTCAGCGTGTCGCCATGCAGGATGCCGCCCTTCAGCAACTCGCGGATGACGAAGGTCGGGCCGCCGGCATCCTCGAACCCGTTCACGTCGGCCGAACCATTGGGATAGACCCGCGCGAGCAGCGGCACGGTACGCGACAGCCGGTCGAAATCCTCCCAGTCGATCAGTACCCCCCGCAGCACGGGCGATGGCTGGCAGGTGGATCAAATGGTTGGTCGACCCGCCGGTGGCGAGCAGCACGATTGCCGCGTTGATGATTGCGCGCTCGTCGACGACCTCGCCGATCGGGCGATAGTCGTTGCCGTCCCAGCCGATCTCGGGGAGCCGCTGAACCGCCGCCCTGGTCAGTTGCTGGCGCAGCTTGGTGCCGGGATGGATGAACGACGCGCCGGGAACGTGCAGGCCCATCGCCTCGACCATCATCTGGTTCGAATTGGCGGTGCCGTAAAAGGTGCAGGTACCCTTGCCATGATAGGCGGCGATTTCGGAATCGAGCAGCTCTTCGCGGCTCGCCTTGCCCTCTGCGTAGAGTTCGCGAACCTTTGCCTTTTCCTTATTGGCGATGCCGGTGGGCATTGCGCCGCCGGGGACGAGGATCATCGGCAGGTGGCCGAAGCGCAGCGCGCCCATCAGCAGCCCGGGCACGATCTTGTCGCAGATGCCGAGCAGCGCGGCGCCTTCGAACGTGTTGTGGCTCAGCGACACTGCGGTCGACATGGCGATGGTGTCGCGGCTGAACAGCGACAGCTCCATCCCGGCATAGCCCTGCGTCACGCCATCGCACATCGCCGGAACGCCGCCCGCGACCTGCGCCGTCGCGCCCGCTTCGAGCGCCCAGATCTTCATTTGTTCGGGGTAGCGGTAATAGGGCGCGTGGGCGGACAGCATGTCGTTGTACGCGGTGATGATGCCGATGTTCATCCGGTTGCCCGGCTTCATCGCGTCGCGCTGTTCGTCGGTGCCGGCATAGGCATGGGCGAGGTTGGCGCAGCCCAGGCCACGACGGCTGACCCCGCCTTCGCGCTGCTGCGTCATCAGCGCGCGATAGGCGGCGCGGCGGTCTTTCGAGCGGGTGATGACGCGATCGGTGACGGCGGCGATTTCGGGGTGGAGGGTCGCCACGCTGATTACTCCAGCCAGTGGACGTCGACTGGAAGTTCGGTCTCGGCGAGCACGCGGCCGATCGGGTAGCTGCTCGACGCGCCCTGCTTGATCGCCGCTTCCAGCACCTTGCGCTTCTCAGGCCCGGTGATCGCGATCATCAGCGACTTGGCGTTGGCGATGGCGGCGGCGGACAGGGTGACGCGCGCAACCGGTGCCTCGGGCGGCAGCGGATCGGGCATGACGCCCAGTGCGCGGCGTTCCTTCGGACCGTTCAACGCCTCGTCAAAATCGGGGCCGGGGAAGATCGACGCGGTATGGCCGTCCGCGCCCATGCCGAGCAGGACGAGGTCGAGCGGGAAGTGATGATCGGCGAGGCGCGCATCGGCGGCGCGGCCGGCGGCCTTGTAGTCGTCGGCCTTCTCGCTCACCAGCGGCACGACGCGCGCACCCTTCGGGATGAACACCTTGCCGAGGCCGGTGACGTTGGACAGCGCGTCGCCGAGCGGGACGATGCGGTCGTCGGTCGGAACGATCGTCACGCGCTTCCAGTCGAGCTTCGCCGCGGCTAGCTTTTCATAGACCGGGGCGGGGGTCTTGCCGCCCGCCAGCGCGATCACCGCGCCGCCGCGCGCATCGATTGCGCTTTCGATGATGAAGGCGATGTCGCCGGCGAGCGCGTCGCTCCACTCGCCCGCTTCCTCATACTCCCACCATTCGATTTCTTCGGCCATTTCAACAACTCCAGTGGGAACTTTCAGTTCGGTTCGAGGGTCATTCGTTCCAGGTCACGCCGTCGCGTTCGGTGAGTGCGATGGCGGCGGACGGGCCCCAAGTGCCCGACGCATAGGGCTTTGGCTTGACGTCTGCCATGTCCCAGCCGGCACGGATCGCATCGATCCAGGTCCATTGGGCCTCAACCTCGTCGCGGCGCACGAACAAGGTGGGGTCGCCCTCGATCAGGTCAAGCAACAGCCGCTCATAGGCGATGCGGCGGCGCGTTCCGGCAAATTCTGTGTCGAGGCTGAGGTTGAGCGGCACTTCGCGGAGCCGCACGCCTTCGCGATCTAGGCCCGGCTCCTTCGCCATCACCAGCAGACGGACATATTCTTCCGGCTGAATGCGGATGATGAGGGTGTTCGACTGGAGCACCCCGCCGCGCTCGGCGAAGATCGAATGCGGGACCGGCTTGAACTGGACGACGATCTCGCTGCGCCGTTCGGTCATGCGCTTGCCGGTGCGCAGGTAGAAGGGGACGCCCTGCCAGCGCCAATTGTCGACATGCGCCTTGATCGCGACGAAGGTCTCGGTTTTCGAGGGTTTTTCCAGCTCCTCGGCGTATCCCGCGACGATCTTTCCGGTCGATGCGCCACCGGTATATTGGCCGGTGACGGTCAGATCGGCCGCGTCGCGCCCGGCGATCGGGCGGAGCGAGCGCAGCACCTTGACCTTTTCGTCGCGGATCGCGGTGCCGTCGAAGCGGGCAGGGGGCTCCATCGCGATCAGCGCGAGCAGCTGGAGGATATGGTTCTGGACCATGTCGCGCAGCGCGCCGACATCGTCATAATAGCCTGCGCGGCCCTCAAGCCCGACCGTCTCGCTGACGGTGATCTGGACATGGTCGATGCCCGCCGCGTTCCAGATCGGCTCGAACAACGAATTGCCGAACCGGAGCGCGAGGATGTTCTGGACGGTTTCCTTGCCCAGATAGTGGTCGATGCGGAAGGTGCGGTCTTCGGGGAAGACCGACGCCACTGCGTCATTGATCTCGCGGCTTGACGGCAGATCGGTGCCGAGCGGCTTTTCGAGGCCGATGCGCACATTGTCACCCGCCAGACCTGCCGAGGCGAGACCCTTGATCGTCGGCTCGAACAGTTTGGGCGCGGTCGACAGGAAGATGGCGAGGCCGCCTGAAATGTCGCCCAGCTTCTTCGCGAGGTCGTCATACCCCTCAAGCGTTGAAGCATCGAGCGCCTGATACTGGACCCGATCCAGGAAACTGGCGATCGCGGCGGCGTCCTTGCGGTCTTCCGGCAGGAAGGTTTCGAGCGCCTTGGCACAGAAGTCGCGATATTCGGCATCTGACAGCGTTGACCGCGCGGTCCCCGTGATCGTCAGTTCTTCGGGGAGAAGATGATCTGCATGGAGGCCGTAGAGCGAGGGAATCAGCATCCGCTGGGCCAGGTCTCCCGTGGCTCCGAACAGCAGCAGCTTGCCGAATGGCTGTCGCATCGATCCTCCCAATCGTATCTTCGCGGTCGCCCTAGCAGCGCCAGCGCGGCTTGCGAAGTCGCGCATACCTATTCTGCGCTAAAGCACCAGTCCGGCGGTCGGGTCGAGGCCGGCCATGATGTTGAGGTTCTGCACCGCAGCCCCGCCCGCGCCCTTGCCAAGATTGTCGAGTGTCGCGATCAGCCGCGCCTGGCCGCGATCGGCATTGCCGAACACGCGGATGGTCAGCCTGTCGGTGCCTGCATCGTCCTCAAGCCGGACGAGCGACGCATCATTCTCCTCGATCACCCGGACGATCGGCGAATCGCGATAGGCGTCGGCGAGGGTCTGGAGAATCTGTGTCGGCGACGGCTTGCGGGGCAAGGCAGCGAGCGCGAGCGGCACTTCGATCAGCATGCCGCGATAGGCATGAGCCACGGCTGGCATGAAGATTGGCGGATGCTCCATGCGGGCGTGCTTCTGCATTTCGGGCAGATGCTTGTGGTCGAGGTCCAGGCCATAGGCGCGGAAGCCGGTCGGTTCGGACCCATCCTCGAACTCGGCGATCATCGCCTTGCCGCCGCCCGAATAGCCCGATGCGCCGCCGGCGCTGAGCTGCCAGTCGGCGGGGATCAGGCCGGCGCGGACCAGCGGGCGGACCAGCGCGAGATAGCCGGTCGGCCAGCAACCGGGATTCGACACTCGCGGAGCTTCGGCGATCGCCTGTGCCTGGGCTGGCTCAAGTTCTGCAAAGCCATAGGTCCAGCCATCGGCGACACGATGCGCGGTCGATGCGTCGATCACACGCGTGCGCGGGTTGTCGATCAACGCCACCGCTTCGCGTGCGGCATCGTCGGGCAAGCACAGAATAACGAAATCCGCGCTGTTGAGCGCCTTGGCGCGCTTCGCTGCGTCCTTGCGGTCGGCATCTGCGAGCGCGATCAGCTCGATTTCGCTACGTCCGGCGAGCCGATCGCGGATTTCGAGTCCGGTGGTTCCGGCCGCTCCGTCGATAAAGACCGAGATCGTCATGCGACACGTCCGAGATCGGACGCTGCAACATAGCCGACTAGACCATGAGCCGGGGCGCTGCCCCAGGCGAGGCCGGCAGAGAGCTCAAGCGCTTCAAACAGATCGCCGGCGTTCAGCGTTGCCAGTAATTCGGTACCGGCATCCCTGCCCGCGCGCAGCGCGGTTGCGCGGGTGGCGACGTGCGTGAGGTGCGCGGCATAATGGGGCGCGAAGACGCGATCGGCCAGACGGACGTCCGCAAGGTCGCGGCGTACCGGCTCATGGCGCGGGTCAAGCTGGGCCGACCGCCCGGTCAGCGCGAATCGGTTACGCGGATGCGGATTGTCTGCCGGTGCTGCCGACGCTGTCGCCGGTGACGAATTGTCCGAATTCTGCAAGAAACTCCGCCCCTTCAGGTGTGCGCGCGACGAAGATGTTCCGCTTGTCGGTCTCGTCGCGCTGTCGGCGCAGATAGCTTAGTGCGCCCAGCCTGTTCAAGGCACGTGTAACTACGGGCTTCGACACGTTGAGAGCACGGGCCAACCCACGCACCGTATGCGGCCCGGGTTCGAGATAGACGAGCAGCATCAGCGCCATCTGGCGATTGGTCAGATCGGGTTCACCGGACCGGACATAATCGATCAAGGTCGATTTCCACTGGTCCAGTGAATGGTCGCTTATGGCATTCATAGCGCTACTCATCATTCCGTTACAGCTCCGGAAGAAACCGGACATTCGGGTTCATTAACGCCCCGATTGCGAAAGCGTTTCAGTCCAATGACGAAATGTTCCGTTTCGGTGACGATCCCCGAAGCGGCGTTGCGGGCGATACGCGGTTGATCCGCGCCGCGCGCTTCCCTATGTGGCCGGTTTCCCGAGAAAGACCGCCAAGATGTTTACCTTCCTCCTCGTCGTACATGCCGCCATCGCATTCCTGCTGGTGACGGTGATTCTGATGCAGAAGTCCGAAGGTGGCGGCCTGACGACGGGTGGCAGCCCGTCGGGCCTGATGTCGGCGCGCGGGGCGGCCAATTTCCTGACCCGCGCGACAGCGATCCTGGCCGGCGCGTTTGTGGTGATGAGCATCACGCTGGCGGTGCTGGCGGCGACGCGCGGCGATACCGCGATCGACACCAGCCGTGCGGCGTCGCCGACAAGCCAGACCGCCCCGGCGGCGCAGCCGGCCCCGGTCGTGCCTGCGGACAACAGTGCGGTCCCGCTCGCCAACTAACCCATCCGATCGAAACTTTTTCGGCGGCGCCCGGAGTCGGGCGCTTGCCCAAACTTGTGCATAAAGGCTAAGCGGTGACTCCCATGACGCGGTATATTTTCATCACCGGCGGCGTGGTCTCCTCGCTTGGCAAGGGCCTGATGGCCGCCAGCCTTGCGGCGCTGCTTCAGGCGCGCGGATACAAGGTCCGCATTCGCAAGTTCGATCCCTATCTGAACGTCGATCCGGGCACGATGTCGCCATACCAGCATGGCGAAGTCTATGTGACCGACGACGGGGCCGAGACCGACCTCGATCTTGGTCATTACGAGCGGTTTACCGGCGTTGCGAGCCGTCAGTCGGACAACGTCACGTCGGGCCGAATCTACAAGACGATCATCGAGCGCGAGCGGCGCGGTGACTATCTGGGCGCGACCGTCCAGGTGATTCCGCACGTCACCGACGCGATCAAGGACTTTGCACAGGCGGAGACCGAGGATCTGGATTTCGTGCTGTGCGAGATTGGCGGCACCGTCGGCGACATTGAATCGCTGCCGTTCATCGAGGCGATCCGTCAGCTGAAGAATGAACTCGGTCGCGGTCGTTCGATCAGCGTCCATGTGACCTTGGTGCCCTATATCGCCGCTGCGGGCGAGCTGAAGACCAAGCCGACCCAGCATAGCGTGCGCGAACTGGCATCGCTCGGCGTCCAGCCCGACGTGCTGGTGTGCCGGTGCGAACAGCCGCTGCCCGCCGGAGAACGCGCCAAGATCGCGCAATTCTGTAACGTGCCCGCAAGCGCGGTGATCCCGGCGCTCGATGCGCCGAGCATCTATGCCGTTCCGCTGCAGTATCATGCCGAGGGGCTGGACGGGGAAGTGCTGCGCGCGTTCGGGATCGAGCCGGGCGCCGCACCGGACTTGTCGCGCTGGAGCGACATCACCGACCGGCTGTTCAACCCGGAAGGCGAGGTGACCGTCGGCGTGGTCGGCAAATATGTCGGTCTGCCGGATGCCTACAAGTCGCTCAACGAAGCGCTGGTGCATGGCGGCATCGCCAACAAGGTGAAAGTGAATATCCGCTGGATCGACGCCGAGCTGTTCGAGAAGGGCGACGATGCCGAGGTCGCGGCCAATCTGGAGCCATGCCACGCAATCCTCGTCCCCGGCGCATTCGGATCGCGCGGGGCGGAGGGCAAGATTGCCAGCGTCCGCTTCGCGCGCGAACGCAAGGTGCCCTATTTCGGCATCTGCTTCGGGATGCAGATGGCGTGCGTCGAGGGCGCGCGGAACATGGCGGGCATCGTGGACGCATCATCGACCGAGTTCGGCCCGACGCGGGAGCCGGTGGTCGGCATCATCAGCGAGTGGATGAGCAAGGACGGCATCGAGAAGCGCGAGGAAGGCGGCGACCTAGGCGGCACGATGCGGCTTGGCGCGTACCCGGCGAAGCTCGACGGCAATTCCGTGGTCGCTTCGATCTATGGCGGTGAAGAGATCAGCGAGCGTCACCGCCACCGCTACGAGGTGAATACCGGCTATCGCGAGCGGCTGGAGTCCGGCGGGCTGGTCTTCTCCGGCATGTCGCCTGACGGGATGCTGCCCGAGATTGTCGAGCGGCCCGATCATCCGTGGTTCGTCGGCGTCCAGTTCCACCCCGAGCTGAAATCCAAGCCGTTCGACCCGCATCCGCTGTTTGCCAGCTTCATCGAAGCTGCGGTGCGCCAGTCGCGATTGGTGTGATCGGCTGAACTCCGCTATCCTGCCGCCCTGGACAGGAAGGGGGAGTTCCGATGATCCGACAAATGACTCTGGCGACGGCCCTGTGTGCGTCCGCCCTGTGCATCGCCGCGCCCGGTTCGGCGCAACAGGCCGATCCGGCGGTTCTGGCGGCCCAGAAGGCGGCGCTCGACAAGCTCGCCATGCTCGACGGCGAATGGCGCGGCACCGCGTCGGTTTTCATGCCGAACGGCCAGAAATTCTCGATCACGCACACCGAGCGCGTTGGCCCGATGCTGAACGGGACGATCCGGGTGGTCGAGGGGCGCAGCTATACGCCCAATGGCATGTCGCCGTTTCACGCCTTTGCGGTCATCTCCTTTGACGCGGCCAACAAGCGCTACACGATGCGGTCCTATGCGCAGGGGCATCAGGGTGATTTCGCGCTGACGCTGACCGATGACGGGTTTTCCTGGGGGATGACAGGTGCCGACGGGGTGGCGATCCGGTATCGAGCGGTCATCAAGGAGGGCCGCTGGGTCGAAACCGGCGAGCGGATCGTCGACGGCAAGCCGGTCAAATATATGGAGCTGGACGTGACGCGGATCGGCGAGTCGACCTGGCCCGGGGCGGGCGCGGTCCCGGCGAAGTAAGGCTCATACAAAAGGGCGTCCGAACCGAGGGTCCGGACGCCCCATTTTGGCGGCGCGCAAGGGGTGAGCGCACCGCCGGGGGTGCCATTCAGGCGACGTCGCGATGTTCGATCGCGGTCGCCTCGCTGCTGCCGCCGCCGATCGCGATCTTCTTCGGCTTCATCGCTTCGGGAACCTCACGCACCAGCTCGATGATGAGCAGGCCGTCGGTGAGATCCGCGCTCTCGACACGGACGAAATCCGCCAGCTCGAAGCGGCGCTCGAACCCGCGATTGGCGATGCCGAGATGCAGCATCTGGGCAGGATTGTTGTCCTGCGCCTCACCCTTCTTGCCGGAGACCTGAAGCAGATTCTGCTGCGCGACGATCTCGATCTCGTCGGCCTTGAAACCGGCGACGGCGATCGTGATGCGATAGCGGTCATCAGAAATCCGCTCGAGGTTGAAGGGGGGTAATTCTCGCTGCTCGACTGGCGCGCGGTCGTTTCGAGCATGTCGAAGAGCCGGTCGAAGCCGATCGTCGAGCGGCGGAAGGGGGTCAAGTCGATCTGACGCATAGCGTAATCCTCCAATGAGCAATTTCAACGTCTTGCGGCACCCGGATCATCCGCGATGCCAATTTAGCGCGGCCCCGAAGGCGCCGTGCACCGCTGATTTGGGAACTGACCGGCCGCTTTCAAGAGCGCCGGAGCGACAGAAATTCACGGCATAAAGCATACCGATGCAGTAGGAATAGAATTGCTTTGTCGCTAAACCCTACTTGTTTGATGGAGTTTAACGCGGACTTCATCAAGGGGATTTTGACACGTGAGCCTTTCATCCTTCTCGATCCTGCTCCTGGCCAGCGCATCGCCCGCCGCGCTTGCCGAAGAATCCAGGCCCGCAGCAGTCGAAGCCACACGGCCCTCCGGCGAAACCGAGACACCGTCCGCCGACGCGGAGGATGCGCAGGATTCGAACACGATCGTCGTCACCGCGCGCCGCCGATCCGAAAATGTGCAGGACGTGCCGGTCGCGATCTCGGCCGTCGATTCGCTGACACTCGATTCGCAGGGCACCTACAACATCAGCGCGCTGACCAAGCTGCAGCCGACGCTGCAATTCTATTCGCAGAATCCGCGCAACACCTTCATCAACATCCGCGGCATCGGAGCGCCGTTCGGGTTGACCAATGACGGGTTCGAACAGGGCGTCGGAATCTATATCGACGACGTCTATTACAACCGCATCGCGTCGGCGACGCTGGACTTTGTCGATGTCGATCAGATCGTAACGCTGCGCGGACCGCAGGGTACGTTGTACGGCAAGAACACCACCGCCGGCGCGATCAACATTACCACACGCGCGCCCTCGTCCGACTTTGAGGGCAAGGCGGAGGTTTCGCTCGGCAACCTGAGTTTCAAGCAGGGCAAGGCATCGATCTCCGGCCCGATCAGCGACACGCTGGCGGCACGCATCAGCGTGACGGCGACCGATCGTCGCGGCACGATCTACAACACGCGCACCAACAGCTACATTCAGTCGCAGGACAGCGTCGGGTTGCGCAGTTCGCTGCTGTGGAAGCCGAGCAATGGGCTCGCTCTGACCCTCTCGGGCGACTGGAACGTTCAGGATCCGATCTGCTGCGCCTTCCAATATGGCGGTTACGGCCCGACCCAGCGCGCGGCGAACCGGCAATATCCCGCGCTCGTCGCTGCGCAGCAGGCGCAATATCCAGGCCTTCTGCCGACCAATGCGAATCCCTTTGACCGGACCACCGATGTCGATGCGCAGCTTCGTGCCCGGAACGAGCATGGCGGCTTGTCGCTCCGCGCAGTGTGGGACATCGATAACAATAACACGCTGACGTCGATCACAGCGTGGCGCTACTGGGACTGGAAGCCCGCGAACGACCGCGATTACACGATCTATCCGGTCTATACGAAGGTCGAGAACCCGACCCGGCAGAACCAGTATACGCAGGAGTTCCGCTTCAACCACGATGGCCAAGGCTATGACCTGACCGTCGGTCTGTTCGGCTTCCACCAAAAGATTCGCACCAGCGGCGTACAATCGACGGGGTTGGCGGCCAGCAAGTGGCTGCTGAATCCGACCAGTGCCTTGTCGAACAACCCGGCCGTGCTCAACAATGTGGTCGCGATCAACGATATCCGGCTCGATAACACCAGCGTCGCCGCTTATGCCAAGCTGAATTGGGAAATTGTCGACCGCTTCACCGTCTCCCCGGGCATCCGGATCAACTATGACAAGAAGGACGGCCTGTATAACTCGGTGGTGACCGGCACCGCCTCCAACGGCACGCGACAGGTCGTGTCGGCAGATCCGGCCTCGCCATCCTATAGCGATCCGTGGACGGCAGCGCAGCGCGGGGTGCAGGCGTCGCAATATTATGCGCCCCAGCTCAGCGCGTGGAACCTCTCCTACGACCTCAACCTGCGGTACGAGGTGACGGATGACGTCAACGTCTATGCGACCTATGCGCGCTCGTTCAAAACCGCCGGTCTCAACCTGAACGGGGTGCCAGCGGACAGCACCGGTGCCGCGATCCCGCTCTACTTCACGATCAAACCAGAGAAGGTCGACCATTTCGAAGCGGGGGTGAAGACCCAGTTCTGGGATCGTCGCGCCACGCTGAACGTCACCGGATTCTATACCAAGATCAAGGATTTCCAGGCCAGCGTCAGCAACGGTCAGGGCACGACGGTCCGTGGCTACCTCGCGAATGCAGACCGGGTCAGCAGCAAGGGCGTTGAAGCAGACTTTGCGATCCGACCGAGCGATCGTTTCAGCGCCTATGTCAGTGGCGCGTACACCGATGCCAAGTTCGACAGCTTCTGCGACGCGCCGCCACCGCCGGAGCTGGCGGGCGGTACGACGTTGCCGGGCGTGGCGGGCAACAAGTGCGCCTATGTCGGCACGCCCAGCGCGCCGGGTACGCCGGGTGGCAGCAGCCCGCCGGTCTATGACGCTTCGGGCGCGCCGTTGCCGGGCGTTTCCAAATGGGCGTTCTCGTGGGGCGGGGAGGCGAATGCGCCGAGCGAGTTGTTTGGCGAAGAGGGGCAATTCTACTTCGGCTATGACGCAAGCTCGCGCTCGCGTTGGTCGTCCAACCCGTCACCCTCGATCTACACCTGGGTCAGGGGCTACGCGCTGCACAACTTCCGGATTGGCTTCCGCACGGACAAGTTCGATGCATTCCTGTGGGCGCGCAATGCCTTCGACAAGGATTATATCGACCTCTACCTCGCGGGCACGGGCGGCAACACCGGCCTGATCGCGGCGCAGGTCGGCGACCCGCAGACCTTTGGCGGGACGATCAAGTTCAACTTCTGATGGAATGTCGGCGACGCTGCGGGTTCTGAACGCGGGGCCGAACGTCGTCGAACAGGGGAGGGGGCCGGGATGGCTCCCAGGGCTTCCTCCCCGACTCAATTTGGCGGCTTTACCGCGACGGCAGCTCCGGGCGTGCGATCGTGCCCACCAACACCGGTATCTTGTAAGTGTTCGGTCAGCGGAGCGGGCCGCTGCCTTGCCCCAAAATGTCAAACGCCCGGGCCGTTTCCGACCCGGGCGCCTGCGTGACGATGCCTCGTCAGCCCCCTTAAGTGGCCACTTCTGCCCGCGCATCCTTTGCAGGACGGGGCTGAAGAGCCTCCCCGAACCACGGCCATTGCCATTGCTTCGTGGCGCTTTGCTAGGATGGCGACGGAGTGTTGTCACGGGGCGATAACCCTGTTGGGACTCTTTGCGTTCACCCTGTGTTGATTTGGCAACAGCGCGATTGCTTGTGCCCCCCGCCACCCCCTAACACCGCGCCCATGCTGCTTTCCCGATATGAACGCATGATCGCGCGCCGGTATCTGCTGCCGGGCCGGGGCGAGGCCTTTATCGCTCTGGTCGCGTCGATCAGCCTGGTCGCGGTGATGCTGGGCGTTGCCGCTCTGGTGATCGTGATGAGTGTGATGAACGGCTTTCGCGCCGAACTGTTCGACAAGATCACGGGACTTAACGGCCATGCAGTGGTGCAGGGCTATGGCGGCCAGTTGCGCGACTGGCGCGAGGTGGCGACGGAGGCGCGCAGGACGCCGGGCGTGACCAGCGCCACGCCACTGATCGAGCAGCCGTTGATGGCAAGCTTTCAGGGGCGGGTCGAAGGCGTGCTGATCCGCGGCATGACCGTCGCCGACCTGCGCGCCAACCCGACGCTCAACCGCAATGTGGTGATGGGCCGGATGGCCGAGCTGACCCCCGACTGCGAATGCGTAGCGATCGGGTCGCGCCTCGCCATGACGCTGGGCGCGTCTTTGGGAAGCAATGTCCAGCTGATCAGCCCGCAGGGGCCGTCAACGCCGTTCGGCACCGTGCCGCGAATCGTATCCTATCGCGTCGCCGCGATTTTCGAGGTCGGGGTCTATGACTACGACAAGGCGTTCGTGGTCATGCCGATGGAGACCGCGCAGACATTGCTGCTGATGGGCGATTCGGTCAGCATGGTCGAGATCGATACCGAAGACCCCGACCGTGTCGGCGAAATCCTCGCCCCGCTGGCGCAAAAGGTGGTGCAGAGCGCGCAGCTGTCAGACTGGCGCACGCTGAACGCGACGCTGTTCGAGGCATTGGCGGTGGACCGGCTGGTCACCTTCACCGTCCTGTCGATCCTGATTCTGGTCGCGGTGTTCAACATCCTGTCGTCGCTGATCATGCTGGTCCGCGCCAAGACCCGCGACATCGCGATCCTGCGCACAATGGGGGCGACGCGCAGCGGGTTGATCAAGATCTTCGTGACGGTCGGCACCGCGATCGGCGGGCTGGGGATCGTCGCCGGGCTGATCCTCGGCTTCATCCTGCTCTATTTCCGCCAGGGGGTGTTGAGCTTCCTCGGCTTCATCACAGGGCAGGAGATCTGGGATCCGCAAATGCGTTATCTGACCGAATTGCCCGCCAAGACCGACCCGGTGGAGGTCGCCAGCATTGCGCTGATGGCGCTGGGGTTCAGCTTCCTCGCGACGCTCTACCCCGCGTTCAAGGCGGCGAGCACTGATCCGGTACAGGTGTTGCGTTATGAGTGAGCCAGTCCTCCAGACAATGGGCCTGCGCCGCGCCTTTACACAGGGCGATACCACGATCGAGGTGCTGCGCGGCATCGACCTGTCGGTGGAGCCGGGCGAGATCGTCGCGCTGCTCGGTCCATCGGGGTCGGGCAAGTCGACGCTGTTGCAAGCGGTCGGCTTGCTGGAAGGCGGGTTCGAAGGATCGATCCGGATCGCGGGGATCGAAGTGGCGAAACTAGAGAGCCATGAGCGAACCGTGACTCGGCGCGACAAGCTCGGCTTCGTCTATCAGTTCCACCATCTGCTGCCTGACTTCGACGCGCTCGAGAATGTCGTGCTGCCGCAACTCATTCAGAACGCGACCGTCGCCGATGCGCGAGCACGGTCGGAGGCGCTGCTGACCGCGCTCGGCCTTGGCGCGCGGCTAACCCATCGGCCGAGCCAGTTGTCGGGCGGCGAGCAGCAGCGCGTCGCGGTCGCCCGGGCGCTCGCCAACCGGCCGGCCCTGGTGCTGGCGGATGAGCCGACCGGCAATCTGGACGAGAAGACCGCCGACGTGGTGCTCGCCGAATTCCTCCGGCTGGTACGCGGCGAGGGCGCGGCAGCGCTGATCGCGACGCATAACGAGCGGCTGGCGGCGAAGATGGACCGCGTGGTGCGGTTGCATGAGGGGCTGTTGGAATGAAGCTTGCCCATCTGGCTCTGGCCGGGGCGGGCATCGTGCTGCTTGGCGCTGCTGGCTATGGTGCGGCGACACTCATCGAGCATGGTGGCTTGCCGTTCCGCACGTTGGGCGTCGTGTCCGAGAGCATGGCACCGACGCTGAGACCCGAGATGCGGGTCACCGCGCGCAAGACGCCCCCTGAGACGCTGCGACGCGGGAGCATTGCGGTATTTTCGGTTGGTGATTCCTTTTGGGTGATGCGAGTCATTGGCGTGCCGGGCGATCGTGTGGCGATGCGCGAGGGACGCGTCGTGCTCAACGGCACCCTGGTCCCGCAATCCGATGCGGGAACGCTGTCGATTGAAGGCGAGCAGGCCCGCATCCTGGCGGAAACACTACCGGGTGAGCGCAGCTCGTATCGCGTGCTGGATCTCGGATACACGGCCGGCGACAACATGCCCGAAATCAACGTGCCGGCGGGACGGCTGTTCGTGCTTGGCGACAACCGCGATAACGCCGCTGACAGTCGGTTCCCGGCGGAACCGACCGGCGGCAGCGGCATGATTGCGTTTGCGGATGTCTACGGGATCGTGCGCGCAGAAGATCTGGGCGTTGAATAGGAGAGCGATGTGACCACGATCACCGAAATCCCGGTCACCACGGCCAGCGGCGAGCTGGCGGATCTGTCCGAGTTCGCGGGCAAGGTGCTGCTCATCGTCAACGTCGCGTCGAAATGCGGGTTTACGCCGCAATATACGGGGCTCGAGGAACTGCACCGCCGCTATGGCAAGCGCGGGTTCGAGGTGCTGGGCTTCCCGTGCAACCAGTTTGGCGCGCAGGAGCCGGGGGATGCGGCGGAGATCGCGAATTTCTGTTCGCTGACCTATGACGTGACCTTCCCGGTCTTCGGCAAGATCGACGTCAATGGCACGGACGCAGCGCCGCTGTATCGGTGGCTCAAGAAACAGGCTCCGGGGCTGTTCGGGACCGAGGGGGATCAAGTGGAACTTCACCAAGTTCCTGATCGACCGCGAAGGGAATGTGGTCGAGCGCTATGCGCCGCAGACCAAGCCCGAGGATATCGCGGCGGATATCGAAAAATTGCTTTAGGCGATCCAGAAGTTAGCCACCCCGGCCTTGTACCGGGGTCCACTCATCCGCCAACGCCACGATTCAGCCTCCGCCACCGCGCTTGCCCTCTGGTGGACCCCGGCACAGGGCCGGGGTGACGATGAGTCGTGTGGATAAGCTGTGGAGAACCTTCGCGAGCGGGTTCCGCCACCGCTGAAGGATACATATAACCACCTCTATGCCCCATTCCGGCTTTGTCCCCCTCCGCGTCTTCTCCGCCTACACGATGCTCGAAGGCGCGATCGAGCCAAAGGCGATTGCGACGCGGGCGCGCGAGCTGGGGTTTCCGGCGGCGGGCCTCTGCGACCGCAACGGGCTTTACGCGGCCATGCCCTACTCGGATGCGGCGAAGAAGGCGGGGGTGCAGCCGATCATCGGGTCGTTGCTCTGCGTCGAGCGCCCCGACATGCCCGACGGCGTCACGCCACCGCTCGACTGGCTGGCTCTGTTTGCGCAGGACGCGACGGGATATGAAAATCTTTGCCACCTTGTCTCGATGGCGCATCTCGACCGACCGATCGAGAAGGACGCACATGTGCCCTTTTCCGCGCTGGAAGGACGCACCGACGGGCTGATCGCGCTGACTGCGGGGCGTGAAGGTGGGCTGACCCGTCTGTTCGCGGAAGAACAGGACGACGCCGCCATCGCCTATGCCGATCGGCTTCAGGGGCTGTTCGGCGACCGACTGTACATCGAGATCATCCGGCGGCTGGACGAGGTCGAGGCGCGGGCCGAGCCCAAGCTGCTCGACCTGGCCTATGACCGCGGCATTCCGATCGTCGCGACCAATCCGGTCAGCTATGCGGTGCCCGATTTCCATCAGGCGCATGACGCGATGCTTTGCATCGCTGGCTCCGCCTATGTCGCGAGCGACGAGCGCCAGCGGTCATCGCCCGACGCTTGGATGAAGCCCGCGACCGAGATGAAGCGGCTGTTCGACGATCTGCCTGAGGCGATCGACAACACGCTGGTGGTCGCGCAGCGCTGTGCCTTTGCCGCGCCAAAGCGCAAGCCGATCCTGCCAAGCCTGGCCGGCGATATCGAGGGCGAGGCACGGCAGCTGCGCGACGACGCGCGCGCGGGGCTTGAGGCGCGGCTGGAGTATGCCGGGATCACCGATCCGGCCAAGCGGCAGGAATATTTCGACCGGCTGGCGTTCGAGACCGACATCATCGTCCAGATGGGATTTCCCGGCTATTTCCTGATCGTTGCGGACTTCATCAAATGGGCCAAGGCGAACGGGATTCCGGTGGGGCCGGGGCGCGGTTCGGGCGCGGGCAGCGTTGTCGCCTGGGCGCTGACCATCACCGACCTCGACCCGCTGGCGCTGGGGTTGCTGTTCGAGCGGTTCCTGAACCCGGAACGCGTGTCGATGCCCGACTTCGACATCGACTTCTGCGAAACGCGACGCGGCGAAGTGATCCGTTACGTCCAGCAGAAATATGGGCGCAATCAGGTCGCGCAGATCATCACCTTCGGAACGATGAAGGCGCGCGCGGTGCTCAAGGACACCGGGCGCGTGCTTCAGATGAGCTATGGCCAGGTCGACCGGCTGGCCAAGCTGGTGCCGAACCATCCGACCGATCCGTGGACGCTGTCGCGCTCGCTCAACGGCGTTTCCGAGTTCAAGGCGGAGTATGACGGCGGCGCCGATGTCCGCCACCTGATCGATCTTGCGATGCGGCTCGAGGGGCTGCCGCGCCACTCATCGACCCATGCCGCGGGCGTGGTGATCGGCGACCGGCCGCTGGCGGAGCTGGTGCCGCTGTATCGCGACCCGCGTTCGGACATGCCGGTGACGCAGTTCGACATGAAATATGTCGAGGGCGCGGGGCTGGTGAAGTTCGACTTCCTTGGACTCAAGACGCTGTCGGTGCTGCAAAAGGCGGTCGATCTGCTCGCCGCGCGCAACATCACGATCGACCTTGCCGCGCTCGGCTGGGACGATCCGGCGGTGTACGAACTGCTCCAGCGCGGTGAGACGGTGGGCGTATTCCAGCTCGAATCCGAAGGGATGCGGCGCACGCTGACGGCGGTGCGGCCGACCAATTTCGGCGACATCATCGCGCTCGTCTCGCTCTATCGCCCCGGCCCGATGGACAACATCCCGATGTTCGGCGCGCGCAAGGCCGGGCGCGAGCCGATCGAATATCCGCACCCGCTGCTGGAGGGGATCCTCGAGGAAACCTACGGCATCTTCGTCTATCAGGAACAGGTGATGCAGGCCGCGCAGATTCTGGCCGGCTATTCGCTCGGCGGCGCGGATCTGCTGCGCCGCGCGATGGGCAAGAAGATCAAGGCCGAGATGGACGCGCAGCGCGCGCTGTTCGTCGAGGGCTGCGCCAAGGTGAACAATATCCCCGAGGCCAAGGCCAACGAGCTGTTCGACTTGATCGACAAGTTCGCTGGCTACGGCTTCAACAAGTCGCACGCGGCGGCCTATGCGCTGCTCGCCTATCACACCGCGTGGCTGAAGGCGCATTATCCGCACGAATTCTACGCCGCGTCGATGTGCTTCGAACTCGGTCAGACCGAGAAGCTGGCGATCTTTGTCGAGGATATGAAGCGGCTCGGTACGCCGTGTTTGCCCCCCGACATCAATGCGAGCGAGGCCGAGTTTTCGGTGGCCGAGCATGGTGACGGGTTCGCTGTCCGCTATGCGCTTGCGGGTCTAAAGGGCGTGGGCGAACGCGCGATGGAGCTGCTGGTCGAGGAGCGCCAGGCCAAGGGCCGGTTCCAGAGCCTCGACGATTTCGCGCGACGGGTGGACCCGCGGCTGCTCAACAAACGCCAGGTCGAGGCACTGGCCGGGGCGGGGGCGTTCGACAGCGTCGCGCCCGACCGCGCCAAGGTCCATGCCGCCGCCGAGACGATCATGGCGGTGGCGCAGCGCACGCACGAGAATCGCACAAGCGGGCAGGGCGGTCTGTTCGGTGAGGCCGAGCCGGTCGGGTCGGCGATCCAGCTGCCCAAGAGCGCGAACTGGACTTTGGGTCAGCGGATCGAGGCGGAGAAGGAGGCGTTTGGTTTCTTCTTCTCGGCGCACCCGCTCGACCGCTATCAGCATCTGGCGAAGCTGCATTCAGCGCGGAGCATTGCCAGCCTCAACGACATCGAAATCGCCGAGGGCGGGCGTGCGGGCGCAACGATTGCCGCGCTGATCGAAGATGCGCGGTGGCGCACCTCCGCGCGGGGCAAGCGCTACATGATGGCGACGCTGTCGGATGCGAGCGGGACAGTGCCGTGCACCTGTTTCGAGGAACATAGCGCCAAGGAGATGGAGGATGCGGCGCGTGTCGGCGGCTGCGGCATCCTGACCGTCGAGCTCGACCGGCGGCCGGGCGAGGACAGCGCGCGGGTGACAGTGCGCAAGGTCCAGCCGTTCGAGGGGATGGCGAAGGATGTGCGGCTGACGCTGCGCATGGCGGTGCGCGAGGCCGGGACGATGGCGGCGGTCGCCAAGCTGCTGGAGGATGCGCGCGGCGGGCGATGCGAGGTGGTGGTCGATGCGCCCTTGCCCGACGGCGGCGAGGCGGAATTGGTGCTGGGGCGCAATTTCCGGCTCGACGGCGAGCTGGCAACGCGGATCGTGGGGCTGCCGGGAATCGAGCGCGCAGAGCTCAAGCCCACCGCGCAGCCGCGACTGGCGCTGGCAAGCTGAGCGTGACTGGCACCAAAAGATAAAAAGCTGGCGCAGAAAGCGAACAAATCCGCTTTCCTCTTTCCTAAACCGCGTCCTGATCGCACTATGGGTGACGGACGCGGAAACCCGCGCAGATTTGGGAGAGAGCGATGCTGGGCGCGATGCAGGACTTCGAACTTCGGGTACCCCGGGTCATCGAGCATGCCGAGCGTGAATATGGATCGCGCGAGATCATCAGCCGCTGGGCCGATGGCAGCGAGACGCGCACCGACTGGGCAGGGATCGGGCGTGACAGCCGCAAGCTGGCGCAGGCGCTGGAGCGGCGCGGTATCCGCAAGGGCGACCGCGTTGCGACGCTGGCGATGAACCACAGCCGTCACCTGGTCGCCTGGCACGGCACGATCGGGATGGGCGGCATCGTCCATACGATCAACCCGCGGCTGTTCGAGGATCAACTCGCCTATATCGGCAACCACGCCGAGGACCGGGTGCTGATCTATGACAAGGCGTTCCAGCCGATCGTCGACAAGCTCAAGCCGCAATGGAAGACGATCGAGCATTACATCGTGTTCGACGGCGACGGGCCGGACAGCTTTGAGGCTGTGATCGGGGCCGAGGACGGCGACTATGCCTGGGTCGAAGGCGACGAACGTGAGCCGTGCATGCTGTGCTATACCAGCGGCACGACCGGCAATCCGAAAGGTGTTCTCTACACCCACCGTTCATCGATGATCCACGCTATGGCGGAGTTGCAGCCGGCTGTGTTCGACCTGTCGACCCAGTCGGTGGTGCTCCCGGTCGTGCCGATGTTCCACGCGGTGGGCTGGGGCCTGCCCTTTGCCGCGCCGATGGCCGGAGTGAAGCTGGTCATGTCGGCGGTCAATGACGGCAAGACGTTATGCGACCTGATGAACCGCGAGAAGGTGACGCACAGCGCGGGCGTGCCGACCGTGTGGCTGGCGATGTTCCAATATATCGATGAAACCGGCGCGACGCCCGAGCATCTCAAGGTCGTAACAATCGGCGGATCGGCGGCACCCCGCGCGATGATCGAGCGGATCATGAAGATGGGCGCGCGGGTCAACCATGCCTGGGGCATGACCGAAACCTCGCCGATCGGGACGATGGGTGCGCCCACGCATGATTGGGACGAACTGAGCTTCGACCAGAAGGTCGATCAGACCGTATTTCAAGGGCGCGCACCGTTCGGGGTACAGCTGCGCACGGTGGATGACGACGGCAAGCTGCTCCCGCGCGACGGTACCAGTTCGGGGCGGCTCCAGATCAAGGGGCCATGGATCATCAAGCAGTATTTCCAGGACACCAACGGACCGTGCCTGACCGATGACGGCTGGTTCGACACCGGTGACGTGGCGGTACTGCACGCAGACGGGACGATGCAGATCACCGACCGCGCGAAGGATGTGATCAAGTCGGGTGGCGAGTGGATCAGCTCGGTCGATCTGGAGAATGCGGCGGTCGGCTGTCCCGGCGTCGCCGAGGCGGCGGCGATCGGCGTCTACCACCCCAAATGGGATGAGCGGCCGCTGTTGCTGGTCGTGCGCAAGCCGGGCAGCGATGTCGACGAGGCGACGATCCGCACGCATCTGGCGACACAGGTCGCCAAATGGTGGCTGCCCGACGAGATCCATTTCGTCGAAGACCTGCCGCACACCGCGACCGGCAAATTGCTGAAGACCGCGTTGCGCGAGAAGTATCGCGACTTCCAGTTCGCGGGAGTGTGAGTCCGTTCGTCAGAATGCGTCCCTTTCCGTGTTAAGGCGTCGTCTGTAAAACCGGAGGCATGGCGGACGGGGTGCAAGGATTAGGGAGACGGTCCTTTATCGGTGCTGCGGCGGGCTTACCGTTGGGGCTGGTCGATTTCGGGGCGTCTGCTCAGGCGCGTTCCAGCCTGAGAGCATTGGTCGTCGGCGCCGATCATTATGTCCGACTGCGTCCCCTGTCGCGAGCGCGAGCCGACGCCGATGCTGTGCGCAACAAGCTGGTCTCTTTCGGCTATGATGTGCAGCACGCCGACAACCCTGATGCGGCGTCGCTTTCCAAAGCCCTCGATGCGTTTATCCGCTCGCTTGATCCGCGCAGTGCCGCGTTTCTCTTCTTCGCGGGGCATGGCGTTCAGATTGCCGGAGAGAACTATTTGTTGCCGGTGGACGCCGACGCCGATGGAATCGTCGAGCGCGGCGTACCGCTGTCGCGAATGATGCGCGACATCGCGGCGAGGGCGCCGAAGCAAACGATTGCGGTGTTCGACGCGTGCCGCGACGGGCCACCGATCGTCACCGACCGGAACGCGGCAATTGGCTTCTCTTCGGTCCAGGCCCCGAACAACTTCTACGTCGCCTACTCGGCCGGATCGGGCCAGACCGCGCTCGACGGGTTGGCCGGATATGATCCCGACCCGAACGGCGTGTTTACCCGGCATTTTGTGCGAAATCTGTCGCCGCTGATCCCGTTCGACGCGGTGATCAAGCGAACCCGGGTTCAGGTCGCGCTGACTGCCCGTCGCGCGAGGCACGAGCAGAACCCGGCGATTTACGACCAGACGGCCGGAGAGATATGGCTCGATGGAGTGCCTCGCGCGGTGGCGCGTGCGGCACCGGCCGGCACCGAATGGGGCCTGATCCCCGATGCCCAAGCGCTGATTGTGTCGGACAATGGCGGTTGCGGATGGATGGCTCAGCTGGATAATCCGTTACGGGACGCGAAGCGTATGACCGCGACGCTGTCGGCGCTGGGTGTAGCAGTAAGGTGGATTCATCAGCCGAGTCGCGAACAGGTTTTAGAAGAGGCCCGCCTTTTGGGTACGGCGAGTGCCGGTACCAAGATCGTTTACCTGACTGGGCACGGGGTCATGGCCGATGAGGACGGCGCGATGCTGCTGTCGGGTGACCCGGTCAAGAACCAGGGCCGCGCGGCGGGCATGGGCGTGTTCCCGATCGGATTGGGGGAAATCAACGCGGCGATCGAAGCCGCGCACGTTCCTGTTGCGGAGACTGACGATAAGGCGGCGACGCGGGGCGCGGGGCGTCCACTGCGGGGCGAGAAGCCTGCGCGCATCCTCTATCTTGTCGATGCTTGCCTCAGCAGCGAGGTGGGCATGCTTGAGCGGAAGACCCGGTTTTTGCACAATTTCCTGAGCGGGGAAGCGCGAATGCGCGACAATGACGGCACCCGAAAGGGTAAGCCAGCGAGTCCGCCGCGTCCTGAAATAGGGATCATCTATGCGACTACGCCCTTCGGCTCGGCCTATGAAGGTGACAGCCGTGGCAGCCCCTACAGCATCGCTCTGCTTAACACGCTTGCCCGTCCGGGTTTGACTGTGCTGCAGGCGGCCAATCTGATGCGGGTCGAGGTCGAGGATATGACCGACGGATTCCAATCCCCGATCTTCGTGTGCACGATGGGAATGCGGGATTTCCGCCTGATCGACCCGGTGGAGGACAGGATCGCGCAAGCACCTGCAGCCCCAGCACCGGTGAACACCGGGCAAGTGTGCGTGAGTCAGTATCGCCGTTCGTCGATCCGCTAGTGAGCGTCAGAACAACTCACCCTGATCCCCGGTCGGCGGACGAAACAGGTCGCGGCGGAGCGGGGGAAAGGGCTGATCGAGTCCGTACCGCTTCGCCGCGATCCTGAATCGGGTGCGGAGCAGATCGGCCCAAGGCCCTTGGCCACGCATCCGGCTGTGGAAGTTCGGATCGTTGTCGCGCCCGCTCCGGATCGACTGGATCGTTGCCATGACCTTGGCCGCGCGGTCGGGGAAATGTTCGTCGAGCCAGGCGCGGAACAGCGGTGCGACCTCATGCGGCAGGCGGACAGGCAGGAAGAAGCAGCCGAGCGCACCCGCCTCCGCCGCGCGCTCCATGATGTGTTCGATCTCATGGTCGGTGATCGCCGGTATGACGGGGGAGAGCGAGACGAAGGTGGGGATGCCCGCCGCGCGCAGCTTTGCCACTGCGGCGAGGCGGCGTTCGGGGTGCGGTGCGCGCGGCTCGACGGTCATCGCGACCTTGGGGTCGAGCGAGGTGATCGACAGCATCACCGCTGCCAGCCCCTTGGCCGCCATCGGCCCCAGCAGGTCGATGTCGCGGGTCACCCGATGTGACTTGGTGGTGATAGTAATCGGGTGGTTGCACTGGGCCAGCAGTTCGATGCAGCCGCGCGTGATCTGCCAGGTCGCCTCGATCGGCTGATAAGGGTCGGTATTGGTACCGAACGCGATCGGCTGACAGACATAGCCGCGCTTGGCGAGGGCGGCGCGGAGCAGGGCGGGGGCGTCGGGCTTGGCGAACAGCTTCGTCTCGAAATCCAGGCCCGGCGACAGGTCGTGCCAAGCGTGGGTCGGGCGCGCGAAGCAATAGATGCAGCCATGCTCGCACCCGCGATACGGGTTCACCGAACGGTCAAAGGGAATGTCGGGCGACTGGTTGCGGCTGAGGATCGTGCGCGGATGCTCGACGGTCACAGTGGTGCGCAGCGGCGGTGCCTCGCCGTCGATATCCTCGCGCGCGTCGAGCCAATCGCCATCGGCCTCACGCGTCGGGAGCGCGAAACGGGTGCTTTCGCGATTATGCGTCGCGCCGCGAACGGGGCGGGGGGCGGCCATGGCATGACGGTAGCGCGCATGACGAAACAAAACAAGAACGATCCCAATAGCTGTCGATCAATCCCCGAAATGGGTTGACCGGCCGCTGGGCCTCCCACCACATCATCGCTTGAACAACAGGGGGAATCGATGCGTCGTGTTTATCTGGCTGTAGCCATGCCCTTTTTCGCTGCCAGCGCGACGCCGGCGATGGCGGAGGACAAGGAGCCATGCGCCGCGGAGATGGTGTGTGCGAGCAATCCCAGATCGGTGGTCGAGGCGTTTCGCGAGGCGGGGCTGAAGGCCAAGCTGGTGTTGGACAGCGAGGGCGATCCGCTGATCGAAAGCGCCGCGTCGGGGTATAATTTCGACACGTTCTTCTACGGCTGCGTCGAGACGAATGCGTGCGACTCGCTCCAGTTCCGTGTGACATTCATCAAGGAGCCGGAGAACACGGTTGAACTGGCAAACAAATGGAACGCCAGGAAGCGGTTCTCGCACATGTACGTGACCGACGAGGGGCAACTGATCGTCAATTTCGACGTCACCACCGTCGGGGGCCTGAACAAGAAGAATTTCGGCGATGTGCTCGCCACCTGGGAGTCGGTGCTGGGCGAGCTTGGCAAATTTTTCGACGAGCATATCCCGGCCAAGCCGGCGGCGAAGAAGGAAGGCTGACCCAAGCAATTCTTCGCGGTGCACAACCGCTCTGGTCGATTGGCCGTCGAGCGCCTAGCTGAGGCGCTCGACGCCGTGGAGGGCCGGATGAAGCGTACAGGCTGGGTGATTTTCAGCGCCGCGGCGATCGTGACGATCGCGATGGGGGTGCGTCAGGCGTTCGGGCTGTTCCTGCCCGACATGAGCACCGACCTCAGCATTGGCCGGTCGAGCTTTGGCCTGTCGCTGGCGTTGCAGAATCTGTTGTTCGGGCTGGTCCAGCCCTTCGTCGGCGCGCTGGCCGATCGGCATGGCGCGGGGCGCGTGGTGGCGGGCGGGACCTTGCTCTACGCCATCGGGCTGCTCGCGGCGTCGGTGGCGGGGAGCGCCATCGGGCTGCACATGTCGTTCGGGCTGATGGTCGGGATGGCGCTGTCGGCGACGACCTTCGTCGTCGTGCTGGGTGCGGTCGGGCGCGTGGTCACGCCGGAGCGGCGGAGCATGGCGTTCGGTATCGTGACTGCGGGTGGGTCGCTCGGCCAGTTTCTGGTGGTGCCTGCGGGGCAGCTACTGATTGGCGAGCTCGGCTGGCGGATGGCGCTGGTGGCGCTGGCGGGGCTGATTGCGGTGATGCTGGCATTGGCGGTTGGTGTTTCAGGCAAGCCGGCTGTGGCGGGGTCTCAGGATGGTGGGGACGGGCAGACGCTGCGCCAAGCGTTGAGCGAGGCGGCGGGGCATCGCGGCTTCTGGCTGCTCAATGCCGGGTTTTTCGTGTGCGGTTTCCATGTCGCGTTCATTGCGACGCATTTCCCCGCTTATCTCACCGACAAGGGGCTGGGGCTGGCGATCGGCGCGAATGCGCTGGCGCTGGTCGGCCTGTTCAACATCTTCGGTTCCTATCTGTTCGGCCTGTGGGGCGGGCGGTGGAGCAAGAAGGGGCTGCTCGCCGCGCTCTATGCCGCGCGGGGTGTGGTGATGATCGCCTTTCTCGTTGCGCCGCTGACCCCGGTGAGCGCGCTGCTGTTCGCGGCGGCGATGGGGTTTCTGTGGCTTGGCACGGTGCCGCTGACCAGCGGGCTGGTCGGGCAGATTTTCGGGATGCGCTATTTGTCGACGCTCTACGGCATCGTGTTCCTGGGACATCAGCTGGGCAGTTTCTGCGGCGCGTGGATCGCGGGGCTGATGTTCGACTGGACTGGAAGCTATGACAGCATTTGGATGGCTTCGGTCGCACTGGGTTTCATTGCCGCCCTGCTGCATTTGCCGATTTCCGAGCGGCCAGTCGCGCGATTGCAGGCGGCCGCGGCATGAAGGCGCTGGCGCTGATCGGCGTGGCGGTGGTGCTCGCGGGTGGATGGTGGCTGTGGCAGGTCGTCGGGGTCGATGTGGCGCTGGGGGCCGTCATCGCGTGGTGCGGGTAAGGATTATTCCTCGCGCAATCGCGGCATCAACTCGACGAAATTGCAGGGGCGGTGGCGTATGTCGAGCTGGGTGGCGAGAATCCCGTCCCACCCATCCTTGACCGCGCCGGTCGATCCCGGAAGCGCGAAAATATAGGTGCCCCGCGCGACGCATGCGGTGGCGCGGGACTGGATCGTCGAGGTGCCGATCTTGGCGTAGCTGAGGAATCGGAACAGTTCGCCGAACCCGGGGATCATCTTGTCGGCGACGCGCTCCAGCGCCTCGGGCGTGACGTCACGCCCGGTGACGCCGGTGCCGCCCGTGGCGATGATGCAGTCCACTGTGTCGTCATCGATCCACGCATGGAGCTTGCCGACGATCAGATCGGGATCGTCGCGGACGATCGCACGGTCGGCGAGTTCATGGCCTGCCCCGGTCAGCCGCTCGACCAGCGTGTCGCCGGAACGGTCGTCTGCGTGCGTCCGCGTATCGGAAACAGTGAGGATTGCGATCCGGACGGGCCGAAACGCAACGCTTTCGTCAATTGGCACCGGTGACGCTGTCGTCCTGAGGGATGGAGGCGGTCATTCGCACTGCAGTCGCGCCGGTGCTGCCCGGCACCTTGGGCCACAGCCCCTGGCTCATCGCCGCGCGGCTCGCGCTGTCGCGCCCGGCATGCTTCTCGTACATCCAGTAATTGCGCAGCACGGTCATGACGTATCCGCGTGTCTCCCAATAGGGGATGCTCTCGATGTACAGAAGCGGATCGCCCTTGTCGCGGATCTGGGCATTCCATGCGGTTACCGGGGTGGGGCCGGCATTGTACGCCGCAATCACCTTGGGCAGCAGACCGCCGGTAAAGGGCTGGTCGCGGAGTTGCTCGATATAGGACTGGCCGACCTCGATATTGGTGGATGGGCGGGAGAGGTCAGCGCGGCCGATGCTGACGCCGCGCTTGCGGGCGATGTCGGTCGCGGCGGCGGGCATGATCTGCATCAGCCCAAAGGCACCCGCCGGGCTCTGCACCTTGGCGTCGAAGCGCGATTCCTGAAGCGTGTGGGCGAACACCAGCGCCTTGTCGACGCGCCAGCCGCCATCGGGTGTCCAGTCGGGAGCGGGGTAACGCGCTTCCTCGACCGGGCGTGCGCCGACGGGGCAGTTATGGGTCAGCCACAATTGGGTCGCGGGCAGGCCAAGTCGTCCGGCGAGCCGGGTGAGCGAGGCGTGTTCCCGGGCGTCGCCGATCCGCGACTGGTGCTTGATGACGTCGCTGGCCAGCGCGTCCTCACCGATCTCTGCCAGTGCGGCGGCAACGCGGACATTGGGGCGGCGGTCGAGCGCCTTCCAGTCGGCGGCGACGAACTTTTCGGCGCGAACGGGCGCTTCCTTCATGCCCAGCGCCTGGCGGGCGAGCATGCCGTAAAAGGTCTCGTCATGTTGCGCCGCGCTCTTGAGGCGGGCGCTGACCAGGTCCGGGCGGCCGCACGCCATGTCGGCGCGCGAGGCCCAATAGAGGCCAGCGGTGCGCTTTTCTGTATCCGCTGCGCGCTGGGCGACTGCGGTGAAGGCGGCCTGAGCGCCCGCGCAGTCATTCTGGCGCCAGGCGGCGAGGCCCTGAACCCAATCGGCGAGCGGGGCAAATTCGCCCGCTCCTGCCTGCGCCAGTGCGGCGACACGGCGCGCATCGGCGTCGCGCCCTGTGGTGTAATACATCCACGCGATCCGCTGCCGCCATTCGGTCAGCGTTTCAGGATCGAGATCGACTGTGCGGGTGTCGAGCAGCGCTTCCGCGCCGGGGGCGTCGTCGAGCTTGATCAGCGGGGCCATTGCGGTCGCTACCTGCGCGGCGGCGGCATCCGACTTGGCGGAGCGGTAGCGTTTGCGGATCGGTGCACCGGCGTGCCAGATCATGCGCTGAGCGACGGGGAGCGCGGGAAGCGCGGTCGCGCCGCGCAGCTTGGCGAGCCGGGCGAGCTGGTCGGCCTGGGGGAGTTCGGGCGCTTCGCCGAGCACCGCCATCAACTGGGGCAGCTCGACTCTGGGCGAACCCTTGGCGAGATAGAGTTCGGCGCGCGCCGTGGCGTGAAGCAGGCCGGGGCGCATCGCGTCGAGCTTGATCTGGGCGTCGGCCCAGCGTTGATCACGGATTGCAGCGAAGACTGCGCGATAGGCGTCGCGCTCTTCGCGCGACAGCTGGGTGGGAACGCCGTCACTCGCCTCACGGCGCTCGAAGCTCGACGGGCTGCGGTCGTCCGAGGCATGGGCCGTCATCGGCGCGATCAATGCGCAAACGGCCAGCAGGATACGCGCACTCACAGGCTTTGCCCCCCGATCAGCAATTGCAGGTCTTTCCAGGCGTCTGCCTTTGCCGCCGACTTGTTCAACAGGAAGCGCGGATGGCGGATGGCGACGACGGCTGATTGTCCTCCAGAATAGTTAAATGGCGTTAAACCCTCAGGTTTTTTGTCGGCATCGGTCCCGAGAACGGCACGGCTCGTCGCCTGGCCGAGCAGAACCAGGTGCGTTGGAGCCGCCAGTGCGATGTGGTGCCGCAGGATTTCGCCAAGTTTTTCCTCAAGTTCGCGCGGCACCTGACCCGTAATCGGGCGCGCGGCGCAGAGCGGGACGAGATAGACCGACTCGCGCGACTGGCCGATCGCGGCAAGGATTCGGTCGAACAGTTTTCCCGCCGCACCGTCGAGCAAGGCGGGGGTGCCACCGTCGAATTCCGGCAAGTCGGTGACGATCATCAGCGGCGCGGCGACATCGCCCTCCGCCGCCACCAAGGGTTCCCCCATCGCCGCCTCCGGCGCGCCTGCGCCATATCGCCAGTCGAGAAACGCCTCGATCGTCGCGGGCAACGGCGCTTCGGGCTCCGGCTCTTTGGGGCCGGGGCGCGGTGGCGCGTCGGGCTGTGCCGTAGGGGCAGGGCGCGCGGTCCAGTCGCGCGCATCGTCGTCGACCAGCACATCAACCCCCGCGTCGCGCCACCAGTTGAGTGCGCTTGCGGCTTCGGCCCGCCAGTCCATGACCCCCTCGATACCCATGCAATCACTAGAGTCATGCCTTGACGCCACCGTCAATCTACCTTCATCGGGGCAGGGACAGAGTGCGCCGGACACACGACGAGATGTTACGCCGGTGTTCCGAGAGGAGACGGGAAGTGAGCGAACGCGAGTCGATGCCCTATGACGTGGTGATCGTGGGCGCAGGGCCGGCGGGCCTTGCGGCGGCGATCCGGTTGAAACAGCTGGCCAATGCAGCGGGCAGCGAGATCGCCGTGTGCGTGCTCGAAAAAGGGTCCGAGGTCGGCGCGCACATCCTGTCGGGCGCGGTGATCGATCCCAAGGCACTCGACGAACTGCTGCCCGACTGGCGCGAGACCGGCTGTCCGCTGGCGCAGGTGCCGGTGACCGACAACCAGCACTGGCTGCTGTCGAAGACGGGCAAATGGGCGATCCCGCACTTCATCACCCCCAAGTTCATGCACAATGAGGGGACGTACACCGGGAGCCTCGCTAGCCTGTGCCGCTGGCTCGCGGAGCAGGCCGAGGGGCTGGGGGTCGAGATTTTCCCAGGCTTTGCTGCCGCCGAGATCCTCTACAATGAGGATGGGTCGGTGAAGGGCGTCGCAACCGGCGACATGGGCGTGGCGCGCGACGGCACGCACAAGCATGACTATCAGCCCGGCCTAGAGCTGCACGCGCGCTACACGTTGTTCGGTGAGGGCGTGCGCGGGCATCTGTCGAAGCAGATCCAGCGCCAGTTCAACCTTTGCGAGGGTGTCGAGCCGCAAATCTATGGCCTGGGCGTCAAGGAATTGTGGGACATCGATCCCGAACTGCACGAGCCGGGCCGGGTGATCCATACCCAGGGCTGGCCGCTCAACGAGACCGCCGGGTCGAATGGCGGGGGGTTCCTGTACCATCAGGCCAATGGACAGGTCGCGCTCGGGTTCGTGACCTGGCTCAATTACTCCAACCCCTATCTGTCGCCGTTCCAGGAGATGCAGCGCTGGAAGACCCATCCGGCGATCGCCAAGATCCTCAAGGGCGGCAAGCGCGTCAGCTACGGCGCGCGCGCGATCAGCGATGGCGGATTGCAGTCGATCCCGAAGCTGGTGTTCCCCGGCGGCGCACTGATCGGCGACAGCGCGGGCTTCCTCAATGTGCCGCGGATCAAGGGCACGCATGGCGCGATGAAGAGCGGCATGATGGCGGCCGAAGCTGCGTTCGCGGCGGTTGCGGCGGACCGGTCGGGCGACGAGCTGACCGCTTATCCGGAAGCGTTCGAGGCGAGCTGGCTGTACAAGGAACTCAGCGTCGTCCGGAACGTCGTGCCGCTGGTCAAGAAGTTCGGCGATCTGGTCGGGTCGGGCCTCGCCAACGTCACGATGTTCCTGGAGAGCTGGGGCGTCAAAATGCCCTTCACGATGGGCCACAAGCCCGATCATGAGAGCCTGTGGCGCAAGGATCTGGTCCAGCCGATCGACTATCCCAAGCCCGATGGTGTGCTGACCTTTGACCGCCTGTCGTCGGTGTTTCTGTCGAACACCAACCATGAGGAGGACCAGCCGGTCCACCTGACGCTGAAGGATCCCGATATCCCGGTCGAATATGATCTGCCGATGTACGACGAGCCGGCGCAGCGTTATTGCCCGGCGGGCGTTTACGAGATCGTCGGCGAGGATGTGGGCGATCCGAAGTTCGTGATCAACGCGCAGAATTGCGTCCACTGCAAGACCTGTGACATCAAGGACCCGACGCAGAACATCAACTGGGTCGTCCCCGAGGGCGGCGGAGGTCCGAACTATCCCAATATGTAAGCATCTCGTCCTGCCCGCCGCGGCGTTAGCGGTCCTGTTGCCGGGGGCGGCACGTGCCGATCTGGGTGCCTATGTGAAAGCGCGCGCGGCGGCGGCGGACGGCGCGGTCGATGCTGCGGCGGCGGGCTATGCTGCGGCACTGGCGGCGGCACCGGGCGATGAGGTGGTGGCGATCCGCGCCTATCGCAATGCACTGGCGGCGGGCGATCTGGCGCTGGCGCGGCGCGCCGCGGCGGTGCTTGTCCGGTCGGACGTTGCGCCGCCCGATACCGCGATCCTCGCCTTCGCTGATGCGATTAAGGCAAAGAACAAGCTTGCCGCCGACGATGCGCTGGGGCGGATCGGGGCGGGGCCGCTGGATTTCCTCAGCCCGGTTCTGCGCGCATGGATCGCGTTCGATCGCGGCGGCGATCCGTTCCCGGTCCTCGACAATGCGACCGAAAGCGGGCTGAGCCGCCGCTACATCGCCGAGCATCGCGCGCTGCTGTTGCTGGCCTCGAACCGGCGCGAGGAAGGGCTGGCGGCGCTGCGCGCGGCGATGGGAGCCGACCCGGGAAGCATCGACCTGCGCTGGAATGCGGCGAGCCTGCTCGCGGGGATTGGTGAGCGGCGTGTGGCGTTGGAATTGCTGGCGGGAGACGACCCGACCATGGCGGGATTGCGCAGCGGACTGGTCGCGGTACGGCCGGGCGCGGCGTTCGGCACCAGCCGGTTGCTGACGCGGCTCGCCGCCGATCTTCAGGGGCAGGAGACGCAGGTACTGGCGATCCTGCTTGCACGATCCGCGCTGTCGCTCGAACCGGGCGACGATCGCGCGCGATTGCTTCTGGCTGCGGCGCTGAGCGAGGAAAGTGCGTTCGACCGTGCGCAGCTGGTGCTTGGGACAATCAAGCCCGCCAGCCCGTTCTACGGCGCTGCGGTGGCGGAGCGGATCGAGCTGCGCCGCAAGCAGGGGGATTCTGGCGCAGGCGCTGGCGCTCGCAGGGTCGCTGGCGACGGCACGCGGAGCGAGTGAGCGCGATCTGCGCCGCTATGCCGATATCCTGTCCGATCAGGGGCGCGATGCGGAGGCGGCGAAGCTCTATGCCGACGCGTTGGCGCGCGCCGGGGCGGCGGCGAATTGGGTCCATTATCTCCAGCTTGGCGGCTCGCTCGAGCGGGCCGGCGACTGGGCGGCGGCGCTGCCGCATCTGCGCAAGGCCGTCGAACTGGCACCCGACGAGCCGGTGGCGCTCAACTATCTGGGCTATGCCCAGGTCGAGCGCGGGGAGAATCTGACCGAGGCGGTGGTACTGCTCGAACGCGCCAGCCGGTTGCGGCCCGACGATCCGGCGATCACCGATCCGCTCGGCTGGGGCTATTATCGCAGCGGCGACCTTGCGCGCGCGCTCCCGCTGCTCGAGCGCGCGGCGCAGGGCCAGCCGTCGAGCGTTACGATCAACGAGCATCTGGGTGATGCCTATTGGCGCGCCGGGCGGCGGTTCGAGGCACGCTATGCCTGGCGCGCGGCGTCTCTGTATGCCGAGGGTGAGCAGAAGGCGCGGCTGGCGACCAAGCTCGCGGACGGCGTCGTGGTAAGGACGGCGGCAAACTGATCCTGATCGAGTCCGCTCCGGCCAAGCTCAACCTGGCGCTGCATGTGCGGCGGCGGCGGGACGATGGCTTTCACGAGTTGGAGACACTGTTCGCGTTCGTGCGCGACGGCGATGTCGTTCGGCTCGACCCGGATGGCGAAGGTTTCGAGGTCGAAGGGCCGTTCGGCGCTGCGCTGAGCGGGGAGGGGGACAACCTCGTGACCCGTGCGCGCGATGCGTTCGGCGCGACGTTCGGGGTGGCGACGCCGGGGCGGATCATTCTCGACAAGCGCCTGCCGGTGGCGTCGGGGCTGGGCGGTGGATCGGCTGATGCGGCGGCGACGTTGCGGCTGTTGGCAAGGCGTGCTGGGGTAGCGATCAATGATCTGCGCCTGTTCGCGGTGGCGGATGCGTTGGGATCGGATGTTCCTGCGTGCCTGTACGGGCGCAGCGCGATCGGGACCGGGCGGGGCGAGCAGCTCGAATGGATCGACGGCGCGCCGGGCGTGCCGGTTCTGCTGGTCAACCCGGGGGTGGCGGTGCCGACCGGTGCGGTATTTGCGGCTTGGGATGGTGTGGACCGGGGGCCGGTGCCGGACGCTGAGAGCCTGATCGAGCGGGCGAGGGCTGGGCGCAACGACTTGTATCCGCCCGCGCTGACCGTCGCGCCGCAGATCGCAGACACGGTGAAATGGCTGGAGGCGCAGGCCGGCGCAGAGCTGTGCCGCATGTCCGGTTCGGGGGCGACCTGCTTTGCGACCTTTGCCGATGCAGCGGCGTGCCATGCGGCGGCAGAGCGACTGGTGGCTGAGCAGCCGGGCTGGTGGTGTCTCGAAACGGTGCTGTCGTGACAGGTCGCTGCCCCGTTTCGGGACGCGCCGCCGCCCTCGCGGCACCGCAGCGGAGGGGCGGCCCATTTGGCCCCGAACTTGCTCAAGGGACATTGCGGGTCATGCGCCGGGAGCGAGACGCCCGTGGGTGGCCCCCGTCTTCGGACGGGCGCCATCCCCGCCCCGCGGGGCGCAGATGATCCACCTTCAGTTCCATGAGGCGACCGCGCTGCTGACCCTCGACCGGGGCGGCGCGCGCAACGCGCTGGCGATCGCAGCGTGGGATGCGATCGCGGATGCGACCGCATTGGTCGCCGCCAGCGATGCGCGGGTGCTGATCATCGAGTCGGCGATGCCCGGGATGTTCTCCGCTGGGGCAGATCTTTCCGAGTTTTCGGCGCTGGTCCGCGACCCGGCGATGCGCACCCGCTTCCGCACCGCGATGGCGCGGGGGATCGAGGCAGCCGCGGCATTGCCGGTTCCCGTGATCGCCGCCGTCGATGGCGGGTGTTTCGGTGCGGCGGTCGCGCTGACCCTGGCGTGCGACATTGTGGTAGCGGGGGACGCGGCGCTCTTCGCGACGACCCCGGCCAGGCTCGGCATCGGCTACCCCGCGACCGATGTTGCACGGCTGCGCGAACGAGTCGGGGCCGGACAGGCGGCGCGGATGCTGTTTACCGGCGACCGAATCGACGCGGACGAGGCCGCGCGGATCGGCTTGGCGCATCGCCGGGTGGCGGATGCCGACGGTGAAGCGCGCGCGATGGCCGAAATGATCGCCGCCAATGATCCCGACGCGGTACGGATGCTCAAGGCGGTTCTGCGCGATCCCGGCGATCCGGCGCATGACCGGTCCTTCGAAGACGCCTTCGGATCGTCCGGCTTTGCCGAGCGACTCGAAGCCTTTCTGGGCGGCAAGAGATGAACGTCGTCGAGCGCATCGAAGGCAGCGGCGATATGCTGATCCTGTGCGATCATGCCAGCAACCATGTGCCCGCCGATATCGACCTTGGTATCGACCCCCAATTGCTCGACAAGCATATCGCGATCGACATCGGTGCGGCGGCGGTGAGCCGCGGGCTGGCGAAGCTTCTGGACGCGACCGCGATGCTCGCCACGGTCTCGCGGCTGGTGATCGACCTGAACCGTGAGGCCGATGCGCTGGGCCTCATCCCGCACGCCAGCGATGGCCACGCGATCTCCGGCAATGACGGTGCCGACCGGGTCGCACGAATCGCCCGCTTCCACGCACCCTATCACCGCGCCATCGCTGCGCAGGTCCGGACGCAGCGCCCGGCGCTGATCGTGTCGGTCCACAGCTTTACCCCCGCGCTGGAAAGCGGGTTCGTCGCACCCCGCCCATGGGAAGTCGGCATCCTCTACAATCGCGATGCCCGCGCGGCGCTGCCAGCGGTCGACTGGTTAACCCGCCAGGGGCATGTGACCGGCGATAACGAGCCCTATTCGGGCCGCCTGCTCAACGCGACGATGAACCGCCACGCCGAGGCGACCGGGACGCCCTATCTGGGCATCGAAATCCGCAATGATCTAATCTCCGATGACGCCGGCGTGACGATGTGGTGCGAAATTCTACGAAATTTAGTAACATTTGTGCGCAATCCGCTTGCGCAGGGGTGGCTTGCAGCGACATAGGCGCCGCATGACCGACCGTTTCGACAAGTCCCGCCTGCCCTCGCGCCACGTCTCCGTCGGCCCCGAGCGCGCCCCGCACCGCAGCTATTATTACGCCATGGGGCTCAGCGAAGAGGAAATCGCCCGCCCGTTCGTCGCGCTCGCCAGCGCGGGCAATGACAGCGCGCCGTGCAACACGACGCTCGACGCGCAAGCCGATGCCGCGCGCAAGGGCGTGAATGACAATGGCGGGATGCCGCGCCGTTTCAACACGATCACCGTGACCGACGGCATCGCGATGGGGCATCAGGGGATGAAATCCTCGCTGGTCAGCCGCGAGGTGATCGCCGACTCGGTCGAGCTCAGCGTTCGCGGCCATTGCTATGATGCGCTGGTGGGCTTTGCCGGGTGCGACAAGTCGCTGCCGGGCATGATGATGGCGATGCTGCGCCTCAATATCCCGTCGATCTTCGTCTATGGCGGGTCGATCCTGCCCGGCCGCTATCAGGATCGCGACGTTACCGTGGTCGATGTGTTCGAGGTGGTGGGCAAGTTCGCCGCCGGCACCTGTCCGATCAGCGAAGTCCATGCGCTCGAGAAGGTCGCATGCCCCGGTCACGGCGCATGCGGCGGCCAGTATACCGCCAACACCATGGCGTGCGTCGGCGAGGCGATCGGACTGTCGCTGCCCAACAGCAACATGGTCCCTGCGCCCTATACCAGCCGCGAGCAGATCGCGGTTGCGGCGGGCTATCAGGTGATGGAGCTGCTCGAGCGGAACATCCGCCCGCGCGACATCTGTACGCGCGAAGCGTTCGTCAACGCCGCGCGGATCGTGGCGGCGACCGGCGGTTCGACCAACGCCGCGTTGCACCTCCCCGCCATGGCGAGCGAGGCGGGGATCGAGTTCGACCTGTTCGACGTCGCCGAGGTCTTCAAATCAACGCCTTATGCCGCCGACCTCAAGCCCGGTGGCAAGTATGTCGCAAAGGATATGTACGAAGCTGGCGGCGTCTACATGCTGATGAAGACCATGCTCGCCAATGGCTTGCTCTACGGCGATTGCATGACCGTGACCGGCAAGACGCTGGGCGAGAATATCGATCAGGTCACGTGGAACCCGGACCAGAAGGTCATCTACGACGTCAAGACCCCGATCACGCCCACCGGCGGCGTTGTCGGCCTGCGCGGCAGCCTCGCGCCCGATGGCGCGATCGTGAAGGTCGCCGGCATGAGCCGCCTGGTCTTCGAAGGCCCGGCGCGCTGCTTCGATTGCGAGGAGGATGCGTTCGCGGCGGTCGAGGCGCGGTCGATCCTTGAGGGTGAGGTCGTCGTGATCCGCTATGAAGGGCCGAAGGGCGGCCCCGGCATGCGCGAGATGCTGTCGACCACCGCCGCGCTCTATGGCCTGGGCATGGGCGAGAAGGTCGCGCTGATCACCGATGGGCGCTTCTCGGGCGCGACGCGCGGCTTCTGTATCGGCCATGTCGGACCTGAAGCGGCCGAGGGCGGGCCGATCGCGCTGGTCGAGGATGGCGACACGATCCGCATCGATGCCGAGGCGGGGACGATCGACCTGCTCGTCGCCGAAGACGTGCTGGCCGCGCGCCGCGCCGCCTGGCAGCCGCGCACCAACGACTATCAATCGGGCGCTCTGTGGCGCTATGCGCAGAATGTCGGACCTGCCTATAAGGGCGCGGTAACGCATCCGGGGGCAAAGTCCGAAACGCATGTATTTGCGGATATCTAGAGTTTTGGGGGCGACGGCGTTGATTGCGGTCGCCGCCTGCGATCCCGGCCCGGTCAAGACCAAGGCGGATCACGTCAAGGACGCGCGCGCGCAAGCGGCGCGTGACGAAGCCGAGGGGCGGATCCCCTGCGCGCTGGGCGGTGGCGATGACTTTTCCACGCGCTGCACGATCGACCGCGCGCAGACGCAGGACGGGCTGATACTGACGATCCGCCACCCCGATGGCGGGTTCCACCGGCTGCGCGTCACGCGCGACGGGCGCGGGGTGATCGCCGCTGATGGCGCGCAGGCGGCGGCGGTGACGATCATCGACAAGGACGCAATCGAGGTGGCGATCGACGACGCACGCTATCGGCTGCCCGCGACGGTGAAGGGTGCGCGCAAGAGGTGAACGCCGCGAGACGATGGGGCTGGGCGCTGTTCTGGCTGGTCGTGGCGGCCGCAGCTGCCTGGTTCCTGAGCGACTCGTTCCGATTCATCGCGACGCGCGAGGTGCCGACCGGCGAGACGTTTTGGGGGCGTCGCATCTGGTATTTCGCGCATGTTGCGCTGGCCATTCCCGTGCTTCTGATCGCACCGGTTCAGTTCGCGGCGACGGTGCGCGGGCGCTGGCCATGGCTGCATCGCGCGCTTGGCCGGGCCTATCTCATCGCATCGCTGCTCGCCGGGCTGTTCGCGCTGCATCTTGGCAGCAGCATCGCAGCGCAGGAGACGCAGGTGCCCCTGACGCTGTTCGCAGCCGTGTGGATCGGATTCGTCGTGGTGGCGTGGCAGGCGGCGTGTCGGCGACGGTTCGACCTGCATCGCGGCTTCGTCATACGGGCGACCGCGATTGCGCTGTCGTTCGTGTGGCTGCGGATGATGGCGGCGGGGGAGGGTGCGTTGTTGGGCTTTATCGAGAATTCGGAACTGCGTGCGGCGACGCGGGGGTGGCTGAGCTTCGTCCTGCCGCTGCTGGTAGCGGAAGTGTGGTTGTCGTGGTGGCCGGCTGCAAAGCCGCTATTTGCACCGCGCCGGGATTGAGCCTATCGCAGCCGACGCCAGAGGGCCGGGCGGCCGCGTTGCATGAAGATGCACCGAGGAAAGTCCGGGCTCCACGGAAACACGGTGCCGGGTAACGCCCGGCGGTCCCGGTTCGCCGGGGTCAGGGAAAGTGCCACAGAGAGCAGACCGCCCACTGGTCTTCGGACTGAGGGCAAGGGTGAAAGGGTGCGGCAAGAGCGCACCGCGCGACCGGCAACGGAAGCGGCACGGCAAACCCCACCGGGAGCAAGATCGAATAGGGACCGCATATGGGGAGTTCCGCCCCGCGGTCCGGGTTGATTGCTTGAGCCCCCATGCAAATGTGGGCCTAGAGGAATGGTCGCCTATCGCGCGCACCTCCCTTGCGGGAAAGGGCCGCGTGGACAGAACCCGGCTTACAGGCCCTCTGGCAACTGGTTTCGTCTGAATTGAAAGGCTTGTCACGGCATCTCCCACTGGGGGATAAGAGGGTGGAGGCGGATCCATGGCACGCGGCATCCTCTTTGGCACCGGCGTCTCGATCGCGGCGTTGATCTGCGGTCATGCAGAGGCGCGTGACGGCGATTTGCGCAGGGCGTGCGCGCAGGAAGCGCGGCTGCCCACCCCTGATGACAAGACTGGCGTGCAGTTCGACGACATGGTCGCCGAGCGCGCGATCGAACTGTGTCGCCGCGCGCTGGAGGCGCATCCGCGCGACGCTGCAGTCATGGCCAATCTCGGCCGTGCCTTCAGCAAGGCCGGGGATAGCAAGGCGGCGCTGAGCCTGATCGAACGTGCGGCGGCGGCGGGCAGTCTTCAGGCAGTGAACACGCTCGCGTCGATGTATGAGACCGGCAATGGCGTGCCCAACGACCCGGCTCGCGCCTTCGCGCTGGCCAAGTCGGGGGAGAGGGGGGCGCAACATCTGGCTGCTGGGGCGGTTGGCGGAATATTATCTGAATGGCACCGGCACGCCGAAGAATGTCGAGGCGGCGATCGCCACCTATGTTCGTGCCGCCGACCTTGGCCATGATGGCGCGGCGAAGGCGCTGGCGGATCACTACCGGTTCGGGACCAGCGGAGTGACCAAGGATCTGGCGCTCGCCCGCAAATGGTATCAGCGGGCGATGGAGCTGGGAGAGGCCGACGCCATCGTGGCGCTCGGCTATATGGCGGAGATGGGTCTTGACGGCCCGAAGGATCCGGTTGAGGCGCGGCGGCTCTACAAGCTCGGTGCCGATCGCGGATCGGGTTGGGGCGCGGAGAATTACGCGATCCTGCTTCAGGTCGGCAAGGGCGGCGCCAAGGACGAAAAGGGCGCTGCGGACTATATGCGTCTGGCGGTCGATCGTGGGCAGACCGGCGCGATGCGGCGGCTGGGCACCTATTATCGCGACGGGATCGGCCTGGAGCGCGACACCCAGATGGCGATCGCCTGGTACCGCAAGGCGGCGGATGCCGATGATTCCGACGCGATGGTCGAACTGGGCGACATGACAACCAACGGGCGGGGGATGCCGCGCGACGAGCTTGCAGGGCGCGAATGGTACCGCAAGGCGGCAGAGGCCGGGAACGGGGCCGGCATGCGGAAATTGGCGCTCGGGCTCGCGTCGAGCGAGTTCACCGGCGTCCCGAGCGACAATCCCGCCGCGATCAGATGGTATCACAAGCTCGCCGAGACCGACGATCCCGAGGATGCTGCCTTTGCCGCCGACGCGTTGGCCGAGGGCAAGGCGGTGCCGATGGACCTCAAATCGGCGCGCAAATATTATGAGAAGGCCGTTGCCGCCGATGTCGCCGATACCGCGCGGCCGCTGGTCGAAACGGTGTTGCGCGACAATCCCGGCGAGGCCGAGCGTGCCTACGCACTGAAAATACTGATCGAGCGCGCAGAGAAGGGCGAGGGCTGGGCGCTCGCGGCATTGGCGCACCCTGGACCGATGATCGACGCAGCCCGGCTCGAAATTGATAGTGCCGCCTGGCGCGCGAAGGTCGCTGCGTTGACCGACCCCAAGGTGCTGACCGACGTTGCCAAGGCCCTAGCAGTCGGGCAAGCTGGCGAAGCAGCAATTCGGGTTGGCGGTGCAATATGCCAAGGCGGCGAGCGACCCGTCGGTGGCCAAGGAATATCAGCTCAAGCTGATGATGGATCTTCGGTTGCAGGAGGCAGCGCAGCGCGAACTCGTCCGCTACGCCGAAACCGATGAGTTCAAGGCATTGCCCGAGGAGCGGCGCACAGTCTTTCTCGCGCAGTTCGATACGCCGTACATGTTCAACTTCAACGGCGATGCGTCGCATATTCCGACCTTTGCCGCGCTTGCGAATCTCGGGATGAATGAGGCGGCTGCCAAATATGCGTGGCGGTTGCTCGACGACGGCAAGGGGGATCTGCCGCAGCGATGAAGTGGTTCGTGATCGCCGCCGAGCGCGGATCGGCCGATGCGCAGCGGGCGATCGGCTATCTCCACTCCAAGGGGTTCGGCGTCGACAAGAGCGCGGTCAAGGCGGTGCGGGCGTGGGAGGATGCCTATCGCAGGGGGAGGGCTATGCGGCACTGAGCCTGGCGCTCTATTACAAGGGCGATCTGGAGTTTACCGAAGCGGAACTGGCAGGAGCGCCGCAACGTGACGCTGCGCAGGCGTTCGAATGGATGCAGCGCGCGGCGTCGGCAAGCTTTGCCAATGCCGTGCTGCTCGCGCGGATGTACCTGGCCGGCGACGGTACCAAAGCCAATCCGAAGGAAGCGATCCGCTTGCTGCGCTGGGCGGTGCATTGCGGTGATTACAGCGCGCGAGTGGCGCTCGGAGAGGCGTATCTCCACGGCTCCGGCGTAGCGAAAGACCCGGACATGGCGCTGCGCTGGTTCAAGCACGCGGCAGGCTCGGGCTGGAGCGGCGGCGCGGTGGCGATGGTGCGCGCGTCTGCGCTTGGCTGGGGGATGAAGCCCGACATCAAACAGACCCGCTTGTGGCTCGCCGAAGCGGTACGGCGTGGCAGCGACGACGCGAAAAAATGGCAGGAAGCGTGCGGAATTCAGGCCACGATCAAGTGTCTGGTGAAGATCGAGGGCTTTACCCCGCTGCCGATCGGCCCAGAAACCGAGGGCATTGCGCCTGAACCGACATTCGCGGCGCGTGAGGCGACGCTCAAGAAGGAACTCGACGCCGCGGTCGAGAATGGCTCCGAATTCGCGGTGTTCGAAGGGTTTCGCGGGCTCGAGGAACATTATCTCCTCTTCGGAGAGATGGACCGGTATCTCGCGACCAAGGTCCGTTCGCTGGCGATCAAGGAAGCCGCGCTGACCAACCGGTTCGGCAGCCGCGACAATTATTTCGCGCTGATCGAATCTTCGTGCCACTGGTCGAGCGCGGCCAAGGAGGCGAGTGGCGGCGGACGGCGCGAGGCGGCGCTGTTCTTCGCCAAGGTCGCGGTCAACAAATTGCAGGACGCGCGCAAGCGGATCGCCGACCTCGATCCGTCGATCCGCGAATGCTTCATCCGCGTGCATCAGGACCGCTATCGCTACCTCGCCGGCATCTTCATGGAGATGGGGCGGTTCGGTGAGGCCGAGCATGTGCTGGCGATGCTCAAGGATTTCGAGAGCTACAACTATACTCGCGACCGGCGGCGAGAGGGCGAAGCCTTCGAGCAGATGCCGCTCGATGCCAAGCAGACACAGAGCATCGCAGCGTTCGAAGCCGCGACGACCGCGCTCGCAGAGGCCGGAGCCGCGCGTGACCGGTTGATCGCGCTTCAGCAGAAGGGGGCGCTAAGCCCGGAGCAGCAGCAGAAGCTGGCTGCGGCGACGACGGCTCTGGGGGCGGCGCAGACAGCGTTCCGTGGCGAACTGGGCGAACTGGCCGATGTCGTCGCCGGGCTGGATGCTGCCGTGACGCAGGATCAGGCAGCAAAAGCGGATCGCGTCGCGTCGATCCAGCCCCGCCTCATTTCAACCGTCCGGCGATTGGGGAAGGACGTCGCCGCGCTGCACGCCGTCGTGCTGCCCGACAGGATTCATTGGCTGCTGACCACAGCCAATTTCCAGAAGACGATTGTCGTGCACGTCGACACTACCGCGGTGCGCAAGGATATCGGCCTGTATCGTCAGGCGATCAGCGACAAGGCGGTGTTCATCACCGATCCCGCGTCGAAGCTGTACAGATCGATGTTCGAGCCGGTGGACAGAGCGCTGCGCGCCGCCGGGATCAGCCGGGTCATGCTCTCGCTCGACGATGCGTTGCGCTATCTGCCGATGGCGGCACTGCACGACGGCAAGGACTGGCTGGCGAAACGCTATGCGTTCAGCGCCTTCCGATCGATCGATGAGGTGCAGACCGGCCCCTCCGACGCGAAATCATGGCGTGTCGCCGCGCTGGGGGCGAGCCAGGGTGGGGCGGGGCTCAGTCCATTACCCGCCGTTCCCGCCGAACTGTCCGGTATTGTCCGTGCCGATGGCACGACGACCGGTGTGTTGCCGGGTGTCGTGAAGCTCGACGCGGCATTCGACCGAACCGCGCTCGGCACCGCAATGGCCGGCGGCTATCGCGTGATCCATATCGCGTCGCACTTCGCGCTCGATCCCGCGAGCGCCGACAAGTCGTTCCTGCTGCTCGGCACGGGCAAGGAGTTGCCGCTGACCGAATTCATCAAGGACGGCAGTTTCACCGCGATCGACGTCGACCTGCTCGCGCTGTCGGCGTGCCAGACCGGCGTGCCAGGCAGCAGTCAGAACGGGTCGGAGGTCGATGCGAGCCTAGCCGAACTGGCGCAAAAGGCCGGCGCGTCGGCGGTGCTGGCCTCGCTTTGGTCGGTGGCGGACGAATCCACCGCAGTGTTGATGCAGCGCTTCTACGCGATCCATGCCAAGGGCGGTACGAGCAAGGCGGAGGCGCTGCGCCAGGCGCAGATCGCACTGATGACTGCTCAGGGAGAGGCGGGCGCCGATCGGGGCGCGGGTCGCGCCGGGCCTGACCAGCCGACTGGACCAGCTGTCACCGGCTACGCCCACCCATTCTACTGGGCGCCGTTCGTTCTGTTGGGGAACTGGCAATAGAGCCGCCGCTCACGCCGCCTTGCGCCGCTCCGCCATCTCCTCATTGAGCATTTCGGCGAGGAGGAACGCCAGCTCCAGGCTCTGACCGGCATTGAGTCGCGGGTCGCAATGGGTGTGGTAGCGGTCTGCAAGGTCATGCTCGCCGATGTCGATCATGCCGCCGGTGCATTCGGTGACGTTCTGTCCGGTCATCTCGGCATGGATTCCGCCGGCATAGGTCCCTTCGGCGCGATGCACGGCAAAGAAGCCGCGTACTTCGGCCAGAATGCGCTCGAACGGGCGCGTCTTGTAGCCGTTGGCCGCCTTGATGACGTTGCCGTGCATCGGGTCACAGCTCCACACGACCGGATGCCCCTCACGCTTCACCGCGCGAACCAGCGCGGGCAGGCCGCTCTCGATCTTGTCATGGCCGTATCGGGTGATCAGCGTCATCCGCCCCGGCGTGCGGGTCGGGTTGAGCGTGTCGAGCAGGCGCAGCAGCGCGTCCGGCTCAAGGCTCGGCCCGCACTTCATCCCGATTGGATTGCCGATGCCGCGGAGGAATTCGACATGCGCCGAATTCTCGAAGCGCGTGCGGTCGCCGATCCACAGGAAATGCGCGCTGGTGTCGTACCAGTCGCCGGTGAGGCTGTCCTGCCGGGTCAGCGCCTGCTCATAGGGCAGGAGCAGCGCCTCGTGGCTGGTGTAGAAATCGGTGCGCTTCAGCTGGGGCACGGTATCGGGGTTGATCCCGCACGCCTCCATGAAATCGAGCGCTTCGCCGATGCGGTCGGCGACGTCGGCGAATTTGTCGGCCCAGGGGCTGCGGCCCATGAAGTCGAGCGTCCATTTGTGGACCTGATGGAGGTTCGCATAGCCGCCGCTGGCGAAGGCGCGCAGCAGGTTCAGCGTCGCCGCCGACTGGGTATAGCCGCGGATCAGCCTCTGGGGGTCGGGAATGCGCGCTTCGGGGGTGAAGGCGATGTCGTTGACGATGTCGCCGCGATAGCTGGGCAGTTCCACGCCATCGATCGTCTCGGTATCGGCCGAACGCGGCTTGGCGAACTGCCCCGCCATGCGGCCGAGCTTCACCGTCGGGAGTTTCGACGCAAAGGTGAGAACCACCGCCATCTGGAGAATGACGCGAAACGTATCGCGGATATTGTTCGGGTGGAACTCGGCGAAGCTTTCGGCGCAGTCGCCACCCTGCAACAGGAACGCCTCGCCGCGCGATACGCGGGCAAGCTCCTGGGTCAGTGCGCGCGCCTCGCCCGCGAAGACCAGCGGGGGAAAGCTGGACAGGGTGTCGGTCGCGGCGGTCAGTGCAGCGGCGTCGGGGTAAACCGGAAGCTGACGCGCTTCGGCCCGGGTCCAGCTGTCGGGTGTCCAGTCCATCGCCTGCTCCAGGTTGCGGACATGGACGTACCAGTCCTGATGATGCGCGATGCCGTTCGCCGCGATCTGGTTGAGCACCGCCGGAGACGCGCGCTTGCCGTCCTCTTCCCAGCCCTGAACCGTCGATCCGGGCGTATCGAACCACGCGCCGAACGCGGCGCGGGACATGGAGCGTTCCTCGCGGAAGCGACGGATTTTGGAACCGGCAAGTGTCGTCATGCGCCGCCCTTACCCCCTGTGGGTAAATAATGGCAAGCGCAATTTTCACCCCACAGGGGTAAATGCCGCACTTCACGGCTGATACAGTTCAGCCGTGCTTCATCTGCGTATGTGCGATAGAGGAAGCGGACCTGTGGAGACCTGTATGATCCGTCCCTTCCTGATCGCAATGCTGGCCGCTGCTCCCGTGCTGGCGCAGGAGGGGGAATCCGCCGGGGCCGGTGCGCCGCCGCAGAAGGTGCGCAGCGTCCTGCTATATGGCGATGAGAGCTGTCCCAAGCCGGAGAGTCCCGATGAGGTCGTGATTTGCGCGCGACCGGGCGATTCGCCGTTCCGGATCCCCAAGGCGCTACGTAAGACCGAGCCGGGACCGGAGGGCACGAGTTGGGTGCGCCGCGCCGAGCTGATCGACGAGGTTAACCGTGCGGTGCTGCCGGGAAGCTGCAACCCGATCGGCAGCTATGGCCAGAGCGGGTGCACCATCCGCATGCTCCAGCAATGGAAGGCCGAGCAGCGGGCGAAGAAGGCCGAAGAGGCAGCTATCCCGGGCGGCGAGGACTGAGCCTTATTGGCCGAACCTGGCTTCGCCGGAACGTGCGGTTGCTTCCCGCGCCGCAGCGAACAGCGCACCTGCCTTCGCCTCGCATTCCCGCTGTTCATAGGCCGGATCGCTGTCAGCGACGATACCCGCGCCAGCGGTGACGTGCATGGTCCCGTCCTTCACGATCGCGGTGCGCAGGACGATACAGCTGTCCATTGAGCCGTCGGGCGAGAAATAGCCGACGCCCCCGGCATAGGGTCCGCGCTGGTCGCGCTCCAGTTCGGCGATGATCTCGCACGCGCGAACCTTGGGCGCGCCGCTGACGGTTCCGGCGGGGAAGCCCGCGAACAACGCGTCGAGCGCATCGGCGTCGAGGCGCAATTTACCCACCACGTTCGACACGATGTGCATGACATGGCTGTAGAATTCGACGGTGTAGCTGTCGGTGACCTTGACCGATCCAGCTTCTGCGACGCGGCCGACATCGTTGCGACCCAGGTCGAGCAGCATCAGGTGTTCGGCGCGCTCCTTTGCGTCGGCGAGCAGGCTGGTTCTGTTCGCTTCGTCCTCCGCGGCGTCCTTGCCGCGGGGACGGGTGCCAGCGATCGGGCGGATCGTCACCTCGTCATCGCGGACGCGGACGAGGATTTCGGGGCTCGACCCGGTCAGCGCGAAGCCGGGCAGATCGAGGAAATAGAGGAAGGGCGACGGGTTGATCCGGCGCAGCGCGCGGTACAGCTCGATCGGCGGCAGCGCGAACGGCGCAGTGAAGCGCTGGGCAAGGACGACCTGAAATATGTCGCCGGCGGTGATGTACTCCTTGGCGCGGGTGACCATCGCCGCATAGTCGGCGGCGGGCACCACCGGCTGGGGCACGATATCCATCGGATCGGTCGCGGCGCGCGGCGGAAGCGGGGCGGAGGCGAGCCGCGCGGCGGTCGCCTCGATCCGGTCGGCGGCTTCCTCGATCAGCCGTTCGGGGTCGCGACCGGGCCAGACCGGCGCCACCACAAACAGCGAATCCGCCAGCCGGTCAAAGATCAGGATCACCGTCGGTCGCACGAAGATCATGTCGGGCAGACCCAGTGCGTCGTTCGCGGCGCGGGGTAGGGTTTCGACCAGCCCGATCGTGTCGTAACCGAAATAGCCGACCAGGCAGGCGAGGGCGCGGGGCAGTTCCGGCGGCACGTCCATCCGGCACGACTGGACGAGGGCGCGCAGGGCATCGAGCGTCGGGGCTTCGGCGGCGCTGAATGCGTCGCGGTCGGTCAGCCAGTGCGGATTGACCTCCGCCGCTTCGCCATGTGCGCGAAACACCAGATCGGGAGCGAGTCCAAGCAGGCTGTGGCGACCGCGCACCGCGCCGCCCTCTACCGATTCCAGCAGGAAGTCGCCGCGGCCCGGTTCGATCAGCCTGAGCGCGGCGGCGACCGGGGTATCGGTGTCCGCCAGCTGTTTCCGCCAGACCAGGGCCGGGCGGCCATCGGCCAGCGCCGCGCGGGCGGCGTCGAGGCCCTCAATCCCGCCGCGCATCGGATCAATTGCCGCCGGTTGCCTGGCCGCTCAGCTGCGCCTTGAGTGCGGCGATGGCGGCTTCGTTGCGCTTGACCTTCACCGCCTTGCGCGCCGCAGCGGCGAACTGTTCGACATATTCGTTGCCGATCAGCTGGGCGAGGCCGCCCCGGGTCTGGCCGATCAGCGCGGCGTTGCCCTTGGCATTGCCTTCCTCGATATCGTCGAGCCAGACGATCCAGTAGCCGCCGCCTTGAGGTGCCGGGACGGTCTTGGCCCTCTTTTCGGCCATGCTGAACATCAGGCGGACGGGCGGGGGAGCTGATCGCCCATCTGCGACAGCTGTCCGCGCGAGGCGTCGAGTGCTTCGACCGGAGGCAGCTTCAGCCCGCTTTCCTGCATCGCCTGGGCGAGCGGCATGCCCTTGCTCACCTTGGCAAGGATCGCGTTGGCGGCCTTGCGCGCGCCGTCGAGCTGGCGGCTGCGGACCAGGTCGTCGGCGACGCCTGGGCGGATTTCGGCGAGCGGGCGGGGTGCCGCAGCGACGACCTTGTCGGTCTTGACCAGCGCAAAGCCGCCATCGGTGCCGACCGGGATCAGCTGGGGGTCGTCGCTCGGCTCCATGCTGAAGCCGGCCTGGGCGATCTGCGCGAGCATGGGATCGGGTGCGGCTTCGTCGGCGACGGCCGCGCGCCCATCGGCGAACAGCGGCGCGCTGGTCTGCGCGGTCAGCTTTGAACTGGCGACGAGCTCGTCAAAGGTCGAATTGTCGGCGATCTCGCCATCGATCTTGGCGCGCAGATCGGCCAGCGCGGTCTCCAGCTTCGTCTTGGTGATCGCTTCTGCGAGTTCGCCCCGGACCGAGTCCAGCGACTTGCCCGCGACCTGCTCGATCCCCTCGACCCGGACGATATGCCAGCCGAGCGGCGAGCGGAGCGGGCCGACCACAGTGCCCTGAGCCCCGGCAAAGGCGGCGTCCGCGATCGCGGTGCTGCTGGCGCGGGCAAAGGCTGCCTTCTCGGCATTCGGGATGGTCGATGCCTGCAGGCCAGCAGCCTTGGCGGCATCGACCATCGACGCGCCGCCCTTCACCTTTGCAGCGATGCCCTTCGCGGCGTTTTCGTCGGCAACGATGATCTGGGCAAGGTTGCGGCGGGTGCTGGCGGCATATTGCGCAGCATTCTTCCGGTATTCGGCGGCGATCTCCGCCTCGGTCGCTTTGGCGCTTTCCGCAAACTGGGCGGGATCGACCACGGCGTAGCGCACCACGCGGCGTTCGGGCAGCGTGTAGCGGCCCGAGTTCTTCTGGTAATATGCCTGAAGTTCGGCGTCGGTCGGCGGGTTGCCGGGGGCAATCGCGCCGATTGGGACATAGCCGACCGAACCCTTGCGCCGCTCCAGCATCAGCGAGGCATAGGGCAGCGCGAGTTCGACCGGAACCGGGCCGGGGTTCGCGATCGGGCTGATGAGCCACTGAACCAGCGTTTCGCGACGGATATCGGCCCGCACCTGCTCTGCGGTCAGCCGCTGTTCCGCCAGGAGCTGGTCGAAGCGCTGCTGGCTGAACTTGCCGTCGAAGCCCTGAAAGGCGGGGATCGACGCGATCTGGCCGTCGATTGCGGCGGGGGACACCGCCATGCCCTGCTGCGTCGCATATTCCTCCAGCGCCATACCGTCGATGACCTGGTTCAGCACTTGTTCGAACCCGCCGGTACGGACGAACTGCGCCATGTCGAGCATCGGCTGTTGCTGCCGCACCCGCTCCAATGCGTTGCGGAGGCGGTCCTGAAGCTCCTGCTGCGTCAGCTTCTTGTTGCCAACCTGAACCAGCGGGCCGCTGGACGACGGGCCGCCGACGCCAAGATCTCTGGACGTCCATCATCGCAAAGCCGACGCCGAGCGCCACCAGCAGCAGCAGGGCAACGATCTTGCCGGGGGTCGAGAAAATGACGCGGCGGAAGTTGGTGAGCATGGAAACCCGCTGAAATGGGAAAGATTGGCCTCGCTTTAGGGGGCAGGGGCATTGGCATCAAGCGACAACGGCAGCGGTGGCGGGCAAGATGCTTGTGCGGCGTGGGATCGCCGCCTATCGGGCTTGTCCGATAATGGACAACAGGGGAAGCGGGATGCGGCGCAAGCTGGTGGCGGGCAACTGGAAGATGAACGGCGTCACCGATTCGTTGGGCGAAGTGGCGGCGATTGCCGAAGCGGCGGCTGCCCATTCCGGCGTTGATGTCGCCTTGTGCCCACCGGCGACGCTGATCGCCCGGGCAGTGGCAGTGGCAGGCGGCATGCCGATCGGCGGGCAGGATTGTCATGAGAATGACAGCGGTGCGCATACCGGATGCATCTCTGCCCCGATGCTGAAGGATGCCGGCGCCACGCTGACCATCGTCGGGCATAGCGAGCGGCGGGCGGACCAGAACGAGACCAGCCACGACGCCTGGGCCAAGGCGGCGGCGGCGCATCGCCATGGCCTGAACGTAATCCTCTGCGTTGGGGAGACCGAGGCGGAACGCAATGCCGGTCGCGCCGAGCGGGTGGTGCAGGCGCAGATCGAGAAATCGGTGCCCGAGGATGCCGACGGCAGCTGGTTCACGCTGGCCTATGAACCGCGCTGGGCGATCGGGACCGGGCGGACCCCGACGCTGGAGGAAATCGAGCTGATCCACGCCATCGCCCGCGCCAAGCTGGGCATGATGGTCGGGACGGAGAAGGCCGAGGGTATTCGTATCCTGTATGGCGGGTCGGTTACGGGTTCGAATGCAGGCGAGATCCTGGCGGTGGACAATGTCGACGGCGCGCTGGTCGGCGGGGCGAGCCTGACCGCCGCGAAGTTCGTGCCGATCATCGAAGCCGCCGCCAAGCTGTAGGCGATGGCGGAGCTGCCGGAGACGCGGGGGCGGCGGATCGGGCGGTGGCTGCTCGCGATCTTCTATGCGACGGCAGGGGTGGCGCATTTCCTGTTCACCGATGCGATGGCGCGGATCGTGCCGGCATGGGTGCCGTGGGACGCGCGCGAGTGGGTGCTGACTACCGGCGCGGCAGAACTGATCTGTGCCGCCGCGCTGATCACCCGGCGGTGGCGGCTGGCGGCGGGTTGGGCGCTGGCGCTCTATGCGCTGTGCGTGTGGCCGGCCAATGTGAAGCACGCGATGATCGACCTGGCGTGGCTGGGCGGGAGCGGGACGGGGCTGTCGGCGTGGTATCATGTGCCGCGGTTGCTGGCGCAGCCGTTGATTATCGCGTGGGCGTTGTGGGCGGTCGGCGCGGTGCGCGTGGAGCGGGGCGTCGCGGCGTCGCGAAACTGACGAAGTTCCGCGCAACGCGCTTCATTCTGTCAGTTTGCGATGGCGCTGCGGCGGTTTGGGAGGTTCGGCGAGCGCCGCCATCGCCATGCGGAAATCGGGGCGGGTGATCGTGCCGATCTCACGCCCGCGATAGTAACGCGGCGGGTGACGCCATTGAGCGCGCGGTCCATCGCCATGCTGAACATGCGGTCATAGCCCATCATTAGTGCCGCATCCCACGCGCGGGCGAAGTCGGCCGCCTCGGGCCGCTCGCGCAATTTGTAGGCTGTCTGGCGGCTCATCCCGACCGCTTTGCAGGCGCGGGTGACGGTGCCCATGACGGCGAGGGCGTGGATGAAGTCGGTTTGTCGGCGCGCAGTCCAGCCATCGGCGCGGCCACAATTGGGGGCGGGCGTGAAGGCGAGGATGGCTTCATCCTCGTCAGACGCGGCGGGCGGGGTGGGTGAGTCGTTCATCCACCAGTTTATGTGCTGGGATGGGGCTTGTAGGAAAGGGGGCGCTTATCCCCTTGCGACATGTAAGGCTTTGTGGCATACAATCCCTATGTCGAACAAAGCCCCAACGCTCCGTCAGTTTCAGGACCGCTTCCCGACCGAAGATGCGTGCCTGGATCACCTGTTTCAGGTTCGCTACGGCACCGACTTCGCTTGCCCCGGTTGCGACCGCCCCGCGAAGTTCACCCGCGTAAAGGCTCGCCGTTCGTATCAGTGTCAGTGGTGCGCCTATCAGGTCTATCCGACCGCTGGCACGCCGTTCGACCGCACCCGCACCCCGCTGCGGGACTGGTTCTTCGTCATGTTCCAGTTCTGCGCATCGCGGAACGGTGTCGCGGCGAAGGAAGTCGAGCGTCAGCTGGGAGTGACCTACAAGACGGCATGGCGCATGTGCCACATGATCCGCGAATACATGGGCGCGGTTGACGGCAGCGCCCCGATTGGCGGTCTAGGCCGCACGGTCCAAGTCGATGAAACGTTCATCGGTGGCTATCAGAGCGCCAAGGACAAGCGCGATGCTGGCGCGTCAAACAAGACGGTCGTGTTCGGGATGCTTGAGCATGGCGGCGATCTGGTCACGCACGTTGTTCCCGACCGCAAGAGCGGCACCCTGCTTCCGATCATCCGCGCGACCGTGAAGCGCCCCAGCAAGGTCCATACCGACGATTGGCTGGGCTATGGCGGCGTTGGCACGATGGGCTATCAGCACGCCACCGTGAACCACTCGCTTGACCAGTATGTTTGCCGCAAGACCGGCGCGACCGTGAACGCAATCGAGGGCTTTTGGGCGCAGCTAAAGCGCGGCATCAACGGCACGCATATTCACGTCAGCGGTCGTCACCTTCCGAAGTATCTGGGCGAGTTCGAGTATCGCTGGAACATGCGTCAGACGCCTCACCTGATGCTTGATCGTCTGATGTTTTCTTTCGCCCGGTAACAGGCGCGTGACCGTGGGCCATCGCGTCTAGGAGGCGGTCGAAGCGGGTGTTGGGGTTGTCAGGCACCATTCTCTCCAATCTCAATACGCACGAAACTTTGGGTCGACCATGCTGGATTGCCGGCCCTCAGGTCGACGCCTTCAAGGCCCGATGCGGACAGCGCGTTCGCGATGACTGTGGCAAAATCTATTGATTGCTGGTTCTCTGCGGGGTTCACACGAACGCCAACAAAGGTCTCGCCGCCTCCAAACATACCCTGCGAACCAGCCTCGAACCCTAGCTCCTGAAACGCCGCGTTAATCGACGATTCGAGCACCTTCTTTTCGTGTTCTGTGCCAAATGACCGGGTTCGGACGGGGACGGGCGCGGGAGCAGATGCCAACATTTGAGCGAACGTAGATCCGACACTTCGCTGCGGCGGCGCTTCGTGATAATTTTGCGTGCCAAAGTTATTGCCGGCAAAGTTGCCCTTGCGATTGTCGTCGCCCATGATCCTCGCTCCTTCGCCGATAGCGAGAGTATTATCATTTCCGGTTATGATCGGCGAGTTGGGGCCGGAAGACCCTGGCATCGTCGGCGATGAATTCGGCTTTCGAAGTCCCCAGAGCCACAAAATAACAGCTATAAAAAGCATGGCGGCGGCGGCCCACAATAGAGCATCCGCCACCCAAGGTTGAAGGTTCGGGTATCTCATCGGCAATACCCACCCGCCAATGGCGAAGGCCACCGACGACAGGCCTGTAATGATCGCTGGACGCATACCTCCCCCATCACGCCGACTCGCTTCCGGCATGGTGGTGCGTTACTACATTTGCTCCTACATGTCCAAAGGGGATAGACGCCGGAAAGGGGTTTGTTTGTGGTTTGTCCACATCGGTTGTCGAGGGGGCTATGGCGTGCCGATAAACGGCAAGCGCTTGTTCCGTTCGCTCGTGTCACCTTGCTACGTGAATAGATGCGCGCCACAGTGCATCCATGGGTCCGTCGCACTTGCAAGCCGCGCAACAATACTTCCCAACCTATAAGCTCGACAATGATCGTGCTGAGGTTGGGATCAAAGAATATGAACTCGCCGCCACGGCACTACAAGCCGACCAGAGAAGCCTCACCGCTGCGGCAGGGCTTGCGCTGTTTTTCAGCGGAACCTTGATCACTATTGTGGGATCTACGGGAAATTTGGCCAGCCTACAAAACATGGCGACTAAGTTAGGCACCAACGCCGAGATTGTGATCTCACTGATGCTTCTGACCGTTTCAAGTATCACGGTGCGATATTTCGCGCTTTTGCAGCGGTCGGCAGTCTATGCCGCACGGAAGATAATCGTGCTCAGGCGCCTGTTAGGGTCGGGACCCATAAACGGGATTCCCTTGGCGGCTGGGATGTGATTCATGCGCTGCGCCAGCAGGAGCGTGGATTTGAGCGAGTTTTGGTTGAGTGAAGCCCAGTTCGAGCGGCTGCGTCCGCTGCTGCCGGACAAGGTGCGCGGTGTGGCGCGGGTCGATGATCGGCGGGTGATCAGCGGCATCATTCATGTGGTGAAGTCGGGCGGGCGCTGGGTCGACGCGCCGGCCTGCTACGGGCCGAGGAAGACGCTCTACAACCGGTTCGTGCGCTGGGCGGCAAAGGGTGTGTGGCAGGAGCTGTTCGTCACGCTCGCGGCAGCAGGCGGGCCGCCCGCCGAGGTCCTGATCGACAGCACGCATATGAAGGCGCACCGCTCCGCGGGCGGTGGAAAAGGGGGCGCTCGTCCAGGCGATCGGGATCAGCCGGGGCGGCCGCAACAGCAAGCTCCACGCGCTCACCGACGGCGAAGGTCGGCCGCTCCGCTTCCTGCTGACCGGTGGCCAGGTCGCCGACTGCCGCGCAGCCGATGTGTTGCTCGATGATCTCGCGCCGCGCACCATCGTGCTCGCGGACAAGGCTTACGACAGCAATGCGATCCGCGACCTGATCGAGCGGCAGGGTGCCGTTCCGAACATCCCCTCCAAGACGAACCGCCGCTGGAAAAGCTGCTTCTCCAAGACGCTCTACAAGGGCCGCAACGCCGTCGAGCGCATGTTCTGCCGCCTCAAGGATTATCGCCGCATCGCCACCCGCTACGACAAGCTCGCCACCAACTTCCTCAGCGCCATCTACCTCGCCGCAGCCGTCACATGGTGGTTATGAGTCCCGACCCTAGGATTGGATTATGGGAGCATTGAAACAGTGCTCCCAGCCGATCGACTTGAGGGAGCGAACGAGCCCTTTGCCATCCATATGTTCCCTGGCTGGACGTCCCTACAAGCAATTCCAACCCTATCGGTGGCGTTGTTGGCAGCGGCAGGGCGGGGGTGGTATTCACCGCATTTCGCGTAGCGTTTCCTGGTAGTCCAACTTGGTTTCTAGGGTCGGGACCCATAAACGGGATTCCCTTGGCGGCTGGGATGTGATTCATGCGCTGCGCCAGCAGGAGCGTGGATTTGAGCGAGTTTTGGTTGAGTGAAGCCCAGTTCGAGCGGCTGCGTCCGCTGCTGCCGGACAAGGTGCGCGGTGTGGCGCGGGTCGATGATCGGCGGGTGATCAGCGGCATCATTCATGTGGTGAAGTCGGGCGGGCGCTGGGTCGACGCGCCGGCCTGCTACGGGCCGAGGAAGACGCTCTACAACCGGTTCGTGCGCTGGGCGGCAAAGGGTGTGTGGCAGGAGCTGTTCGTCACGCTCGCGGCAGCAGGCGGGCCGCCCGCCGAGGTCCTGATCGACAGCACGCATATGAAGGCGCACCGCTCCGCGGGCGGTGGAAAGGGGGCGCTCGTCCAGGCGATCGGGATCAGCCGGGGCGGCCGCAACAGCAAGCTCCACGCGCTCACCGACGGCGAAGGTCGGCCGCTCCGCTTCCTGCTGACCGGTGGCCAGGTCGCCGACTGCCGCGCAGCCGATGTGTTGCTCGATGATCTCGCGCCGCGCACCATCGTGCTCGCGGACAAGGCTTACGACAGCAATGCGATCCGCGACCTGATCGAGCGGCAGGGTGCCGTTCGAACATCCCCTCCAAGACGAACCGCCGCTGGAAAAGCTGCTTCCTCCAAGACGCTCTACAAGGGCCGCAACGCCGTCGAGCGCATGTTCTGCCGCCTCAAGGATTATCGCCGCATCGCCACCCGCTACGACAAGCTCGCCACCAACTTCCTCAGCGCCATCTACCTCGCCGCAGCCGTCACATGGTGGTTATGAGTCCCGACCCTAGGGTCGGGACCCATAAACGGGATTCCCTTGGCGGCTGGGATGTGATTCATGCGCTGCGCCAGCAGGAGCGTGGATTTGAGCGAGTTTTGGTTGAGTGAAGCCCAGTTCGAGCGGCTGCGTCCGCTGCTGCCGGACAAGGTGCGCGGTGTGGCGCGGGTCGATGATCGGCGGGTGATCAGCGGCATCATTCATGTGGTGAAGTCGGGCGGGCGCTGGGTCGACGCGCCGGCCTGCTACGGGCCGAGGAAGACGCTCTACAACCGGTTCGTGCGCTGGGCGGCAAAGGGTGTGTGGCAGGAGCTGTTCGTCACGCTCGCGGCAGCAGGCGGGCCGCCCGCCGAGGTCCTGATCGACAGCACGCATATGAAGGCGCACCGCTCCGCGGGCGGTGGAAAAGGGGGCGCTCGTCCAGGCGATCGGGATCAGCCGGGGCGGCCGCAACAGCAAGCTCCACGCGCTCACCGACGGCGAAGGTCGGCCGCTCCGCTTCCTGCTGACCGGTGGCCAGGTCGCCGACTGCCGCGCAGCCGATGTGTTGCTCGATGATCTCGCGCCGCGCACCATCGTGCTCGCGGACAAGGCTTACGACAGCAATGCGATCCGCGACCTGATCGAGCGGCAGGGTGCCGTTCCGAACATCCCCTCCAAGACGAACCGCCGCTGGAAAAGCTGCTTCTCCAAGACGCTCTACAAGGGCCGCAACGCCGTCGAGCGCATGTTCTGCCGCCTCAAGGATTATCGCCGCATCGCCACCCGCTACGACAAGCTCGCCACCAACTTCCTCAGCGCCATCTACCTCGCCGCAGCCGTCACATGGTGGTTATGAGTCCCGACCCTAGGGGGGCAGGTGCTTGTTTCAGAAACGAAGGTCGCGGCGGCGTTGGCTAGCTTCACATTAGTGCTGTTGCTCACATTGTATCGATGGTCGCTCCGCGAAGATTACGAGAATACTCGGCTTTATCTTGGTAGAAAGGTAGCGTGGCTGGTTGGCTCTCGTCTGAAGGAGCGAATTGGCCATGTGCTGTATCGCATGAGATTGTCCGTTTTCGAAGCGGGTCGGTTGGGAATCGATTTAACAAAATACCATGCGATGCTAGTTTTCATCGAGGATAAGAGGCACTTTGAGCATAATGGAAACAGTATCAAAGCTGCTGCTGCTGCTCTATATCGCAGAGTGCGTTATGGGACTCGGAGTGGTGCATCGACAATTCATCATCAACTTGTACGATCTAATTTTCTCAAGTCGATAGAGCGGCCTATATCGCGTAAAATAGTTGAAATGGATAATTGCGCCTTGGGTCAACAGGATGTTCTCAAAGTCCGCAATTCTAGATTTGTATCTCTGTTCTGGAGATATGAGCGAGGTGTTATTGGCCTTCCGGCTGCGATCAGGCATTTTTTTCCTCAACATGAACTGAGCAAGCCGCTGGATATTGCACAGCGCTTCTTTCTGCTTGAACGGCTATCCAATGTGACTGGCACATTTCCTAAAAAAGAGTTGAAGCCTTATTGCGCAGTCTTCGAGAGAAGGGGCTTATCAAATCTACGGATGTCGCCAAAATTGGTAGAATTTATCGGGATCAGGGTAAGGCAGGGCGGATAAATCTGGTCGGACAAGATACTGTTCTTCGGGCATAGTTCACCCTAAACTCACAAAACTATCCATCACCCGCTTCCGCCCGGCGGCCTCGAACTCGATCTCCAGCTTGTTGCCTTCGATCTCGACGATTTCGCCATAGCCGAATTTCTGATGGAAAACGCGCATGCCGAGCGAGAGGTCGTCGCGGCCCTTGTTGCCGAGGCTCACCGCGCTACCGCGGTTTTCGACGACGCGTTTGGGGGCGGTGGTGAAGCTGGAGCTGGGGCGGCGGCGCGTTGCCAGCCGGGGCCGCGGCCCGGTGCCTCGGCCTACGTCAGCGAAGGGTCGGCGTGTTCGCTCCAGTTGGCGCGCCACAGGCTCGCGCCGCCGGATAGGGTCGATTCCTCGTCGACATGCGCCTTGGGTAGCTCGCCGACGAAGCGGCTGGGGATGGAGCTGGTCCATTGGCCGTAGATGCGGCGGTTGGCGGCGTGGAGGATCGTCGCCTGGCGGCGGGCGCGGGTGATCGCGACATAGGCGAGGCGGCGTTCCTCCTCGAGGCTGGCGAGGCCGCCTTCGTCGAGCGCGCGCTGGCTGGGAAACAGGCCTTCCTCCACCCGGCGAGGAAGACGGTGTCGAATTCCAGCCCCTTGGCCGCGTGGATGGTCATGATCGTGACCTTGGGCTCGTCGGCGTTATTCTCGTTATCCATGACGAGGCTGACATGTTCGAGGAACGCGCCGAGCGTTTCATACTCCTCCATCGCGCGGACGAGTTCTGAGAGGTTTTCGAGGCGGCCCGGCGGCTTCGGCGGTGCGGTCCGCCTGCCACATCGCGGTGTAGCCGCTTTCGTCGAGGATGATCTGGGCGAGTTCGGTGTGGGACAGCTGGCCGATGCGGGTTTCGGGCAGCGCCTCACCTCCGTGGGCACGGGCGCGCGGAGCATCTGGCTCCAGCGGGCGACGTCGCCGACGAAGCTGCCGAGCGCGCGGCGGGCCTGCGGCGTCAGCTCGTCGGTGTCGAGGATGCGCGCGGCGGCGGTCAGGAGCGGGATGCCCTCGGCGCGGGCGAGCATGTGGATCTTCGCGATCGCCTTGTCGCCCAGGCCGCGCTTGGGGACGTTGACGATGCGTTCGAAGGCGAGGTCGTCGGCGGGCTGGTGGACGAGGCGGAGATAGGCGAGCGCGTCGCGGATTTCGGCGCGTTCGTAGAAGCGGAAGCCGCCGACGATGCGATAGGGCAGGCCGATGGCAATGAAGCGGTCTTCGAACTCGCGCGTCTGGTGCTGGGCCCGGACGAGGATAGCGAAATCGTCGAGGCTCTTGCCGGTGCGGATGCGGGCGCTTTCGATGTCCTCACCGACGCGGCGCGCTTCTTCCGGGCCGTCCCACACGCCGATGACGCGGACCTTTCGCCCGCATCGATCTCGGTCCACAATTCCCTGCCGAGGCGGCCGCTATTGTTGGCGATCACCGCGCCGGCGGCGGCGAGGATATGGGGGGTGGAGCGGTAATTCTGTTCGAGGCGGATGACCTTGGCGCCGGGAAGTCCTTTCGAACTTCAGGATGTTTTCGACCTGCGCGCCGCGCCAGCTGTAGATCGACTGGTCGTCGTCGCCGACGCAGCAGATATTCTTGCGCTCCTGCGCGAGCAGGCGGAGCCAGAGATACTGGACGCTGTTGGTGTCCTGATACTCGTCCACCGTGATGCAGCGGAAGCGCTGTTGGTATTGCTGCAACGTCGCGGTGGGTGCGCAGGATGGTGAGCATGTGGAGCAGCAGGTCGCCGAAATCGCAGGCGTTGAGCGCGCGCAGGCGGTCCTGGTACTGCTGGTAGAGCGACTGGCCCTTCGCCGTTGGCGAAATGCTCGGACTCGCCCGCGTCGAGCATGTCGGGGTCAGGCCCTTGTTCTTCCACCCGTCGATCAGGCCGCCGAGCTGGCGCCGCGGGCCAGCGCTTTTCGTCGAGGTCGTTGGCGACGATGAGCTGCTTGAGCAGGCGCAGCTGGTCGTCGGTGTCGAGGATGGTGAGGTTGCTCTGCAAGCCCGACCAGCTCGGCGTGGCGGCGCAGCATCTTCGCGCCGATCGCGTGAAAGGTGCCTGAGCCAGGGCATCCCCTCGACCGCGTCGCCGACATGGTGGCGGACGCGCTCCCGCATCCGCGCGCGGCCTTGTTCGTGAAGGTGACCGACAGGATCTCCGACGGATAGGCGCGGCGGGTCCAGAGCAGGTGGGCGAGGCGCGCGGTGAGCGCGGCGGTACCCGTGCCGGCGCCGGCGAGGACGAGGACGGGGCCGTCGACGGTGAGCACCGCTTCACGCTGCGGCGCGTTGAGGCCACGCAGATAGGGGGATCGTCGGCGGAAGGCTGGGGTACGGACATTGCGAACAGGTAGGGAACGGAGCGAATCGGGGCAAGCGCGATTGCGTGGGGAGTTGCCGGGCGGCGCGGAGGTGAGGCAGGGATGCGCGATGTTCGAGAAATATCGCAAGCGGTTCGACAGACGCAGGCTGGTGCTGATCGCGGCATTGGCGCTGGTGGGGCTGTATGTCGGGTGGCGCACGGGCGGGTTTCAGGAGCAGCAGCCTGAGCAAAAGCCGTGCGTCGAGGGGCGGAACGAGATCAAGGACAAGGACGGCAAGGTGGTGCAGGTGACGCGCACCACATGCTTTGAGGACGCGAAGAATAAGCGGCGCCGGGGGCGCTGAATTTGGGAGGGGACGGATGGACGCTGACCGGACGCGGCGACGGCGCGCGCTGTGGGCGAGTTTCGTGGGGACGGGGATCGAGTTCTACGATTTCTATATCTACGCGACCGCCGCGGCGCTGGTGTTCGGGCAGATCTTCTTTCCCAAGAGCGATGCCGGGGTTCAGCAGATGCTGAGCTTCGCGACATTGGGCGTGGCGTTTTCGCGCGGCCATTGGGTGCAGCGGTGTTTGGCCATTATGGCGACCGGATCGGGCGCAAGGCGACCCTGGTCGCGTCACTGCTGACGATGGGGCTTTCCACGACATTGGTGGCGTTCCTGCCGACCTATGCGACCGCAGGGGTCGTCGCGCCGCCGGCCTTGTGCGTGCTGCGCTTCGGGCAGGGGTTCAGCCTGGGTGGCGAATGGGGCGGGGCGGCGTTGCTGGCGGTGGAGAATGCGCCGCCGGGCTGGCGCGCACGCTATGGCTGTGCGCACGCAGATGGGCACGCCGGCTGGGTTCATCGCCGCGAATGGGCTGTTTCTGCTGCTGTTGAGCTGGATGACTCCGGCGCAGTTCGCCGAATGGGGCTGGCGCATTCCGTTTGCGCTGTCGGCGGCACTGGTGCTGGTCGGGCTGTGGGTGCGCCTCAAGCTGGGCGAGACGCCCGAGTTCAAGGCGTGCCTCGCCGAAGCGCCGCCGCCGCGGGTGCCGCTGGGCGAGTTGATCGAAAAGCATGGCGCGACGTTGCTGGCGGGCACGGTGGAGGCGATCGCGTGCTTTGCGGCCTATTACGTTGCGACGGCGTTCCTGCTCGGCTGGGGGACCAAGACGCTGGGCTATTCAATGCAGACGTTCCTGGGGTGCCAGCTGGTCGCGATCCTGTTCATGGCGCTGGGCATCTATCTCGCCGCGTGGCTGGCCGACGCGAAGCTCGACCCGCGCCGCGTGCTTGCGGGCGGGTGCGTCGCGGTGGTCGGCGCGGGGTTCGTGATGGCGCCGCTGATGGCGGGCGGAATTGCCGGGGTGCTGGTGTTCCTGTCGGGGATCCTGTTCCTGATGGGGTTTGTCTATGGGCCGCTCAGCGCATGGCTGACCGACCTGTTTCCCGCGCGGGTGCGCTATACCGGCGTGTCAATGGCGTTCAACGTGGCGGGAGTGATCGGCGGCGGGCTGACCCCGGTGATCGCGCAGAAGCTGGCGATGAGCTACGGGCTCGCCCCGGTGGGCTGGTATCTGAGCAGGGCTGCGGCGGTGAGCCTTGTGGCACTGGTGGCGATGCGCTCGAAAGCCTAGGCGGGCCGCAAGATCGTCAGCTTGGCCTTGCCGTGAACCCGCTCCGTATCGGTGATGAAACCGGCGACGTCGACACTTTCGGCCTTGGCGGTTTCGATGCTGATCCAGGTGGCGGGACCGGTCCAGCCGAGGCGGGCGAGCTTGTCGAGCGCGACAGATCCCGCGCCGGTGCCATAGGGCGGGTCCATCATGATCAGGTCGAGCGGCTTGGGTGCGGGGCCGAGCCCCATTACCGAGCTGGCGCGGATAACGGGACGGATGCCGAGCTTTCGGCATTGGTGCGCAGCGCGTCGAGCGCGGCGCAGTCCCGTTCGACGAACAGGCACGACGCGGCACCGCGTGACAGGGCCTCGAGGCCAAGTGCACCGAACCGGCGAACAGGTCGGATACGGCCAGCCCCTGGAAACTGCCGACGCGGCTGGTGAGCATCGATAAACAGCTTCCCACGCGTGCGGCCTTATGGTGGGGCGGGTGGTGTCGCCCTTGGGCGCGACCAGCGGGCGGCCGCGCCAGGTGCCGGCGATGATCCTCATTTGCGCGGGCCTTGCTTGCCGGGCGCGGGCGTACCGCGCGGGGCTTCTGGGCGGTCCGCCCCTGCCGGCGCGGGCGGGCGGTTGCCGGGAGCCGCACCGGGGCGGCGGTCATTGGGGCGGTAGGCGCGCTTGGGCCGGTCGAGCAACGGGCCGGCGTCGTCGTCATGTTGGGCGTGACGCGCGGCGGGCGTTTTGTTGAACGGCTTCCCTCGGGGGAGCGGCCCTGACCGGAGGAGTCCGGGCGCGGGGGCCGTGGAGCACCTTGCAGCTGCATCGGGCCGTTGTCGGCGCTGCCCTTCCCTTGGCCGTCGCCGAACGGGGCGGGGCTGATTGACGTTGGGTCCTGGCCTGATGACGGCGGCGCTGGGCCACGCCGAACTCTCGGGACCTTTCTTTTCCGCTGCGGAGCGCTGTGGACGCGCGGGTTTATAAGCCTCGGGCTCCCGAGCGTTGGCGGGGGCCTGCGCGACGATCTTGCGGCGTTCGGCGGGTTGGTCGGGAGCGCGGCAGTGGGTGCAGCGGGCGTTTCCTCTGGGTCGGCGTCCACCGCCTTGGGCTTGCCCGACAATTGCAGGTCTGGACGCCGCCTTGCCGCCGTCGGGTCCGGTCAGCGTGTTGCGGAACACCACCAGATCATGCTGGCGAATCTCGTCCACTCTCCGATGGGCATGTTGCCGAGGTGGAAGGGGCCGTAGCGGGTGCGGATCAGGCTACTGACCTTGAGCTCCGAGATGTTCGAGGACGCGGCGGACTTCGCGGTTCTTGCCCTAGGTCAGGGTCAACCGATCCACACATTCGCGCCGGTGCGGCGTTCGAGATTGGCGTTGATCGAGCCACAGCGGACGCCGTCGATCTCGACACCCAACATCAGCTCTTCCAGCTGCTCCTGGCTGACCTGGCTATAGGCGCGAGCGCGATAGCTGCGCTCGACCCCGGTTGCGGGAGTTCGAGCTAGCGCTTGAGCTCGCCATCGGTGGTCAATAGCAACAGAGCCCCTCGGTCGCGAGAATCGAGGCGGGGCCGACCGGCATCAGCCGGGGAACCCCTGGGCAGCTTGCTGTAGATGGTCGGGCGACCGGCGGGGTCGCGTTCGGTGGTGAGCAGCCCGGCGGGCTTGTGGAAGCGGGAACAGGCGTGGGGGGGTGGGGGCGGCAAACCGGGCTGCCATCGACGGTGACGCTATGGGAGCGAGGTCAGCATGGTTGCGCGGGTGGTCAGGACCCGACCGTCGAGCGCGATGCGGCCATCAGCGATCATGCGTTCGATTTCGCGGCGTGACGCGATTCCGGCACGGGCGAGCAGCTTGGCGATACGCTCACCGGATTTGGCTGGTTGCCGTTCAGGTTCATTGGTGGATGAGGGGGACATTGGCACGCGATACAGCGGGTTGGGCCGGGGTGCAAAATTCTAGTGTGCGCGGACGAACCCGAAAGCGTTCAATGCGTTTGGCAACCGTAACATTCGGGTGGGTGCAGCGTGTTCGGGAAGAAGAAGCGGCGGATCGTTCGGGTGTTGATCGTCGAGGACGAGCCGCTGGTGGCGTTCGACACCGAACATTTCCTGTCGGAAGAAGGCTTTACCGTCGTTGCCAAGAACGATCGGTAGGCGAGGCGATTGGGTACATCATTGCGCCGGACAAGCCGGATATCGTGCCGGTCGATCTGGGCCTGAGCGATGGGAGCGGCGCGGATGTCGCCCATGCCGCCTGCGCCGAGAATATCCCCGTTCTGATCGTCACGGGCCGCAATCCCGACGAGATCGAGGCGGTCGGTCTTGGCTGCCTGACGAAGCCGTACAAGCAGCGTGACCTGATCGCCGCGATCGACATTTGCGAGGCGCTGACCGAAGGAAAAGCCCTAAGCGCATTCATCCGCCCTGCGCCTGTTCCAGCCCGCCGCGCACAATCCTTCGCCGGGCTTTGCAGCGTCGAATTTGTCGCTAGGGTCGCCCGACCTAGGGAGGATTTGGATGAGCGACGCGGGGGATTGGAAGCAGGGGTGGAGGCGCGCAAGCGCAGCATTGGCGAGGTCATGCTGCCCTATGTGAAGCCGCGCCAGCTCGCCGCGCTGCTGCTGGGGATTTCGAGCGGATTTCCGCTTCGGTGCTGCTGCTCGGCACGATGACGTTCTGGCTGGCGAAGGTCGGGATCGACAAGAAGGCGATCGGCTTCGCAGGGGCCGGGCTGACGACCCCTATACGCTCAAATTCCTGTGGGCGCCGCTGATCGATCGGATCCGCTTGCCCCTGCTCGGGGATCTTTTCGGGCAGCGGCGGGCCTGGCTGTTCCTGATCATGGCGCTGTTGTTTGGTGCGGTCTGGATGCTGGGCGCGTGAGCGATCCGCGCGACGGCAATATGGGGCCGTTCGCCTTCTGGGCGATCGTCGTGGCGTTCCTGGGGCGACGCAGGATATCGTGATCGACGCCTATCGCATCGAATCCTGCCTGACGAGCAATTGTCGCACGGCACCGCGAACAACCAGTTCGGATACAGGCTGGGCGCGTTCGCGGCGGGCGTGGGAACGATCGCGCTTGCATCGTCGGAGGGATCTAACCTTGGCTGGGCGGCCGCTTATGGTCTGACCGGACTGTGCATCGTGCCGGGGATCATCGCCGCGTTCTGGGCCGGGGCCGGGGCTGCACGAGGCGGTGATGTGACAAGGCGCGCCAGAGCATCGGCGGGTGGCTCCAGGAGACGTTGCTGGTCGGCCCGTTTCGCGAGTTTTTCGGACGCAAG